>NZ_CP033924.1:4213659-5618212 GCF_003815875.1 Chryseobacterium lactis
TGGTCAATTCGGAAAACAAATGGAAAATTGACAATATCAGTTTTGATAGTATAGGCAATTCAAAGAACCTTAAAGCAAGGCTGACAGAGTTTGCTCAGGCCAATCCTTAATAAAAAAACCGCTTGCGAAAGCGGTTTTGATCTTTTTACGGACATTGAACGATTGGAATTTCACTACAAAAAACTTTGTCTGCCCATTCACAATACGTACAATATTGTTTTGGCTGTCCTCCGTACACTGACTTCAAATCTAACTTAGATAGTTTCTTTACATTTTTCATATAGTTTTAATTTTATGGTATTGCAAAATTATGGGTAATTTATTTTTATATATTACAAATTCCAAGAATAATCTTACAGAATTATTACCTATAATATAAAATTAAAACAGATTCAAAATACATAACTCAAAGAACGAAAGGAAGATATGATTTTTTGTTATTATCTGTTGTGGATTTCAACGGTTACCGGCATTACATAAGTATAGGCAACCATATTTTCATTTAATTTTTTACGATCCACTTTATAATCAAGATCACTTAGAACGGTTTCAATTTCTTTGCTTACCGTTTTACAATCACCGGTAGAATGTACGTTGACAATTTTTCCGTTTTTAGCGATATCAAATTTCACCACTGAATTTACAGTCCCCTGTTTATAATCAGGATTTGTAAGATCAAAATTTTCAGTCAGCTGAGTTCTGATATCATAAAACGTTTCATTTTTATTCAGTTGAATTTCCTGAATTGTATTATGATCGGTAGTTTGTGCTTTAACAGTATTAACGACTGTTATCGTTCCACAAATGAAAAGTGAGGCTATTATTATTTGAATTTTATTTATCATAACTATTTGGTTTTAAATATTGTACTAACCTTATTTTGTATCTCTTAACCAAAGTTATTAAAATAATTTATACTAAATTCATATTGAGTTAACATTGAGTTAACATTAAAACATAATATATTGATTTACAGGTATATAATTTTTAAAATAATTGAAAAATTAATATTGGAAGCTCATTAATCATGATAAAAACTTAGAATTAAGCTTATATCATTGACAGAAACAGGTCATTTCATCAAATATTTTAAAAACAAAAAAAAGAATCTGCTTTCGCAAATTCTTTTCTATAATTAGTTGATATTTTCTTACTACAACTCCCTCTTCAAAAACTTCCCTGTCAAGCTTTTCTTCGACTTCACAATTTCTTCCGGAGTTCCCTGGGCTACAATTTGTCCACCATGTTTTCCTCCTTCAGGACCTACGTCAATAATATGGTCTGCCAGTTTAATCACATCCATATTGTGTTCAATAATAATGAATGAGTTTCCAAGTTCTACCAGCTTATTGATGGCATCCATCAGAATTTTCACATCTTCAAAATGAAGACCTGTTGTTGGTTCATCAAGGATATAAAGGGTATTTCCTGTTTGTCTTTTTGCCAATTCGGTCGCTAACTTGATACGTTGTGCTTCACCTCCGGAAAGGGTCGTTGACTGCTGTCCTAAGGTAATATATCCGAGGCCGACATCCTGTAATGTTTTTACTCTAGCAAAAATCTTAGGAATCGGCTGGAAAAAATCAACGGCTTCGTCAATCGTCATATCCAGGACATCAGAAATCGATTTTCCTTTGTAGCGAACTTCCAGTGTCTCTCTGTTGAAGCGTTTTCCGTTACAGGTTTCACAATGAACGTATACATCGGGAAGGAAATTCATTTCAATCACTTTCAATCCACCACCCTGACAGGTTTCACATCTTCCACCTTTTACATTGAAGGAGAATCTCCCCGGTTTGTAGCCACGGATTTTACTTTCCGGTAATTCGGCAAAAAGGTTCCGGATATCGGTAAACATTCCTGTGTAAGTGGCAGGATTTGAACGAGGTGTCCTTCCGATCGGCGTCTGGTCTACATCTACAATTTTGTCGATATTTTCCAGTCCTTCGATCTTTTTGTAAGGTAAAGGCTCCTGAACGGCTCTGTAGAAGTGCTTATTCAAAATCGGGTATAAAGTTCCGTTAACCAATGATGATTTACCACTTCCTGAAATTCCTGTAACCACTACCAGCTTCCCAAGTGGGATATCTAATGTGACATTTTTAAGGTTGTTTCCGGTAGCACCTTTTAAAACAATATTTTTACCGCTTCCTGCTCTTCTTTCTGCAGGAATCTCGATCTTTCTTTTTCCGTTGATATATTGTGCCGTAATGGTATCTGCTTTCAGCAAATCTTTTGGTTTTCCCTGCCACAATATTTCTCCACCGAACTTTCCGGCTCTCGGACCAATATCCAGCACTTCATCGGCTTCCAAAATCATATCTTTATCGTGTTCTACTACCAACACGGAGTTTCCGATATCTCTAAGATTTTTCAACGAATGAATCAATCTTTCATTATCTCTCTGGTGTAATCCGATACTCGGTTCATCAAGAATATACAACACATTCACAAGCTGAGATCCTATCTGTGTTGCCAGACGAATCCTTTGCGATTCACCTCCGGAAAGGGTTTTTGAACTTCTACTCAGACTTAAATAATCCAAACCGACATCCAATAAAAACTGAAGTCTGGTTTCAATCTCTTTTAAAATCTCATGAGCGATAATTTTATTTTTCTCTGAAAATTTATCTTTAACATCAGCCAACCATTCTTTTAAATCTGATAGGCTTAATCCATTAACCTCAGCAATATTCTTCCCGTCTATTTTAAAACTTAAGCTTGAAGGCTGAAGACGTGTTCCGCCGCATTCCGGACAAATTTCTTCTGTCGTAAAATGTCTTTCCAGTAAAATTGCTTCGTAAGATTCCCTTTCATCGATCATTTCTTCCATGAAAGCAATTAAGCCATCAAAGCTGATTTTTATTTTTTTGGTAATTCCGGCATACTTAAGATCTTTGTTGAATTCTTTATGGCAGCCGTTATAAATATAATCCAGTGCTTCTTCCGGGATATCTTTTAGCGGAGTCGTCATTCCCAGTCCGAAAATCTCCAGGATATTTTTGATTTGTGAAAGAATCCATTTGTTGGATTTAATATCTTCCAAAGGCAGTAATCCGCCCTGGTTGATTGATAATTTCGGATTGTCTATAAAGTAATCGGTATTGATCTTTTTGATCATTCCTAATCCTTTACAATTGGGACAACTTCCTTTTGGCGAGTTGAATGAGAAAGTATTCGGTTCTGGTAACGCCAGTGAATGACCTGTTTCCGCATCCATCAGGTTTTTAGAAAAATATTCGATATCTGTACTTCCCAACTTCTGGATTCCGATAATTCCTTCACCCATTTCCATTGCTGTTCGCAATGATTTTTCCATTCTGCTTTCTGAAGCATTTTCTCCGATAATCCAACGGTCGATCACAATATCGATATCGTGGGTTTTATAACGGTCCAGTTTCAGATCGTATTCAATATCCTGTAATGCTCCATCAATTCTTGCCTGTCCGTACCCTTTCTTGGCCATCTGTACAAAAAGTTCATGGTAATGTCCTTTTCTTGAACGCACAACAGGAGCCAGCAACATAATCTTTTCTCCCTTGTAATTTTCTTTGATCGTCTCAAGAATCTGATCTTCGGTATAACTTACCAATTTTTGTCCGGTAGTTAATGAATAGGCATCAGAAACTCTTGCATATAAAAGACGCAAAAAGTCATACAGCTCAGTCACTGTTCCTACGGTAGAACGTGGATTTTTATTGGTTGTTTTCTGCTCAATGGCAATCACAGGAGAAAGTCCTTCAATTTTATCTACATCGGGACGCTCCAATCCTCCTAAAAACTGACGTGCATAGGCAGAAAATGTTTCTATATAACGACGCTGGCCTTCTGCAAAGATCGTATCAAAAGCCAGTGAAGATTTTCCACTTCCTGAAAGACCGGTAATCACTACCAGTTCGTTTCGCGGAATTTTAACATTAATATTCTTTAGGTTGTGTTCACGTGCTCCGTAAACTTCTATATATTCTGTTGATTTGCTCATAATTTGGAGTGGTTTTGCCTGAAAATCACAACGTGCAAAAATACGGAATTTTTATGGAATTTTTTAAACTATACGATGGATAAAAGTTATCCTTTATCAACTTATTTTGATAACTCAGGTAATGATATAAGAATCAAAACCGGCCTTAAGATGCTTCAGTATGTTTCTTTTCAGTGTATAGAAAGCAAAAAGACTGATACAAATGATATCAGTCTTTTTATAGTATAGAATATTTTTTACTTCACAAATGTGTTGTAGGCACTCAATACGGTTTCATAGGAAGAATCCATCTGCTGGATGTCACTATCCGGGATTTTACCGGCTTCTTTAGAATCTCTGATCAGTTTTCTGTAATTATCTACGAAGGTGGAAGCGCTTTTATTAAAGTATTCAAACTCAGATTTTTTGTGGGAATACTGTTGATCTTTCACATTAAAATCCATTTTAGAATTGGTTTCTACCAATTTGGCAAACTCGTCATATTTTTTCTGAGCTTCAGCTTCATTAAATTTTCCTGCATACTGTTTTCCTAAAAGATCGATAACCGAATCCAAAGAATTCATCACATTTTTGGATGAGATAATATATTCTTTCATTGGATGGTCTTTTAAAATCACATTCTCAGCGGCATCAGTGGCAGGCTTAATTTTAGCCATCACATTTTCTCCTGAGACATACAAAGCTTCTGCATCAGTCTCAATCTCTTTTTTAATAGCCTCTGCTTTTGCTCCTTTATCGTCTTTATAATCTTCAGAACTTATATAGGACTTCAGTTCTTCAAACTTTTTTTCTATATTTTCTTTTTTAGCCTTATAGATAGCAAAATCCTTTTCAATGGCTGTTTTATCTTTTCCGAATCCAGATGGAATGCTTTTAATTTTGGAAAGCGTATAATCCATTGAACTGCCTATTATAGGTATGATCGAAATATTTCCTCCTTTTGCTTTTACAACGGATTCATCTGCATATTTTAAGACTCTTTCAACAAATTTGGAAGTATTTTTATAAGAATCGATGAAGTTATTGTTAAAGTCAATAATAGCATTAGCCTCAGCTTCTCCTCCTAAATTTAAAACAGTATTAGCAATGCCGTCGGCTCCTTTTTTACAGCTTATGACCGTAGCCGTCAAAGACATAGCCATTGCCATTACAATAATCTTTCTCATATTTTATTCGTTTTGGTTTTCGTTTTACATATCCTGGAATTCAATATCTTCATTGCTTATTTTCACAAGATATTCAATTCCGTCAATAGCTTTGGCTATAATCTGATTTCTGATAATATTGGCCATATTTTCCCAATAGGCTCTTCCATAGAAGGAATAATTCTGCGGAATGATTTCTACCTCCACAGTTCTTACAAAACCTTCTTTAGGCTTATTGCTGATCATTGTTCCTCTTCTGACCTTTACCTCTCTCAATTCGTCTTTGAGAATCATTCGGCAATAGTTTTTAACATCTTCAAGAGAAATGATTTTGTCTCGAGTGGTTAATGCATATTTATAAGCCTGAATACTGTCTGTCCCTTTTTGTTCTTCTGAACCTCCTAGTGTTTCGGTAAGCAAAACTACGGTTTGAGATTTTAATTGGTTTGAAAGTTCTGTTCCGGGACGCATATGATTGGCCAGTGTACAATGAGTTACCCAAAATGCAGCATAGGTGTGATCTGTTTTCTCTACGGGTTCCATGATGACGTAATTCAGTTCCTGTCTGATATTTCGTTTGGCATTGTTCACTTTCTGCACCATCGATTTCATCTTATCAGACATTTCACTGAGGACGCCTTTTACATTATCCCTGTTTAAAAGGGAAAATGCGGCAATTTCATCTCGTGTCAGCTCCAGAACGTTAGCGATCATATCTACCGCATTTCTGTTGGTAAAACGTTCCATTCCTCCTTTTCTTACCGTATATAACCCCTTCTTCAAATCATCGGCAGGAGTAAATGGAATTTCCGAATACCTTCTTCCATCACCATCCTGAACCTCATCTACATACAGGAAATGTTCACCCTCGTCTGTTACCAAAGGAATATTATTCCCCATAATATCCAGACTGTATTCTGTTTTTTTCCAACCTCTGTTGTAGACAGGGAAAGCATTTAAAACAAATGAAAAGTTATCCAGAATTTCAGCAGAAAATTGCGGTGGGAACTCAAAAGTTAGCCACAAATACGGTTTATTCTCCAAATATTTTACAATCTCTTCTTTCCCGGAAAGGAAATCAAGATTCTGCGGCAGCTGTCCCGGTTCTGAAAATAAGCTTTGAGAAATTCCTGTAATCTCAATAAATTTATGACGATAAATACTTTTAATATCTTCAATAACTTTTCTACGGATAGACTGCTCTTTGAACATTTGTTCGTATCCATCCGAATGGCTTTCGGTAAGATAACTCAGTCCTTCTCTTACGAATAAAGGATTTCCATTACTGGAAACCGTGATATATGGCAACAATTTATATACAAAATCCAGATGTTCAAAAGCAGGATTGGAGCAATATATGCTTAGATATTTAGGATAGTTTTCACTTACATATTTACTGACATCCACTCCTACCGTAATTTTTCTGTAATCTTCCGGTCTTCCCTGAAATCGTGCAATAGGTATTTTGTTGAATCTGTCATCAATGCTGTAGCAGGTATTTCCTACAAACATGATGGAGGTGTGAACTTTATTGATTCTTACATTTCCTACCGGAGTAAAAGGAATATTCAGCTGTTTATCCGACTCTGATTTTACAGTGGATGTCATCTGCTTACGGAAGAAAAACTCCGTATGTTCCAATAATACTTCGGAGGAATCATAAGGTTGCGTAAAAGCAACGGCATGAGATGGTATAGGATGGGTATAAATAGAAGGAGTCAGCAGTTTTGCCAGTTTCTCTAAAATTCTGGCGTTAACAGTCTGTATTTCATTATTTGCTTTAAAGACTTCTGTACTGAATGCATCTATCAATAGCTTTACAAAAGGATCTAATGACTGCGGGCTTTTCAGTCCCCAGACTTTAGTGGCATTCTGAAGCATTCTTGCTTTTACAGATTCTTTGGAATAGATATTCTGATCTAAATTCATGATTTGTTTTTCGGTGTTAAAAATTTTAATCAATAGACATCGGACTCAGGAACAGTTCGGTTGAAAAACTGAAACGTTCTCCTGTTTCCTCCATTTTTGCATTGATGGCAATTCTTACTTTCTTTTTAATTTCTGTGTGTTCTTTGGTATCGTAGCTGTGCTCTACAAATTGGATGTGGGCGTCAATCTGGGGATGTACAATTCGGGGTTCATACTCCTGGATCTGTCTTCTGAGACTTTTAACAAAAACATTTTCCCATATGGCACTGGTTACTCCGTTATCGAATTCCAGGTTCCAAACGTCGTTTCCATAGTTTTCATCATATCTGTTCTCCCCTTTTTTAGTCGTGATCAGCAGCATAATGTTATGGGCAATACTTTCTCCCATATCGCAGGTATCGATACTTCCGCCTTCGGTCATTAAAGTAGATGGGACGAAGGGCATTCTGTAATTTGGTGTATCCATAGCTTTCTATTTTTTACTTCATGGTTGCGTTTACTTAAAAACGAAATACCAAAATACACATTTTCACTAAATAATTGTCATAATACCTTAAAATATTAGGTGGTTATATACAATTTTACTCTAATCCTGATATCTTAGTTATTATAACTCTGTCATTCTGAATGTAACGAGGTGAAATGAAGAATCTAGCCATACATGAGATTCTTCCTTCGTCAGAATGACAATGGTGTAAAATTGTATACAGTTACCAAATATTATTTAAAAATAAAGGCTTTCAAAGTGAATTGAAAGCCCTGTAACTATTATCTCTATTGTATTTTATTCAACGGTCTTCTTTCGATTAATAAAATAGTAGACCGGAAGCCCCAATAATACAAGTACGAATCCCGGCCATGTGTATTGTTGCTTATAAATTAAAAGTAAAATACAGAAACATGCTCCAATCAACAGGTAAATAACCGGAGTTACCGGATAAAGCCAGGTTTTGTAAGGTCTTTCCAGCTCTGGTTGTTTAATTCTCAGGTAAATAACTCCAAAAACAGTAATCATATAAAAAAGTACAATGACAAACGATATCATATCCAGAAGATTTCCATACTGACCGCTCAGGCATAAGATAGAAGCCCAGACTCCCTGCATCCACAAAGCATTTTCCGGAACTTCATTTTTATTATTTTTTACTGCTGATTTAAAAAACATACCATCTTTTGCCATCGTCTGAAAAACTCTCGCTCCGGCTAAAATCAACCCGTTATTACATCCAAATGTGGAGATCATAACCAACAATGCAATAATAATGGTTCCGGCACTTCCAAAAATATTCTGAGATGCGGCTACGGCTACCCTGTCATTTGCTGCAAAGGCAATTCCATCACGGTCTAATGCATTTAAATACACAAAATTCACGGCGATATAAAGAATCATTACGGCAGAAGTACCATAAATCATTGATTTTACCACATTTCTTTTAGGATTATCTATTTCTCCGGAAACAAAGGTCACACTTTCCCAAGCTACAGAACTAAAAACGGATCCAACCATTGCGGCAGCAATTCCACCCAGTAAAGTCATCCCTCCGATGGGCTGCCAGCCTTCTTTCAGAAAACTTCCATCGATATTTTTTTTAAGATTACTAAATGAGCCGAAGCTGAAACTTTCTGCTAGATGTGAAGCATTCACTAAGATAAAGCCTAATGCAATCAGCCCAAGCAGGGCTATAATTTTTGATCCTGTGAAGATATTCTGCAGAAACTTTCCACTTTCTACTCCTCTTGTATTGATATAGGTAAGCAAAAGAATGACTGCAATTGCCAGAATTTGGATCCACGTAATTTTAAACTCACCACTTTGAAAAATAGGTGCTGCATCATTGAGTGAAGGAATCAGGTAAGCTGTAAATTTACCGAAAGCCATTGCTACGGCAGCGATTGTTCCGGTTTGTATAACGGTAAATAGTCCCCAACCATAAAGGAAACCCATTCTTTTTCCGAAAATTTCTTTAAGATAAGTATATTGCCCACCTGCTTTTGGAAATAAGGCAGAAAGCTCACCATAGCTGATTGCTGCTGCCACCGTCATTATTCCTGTAATCACCCATACCACAATAAGCCAGAATCCGGATCCCAGATTGCGCATCATATCGGCGCTTACAATAAAGATCCCACTTCCGATCATAGATCCCATTACCAGCATAATGGCGTCCCAAAGTTTCAGTTTTTTTTGCATAGTCAAGTATAGGCGTCAAATATAAACAAATCTCTTATTGATTTTGAATTTTGTTTAAAATTTACAAAAACACCTGTTTTTTATCATTTTTTATTCTGTTATGATTCAGTTTTAATTAGTATTTTTGGAAAAATTATTAAAAATGAAATTCAAAGCTATATTATTCGCGGCAGCTGTAAGTTTTTCTACTTTGGCCTTTGCACAGGAGATGGGGCCACCGGCAGGAAATGCCTTAGCAGGTGACACTTATGGAGGTGAAGTCTCTTCATCCGTGGAATCTAAAGCCATAACAGTAGATAAACTGAACAAACAACTTAAAAAAGACAACAAGAAAGTTGAAAATGTAGCCATTAAAGGTAAAGTAACTGATGTTTGTGATAAAAAAGGATGTTGGCTTACGATTCAGACAGAAGACAATTCAAAGTTTTTTGTTAAAATGAAAGATTATGCCTTTTTTGTACCTACCGCTTTGAAGGGGAAAAATGTAGTTTTGGAAGGAAGTGCTGAAAGAAAAGTAACTTCTGTAAATGAGCAGAAACATTATGCTGAAGATGCAAAGAAACCTCAATCTGAAATTGATGCGATTACGCAGCCGAAAGAAGAGATCAGATTTGTAGCCAACGGTATCAAAGTAGTTAATTAATATTTTTCAGTTTTAGTGAAAGCTTTTTCTACTGAAGAAATAAAAAGCAAAAACGGCAATCTTTCGATTGCCGTTTTTTTTAATCCTCTATTTTAAAATCTACTACCGAGTCCAGTTTCGGATATTTGGTAGCGGACACAAATCTTTTACCGGTACAGTCTACTTCCAGCCAGCCTTTCTTCCTTCTCACCTCTCCTGCTTCCATTACATAAGGAATAAAAGAAATCTCGTCTTTCCCGTCCTCTTTCATTTCTCTGTATTGAACAGCGATGTCTAAAATACATTCATGTTCTGTATTCAGTTTTACATTTCTGTATATAATATCATAGTGGGTTTCTTTATTTTCAGGAATAGTGAGGTAATTTTCCCAACCTGTAGTATCAGAATTGAGTTCACTCATTGCTTTCAGTGCATAATAAAGAGCAATCGTATAATATTTTCTTGTTCTTTTTCTGGTATAATCCTCTACAAAATGTCCACCTTCAAATAATATGGTAGGCATCCCGGCTTTTATGAAATTATCGCCTGTAGAAGTAGGATAAAACTCATCAGAATATCTACCGACCTGATTAGGGATCATTTCTTTTAAATGGGTGTAAACATCTGCAATCACTGCCATACACTTTTTCCTGTTTTCAGTAACGGTACGTTCAGGATTTTCGGAAGGAGCCAGAAAAGAAAGTGTCGCTGGATGAATACCGTCAGTGGTAAAGATCGTTCTTTGTTCGTGCAGGTTTAATGCATAATCATATTTTTTTGAAGCCGCTGCTCTTTTAAGAAACTTAATCTCTTTACTTGCTTCATTATGAAAATCTCTGTTCAGATCAATATCGGCAGCATTAAGCCTTGTCCACTTTTTAGATCCGTCAGGATTTAGCATAAAAATAAAATCCAATCTGATTTTACTCAATAAATCCTCTTTCATTTCAGGAGCCTTATCCAAACTTACCAAAAGATCCAGCATTGCATGTGTGGCGTTCGATTCATTACCATGCATCTGCGACCAGGCCAGAATCTGAATATTTCCGGTTCCGATGCTTAACTGATAAATGGGTTTATCTAAATAGGATCTTCCGATCTCCTGAATATAATCGCTGAGATTTGTCTGTAAGTAAGAAAATAATTTTTCAGGAGAAATATAGCGATTAGAGAAATTAAGGTTCTGAATATAGATTTGTTCAAAAGTCATTGGGAATAGTTTACAGATCAAATTTAACCATTTTTGGTCTAAAAAGAAGATTAACATTTGTAACAAAGCTTAAAAAAAGGTAATTTACAAATGTTTCAATGTTTTTAATTTAATTTACAACCATCAAACAAGTGTTGTTTTCGCCAAAAACAGTATTTAACATCTGTAACAATATTAAACAGTACGTATTGTCAATTTGTCTGTTGGTAAAATTGTGGATTGCGAATAATTTAATTCAATATATTTAAAAACATAATAGTCAATTAGTTATGTATTTTATCTCAATAGGTTTTGTAACATTACTTGAAGTATAGAAAACCCTATTTAAAGCCAAATGGGCATGATTTTATTAAACATATATATTGTGGAAAACTCAGCTATTTACATATATAAACAGGTCCTATAAACTGAAAATCCTGAAATTTAGCCATAACTGTTCTTGAATTTTAGACTTTGAAAAGAAATTCTTATAGGAAAGAAATTTACTGAATCCTGAAAGAGAGAAATAGGGGTTAAATAGTCCAAAGTAGGCGTTTACATTGGTAATTTACAGTATTATTTACTTTTGTATATCACTACAATACCTTGTTCTAAGTGGTTTAAACGCTATTTTTGACGTTCTAAGCATTTCAATATAAGAATTATTGTATTTTAATACTGTAAACAGAATTTACCGCTTAAAATGAGCTCATCATTGAAGATAATTTACATTTATAACCAGTTTTTTAGGAGATTTTAGAGAGTATATTCGACATGAAAACTATTTCATGGTATTTGAAGTTTAATATAGTATATAGCAAAATACAGTTGTAATTAGAATTTAATAAGCTGTATTATAAGTATTTATAACTACGTTACATTTGTAAATCATAAAATTATTTTTAAATTTACATTTGTAGTTTGCTTTTGTAAATTATATAAGTTACATTTGTAATATCATTGAAAGATTATTTTATGAGCCTCAACGAAAGAATTTCCAAAGTAATAGAGTATTCCAATCTTACTCCTTCTGAATTTGCAGATGAGATTGATGTTCAACGTTCATCAATTTCTCATATTACATCCGGAAGAAACAAACCGTCTCTGGAGTTTATCATAAAAATAAAATCCAGGTTCCCTGAACTTCTTTGGGACTGGCTCGTTACTGGAGAAGGTGAAATGCTGAAATCAGAATTACCGGAAGCAGCACCGGTCGTTGAAGAACATGTGGAAGATAAAGTAAGGACCACTCCTCTGCCCGATCTGTTTACGATGATGAACAATGATAATGAATTCGGAGCTGATGAAACAGATATTGAGCCTGCCCAATCAAGTCCTGGAGAATCGATTATATCGACAAAGGATAAAGCTCCAGAAAATATATCCGATTCTCAGCGATTAGAAAATTCAAGCGGCCAGATTCTAAGCCAAGTATTTGGTAATCAGGAGAATAAGATCAAACGTATTGTTTTGTTCTACGAAAATGGAAAATTTGAAAGTTTTGAGCCTTAAAAAACCTGACCAAAGAAAATGGTCAGGTTAAAAAATATTTGAAGAAGAAAACTAAAGCTATTTGCTTTATTTATTTTAAAATTCGTGGTTAGAACTTTTTATCTACTATTGATCTTTTATATTCTTTAAACCATTTAAGGTTATGGAAGTTTTAGAAGATCATATTTACTTTCGTTAAAAAATTATGTTACATGCATCGATGACGGTATTTTCACCTGTCATTTCCTATCATTTAACCAAATATAATAAATTCAAATCAAATCAGCAATAAAAATTAAATTATTTTAACAAATAATTAATGTAATAAATAATTAATACGATTATTGTCAATACGATATAAATTTAATGACTGATTGAACTGATCATCATTGCTGACTTTAATTCAAACAAAAAGACCTACATATACTGCAGGTCTTTTTATGTATCTTGAAAGTAATAGTATTACTTTTTTCTTCTTTCCAACTCTTTTTTGATCAGTCCAAGTTCTCTTCCTGTTTGTCCGGCCACAGAAGTGTTTTCTCTGGCTCTTCTGGTTAAATATGGGACAACATCCTTTACAGGTCCATATGGAAGATATTTAGCTACATTATAGCCTTTATCTGACAAATAGAAGGTAATGTTATCACTCATTCCGTAAAGCTGGCCAAAATAAACGTGTGGGTTATCGTTTGCTAAAGATTTAGCTTTCATTTTATCCATAATCAACTCTGAAGAAATCTCATTGTGAGTACCGAAGAAAGCTGATACTTTATCCAAATGATTCATCACAAAGTCGATTCCGGCATTATAATTTTTATCGGAAGCGTCTTTGGTAGGCTGAATCGGATCTGCGTATCCTTTCTCTGCTGCTCTGGCTCTTTCCTTCTCCATATAAGCACCACGAACGATCTTATAGCCGATGAAGTAGTTCTTTTCTCTGGCTCTTTTAAGATTTTCTTCCATATATTCCAGTCTTCCCGTTCTGTACATCTGGATGGTATTCCAAACGATAGGTTTTTCCTGGTTATATTTCTCCATCATTTCCTCACAAAGGTGGTCTGCTGAATCCTGCATCCAGGTTTCCTCAGCATCTACCATTACTTTTTTATCGTTTTCGTGGCAAAGACTACATACCTCATCAAATCTTCTCACCACTCTTTCCCATTCTTCTTTCTGGCTTGTGGTAAGCTCTGCTCCTTTTCCAACTGCTTCATAGATATCAATTCTACCAAAAGCTGTAGGCTTAAAAACAATAAAAGGAATCGCCGGATTTCCTACCGAAAACCTTACAATATCCTTAATCTCCTTGCATACGGCATCAAAAGTTTCTTCATCTTCCTTCCCTTCAATAGAGTAATCAAAAATACTTCCGACACCTCTTTTGAAAAGCTGTTTTACCACTTTCATACTTTCCTCACGGGTTTCTCCTCCGCAGAATTGCTCAAATAAAGTGTTTTTTACAATTCCTGTAACGAAAGGAAAATTGTTGTGTACTGTGAAATTAAGAACAGATGTTCCAAGGCTGGTAAGAGCGGGTTGTTCAATCATTTTAAACATCCAGTAAGCCTTTCTCAATTGTGCATCTGTTTTATCTGCAAATGCAACTTTGGTATCGTTAAAAATGGGCATTCCTATTTATTAAATTTAATTACGCAAAGGTAATAATAACCTTAGTTTATTTAAAGAATTTTTTTATAATTTATGCTCTATTCCATTTAAAAGCATCGCAATAATTCCAACAAAAACCCAAAAACGTAATAGGTTCAGGGTGAAAAAGTTACTTCTTCTGGAAGAATTTAAGAGCAGATAAATACAAGAGATCATCACAAATAGACCTCCGGCAAAATAATAAGCCATAAATCCTGACACCCCTGTTTTGGTAATAATTTTCATCGAGACCGTCATTGTAAACACCAGCAATGTGATAAGGATTGTCTTTGTGTTTCTGCTTTTAAAATAATTAGGAATCGTTGTATATCCAAAAGTTTTATCAACTGTCCTTGTTAGGGTGTCTTTTACAATATCAATACATAAAAGGATAAGGAAAAGAAAGACAGCCATCAGGAATACCTTTTTAGAAAAGGTTTCATAATACACCATCATTCCAAAAAAAGGATATAGGGTAAGACTTACAAAAGTAAGATTGTTGACAATGAGAATGCGGCTTAGTTTATGGCTATAAAACCACATAAAAAACTGATAGACAACAAAGAAAATAAAAACATTATGGGAAATCATCCATGCTACTCCCAATGAAATAGCACTCAATCCCAGATACGCATACAGAAAGTATTTTTGTTTTATAAAGCTCTGAACTCTGGTTCTGAACGGTTTTACAATATGATCTTTCTCCAGATCATAAAACTGGTTGATAATTCCGCCTGCTAAAATAGTAAGAACGGTACAGAAAATAATGCCATGAACTTTAAAATCAAAAACAAAATTTCTGAAACTTTCATCCTGATTAAACAGAAAGAATGTAGAAACATAGAGTGCAAATGTAAGCAAAGCAGCTACAAAAAACCTTGCTCCGAGCAGAAAGCCCACGAATTGTGAAAATCTGTAAAATAGAGATTTTGAGATATAATTTTTAGATTGGAAAGTTTCTTTTTCAGAATTCATTCCAATCTATTTAAAATCTGTAAATCACCTCTTTTTGGAAGCCGTCAAGCATTTTTTCAGCTTTTTCGTAATCTTTGGTAAATCCCAAAATATAACCTCCACCACCACTTCCGCAGAGTTTTAAATAGTAAGCATTGGAATCCAGGCCTTTTTTCCAGATATTAAAAATACTTTCAGGAATCATGGGACGGAAATGTTCATAAGCCCAATAAGAAAGTTTTTTAAGATTTCTAAAGAAAGGATTCATATCTTTTTTCAGGAAAGAATCGATACAAGCGTTGTTGTAACGGATAAATTCTTCTTTAAGGGTTTTACGGAAACCTTCTGTTTTCATTTTCTCAAAGAAAATCTGAATCATAGGTCCTGTTTCTCCTGTAATACCCGAGTCAATCAGGAAGATGGCTCCTTTGCCCTCTTCGCCATCCGGGATGGATACTCTGTCCAGGTTTTCTTTATTTTCAATAAGAATCGGAAGATTCATATAACAGATCAAAGGATCCATTCCTGAACTTTTACCATGGAAATAGCTTTCCATTTCGCCGAAAACAGCTTTTAATTTTTTAAGATTGTCTTTTGAAATATTCTCAGGATTTAGCTTACTGATTGAATATTTTTCAAAAATCGCTGCTACCAATGCTCCCGAACTTCCTACTCCATATCCCTGAGGAATGTTGGAATCAAAGAAAAGTCCGTTTGAAATATCATTTTTCAAGCTATCGATATTCAGTTTGAAATCATCAGAAAGATCCAGCGTCGTAAGAAATTCTGAATATTTTTGCAGATGTCTGTTGGAATTAAGTTCAAATTCAGAACTCAAATCTGAAAATTTTAAAGTTCCTTTATAGAAGCTGTATGGTACAACAAGCCCCTGGGAATCTTCAATCATTCCATATTCTCCAAACAGAATTATTTTTGCATAAAATAAAGGGTTGGTCATGTTGACAATAAATCTTTTTGCAAAGTTAAAAATTATTCTGCTCAATATAAACAAAATTCAGGCCGAATTCTAACATATTTTAACAATAGATTTATTTCTATCATTTGTTGAGCATTGAAAATCAAGATTTGCAATGTAAAAAAGCCTGAAAATTCAGGCTTTTTGTTATTTATATATACGTGATTTATTGTTTGATCAACTTTTTATTTACAGTCTGTTTTACCGTTTCTATTGTGATTACATAGTTTCCTGTCTGAATAGATGAGAGGTTAACTTCATGTTGAGTCCCTTTTAGAGAAGAAGCTGAAATAACCAGCCTTCCGGATTCATCATAAATTTTATAAGCCTTCAGTGCTTCTTTGGAAGTGATAACAATAGCATTTTTCGCAGGATTCGGGTAGATACCTACTGAATTATTTTTTGCAGTAAGATCTTCTACTCCTAAAACGCCACAAGAGAAATTTACCTTCCAGCCATTATCGGTAACTCCTCCATCTGAAACAAATTTCACAGTTATTGCTCCTGAAGGGTCTGTAGATGTGAAAGGGCCAGGAATCGTATTCCCCGTCAAATTATTTCCATTGGTAAATAATGGTGAGGCAGTAGAAGTTCCATTGTAAACATACATATAATCGTAATCTTGCTCAAGAGCAAATTCGGTAAAGGTCATTGTCAATGAGGAACCAGAAGTTGGATAAAACGTTTTTACAAGATCTTCATTATCTGCATACTTTCCGGTTGGACCTCCTGTATCTGTAAATTGAACTCCATCACACCACGCGCCATCTGTCAAAAACATTTTTGATATTTGGTAGGCATTAGGTCCGCTGCAATCACTTCCCACATTAAGTTTGTAATATGTTGCCGGCTGAAGATTTGTAAAGTTAATTGCTTGTGTATTTACATTTCCAGTAGACACTACTGTTCCATCCATTCTGGTAAGTCTATGTTTCCAGGATGTTGACGTTGCATCTGTGAAAGCTGCATTTGCCGAAGTTTGTGTAATATTTGCAATATTCAGGTTGGTAACTGAAAGAGGACATGATGTTGTACAATTGGTCCCAAGACACCCTTTTGAATCGATCGTATTCCTGATCTGTGCTCCCGGCTGTACGCCAAATCCATTGGCAAAATTAATCCCAACACTAGAAACCAAATGACAATAACTCATAATAGTACCGCCTCCGGCTGGTGGAAGCGCCGCATTACATCCTTCATTGTTTCCTGATGCAGGTCCACATCCGTCAATAGCGGTATTATTCCCATTCCAGAAACAAGCATGTGTATGTGGAGAGCCTAAATTATGACCAAGTTCATGCGTCATTGCTTCTATATTCCAGGAATAAGTCGGAACATTCTGATAGGTAAAATTCACACCACAATAAGAGTATCTTGAATTAGTACAAACTCCATTTACGTAAGCTATACTTGTTGTAGCAGGATTTCTTAATAATTGTGCCAAATCACCATTAAAAGTAGTTCTTGTCGTTTTGTACTGGTTAAGGATTGCGCTTGGCGATCCTGAATAAGGATCAGTAGTCGTCCAAACAAAGACTCCACTTAGAGCTACTTTAATATTATCATTGGCATATAATGTTGAAACATTATTATGCATGGCAGTAACCCAATTAGTAGTAGTGGTTGTATCACTTCCATTTTGAGTATAAGGTCCATACCCTGCTTCGTAAAAGATTCTGACGCAATTATCCGTTTTCTTATCATTTACATGATCAGGATTAAAAGCGATCTTTTGGGATGAAACCTCTTTCAAGTCATCTGTTCCGCAAACAAATGGGTTGGAACCTGTTAATTTGGCATCTGAATAGCTGACAAAGTCATCAGAATTTTTAACTTTCCCTACAACAATATTTCCCATTCCCAAGGCAGAAGAGACTCCTACAATGTCATTATCAAAAAAGCTAAAAGCAACAATAGAGGTATTATCTCCTTTTATAATTCCCTGGTAATAAACTCCCGGGGTATATTGTACTGTATTCCCTTTTTCAGTAACTACTTTAAAATCGTTGGTGAAAATCTGGTTTTTGTACATTTCAACGGTGATAGATTGTCCACCGGCGTATGGAAAAGTAATTTCAATAAATTCAGGTTTTTCACTGACAAGCTTTTTTAATTCGGCAGACTTTAAGGAAATAACAGTAATATCTGTTGCTGCCTTTTTGTATTCGGCAAGTTTATCAGCAGAATTATTTATTTCAAACAAATCATAGCTTTTGAATGTTACTTTCGTGTTATGATATTCTGAAATTTTTTCAGCAACCGGTTTTAATTTCTGTGAAAAACTAAAAGCAAAGCATTGCAGTATGCAAAATAGTAGAACTTTTTTCATTATTTTGATTTTTTTAATGTTTACAAATTAACAAAAAAAATCAAACAATAGTGAAAAATTACTATCATTTTTTAATATTTTAAAACAAATAGCAATAAATAAGCTCAAATCACCAAAAAGATGATTGGATGAAAATAAAAAAAGACGTTAAAAATAACGTCTTTCATTTTATAAAGTTTCTCTGTCCTTTCTCATTTGGACCTTTAAAAACCGAATTAATATTAATCCTGCACCAAAAAATAAGGTCATCGATAAAGCGGCAATACGCATATTATTAAAATGCTCAATCAATGTTGCAAAGATAAATGTTCCAATAATGATGGCTATCTTTTCCAACACGTCGTAGAAGCTGAAATACGTTGTATTTTCCATAGAATTTTCAGGAAGTAATTTTGAATAGGTAGATCTTGACATCGCCTGAAGTCCTCCCATTACTAATCCTACGACTGCAGCAACTCCGTAGAATTGATACTCTACTGTAGGGTTTTCCTTGTTGAGGAAGAAAGCCCAGATACAGGCAACAATCCATAATATGATCGCAATCGAAATAACGTTTTTGTTTCCGATTCTTTTGGATAGTCTGGAAAAAATCACAGCTCCGATAATGGCTTCAATCTGAATTACCAGAAGGGTTCCTATCAGTTTATCCTGAGCAAGATTGATTTCACTCTTCCCGAATAAGGTTGCCATAAGGAATATAGTCTGCATTCCTACGCTGTAAAAGAAAAAGCTGGACAAAAAGAATTTAAGATTTTTATCCTTGAATAATTCTCCGCCTACTTTAAACAGCTCATGGAAGCTTTCTTTGGCAATATCCTTATAGAAGCTCATATTGTCTTTAAAAACCTCAAAAAAGCCACCTTGTTCTGCATGCTTTTTAAAAATATTTTTATAATTCAGCAACACAAGATCTTTTGGAAGCTTGTCTTTTACATCTCCGAATTGTGGAAGATGTTTGAAAGTATATTGAGAAAAACCAAACCACCATGCACCGGTTAACAGGAAGCTTATTCTTGTAAATAGCAACTGCTGTGCTGCTCCTTTGGCAAAAACCTGGATCAATATTAAGCAGATCACAACCAGAACTACAGAACCGATATATCCATAGACATATCCTCTTGCAGAAAGAGCATCCTGTCTGTCGGGTGTTGCAATATCAGGTAGGAACGAGTTATAAAACACAAGACTTCCCCAGAATCCGACACTCGCAGTAATACTGAATAAGAGACCTAAAAATACATTATGCATTCCGGTAAACATTGCAAGCCCCATACATGAAGTTGCTCCCAGGTAGCAGAAGAACTGCAGGAAGGATTTTTTATTTCCAATAGTGTCAGCTAAAGAAGACAGAAATGGAGATAACAATACTACAATAAAGAATGATATCGTTAAAGAATATCCATACACCGCATCCGGCTGATATCCTTCACCAAAGATTTTGATGGTATGCCTTACCGGAACATCAATCCATTTTTTTGTTTCCGCTATATATTCTTTTTTCTCATACGCTGTGGTGAGGATAGAATAGTAAATAGGAAAAATTGTAGAAGTAATAACCAAGGAGTAAACAGAATTGGCCCAGTCGTATACTGCCCAGGCTTTCATAATCTTCGGGTTATTTTTTATGTTTTTAGGCTGTCGATTCTCAGTTTCAGACATTTCAAATAAATATTAGTAGCACAAAAATAGAAAAACCATTAAGAAATGGATAAGTTTTTGAAAAAATTATCTATTCCTTAATGGTAATATGTTATAAAACAATATATTACATATTTTCAATTACGATTGCAGAGGCACCTCCACCACCGTTGCAGATTGCTGCAGCTCCGTATTTTGCATTATTTTGCTTCAATACATTGATCAGTGTAACAATAATTCTTGAACCTGAACTTCCCAGTGGGTGTCCTAATGCTACTGCTCCTCCGTTTACATTTACTTTGGAAGCATCTAATCCTAAAATTTTATTATTAGCTAATCCTACTACAGAGAAAGCTTCATTAAACTCGAAGAAATCGATATCTGCAATTTCTAAACCTGCTTTTTTAAGAGCAATTGGTAATGCTTTCGCAGGTGCTGTTGTAAAGTTTTCAGGCTCTTGTGCCGCATCAGCATAAGAAACGATTTTTGCCAATGGTTTTAATCCTAATTCTTCCATTTTTTCTTTGGAAACAAGGATCAAAGCAGAAGCTCCATCATTTAAAGTAGAAGCATTAGCTGCTGTTACCGTACCTTCTTCTTTTTTGAAAACTGTAGGAAGAGTTCTGATTCTGTCGAAGTTTACTGCTTTGTATTCTTCATCTTCTGCAAAAACTACAGGATCTCCTTTTCTCTGAGGAATAGAAACCGGTACTATTTCTTCTTTAAATCTCCCTTCACTCCAGGCGTTTGCTGATCTTTTGTAAGATTCTATTGCGAAATTATCCTGATCTTCTCTTGTAATGTTATAATCAACAGCACATTTCTCGGCGCACACGCCCATATGCACTTTGTTGTACACGTCTGTAAGGCCATCCAGAACCATACCGTCCTGCATTTTGATATCCCCTAATTTTGTAGCAACTCTTGCATTATAATAGTGAGGAACTAAAGACATATTCTCCATACCTCCAGCAACGATTACTTCAGCATCTCCGGCTTTGATAGCCTGTGCAGCCATTGTTACAGCCTTCATCCCTGAAGCACACACTTTATTTACGGTAGTAGATGGAGTATTGTTTGAAAGACCTGCTCCTAAAGCTACCTGACGAGCCGGAGCTTGTCCTTCTCCTGCCTGCAGGACATTTCCCATATAAATTTCCTGAACATTATTCGGGTCAAGACCAATCTTATCTAATGCTCCTTTTACTGCAACAGCCCCTAATTTGGTAGCCGGAACTGTTGACAAGCTTCCCATAAAACTTCCCATAGGAGTTCTTACTGCGGAAACAATGAATACTTCTTTCATGTATCTAATTTTTATTTTTAGCTGAAATGAAACCAGGTTCCATTTTTGATTTTAAATTTATTTTACTTTCGCATAGATTACGACAAACTGTGCGTTATCTATTTTAGTTTGAATTTTCAGGAAATTATCCTGAGTTTCCATTACTTTATTGCTGAAAACATCACCTACCTGAGCAGGATCTTTTTTATCAGATTTCTCCATAACAATTGCTTTGTAATTGCAATCATCCACAAAAACCAGCGTCGACTTTATAAAGTCTTTTCCGTTGTTGAAATATTCAGTCTGAATATTATCTTTAATGGTCATATACCAGATTGATTCCGGATAGTTGGCTCGTAAAAACTTACCTTCTTTGATATTGGCACATTTGGCCGGATTATCCGGTTTTTTCTGTTCTTTAGTCTGAGCTTGGGCTTGTGAAGCCGTTAGCAGCAATATTCCTGCTGAAAATATTTTCAAGAAATTCATATCTATATCTGTGTGCGTTTATCGGTTTTTTCACTGCTTCCTGCAAAAATCATCAGAAAAGCTCCTAGAAATTCTATGATCCAGCCCCACTTTAGTTTAACTACTCCTGCAAAGGTTTCTCTCCAGGATTTAAAAGGTAAAAAGCTGAAATATTGCAACGATTGCATTTTCACAGCTACTAAAGTGAAAGCAAATAAAAGGATAAGTAAAACTCCAAAAGTTTTTACAACCTTCGCATTGTTATTTACAATTCCAAAAACGGCAAATGCTGCTAAAATCCAGCATGCAATAGCTAAATAGTGATCCAGTTTCCAGTAGTTCCAGTTCCCGATAATAGGAACGTGTACGAGAGGTAAAAAACTACCTATAACCACTAATAATAATCCTAATAATTGAATATTTTTCATATTTACTAAAGTGCCAAAATACAAAAAAAAACACAGTTTTAAACCATCTGATTTTCAAACCAATATTTTCCTACCTAACACTCATTAGTCACAATAAAATAGTATTAATTTTAATTATTTGTTAACAATACACATTCTCTATTGATTAATTTAAAATTAAAATCATTGCTTATAATTAGTTTTCTAGCCCATTTTTATTTTCCGGAAGCCAACCTCAACACTGACAATACTTTAAACAAAAAAAATTGCACTTTAACTAAAAGTGCAATTTTATATTCTATTATTATTGTTTGAATTAGTGGCTTACTGAAGATACATCTTCCGGCTTATGTTTATGCCTGAATAGTACAGCAAAAAATATAGCAAGAACTAACGAGTAGATTGCAAAAGAAAGCCATATCTGGTGCCAATCTTTTACCATAACAACTGAAGAAAGGGTTCCATCAGAATTTACTACGGTATTGAAACTGGATTTTAAAATCTCCAGGAAAGTAGGATTATCTGAAGTAGTATCTAAATAAGTAGATAAGTCTGATGCGGTTGTAAACTTGTGCGTAAAGAATTTATCAATAGCCCAGCCAGCAATATAGCTTCCGAAAACAGCTCCGAAACCATTGGTCATCATCATAAATAACCCTTGTGCTGATGAACGGATCTTTCTATCTGTGGTTGTTTCTACGAAAAGAGAACCTGAAATATTAAAGAAATCGAAAGCCATTCCGTAAACGATACAGGAAAGGATGATCAGAGATAATCCGAATCCGTCCGGAACACCGTAAGCAAAGAATCCGAATCTTAAAACCCATGCCAGCATAGACATCAACATTACCTTTTTGATTCCGAATTTTTTCAGGAAAAAAGGTATTGCCAAAATAAATAAGGTTTCTGAAACCTGAGAAATTGACATAATAATGGTAGATCTTTGTACTACAAATGAGTCTGCATATTTCGGGAAATGGGCAAATTCACTTAAGAAAACATCTCCATATGCATTGGTAAGCTGAAGTGCAGCTCCCAGAAGCATTGAAAACAAAAAGAACAATGCCATTTTATAGTTTCCAAAAAGCTTGAATGCATTTAAGCCTAATTGTTCTGATAACGGTGAACTTTTATCAATTAACTTTTGAGGTGGACATTTCGGTAAAGTAAGTGCATATATTCCCAGACATATGGCAACGGCTCCTCCGATATAAAATTGTCCTTCCGTAGCTTTGTTTCCACTAAGATTGGTAATCCACATCGCTACAATAAAACCAATGGTTCCCCATACACGAATCGGCGGGAAGTCTTTTACCACATCAAAATTATTGTTTTTCAAAATCGTATAGGAAATTGAATTAGCCAAAGCAATCGTCGGCATGTAAAAACACATGGCAACCAGCATCACTGAAAAGAAGGAATTCGGATCTGCAGAATGTGGCAATATGAAAAGAATAATTCCATAAAGGATATGTAATACTGAAAAGATTCGCTCGGCATTTATCCAACGGTCAGCGATAATTCCAGTAATGGTTGGCATAAAAATAGAAGCAATTCCCATGGTTCCGAAAACAGCTCCAAACTGTGTTCCTTCCCAATGTTTTGTGCCAAACCAGAAGTTTGCCATCGTAATCAGCCATGCTCCCCAGACAAAAAACTGGAGAAAACTGAGGATGGTCAGTCGTAATTTTAAATTCATAGTTTATATAAAATATCTCTTTTAGTCAATTTTCTTTTTACGCCTCTTAATTTCTTCCTGAATTTCAAGGGCGGTATCGTAATCTTCTTCTTTAACGGCGTCATCCAGTAATTTCTGAAGCTCTTCCATAGAAAGCGATTTCAGATTATCTTCCGACTGTACCGTTTCTGAAAAACCTTGTTCTTCTTTTGAAACGTCTTCGAGTTCTAATAGAATTCCTGCTTCATTTAAAACTTGCTGTGTGGTAAAGATAGGTGCATCAAATCTTACGGCCATCGCAACAGCATCAGAAGTTCTTGCGTCAAGGATAAGCTCCTCTTCGTTAGCTTTATTTTTGAAGTTGATATTTGAAAAGAAAACGCCGTCTACAATTTGGTAAATGATAACAGAAACCAATTCATAATTGGCAGAAACTATAAATTTTGTGAATAGGTCATGAGTAAGCGGACGCGGTGGATGGATATCTTTTTCCAATCCAAGAGAGATAGATTGAGCTTCGAAATTTCCTATAACAACAGGTAATTTTATGTGTGTCTCTTCATGCTCCAGTAACAATGCGTATGCCCCTGATTGAGTCTGGCTATACGATATTCCGCGAATAATTAGCTGCTTATAATCCATAATTGCAAATATAGATTAATTTTTTGTTGTGATTTTACTTTTTTACACAAAAATAAAAGCCCGGAAAGCCGAGCTTTTATGATGTTATTTATGATCAGGTTAGTCGTTAATTTTGCGTCGCAGGTTAATTTTAAAAAAATTAAAAAGCTGGCGAGTTGACGATTCACCGTTCAATTTTTATCCTTTTAATGCTTTGATTTTCTCTGTTAATGCAGGGATAATCTGGAAAGCATCTCCTACTACTCCATAATCAGCAGACTTGAAGAAAGGTGCTTCAGCGTCATTATTGATTACTACGATAGTTTTTGAAGAGTTTACTCCGGCAAGGTGCTGAATTGCTCCTGAAATACCTACTGCAATATAAAGATTAGGTGAAATTGCTTTACCTGTTTGTCCTACGTGCTCAGTATGAGGTCTCCATCCGATATCGGAAACCGGCTTAGAACATGCTGTAGCAGCTCCTAAAACATTAGCTAAATCTTCAATCATTCCCCAGTTTTCAGGACCTTTCATCCCTCTACCTGCAGAAACAACGATTTCAGCTTCTTTAAGGTCTAATTTACCTGAACTTTGCTCATGAGAGATCACTTTAGTGTCTTCATTGGCTACTGAAAGATTCTTAACTTCTTCTGAACCGGATACTGCATTTTCTTTCACTCCGAAAGCATTCTGAGAAACAGTAATAATTACTCCGTTTCCTTCAGCTTTTGCGTGCATAAATCCTTTTCCTGAGAAAGCTCTTCTTTTCACCTGGAAAGGAGAAAGGCTTTCAGGAGCTTCCAAAACGTTGGTAATTAAAGAATAGTTCTTCATCACTGCCAACATGGGAGCAATAGATGAAGCATCAGTCGTGTGAGGAAAAACGATAGTGTTTCCGTCTGCCACTTCATTTACAGCCTGAGCAAATGCTTTTGCCGAGAAATTTTTAAGACCTTCGTCTTTGATATTGATAACGTTTGATGCTCCATATTTGTACAATAAATCTGAAGAATCAGTAGGGTTTACAGAGATTGCCGTAACGGTATCTCCAGCTTTGTCTGCAACAGCTTTAGCATAGGAAACTGCCTCAAAAGCTGCTTTTTTGTAAACTCCGTTTATATTTTCTGCGTATACGAATACTGCCATTTTAAAGTTGTTTAAGGTTTAATGTTCAAGATTCAAGGTTACTGAATGTATGATGTAAATGAGATAATTCCTAATTTATACAGATATTATCCTGAATCTTTTTACTTTTTAATTGGTTCTTATTAAATTACTTTAGCTTCTTCGTGAAGTAATCTTACCAATTCATCCAAATTGTCAGGAGAAACCATTTTCACAGCTGCTCTTGGCGGAACACTGTCATAAGATACTCCCTGAACTTTAACTTCTGAAGAAGAAGGCTCTACCACTTGCAAAGGCTTTGTTCTTGCAGACATAATTCCTCTCATATTCGGGATGATAAGGTCTTTCTCATCTACCAATCCTTTCTGACCTGCAATAACTGCCGGTAACTTCACAGAAATGGTTTCTTTTCCTCCTTCAATTTCTCTTACCGCAGTTGCTTCACTTCCGTTTACATCTAAACCTACAGATGCATTTACGAAAGGTTGGTTTAATAACTGAGCTACCATTCCCGGTACAGAACCTCCATTATAATCGATTGATTCTTTACCGCAAAGGATAAGATCATATCCTCCGTTTTGAGCTACAGCAGCAATTTCTTTTGCTGTAGAATAGCTATCCTTAGGATCTAAATTTACTCTTACTCCATCATTAGCACCAATAGCTAAAGCTTTTCTGATTACCGGTTCAGTAGCAGCATCCCCTACGTTGATTACTGTTACTGTAGCTCCCTGAGATTCCTGAAGTTTAACCGCTTTTGTCAATGCGAATTCGTCTAAAGGATTGATTACCCACTGAATTCCGTTCTTGTCGAAAGCAGACTTATCTGCTGTAAAGTTAATTTTGGAAGTAGTATCCGGAACACTACTAATGCAAACTAATATTTTCATATGTTGTTCTTAATTTTTTATCTGGTCATATGTAACCTTACGGTTTCATGTGTATTATTTTATTTTTCTCTTTCAGACATAAAATCACGAGAGTTTATGCTGAGATTTTGTTTGAATTAATTTTTGCTAATATAAATAAAAAATATATTATGCATGCATAATACTTAGTAAATTATTATTCAATACATTAGATGTACTTACTTGCCTGGCTGCGTTGCTCGAAACTCTATTTTACTGGGTAAAACTCTTGGATTCATCTTTAAAATATCTAATATCAGATTTCCCATATCTTCGGGCTGTATCTTCCAGCTGTCTTTCTCTGAAGGAGTATTTCCATTAAAGTAAGTTGCTACCGATCCCGGCATAATGACCGTCGATTTGATATTATATTTTCTTAAATCAATCATCGCTGCCTGGGTAAATCCTACTACGCCGAATTTTGAAGCATTGTATCCTGTTCCGTTTTCAAAGAAATTGGCTCCGGCAAGGCTTGAAATTGTAATATAATAGCCTTCAGTCTTTTTTAATTCTTCTACGGAAGCTTTTAAAGTATAGAACGCTCCTGTAAGGTTGGTTTCTATCATATCATTCCATTCTTCGGCAGTGAGTTCGTCTACAGGTTTAAAAATACCTAAACCGGCATTGGCAATTACAAAATCCAGTCTTCCGAATTTTCCGATACTATATTGTATGGCTTCCTGCTCGCTTTCCAGACTTCTTACGTCAGAAACAATTCCCAATACGTTTTCTGAATATTGTCTGAGTTCTTCTTCCGCCTTCATGACATCTTCTCTTTTTCGTCCCGAAAATGCTACTGCAATACCATTTTCCAGCAACACCTTCGCGATACCGAAACCTATCCCTTTAGTTCCTCCTGTGATATAAGCTGTTTTCATTTCTGACATAACTCAAAATTTAATTCTCTAAAATAACAAAAACGCTCCAATTGAAGCGTTTCGACAATGCTAATATTTGTCAGGTTATTTTTTGATGAATTTACTGCTTGTCTTACCCTCTTTTGTTTCAACATTGATAATGTAACTTCCCGGATTTAGGCTTTTTACATCTATTTTATTTCCGTCAAGACGTAGATCTATCTTTCTTCCACTCATATCAAAGATCTCGGCTTTGTTAATTTTTAAATCCGTTAAAATGTTCAGATAATCTGCTGTGGGATTAGGTCCAATAGCAATAATTGATGCTTTTGAAACTTTAATTTCTGATGTCCCCAATGTTGTATCATTAGATGCTTCAACACGATAATTATCAATACCAAAAGTTGTAGGTCCCGCATTAGTACTGCCAGTAGTAAATGTATTTTGTACAACATGAAAAGCAGGATCCAGCCCAGATACTGTCGTAAGTCCTGTAAAAGTCATAGGACCATAAGTTACATTTCCAATCTTATACATAACTTCTCCGGTAGTTTTATTATAAATACATCCTACATTAATCCAGGTGTTTGCAGGATATTGAGTCGTAGCCGCTGTAATAGTAAAAATATAGTAACCTGGCTGACCATTATTATTAAGCCGTGCCCCTGCTATAATTGATCTGCTTTGAGAATCATAATAAATTCCAATAATCCCGTCATAATCAGAATTTAGAATATAAACTCCTGATACATGTTGATTTGTTGCTGTTCCGGTAAAAATATCAAGTGACTCTTTTATTATATTATTACCTGCAATTCTGGTTGCCCATGGTAAACCATTATCCTTGAGAACATAACGAGTTGAAGCATCGGTCGCATCACTTCCTCCGGTCACTTGTAAATAGTTGCCGTGGGAGGCATTGCCTGCAACAATTTTGTAATCCGAAATTGTTCCACTCAATACTCTCATCCCTCCTTGTCCCACCGTAGTCATAGAGTTAGTAACATTCCCTACGGTATAAGAGTTATAATTATCAGATTCCAATACCTGTGCGGAGGTCGAAAATGCAATGACTAAAGCGGTTGCAAAAAATAGTTTTTTTCTCATAAGATTTTATTTTTCAATTTGTTTTGAAAAGATAAAAACCTTTATAAGCGATTCCAAATGAAAAATGGAAATATTAAAAAATTTCAATCAATTGGGACACATCCAATAATTTAACTTATAATCATTTAACAATAAAGCACTTAACCGTTGAAATTTTAAAGTTTAATCGGTTTGAAACTTCAACCAATGACAGTTGTTTTTTTATATTTCAACCTTATTTTTATCAAAAAAACGTCCCTCGTGGGACGTTTCTATTACATACTAAAATTCAACTGATTATTTTTTAATGAATTTACTGCTTGTCTTTCCTTCTTTGGTTTCAACATTGATGATATAGCTTCCTGGACTAAGGTTTTTTACATTTACTTTGTCATTATTCAGATCAGCAGGAATTTTTCTTCCACTTCTGTCAAAAATTTCAACATTGTTAACTTTTGCCCTAGACCTGATATTAAGAACATCAGCTACCGGATTAGGAAAAACAAAAATCGAAGAAGAGGACTTAGATACTTCAGAAGTCGCCAAAGTACCTGTTGTAGTTACTTTAAAGTCATCTACGAATAGGGCAAACTGGTCCTCTGAAACACATTGTATTGCAATATATACATTCTGCCCGGCATAAGCATCTAAATTAAAAGTTTGTTCAGCCCATTGTACAACTGCCGGTGTTACTATTGGATTTGTATTAATTTTAGTAAAGCTTGTTGTTTGTGTATCTGTTGTTGAAACGTAGACATTGAATTTTTCCAATCCGTAATCAGCATGAATGGGTTTAACCCAAAAACTCAGAGTATTTCCGGCTGACCCTAAAGTTATTTGGGGACTAATTAACCAGTCGTTATTGACCAAAGGTGCTGGATAACTGACGTTAAAACATGCCATCGCTTTAT
Source organism: Chryseobacterium lactis (assembly GCF_003815875.1). Lineage (NCBI taxonomy): Bacteria > Pseudomonadati > Bacteroidota > Flavobacteriia > Flavobacteriales > Weeksellaceae > Chryseobacterium > Chryseobacterium lactis. Next base: position 4,243,099 of record NZ_CP033924.1, read on the forward strand.
TTCCTGTTCGGGCAGCAGTCTGATCAGCAAGAGTTGCAGGAACAATTCCTCCTCTATTAAAAACAATGAACGCTTTAGGAATTCGTTGATTTGGAAAAGTGGAATTTTCTATAGTATATGAGATTTTTCCATCTAAATCTCTTAATGTCCAGTTTCCAACAGTTCCTGTTGTATAAGCAAAATCTGTGTAGTTCTCAAAACTATCTTCAAAGATGGTCGTTTGTGCATTTAATGAGCATGCTGCTAGAAAAGCACTCGAAAGTAAAATTTTCTTCATAATAAATATGTTTTTTCAATTTGTTTTAAGAAAGGTAAAACCCTTTATTCCTAATTCAAAATTTCGAGCACTAATAATGCAAAAAGCAATCAAAAAAGATAAAAAAATTCAATTACACTATATATATTCCAATAAAAACTTCTATTTAACTATTTTTTTACAGTTCAAAAAAGGTTTAATTCAACCAATCAAGATTATTTTTCACATTTTCAAGTTCTTAATTTAACAGAAAAATGCTCCAATTGGAGCATTTCAATAATAACAGATTATATGAAGTTTTTATTTTTTAATGAATTTATTGGTCGTTTTACCTTCTTTTGTTTCAATGGTAAGAATATAATTCCCTGAAGGTAAATTTCTTACATCGACCTTATCACCATCTAATTTAACATTAATCATTTTACCTGAAATATCAGTGACAGAAATATTTTTAATATCTGAAGAAGCTCTGATCTGTAAAACATCCGAAACAGGATTAGGATATATAGAAACTTTAGAAGATGCAACTTCTTTCTTGGTACGCAAATCTAAACTTACCCTAACATTTTGGTTCCTTTCTTTTTTCATCATTTTCATCACAGATGACGGACAATCTTCGATAGTTGCATAATATTTCCCATTAATACTCGTATCAGGTAGTAATGTAATACTTTGCCCCGCCTTCATAGTAATATCCTTTCCTGCATCAATAGAATAAGCAATTTCCGTCTTGATCGTATTGCTTGCCTGATAGGTATATGCGGCATTAAGCTCCTGAGAATTCAAGGTAATATCCTGTAAACATTGAGCCGAATTACTTTCATAAATCTGATTCAGCTTTGGTAAAACATGGGATGTAGATCTTCCTTGCAAATATAAGTTGTTAACATCTACATTCGCTCCGTTGAAAACATTCGGATTTATAATTTTTGCAAGATAGTCTGTATTGGTCCCGTATCCGATGTAGATATCTCCGTATTTATTTCTCTGAATATCTTCTGCTTCAAGTGCAGGACTGCTGCTATTCACCGGAAGAAGATAGTTCGGAACCGGATTGGCTGTACTTGTCATATCAAGCGCGTATGTACTGCTGTTTGAATTGTTGGCAACATACATGATTGATCCGTCTTTGTTAAACTCTGCCGACGAACTAGACTGAGGATCGAAATCAATGTCTAAAACATAATTGGGAGTAATTTTACCGGTAGCATTATCAAAAGATAAAACTCTTGTTTTTTGCCAATCCGGAACTCCGGCTCCCCAATAGGAAAGATATACAAAGTTTGAAAAATTCGGATTATTATTTAATATAGGAGAAACCTTCATATAAGCACTCCCGGAAGTATAGCTGAAATTGGTAATTGGAAATGGCATATCACTGATCACCGGATAATTTACAATCCCCTGATTTCCGACTAAATAACTGTACATCTTCTCTTTACTCGGAATCAATACCCAGAATGATTTTTTATCAGCATGCTGTACCACCCCGACATTCAACGCGGAAAATGATCTTTCATCAGGCCCAGTAAGAGGAATAGAAATATTATTGGGAAGAAATTCTCCCAAAGGATTCCCATCTGTTCCTAAAGCTCCGGCGGACATATCGATGATAGAATAATTGCTGATTCCCGGTGAATATGATCCTCCTGCATAAATGAAAGGTACAGGATCAAAAACATAATACAAGGCCGGATTAGAAGGATGTTTCAAAATAGCAAGCTGCATCCCGGCTTGTGTCCCTCCGCTTAGAATAGTTCCGCTCATCAGTTGATGCTGTCTGTTCCATACTGATTTTCCATTCGTATAAAACAACAATTTTCCATTACTATCACTTACACTTCCCACTGCGTTCCAGTCGGCACTCATATTACTATCCGTCAAAACAGTTGGAGTTGTGGGTGAGGCAAACTTAACTGCCGCATTGTTTCCAAAATACCAGTGATTGTTTTCACCTTGTGAAAATAAGAGCAAAGGAAAGCTTAACAGGGCTGTTAAACATATTTTTCTCATATCTATTCTTATTTTACGTTGAGTTTTGTACTGTTTTCCAGCTTTTCAATCCTTTTTGACTGTTCTTCCATTTTCTCCTGCTGTTGTAAAGTATACAGGGTAAGTTCTTCTATTTTTTTCAGCAAAAGAATATTCATTTCTTTTAATTCGATACCGTTTTTGATGGCTTCTTCGGTCGTTGGAACTTCCGGCAAGTGACCATTATTATTGATAAAAGACTTCAGATCCTGTAAAGGCATCAGTTGGTAATCTTTTGCAAAGACATAATCTGCCCAGCCGTTACTCGCAGCCACTTCAACTTTTACTTTTTCAGTTTTGATTCCATCTTTTACAAAAAGACGATACCCGTCACAAGTAACACAATTCACTGCATTGGTTCCCATTCCGATTCGGGAAGAAGAAGACACATAGAACGCCTTACTTTGATCTGGAACAGTTCCGTCTAAATTAAAATAGTTATGAGCAGGATGTATATAAAGACCATCTCCGCCAGCTAAACCAGCAAACGGAATATGTTCAATAGCAAAAAAGGTATCTAAATAACTTCCTCTGTTAGGCAAATGATATCCGAAATTAATTTTGCCATTTACCATTCGTAAATTTTCGAATACAGTAAGTTTATCATAAGAATCTGCTGTACCAACACTCACATTTCCAACCCTGGAAATATTACCGGAAGTATCATTATTGCCATCCCATTGTTGAGAAAATAAAGAATTTGCACACAAAAGTGCGAATAAAACTGTCGTTAATTTTTTCATGTTATTAATTTTTTTCTTGAATTATAAAAATATGTAGAATATTTTTAACTTACAATAGCTTAAAATAAAAAAACGCTCCAATCGGGAGCGTTCTGTTTAATGATAAATCATTTATTTTATTTTTTGATAAATCTCTGCGCTGATTTTCCTTCTTTTGTTTCAACATTCAAGATATAATTTCCGGTAGGAAGACTTTTTACATCAATCTTATTACCTTCTAATCTTACATTGATCATTTTACCTGAAATATCAGTGACAGACACATGTTTGATCTCTGAAGTTGCTACAATATTTAAAATATCTGAGGCCGGATTAGGATAAACTTGCAGGATTTTGTTTTTGCTCTTACCTTCTTTAACTGCCAATACCAGCTCGCCATTTACTTTAATATTATCAATAAAGGCTACGCCTGATGCATTATTATGTACAAAACGGAGCTGATCAATATTAATTGGAATAGTGGTAGTACCGGTATAGATCAGAAGATCATTAAGATAATATCTGACCTCTGTAGCGGTTCCAACTACTTTCAGTCGATACCAGATATTCGGCGACCATATTGCCGGAATAGCAACCAGAGTCTGGACACCTGACACTGTATTTAACACTTTGATCTCTCCCGTATTATCAAAGTCTACCCGAGCGACAAATTGCTCTCCTACACTATCCATTCCCTGAAAACCAAAAACAGAACCATCAAGTTGAGAAATATTGATATCAAATGAAACTGAAAAATTGGTATAAGAAAGCGGATTCGAAAGGTTATAAAAGCCTCCGATAATAGGATCAGACTGAGTTCCATAAGTGGGTTCTTTAACTATTTTCAGAGAGTTACTTCCAGCCGTGGAATAGTCTGCGCTAATAACCTGATGGGTTACATTAGCAGGGATACCCCCAGTTGGAGTACTGATCCAGGCTCCCTGGCCATTAATGTCACCCATTGTGAAACCTTCATCGTTCTCAAAAGAAATGGCTTCTTGTGCCATAGAATACACAGAAAGCAAAGAAAATGCGATTAGATAGAATTTTTTCATAGTAATTTCAAGTTTTGCTTAAAATTATAAACTTTCCTTGAATAGTGAAATAATTTATCAATAAATAAAAATAAGATATTTATTCTCAATGAACTTGATTTTTTATTGATCAAAATATCATTGCTTTAGGGAAGCCAAAGCATAAAAAAACGCTTCTGATGAAGCGTTTCTAATAGTATTGAAAATTGTTTTATTTTTTAATCACCTTTTGAGAATAACTTCCCCTATCAGTTGTCATCTTGACTACATAGGCTCCTGGTAGAAGATTTCGTATATCAATTTTATTATCATTTAATGATGTATTCATTTTTCTGCCTGAACTATCAAATACTTCTGCTTTGGTAATTTTTGATGGTGATTTTAAGTAAACATAATCTGCTGTTGGATTAGGATAAACCCCTACACCGGAAGATTTCAAGAATACTTCTGAAGTGGCCAGCTGAGGTTGCTGAGTAATCCTTACATTATCAAGATAGTAGCCAGCAGATGAATTAACACGATTAAGACCAAAAGTCCTAAAATAAACCTTAATATCTTGTCCAGCATATTCTGATAGATCAATACTTTGAGATAAAGCAATTCTTTCCTGTGAAATTGTTTCTTCGAAAACCGGTGTTTCTGAACCGGTAAATGTATTTCCAGCTGGCAATACATAAACAGCATAACGTTGCTCAGCTCCTAATGCACCAATCAGGAATGTCAGCAAGTATGAATTTCCTGATGAAAGAGTTATCACAGGAGTTACCAAGCTTTGATCGTCAGTGGTATTATATTTTCCCACACTAGCTATTTTTCCTGAGAACCCCATAGCATTAGTTCCCAATGATCCAGGTTGACAATACCACTTCCAAAGAGTATCATTAAGGCTATTATTATTCCAGCCGGAAGGTAAGCTATAATCTGGTGTACTATCAAATGTTTCTTCAAAAATAGTGGTTTGCGCATTAAACTGTAATGCTGCGCTCAGCAGTAGCGTCGAAAATAATGTTTTCTTCATAAGATTAAAATTTTATTGTGTTTAATTTAAGCCTCCAAAATAAACACATCACAATAAAAAACAAACTTCAATCAAATAAAAATCATAAAACAACCAAAAAAACCTAATAAATACTTAAAAAAGGGAAATATTTTTAAGTATTAGATATAAACGTCATAAAAATAATAAAGCGTTCCGATACCGAAACGCTTTATTAATGGGTTTATTTTTATATAATATCAAGGATTATTTTGCATAATTCTCAAAGAACAATGGGATGCTCTCAATTCCCTTGTAGAAATTGAACAATCCATAATGTTCGTTTGGTGAGTGGATGGCATCAGAATCCAATCCAAAGCCCATCAATACAGACTTAGCTCCTAATACCTTTTCAAACATGGATGTAATCGGAATACTACCACCACTTCGGTATGGTAAAACTTCTTTCCCAAATGCTGTTTCCATCGCTTGTTTAGCAGCTAAAAACTCTTTGGTATCACTTTGAAGAACGTAAGGCATTCCTCCGTGGTGAGGGGTTACTTTAACCTTTACGGTATCGGGTGCTATTTTCTTGAAATAGGTTGTGAATTTTTCTGTAATTTCTTCAGGAGTCTGATAAGGAACCAGACGCATTGAAATTTTAGCAAAAGCCTTTGAAGGAATCACTGTTTTAGCACCTTCTCCGGTATATCCGCCCCAAATACCATTACAATCTAAAGTAGGACGAATAGAAGCTCTTTCCAATGTTGTATAGCCTTTTTCACCTTCGATATTGCTTAATCCGATTGATTTTTTATATTCTTCAGGATTATCTTTCAGCTTGTTCATTTCAGTTCTGTCTGAATCTGAAACCACCTCTACATTATCGTAGAATCCATCGATAGTGATATGTCCGTTTTCATCGATAAGGTTGGCTATCATTCTTGAAAGCACATGAATAGGGTTTGGAACCGCTCCTCCGTACAATCCTGAGTGTAAATCTCTGTTTGGACCTTCCACTTCTACTTCAACATAGCTTAATCCTCTTAACCCTGTGGTAACAGTTGGCTGCTCATTGCTATAAATATGAGTATCAGAAATCAGAATACAATCGCAAGCCAGCTTTTCTTTATTTTCATTAACAAAGTCTCCTAAACTTACAGATCCTACTTCTTCTTCGCCTTCAAGGATAAATTTAACGTTGCAAGGAAGAGTATTGGTTCTCATCATCGCTTCAAAAGCTTTCAGGTGCATAAAGAACTGTCCTTTGTCATCAGCAGATCCTCTTGCGAAGATCGCTCCTTCCGGATGAAGTTCTGTTTTCTCAATATAAGGCTCAAAAGGAGGCTTTTTCCATAAATCCAATGGATCAGCCGGCTGAACGTCATAATGTCCGTATACCAATACTGTAGGAAGGTTTTTATCTATAATTTTCTCTCCAAAAACGATAGGATACCCTTTTGTTTCACATATTTCAACATTATCCGCTCCTGCATTCTTAAGGTATTCTGCTACTACATCTGCACACTTCAATACATCAGCTTTATATGCCGGATCCGCAGAAATAGACGGGATTCTCAATAACTCAAATAATTCATCTACGAAACGCTGTTTGTTTTCGTTAATGTAATTTAATGTCTCTTGCATTGTAAAAATTTATTTTGTTAAAATTAAAAAAAATGCTCCGCAGGAGCAAGCAAAAGCATAGAATTTTCCTGCAATTTACTTTATTCTTTACCTTTTGGTGAGTAATAATCTTTTTAATAAAAAATGCCCTGCGAAAAACAGGGCATTGTATATCTTATACTACTAATTAGTGTTCAGCTTTTGGAGCCTTTTCTGTTTCAACAGGCTTTGCAGCAGCAGTACTATCTGTTTTAGGAGCTTCTGGTTTTGCAGCAGCATCTTCTTTATGTTCTGTAGCAGCAGCTTCATGTCCGTGAGCTTCTCCCTGAGGAGCGTCAGAATATCTTTCTACTCCTTCCTCCAGTTTCAAAGTACCTCTGTTTCCTCCAGCTGATACTTTTTTACAGCTTACAGCTACAGTTGCAATTGCTAAACATATAACTAATTTTTTCATATGTAAATTTATTTTTTTAAGATTATGTGGAATCGCATGATGGTAATCTATTCTGATCATCCAAACAACGAGCGATTTCATGCTTACATTTTTGATTGCCCAAAAGTAAGAAATCCTGCTTTTTTCGGCAACATTTTTAGACTGATTTTAATATAATTTTTCCTTTTTTGGATTGTGTAAAAATAAGGTAATCATTTCCGCCATCTTTCAATCCGTATTTTTTTTTAATTTCTTCAGGCTTTAAGGGGTAATTTTTTGAAATAAGATTAAACTGTCCTTTCTTTTTAATACTTTTAGAATCAACAACTTCCATTTCAAAAATCCTTCCCGGAAAGTTATCTTTCTTTTCTGATGAAGTATAAAGATGGGTATTGGGATGAAGCTTTTTTAAGCCGAATTTTTCTGAAATTAAATTAAAAACACCCGCTTTTAAAATGGAGTTATTGGGAATATAAATGAATTTTTCAGGTTCCCCATACTCCGACCGGGCATTTTCTTCTTCTCCAAAAGTAAAACTAAAGGCCGGCTCATCACTTTCAAGGTTTACACAGTTACAGATAATACCTTTTTTGCTAGCATCGGATAAAAATACAACTACTTCCTTCACCTCATTTTTTAAAGCAATAATATCAAGTCTGAAAACAGAAGGTAAAACCGAAATAAGATACTTGAGATCAATGAGTGGGGAAAGTTTGATGATAACCTGGTTGGAAACAGACAGTAATTTTTTATGTATTTCAAGGATATCGGGTGATAGATCTTCTAAAAGAAATACTTTATTCTTATTCTGATCTCTTCGGGCCGGATCAAGATAAATAACATCAAAAGTTTCCTGGTTTTCATTCAAAAAATCTTCCAGCTTTTGATTGATGAACCTTGCCTTTCTGCCCAATATGCCCCAATTATGCTCTACAACCTCTAAAAGTTCCGTATTTTGCTCTACTAAAGTAACATCGCCAAAATTTTTGGATAAATAATAAGCGTCAATTCCAAAGCCACTGGTAAGATCAATAAATTTTTGTCCTTTTAAAATCTCAGATTTATACAATGCCGTTTTTTCGGATGATGCCTGTTCCAGGTTGAGCTGTGGTGGAAAAATAATGCCTTCTTTCAGTAAGAAGGGGAACTTTTTCTCTGCTACCTGTTTTCCTTTGATCTGCTGTACGATTTCCTGCATGGAAACCTCTGAAAATGGGGATTTCTTTAATAACAACGAATGCAGATCGGTATGTAGATTTGCATTGATATAGTTTTGAACGTCTTTGTTTAGTAATTTAACCACAGATTCTCTTTGATTATGGATCATGTAAGTTTAAAAATGCTTCGGCTTCGCTCAGCATGACAGCGCTCATACTAAATGCATAATTTACAATTTGAAAAATTAAAGCAATATATTTTAACATTGTCATCCTGAGCGGAGCCGAAGGATCTTAGTTATTTTAAAGCGTTCTATTCAAACATTTCAGCCCAGCGTACGGCTTTTATTTCATTTTCGTTATACAAGTCTTCGATTGACTTTTTAACGTCTAATTTGGGGTATAGATTCACTCCAATGAGCTTTATTTTACCTTCTTCGATCCATTGTTGTTCTTTCACCGCATGTTCGTAGATCTTTTTCTGAACAACGCCCTGTTTCAGAAGCTCAAGATATCCTCCTGCTTCTTCGATCTCCACAAACAAAGCCCATGATTTTTCTGCAATTTGCTGTGTAATATCTTCAATATAGTAACTCCCGTTGGAAGCATCTTCAAACACGTTGATAATGCTTTCATAGGCCAACACAATTTGCTGCTTAAAAGAAATCTCTTCAGAGTTGGCTGTACTTCTGCCTACCAGGTAATTATTTGTGAACACTGCATCGGCACCACCAATCATTGCTGCAGCAAGTTCAAGAGTTGATCGGATCAGATTATTTTCGTTATCAGCAACCGCTTTATTTCTTAAAGAAGTCTCTGCAAAAATGTAAGGAACTTCATCCAATCCATACTCCTTGGAAAGCTGGTTGAAAACTATTTTAAACGCTCTCAGTTTAGCCATCTCGAAGAAATAATTTCCTCCTACAGCGATCCTGAAAATCAATTGGTTTAAAATTTCCGAACCGTATAGCTCTACTAACTCTTTCGTTTTTGCCAGAGCAATACCTAATTGTTGATAAATAGCTGCACCGGCATTCTGATGTAGAGAAATATCAAGACAGATGCTTCTTTTAAACTCCTTTGCTAAGAGTTCTTTTGCCAATTGATCATCAATGCTTCCTTCTTTTTCGTTAAATACATCGATCAGTGAAAAATACTGATCTTCTTCTTTTGGACTTATATGACCCGCAAGATCTTTATTATTAACGAAAATGGTTTTCTCCTCCAGATTCTCAACATTACGATCTAACATAAATGCAAATACTTCATCTTCCAGACTTTCATGATAGCTGGCTACCAGGTGGGTGCTTTCTTCAACTCTTGGCAGGTTTACCAAAGGCTTTTGAACTTCTGTATAAAAAGGTTTCACCTCTATTCCCTCCAAATTTTCTTTTGCTAAAATAGGGTAAATATCCTCTGTCTTAAGTTGTTTTTTTACTAAGCTTTCCCAGTTTGGAAGTGTATGATATGACATTAGTTTTATGTATTTGTGAATGGTCAATAGTGAATTTTGCTTGCCCTTGAAGTTTTAAAACTGGTAACAAAATTCAATATTGACGGATTCTATTCAATGTTATTATTTTTTGGCGACTTTCGTGCTGTCTACCACCAGAATGAAGATCTCTTCATTTGGTTTTTTCATAAAATAATTCTCTCTTGCGTATTTTTCCTTTTCTGATTTGTTGTTCATCAGTTTTTTATAAAAAGCATCGTTCTTTTCGTATTCTTTTTTATAGTACGCGAGCTGCTCTTCATTCTTATGAATCTCACCATTCAGTTCATTGATCACAAGAAATGAGGTTTTGTCGAAGAAAATCATCCATACCAAAAACAGACAAATCGTAATGGTATATTTATTCAAAACATATTTCTGTATAAGTTTGAATGTTTCTGATTTCGGCTGAATGTCTTTGATAAGTTTGTTTTCTTCCATTTTTAATGTTTTCTCAACGAGTTTTTAATAACAGTAGTTAAAAAATCAATCGCAACGGAATTCTGTTTCATATTTGGGATAATAAGATCGGCATCATTTTTAGATGGCTCGATGAATTCCTGGTGCATTGGTTTCAGAGTCGTCTGGTAGCGGTGTAATACTTCGCCCAGATCTCTTCCTCTTTCCTGAGTATCTCTTCTGATCCTCCTGATTAATCTTTCATCAGAATCTGCATGAACGAAAACCTTCAGGTCAAATTCTTTCAGTAATTCTTTATTGGTAAGAACCAAAATTCCTTCTACCACCAATACATTTTTAGGCTCTACAGTGACATGATCTCCTGTTCTTGAATGCGTTACAAAGCTGTAAATCGGCTGTTCGATCGGCTCATTATTTTTTAAAGCTTTAACATGTTTTATCAACAAATCAAAATCTATAGACTTCGGGTGATCGTAATTAAGCGCTTCTCTTTCTGTAAGCGTAAGATTTGGATTATCATGATAATAATTATCCTGAGAGAGGATATTCATTCCTTCAATATCAAGCTGTTGAAGGATCTTATCAACAACTGTAGTTTTGCCGGATCCTGTCCCACCGGCAATTCCTATTACAAGCATTCTTTTTTGTTTCTTTATAGTTGGTACAAATATACTATTTTAGATAAAATATGACAATGAAAGAATATTGAGAAATTAAAAGATTACAGGATTAAAAAATTAAAAGATTTTCAAGGAATTGCTTATCCTTTGTCACTTAAGCTCATTAGTCTTATTTCGCCTCTGAATTTAATAAAAAAACCGACAAATAATTTGTCGGTTTTTTATTTATACAATTTCGCTTGTTAATTCCCGCGAAAGTAATTTTTCATGCATAGGCTTCAATACATCTATTGAGCCGGTTTTTACGGTACATTTGCCTTTGTAATGAACAAGCATTGTACATTGTTCGGCTTGTTCCAGTGTGTGCTTACATACTTCAATCAGGCTGTCTATCACATAATCAAAGGTATGAACATCATCATTGTGCAATACCAGTTTATAAACATCATCCGTGTCATCGAGAACTAAAACTTCCTCTTCATACTGACGTTTCGGATTTTCGTAATCTTTTATTGTATTATAGAAATTCATTTTTTTTTTAAACTTTTACGCTTCACCAATATTATCGGCCATATCATTTATAGGATTGGGTTCCAGATAAATAAGCTCGACAAGTTCAACACTCTTATTATTCATTTTCAGAATTTTAAAATGATAATTTTCAAGCTCAAACTCCTGATTCTCCTGTGGAATCTCTTCCAGTTCATAAAGAATGAATCCCGCTAATGAGTTGTATTCACTTTCCTCAGAAAGCGGTAATTTCTTAGGCAGGAATTCATTGATTTCATCCAACGGCTGTGTAGCCTGTACCCAATAGGTATTATCAGCTATTTTGTCAACAATCTTTTCTTCATCATCTTCTTCATCCTGAATTTCACCTACCAATTCTTCAAGGATATCTTCCAGCGTTATAATTCCTTCTGTTCCTCCAAATTCGTCGATAACAACTGCTATATGCTGTTTTTTCAACTGGAATGTTTTCAGTAAGTCCGAAACTTTTTTGCTTTCTACCACGAAAAAAGCATCACGCATCAGGTCTTTAAGATCTTCATGATCCAAATCCCCTTTTCTTTTAACAAATTCCCTGATGATTTCTTTGGTATAAAAAATCCCGATGATATTGTCGATAGAATCAACATATACAGGAATACGTGAATAACCACTATCCATAATTTTATTGATAATATCGTTCACATCTTCCTCAAAATCGATGGAAGTAATATTTTGTCTTGGAACCATGATCTGCTTGGCAGAATGATCTGTAAAATCAAAAGCGTTTTTAATGATCTCGTAGTTTTCCTCTTCAATTTCACCGCTATCTGCACTTTGTTTTACCAAAAGCTGAAGCTCTTCTGTGGAGTGAATTTCCTGTTCAGAGGCAGGATGTATTTTAATAAGCCTTAAGAAACCATTAGACATTGAGTTCATCAACCAGATAAACGGTTTAAAAATCGTGTAAAAAACCCTTAACGGAACTGCTGTAGCCATTGTAGTCGCTTCAGATTTCCTGATTGCGATTGACTTTGGAATAAGCTCACCAAATACGATATGCATAATGGTAATTACTACGAAACTAATGATCAGCGATACCGAAGTAATGGTAGCCTGGCTCATATTCATATTGAGGGAGTTGAAAATATTTTCAACAATGTGGTGCAGAGCACTTTCTCCTACCCAACCTAGGGCCAGAGAGGCTAATGTAATTCCTAATTGTGTAGCAGAAAGATATTCATCGAGATGTTTGATGATATGTTCCGCCTGCTTTGCCATAGAATCACCTTCTGCGGCTTTTATTTGAATTTGTGAGTAACGAACTTTAACAATTGAAAATTCTGCGGCTACGAAGAAGCCATTTAGTAAAACAAGAAATAAGGCCAGCAATAGCCTGACTATGTCCGAGTCCATTTAGAAGTTGTATAATTTTATTAGCTACAAAGATAGACAAAATAAAAATAACCTGAGAAGGGATCTATTATTTCAATGAAATGATTTTTTAGAGAGAAATTTGAGACTCATAAATACATCTGTTTTGTATTAAAAAAAATAATCGGATATCTTTCTTCAGTTCCTGTACAAAAGAAAGGTTTTAGGTGTCTACAATGAGTTTTTTAAGTTTAATCCAAAAAAAAGCACCGATACTATCGATGCTTTTTATTATATGTTAAAATAATTCTTACGAATTTTTCAAAGCTTCTGCTCCGGAAACAATTTCCAAAATTTCGTTGGTAATTGCAGCCTGTCTCGCTTTGTTGTAGAAGATCTTAAGATCATTTCTCAACGCTTCGGCATTGTCTGTAGCTTTGTGCATTGCAGTCATTCTCGCTCCGTGCTCAGATGCTACTGAATCTAAGATTGCCTTGAAAACCTGAGTTTTGATCGATTTTGGAATTAAATTATCCAGGATCTCAGCTCTGTTCGGTTCAAAGATATAATCTGTTTCAACCTGTGGCTCTGTATTTTCAGGCATTGAGATAGGAAGAAGTTGTTCTGTAGTTACTTCCTGAGTGGCAGCATTAACGAATCTGTTGTAGATAACATAAACTTCGTCAAATTTACCTTCTCTGAAACTTGCCATTACCCCTTCAGTAATATGAGCAACTGCATCAAAATTCAAATTATCATAAACAGAACTTCCATTAGCGTATACTGAACGATTTCTTCTTACAGCATCATATGCTTTTTTACCAACAGGAAGAACTTCAATCTCGTATTGAGAATTGTTCTGAAACTGAAGATTAAGCTCTTTTACGATGGAAGAGTTAAAAGCTCCCGCAAGACCTCTGTTTGAAGTAACAGCGATGAAAAGTACTCTTTTAACCTCCCTTTTCTGAGCATATACAGAAATCTGATCAGGATCAGAGCTAGAATTTACATTCTGGATAAGCTCCTGTAATTTTTCAGAATATGGTCTTAGCATTACGATTGCGTCCTGTGCTTTTTTCAGTTTCGCTGCGGAAACCATCTTCATAGCACGGGTAATCTGCATCGTAGATGAAATTGACGTGATTCTGCCTCGTATTTCTTTTAAGTTTGCCATTAATTTGGGTTCAAAGTTTAAGGTCTAAAGTTTAAGGCTTAAAACTTTATATTTTAAACCTTAAACATTGAATTTTTTTAGTTGTATTTAGAAGCTAAATCGTTAGCTGCCTGCTTAAGAACGCTTGTAATATCATTATCGATTTTCCCAGCCTTGATTGCAGCCATTGTTTCAGGATGCTTAGATCTTAGGAATTCGATATATTCGTGTTGGAATTCTTTAATTTTTCTGATAGGAACGTTTCTCATTAAGTTTTCTGTTCCTGCATAAACGATTGCTACCTGACTGTCTACAGGAAGCGGAGCGTTTACCGGCTGCTTAAGGATTTCTACGTTTCTTTCTCCTTTAGAGATAACTGCTAAAGTAGAAGCATCAAGGTCAGAACCAAACTTAGCAAACGCTTCTAGTTCTTTATATTGAGCCTGGTCTAATTTTAATGTACCAGATACTTTTTTCATTGATTTGATCTGAGCATTACCCCCTACTCTTGATACAGAGATACCAACATTGATCGCTGGACGAACCCCTGAGTTGAATAGATCAGACTCCAAGAAGATCTGTCCGTCTGTAATAGAGATTACGTTAGTTGGGATATATGCAGAAACGTCACCTGCCTGAGTTTCGATAATTGGAAGTGCCGTTAATGAACCACCACCTTTCACGATTGGTTTAAGAGATTCCGGCAAATCGTTCATTTGCTTAGCGATATTATCATCAGCAATTACTTTTGCAGCTCTTTCCAATAGTCTTGAGTGAAGATAGAAAACGTCTCCAGGATAAGCTTCACGGCCCGGTGGTCTTCTCAATAGTAGAGAAAGCTCACGGTAAGCAACTGCTTGTTTTGATAAATCATCATAAACGATCAAAGCTGGTCTACCAGTGTCTCTGAAGAACTCACCGATAGAAGCACCTGCCATTGCAGAATATACCTGCATTGGAACTGGATCTGATGCGTTAGCTGCAACGATTACAGTATATGCTAAAGCTCCTTTATCAGAAAGAGTTTTAACGATTTGTGCTACGGTAGAAGCTTTCTGTCCGATGGCAACATATATACAATATACAGGATTACCTGCATCAAAAAATTCTCTTTGGTTGATGATCGTATCAATCGCAACAGTAGTTTTACCTGTTTGTCTGTCACCAATGATAAGCTCTCTCTGTCCTCTTCCTACAGGGATCATTGCATCAATCGCTACGATACCTGATTGTAAAGGTTCAGTTACGGGCTGTCTGAAGATAACCCCAGGAGCCTTTCTTTCCAATGGCATTTCGTATAATTCTCCAGTAATAGGACCTTTACCATCGATAGGGTTACCAAGAGTATCTACTACTCTACCTAACATACCTTCTCCTACTTTGATAGAAGAGATTCTGTTTGTTCTTCTTACGGTATCACCTTCTCTTACTAATTTACTTTCACCTAGTAAAGCAACACCTACGTTGTCTTCTTCAAGGTTAAGTACAATACCTTCTACATCACTAGAAAATTTCACCAACTCTCCGTATTGTACGTTTTCTAACCCGTATACACGAGCAATACCATCACCGATGGTTAAAACTGTACCTACTTCCTCAACGTTTGATTGAGTATCGAAGTTGGCCAATTGCTGTTTTAAGATCGCAGATACTTCTGCCGGATTTATTTCTGCCATTGTATGGTTGTTTTTCTTAATTTAATTGGAAATCTTTTTTAACTTGGTTCAATTTTGTCTTCACAGACGCGTCTACCTGCTGGTCACCTACTCTTAGAACGTATCCCCCAAGAATTTCAGGTTTTACATTTACTTTTAAATCAAATTTTGAATCAGCATTTACAAGATTGGTAGATCTTAAAATCTGATCAAGATTCTCTTTTGAAAGTGGAGTTGCTGTAGTAAGCGTTACTCTTTGTACACCGCTAAGGTCTTCAACTTTATTGATGAATTCCTGAGCAATATTTTTCAATTGGTTTTCACGCCCGTGCTTAATAACCAATTTAATAAGGTTCTGAGAAGAAACAGATAAACCTTTGAAAATTTCGTTTGCTACTTCTATTTTCTTTTTAGAATCGATGTAAGGAGTAAGGAAAAACTTGTTTAAATCTTTAGATTCAGACATTACCTTTACTACATCTTTCATTTCAGAAAATACAGTAGCCGTTTGACCTGACTCATTTGTGAAATCAAGTAAACCTTGTGCGTATCTTTTAGCTACTTTAGATGTAAGCATTCTTAGTTAAGGTTTGATTTGTTTAAATAATTTTGAACTAATTCGTTTTGAGCTTCATTGTTGTCTAATTTTTGTTTCAAAATAGACTCAGCAATGTTCACAGATAAAGTTCCGATTTGAGTTTTGATATCTGCCATAGCAGCATTTTTCTCAGCCTGGATACTCTGCTTAGCAGCTTCAATCAATTTGTCTCCTTCAGATTTAGCAGCATCTTTAGCTTCTCCTACGATTCTATCTTTAATTTCTCTAGCTTCTTTAAGGATAGCATCTCTTTCGATTTTAGCTTCACGAATGATTCTTTCGTTGTCCTCTTTTAGAGTTTCCATCTCTTTTCTAGCCAATTTAGCTTGATTAAGAGCGTCAACAATAGAAGTTTCTCTGTCGTTAATAGAGTTTAAAATAGGTTTCCAAGCGAATTTACCTAACAGAAATAATAACGCTAGAAAAATAACAGACTGGATAATAAATAATCCTGATGAAAACTGATGAATTAATTCCATTATATAAATGTATAAATAATTATTACTTTTTTAAAGAATCATTACCTGCAACCAACCGTTGCAGATAATGATTTGAGTTTAATTAGTTTACTGCGAATAGAGCAGCAAACGCAACACCTTCTACAAGGGCAGCTGCAATAAGCATAGCTGTTTGGATTTTTCCAGATTGTTCAGGTTGTCTAGCGATAGCTTCAAGAGCAGCAGCTCCGATTTTACCAAGACCGATACCTACACCTAGTACTACGATACCAGCACCTACAATTTTAGGGATTTCCATAATATATAATTTTAAAAAATTTGTTTTACTTTAATTTTAATTTTCAATTAGTGAGCAGCGTGGTGTTCGTGCTCGTGCTCCTGCACTGCCATTCCGATAAATAAAGCTGATAACATCGTGAAGATATACGCTTGTAGGAACGCTACCAATACTTCCAATAAATAGATTACTAAGGTTAAGAATGGGAAAGCAACACCTGCTGCAAAGTTCTTAAACACATAGATCAGTCCGATCAAACTCATTACTACGATGTGACCTGCAGTCATGTTGGCAAAAAGTCGGATCATCAATGCGAATGGCTTAGTGATTGTTCCTAATAATTCGATAGGAAGCATAATCAATTTCATTGGCACTGGTACTCCCGGCATCCAGAAGATGTGTTTCCAGTAATCTTTATTTGCAGAGAATGTTGTAATCAAATAAGTAAGAATAGCAAGGAAGAACGTCATGGTAATATTACCTGTAACATTGATTCCGAAAGGCATTAGTCCTAATACGTTCAGGAATAAGATAAAGAAGAATACGGTTAATAAATATCCCATAAATCTTTTATACTTATGACCGATATTCGGGATAGCAACTTCATCTCTTACAAAGATAATCAAAGGCTCCAGGAATCTTGCTGCTCCGGTAGGAACTACAGATTTCTTATAAGACTTAGCCATTCCACCGAATAATACCAACATAAAGATTGACACTAATAGGATAATAAGAACACTCTTTGTAATTGAAAGATCCAAAGGCTTTTCGTTAGTTGGATGACCGTGATCATCAAGAGTTATAGTTCCAGCTGCATCAGTCTTATAAATCTTTTCGTGGTGCAACACATAGAAAGATCCGTCTACTTCAGTTGGCTCTCCGTGCATGAACCCTTCTTTATTACTCATGAAAGAGTGGAAACCGTTATCATAAAAAATAACAGGCAGAGGGAAACCGATGTGGTGACCTTCTTTGTCAACCATCAATGTGAAATCATGAGCATCCAACAAGTGATGATCAATGAACTCTTTGTTTTCTTTACTTACTTTGTCTTTCTCTGAAAGCTCTTGAGCAGGAACCGCCGCAGCACCATCTTCATTGTGCTGTGCAGACACTACGTTTAATACAAAAATACTGTAGAATAAAACTGCGAATTTCTTAAACATTGATAGGTTTTTTTCGTTGTGCAAAAATATGATATTTTTTCTAGTTTCAATAAATAATTTTACTGTTTTTTATCATGATTAATTAGCTTGATTGCGTAGTACGTAAGTAGTGCTGTCAGGACAAAATAAGGGAAGATAAAATGAAATTTATAGCCTGGGATTGTTTCAAAGTTCAATTTTTTCCTAATCAGATACATTAAACCAAATTTTAAAAGGATTAAACCGATAACAGACAATCCTAAAAATTCCGGGGCTATCCTGTTGATCAAAATAATTAAAGTAATCATCATCATAAACATCACACTTAAGAAAAGATAAAATTTAATGATGACAATTTCATCCAGATGAAAAACAAATTTCCAAAGGGAAAAGTGAATCAGGAACGTCAGAAAAAAAAGGACTACAATAAGAATATTGGGATTAGATTTCATTTTAAAATTATTTCACCTTTAGTCAAGGTTTATTTTAATTGATCGCAAAAATAGACTTTTTCTATCGTATTATAGTAAGATTTGATAATTATCATTTTTTCTATATATATAATATTATATGTACAATCTCTTTTCAGGTCGCTACATTCTAAAGTTAATTATCACTTCCCTTTCTTATTTTTCTATAAAAATCATCTATGAAAAAGTCTATTTCACATAGTAATCAGAAGATGGAAGCAAAAATTAACTCTAAAAAACGCATATTATTAAAAACACAAATAAAAAACTGAAATTCATATAGTTAAATTCAAAAACAGAACATTTCACATATCAGTATTTATAAATCTATAGTGTTAATTTATAAATATAGAAAGTCATCACTTTCTTTATAAAACCAGGCTCTGTAAGTTTGCTCAACCAAGAAGTTTGTTTTAAGTTGATTTCATAGACTTAACACCTTTTTTAAAAATCCACCTATAAACTTTTACTATAGACCTAGGCAATATATAGTGTCTGCTATTTGGACAGAATTAAATAGCTATCAAAAAAATTCCTTGATATAAAAAGTGGAATTCTTTATTTTAAAAATTAACATTATGAAATTTAAATTCGATTTGAAATCAGATTCAAAAAAAATGGAAAAACATTCTGATTTATTACAAGACAAATTCTTAAAAAGAGAAATCAGCAAATCAATCACAGGAGGAAAGTCTGGTAATCCTGGCGAATCTCTTGAGCCGGAATGGTCTAACAATTGGTCAAATCTGGGCTGGAGCAATGCCTGGAGAAATGGTATCAACTGGTAAACTCATATCAATATAAGGCCTGTTTCTACAGGCCTTTTTAAATTAGAAAAAATAGAAATGGAAGTTAAAATTGTTGTATTAAAAATTGCAAGCAGATGTAATTTAAATTGTTCGTATTGTTATATGTATAATTTGGGTGATAAAACTTATAAAAATCAACCTAAAGTAATGAGCAAAGAAACGATTGAAAATATTTATAACAGGATCATTGAGCATTGCGAAGAACATCATATTAAAAATTTCGGGATCATTTTACATGGTGGAGAACCATTATTAGCCGGACAAAAATACATCGAAGACTTCGTAAACACCGGTAAAAGGATGGCTGAAGGCAGGGTAAACTTCAGATACAACCTTCAAACCAATGGAATTTTACTTACCGAAGACATTGTAAATTCTCTTGAAAAATTAAGGGTTCATATCGGGGTAAGCCTGGATGGTCCTAAGGAAGTAAACGACAAACACAGATTTTACCATAATGGAAAGGGTTCTTACGATGATGTGATAAAAGGCATAAATCTTTTGCTTAATAACAGATCATACAAGGAACGTACAGGGTTATTATCTGTTATGAATATAGATTCAGACTCTATTGAAGCATATGACCATCTCAAAAGTCTGGATTTAAAAGGTGGCGACTTTCTATTTCCATATGGTACATACGACAATCCTCCTTTAGGGAAAACCGAAAGCACCGAAAATACATATTATGCTGATTGGCTGATTAAAATTTTTGATACCTGGTACAACGAAGATGAAACCACAAGACCATCTATCCGATTATTTGGGGATATTACAACTTCAATATTTGGAAATGATATCATGGCTGATTATTTAGGAAATAAAGACAATGAAGTTCTGGTAATAGAAACCGACGGAACCATGGAAGCTGTAGACGGTTTGAAATCATGTGGAGATGGCTTTACAAAAACAGGTGCTAATGTTAGCTCTTTTTCAATTAATCAAGCCTTAGACACGCCTCTAGCAAAGCTTTATCATTATAGTCATAAACATTTATGTAAAAAATGCAGATCATGCCCTATTAACGAAACATGTGGAGGTGGTGACTTAGCTAACAGATATTCTTCAAAAAACGGATTTGACAATCCATCTATCTACTGTTCAGATCTTGAAAAGCTGATCTCGCATATTCAAAACAGAGTAATAGACAGATTACCACAACAACTGATAGAAGAAGCCGGAATCGAAAGATTAAGCCCTGAAAAAATTCAAAAAATCAGAAATCAAAATATTCTTGAAGACAATACGGTTTATACAGATGAACTGTTAAGCCATTTTTATGCAAAAGCTTAGCATTTATAAACATATATACCTTGCATAAATGAGAATTTTAAAATTAATTCCTTATTTTTGCAAACCTATAATTTACAATCAATATGTTTAATAGTTTACAGGATAAATTAGACAAGGCATTACACAATATTTCCGGTAGAGGAAAAATTACTGAAATCAATGTAGCGGAAACCGTAAAGGAGATCCGTAGAGCATTGGTGGATGCCGACGTTAACTATAAAGTAGCAAAAGATCTTACCAAAAGAGTTCAGGATAAAGCATTAGGAGAAAATGTTCTTACTTCGCTTACTCCGGGACAATTAATGACAAAAATTGTTCATGATGAATTAGTAGATCTGATGGGAGGTTCTCAGGAAGGAATCAATCTTTCAGGAAAACCATCTGTAATCCTTATTGCGGGTCTTCAAGGTTCAGGTAAGACAACTTTCTCCGGAAAGCTTGCTCATTATTTACAAACCAAAAGAAATAAAAAACCTTTATTGGTAGCGTGTGACGTTTACCGTCCTGCAGCAATTGACCAGCTAAAGGTGTTAGGAGGACAGATCAATGTTCCTGTTTTTACTGAAGAAGGTTCCACAAACCCTTCTACTATTGCTGAGAATGCTATTAATTTTGCAAAAGCCAATAATCACGATGTAGTAATCGTGGATACTGCCGGTCGTTTGGCGATTGATGAGCAAATGATGAACGAGATCAAATCGGTACATTATTTCATCAAGCCACAGGAAACACTTTTCGTAGTGGATTCCATGACGGGTCAGGATGCTGTGAATACGGCAAAAGCATTCAACGATGCTTTGAATTTTGATGGAGTTGTTTTAACCAAATTAGATGGTGATACACGAGGTGGAGCTGCATTAACGATCCGTTCTGTAGTTGAAAAGCCAATCAAATTCATCTCTACAGGAGAGAAAATGGAAGCTTTGGATCTTTTCTACCCGGAAAGGATGGCAGACAGAATCCTGGGAATGGGAGACGTTGTTTCCTTAGTAGAAAGAGCTCAGGAACAGTTTGATGAGGAAGAAGCCAAAAGACTTCATAAGAAAATCGCTAAAAATGAGTTCGGTTTTGATGATTTCCTGAAGCAGATCAACCAGATCAAGAAAATGGGTAATATGAAGGACCTGATGGGAATGATTCCGGGTGTTGGAAAAGCCATCAAAGACGTAGAAATCAGTGATGACGCCTTTAAACATATTGAAGCGATCATTTATTCTATGACGCCTGACGAAAGAAGAACACCTTCTATCATTAATACTCAAAGAAAAAATAGAATTGCAAAAGGTGCCGGAAGAAAGATTGAAGATGTAAATCAGTTGATGAAACAATTTGATCAGATGGGCAAAATGATGAAGATGATGCAAGGACCTCAAGGAAAGCAGATGATGCAGATGATGAGCAAAATGCCGAATATGCCTGGAATGGGCGGAATGTTTGGAAAATAATCCCGAAACATACTATTCAAAATATAAAATCCGACTCAAAATTGAGTCGGATTTTTTGTTTTTTATCTCTAAACAGATAGATTATTTATCTGATTTTTGACTTTTACCTTTGATAAAGTAAGAGAACCCAACATTCACTCCAAAAGTTTTAACATTGGTTTTGACCTCTGTATTCAATATTGTTTCTTTATTTGAGAACTGATCATAAGAAAGTCCTAAATTGATTCCTAAAGACGAAGTAGCCATATAAGTCACTCCTCCTTTTACTTTCCATGCTAAACCATCCGTTGTTGTATCAGTCTGCAGTAAAGGATCACCGGCATATACACTATCAGTATTAAACTTTGTTGTATTCGATGCATATCCGATACCTGCTCCTAAAAACGGTACAAATTTCGTGGAATTAGTGAAATAATAGGTAGCTGTAGGCATTACAGAAAAATTCGAACTTGTAGATTTAGTACCCTGATACTTGGTCGTAGTCGTCATGTATCCTAATTCTATACCAACCGCTAACTTATCAATAACAAAATATCCTACGGAAGGAGAAACTGAAAAAGTGTTGGTCTTAGGCCCGTCAATAGACTTTCCCGCTACTTTTACAGTAGTTGTCGTATTGTTAAAACCCATCCCTGTGTTTCCACTGATCACCCAGTCACCTTTAGTCATTTGAGCATTAGAAAGCCCGAAAAGCGCAATAGCGCCTGCTAATAATAGTTTTTTCATGATTATTAATTGAATTATTTAAATTTATATCCTAGTCCAAGTTGGAAGAAGTTCATTTTCATTTTTTCGCCATCTACAGGATTTTTAATCATATTAGTCAGCCCAAAGCTATAACGAGCATCCACAAATAACCCTTTATAAACGGTATAATCTGCCCCTAAGAACAATCCGAAATCAGTAGACTTTAAAGAATCATCCAAAAATTTCTCTACATATTTTTCACCTTCTCTCACTGCATTTGGATCTGCCATTCCACCATTCATCCCGCTCATTTCAAATTTTACTTTATTATTTGTTTTGAAGCTTACATATGGACCTGCGTATATACCTAGTTCAGGAGTCACATAATACCTTGCGGAGATCGGAATAACAATTCTATTAAGATTTAGCTTTTCAGTCACGGTAACTCCAGGCAATGAGACTTCTGTTTTTCCACCTAAATTAGCATATTCAACTTCCCCCTGAATTGCAAACTTACCACTGAACTTATGTTCTACCAAGGCACCGATATAAAATCCGGATTTCGATTTGAAGCTACCTTCTACTCCACCATATTCAATATCATTCTCATTGAGGTTTAATTTTGACAAAGCGTACCCACCCTTTACACCAAAAGTAGTTTGCGCATTTAGCCCTGCAAATAAGACAATTGCAGATGCCATTAAGATTTTTTTCATGATTATTATATTTAAGTTATTTAAATGCAGATTTTGGAAATTTATTTCTAACCTGCATTTTCATTGTTTTGTTAGTCTGTTTTTTATTCCAAAAGTTACAGAAGAAATAATTTCAGGTTACAGGATTTCAACCTACAATCATCTTTCTAACGTATCAAAAAAAGCCCCAAGAAAGATCTCAGGGCTTGTTTATTATATGCTTTGTTTATTATTTTGCAAATACATATTTAACTCCGAAAGTTACAGAAGATAAGTTCAATCCGAAGTTATAGTTGTTTGTAGCATCACCATCTTTTGGCTTGTAGTTGTTGTAACCAAACTCACCGATAGTAGCTTCGATAGACCAGTTCTTGTTTAAGAAATAATCTAAACCTGGCTTCACAGTAACACCGATCTGAGTGTATTTAGCTTCATTAGAAGTTGTAGTGTTTCCTACTGTGTTTTCAATTTCAGTTTTTCCAAACTGCATTGGCACTGCTAATTGTCCGAAGATGTATAATTTTTCAGATAAAGTCCAGTATTTTCTTACGAAAGGAGCAACAACGAAAGCTGGCTTCTTAGTTACATTCTCAGTTAAAGTAGTCGTTGTGGTTGTTTTTTCAGTTTGGTATCCAATACCTAATCCAACTGCTAAGTTAGTGTCAACGAAATATCCAACTGTAGGTAATACGTTGAATTTTTCTTTTTTATAATTACCATTGTCAGTTTCTTTTTGAGAATACTCAACAGATCCTGATAAATATGTAGTTCCTTTAGCAATCTGAGCGTTTGATAAACCAAAAAGTGCGACAGCACCCGCTAATAATATTTTTTTCATTTTAAAAAATTTTAATACTTTCTGGAGGCAAATTTACAGTGGCTACCACGAATATTAAAATTTGTTAATGTGATTAATATCACTATTGTTTTTAAGCATTTTGTAAAAATAAATCATATTAAAAGAAAGGCTTTGAGTTTTTCACAATATTATGAATAAAAAAACTCCAATTTCTCAACCAGAGTCCAATATATTTACTCTTTCGCCTTTGTTAATTTCTGCTAAAACATCCCAATTTCACATATAAACTTAACGTACAGAGTTAAAACATTAACATTTAAGCCATTAATATTTTAAAATTAAACACTTGTTTACAAACGAAAAATTGAAGTTTAACAAGATTTAAGGTATAAATGACCTTATTCTACTTCTTCAGCCCTTACAATCTTATAAATAACAACAAGAAACTCCGGCCTTCGGCCGGAGTTTCTATAATTTATAACAACTTTCTATTTTAAAAAGAAATTATATCCCAGGTTGATTGCTCCTACATTCCAGTTATGTCTGTACCATCCGTAGTCACGTCTGTTACTGATACTCTGATATCCTAAATACAACTCTCCTTTCTTCATTTGATATCCAAATTTTGGCTGAGCGTAGAATCCACCATCTACTCCGTCTTTTGTAGAAATACCATAACCTAGGTCTAATCCTACAAAGATAGGAGCTCCGGCAAATTTATATTTTCCCGAAACGGCTACCGGGATAAATCCGAAATCATCAAAATGATCTTTTCCGAAGAAGTGAGAATATCCTGTCGTTACCCCAAGATCAAGACCTTTAGTAATGTTCCACATATAAGCTGCGTCTACACCTAATGTAAATGAAGATACGTCGCTCGCATCAGACACAGGAACACCAATGTGCCCACCAATTTTAAAACCTTCCTGTGCTTGAGCTGCACCTCCTAAAAGTGCAAATGCACCTAGTACTAATAGTTTTTTCATTTTTTTAGTAGCTTTTGAATTACGGCCCCAAAAGTACTAATAATTTTCTTCATAGCGATATAGGCAAGAATTTACATTCTGAACAACAAAAAAGCAGGGCAAAAATTTGCCCTGCTTATATCAATAATTTGTATAATTCTTAGTTTCCTCCAAATTTGAAACCAACACCTACTTGTATAAAGCTATTGGTAAGCTTATACCCTCCTTCAGCATGTTTTGCAAGGTTAGAAACACCAAGGTTATATCTTGCATCGAAGAACAACCCGTTTTCCAACATGTACTCAGCACCTAAAAACGGAGCAAGGTTTAGAGTATTTAACTGATCTTTGATATCCACTTCATCACTTCCCTCAAGCTCAACCAATGGTCCTAATCCTAAATCAGCAGAATACTTTTGTTTTGCAGATAAGATAAGTCCTACATTAGCTCCGGCAGAAACAGATAATCCTTCAGTGATAAAATATTTAGCAGAGATAGGAATCAATAGTGTATGATACGTTTGTTTTGCTTTAACGTTTAAAAATGTAGTTGGATCTTCAGGATCAGCAGCTTCTACATTCATTTTTCCACCAAGTGGAGAATATAAAAGTTCTCCTTGAAGAGCAAATTTATCACTTAGTTTATATTCCACCAATCCACCGATATAGTAAGTATGTAGAGGATCAGAAGTTTCAGAGTGACCATCGCCCTTTGCTTTTAATGTAGAATATGAATATCCTGCTTTAGCACCGAATCTCACTTCCTGAGCATTTACGTTTGCGCCCAACACAGCGACTGCTGCAATAAGTAAAAGTTTTTTCATTGTTAACTAGTTTTTAATTAAGGACTGCAAAGCTAATTATTTTTTACTAATTAACAAATTTTAGCTTAAAAAATTAAGGTTAACAAAAGGTTAATGGAAACTTTTACTTATCTTTTTTAGTCATTTCTCAATCTTTTATCTTCATCATTGTAGGCTAAAATAATCTTCCTTACCACCGGGTGTCTTACCACATCTTCTTCCGTAAGATGTATAAAACCAATTTCTTTAACGCCATTAAGAATTCTCATCGCTTCTTTTAATCCGGATTGCTGGTTCTTAGGAAGATCTATCTGGCTTGGATCTCCTG
Source organism: Chryseobacterium lactis (assembly GCF_003815875.1). Taxonomy (NCBI): domain Bacteria; kingdom Pseudomonadati; phylum Bacteroidota; class Flavobacteriia; order Flavobacteriales; family Weeksellaceae; genus Chryseobacterium; species Chryseobacterium lactis. The sequence continues at coordinate 4,269,308 of NZ_CP033924.1, forward strand.
TGATAATAAATTTCGCATTCATCCCCATTCTTGTAAGGAACATCTTCATCTGGGCATGGGTTGTATTCTGAGCTTCATCAAGAATTACAAAAGCATCATCAAGAGTACGCCCTCTCATAAATGCCAGAGGAGCAACTTCAATTACTTTTTTCTCCATAAATCCCTCCAGCTTTTCGTGAGGAATCATATCTCGGAGAGCATCATATAATGGTTGCAAATAAGGATCAAGCTTTTCTTTAAGGTCTCCCGGTAAAAAACCAAGACTCTCCCCTGCTTCTACGGCAGGTCTGGTTAAAATAATTCTTTTTACTTCTTTATCTCTCAAAGCTCTTGCCGCCAATGCCACACTGGTGTAGGTTTTACCAGTTCCTGCTGGACCTATCGCAAAAACCATATCTTTTTTCTCTGTTTCCTTTACCAGCCTTTTAAGATTGGTTGTTTTAGCTTTTATTACTTTTCCATTAACCCCTTTTACAATAATATCCTGATCGAAAACTAATTGTTTTTCATTTTCATCTTTAATATTCAGGATATTTTCAACGTCTTTAAGGCCTATTGAATTGTTTTTTGAGATAAATTTTACAATATCATCCAGTTTTTGTTTCAGTATATCTAAAGCTTCCTGATTTCCCATGGCAAATACAAAATGATCTCTTCCTGTAATCTTAATGGTTGGAAAGCTTGATTTTAATAAGTTGAAATATTGGTTATTAACTCCATAGAAGATTTTTGGGTCGATATCTTCCAAATCAAATGTTAATTCAAACATGCAGTATTTTTATTTTTAGATTTTAAAATTAAAGCTTTTTTTCAAATTTATATCAAATTCTTTTCAACAATCTTTCGGGCTTTCTTTTTATTTTAAATAACTTTGCAAGACTACACTATTCGATACATTGCGCATGTCAATTATTACCCTTACTTCGGATTTCGGAAATTTAGATTACAGAGTTGCCGCTGTGAAAGGCAAAATTCTGTCTCTAAACCCTGAGGTTAATATTATTGATATAACCCACGATATCCAGGCTTTCAACCTTATACAAACTTCGTATATTGTAAGAAATGCATACAAATATTTTCCGAAGGGAACTATTCACATCCTTTCGGTAGACAGTTTTTACAATAAATCAAGAAAAAATATTCTTTACAAAGCAGATGGTTCTTATTTTCTGGCGTCAGATAACGGACTCTTAAGCCTTATCTTTTTCGACATTAAACCGGAAGGCATCTACGAGCTGACACTCAACAACCGTTTTGATGATATCATAGACTTTACTTCTACAGACATTTTTGTTCCTGCAGCGGTACATCTTGCTAATGGTGGTCTTCCTGAAGTAATCGGAAGAAAAATAGATACGGCAAAGCAGCTGATGTTTCCGAGAGCGGTCTACAATGAATCTGAAGGAATGATCATCGGAGAAGTTACCTACATTGATAATTTCGGAAATATAATCTCAAATATCAATAAAGATTTCTTCGAAAATATCAGCAAAGGGTATGATGGTTTTACAATAAAATTCAGGAACTTGAGTCTTTCAAGGATATTTTCGGGGCATACCGAGTTGGTTTCAGACTGGGAAAGGGAGACGGAATTCCATGGGCAGTCTGCGGCTATTTTCAATGACAGTCAGCTATTGGAGCTTACCATTTATAAGGGAAGCAAAAAAAATGGAGCTAAAAGCCTGTTTGGATTGAATGTAGGTGAAAATATTTATATTGAATTCACCTAACATTATATATTTCATAAAAAAACCGATTTTTTTTATATATTTGTCAAAATCTAAAAATCAAAAATGGCAGAATACAAATTATTGCTTCCTTCCATGGGAGAAGGTGTTATGGAAGCGACAATTATCACTTGGTTATTCAATGAAGGTGATAACGTAAAAGAAGATGATTCTGTAGTAGAAATTGCTACAGATAAAGTAGATTCAGACGTTCCGACACCAGTTTCGGGGAAAATTGTAAAAATTTTAAAGCAAAAAGATGAAGTTGCAAAAGTAGGTGAGGCCATTGCTATTTTAGAAATTGAAGGAGAAGGTGCCGTTTCAGAAGAATCAACAGCTACAACTCCGGCAGCGACCCCGGATGCTGAAACATTAAAAGCAATTGAAGAGCCATTACAAACGGTAGCTGCTTCAAATGTAGAATTCTCAGGAGACCTTTATTTATCTCCACTTGTAAAATCAATTGCACAACAGGAAAAAATTTCTGAAACTGAACTGAAAACCATCAAAGGAAGCGGTTTAGAAGGTAGAATCACTAAAGAAGATATATTAGCATACGTTGCTAACAGAGGTAGCCAACCTGCTCAACAAGCAGCTCCGGTACAGGCAGCCTCTACTCCAAAACCAGCAGTTTCTGCTCCGGCAGCCACGATTTCTGCAGGCGCAGGTGATGAGATCATTCCAATGGACAGAATGAGAAAGATCATCGCTGAAAACATGGTAAAAGCAAAACAAATTGCTCCACACGTTACTTCTTTCATCGAAACAGACGTTACCAACGTTGTAAAGTGGAGAAATAAAAACAAAGCAATCTTCGAAAAACGTGAAGGTGAAAAACTTACTTTCATGCCAATTTTCGTAAAAGCAGTAGTAAAAGCGATCCAGGATTTCCCAATGATCAATGTTTCTGTTAGCGGTGAAAATATCATCAAAAAGAAAAACATCAATATTGGTATGGCTACTGCCCTTCCGGATGGAAACCTTATCGTTCCTGTTATTAAAAACGCTGATCAGCTATCTCTTTCAGGATTGGCAAAAGCAATCAATGACTTAGCGTACAGAGCAAGAAACAAAAAATTAAGACCTGAGGATACTCAAGGGGCAACTTATACTATTTCTAATGTAGGAAGCTTTGGAAACCTTATGGGAACACCGATTATTCCTCAGCCGCAGGTTGCTATCCTTGCAATCGGAGCGATCGTTAAGAAACCGGCAGTTCTTGAAACAGCAGACGGAGACGTAATTGCAATCAGAAACTTAATGTTTATGTCTCATTCTTATGACCACAGAGTCGTAGACGGTTCTCTGGGAGGAATGATGTTAAAACATGTTCACGATTACCTTGAAAACTGGGATCTGAATACAGAGATTTAAGAAAAAATAATAATAACCAAACAACCCAACAGATTATGAAAAATGCAACTATTATTGCTATAATTTCATTAAGTGCTATCATCCTTATTGACCTTATTCAACTGGCAACTAGCTTTTTTGATTTTTATTCGATGAATCTGTTTCGTGTTTTTGGGGTATTAAACCTTCTGGGTTATGCCGGGATTCTGCAGTTTTTTGTTACATTATACAATAAACAAAAGGAATGAATCCCGAATTAAGAGAGCTTTTTGAAATAAAGCAGGAAGACGGAAACAAGAAGCCAATAACGGATCATAATGTAAAAAAACACATTGTAATACGTCTGGCAGTGCTTGTTTCGGGATCCATTGTTTTCTTCATTGGAATGAATGAGGCAAAAGGATGGGACGGATTGGGCTGGTTCTTCTTTATGATGATTTTCCATGCCCTATGGCTTCTTTTTATCATTATTGAGGCTGTGGTTCTCCAAGGTAATGGAAAAACCAAACTGAGAGACATCAATGTGATTTTCAGTATAGCCCTTATAGTACTCTATGCAATAGGAGCTGCTCTTTTCTTAGGAGGATTTTAAAAATATAAAAATCTCACTCGTTACTGAGTGAGATTTTGTTTTATAAGTTTTGTTATATTATTAGGATTTAAAATTATAATTTTATTCCGCAAAATATCAATTCTATAATCATGGAATTAGACTTCCGAAAACTTTACGTTACTAAATTATTTGATTTTTCCAAGGAAGATGAAGAGTTAATTTTTGAAATATATGATCATTTATCAGCAATCTATGACATTTCAGTAATAGACATTGAAAATTCTCCATATGATCAATTCAAATCTCATTATGTAGACTTTTTACAAGAGCCAAAACTCTGTTACAGTATTACAAACAAAAGGAATACAAGTACTTTCTATCTTTTCATAGTCAATCTTATAGGAACATCCATCAGGGGAGCCCGAACAACAGATAAATATGATAGTCTGGAGCTTTGGGGATTAAAGGAAACACATGAAGACTATGGTTTCATTTCAATTAATAAGAAAAAATTGGCAGATAGGATTGCAGGAATTTTCAGCCGTTTTAATATCAATTCTAAGGAAAACAGAGATTTTAAGGATTTTTATGTTTTGGGAAGTGATCCGTACAAAACCATGGCATTTTTAACTTCACAAAGAAAGGTTACCATAAAATCTATTTCTGATGAAGATTTTAACCTTCAGATTAAAAACAATATCATAGGTCTGAGAATACCAAAAGCTATGCGCGTTGATAACGCTTTAATGATTTCAAAATTTTTTGAAGAAATATAAGTTTCGGATTTTTGTCGTAATTTCATGCCACAAAACCGACAAATGCTGAAAATCCTGATCCTTATACGGAAATCCATTAAAAATTCTTTTGACAATATTCGAAATGAGCAGCTGAAGTACAATCTGCTTCAGGCTATTCCGTTCTGGATTGCCTCTGTTATTACCGGTTTTTTTGCTGTACTCTATGCTAAAATATTTGCCTGGGGTGAAAATCTGATGAATTTTATCTTTGACTGGCATGCCTGGATGATTTTCATTATTGCACCCATCGGTTTTGTGCTCTCATGGTGGCTGGTCAAGGAGTTCGCACCCAATGCCAAAGGAAGTGGAATTCCACAGGTGATGGCCGCTGTAGAACTCGCTAATCCAAAAGAACACAAAAAGATCAGAAGTCTTTTAAGCCTTAAAATCATTATTTTTAAAATCATTTCTTCCGTAGTTCTGGTTATTGGTGGAGGCGCAGTGGGACGTGAAGGCCCTACTATCCAAATAGCAGGTTCTGTTTTCAGGAAAGTAAACGAATATCTTCCGGAATGGTGGCCTAAGATTTCCAAAAAAAACATGATCATGACCGGAGCCGCAGCCGGACTTGCTGCCGCATTTAATACGCCTTTGGGTGGAATTGTATTTGCAGTAGAAGAACTTTCAAAAACGCATATCAACTACTTTAAAACAGCATTATTTACCGCAGTCATTATTGCCGGATTAACAGCTCAGACACTCGCCGGCTCTTATTTGTATCTGGGATACCCAAAAACCAATGATGTTTCTTTAATGGTTATGTTTCCGATTATTCTGGTAGCAGCCACCGCGGGAATTCTGGCAAGCCATCTTTCAGTCATTATGCTTAGAATTAACAACTGGAAAAAGAAAACATTAAAAACCGATAAGGCTAATGTTATATTTTTAGTGATTTGTGCCCTATTTATCGCGTCGATAGCCTATTTCATCAATAGAGAAATTCTTGGTTCAGGAAAAGAAATTATGGAACGGGTACTTTTTACAAAGAATAAACATGAAGACTGGTATGTTCCTATTTTAAGAATGCTTGGCCCTGCCCTTTCTTTTACTTCGGGAGGTGCAGGAGGGATTTTTGCGCCGGCTCTTACTGCGGGAGCAAGTATCGGTTCTGTCATTTCAGGAGCAATTCATTTAACGCCCAATGAAACCAATGTCGTCGTTCTTGGTGGAATGGTTGCTTTTCTCACAGGAATTACCAGAGCTCCGTTTACATCAGCAATTATTGTTCTGGAAATGACCGACAGGCATTCATTGATTTTTCATTTGATGCTTGCCGGTATGGTTTCCTCAATTGCTTCTATTCTGGTAAGCAGACATTCATTGTATGATGTATTGAAAACGAATTTTCTTACTGAAGCCAGACAACAGGATTAGCTGGCAATAATTAGACTTTAGTCTTTTTTCAACATAATCCTAAGGTCTTTCATCGCTTCTAATATCTGAGCTGTAGCTTCATAGTCGGTCATTTTAATGACCAGCTTACTCAACTCTCTTTTGGATTTGGTTATTTTATAAGTAATAATATTTAAATATGCGATATTATCTTTTCTTTTTGAAATTTCGTGAAATGCGATCACTTTGCTTAAATCCCACAGATCTCCTTCATGGACAACCCGTCCTTTCATATTCACAGAATTGATCTTAATATTATCACCATCAAACTCAGAGCGCAAGGACAAATCATTCCTGTCACGGTCAATTCCGTATTCATTGATCTTCGCAATGATCAGGCTTTTGGCTTCATCTGCGGTTTTATATTTTCCTAAAATTTCTGTTTTTCCATTGCTGTAGGCTATTTCGTAAACTTCCGATTTATCCATAGAATGACTTGGACCATCAGGATTGTCCAATTCCTTATAAGTAATATTGGAGGAGCCAATTTCTATAAGTTTAACATCTACAGTGCTTCCGTTCTTTTTGGTGATTTTGTCCTGAGAATAGAATAAACTTCCGGTCAGGAGTAATGGTAATACGTAATAATTAATTTTCATTGTATGATAAAATTTGTTTTTCTGATTAAAAGTCAAAACCAGAATGCAAAAATCAGTCCTCAACAACAAAAAACAATCGTAAATGCGGTTATTTTAAATGAGAAATAGAAGTCTATTTTTAAAACCCTGTAAATCAGCATTAATAAAATCGCCGTTTTTCAAAAAAGTCAATGATAATAAGCATTTACACTAGTTCAATATTTATTATTCTTGGTTTAAATATCTTGTAGTTCAATACCACTATTCCATATTAATAACAGACAACTTTTAATCTACAGCATTTAACCCTTAACTATTCCACAGAAACTATTGCATATTACAAATATATTCTCTAATTTTGCACCTCGAAATAATTAACAAATTCATTTAACATTATGAACAATTACGAAACTGTTTTCATTTTAACTCCCGTTCTATCTGAGTCACAGGTAGAGGAAGCAGTGAACAAGTATGTAGATCTTATCAAAGAAAAGAACTGCGAAATCGTTGCTAAAGAAAACTGGGGATTAAAAAAATTAGCTTACCCAATCCAATTGAAAAAGAATGGGTTCTATACTTTAATCGAATTTAAAGGAGAAGGTTCTGTAGTAGCTGACTTAGAATTAGCATTCAAGCGTGACGAGAGAGTAATCCGTTACCTTACTACAAAACTTGACAAGCATGCTATTGAGTACGCTGTAACAAGAAGAGCTAAAGTAAAAGCAGCTAAAGCTTAATTAATTAACCCTATTTTTTAAAAAAGACAAGACATGGCAATAGATGAAATGGCTAAACAAGCCTCAGCTGGAGGAGAATCAGAAGTAAAATTCCTTACTCCACTTGATATCAATACAAAATCTGAAAAGAAATATTGTAGATTCAAAAAATACGGAATTAAGCACGTTGATTACAAAGATGCTGATTTCTTATTACAGTTTGTAAACGAGCAAGGTAAAATCTTACCAAGAAGATACACTGGAACTTCTTTAAAATACCAAAGAAAAGTTTCTGCTGCTATCAAAAGAGCAAGACACCTTTCTTTACTACCTTACGTAGCTGACTTATTGAAATAAGACAAAAAATAAATAAAAGAAGAGAGCAATCTCTTCTTTTGTTGCTGAATAAATAATTAATTCTAACTTGATTTTAGACCACTCTAAAATCTTAAAAAAGGACAACAACAATGGATATCATCCTAAAACAAGACGTAGAAAACTTAGGACTTGAGTTTGATACAGTAAGCGTAAAGCCAGGTTATGCTAGAAACTTCTTACTTCCTCAGGGAATTGCACTTTTAGCTACACCTAAAAACAAAGCTGCTCTTGAAGCTACTTTGGAAGCTAGAAAAGAAGAAGAAGCTAAATTAATCTCTGCTGCTAACGCTGTAGTAGATCAATTAAAGAAAACTTCTATTACTATTCCTGCAAAAGTAGGTTCTGGTGATAAATTATTCGGATCTATCAACAATGCAGATCTTTCTGCTGCTCTTGCTAAAGCTGGAGTTTCTGTAGAGAAGAAATACATCAAAATTCCAGGGAACACTATTAAGAGAACTGGTAGAGTAACTGCAAACATCAGATTACACAGAAACGTTGAGTACAATTTCGAATTCGATATCGTATCTGACGCTCCAGTTGTAGCTGCTGCACCTGCTGCGAAAAAAGAAGAAGCTAAATCTGAAGAAGCTTAATAAGCAACTGAGATTTTCTCACCATACAAAAGAACCACTTCAATTTAATTTGAGGTGGTTTTTTTGTGATTTTATACGAAGTACTGCTACTGCCCAGACTACCCCGTCTTTTTGCTTTGCAAAAAGCCACCCCTTCAGAGAAGCGGAATATAGAGTGTTTTAATAAATCTTTGTCTAAAGTTGCTCTTTGGCTTATATAACTAATTTATACTACTGGCAACATCGTCATAACGACATTATAGATCATATAACCCACAACTTGAAACATTCACCACACTCTCTCCTACTCTAAAACTCTCAAACACTCCACCCTAACTACCTGTCACCTCTCAATTTCTGCTGATATTCCGTAGGAGCGACTCCGATTACTTTTTTGAAAATATTACTAAAGGAGGATAAGCTATTGTAGCCTACCATCATTGCTATTTCGTACATATTGTACTTTCCTTCCAACATCAATTCAAGTGAGCGGGTAATCCTTAAAGCACGCAGAAAACGAACGTAATTCATCCCTAAAGTCTCCTTAAACTTCCTCGACAGGGTTCTGGTACTCATTCCAAATTCTTTGGCCGTAGACTCAATGGTAAGCGGCTTATCCAGATTCTCATGGATGTATCTGGCTATTTTTAATAAAGTTTCATCTTTTGGAAAGGGATGCTGAACAGGAAAAGGGAGTTTTTTATCTATTTTTTCCGGTAAAATGCCTTTTAAAGCTTTAAGAAAGTAATATTTAGAACCATCATTTTTTGTGATTTTTCCATTCCATTCTTTTGTATATAAAATCATTTCTCTCAGCAAATCATTAACTGAATAAATATTAATTTCATCAAAAAAGCCATTTTCATTTTCTTCTTTTTTAAAATAAAAATTATATAAATTCACTTTCGGACTGGTAGAAAAAAGATAATGAGGCGTTCCGGCAGGAATCCACATAAAATATCTTGCCGGAAGATACCAGTGTTTAAGATCTGTAAAAACATGCACAATTCCACCCTCCGCATAGACCAGCTGGGCAGAACTGTGATAATGAATTTCTGTAGTTATATTTCCTGTAAGCACGTGGTGTATATAAAATTCAGCATCATCTTCTTCCACGGCTTTAAAATGACTATTATCCATGGAATAAAGATAAGAAGAATTTTTAAATTGGCGTAAATGAGCAAATCTTTTTCTGGTTTCACAAATCATGTCGGATACTAGTCGCCGTACCTTTGCCATATCGAAATCATTTTAGCAAAAATCCTTTAATTAATTTATGAATATGATATTTAACGCATGCAGATATCTGTGCATCGCGTTGTGCTTATTATTGAGCAACCTTTTATACACACAGATGATTGATTACCGACATCTAGGCCTGCAAGAAGCTGTTGAAATCGGATTAAAAAACAACAAAAACATTCAGATAAGTCATCTGAAGCAAGAAATGTCGGTCACCAGAGAGAAAGATCTCAAAATGGAAAAACTTCCGGACATTGAGTTTCATACAAGCTACATGCAGGTGACCAATCTTTACCAACATCAGGACGGTGTATTCAACAAAGCTACAAAGTACAATGCCATTAATGCAATGTATGATTTTACCCTATCAGCCTCTATTCCTGTATACATGGGTGGTAAAATTAAGAATACAGAAAAAAAAGCAGCGATTGACACTGAAATTTCAACTTTAAGAACACATCTTGACGAAAGACAATTGAAAATGGAGATCATTACTGCCTTTCTGCAGATTCATCATTTAAAAGAACAACAGAACCTGATCAACGACAAAATGAAAGAAGATTCTGTCAATATCAAACAGGTTAAAACTTTAAAAGCAAATGGTGTAGTGACCGTTAATGAAGTATTGAGAACCTCATTACAACTTTCCAACCACAAAATGAGCTGGACGGAACTGGATAATGATATACAAATTGCCGAACATAAGCTGAAAACCATTCTCTCACTTCCGGAAAATCAGGAAATGCATACGAATACAGAAGATCTGATTTCTGATAAAGTAGCCATTCCTTATATTGAAGAGTTGACAGAAACAGCTTTAAACAAAAACGAATCCGTCGGGATGACTCACAAAAACTTATCCTTAAAAGAACTGGATCAGAAAATCACCAAAGCGAATTATCTACCGAAGATTACCGCAGGTGGAGAATATTTTTTAAAGTACCCGAATATGATGTTTTTTCCGCCTGAGCCTTATGCATATCGCCTGGGAATGATCGGGATGAACCTTACCTATCCTATCGAAAATCTGTACAAAAACAAGTACAAAATGCAGGAAGCTAAAGAAAATATTAATCTTGCTAAGCTGCAGATCGAAGAAAATGAAGAGAAAATCAGACACAACGTCTTTGAAGCCTATAAAAAGTTTGAAGAAACCGATCAGAAAGTAAAAATTGCTGAGGAAGCTATCGATCAGGCTAAAGAAAACTACAGGATCGTAAGAACAAAATATGCCAATAAACTAAGTCTGATTACCGAGCTCATCGATGCAGACAACACCTATCTGGAAGCAGAATCCAATCTTATTTCCGTAAAAATTAACAGACAACTAAAATATTATCAACTCCAATATACGATTGGAAACTTATAAAAACTATGGCACAGAAACAACTGACACAAAAGGAAAAAAGAATCAACAAGACGATTACTTTACTGGCCTGGATCCTTATTATCAGCGGCGTCACAGGAATGATAAGTTTTTATCTTTTCTCAAGAAAAAATGTAACGACGAATGATGCACAGATTGAGCAGTATATAACACCCGTATCAAGCAAGATTTCAGGCTTTATCAAAACAATAAGATTTAATGAAAATCAGTTTGTTCATGAAGGTGACACTTTAATCGTCATAGACAACAGAGAATTTGTTAATCAGGTTCATATGGCAGAGGCTAGTCTTCACGCCAACACTGAAAATATTACGACTATTCAAAGTAGTGTCAATACGAAAGAAAGTGATACTAAAATTATAGATGCAAAAATGGCATCTGCCAAAATTGATATCTGGAGAACTGAGCAGGATTATAAAAGATACAAAAATCTGCTGGCAGAAGATGCTGCCACAGAACAGGATTTTGAAAATGTAAAAGCGTCTTACGAACAGTCAAAAGCCAATCTTTTAGCACTGGAACAACAAAAGAACGCTGTAAGAGCCGGAGCCAATGAACAGCAAACTAAGGTTGCCCCTGCTAAAAGCCAGATCCAGCAAAGCTCTGCCAGTCTGAATAATGCTAAACTTTTCCTGTCATACACAGTTATCACAGCACCTTACGACGGATGGGTAGGCAAAAAGACCATTCAGGAAGGTCAGTTGATCAAAGAAGGTCAGGCCTTGGTACAAATGGTAAGCAAAGAAAAGTGGATCATTGCCAACTACAAAGAAACACAACTGGGACAAATTGATCAGAAACAAGAAGTAACGATTACTGCCGATGCTTATCCCGGTATTGAATTCAAAGGAAAGATTCTTTCCATTTCGCCAGCTTCAGGATCGCAGTTTTCTCTGGTAAAGCCTGATAATGCGACAGGAAACTTCGTAAAAATCGAGCAAAGATTTCCTGTTAAAATAATACTTGATCATAATAAAGACAATGAAAAGCTGCTTTCCGGAATGAATGTTCTGGTGAGCGCGAAGAAGATATAGGTTTGGTGGTGTTTGAGAGTATTAGAGTATTAGAGTACTAGAGTACTAGAGTACTAGAGTACTAGAGTACTAGAGTACAAAAATATGTGGTCTACTACTATTTTTAAATCAACTCATTTTCAAATCTTTAAATTAAAATTAGATTTTTTTTCCTGCGAAAAGGCAAAACTGCAAAATAGCGAATCTGCGAATTTTTTCTTACAGCATATTTGCCATTTTACCTTTTTACACCTTTGCCCTTTTGTCTTTTCGCATTTTTTCTTAAGGTGAAACCAATTGCTTTCTTAGCATTTTTAGCCGCTTTATTATTAATCTATGCAACACAATACAGTTTATCATAAATGGTTACCGCAATGGTTGAAACTGCCATTACTCATCCTGGCATTATTTCCACATATCATGTTGTTATCATTGCTTCACTCCAATAGTGCCTTTACTTCTTCCTTTATGGATGTAGACTCAGACGATATTCAATATCTGATGATGCTGATGTATGGGACGTTTGTAGTAACACTTTTGGTTTTACAGCGATTTATGTCCTATTTCAGTGTGAAATATTATGTTCTGCTGATGTCTTCCGTTTCTGTGATTCTTCTTTACATCTTATCCGTTACCAATGACTATCATGTTATTTTGGTCATCCGGTTTTTAGAGGGATTCTTCGGATTGCTGGAAGGAGCAATCTTTCTGCCTTTAATTATAGCTGAATTAAAGACCAGACATGCAAAAGTCATTGCTTATCTTTTCATGTATGCGCTTATGCTTACAGGAGGAACGGTGACTACAACTTTGCTAAAATCAAGCATTCAGGATTATGACTATCAACACATGATCCTGATGATGGCTTATTTCCATGTTTTTGTTTTGATCCTGGGCTTCGTCATTTTCAATAAAAATCGTTTCTTTCCAAAAAAGCCGTTATATCAAATGGATATTACAAGCTGGTTTCTGCTTTGGGCATGCCTTCAATCCGGAGCCTATGCCATTGTTTATGGAAAGAGACTGATGTGGCTTGAATCTGATACTGTGGTTATTTGCCTATTAATCTTTCTGCTTTCCGGAGGTTTATTTATGTTGAAACAAAGAAGCTCCAAACGGCCTTTATTTCACTTTGAAGTTTTCAACTCAAAAAATGTAATTGTAGGAATGATTTTATTTTTCATCTTCTATCTTATTCGTTCAGGGTTAAATAATGTCTACAGCATTATGGCTACAGTCTGGAAGTGGCCATGGGATTATATCGTCAATATTCAGTACTGGAACGTTGCAGGTACACTTATTGGTGTTTTTTTATCAGGAATCTGCTTGGTTCGTGGTGTTTCATCCAGGATTGTATTTTTCACAGGATTCCTTTTATTGGCAGTAGATTGTGCATGGTTTACCTATACCTTTTATCCGGATACAACACTTTCTACCATCTGTCCTCCGCTATTCTTACAGGGGGTGGCACAGGGCTTATTATTTACACCTTTAGTTTTCTTTCTGATTTCAGGAATGCCCGAAAATTATGTAGCAAATGCCAGTGCTATGGGAACCACTACCCGATTCTGGGCCACCGCCATCGGGTATGCTTTAATGCAAAATCTGATGTTATTTTTAACATTAAAACATTCAGATGTATTAAGTTTTAACCTTACAGATACCAATCCGGTTTTCTATAGTCAATGGAATCAGCTGTTAGGAGCCAATATTTCAAAATTACCTGTTAACGAATCGTTATCGATGACTGCCGGTGCATTTAAAGCCAAAATAGCAGCGCAATCCATTTTACTTTCCAATATGGAAATTTTTACGGGATTATTCTGGCTCGCATTTATTACCGCTCTACTTTTATTACTTTACCATCCGGTAAAAATAGCAGTGAGAAATATTATGTAGTGATAAAAGAAAGAAGCCGGAAGCTGGAGATAGGAAGTTATTGAAGTCTTAGATAACAAGTAAAACTCGTTTTAATTAATATTTAATTCAAGGTAATAGTTTTCTTAAAATAATCACCAGTATTCCTACGACAAAAAGAAACATCCAGTTTCACACTCCCACCTTCCAACTCTTATGACTTTGGCCGATTTCTTGTTGCTTCATCAATCATTAGATTTTACGTTAAAAAACAAAAGCTTACGTATGGAAATTGGAAAAATTTTACAGAGTCAGAGAGACTTTTTCAAGACCCAGCAAACCAAGAGTCTTGCCTTTCGGAAAATGTATCTTGAAAAACTCAGAAACCTCATTATCTCTCATGAAAGCCTTTTGTATGAAGCCATCGACAAAGATTTTGGAAAGTCCAGATTTGATACATTTACCACAGAAATATCTTTTGTTCTCAAGGATATTGATTATTATTTAAAAAACTTAAAAACCCTTTCAAAGCCTAAAAAAGTAAGTACCAATCTTGCGAATCAACTGGGAAATAGTAAAATCTACTCCGATCCGCTGGGTTGTATTTTGGTGATCGGTGCATGGAACTATCCTTATCAACTTTCACTCTCACCCATTATTGCTGCTATGGCTGCAGGAAATTGTTGTATTCTTAAGCCCAGTGAAATTGCCGAAAATACAATGAAAGCAATGTCAAAAATTATTAACGAAAACTTTCCACCGGAATATCTGTATGTATATGAAGGAGGAGTTGATGAGACTACAGCGCTTTTACAATTGAAGTTTGATAAAATATTTTTTACAGGAAGTACCAAAGTCGGAAAAATTGTATATAAAGCAGCCGCAGAGCATCTGACTCCCGTTGTTCTTGAATTAGGTGGAAAATCTCCTGCCATTGTTACCAAAGAAGCCAACCTTGAAATTGCAGCTAAACGAATTGTTTGGGGCAAATTTCTCAATGCCGGGCAAACCTGCGTGGCTCCTGATTATTTACTGATTGAAGAAACTATTCAGGAACAATTTCTGGAGACAGTCAGAAAATACATTAAAGAATTCAAATATGAAACGGATTCAGAGCAATATACGAGGATTATTAATGTTAAAAATTTTCATCGCCTTACCAACCTTATTGATCAGGAAAAAATCTATTTTGGGGGAAATTTTAATGAAGAAAAATTATACATAGAGCCTACTATTCTCAACAATATTGACTGGAATGATCCCGTGATGGAAGAAGAAATCTTTGGTCCTATTCTACCGGTCATCAGTTTTAATAATTTCAATATGGCGGTCAATACCGTTTTGGAGCAGGAAAAGCCTTTGGCAGCCTATCTTTTTAGCAATAATTCAGAGGAAAAAGAAATCTTTACAAGAAAACTATCTTTCGGAGGCGGGTGTATTAACGATTGCGTGATGCATTTGAGTAATGATCACTTACCATTTGGAGGCGTCGGAAGTTCAGGGATCGGAAGTTATCATGGAAAATATGGTTTTGAAACATTCTCACACCAAAAATCTGTTCTTGAAAAAACGACCTGGGGCGAACCTAATATCAAGTATCCACCGTATTCTGAGAAAAAATTAAGCTGGATTAAAAAGCTTTTGTAATTCTTATTTCAAACAAAAATATCAAAAATTTTGTCACAAATAAACGCTAATAAAATAAAGAACTATTGATTTACATGAATGCTTTATTAACTTGAGATAAAAAAAGAACCACAGAATACATTAATTTTCACCTGTATTTTGTAAAAAAATCTGTGAAAATCCGCGTACTCTGTGGTTAAGCTTTAAAAAAATTGTATTAAAAAATACAATTTTTATTTTATCCTTTAGGAGTCCAGGTATTAAAGAACTCTTTTACCTTTTCTTTGCTATACCCTTTTCCTTCCTCTAAGACATCACTTTGCTGAACTTTGATCATTTTACCATTTTTATCCAAAATAATAAAAACAGGATATCCAAACTTATCACCCGGATTATCATATTGAGCAAAAACTTTCTCATTCTTATTATCCGGAGAGAAATTCAGATGATAATATAAATAATTCTTATCTACAATTTGCTTCAGTTCAGGAGTTTTCTGAACAAACTCGTTGAAACGAAGACACCAGATACACCAGTTTCCACCGGCCTGAATCATAATGTTCTTCCCCTCTTTCTTAGCCTGAGCAACTAATTTATTAATATCTGCCTGAGCATCTGCCTTTGGATCATAAGGTTTTGGAAGCTTGGCTTTTTCTTCAGCCGCTTTCTTCTTCGCGTCCAATTCAGCTTGTCCTGTAGGTACAATTAGTGCGGTTTTTTGCTTTCCTTTATCCGGTAAATTCTTTACATCTTGTGAAAAAGCGAAAAAACCCAAACCCAGGAAAGCTAATATTGTCATTTTTTTCATAACATAAAGGTAAAAAAATAATATTTATCCCTCTGCAAAAATAGAACCATAATTTTATTATCACTAAATTTGCCTGCTTTATGAATATCCTAATCAAAATATTATATTTCATCTCTAAACTTCCGCTTAAAGTATTGTATATTTTTTCGGACGTTATTTTCTTCCTAAACTATTATCTGGTAGGGTATAGAAAAAAAGTGATTACTCAAAATCTACGAAACTCCTTTCCTGAAAAATCAGAAGAAGAGATCAAAGAAATCAGAACAAAATTTTACCGCAATTTCTCCGACTATCTGGTAGAGACCATAAAGTCCTTCAGTATTTCTGAAACAGAAGCCAGAGTACGGATGCAGCACATCAATCAGGATGTATTTCATGACATTCAAAAAGAAGGTAAAAATATCATTCTGCTTGCCGGACATGTTTTTAACTGGGAATGGATTAATGCTTTGGCCAAAATTGTTCCTCAGAAGCATTGCCATCCTGTTTACAGAAAGGTTAATAGTGACTTCTGGGAAAATCAGATGAAAAAAGTCCGTAATAAATTCGGAAATGAAGCGTTGGAAGCCAATGAAGTCATCAGAAATATTTTCAGAACTAAAAATGACGGAAGTTCTATTTATATGTTTGTTGCTGACCAGACGCCCCACTTTTCAAATGTCACTTATGGACTGGAGTTCCTGAATCAGAGAACACCGGCTTTTATAGGATACGATAAACTCGCAACCCGCATGGATCTTGCTTTTATCTACTGTGAAATGAAGAAAGTGAAACGTGGTTACTATCAGGTCAATTATTACAGAATATATCCGGATAACGAAAAGTTTACAGAAAACGAGGTAGTAAGGAAATTCCATAAATTACTTGAGAATACCTTACGCAAACGTCCGGACAATTACCTTTGGTCACACAGAAAATGGAAATATCAGGATTCGATCAAAACATTTGATTCTGAAAAAAAAGAGTTGTAATGCAGAAAAAACTGGCTGTTGCCATCTTAAATTGGAATGGGAAAAACTGGCTTGAGAAGTTTCTTCCAAGTGTCGTTCAATTTTCTCAGAATGCAGATATTTATGTCATTGATAATCTTTCTACGGATGATTCCATAGCATTTGTAAGTACCCATTTTCCAACCGTAAAGATTGTTAAGAATGATAAAAACTACGGATTTGCAGGCGGATATAATGAAGGTTTAAAAGAGATTAACAATGAATTCTATTGCCTTCTTAATTCGGATGTAGAAGTTACCGAAAACTGGACAAAACCTGTATTGGAATTATTTGAAAAGAATACATCCATTTCCGCTATTCAACCTAAAGTTTTATCCTATCATCATAAAACCCATTTTGAATTTGCTGGAGCGGCCGGAGGATTGATTGATAATCTTGGTTACCCTTACTGCAGAGGAAGAGTTTTTGATGATGTGGAAGAAGATAAAGGCCAGTATGATGATGAAACTGAAATCTTCTGGGCTTCAGGATGTTGTTTTTTCATCCGGTCAAAAGATTTTTGGGATCAGAAAGGTTTTGATGAAAGGTTTTTTGCCCATCAGGAAGAAATTGATCTTTGCTGGCGACTGATTAATTCAGGAAAAAAGATCTTTTATACCGGACAATCTACGATATATCATGTTGGTGGTGGAACTTTAAACAAACAAAGCGCACAAAAAACATATTTAAACATCAGAAATAACCTTTCAATGATGCTTAAAAACCTTCCTTTTCCTAGATTAATCTGGTTGATTTTTTTCAGACTTTGCCTGGATGGAATTGCCGGAATTTATTTTGGATTAAAAAATGGATTCCCTCATCTTTGGGCAGTTGTAAGAGCACATTTTGGCTTTTACGGACAGGCTGCCGGAACATGGAAGCTTCGCCAAAAACATCAAAAAGAGGATTTTTATCAGTCAAAATGGTTGATTTTTAAACACTTTTTAGGTGGAAAGTAAAAGGTAGAAGGGATAGGTTGGAGATGATAGGGATTAGAGGAAGGCTACAGCTTTTTTTATTCATAACTTAAAACCATAAACTTTAAACCTGAAACATTAAACTAAAAAACCAGCAACCAGCAACTAATTAACAACTCTAAAACAATGGATTTCTGCGCAATAGATTTTGAAACGGCAACTCACGAGAAAAATTCAGCTTGTGAGATGGGAATTTGTATTGTCCAGGATTCTAAGATTGTGGAGACCAAAACATGGTTAATCAAGCCACCTAGCTATCCTTATTTCAACAAATTTAATATTGCCGTACACGGAATACAGCCTGAAGAAGTGAAAGACGCTCCTACTTTTGATGAGATCTGGTATGAAGCTCAGGATATGATGTATGGAAGTTTAATGATTGCTCACAATGCAGGTTTCGATGCTTCTGTCTTAAGAGGATGTCTACAGCATTATGGAATGTTTACTCCCAATCTCAATTATCTCTGCAGTATCCAGCTTGCCAAAAAATCATGGAATTATCTCCCAAAATATGGACTAAAACCTCTGGCAGAGTATCATAAAATCGACTTCAACCACCATAGAGCTGGTGCTGACGCTGAAGTTTGTGCAAAAATATCGTTGTTGGCTTTTGAGAAGCTCTTCCTCACCAGTAATGACGAGGTAAATGAATATATGAAAGCAAAAATCAAAAAGCTTTAGTAACAGACTAATGAACCCGGGTTCATCGTCTGTAATTATCTTCATCTTTTCTTGAGAGAAAAATCATCAGTTACTTAAAACTTCTGAAAGCAAATTAAATTTCGGGATATCAATCTCAAAAGTTTCCTGCGTTTCTAAGTTTTTAACCAGGTATTTTCCGCTCATATTTCCTACTCCGGAACGAAGCATTACATTAGAGAAGTAAGCGAAATTTTCGCCTGTTCCTATTTCAGGTGTCAGACCGATTACGCCGTCTCCTATAATCTCTGTGTATCCAAATCCTACGTCAAAGATCAGCCATTTTCTTTTCAATACTTTTATAGGAAAACCTCCATCGTTTTCTATTGTAATATTGTATTTGAAAACATAACGGTTTTCGGATGGATAACTGTTTTTACTATCATATTCAGGTATTACTGAAACTTTGATATTAGAAGTCATTTTTGAAAACATCATTTTTGTATTTCCTTAGCGAATACAAAAATCTCGCCTTTTTTAAGGCGAGATTATATATTTACATTATAATTTTATTAAAAACTTATAATCCAAGGCCTTTTCTTTCGTCGCCTCCCAATAATATTTCAACCGGGTTATCGATACCTTCTTTTACCGCAACAAGGAATCCTACAGATTCTTTACCGTCGATAATTCTGTGGTCATAAGACATTGCTACATACATCATTGGTCTGATTACCACCTGTCCGTCAACAGCAACCGGTCTCTGGATAATGTTGTGCATTCCAAGGATTGCAGATTGTGGAGGGTTGATGATTGGAGTAGACATCATAGATCCGAATGTACCACCGTTGGTAATTGTGAAAGTACCACCAGTCATTTCATCAACCGTAATTTTACCGTCTCTTACTTTAATAGCAAGATCCTTGATGTTTGCTTCAACAGCGCTGAAAGACATGTTTTCTGCATTTCTCAATACAGGAACCATTAATCCTTTAGGACCTGAAACTGCAATTGAAATATCGCAGAAATCATAGTTTATTTTGAAATCTCCATCGATCGATGCATTTACATCAGGATACATTTGCAATGCTCTTGTAACCGCTTTTGTAAAGAAAGACATGAAACCAAGTCCTACTCCGTGTTTCTGAGCGAATTCTTCTTTATATTGCTTTCTTAATCTGAAGATCTCAGACATGTCCACTTCGTTGAAAGTAGTTAACATCGCTGTTTCGTTCTTCACAGAAACTAATCTTTGAGCGATTTTTCTTCTTAAAACTGAAAGTTTAGTTGTCGTAGTAGTTCTCGCCCCTGTAGCTGTAAGAGGGCTTCCTCCTAAAGCAGGAACAGCCGCTAATTCAGCATCAGTTTTAGTGATTCTTCCGTCTCTTCCTGTTCCTGAAACCTGTACAGCATCTACTCCTTTTTCGTCAAGAATTTTCTTAGCAGCCGGAGATGGAGCTCCTGTTGCATACGTTTGAGGAGCAGCAACTGGTGCAGCCGGTTTCGGAGCTTCTTGTTTAGCAGGTTCAGCAGCTTTTGGAGCTTCTTCCTGTTTTGGAGCTTCAGCAGCAGGTGCAGCACCTTCTGGTTTAGCAGCGTCCATATCAATTAAACAAACTACCTGACCTACTTGTACCACATCACCTTCTTCTGCTTTTAAAGTGATGATACCACTTTGTTCTGCCGGCAATTCAAGAGTCGCTTTGTCTGAGTCTACTTCAGCGATTGGTTGATCTTTTTCTACATAATCACCATCTTTTACAAGCCAAGTTGCAATTTCAACTTCTGTAATGGATTCGCCCGGTGAAGGAACTTTCATTTCTAAAACTGACATATGAGTATTTTTTTATTTTTTAATGGATTATTATTTTAATTAAGCTGTAACTGGTCTTTTTGCAGGAGCATCATCTCTATCGAAAACTCTGTTGATCACTGCATTTTGGTTTTTCTCAAACATTTTGTGGCTACCTGGAGCCGGAGCACCGCTTGGTACCGGAGCAACCACCTGGATTCCTGTATCTCTGAAGTTTCTTAAGATATAAGACCATGCTCCCATGTTTTCAGGTTCTTCCTGAGCCCAAACCAATTGTTTTTTATTTTCGTATTTGTTGAAGATCGCTTCGATAGCATCTGCCTGAAGCGGATACAACTGTTCAAATCTTACTAATGCGATGTTTTCACAGTTTAATTCTTCTTTTTTCGCTAATAATTCGAAATATAATTTACCTGAACAAAGAACTAATTTTTCTACTTTTTTAGGATCTGCTGTAGGATCATCCAAGATTGGCTGGAATGAACCTGTTGCAAAATCTTCAAGTGGAGAAACTACTTTCGGATGTCTTAATAAAGATTTAGGACTCATCACGATCAATGGCTTTCTGAATGCCCATTTCAACTGTCTTCTTAATAAGTGGAAGTAGTTGGCAGGTGAAGTGATGTTTGCTACCACCATATTTTCATTTGCACAAAGAGTAAGGAATCTCTCCAATCTTGCTGAAGAGTGCTCAGCACCCTGTCCTTCTGAACCGTGAGGCAATAACATTACCAATCCGTTCTGAAGTTTCCATTTTTCTTCTGCAGCAGCTAAGTATTGGTCAACAATAATCTGAGCACCGTTCACGAAATCACCGAACTGAGCTTCCCAGATCGTTAAGGTATTTGGAGATGCCATTGCATATCCGTAATCGAAACCTAAAACACCATATTCTGAAAGGTGAGAGTTGAATACATCAAATCTGCTTTCTGAAACGTGTCTTAACGGGATATATTCTTCTTCTGTATCTTCTGTTTTTACTACAGCATGTCTGTGAGAGAATGTACCTCTCTCCACATCTTCTCCGGAGATTCTTACATTATGACCTTCTACCAAAAGTGTAGCATAGGCTAACCACTCTCCTAACGCCCAATCTAATGAATCACCTTCAATAGCTTTGATACGGTTTTCGAACAGTCTTGTGATCTTGTTAAGGAATTTTTTATCAGCAGGAAGCGTAGACATTTTAAGTGCTAATTCTTTCAATTTAGCTAAGTCATATTGAGTATCAACCGGGGATTGAACAGCTCCTCTTTTTCCAATCGGATAGTTTGTCCAATCATCGGCCATAAACAAATCCATTACGTTTTTCTCAATTTCCTTGGAAGCATCAAAGTCTTTATCTAAAAGTGCTTTGAATTCCGTTTCCATTTTAGCAATTACATCATTTGAAGTAATACTATCCTTAAGTAATTTTTCTTTATAAATTTCTCTTGGATTCGGATGCTTTGAAATTGTTTTATATAGATTAGGCTGAGTAAATCTTGGTTCATCACCTTCGTTGTGACCATATTTTCTATAGCCTAAAAGGTCGATATACACGTCTTTTCCAAATTTCGCTCTGAAATCAGCAGCAAAGTGAATGGCGTGAACAACAGCTTCAGCATCGTCAGCATTAACATGCATTACAGGAGATTCTGTAACTTTTGCAATGTCTGTACAGTATGTTGAAGATCTCGCGTCCATGTAGTTGGTTGTAAATGAAACCTGGTTATTGACAACGATATGAACTGTACCTCCTGTTCTATAGCCTTCCAAAGTCATCATCTGAGCTACTTCGTAAGCAATACCTTGCCCTGCAATAGCACCATCACCATGAATGATGATTGGTAATACTTTAGAATAGTCTTTGTATTTATCATCTACTTTTGCACGGCAGATACCTTCTACCAAGGCAGCTACAGTTTCAAGGTGAGACGGGTTAGGTGTAAGGTTGATGCTTACTTCTTCTCCTGAAGCAGTTTTGATCTTTTTAGATGATCCTAAGTGATATTTAACGTCACCAGAGAATACATCTTCTTCAAATTCCTTCCCTTCAAATTCTGAGAAAATCTGCTTGTAAGATTTACCGAAAATATTTGTAAGTACATTTAATCTCCCTCTGTGAGCCATTCCCAGAACAACTTCATCTACTCCTAATTGAGAAGATCTTGAGATCAACTGATCTAAAGCCGGGATTAATGTTTCACCTCCTTCTAATGAGAATCTTTTTTGCCCTACAAATTTTGTGTGAAGATAATTTTCAAAAGCTACCGCCTGATTTAATTTTAATAAGATTTCTGTTTTTTCATTTGCAGAAAGGCTTGGGTGGTTTTCGTTTACCTGTAGCCATTTCTTGATGAAATCTTTTTCTTCGACATTGTTGATGTATGTATATTCTACTCCGATAGAATCACAGTAGATATTTTCCAAATGCGTGATCAGGTCTGCCAATGTAGCAGGCTCTTTCATTCCTGTTTCAACAGCGCAGTTGAATTTTGTATTTAAATCTTCTTTAGAAAGACCGAAATTTTCGATATCTAAAGTCGGTGTGTAATGTCTTCTTTCTCTTACCGGGTTTGTCTTTGTAAACAAGTGCCCTCTTGTTCTGTACGCTTCAATAAGGTTAACTACCTTAAATTCTTTTTTGATGTGCTCAGGAACCTCTCCGTTTGATACTGCCTGAGAGATCTGCTGTACTGCCGGAGCAGCGTTGGCCGAAGCCTGAATAAACTGGATGTTATCGTCATCTCCATAGTTCTCCAAAGCAAAATCGAAGCCTTGAAAGAAAGCTTTCCATGATGGTTCTAGAGAGTCCGGGAATTTTAAGTACTGTTGGTATAAATCCTCAATTAACTGAGAATGAGCTGCGTTTAGGAATGAAAATCTGTCCATTATTACAGTTTATCTATTTATTAAAATTTATTTGTAGAATTAATCTTCAAATTTAATAAAAAAAACCGAGTTAGAACAGTCTCAAACCGTTAAAAAAAGTTAGGAAAAATTTAATTTTTAAAAAATTACTTAAACACTGATAATGAGAGCTTAACATTCACAGATTCTCCTTCCATCGGACGTTCGATAAAGGTTTGACGGATATCTCCGAAGCGCATTTCGTCTTTTTTGGCTTTTTGGATGAGTTGTTGGATCGCCTTAATTCGTCCCTCGTAGCTTCCTTTGTAGTAAATCACGTAATTTTCGGTCGGATTTATGGTTCTAAAATTAAAATTATTATCCGTTACTCCAATTTTCTTGGAAAGTGGAATTCCGAGAAAGTATGACACCTCTTTGTCTTTGTAATTATCCGCATCAGTAATCAAAACAGGATACCCGAATTCATCATCTTTTTTGCCCAGATCCATCGATACGAAATTATAGATTTTGTTATAATTCATCACGATATTTTTATAAAGGGCATCTTTTTTATTTGATGTACTTACATTGATTCCCAAAATCAGTTTATCTTCTTCTTTTTCCACCATCAGGCTGTCATATTTTATGGCTGCCATCTGGTTGTCTTTTTCCACTTTATTTCCTAAAACATTCTTTAGATTGACCATACTTTTGGTGATATTTTCAGCAAAACGGTCTTCTGTCCAGAAATTTTCTACCCTTCTCCAAACCGAAAGCCTTGGAGTATGCACATACCATATAATTTTGGTTTTTTCTGCTGAAACGGGCTTAAATTTAACATCAACCAGCGTGGGGTTGGCGTTTTCATCTTCAAAAAGCTGATATTTTAAAGTCTTATTAGGGTTTTCATACCTGATGAACATTTCACCATCGGTATCATTTTTAGGATCAACATAACTGATGGCACTTCCCTGCCCTTCATAAGGCATATAATAATCTATATCGATAGATTGTGAACTTGAAAAAAAGTTATTCCACCTTGTAAAATTCTGAAGATTATTAAATTGAGAAAACACCTTATCCACAGGGTAATCAATCTCTTTTTCAATCGTAAAATTTTTGCTTTCGTCCACAAAATAATACATGGAAGCAGCATAAGCTCCACCCAACAGAATTATGATAACCGTTAATATCTTAAAAATACGCATCGCACAAAAGTAATACAAATAAAAAAAGTGACCAATATGCTGATCACTCTAGTTTTATGTTTAACAATAATTAACCTATAAACAGGATGAAAGTTGGGTGATAGAAGCTGGAAGTCACTGCTATTCCGATGACTACCACCGGTTCTTTGATTGAATGATTATTTGTCAAAAAATAATTAATAAACTAAACTCTAATCATTCTTCGACTTCAATAGCTTCCGGCTTCCTTACTTATTATCCTATATGCGTTCCCGCAGGCAACACTGCTCCTTTCTTCACTACTACGATTCCGTCTTGTACGGAATGAGTTCCGTAATCACCGTCAGGAAGTTGTTTTCCACCAATGATTTTCACGTTATCACCGATATAACAGTTTTTGTCAAGGATAGCTTTTTCTATATAGCAGTATTTTCCGATTCCCATATTCGGGCGACCGGCTCTGTCGTTTAGTACAATTTCGGTGGTATTTTGATAAAAATCGGCACCCATCACATAGGAATTGACGATGGTACTCCCTTTATCAATTCTCGTTCTGTTTCCAATAACTGAATTTTCAATTTTATCTGCCATGATGATACATCCGTCTCCAAAAACGGCTTTGCTTACGTAAGAACCGTTGATTTTAGAAGGTGGAAGCATCCTTGCTCTGGTATAGATAGGTGACGATGAAAAAAGATTAAACTGAGGCAGATCAAGACAAAGATCCAGGTTGGCCTCGTAGAATGATTCTATGGTTCCGATATCTGTCCAATATCCTTCATACTGATAGCTTAAAGTCTTATATTTTCCTATCGAACTAGGGATGATATCCTTTCCGAAATCATCACCGGCTCCTTCTTCAAACATCTTTTTAAGGATAGTCCTGGTGAAGATGTATATTCCCATCGAAGCCAGGAATTCTTTCCCTTTATGTTTATTTTCTTCTGAAACTTCAGATTTCAGGCCTTCCAGCATATCATAATCCGGCTTTTCGTAAAAAGAGGTAATATTTCCCTCATCATCAGATTTTAAGATCCCAAAGCCTGTTGCATCTTTAGCATTTACAGGAATGGTAGCTATGGTAAGATCTCCTCCATTATCAATATGAAAGTCCAGCATTTCTCTGAAATCCATTTGGTAAAGCTGATCTCCGGAAAGGATTAAAATATAATCATAATCATATTTCTCAAGATGCTTCATCGACTGTCGTACGGCATCTGCTGTTCCCTGGTACCAGCTTTCATTTTCTACGTTCTGTTCGGCAGCCAGAATATCCACAAAACCTTTACTGAAGATATCAAAGTGATAAGAATTCTTGATATGTGAGTTCAAAGATGCTGAGTTAAACTGAGTCAGAACCAGAATTTTATTCAATCCCGAGTTCAAGCAGTTTGAAATAGGAATATCTACCAATCTGTATTTTCCTGCGATAGGCACTGCCGGTTTTGATCTTGTATAAGTTAATGGGAATAATCTTGTGCCTCTGCCTCCTCCCAATACAATAGAGATTACATTTCGGTTCATAAGTATATTGCGTTTTTTATTTTATTATGTTTACGGTTCTGTTAATGAGATCTACATTGACTGTACAGCAGTCTATTTTCTTATTGTCCTGAGTAAAGCCATATACTTTCACTTCATATGTTGAGTTATTCAGCGGTTTTACATCTTTATCAACTCCATCAATTTCTATGTTGCATTTTTCAAGCTGTGTCCTGAAAGTTTTGTTGGTAATTAAAACATCCATTATATCAACCTTTTTCATGGCTACATTCTGGAGATCATCTTCATATTTTACCTTCCAGTCCTTACCATATTTCTTTTCAATCGCAGCATATGTTTTTTTATTTTGACGATCTATTTTAATCATTTCTTTTTCCTCCACATCACATCCGGCAGCTTCTATGTGCTTTATTTTCCATTTTTCTGAAATCATTTCCATGAGTTCAAGTCTACTTGTGTTTGGATAACCATAATACAAAATTGTATAATAAGAAGTATCCTGAAATTTATTATTTTCTTTTAAATAATCAGTAGTATTTTTCATTTTACAGGAAACAACATTAATCACCAATATAAAAAAAAGAAAACTCCTTATCATATCAGTGATTATATAAAGCTATGTATTTTTCAGCAGATTTCTCCCATGCAAAATCAAAATTCATATTGGCATAGATAAGGTCTTTCATTGCTCCTTTCTGATTATAAATCGCGATGGCTCTGTTCATGGCATGAACAATATCATCTACTCCCGGATAGGTAAAATTCAATCCTGCTCCTCCGGTTGAAATATCTTCTACAGTATCCCTGAGTCCCCCGGTAAATCTCACCACAGGAACAGTACCATATCTCATAGAATACATCTGATTCAATCCGCAGGGCTCTACTCTCGATGGCATTAAAAGAAAGTCTGCAGATGCATAGATTTTATGTGAAAGATGTTCTTTATAGCCCAGATCCAATGCAAAATTGGTGTAAGTATAATCATATTCTTTCAGTTTATTCTCAATGTATGAATTTCCTGAACCCAGGATCATGATATTTAAAGCACCATAACTCTGCTTAATACTTTTCCAGACCACATCCGGCAAAAGATCAGCTCCTTTTTCCGTAGCAAATCTTCCTATAAAAGCAAATAACGGAAGTTCCGGTTTTAAACCATATTCTTTACAAAGTTTTTCTTTGTTCTTTTTCTTTTGGGCAACGGCATTTTTAATATTAAAATTAAAATCCAGCATCGGATCTGTCTCGGGATTCCAAACTTCGGTATCAATACCGTTGATAATTCCGTACGCTTTTCCGAATTCCTGCCGTACCAGACTTTCCAGTCCGCGGAAACTTATAAAAAGTTCTTCAAGATAGCCTTCTGACACAGTGGTAAAGGCATCAGCACATTTAATCATACTTGCCAGAGGATTGATAAACCCGTTCCAGTCCAATAATCCCCATTTATAAGCATCAAAAGAAGGTAAATAATTCGCCATATTCCAGCTCATCATTCCCTGATATTCTCCGTTATGGATGGTTCCTATCGTTTTCACTCCTTTCAGAAATTCAAATTCCGGACAGTGTGCTACCATAAAAGGTACCAACCCGGTATGATAATCATGACAATGTAAAACATCCGGTCGGATTTCCATAGCTGTCAGCCAATGTAATATCCCTTGCTGAAAAGCCAAAAACTGAAAACTTTCATCCTGATACCCGTATGGATTGTCACGATCAAGCAGTCCGGGAATTTTCACCATGAACAATTCAAAGCCCAGCGTGTTCGTTTTTTCTTTGAAAACCTGAATCTGCAGCATATTCGATCCCTGGTGAATAAATCCGTCAAAAACGATATCAAATTCATGCTCATAGACAAACGGTTTATTATACCACGGCATTACCACCTTGGCATCTATTCCTTTTATTTTATTCTGATATTTGGGCAATGCTCCCACAACATCTGCCAGGCCACCTACTTTTGCTATCGGATAACATTCTGTACTTAAATGATAAATAACCATCCTCTTATCTTCTGTGTTTAATTCTGTGTAATTTATACTTTTTATCTTTCTTCTGTCTTAAAATAATTCCTGCCAACGGAGGTAATTTTAACGTTATTGACTTCTGATGTTCCATCCAGTCTTCGTATTTTTCATCCAGTATTTCAGATTCCACTCCACTGCCACCGTACTGCTCATCATCGGAATTAAAAATAACTTCCCAATGCGTTCCTGTAGGGATGCCAATTTTATAATCCATTACTTTTGGAGCCAGATTCAAAACAATCATTAAAACATCATCCCTTCTTTTTCCTTTCCTTGCATATACATAGACTGAGTTTTCAAGATCATCTGCTTCCACCCATTCAAAACCGCTTTTATCAAACTGATTTTCATACAGAGCAGTTTCAGTCGTATACATATGATTCAGTTCTTTTACAAGCTGCTGTAATCCTTTATGAACGGGATATTTCAGCAGGTGCCAATCTAAACTTTGAGTAAAATTCCATTCACTGGTCTGTCCGAATTCATCTCCCATGAAAAGCAATTTGGCACCGGGATGGGTAAACATATAGACATACAAGGTACGAAGATTGGCGAACTTTTGCCATTCATCACCCTTCATTTTATAAATTAAACTTGCTTTACCATGTACAACTTCGTCGTGTGACAAAGGCATCATATAATTTTCATTATACATATACATGGAAGCAAACGTCAGTTTATGATGATGAAATTTTCTATTGGCAAAATCTTCTTTAAAATAATCCAGTGTGTCATGCATCCATCCCATCATCCATTTCATTCCAAAACCTACCCCTCCGTCATGAACAGGTTTCGTAAGCATCGGAAAATCTGAGCTCTCCTCGGCTATCGTTATAATACTGTTTCCAAATTCTTTGTATACAGCTGTATTAAATTCCTGTAAAAAGGCCTTGGCCTCAAGATTTACGTTTTCACCATATATATTAGGCTCCCACTCTCCTTCATTCCTGGAATAATCCAGATGAAGCATTGATGTTACCGCATCTACCCGCAATCCGTCAGCATGATAACGGTCGAGCCAGAACATGGCATTGGAAATAAGGAAAGACTTCACTTCATTCCTTCCATAATTAAAGATATGCGATTTCCAATCCGGATGAAATCCCTTTCTCGGATCTTCGTGCTCATACAGGTGTGAACCGTCAAAAAGATAAAGTCCGTTAGCATCTCCCGGAAAGTGCGAAGGCACCCAGTCGAGCAGGACTCCAATATTATTTTTATGCAGCTCATCAATCAAATACATCAAATCCTGTGGAGCACCAAAACGTGAAGTCGCTGCATAAAAGCCTGTAATCTGATATCCCCAGCTGGGATCGTAAGGATATTCCATAATGGGCATGAATTCTACATGAGTAAAGCCCATTTCTTTTACATAAGGAACCAGTTTTGTTGCAATATCCCGGTAATTTAGAAACTTATCTGGATTTTTGTCGTCTCTTACCCAGGAACCAAGATGTAATTCGTACACTGAAATAGGGGCTTCCAGACTATTTTTTTGCCATCGGCTTTCCATCCAATCCTGATCATTCCATTCATACCAGGTAGTTGAAACCAATGATGCTGCCTGGATATTCTGCTCCCAGCTTAGTGCATAAGGATCACTTTTTTCCAGGATTTCACCTCTTGCAGTCTCGACAGCATATTTATATAATGTTCCCCAGGGCAGTTCTTCCACAAATCCTTCCCAGATTCCTGATCCATCCCATCTTGGGAACAGAATATGATCTTTATGATTCCAGTTATTAAAATTTCCAATCACGGAAACCTTTCTGGCATTGGGTGCCCAGACTGAAAAATATACTCCTTTCTTTCCATCTTTCTCTACAGAATGTGCTCCAAATTTACCATATAGCTTATAATGCCTTCCTTCTTTAAAAAGGTAGACATCTTGATCAGTGAAAAGCGTATAGGTTTTAACAGAATTCATCAAGATCAGATTGTATTTATATTTTCCCTGAAACTACGAAAAATACTGACAACAGCGGTTAATTATTCATCAAATAATTAACAAGTTAGTTTTCTTCTTTCGTCTATCTATCAAATATATCAATTTTTAAATCACTTTTTTATCATCTCAAAAACAATCTTTTTTATAAATTTAGCCATCTAATATATTAAACACTTAGGATGAGATTTGAACTTTATACCGAAGAAAAAGACGACAGACCGGTATTTATCACCGGAAATTTTAACAACTGGAACCCAAAAGATTACAACTATCAGCTAGTACAAACGGATTCTTGCAATTATTATATTGAAATTAAAGACGAGCCTCTTCCTGATGATATTGAGTATAAATTCACCAAAGGAGGTTGGGAAAATGTAGAATTGGATCAATATGGAAACATCACTCCTAACCGAAAAATTAAAAAGGCTGCCGGAAAATCTTCCGATATTGTTGAAAAATGGAGGCTGAACTGGGGACCTTTTAAGAAAGAATTCTTTCCAATTGCAGAAGTAATTTCTGAAGAATTTTATATTCCACAGCTTGACCGACATCGTAAAGTCTGGGCTGTACTTCCCTATGATTATCATACTTCTGAAAAAAGTTATCCTGTTCTATATTTACAGGATGCACAGAATCTTTTTAATGAAGGAAGTGATTTCGGAAACTGGGAAATAGATAAAAAGCTATCTATCCTCGCAGAATATGGGCGGGGTGATGTAATCGTCATTGCCATAGAACATGGAAGTCAGAATAGAATTAAGGAATATATTTTCGACAATGATAATATTGCGAACGGTTCAGAAGGAAAAAAATATATCCGTTTTATTACAGACACTTTAAAGCCTTTTGTGGATGAAAATTACCGCACCAAAAAAGATCGTGACAACACTGGAATCGGAGGAAGTTCCCTGGGAGCTCTTATCAGCATATATAGTGGATTTCTTTATCCTGAAGTCTACTCTAAATTGTTGATTTTTTCTCCTTCTCTCTGGGTTGAACCAAATAATAATTTCCCAATGATGAACTTCCGGGTTCCTTTTAAAACAAAAATTTATTTATATGGCGGTGGGCAGGAAGGATCCAAAATGGTGAAAAGGATCCGTATTTTTGAAGAGTATTTAAAAAGATGGGAAAAAAAGAATCTTTTTGATTTTGAATTCAGAACCAGTATCAATCCTGAAGGGACACACAGCGAATTTTACTGGTCACAGGAGTTCCCGAGAGCCATTGAATGGCTGTTTTATGATAATACAGAAAACCCTGTCGAAGTAAAACCACAACAACAAAGCATTAAGAACTAAAAAGTATGAAGTCGTCAGATAAAACCGACCGATGGCTTACAACTTGGAAAAATATATTTACTATGAAATTAATCAATAAAAAAAACAAAAATTACACTCAGGTTTTCCATGTATTCACAGAAGAAGAATGGACGAAATCAAATAAAAATTTTAACAAAAACATCGCTACCTTTTTTACAGGCAAGAAACATGAAGTCTTCATCAATGCCCATGAAGAAGGAATCACTTACTTTATTGGCCTTGGAAAATCGACTTTACAATCTTTCGAAATACAACAGGTTGCCGTAAAGTTTTCGCAAAGTCAAAAGGAAAAATTACAAGCTGTTCCAACTTTGATGCTTGCAGATTTTATGAATGAAAAACAGTTTGAAGAATTCGTAAAAGGGCTTTTAATCGGAACATACAATTATCCTTTTGAAAAAACACATCCTTTCTGGAATACTAAGTTTGAGCTTCATTTCGAGAATTTAAGTCAGAAAAAATTAGATCATATTGGTCAGAAAGCTGAAGCATTAAGTAACGGACAGATTGCCTGTCAGGAATGGTTGAATAAACCTGCCAATCTTAAAAGGCCGGATACTTTCAGTTTATACCTTAAAACCCTGGCCAAAAAGCATGAATTAAAATACACGGTTTTTAACAGGAAGAAATGCGAGGAACTAGGTTTGGGAGCTTATCTTTCAGTGAATCAGGGAAGCGCCTATGATGCAGCATTTACTATTTTAGAATATAAAACCACTGTTAAAAATGCCAAAACTTTCGGTCTGGTCGGAAAATGTGTCTTGTTTGACACCGGAGGAATTTCCATCAAAAATTCAGCTAATCTCCATTATATGAAATCCGATATGGGCGGCGCTACAACTGTTCTGGGAACATTGATCTATGCTGCTGAAATGGAACTTCCAGTTAATATTGTAGCAGTTCTTCCTATCACCGACAATGCCGTTTCGGAAAAAGCATTGCTTCCAAGTGATGTTATCACCGCTTACAACGGAAAAACCATTGAGGTTATAGATACTGACGCAGAAGGAAGATTGATCCTTGCTGACGGACTGTCTTATCTTTCCAAAAATTATAAAACAGATTTCATGATCGATCTGGCTACATTAACGGGAAGTTCAGTACGAATGTTCGGGGATACCTGCGGAGCCATGTTTTCCAATAATGAAGAATTGAAAAATCTATTGATAAAAACAGGGGATCAGACCAACCAACGGCTATGGAATCTTCCCTTGTGGGATGTTTGGAATAATGACATTCAATCTGATGTAGCAGACCTTAAAAACATCTCCCTGAAACCTGTCGGAGACTGTATTATTGCCGCCAAATTTTTAGAGCAATTCATTGAAAATCACCCTAAGTGGGCGCATTTGGACATAGCCGGTGTCGCCTTCGGAAATGTAGGATATGCTAAAGAAAAAGCAGCAACTGGTTTTGGGGTTCAATTGCTCGCGGATTTAATTGAAAATTATCATTAAAAATTAGTTTATTACAAAAATTCTCTGTATACTTGATTAGTGATTTTTCAAAAGCGCATCATATTCATAGTTTTGATAATAATCAAACAATAAAGAAATGCTTTTATTTTTGAAAAATCACTAAAACTTAAAAAACATTATATGGAGGAGAAAACTATTGTATGCATTTCGTGCTATTACAAAGGCTATGATTTCATGGATGAAATGAAAAAGCTTGGTAATAAAATAATCTTAGTAACATCAGAAAACCTTAAAGAAAAAAACTGGCCCTGGCACGCTATTGACGAAGTATTCTACATGCCGGAGCTAAAGCCGTCTGTCTGGAATCTGGAACATCTGATTCAAGGATTTTCACACTTAATGAAAACCAGAAAAGTGGATGCTGTAGTTGCCCTTGATGATTATGATGTGGAAAAAGCTGCTCTGATCAGGGAAACATTTCGTATTCCAGGGATGGGACAAACAACACACCGTTATTTCAGAGATAAACTGGCTATGCGCCAGAAGGCTAAAGATTCCGGGATCAATGTACCTGAGTTCACTGCTGTTTTCAATGATGATACCGTCAATGAATTTGCAGACAGAGTCCCGGCTCCATGGGTATTGAAACCCCGCTCGGAGGCATCAGCATCCGGTATTAAGAAGATTACTTCTAAAGAACAGCTTCATGAAGCATTAGATGTCCTTGGTGAAGAACGTCATCTCTTTTTGCTGGAAAGTTTTAAGCCCGGTGATGTATACCATGTAGACAGTCTTACTTTTAATAAAGAAATTGTGTTCACTTCCGCATCAAAATACCTGGCTCCGCCGATGCAGGTTTCACATGAAGGAGGCGTATTCCGATCCAAAACATTGGGAAGATATTCTGAAGAGTTTAAAGCACTTGATGAGATCAATTCCAAAGTGCTTTCCAATTTTGGACTTATGAACGGCGCCACTCATACGGAGTTTATTCACGGAAAAGAGGATGGAAAATGGTATTTCCTTGAAACATCATCAAGAGTGGGAGGCGCTCATATTCCTGACCTTGTAGAAGCTTCAAGCAGTATTAATATCTGGCGGGAATGGGCAAAAATTGAAGACGCCTTACTAAGAAACAAAACTTACACAGCTCTCCCTCCTACCGAATATTATTCAGGACTCATTGTAGCCTTAATCAAAGATAAAGAACCGGATTATAATAGTTTTGAATGTGAGGAAGTGGTAAAATTTCTTCCCATAGAGTACCATGTCGGAATTGTTTATAAATCCAGTGATGCCAATATCATCCAGGAAAGATTAGACGCCGCCGCTGAAAAGATCCATGCAGAAATGCTCAACATTTTGCCTCCCAAAAGCACTAAGCTGAGCAGCTAAACATAACTTAAAGAAAAAATCAATGCCTCATATAGAACATACAGATTATTATTCAAACATATTGGGAACAAGCCTTAAAGTGGAAGTAACCGGGCATTTTGGCCATCCCGTCATCATGTTTCCTACTTCCCAGGGACAATATACCCAAAATCATGATTTCCACCTTAACGGAAGTATCAACTGGTTTGTAGAACAGGGAAAAGTAAAACTTTATAACATCCAAACCATCGATAGCTGGAGCTTTTATGATGATAAAATATCACCCCAGCAAAGGATAAGAAACTACGAAAGGTATGTGCAGTTTCT
Source organism: Chryseobacterium lactis (assembly GCF_003815875.1). Lineage (NCBI taxonomy): Bacteria > Pseudomonadati > Bacteroidota > Flavobacteriia > Flavobacteriales > Weeksellaceae > Chryseobacterium > Chryseobacterium lactis. The sequence continues at coordinate 4,303,669 of NZ_CP033924.1, forward strand.
CATTAAAGAATTTGTACCATACATTCAAAAGCTGCATAAAACACATCGTGTCGCCGTTGCAGGAGCCAGCTTTGGAGGATATCATGCCGCCAACTTTGCTTTCAGGTTTCCGGATGTGGTTTCGCATTTGTTTTGTCTCTCCGGCGCTTTCAGTATAAGGAATTTTATGGACGGATATTCTGATGATCTGGTATACTACAATTGTCCCAGAGAATTTATAAGGAATGACGAAGCATGGAAGTACAAACATATGCATATTGTATTGAGTACTTCCGATCAGGATATATGCAGGGATAAAAACATTGAAATGGCAGAAATATTAAGAGTTAAAGGCATCGATTTCTGGTATGATGAAAGAAAATGGATCGGCCATGACTGGCCATTGTGGAGAATGGTATTTCCAACCTTTATAGGAGCTTATTTTTCTTAAAAAATTAAATTAAAAAAGAATTCAACTATAAAAAAATTTTTTGAAAAGGAAAGATTATCAACTTTGCCAGAATATCACAATTGAAGACGTGATATTCCTCTCCGCCGGAGGGGTGGCGAAAATTCAAAGAATTTTTGACGGGGTGGTTTAAATTTTAACCAAAAATCAATATTCACCCATTATTTAAAAAGGACAAAAAAGAAAAAAATATACACCTATTAAAAACAAAAATTATGGCAAAAAAAGTAGGAATTCTATTTGGTATGGAAGATACGTTTCCCTGGGCATTTATAGACAAAGTAAATGAATTGGGAGGTGGAGAAATCATAGCTGAACCTGTAACGATTGATAAACTTGAACAAGGTGCAGATTATGGATATGCCGTTATCATTGACAGAATTTCACAGGATGTTCCTTTTTACAGAGCGTATCTGAAAAACGCAGCACTTAATGGCACTTATGTAATCAATAATCCCTTTTGGTGGAGTGCTGACGAAAAGTTTTTCAATAATGCCCTGATGATCAAACTGGGAATTCCGTTACCAAAAACTGTACTTCTACCCTCGCATGAAAGACCGACCAATACTTCGGAAACCTCATTCAGAAATCTGAAATTCCCCCATGACTGGGAATATATTTTTAATTATGTTGGATTTCCTGCTTACATGAAACCTCATGACGGAGGTGGATGGAAAAGCGTATACCGGGTAGAAAATCCGGATGATCTCTGGAATAAACTGGGAGAAACAGAACAATTGGTAATGATGGTACAGGAAGAAATTGTATTTGATGATTATTACAGAGTATATTGTCTTGGCAGAAAATATGTCCACATCATGCCTTATGAGCCGAGAAATGCTCCTCATTTAAGATATGCAACAACGCACCAAACTGAAGGTGCAGAGCTTGAAAAACTATTGAAAACCATTCATGATTATACCATTACAATGAATGAAGCATTGGGCTATGATTTCAATACGGTAGAATTTGCAGTAAGAGATGGGATTCCTTATGCCATTGACTTCTGTAATCCTGCTCCGGATGCAGATAAGAATTCTGTGGGTGAAGAAAATTTCGCATGGATTGTAGAACATGCCGCCAAACTGGCCGTTGAAAAAGCAAAAGAATATGTTCCGGGAAAACCTAATATCACTTGGGGAACTTTCGTGAAAGATTCAATAAAATAAAGATTGAAAAAGAAATAAAAAACACAAGGAAAATGCATCAATTTACTATTGGAATCGAAGAAGAATATCAAATCATTGATGTTGAAAGCAGAGATCTTGTTTCTCATGTTTCAAAGATCATTGAAGGCGGAAAGGCTGTTTTAAGTGAAAACCTAAAGCACGAAATGCACGAATCTATGATTGAAATGGAAACGGGTATCTGTCAGAATATTCAGGAGGCAAAAGCAGAATTAACCAACTTGAGGCGTCACCTGATCAATATTGCTCATGAGCAGGGATTACGGGTTTCCGGAGGCGGCACACATCCTTTCTCCCACTGGTCAGATAATAACATTACCCAAGGAGAAAGATACGTCAAAATTGTAGACGACATGGGAGATGTTGCTCGTGAAAATCTTATTTTCGGGCTTCATGTACACATTGGAATCCCCAACCGTGAAGAAGGGGTAAGAATCCAGAATGTCATGCGTTATTTTTTACCACATGTCTACGCTCTTTCTACCAATTCCCCGTTTTGGATCGGAAGATATACAGGATTTAAATCCTACCGACAGGAAGTTTTTGTGAAATTTCCCAGAACCGGTATTCCGAGCTATTTTAATTCTCTGGCAGAATTTGACAGCTATGTTGATCTTCTGGTAAAAACCGGAACCATCGACAATGCCAAAAAAATCTGGTGGGATCTGCGGGTACACCCCTTCTATCCTACGATTGAATTCAGAATCTGTGATATGCCGTTAAGAATTGATGAAACCGTTTGTCTGGCTGCTATCATGCAAAGTCTCGTAGCAAAAATCTATAAACTGCACCAGCAAAATTTAAGCTTCAGAAGCTACAGAAGGCTGTTGTTAAATGAAAATAAATGGCGTGCTTCCAAAAGCGGTATTGAAGCTCATCTTATTGATTTTGGGAAGGAAGAATCAGTGCCATATCCTCATTTACTGAAAGAACTTTTAGAATTTATCGACGACGTAGTAGACGATCTGGGATGCAGAGAAGAAGTAGAATATGCCTGGAAAATACTGGAAAACGGAACCGGTGCAGACCGACAACTTCAGATCTTCAAGGAAACAGGCGATCTTACCAAAGTCGTGGATTATATGATCTCTGAAACAGAATATGGTATCACTCATGGAGAAACCGCTTCATAATATTTTTGGTAACTTTACAAAAAATATGATGTAATGAAAGATATTCGAATTGCTCTGCTGGACATGAACAACAACCATGTTAATCAAGGCTTTAGAAATATTAAAGAAATTTCTGAAACATTTCAGCAGAATTCTGAAGAAAATGTAGTGATCCAAACATTTGATGTGAGGTTTAAAGATGAAATGCCGGAAATCGGAGATTTTGATATATTTATTTCTTCAGGTGGCCCGGGAGATCCGCACAGAGAAGGTCTTGCGTGGGAAGATCGGTTTGCTGATTTTTTAGATACCATTTTCGAACACAATAAAAATCATGAAGATAAAAAATACCTCTTCCTGATTTGCCACTCTTTCCAACTGGCAAGTATCCACTGGAAATTAGGGAATATCTGCAAGAGAAAATCTTATTCTTTTGGAGTGATGCCCGTTCATAAAACGGAAGAAGGCAAGAATGAATTTTTGTTTAAAAACCTTCAGGATCCTTTTTATGCCGTAGATTCCAGAGCATATCAATTTATTGAGCCTGATCTGGATCGTTTTGAAAAGCTTGGAATGAAGATGATGGCTATTGAGAAATTCCGTCCTCATATCAACCTGGAAAGAGCGGTAATGGCTGTTCGTTTTTCTGATGAAATATTTGGAACTCAGTTCCACCCGGAGGCCAGTCCTCAGGCACTTATTGAGAATCTGAAAGATGATAAAAACAAAGAAGCGATGATCGAGAATTTCGGAATGGAAAAGTATCTTGAAACAATGGACAGGATAGATGACGAAGATAAAATCATTCTGACCAGACACCAGATTCTTCCACGATTTCTTCAGTTAGCAAAGGAAAACATTTTAAAAGAAGCTGAATCTTTGGCTTAAAAAATTAATTAATATCACCCGCAAAGGTCACAAAAGCATGTAACGCTTAAGTTCTTTTTTAGTTACTACTACCTATTTGAGAAGTACACTTAAGTTTTTTGAAAATCAAAAATTTACCATTATGTGAATTTTATACAATTCAAAAAAATTCTTTTGTAGCTTTTGCAACTCAATCTAAATTACAAATCGGGCCAATGCTCGATTTTTTTAACATCACAAAAGAAAAAAAATATGATTCCAAAATACAGAAAGCAATTTAATCAGGAGTTTTCACCAGAAAAATACCAGCAGCTCAAAGATATTTTAACGCAAAAAGGAGGTATAGAACCTGGCTTCAGAATTTCAGAAAGCCCAATATTTCTTACTAAAGATTTTGAAAATAAATTGCTTGATGCCAGTGAAAGTGTTATCAGCCAGATAAAAGCTATTCCGGCAGAAACTCTTCAGAAAGCCATTCCTGAAAACTGTAAAGTTCCTAATGATACTGATCAGCCACACTTTTTTACCATAGATTTTGGAATCTGCAGAAGTGAAAATGGAGAAATTGAGCCTCAGTTGATAGAACTGCAGGCGTTTCCTTCTCTATATGCTTTTCAAAAAACGTTTGAAAATACGTTCTGTGAAGTCTATCCGTTTTTATCAGATATCCGGAATACAATGCCTCATGAAACTTTTAAAAGCTATTTGAAAGATTTGATTGTAGGTGGTGAAAATCCTGAAAACGTAATTATTCTTGAAATCCTTCCGGAAAAACAGAAAACCGCCATTGATTTTGCTTTAACAGAACAATTATTAGGAATAAAAACCTTATGTCTGACAAAAGTAAAGAAGAAAGGCAAAAAACTGTATTATGAGAATAATGGTGAGCCGGTGGAAATTAAAAGAATCTACAATCGTGTGATATTTGATGAGTTGGATAAAACCCCTGATCTTGTTACCGAATTCGATTTCCGTGAAGAAGTTGATGTAAAATGGATTACCCATCCTAATTGGTTTTTTAAAATTTCCAAGTTCCTTCTCCCATTATTACAACATCAATTCGTTCCTAAAAGTTATTTCCTTCATGAATTTCCAGAAGATGAAAGTTTGGAAAACTTTGTATTAAAACCTTTATTTTCATTTGCCGGCAGCGGAGTGAATTTAAATCCAACAAAAGAAATTACGAACGCTATTGATGACAAAGAAAATTACATTTTGCAAAGAAAAGTAACCTATGAACCTGTTTTTGAAGATATCAACGGAGATTTTTCAAAAGCAGAGATCCGTTTGTTGTATATTTGGCGTGAAAATGATGAACGCCCTATTCTATTGGAAAATTTGGGAAGAATGACCAAAGCAGCTATGATAAATGTAGATTTCAACAAGAAAGACGCCATTTGGATTGGAAGTTCCAATGCTTTTTTTGGCGAAGGATAACTTAAAATATTTAGAACAGTTGTTTTTTTCAGCTTTATCAAACCTAAAAAACTTTTAATAAAACTAATATACATGGAACAAAAATCAACTTTTGAAGAGTTTGAGATTAACAACAATTTTGCACGAAGGAGGAGTTTACTCCCTTTATGGATCAAGATTTTCACCTGGATTTTTTTCTTAGGAGGAATTGTCGGTGTTTTGATACTGGGATTTGGATTTTTCCTTGATAATACGGATCTGTCACTGTATGGTTTGCAAACTACACAACCTTATAGTGTAACCGGCTTCATCATCACTTATCTTTTTATTTTCAAGGGTATTGTCGCGTATGGACTTTGGTTTGAACAAAAATGGGCACCTAAAGCGGCAATTGCCGATGCTGTTTTAGGGATCATCATCTGCGGAGTCGTTATGTTTATTTTACCTTTCGTAACGGATTCAACACATTTCACTATTAGATTTGAACTTGTTGCACTCATTCCCTATCTGACAAGAATGCAGAAAATTCAAAAAACCTGGGAAAACTTATAAAAACAAAAACCTTCGAAATTTCGAAGGTTTTTTATTTCTGAAAAATATTTCTTATAAATTTTTATCGTCTTCCAGAACTTCTCTGGCCTGATATTCCTGTACCAGATCAATTGCATTGGAGATTACATCGCTTAGAGCAGTAATAAAAGTTCCATCTTCAGCCATTCCCATGGCATGTTTCAAGGCTTCAATTTCTTTTGGAATGATCTCATAGCTTACATCTCTTCCTGAAGACTGCATGCCTTCAATAATCAATCCATTGATCTCTTCTTCAGTTCTCCCGCGCAAATGCTTCTCATTTCTGATGATAATATGATCAAACATTCTTCCGGCAATTTTTCCACACTCTCTGATATCTCCGTCACGTCGGTCTCCAACTCCTGAAATGATGCCTATTTTCTTGGTGGATTCTACGTTTTTAAGATAATCTTCAATGGCTTCATAGCCTGAAGGATTGTGTGCAAAATCAATGAGAACTTTAAAGCTTTTAAATTTAAACACATTTAATCTTCCCGGAGTAAGCTGAGCACTTGGAATGAAAGTCCTTAAAGAATTGGAAATATCTTCAATTCCAAAACCATAAAGATAACTTGCCAAACTCGCAGCCAGCACATTTTCAATCATAAACCGGGCTTTACCTTCCATCGTAATCGGAAAATCCTTCGCTTTTCCGATTCTGATTTTCCAGTCTCCTTTTTTAATGGTTACAAAACCTTCCTCATAAACACAGGTAATTTTCCCTTCCTTTGCAAATTTTACGATATGAGGATTATTCTCATCCATACTGAAAATCGCAATATTACTGTCGAGATCATTTACAATTTTCATTGAATATTTATTGTCGGCATTCAGTACGCTCCAACCGCTTTTCTTTACACTATCGAGTACTACCCGTTTTACTTTGGTAAGATCTCTCAGGTTGTGAATATCATTCATTCCTAAATGATCTTCCTCGATATTAGTAAGAACTCCGATATCACACTGGGAAAAGCCCAATCCGGAGCGCAGAATTCCTCCTCTGGCTGTTTCAAGAACCGCAAATTCAACGGTAGGGTCTTTCAATATAAATTCTGCTGATAATGGCCCGGTAGTATCTCCTTTAGACAGCATTGTATTTTGAATATAAATACCGTCGGAAGTGGTAAATCCTACTCTGTAGCCATTACTTTTGACAATATGTGAAATCAATCTTGTTGTTGTTGTTTTCCCGTTGGTACCTGTGACCGCAATAATCGGGATGGTAAACGGTTTCCCTTGTGGATATAGCATATCTACTACGGGAGCAGCAACATTTCGTGGCAACCCTTCACTGGGGGCGAGATGCATTCTGAATCCGGGAGCAGCATTTACTTCTATGATCGCACCACCACTCTCCTTTAAAGGCTGAGTTAAGTTTTCTGCCATAATATCAATACCGCAAACATCAAGTCCGATAATCTTGGAAATCCTTTCAGCCATAGTAATGTTTTCCGGATGCACCATATCTGTAACATCAATGGAAGTTCCCCCTGTCGAAAGATTAGCCGTAGACTTCAGATAGACGATTTCTCCTCTTTGAGGAATGGTTTCAAGGGTATAATGAAGTTTTTCGAGCAGCTCCTGCGTATCTTTATCTACTTCAATTTCAGTAAGAACATTTTCATGACCATACCCTCGTCTCGGATCTTTATTTTCTCTTTCAATAAGCTGCTCAATATTCAATTCTCCGTCTCCTACAATGTGAGCGGGAACTCTTCTTGCGGCGGCGACCATTTTATTATCTATCACCAGCACTCTGAAATCATATCCGGTAATGTATTTTTCAACAATTACTTTTCTGGAATATTTCTGAGCGTGTTCAAGACCTATTTTAGCAACTTCCCAATCGTTAACATTAATTGACGACCCTTTTCCATGATTTCCATCCAAAGGTTTCAAAACAACGGGATAGCCAATTTTTCTGATCACCGCCTGTAATCCTTCTTCATCAACGACAAGATCTCCGATCGGAACCGGTATCGCTGCATCATGAAGCATTTTCTTGGTCAGTTCCTTATTACATGCAATATCTACTGCAATGGAACTTGTTTTTCCAGTAATGGTAGCCTGAAAACGTTGCTGGTTTACTCCATATCCAAGCTGTACCAATGAATTTGTGCCTAATCTGATCCATGGAATTTTTCTGGAAACCGCTTCTTCTACAATACTTCCTGTAGATGGCCCCAGACGAACACGTTCTCTGATTTCTTTTAATTTATGAATACATGCATTTAAATCATACTCTTTACCTTCAATCAATACCTGTGCAATTTTCACGGCTTCTTCTGCCGCATAAATCCCGGCATTTTCTTCGATATAATTGAATACAACGTTATATACTCCCGGAGTTTTTGTTTCACGGGTTCTTCCAAACCCGACATCCATTCCGGCCAGTGTTTGAATTTCCAGTGCGATATGCTCAATGACATGTCCCATCCAGGTACCTGTTTCCACTCTATGGAAAAAGCCGCCTTCCACTCCTTCCGAGCATCGGTGTGTGATCAGCGACGGTATTAATTTTTCAATCCTTTCCCTGAATCCGTCGATTTTATTGGTAGGGTAATTTTCCATTTCTTCAAGGTCTAATCTCATCTGTATCAGTTTCTTTCTTCTGATACTCCAGATATTAGGACCACGTAGTGCCTGAATCTTTTCGATTTTCATAGTCTATTGGCAGTTTTACAGTTAACGATAACTCCTTTCATAGCCAAAGATAATGTAAAACCCTAAACGAAACTATACCACATTTAAAGATTTATTAAAAAAAAATTAATTTTCATTAACAATCTTAAAACATTAAAAATCAACGAAAGATGGCACGAATTTCGCCAAAGAATGTTAATTATTTTTTAATTTTGTACCATGACGAAACCTGTTGGCAAATTAATAGTTATTGGAGGAGCTGTAAACAAAGGAAGTTTTGCAGAAACCGATTACGATCAGAACATCGAAAAGAATCTTAATTTTTTTGAACGAGGAATCTTACGAAAGATCATCAATGAATCAAAAAACAAAGAAAATTCTATCATAGAAGTTGTAACTACGGCTTCTCAGATACCACAGATCGTAGGTACAGAATATAAAAAAGCTTTTGAATTTCTAGGGGCAAAAAATGTAAACATTCTTGACATTCACAATCGTGAAGAAGCCAATTCTGATGCCATGGTGGCTAGAGCCAATGCAGCAGATGTAGTGATGTTTACCGGTGGAGACCAATTGAGATTAACATCTATTCTGGGTGGAACCAGATTTCATGATACAATTTTACTAAAATATCAGGAACAGGATTTTATCTATTCCGGAACTTCTGCGGGAGCCGCCGCTGCATCTGAAAATATGATTTATCAGGGAAGCAGCTCTGAAGCTTTGTTGAAAGGCGAAATCAAAACTACTCAAGGATTGGGTTTAATTGATAATGTTATCATTGATACCCACTTTGTACAGAGAGGTAGAATCGGGCGTCTTTTCCAGGCTGTGGTTAATAATCCTAGAACACTGGGAATTGGATTAGGTGAAGATACGGGGCTTTTCATTCATAATGATGTCATGACCGCTGTTGGATCCGGACTGGTAATTCTTGTAGACGGAAGATTTATTAAAGATACCAACCTTACCAATATTAATCTTGGAGAACCTATCTCTATTGATAATTTAACGGTACATGTAATGTCTATGAATGATCATTACGATCTTATCACAAAGACATTGACTATTGAAAATTCACAATTTAATCCGATACCGCAGGATAAATAGTTCAAAACTAATTCTTATTTTAGTTGAAAATAAAACTAAATGAAAGAAGAAAAAATTGAACAATTTATAGATCTTCTTCTGGAAGGTTATGAGGTGGAAAATAGGGAAGAAATCATTTCAAACTGTACTTTATGCTATGAAAACCCAGTTGAATATATTAAGAATAATGACGCTGAATGGGTAATTGAAAGTGATGAAGACGGTGCATTTGAATTTTCAGTTTCAAACGAACTTTTTAATTTTCTGATTCGGGGTGATAAAATAGATGAAGTACATGAACTTATTGATGAAAGCCTCCATAACATCATTGGAGATTTTCCAATAGAAATAAGATATGCCGGTGATTATTTTAAATGGCTGCAACCTAAGCTCGATCAGGAAGATCCACCACTGGAAATTATTGAACTCGCCGATAGCTATTCTGATGAATTGCAGCTTATCATTATAGAAAAACATAATGTAGAAAGGATATCAAAACTTTGTCAGGAATTAAAGGTTCACTTTAGAAGAACTTCAATACCATTTTAATAGTATTTTCGGACAAAATAATAATTAAAAAAATAAAACTAAACTTTATTTATGAAGCTCATCATTCACGGTGGTTTTTTTTCAGAAAGCGATCAAAGCCATGAAGTAAAAACTGCAAAACAGAACTCTTTAAAAGAAATTGCTCAAAAAGCTTTTGAATATCTTCAGACTCATTCTGCTTTTGATACGGCTGCCTACGCTGTTTCTCTTCTTGAAGACAATCCGCTGTACAATGCCGGAATCGGCTCTCAGATCCAAAGTGATGGCGTTATTCGTATGAGTGCTGCCATTATGAATGGAGAAACTCAGAAATTAAGTGGAGTAATCAATATTCAGGACGTCAAGAACCCGGTTTTTGTTGCCAAAGATCTGATTGGGGAAGATGACAGGGTTTTAGGCGGAAGAGGAGCAAAACAATATGCGACAGAGCATGGTTTCGAAAACTTCTCTACGGAAATTCCACAAAGAAGAAGTGAATATGAGGCTAAACTCAATAATGGAGGAAAAGGAACGGTAGGTTGTGTAGCGATTGATAAGGAAGGAAAACTGGCAGTTGCCACTTCTACAGGAGGAAAAGGTTTTGAGATTCCCGGAAGAATATCAGATTCTGCCACGGTGGCCGGAAACTATGCCAATGCCTTCTGTGCCGTAAGTTGCACAGGTGTGGGGGAAGATATTGTCAGCAATGCTACCGCAGCCAAAATTGTAACTAGGGTTACCGATGGTATGAGCCTTCAAAATGCATTTACCAAAACATTTGATGAGCTTAAGGTCATTGACGGATTTGCAGGTGCCATCGCTATTGATAAAGAAGGAAATGTATATCATCAGGACTCCTATCCCACTATGGTCTTCGCCAGTTTCGACGGGGAAAACTTTGATATCTTTTCTTAATTTTAACATTTTTTTATAATTATATTTATTTTTTTGGCACGTATTTTACATAACTACTAATAACAAATTTTAATATTAATTCATAAAAATAGAAATCATGGGAAACAAGACAAAAGGTTTATTAGCTTTATTAGGTTTAGGTGCTTTAGCATACTGGAAATATAAAAATTCGTCTCCTGAAGACCAACAAGCTGTAAAAGACAAAATCAATACAGCAAAAGACAACCTTAACAAATGGGGAAGTGATCTAAAAAGTAAAGCCAATGATGTTGCTTCTCAGGTACAGAATAAAGTTGATGAAGCTAAAACAAAGGCTGAAGATACTTTAAGCTAAAAAATAGACAGTAGTTTTTTTAACATTCATATATGGAAAAGTCATCGTAATTTTTAATACGATGACTTTTTAATTTTATACAATTGAATGGTAAGTACTGAATTTAAAAATATCCTTTTATGAAATAGATAGAAAGTTCAGACTTACTCTTCGTTCTTCTGCGCCTTCAGAGCAAAAACGATTGGTATTTTATTTCCAAACTGAGGAATTCTCCATTTCCCTTTTTCAAATTCTTCTACATGTTTGAAACAAGGATATGGCGACCAGTCAAATTCACGGAAGGTTTCCAGTTTCACATTCTGCTTCAACAGATTGTCGAGAGTTTCGGCCAAAGAATGGTTCCACATTACATATTCCTGTACAATAGGTGCTGATTGATCGGCATATGTTCCTTCATAAGTTTCTACAATAGGCTTTTCATTGAAATAATTGTACGCTACTTTTGTAAAGTCATCATCAAACATCCAAACCACCGGATGAAATTCTGCCATAATAAATTGACCACCAGGCTTTAAAAAATAACTGATAACACGGGACCACTTTTCCAGATCAGGAAGCCAGCCTATCGTTCCATAACTTGTGTAAACAATATCAAACTTCTGATCCAAAATATTAGGCAAATCATAGACATCGGAGCAAATAAACTCAGTGTCTGTACTGCACTTTTGAGCCAGATCTCTTCCTGCTTCAATTGCTTTATCAGACAAATCAATTCCGGTAACTTTTGCCCCCATTCTTGAAAGCGAAATAGAATCCTGCCCAAAATGACATTGAAGGTGAAGAATGCTTTTCCCTTGTATATCTCCGAGTAGCTCCAGCTCTATTGAATTTAATGAGGTCCTGCCTTTTAAAAATTCATCTACAAAATAGAAGTCAGACTTTAAATGTGGTTCTACTTTGGCATTCCAGGATTTTTTATTGATTTCTAGGTAATCTTCCATTGTTTTAATTTTTAAATAATTTTAATTTCCCTGAATAATATAATTTTTCTCTATTAATTTTCTTTCAGGTTCATTGGGATTGTCCGGCTGAAACCAAACCTCAACCCTGCTTCCATAATAATCTCCCCAATCTCCTTCTTTCACTGTAAAATCTTTGTCACCACTTGAAAATTCTTTCAGTTCATCACTAGGATTAAAGACTTCCCTCATCGATTGCTTTTTAATTTCTTTTTCGGAAAGAATCCGGTTGGTATTAAAATCATAGACTCTTAAATAGACCTTACCTTTTTCTATTCTATTCAGGAAAACATCGTATTTATAAGTTCCAGGCTGTAAGTAATCATAGATAAGGATATCAGGCTGGGTAACCTCTACAAGCTCTTTTTCATTCGAAAACAGCTTCAAAGGCATTGAAAATTTTACATTTTTGGGGTTTTTAATATCATTATTATAAGGCTTATAAGGGCTTTTAGGCGGATAAAAAGCAAACATGCCACCAATGATAAAAAACATTATAAAGCTTAAAAGACATTGCCAAAGCCCATTTTTAAATTCGCCTTTTTTAAACATCCTTGAAATTCCCAATATAAAACTTACACCCGCAGCCAAAAATGGAATAGCCGAGAAAAAGTTCCATGTAAAGCTGCTAATTGGTAAAATAAGGATCAGTAACCAGCAAAAAACGCCTATAAATAATGCAATAAAAGAGGTAAAATACCATCTCCAGTTTAATGCTCTAAAAACGACTTCTTTTATCATAACTTATCTATAATTTTTTTCTTCTGATCATTGAATTCTTCTTCACTCAAAACTCCGCTTTCTTTTAACCTTCCCAATTGTTCCAGCTGGTCTAAAACGCTAGGTTCAGATTGATGTTGAGTATATTCTTCAGGACGGGACATAAAGTCTCTAACCTTTTCACAAAATAGCTCAGCATGGTATTTTCCTACTCCATCAATCTCTACAACATCATCAGTAACCTGAATATCTATAGAGGCCAGTAATAATGCAGTCTCGTATTGTATTGAACTGATTTTGCCATAAGAGAAATCTTCTACTTTCAATCCGTACATGAATTCCTTATCTACAAAGATCAATCTTCTGTCTGTAGCTACTAAAATGATATGATGATTGTTTATTTTATTTCTGCCTTCAACGAGATAAACAATTCTTTCGTCTTTTGAAAGAATATCCGGTAACTCATGAATTTCCTTTCGGGCAAATATGGTAGGGCTGATATCCAGCTTTTCAAGTTCTTCTCTTATCTCGTCGAGTCTTGATTTTTCGCTCATGGTTATAGTTTATGGGTTTAAATTCCTATTTCTTGTTCAAAAAACAATTATCTTAATTTTTAATTTTCAGATGGAATTACAATTGAAGAATGTAAGCAATACACTTTCCAGCCTAAAGTTTCATACAATAACCTTCCTTCTTCTGTTGCAACCAGGAGATTATTTGAAAATCCTTTTGATAAAGCTATTTTCTCCAGTTCTTTCAATAAAAAAGAAGCCAGTCCTTTCCTTTGATGATCTATTTCGGTAACAATCCGATCATAAACGGCAACATCATCTATTAAAGAAACACGACCTATTGAAGCCTGTTCACCATTCTCAGCAACAATTCTGACAACAAAAGTTGTATTGTACTCAGAAAATTCCAAATGATATCCTTCTGCCAGACTGATTTCTGGGAAAATCATCGGATGAAAACAGGTCATCAGATATCCCTGTGGCTGAAGTTCCCATTTTTCGGGAATATTTTCTATAAACTGATCAGGAGAGGTACTTACTTTCAGATAAACCCAGGGTTCATCGATTGAGTTGGCCAGGTGAAAAAAGTCTTCATTGGGTTCAGGAAAAACATAACGTTCTTTTTGTTTTTCGTCTCCCACGAAGACAAAAAATCCCGACTTATAATGAACAGGAAGAGATACTTCTCTTGATAAACACCATCCTTTAAGCCAGTTTTCTACGATTTCTGCTTTATCCTTCATGATTAGGAATCAAAAGTTTTATTTTAATTGTTCCAGCAATTTTCTTTTTTGTTCTGTAAACTCAGTATCGGTAAGAATACCACTTTCTCTCAATTTACCCAGTTTTTCCAACTGTTCAAGAATGTCAAGGGAAAATATTGAGTTTGCAACTGTATTTGTAACTACATTTACAGGACTTGCCTGCTCCTGAGATTGCTGTACCGGATTGTTATAAATGGGTCTTATGATGCCATAGAACGCTTCTGCATCTTCTTTATCCATAAAGCACTCAAATTCTACCAATCTTTCATCAAGGTGCAGCTTAATGATTGGAGATCTCTGATCTGTTAAAAAACTTACAGATTTTATCGTCTCATTTGGATAATCATTGATTTTAGCTGCTCCAAACATTGCTTTAGAAATAGAAATCATTCTTTTGGAGGTCGCCAGCAGTATTCCCGCGGCCAGTGTATTGACAAATTGGGCATCTGTAATGGCAAGGATTTTCTCATCCTCAGAAATTAGATACGGAAGTTCCTTAACCTCTCCTTTTGTAAATACTGAAAGATTGGCATTCAACTTTTCCAGTTCTGATTTTATCTTCTGCTTTCTTCTTTTGTATACTTCCTTAGAAATATTTTGGGGTTCTTCTTCCTTCGTCATAGGAAGATTTTCCTGTCTTATAGCAGGTGAACTTTCTTCTGTTTTCTTATTTTGAATGACTTTGTGAATATCATCAAGGTTGAACTGATGAAGATTATACAGCACTTCCTGATTGATGTAACTTATTTTATCTAAACATTTATTGCATATAACACCACCATCAGAAAGTTTATTCTCACCCAAAAGCGTATCCATAGATGTTAACGCTGTCCCACACAATGAACAAGTATTACTCATTTTTCAATATTTACAATTTATCAAGAAGCTTTTTCTTTTGTTCTGCGAACTCTTCTTCAGTTAAAACTCCCATTTCTCTTAATTTCCCCAGTTTTTCCAATTGTTCAAAAATAGTTACGGAAGCTTCTTTACTTGTTGCATACACATCTTCCTGAACCAAGCCGGAAATATTTTGCTGAAATGCCTGTAAATTTTCCGTTTGTGGTTTTTGATATGTTTCCGGATTTTGAATATTCCCGTTTACAATCGAAGAAAATGCTCTTCCATCATTTTTGTTGTGGAGTTTAAATTCTGCTGAAACACCTTTAATATTGACTTTCAAAATAGAATACAGTAAGTCTTCAATGTGCTCAATGGAAATAATTTCACGAATAGGAAATTCGTTTCGAACCACTCCTCCCAAAATCTTTTTATCAATAAAAACAACTCTCCATGGTGTTGCGAAGATAATCCCTTCCCGCTTATTCTGAAGATAGATACATTCAGCAATCGCCACTAGATTTTCGTTTTTATCAAGTATAGTATCCAGCATATTGACCTCTTCATTGGCAAGGACACTGAGTCTTGCATTAAGAGCTACGATCTGGTCTTTAATTTCGTCAAGCCTGGTTGGAGCATCATATTCATATTTATTTCCCGTGGAAAATGGTGTTCCGCCAGCATTTTGACTGGCATCAATTTTACTTTTAAGAAACATCCCCGTTATTTCAGCAAAATAAAACTGATCGAGGTTATTGATAAGATCTCTATTGATTTGAATGGCTTTATTAAAACATCCGGAACATAAATAACCACCATCTGCAAGCTTATTTTTCCCGACAAGCATGTCAGCAGATGTTAACGGAGTTCCACATAATGCGCAAATAGAATTCATCTGGTTTTTAGTTTTTAAGTTTATCAAGACAGCGTGCTGCTATTCTATTTTTGTTATTTTGACCCAAATTACAAATTCTGATTTGATTTTTAAGTCTAAAAATATTTAAAATTCATGGGTTATAAAAAAATAACTCAAAGCCAATAAAGACCTTGAGTTATTTTATATCATTTTAAATATTTTTTATCCTAAAAACTCTTCTAAAGAAACTGTCTTTTGTTCTCCTATTTCCAGATTTTTAAAAGTTACGGTATTGTTTTTAAGTTCCTCTTCTCCAAGGAAAACAAGATTTTTAATACCTTTCTTTTCAGCATAAGTAAACTGCTTATTCAATTTTGCGCTCTCCGGATACAATTCTGCAGAAATTCCTTTGGCCCTCAATTGCATAATAAGTCGTAAAGCTTCTGTTGTTTCTTCACCTCCAAAGTTGGCAAACAGATATTCTATCTTAGAAGAAGCTTCTTCAGGGAAAAGATTCAGTTCTTCCATTACCAGATAGATCCTGTCTAATCCGAAAGAGATTCCGATTCCCGGAACATTTTTAACACCAAAAACTTCGGTAAGATTGTCATATCGACCGCCTCCACCGATGGATCCCATGGCCACTTCATCTGCCTTTACTTCAAAGATAGCTCCGGTATAATATTCTAATCCTCTTGCTAACGTAATATTGAATACAAGGTTTTGCATATCAACCCCAAGATTTAAAGATTGTGTAAGTACGAATTCAAGTTCTTCAACTCCTTTTAATCCTATTTCATTACCTGTAAACTTTTCTTTGAGCAAAAGAAGATTTTCTAATGCGTCATCAGATTGTTCGAATAAGAAATCCAGTTTATCGATTGATTCCTGAGAAATTCCTCTTTCCAGTAATTCCTTTACCACACCATCTTTTCCAATTTTATCAAGCTTGTCTAAAGCTACAGTAAAATCAATCAGCTGATCTGTGATACCGGCATATTCTGCTAATCCGGAAAGGATTTTTCGGTTGTTCATGTGAATCGTTACAGGAACTTTCAGATCTGCAAATGATTTTAAATACAGCTGAACCAAATCTACTTCCTGGAATAAGCTTTCACTTCCTACAATATCCGCATCACACTGATAAAACTCTCTGAATCTACCTTTTTGAGGTCTGTCTGCTCTCCAAACCGGTTGAATCTGGTAACGTTTAAAAGGGAAAGTCAATTTCCCATGATTCATGGCTACAAATCTTGCAAAAGGTACAGTAAGATCATAACGAAGGGCTTTATCCGAAATTTGTGAAGTCAGCTTTTGATGGTTTTTGTTATCCCAATCTTCCTGATTTACTTTTGCAGTGTATTCTCCTGAGTTTAAAATTTTAAAAATCAATCGATCACCTTCTTCTCCGTACTTTCCTGTCAACGTAGAAAGATTTTCAAAGCTTGGGGTTTCCAATGGCTGAAATCCGAATAATTCAAAATTATTCTGTAAAATATTGATAATATATTTTCTTCTGAAAACTTCCTGTGCTGTAAAATCTCTCGTTCCTTTTGCTAAACTTGGCTTCATTTTTTGTATGTCATTTTGATAAACGCAAAAATAAGGAATTACGGGGACTTTACACAGGATAAAAAAGCTGAAGAAATAATCTTCCTCAGCTTTTGTAATTACGCTATCATTTATCCTGAAAAATCAGACACTTTCAAGAATATCCAGTATCTCTTCGCCATAGTTTTCAATTTTATGCTTCCCGAATCCTTTGATCTCAAGTAATTCCTCTTTTTTAGCCGGTTTATATTTGGCCACAGACATTAATTCTTTATTGCTTGCAATAAAATAAGTGGGGAGATTCTGCTCCCTGGCTTTTTCAGATCGCCAGAGTTTCAATGCATCCAGAATTTGCTCTTCATTGGCGCTCAGAAGATCATTTTCTGCAGAATATTTAATCATTTTGGGTTCTTTTACTATATTTTTCACCAATTTTTGTTCTTCAAAATATAATATTACGGACCAATAGCGTTCATCACCTACAAAAGCTGTTTCTACTTTTATAATATCATTCACTTCCAGAAAATCATCGAGCATTTTCTGATCCCGGTAGAGAAATTCTTCGGGGAGTCTTATTTTAAAAATTTTCACTTTCATCATTTGTTGTTTTTAGAATTATTTACCTCCCAAAAGCAGGATTTCGTCTACACGAATTTCTGTGATGTATCTTTTTACGCCATCCTTATCATCATAGGATCGGTACGTAAGTTTTCCTTCTATGGCAATTTCCTTTCCTTTTGGTACGTACTTCTCCAGTATTTCTGCTACCCTTCCGAATGCAATCAGATTGTGCCATTGGGTTTCTTCTACTTTTTCTCCTTTGGCATTCGTGTAATGGTCGCTTGTTGCCAGAGATACACTTGCTTTTACATTTCCATTTTCGAAGTTTACCATTTCTACTTCTTTACCTGTGTAACCGATTAATGTTACTTTGTTTCTTAGTGACATAACTTTTAAATTTAAAGATTAATATTATAGATCCGAGACGTTCACTGCTTTCTCAAATCTCTGCTGCAAAGATTGCGACGTCATCACAAGCCAGTCGGTTATAAACTATTTAAATTCGTTTGTAGTCGTTTGTAATCGGATAAAAAACTAATTCTCACTTCCTATAAAAATCATTGATTCATTGGTTGTACATCTAAAATCTGTTAAGATTAATAAATAAAAAATTGTATTGAAGAAATTGTATAAATTAGTAATCATTGATCAGCCATCACATCTTAAGTATGAAAAATCGTTTTAGAAATCTAATAATAACAGGACTTTTAATAATTTCAGGTTCTATTGACGCACAAAAAAACTATTCAACGGTGCCAGCAGATAAGTTTAATCTTAATGCTTTTAATCTTCAATTACCCGTTGAAAAAAATAATTCAATCACTATTATTAAAGGAGCACAAATAGCAAACTTTTCATCAGAGAATTTTTATTTTTCACCACAGGATAATAGCATTCGTTTCTTTTGTACCTCTGATGGCAAAACAACTCAAGGTTCTCATTACCCAAGAACAGAATTGCGCCAAACGGATGAATGGCATTTCGACAAACAACATATCCTGCAGGTAAAAATGGCTGTACTCACACAACCCAGCACAGGGAAAATTATTATTGGTCAAATACATGGTAATTCCAAAGGAACAGAAGCTTTAAAAATCTGGTGGAATAATGGTGACCTTCAGGTTGGATACAAAAAAGAAATCAATGATAAGGAACAGAGAATTACTCTTCTTAAAAATGTAGCTCTGGGACAAATATTTAATTATACTATTCAACAAAGCAATCTGGAAATTCAGGTGAAGATTAATCAGAAGATTGTCACATTTGATCTTGGTAACAGTTGGAAATCAGAATCAGTTTATTTTAAAGCAGGAAATTACTTACAGGATAATAAGCAACCCGTAACTTCAGGTATGACGGCTGTTTACCAAATCAGTATAACTAAGTAAATTACTGTTAAAAATCAATCACATACAAAAGACTACCCATTTGTAAACGGATAAATCCATATCTTTGTTCTCATTACATTATAGAAAATTTAATTCAAATACTAAAAATAAAGAAGACTAAATGAAGAAGAGCCTAAAAAGAACGTTCAGAGTCTCAAAATATGTAATCTATAAAGAAACACTTGTTGATTACAAAGAACATTTCTGGTCATTCCTGGGAGCATTTTTTGGAATCGGATTGATTGCATTTATCCAATCTCATTCTTTAACAGAAACAGAAAATATATTTTTGATTGGTTCTTTTGGAGCCTCAAGTGTATTGATTTACGGAGCTATTCAAAGTCCTTTGGCACAACCCAGAAATCTGGTGGGTGGTCATGTACTTTCAGCCCTGGTAGGAGTGACGGTGTATAAAATTGTTCCCGATATCATCTGGCTTTCTGCACCTTTGGCAGTTGCCTTTTCTATTGTATTAATGCAATACACAAAAACCCTGCATCCACCAGGAGGTGCTACCGCCTTGATTGCGGTGAGTTCTACCGGAAAAATTCCGGAGTTAGGATATTGGTATGTTATCTCCCCTGTTCTCTCAGGATGTATTATCTTGTTGCTTGTAGCATTGTTTTTTAATAATGTTACTCCCAACAGAAGTTATCCTACACACAGTAGATTTAAAAAATTGCTTCGAAAGAAACATGCTCACGGACATGTGAATCCACATAAATTGAAAAAATAAACATCATGAATTGTCTGGAATGTGGCGAAAAAATTATCGGAAGATCAGATAAAAAGTTCTGCAATGACGCCTGCCGGAACGCCTACAACAATAAACAAAATAAAGATTCCAGTAATCTGATGCGGAATGTTAACAACAAACTCCGCAAAAATTACCGTATCCTTGTTGAGGTAAACATCGATGGTAAAACAAAAATAACCCGGTCTAAACTGGAAAGTTTAGGCTTTGATTTCGATTATTTCACCAATCTGAAAGTCTATAAAAATGGTTCTGAATATAAATTTATTTATGATTATGGTTATAAACTTCTGGAAGATGATTTTATCTTGATTGTTAAAAATCAGGCATAATCTTACACACCTAAAATCTATTACTATGAAAGAAATTGTTCTGATTACCGGAGCCAGCAGTATGATCGCTCAGGAGCTGGCAAAAAAGATCGGAAATGACTACAGCCTGAGATTTTTGACCCGAAAAAAAAAACATGACAACGAATATGAATGGGATATCAGAAAGAAAACAGTTGATGAAGCTGCTTTTGAAAACATTTCCCATATCATACACCTGGCAGGAGCCAATATTTCGGAGAAACGCTGGACGGAAGAAAGAAAAAAAGAATTAATTTCCAGCAGAGTTGATTCAGCGGCCTTATTGCGTCATGTATTAACAAAAAACGAGATTAAACTCAAATCATTTATTTCGGCTTCAGGAATCAATTTTTATGGCACTCATACAACAGAGAAAATCTATACTGAAAATGATCCTCCGGGAAATGATTTTTTAAGCGAAGTCGTGGTTTTATGGGAAAGAGCTGCCGATCATTTTAAAGAACATAATCTAGCTGAAAGAGTAGTCAAAATCCGTACTGCAGTCGTACTTTCTGAAAAAGAAGGAGCATTGAAGAAGATGATTCCTCCCATTCAATATTATATCGGATCTCCCTTAGGCAGCGGAAAACAATATATGCCCTGGATTCATATTGATGATATTTGTTCGATCTATGAATTTGCTTTAAAAAAATCCAATATTCACGGTGCTTATAATGCAGTTTCTCCTCAATCTGCGACCAATACAGAATTGACATCAGAGATTGCTAAGACACTGAAAAAACCATTATTCATGCCCAATGTTCCTGCTTTTGCATTAAAACTGATGTTTGGAGAACTGGCAACAGCTATTTTAGAAGGTTCAAGAGCATCGTCACATAAAATTCAGGAAGCAGGTTTTCAATTTAAGTTTCCTGATCTGAAAGAAGCATTACACGATTTATTACAAAAGGAAAAATAATTTACTATACAACTGATATTCTTTATGCAAAATCCCGATATTAAAATTCTAAACACAGAAGTGCTGTCAGATAACTGGTATACTTTAAATAAAGTCACTTATACCGTTTCAAAAAAAGACGGCAGTACCGAAACCCAAAGCAGAGAAGCTTATGACAGAGGAAATGGAGCTGTGATCCTGCTTTATAATACAAATTCCAATACCGTTATTCTGACAAGACAGTTCAGGCTGCCCACCTATATCAACGGAAATAAAACGGGAATGATGATTGAAGCCTGCGCAGGCCTTCTCGACAACGACAATCCTGAAGAATGTATCAAAAGAGAAACAGAAGAAGAAACGGGATATAAAATTTCCAAGGTTGAAAAAATCTTCGAAGCCTATATGTCTCCCGGTTCTGTAACGGAGATTCTTTATTTTTTCATCGCTGAATATTCCAATGATATGAAAATCACCGACGGTGGCGGACTTGAAGAAGAAGGCGAAAATATAGAAGTCCTGGAATTACCTTTTGAAAAAGCTTTAACAATGGTAGATACAGGAGAAATCAACGATGCCAAGACTATTATGTTGCTACAACATTTGAAAATTAAGGGAGTCTTATAGATAATTATGCTTCAATTCCTATGCATTTATTTCAAACTTTTAACCCAATTACAAGATGCTTCAAGATCATATTACCGTAAAAAATCGTCATATATACTTTATTAAAAAGGTATCTACAACTGAAATTGTATATGCTCTACGAGGTGAAAAAGGGTATGCCACTTCTTGCTCCAACGATCTGCAATACGGTGATGGAGAACCAGTGGAAATTGTTTGCTTCTGGTCTGATAATGCAACTGCAAAATTATGTATACAAGAAGAATGGAATCATTACGAAGTTTGCTCTATTCCCCTCGAGGAATTCATGGAAAACTGGTGTATAGGTATGGATAATGATGGCCTTATTGCAGGTACCAATTTCGACAATAACCTCTTTGGATACGAAGTTGAGCCTCTGGAGCTTTGTCTAGATCTCATAAGGGAGTTGAAGAATCTTGGAAAATCATTGCGCCTGAAAAAGTTTGCAGATATACATGAAATGGAAACTCAAATCAGAAAGATTCTTGAGGAATAACACTTTCATCACTTTAAAAATCTAATTACAAAAGAATGTAATATGAAATGGTAAAATCACTGGGAACAAAGATTGTTCACGCACTTGCTATTTTTTCTGTCATTATTTTCAGTATCCTGATGCTGAAGGTTGTTTCACAATATACCAGTTTTGAAAAGAATGTTGCCTTTCTGGCATTTAAGCAACAAGTGGTCAACAATCCTTATTGGCTGACATTTTTTTATATTCATATCTTTTCAATAACTCTTTGTCTTCTGGCTGGTTTGACTCAGTTTTCCAATCAATTTTTAATGGAAAACAGAAAGCTGCATAGAATTATTGGTAAAATATATGTTTACAACATTCTCATTATCAATGTTCCCGCATGTTTTGTACTTGGATTGTTTTCCAACGGAGGTTTAATTGGCATTACAGGATTCCTGATACAGGATATTCTTTGGGCTTATTGTACAATCGCAGCAGTCCTTTTAGTTAAAAAAGGCAATATAGCCGGACATCGGAATTATATGATCCTGAGTTATGCCGTGACAACAACAGCTATAACTTTCAGAATCATTAAGAATCTGTTTTATAATGAGCAATATCACGACTATCAGTTATTTTATGGAATCAATGTCTGGCTTGCTCTTTTCATCAATGTATTAATCGCGTATCTGGTAGTTAAAAAAAGTCAGAATACTTTATCTTCCCAGGTTAAGATTATAAATAAAAATAGCAAAGACGATAAACAAGATCAGAGAAAATGAACCGATAAGAATTAAAAAATTCAGGAGATGTTTGTATTTACTGTTTTGAGTCCATTTTCCGCAAAAACGCATAATCAGATAAGAAATTCCGGCAAAAATGACGAAGGTAAAGACGAAGAAAACAATGTCCCAGTTCATATGATCAATTTGGTTGTGTTATTATTTTGAACTAAAATACAATATTAAATGATAAATAAAAATTACTGTCATCAATTTTAAAGGATTGTCTGATGAGGCAAAAGGCTATTTGTGAAAAATATTCATAGCATTTGTTTAAAAAAATTAAAATGGAAATAAAAAATATAGATCACCTTGTACTTACTGTAGCAGATATTGATAAAACTATTGAGTTTTATACAAATATCATGGGATTAAAAGTTGTTACTTTTGGAGATAACAGAAAAGCTTTGACTTTTGGAAATCAAAAAATCAATCTGCATCAAAAAGGTCATGAGTTTGAACCGAAGGCAGCATCCCCTACTTGCGGATCTGCAGATCTTTGTTTTATTGCTCAAAACGATATTCATGAGATTCTGGAAGAATTAAAAGAAAAGAAGGTAAATATCATTGAAGGTATTGTAGAGAGAACCGGAGCTTTGGGCAAAATACAATCTATTTATTTTCGAGACCCGGACCAAAACCTTATCGAAGTTAGCAACTATACAGACATAAATTTCAGATCCGTTTAAGTATTGTGTCATCGTAAATATGAAGTTCAATAGATAGTGCTAATCCTCCTTTAACATTATGATGTCCACAATTGTAAAGGAAAATTTTCTTACAATTCGTTGATTATTAAAAAAAATATCAACATAAAAAAGACATTAACTTTAATAAAAACTTCAAGCAATACAATATTCATTTATTTAATTAATATTTCACCACAAAGTTACTTATTTTCTTTGTCAGTTATTTTGAGTATAGTATATTTGAAAAACAAAACAAACAAATGAATACGCATGAAAAAAAACACCTACTTCCTATCTGATTCCAGGTAGTATCCTCTTTAGATTTAAATAGTAATTATAACAGTTTTTACTGTAAAGATCTCTTATTATTTCATCAGGAAAATAGATGATATTTATACGTGATGAATAAGGATTTGCCTTATCAAATTTCAACAAGCACAGGTTGGGATTAAATTAAAAATAAATAACTGTTAAAACAATTAATGAAAGCCACTAGCCTAATTATTTACGTTCTATCAATAACTATCATTTAACAATAAACATCAAAAAAATTATGGAAAATCAAAAAAAATTATTCGAAAAAGTGTACGAAATCTTAGGAGACATTACAGAATACGATCCAAAAGAAATTCAGCCTGACACTAACCTTTTACATGACATGGGAATGACTTCGCTCATGGGGCTTGAAGTTCTTGTTGAGCTCGAAAGAAATTTTGAGGTGACGCTTGACGAGGAACTGTTGGCAAATATGAGAACTCCAAAAGACATCGTTAAAGTATTGGAAGAGGAATTGGCTATTTAAACCAAGACTTTTTAAGTAAAACTCATCAATAAAATTGATCAACTAGGGAATTGTAAATAAAAAAATATGATTGATAATCTTGAGGTCGATGATATGGTCATTGGAGCAGGCTTATGTGGTCTGATGTATGGTTTGACCGCAGTTACAGAAGGCCGTTCAGTAGTAATCAGTGAAGCACACCACAAAGTAGGCGGTTATGCTACCAATTTTTATAGAAATAAAAGGAAGTTTGTTTTCGATTGCAGCCAGCATAAAGTAAGCGGTCTCAGAGAAAATGTAGGAAATCTTTGGAATACTTTAAAACGTTTGGAACTTCATTCATTACTGGAAGAATTTCATCTTCATGACGAAATTGGAACAGTAGTTTATAAAGATCAGTGGATTAAAATCCCCTCAGAACCAGATGAAATCAAAGAAACGCTGATCATTCATTTTCCGGATGAAATACAAGGAATAGAACAGCTATTCAAAGATATTGAATCTCATGGTTACCAGCATTATATGTTTTTTAGAAGACTGATGAACGAATATACCATCAATAAAGAGATTTTAAGAGAAAGCAGGAATCTTTCAAAAATAACCGCGAGAGACTACTTTGAAACTATTTTTAAAGGTAAAAACATCATTGAAGTACTGAGTCCCATTGCGATCTATTCGGGATCTATCTCTAATGAAGTGAATGCCTTTTACTTTCTTCATTGTCTATATGCCATGTTTTATGGAGGACAAGCCTATGTAAAGGGAACCGGACAACATCTTTCCGATGTATTGCTTAAAGAATTTGTCGATCGTGGTGGCATTATATTAAAGAAGAATCAGGTTCACGAAATGGAAGATTGCAGGGATTATATGTTGGTAAAAACCCGAAAAAATGTAATCAAAGCTCAGCAAGTTATTGCAACGTGCCCACCGGAAGATGTACTGAAAATGCTCAGGAAAGAGGACTATATAGAAGACTTCCAAAACGTTATCAACAATTTTGAAGTCGGATGGGGACACTTTTGCGTCTATCTTGTGATTTCCGTGCCTCCCGAAGAAATTGACATATTTTCTCCTGAATACCTTTTGGTCTCAGATTCCGGGGATGATTTTACCAGAGAAGATTTTGAAAATGACCGGTATTATGACCTTTTTACATTGAGTGTGAGTAATTATCATCGATTTGATCCTGCCGGAGGATATGTTCTCCAACTTGTTATGCTCGATCACGGAGACCGCTGGTTTCATCTTTTAGAAGAAGAATATTTAACGCGGAAACAAAAAATTCAGGATAAGTTTATTAAAAGAGCCTTTAAAACATTTCCAAAACTGGAGGGGAAAATAATTTATTCAGAATCATCAACTCCAAAAACCAATTACAAATTTACCCTTGCTACCAAAGGTTCTGCTTTTGCCTATAAAATGCTGCCAAAAACCAATTTAAGCCTGCTTAATAACTTCCCGAATGACAAAATAAAACTGGTAAGCACCTGGGCTGGAGGTCCCGGTTATGAAACCGCAATGTGCTTCGGATTTACACAGGGTAAATTATTGAGTAAAACCACAAAAGTATGAATCCATTAAAGAAAAAAACATTAAGTCCTCAATTTTCAGATCTGCTTGATAAGCTTAATAAAGCTTCTGAAAAAAAGCAAATGAGCCTGCTTTTAGATCATCCCTGGGATGAACCCATCGACAATGTATGGCTGAAAAAAAGAGAAAACATTGCCATTTACGGAACTCCTTACTACGATCTTGCATCGGAGGAAGAAAGAAGACTCCTGTCTGTTTATGAAACCGGATCCTGGTGGTATACCTTTATTATATTTGAAAATCTGGTTTCCGAATATTATATGAAAATCGTTAATCATGGTTCTCTGAAAAGATTTCCGGAAGTGGTAAAGTATATACATCATTTCTGCAAAGAGGAAATTGTGCATGCGATGGTCTTTCGAAAAGCCATGAATTATTTTAATATTAGTCCCTTCCCTATGCCTTTAAATTTAAAGGAGATATACAGCCATAATGCTTCCATGTCTGAATTTCCGCTTAAAGCAATTTACCTTACCATCTTAATAGAATGGCTTGCAGAAAACAATGCAATGGAGGATTGTAATAGCAAAGAAATTTCGAAGCTTTCCAGGGCTGTAGCTGTAGAACACCACAAGGAAGAAGCCAGGCATATTGAATGGGGGAAAAATATGATCCGTGAGTTCATCGATGTCGTTCCCGGATTTTTGAACGAAGCACGGGAAATAACGGCTCCTATGCTCCGAAGTATGCTCGACATGTCCGTTTCCAGTATCATGGTATATTCCCGGGTAGGATTTAAAGATAAAGCCTTTAAAAATTATAAAGACCTCATCCCTGCTGTCCTTAACTCAGAAAACAGAAAAAGAATTAATTCTAAAATAATGGCTCCTATGATGAGATATTTTATAGAAATAGGAATCTGTGATCATGAAAACAGACAGATTTGGAAGGAAAACGGTTTTGAAAAAGATGCCGAAGATGCGCAGGATTATTTCAAAAAGAAATCAGCAACAGAAACTGATATAGACAACGTCATGAATAAAAACTATGATTAATCCGTCTGTCTCAACACATTTTAATCTTAAAATAACACATTCTATATGCGTATCAATTTAGAAGGCAAGCACTTCCTGGTTACCGGTGGAGGGCGGGGAATCGGAAAAGCTATTGTCAAAAATCTTCTTTCTTCAAGCGCTTCCGTCTCGTTCACTTATCATCAGGGAAAAGAAACAGCAGAAAAATTTTTGCATGATCTTTTAGAAGAATTTCCCGGTAAAGCAGCGTTGTACCAAGCAGACATTCAAAATGAGGAGCAATCAAAATCCTTAATTAAGATGATTGAAAAGTCTTCACTAGGGCCACTTTATGGACTGATTAATAATGCCGGAATTACCGCTGATTCCCCATTTTTCAGCATGTCCCATGAGATGTGGAAAGAGGTAATCAACACCAATTTAAACGGAACTTATTTTCTCTCCAAAGCAGTTATAAAATCATTGATCCGAAAGAAGAATTCAAAAATCATCAATATTTCCTCTGTTTCCGGAATACGTGGTGCCATAGGACAGGCTAATTATGGAGCATCGAAAGCGGCTATCATTTCACTTACCAAAACACTGGCCTTAGAATTTGCCAGATTCAACCTGCAGGTGAATGCTGTAGCGCCTGGATTTATCGATACAGAAATGGTGGCTAAAATGGATGATCACGAGAAGAAAAAAATAGACCAGATGATTCCCATGAAAAGAATGGGTACATCTGATGAGGTGGCTGATCTGGTCGTTTTTCTCTGTTCCGAAAAAAGCAACTATATCACGGGACAAACTTTTGTCATTGACGGAGGATTAACATTATAAAATCAAACACAAAACAAATATGAAAAGAGTTGTCATTACAGGAGTCGGGATTGTAAGCCCGCTAGCCTGTGAAAAAGATGCTTTCTGGCAAAAAATACTTCGTGGGGAAACCGGTGTTGGTGACCTTACCAAGCTGGATCCTTCCCGTTTTAAAGGGATCACAAAGGCCGCAGAAGTGGATTTGGAAAAAGAATACAAAAATCGGGAAGTGATCAATCATTTCCAGCCTTACGGAAAAGCCGTCACCTATGCAGCCGCTGCTGTAGATATGGGATTGAAAGATGCAGGTCTTGAAATCTCTCAGAAAAATAATTACGGAATTATTCTGGGAACCACCAATGGCAATCAGGATATTGTAGAACGTATAGCAGATGAATGGAATCTGGATATGGATCACGAAGATCTTAATCAGGCAGCCATACAAACACTTAGGTATTTCAGACCGGTAGAACTCAGCGCCGGAATTGCCAGATATTTTAACCTTAAAGGAACGAATATGGTGATTCCCACCGCATGTGCAGCGGGAAATTATGCTATCGGAACCGCCTACTCTATGATTCAGGAAGGACGCTCTTCAGTGATTATTGCCGGCGGAGCAGATCCTTTTACCAGATCTTGTTATACAGTATTTTACAGATTGGGAGCCATGGCAAAAGATCATTGTAAACCTTTTGACCAAAACAGGACGGGAATGATTGTTGGTGAAGGAGCGGCAGTTCTTGTTCTTGAAGAACTGGAACATGCTTTAACCCGCGGAGCAAGAATTTATGGGGAAATTACAGGTTACGGACTTGCCTGTGACGCCTATGATCCCACAGCACCGGATCCGGAAGGCTCGGGAGCAACCTTATCGATGACCAATGCTCTTACATCAGGCAATATTGATGCTAAAAACATCACCTATGTAAGTGCTCATGGAACAGGAACCAAAGCCAATGATGCCCACGAAGTTAAAGCTATGAATAATGTTTTCGGTGACGACATCAGCAATTTGTACGTAAATGGTATCAAATCAATGCTGGGACATTGTATGGGAGCTGCCAGTGCTCTTGAAGCCGTTACAGCTGTATTATCACTCTATCATCAGCAAATACCCCGAAACACAAACACCGAAAAAATTGACGAATCTTTTAACACCCACTTTCAAATACAACCGCCTTTAGAATACCGTGTAGAACATGTTCTCAGTAATTCTTTTGCCTTTGGCGGCAATATTTGCAGTGTAATATTCAGTACATATGATACCAGCACATCCCAACAATGACATTGTCATCTCCGCTATTGGTTTTAATAGTGTTTCTGGCACAGAAATCAATGAATATCTCAGTAACTCAGAAGGACGGTTTCCCTCGTCTATGATTATTGAAGATCATGACCCTCAACAATTTTTAAAACCTAAAGGCCAGCGTTTTCTCAACAAAGCTACATTGTTGTATTGTAACACTGCTTTTCAGGCCATTCATAACAGAGATTTAATGCAATACATTCAGAGTTCTCCGGAAAGAATCGGACTTTATGACGGTACTGAACTATCTAACCTTGAAGACTGTTTTATTTTTGATCTGACTGCCAGAAATCAGGGACCGGACAGAGTCAGCCCAATGAAAGCGCCCAGCACAATAGCTAATGCAGCAGCAAGTCAGATGGCCATACAGGCAGGTATAAAAGGCCCCAATTTCAGTGTATGTGCCGGGATGGCCGGAAGTCTTCAGGCACTAGATATAGCCTGTCTTCATTTAAAACAAAGGATGATTGACTATGGAATAGCAGCTTCTACAGAAGTTCGGAACAAATATCAGCTTTCAATCAGAAACAATCAGCAAAAGCTCTCCCCGGAACTTGGAATTTCTATGATTCTGGAACATCGCGAAACATTAGAAAAAGATGCCAGAAAACCTTTAGCCGGAATTAAGCTGATCCACTCTGAAACCTTCATGGTAAATGACCATTTTGAGTTTTATCTGTATGAAATAGTATTCCCTGTCATCCAATTATATGAGATAGATACCACCATCATTTCCGGAGGAGGATTTATGATCAATGAAAAAATATTTAACAATTTATTCAAAGAGAATCATATTGATGTAACCGTACTATATCCGGAACAACAATTCGGAGACCTGGATAATGCAGGAGGAATGTTTGGGATTGCCTATGCTATCTCAATATTTAATGGACAAAACATCCATAAAACAGATAAAAAAGACATCATAGTCTTATCTATCGACCCGTCTGGAACACTTATTTATACCATCATCGAAAAAAAATAACAGATCAAATGCCAACCATTTTAGAATCTTATCAAATCACTCAGATCTTACAATACCGATACCCTTTTTTACTTATTGACAGAGTTACTGAATATGTGAAAGATGACAGTTTAAAGGCTGTTAAGGCCGTTTCTGCAGGTGAGCCTTATTTTGCGGGACATTTCCCAAACTTTCCGATTATGCCGGGAGTTCTTATTACCGAAGCCCTTGCACAAGCCTCTTCATTAATGATGGTTTTAAATAATTTAGACTGGAAGCCCAGTGATCCCATTCCATCATTTCACACAACAACAATTGGAGTATTGGGGAATGTCCAGATCAGCTTTTTAAAATCTGTTCTCCCCGGAAGTCTTCTGGAGCTTGACGTTAAATTAGATTGGAGAAAAGGATCCGCCAGCTCTGTAAATGTCAAAGCTTCCGTAGAAGGATCTGTTTGTGCAAAAGGTAAAATAACGGTAATGTCCGTTGATCAGAATACGATATTCTCTTAGAATGAATACTCCAATTTTATTCTGTATCCCTTATGCAGGAGGATCTTCAATGTCATTTTCTAATATCGTCAGTCTCATTACTATTGAGGGGCTTGAAATCAAATGTCTTGAGCTGCCGGGAAGAGGTACCCGACATAGAGAACTGCTTCCAGCCTCTTTGGATGAGGTTGTGGATGATCTTTATTTTAAAATAAAAGATAGCCTTTTACTAAAGGAAAGACCTATCCTCATTTGGGGACATAGCATGGGAGCAATCCTGGCATTGCTGTTATCTTCCCGGTTACATACACATCAGTTCAATATGATTGGATTACTGGTTTCAGGGATGAAAGCACCTACCCATCCGTCTTCTCCGCATGCACTTTCCGAAAAAGCCAAGAATAAATTATTATCTGATCTTTTACCCATCAAATATGAGCAAAATAAGGAAGCTCCTCTTTTTCAAAGGATTTACAAAAAAAGAATAGAAATTATGGAAAAAGATGTGGAATTACTGGAAAAATACCAGATTAAAAATTGGCCGGAAATGTATCTATCCAGCCCGATAGCAGTAATTATGGGCGATGATGATGAACTCTACCCTGCTTTATCTTATTATGAAAACTGGAAGCTTCATACTTCAGGTAACACTGATTTTTTCTCTATAAAAGGCAGTCACTTTTTTCCGATGCAACATCCTGAAAAAACATCCCTTTTATTAACTCAAATACTTACACAAATCCTGAATAATCAACCTATTAATTAAAAACAAAAATAAAAATGAAAGTAAAAAAAATATTTTTCCCGGCTATTACGATAGCTTTGTTTGGAGTACTATTCTCCTGTTCCAATGATACTTTTACGCTGGAACCTATCTCAGAACCGAATGCCAAAGTATCAGCTCTATCTGTATCCAAAAATGCTTCATTACTCGCAGCCTATTTTGGGGATAATATTGATTTCAGCAATTTACCCAACTATGCCAATCAAAGTATACCAATGTATGTGTTCAGGAACAATACGCCATTTATTAATCGGATTACCGATGAAGGAGCAACATTGGGTAGAGTTTTGTTTTATGATAAAAATCTATCCAGCAACAATAAAGTTTCTTGTTCGAGCTGCCATAAACAGGAGCTGGCTTTCGGTGATAATAATAGGGCCAGCCAGGGAGTGAACGGAAATACGGGAAGGCATTCCATGAGATTAATCAATGTCAGGTTTGCTGAGGAATTTAGGGTTTTCTGGGATAAAAGAGCCACTTCTCTGGATACCCAGACTACCATCCCTATCAGAGACCACATAGAAATGGGATACAGTGGTAAAAAAGGCGCTCCCTCTTTTGATCATCTTATTAAAAAACTCCAGGGACTGGACTATTACCAGGAACTTTTTACCAGAGCCTTTGGAAGTGCTGAAATTACGGAAGAAAAAATACAAAAAGCTCTTGCTCAATTTGTGAGCAGCATTATTTCATTTGATTCAAAGTATGATGAAGGAAGAGCAGAAATCTCCTCCGAATTTCTTGATTTCCCGAATTTCACTCCGGAGGAAAACCTTGGAAAAAAACTCTATATGGAATTTCCCGTAGCTGTAGGCGGAACCCGAGCGGGGGGTGGAATGGGATGTGCAAGTTGTCATTTTGCTCCTGAATTTGGCATGACTGCCCTGAGCGGAAATAACGGTGTTATTGACAAAATAGGCAGTACCGAAAAAGATCTTAGTGTCACCAATTCTCCTTCAATGCGTGATCTTGTCAATTCTAACGGGCAACCCCATGCCCCAATGATGCATTCTGCAGTATTTTCTACATTGGAACAGGTCATTGACCATTATAACAATATTCCCAAAGAAGCCAGAACGGATAAACTGGACAATAACCTTCGTCTGAGAAGCTTAAATGCCACTCCAGAAGAAAAAAAGGCTATTATTGCATTTATGAAAACCCTTACCGGGAAAAATGTCTATAAGGATAGGAAATGGTCCAATCCTTTTATCAATCCATAAACTTATCAACAATAAAAGCTGGCTATAACCAGCTTTTATTGATATCTCCACGTCATTTTTTCAACGTGCATTCTATTGTTATTTTGTAAGTCGTCTCTTCAAAATATAGAACCAAAACAAAGGTGAAATTAAAATCTTTATCAAATTGAGAAAATAAATAGATAAAGTTGGCCTAATCCTTTAATTTTCAAATTTAAAGCCTTAATTTTGCCACGAAATTTAAAAAATTCGGATTCTTCACTGCTATGTACATGAAAAAAATGATGGTTGGGCTTTCTTTAGCACTATCTGTTACTACTATATCGGGGCAAAAAACTCCCGCGAAAAACAATAGTCTGACACCTTATAGTTATCAGACTTTCAATTGTGATAACAAAGGATATTTTGATTCCGCCAAATATAAAAAAGAGGAAATAGACGGAGTAAATAAGCTTTTGTATCAGTTCAATGGGGTTCAATTTGATACACAACCCGTTTTTAAACTTTCTAATCTTGAAGAAATTCGTAAAAACAGAGAAGAATATCTTCAGCAACTGGAAAACCAATATCAGGAAAAGAAAAAAGAATTATACAGCCTTGAAGTGATTAATCTTCCGATGTGGAAAAAATTACAGCAGGAAACCATCCAGTCTTTTGAAAATGAATATCAACTAAACAAGGAGGAAATTATTGCCTATTCTGACCCTTCGTCTCTTAAAGACAGCAAGTTTTACGGATCCTGCAAAGAGCATATTGATGCGATCTCATCTCCTGATAGAGAGAAGATGTTTACAGCATGGAAAAACTATATTGAATTGAAAAGCAAAAGCAATGCTGATCCGAAAGCAGTATTGGCAAGATTCAATGCAAAGCTGAATGATCCCCAAAAAGAAGACTACGCTTTAATCGACATGATCGGACTTAGTTTTCACAACTGTGCCAACAGTAGTTTCAGACAGAAACGTGAAGAGGAAGGAGTTGCTTACAAAGACTTCGACAAACTTTTTATTAAACTGAAAAGAACTTGCGATGAGCCATAAGATTTCTTGAAAATTGATTTTTTTTAAAAATATAATGACAGTATCCCCTTTGGATGCTGTTTTTTATTGATTTAAGTGATAAAAACTTCTGACTTTTCCCGGGAGAATTTATATTTTAACACTTGCTGAATTGCTATAAAAACTAAACTTTTTCATATCGTAACTCCGTGTGTATTCTTCACTTCAGCCATCACAAAGGTGCTGTGGGTACTTCCGATAGAATCTACTGATCCTAGCTTATTGAATACAAAATCCTGATAATGTTTCATATCCCGCACCTGAACTTTGAGTAAAAAATCAAAATCTCCGGAAATATTATAGCATTCGGCTACTTCTTCAATGAGGAGGATATCTTTTACAAATTGATTGCCTATCGCCCGGTCGTGGATTTTCAGTTTAATCTGACAAAACACAGTAAAGCCACGATTCAATTTCTCAGCTTCCAATACCGCTGCATAATGTTTGATATAGCCTTCCTGCTCCAACCTTTTAACCCGTTCAAAAACAGGAGATGGTGAGAGGTTGATTTCTTTGGCAAGCTCCTTTATCGTCAATTTAGCATTCTTTTGCAGGATTCTTAGCAGTTGAAGATCCTTTTCATCAAGTCTTTCCACAGGATATTATTCTTTTTAGCGTTGATTTTTTCAAAAATAAAGAATATTTATCTTTTAAAATAATTAAAAACAAAATTTTATCCTTAAGTTTTGAAATTACACCAATTAAACCACTCAATTATATATCTTTACACCCTATTTTGTTCTTTAAAATACTTCATCAAACGGAAGAGGTTTTACATAACGTAGATTAATAGGGAATCGTGTGAGAATCACGAGCTGTCGCGCAACTGTAAGTAACAACCAAAGGTTTTTATCCGTGTATATCCACTGCCAGAGCGGGAAGGATGATAAAAACCGTTACAAGCCAGGAGACCTGCCTGTTCTGAATTGACAATGCTTTCGCGATTTGAAGCTTTGGGTCATACAGATGATACTTTTTGAACGTGTCCCGACGTTAACGGAAAAACTACGTCCTTATTGTATCTCTCTGATTTCCTTTCTTCTTTCTCCAAAAGTATTGTGAAGCATCCAAAGAGCTTTTAAAATCATAAGTTTAATTTAAAAGTGTAAAAGAAATGCAAACACACCTTCTTGGCTATCCGCGAATTGGTAGCAACAGAGAACTAAAAAAAGCCTGTGAACAATATTGGGCAGGCAAAACATCAATTGATCAGCTTCTGGAAACCGGAAATGCAATCAGCCATCAAAACTGGAAACTTCAGCACGATGCAGGAATAGACCTTATCCCTTGTAATGATTTTTCCTATTATGATCAGGTATTGGATATGACTTTAACAATAGGAGCTATTCCCGAGCGTTATCAGGAAATAGCTTCTGATGAGTCCCGGTCTGAGCTTGACCTTTATTTTGCAATGGCGAGAGGATATCAGAAAAACGGATTAGATATTACAGCGATGGAAATGACCAAATGGTTTGATACCAACTACCATTACATCGTTCCTGAGTTTCAAAAAAATCAGTCATTTAAATTATTTTCAAACAAAATCATCAATGAATTCATTAGTGCCAAACAGGCAGGAATTAATGCAAAACCGGTTATCATTGGTTTGATTACTTATCTTCTTTTAGGAAAAGAAAAAGAGGAGAATTTTGATAAACTGGACCTGGTTTCAAACCTGCTGCCTGTTTATATTCAAATCCTGACAGAGCTTGAAAATCAAGGGGCAGAATATATCCAGTTTGATGAACCATTCCTTGCGTTAGATCTTGATAATAAAGCAAAAGAAGCCTATGAATTGGTTTACAACGAGATCAGAAAACAATTTCCAAATCTTAAAATTATTGTAGCGACTTATTTCGAAGGATTAAAAGACAACACCTCTCTTGCAGTACATCTTCCTGTTGATGTATTACATATTGATCTTGTACGAAACCCGGAACAGCTTGAAGAAATTCTACCATTGCTTCCCAGATCATTAAGTCTTTCTCTGGGCATTGTAGATGGAAGAAACATCTGGAAAAATGATTTTGAAAAATCGTTGCAGTTGGTTAAAAAGGTAATCCATGAAATTGGAACAGAAAGGATATTGATTGCTCCTTCATGTTCATTGCTTCACTCTCCTTTTGATCTTGATTCTGAAAAAGATGAGGCTATTTTATCTCCTGAAATTAAAGAATGGTTAGCTTTTGCCAAACAGAAAGTTCATGAAGTTGTTGCTTTAAAAAAATTGGCAAACAATCCTGATTATCATGCTTTACAACTGTTGGCAGAAAATAAAAAGGCCATAGAAACCCGTAAAGTTTCAACTTTAATTCACAATCAGGAAGTAAAAAACCGTATTGCTATAATCACTGAGGATGATGCGCAAAGGAGAAATCCATTTAATGTAAGAAAAGAAATTCAGCAGAAAGAATTGCAACTTCCTTTATTCCCGACCACAACGATCGGTTCATTTCCTCAAACCAAGGAAGTGAGAAGTTGGAGAGCCCAATTCAAAAAAGGAGAACTTACTGCAGAACAATATGATACTTTATTGAAACAGGAAACGGAAAGGACCATCCACTGGCAGGAAGAGATCGGAATTGATGTACTGGTTCATGGAGAATTTGAACGTAATGATATGGTTGAATATTTTGGCGAACAGCTTTCCGGATTTGCCTTTACCCAAAACGGATGGGTTCAGAGCTATGGAAGCCGTTGTGTAAAACCACCTGTCATTTACGGTGATGTACACCGCCCCCATCCTATGACGGTGTATTGGTCAGAATATGCTCAATCGGTGACAAAAAAATGGGTAAAAGGAATGTTAACCGGCCCTGTAACTATTCTTCAATGGTCTTTTGTACGGGATGATCAGCCTCGCTCATCAACGTGTAAACAAATTGCTCTCGCCATTCGTGATGAGGTGAATGACCTTGAAAAAGCAGGGATCAGAATCATCCAGATCGATGAACCCGCGATCAGAGAAGGTCTTCCGTTAAGAAAATCAGAATGGCAAACTTATCTGAAATGGGCCGTGGAAGCTTTTAGAATTTCGGCTAGTGGTGTTGAGGATGCCACTCAAATCCATACCCATATGTGTTATTCTGAATTCAACGATATTATCCAGAATATTGCAGATATGGATGCCGATGTCATTACCATAGAATGTTCCAGAAGCCAGATGGAGCTGTTAAATGCTTTCGCTGATTTTAAATATCCGAATGAAATTGGCCCCGGTGTATATGACATTCATTCTCCCAGAGTTCCTTCAAAAGAAGAAATGGTAGCACTACTGAGAAAAGCACAGGCGGTTATTCCCGCACAACAACTTTGGGTAAACCCCGATTGTGGACTAAAAACACGCCACTGGGATGAAACAGAGAAGGCTTTAAAAGCTATGGTAGAAGCCTCGCGAGAAGCCAGTCTTGAATATGCAGTTCAGGAAAAATAAAAAAAAATTTGATTGTCATAAAATCAGGGGATTAATCTCCTGATTTTTTTATTATCACAATTTATATTCCGGGAGGTTGTGTAAGAATTCATCCGCTTAAAGTTTATTAAAGAACTGATAAATATCTATTTCGCTCGAAATGTTAAGGCGTCGTCGAAGCCTGCGCTTTCTTTGTTGGACAGATGTATGCAATATAAAAGTATAGCTGGCAATCTCTTTGGATGAAAAATTTAATTTTAGCATGGCACAAAATACAAGTTCTGAGCTTTCAAGATGAGGATTTATATCCATCAATTTGGTTATAAAGCCGGGATAAACCTCTTTAAACCTGGACAGAAATGAAGAATCATTCTTTTTTGCCAAATCCAAAATTTCTTCATAGCGTTTATCTAAAATTTGTCCCTGCAACTCAGTGGCTTTATTATGCAGTATCTCTCTTCTTATCTGTAAAGTCTTTACTTGTCTGTATGAATATATGATGATGATCAAACAAAGAATCCCTAAAGAAATAATGGTGTACTGCATCCGTCCATGTTGTTTCTCATCATCCTTTTTAATCTCCGCGATAAATTTTTCCATGACTGGTTTAAGGATTGATTTCTGGCTATATTCTATTTTTTCTTTTTCATGACTGTATAGATCTTCATAATAATGTGCTTTTTGTTTGTTTCCGATTTCTTTATAAAGCCTGGTCATCCAGCTATACAATTCTGAAAAATAAAAAGAACCATATACCTTGTTAATAGCATTAAGCGCCTGTAAAGATGCTAAATAATCAACCTCTGATTCTTTGTATTGATGTTGATTGAAATAATATTTTCCTTTGATGAGATTAATATGATAATTAAGATAGTCCGGCTGATCAGCGATTTTATGAAGATCTACAGCATGTTGTGCTTTTTGCAAATAGGTAAAAGCAGAGTCAAGCTTACCTGATGTACGATAAAATTCTGCCATATCACAGAGAATCTCTGCCCGATCATCGGTAAGCTCTAGAGCTTTATGAAAATAAGTTGTACAAGAATCTCTTTGGGAACTGAAATATAAATATGCCCCTCTATCTTTATAAAACAATGATAAATAGTACTTTTTTTGTTCTACATCTCCAAGCTGGCTAACGGTTTTAATAGCTTTGGCATTATAATAAAGAGAGTTATCATGCATATTAAGATACCTGCTCAATCTGGCATAAGATTCATGCAAAATGGCTTCAGTCCTAATATCGGGAAAGGTTTCGAGAATCTTTTCTGTTTTTTTTAATAGAAAAACTGCATACTTTGTGTTTCCGGACGAAATACTTAATTCTGCAAGATTAGTGTAGCATAGCATCTTATCCCGTTCATATCCATTTTGCTCTGAAATTTTTAAATATTCTCTCTGCAAATTAACATACTCCGTATATTTCCCTGATTTTAATAGCTTATGACTTTCCTTTATTAATGACCAGCTCAATGTTTTATCCAGACCTTCTTTTTGAGAAGAATGGCAAGACAAAATTATACTAATAAGTAAGAGAAGCATACTGTATTTATTGATACTACTTTTCATTTCCCATCAAATGTTTTTTGTGTTCTTTTGATTACTAATTTCCTTTCTCTTTGATACGTTGCTCATACTCTTAATTATGAGTTTTTATGAGATAATTTCTATTTTAATATTACAAAATATATCAAAACAATAATCAAAATCTGAGAATAGCCTACTAATATTATAATTTCAGTAAAAAAATAATTCACTATTTAGATACTTACTAAAAAAATAAAAGATTTTAAATCGAAATTAGTTTTTTATACTTCTGTTCGATCTTTAAAAATTTTAAAAAGAGGCCAATTTTGCTCATACTTTTTTTTATTATGACGTTAAGTAAAAAATTTCAATACACACTCAGAGACTATTTCATCCAGATTTACTTGTAATCAGATTTGTTTTAATACCATAAAAATTTACCGTAGCTTTAACCTTATCAATAAACAGACTCATATGAAATCTATTCTTCTTGGTATTAGTTTTTGTGTAAGCTTTTCTCTGCTATCAGCTCAAACTGATGGGGCGATGAAACAAACTAGACAAGATTCTTTTCTATCACAAAATGACAGAAATCTGGAACAATGGCTGAAAGAAAATAAAATTCCTACTCTTGGACTTGGTATTATTAAAAACGGAAAAGTGGAGAAAGCTAAAGTGTACGGCGATTATCAGAACGGAAAATTTTCCCCGGATAATATGCGATTTAATGTAGCCTCATTAACCAAACCGGTTACCGCCATGATTGCTTTGAAACTGGCAAGCGAAGGAAAATGGGATATAGATGAACCTCTTTACAAATATTGGACAGATCCGGACATAGCCAATGATCCCCGAAACAAAATGCTAACTACGAGACTTATTGTAAGCCATCAGACAGGCTTTCCAAACTGGCGTGCATTAAACCCAAATGGGAAACTGGGTTTTCAGTTTGATCCCGGGACGAAATATCAATATTCAGGAGAAGGTTTTGAATATTTACGAAAGGCTTTAGAAAATAAATTCCATAAACCTCTTAGTCAACTTGGACAGGAATTGATCTTTAAACCTTTACGAATGAAAGATACCTCTTATATCTGGGATGAAACGACGGATGCCTCCCGTATTGCAATTGGATATGATAAAGATGGAAAAGCTTATGAACCTGTTAAAAGAGGAACAGCCAATGGTGCCGATGATTTGATGACAACTGTTTCGGATTATAGCCACTTTCTAATTAGTGTCATGAATGGTGAGGGACTTTCTAAAAAGATTTTTTCGGAGATGCAAACCGGTCAGATAGCTACAGAAAAGGGAAAACATTTCGGACTTGGGTTTGAATTGTATGATCTTGGGAATGACACCACCGCCTTGTCTCATGGTGGATCAGATGAAGGAGTACGAACTTTATTCGTGATTATTCCCAAAACTAAAGAAGGTATTGTCATTTTTACCAATAGCGACGAAGGAACTAAAGTCTATAAAAAGCTTCTCACTGATTTTATGGGAAATTACGGAAAGAAAATTGTTGAAATTGAAATGAAATAAGAAAATGCACCAGGGAAACTGATTATCCAATACACTTTTCATTAATAAAAATAAAATAACCAGAAATTGTCTTTAAGGGAGCTAAGAGTAAGATAGACAGTCTTAAAAGCGGTAAAATAATTCTAACAGTACTTATCATTTCACATTAAAACAAATTAATAATGAATAAGTTATGATTTTTTAAATTTAATTCCTTAATTTTGCACCCCGAAAATAAGGATAGATCATATGAAAAAACTTGGCGAACACAGAACACTTCTTGGAGTTGATAAAAATGTAACTTTAAAAGAATTAAAGACCATTTACAGGAATACGATGAAAGATACGCATCCTGATAAGTTTATCAATGACGAAGCCGGAAAACTTGAAGCAGAAGAAAAAAGTAAATCTGTGATTGAAGCCTATCATTTCCTGGTAAGCATTAATGCAGAAACTCAGGAGAAATATAAGGAAGAATATACTGAAACGATTACCAAATCCAATATTCAGGATTTTTATCTTGAAAAAGCAATATTGACGGTTCAGCATTTGAACGGAGAAATGTATGAATATATTGGTGTTCCAAGAAATACTTATATCAAAATGGTGAATGCGGATTCTCCAAGCCGTTTTGCAAGAAGACATATCTATGGAAATTTTATCTACAGAAAGTCCGGTGAGGCAATGGCAGATTAATTTTTCACATAAAAAATAAATGAAGACTTTCGGTGTATTCCGGAAGTCTTTTTTTATTGTGAAAATGGAAAAATAGTATGTTTGGCTAAAGCCGAGATTCATACTATAAAATTAAACGGGCTAAAGCCTAGTGGTGTTCGGAAGATTTTTTCTTCCGATTTTCATTTTTGGTTACTTAAGTTTTATCTTTGATAAGTATACTTATTAATATGTCCATTTTCAACGAACACAAAATTTCAGTTTCCCAGTTGTTAAGCTTTATTCCTGAAGCCCTTTTATCCCATCTTTCAGCCAATACTAAAGTAGATCATTATTCTAAAGTTCTTCAAGGCAGAAAGATGTTTTATCTTCTATTATTTGCCATTACCAGCAGTGAAAAATTAAGCCAGCGAACACTGGAAGACACATTTAAAGATCCTGTATTTAAGGCTTTATTCAATCTTGATGAAACTGAAACTGTCAGACGCAGTTCTATTTCTGAGAGGCTTTCGAAAATCGATTCAGGATACTTTAAAGAAATCTACGATTGTATTTATAATATGTTCTGTGATTCCTATAACCCGGCAGAAAGAGAAAAATATGATTTAATAAGAACAGATAGCACTGTTATTGGTGAAGCCGCTGGAAAATTAAAAGAAGGCATTGCTCAAAACGGAGGTAAGAAATTTATTAAGTACAGTGTCTTATTTGATGGACTACTTCCTTGTGGAGTTGAAATTTACAATACTCCCAAATACTGTGCAGAAGATAATGCTCTTTCTGAAGCTGTATTGCAACATGTGAAAAGAGAAAAAGAACATGCCAATATTTATATTATAGATAAAGGATTGGGTTCTGCCCAAAGAATGAAAGAATTTGATGATAAAGGGGTGTTTTTTGTTATAAGATCTAAAGAAAATAGAAAACATGAAGAAATAAAGTCTTTTATTGAAAAAGATCAGAATATCGACTTAGGAGAAATTGTACTGATAAAAGACAGTTTAGTAAAGCTATATTCGTCAAAACCTGTCCCAACTCAAAAAGGGAAAACTTATAATAAAGAGGAACAAATTGAAACACATTTCAGATTGGTTGTAGTAAGCAGCAAACAGCAACCTGAAAAAGAATTTTGGTTTCTGACCAATGACTTTCAAATCTCTGCAAAAGATATTGCGAATTATTATCGAAAAAGATGGGATATTGAAGTTTTTTTTAGATTTCTAAAACAGGAACTTCATGCAAGTCATCTTCTTTCACTCAATAAAAATGGTATAGAAGTAATGATTTACATGACTCTTATTACAGCTATGCTTATACTGATCTATAAAAAAGCAAATAATATAGGATATAAAACAGCCAAAAGAAGATTTGCTATGGAGATAAGAAACCTTGCCATATCCATATTAATAATAGGGGCAGGTGGAAATCCTGATAAAGTCTTTAAAACTTAAAATAAAATGGTCGGACATTCTTCCGACCACCACTAGGCTTTAGCCCGCTCCTATTGATATAGCATCATGGTATAGAACATTTTAGGAAAAGACATCAATAGAAATGGGCTTTAGCCCATTTACATGTCAAAAGATCCATTTGGCTTTAGCCAAAACTTAGATTCATAACCACAATTACTATTTCATCCAGAAACAAAAAGCGCCTCAGAAATTCTGAAGCGCTTTCGGTTAATTAATTATAGGTTTAATTTATTTGTCTAAATGTTTAGGCGTAAATCCGTCTTCATTCAGTTCTCTGTGTACGTATTCTGCTTTCATTTCAGCTTCATAGTCTACTTTGGTATCTTTCCCCATTCTTCGTAGAATAGAATCAAATAATGAGTACACTACCGGTACGATAATCAAGGTAAGGAATAGAGACGATGTCAAACCACCGATTACTACCCATGCAAGACCTTTGTTCATCTCTGCTCCTGCTCCGGTTGCCAATGCAATCGGTAACATCCCGAAGATCATCGCGATTGTTGTCATCAGGATCGGACGAAGACGGGCGTGGTTAGCCTGAATTAACGCATCATGGGTGGTTGCTCCCGCTGCTTTTCTTGCATTCGTAAAGTCAACGATCATAATCGCGTTCTTCGCCACAAGACCAATCAACATGATCATTCCCAGCATCGTGAAGATGTTTAATGAATTAGCAGTCAAAGCAAGGATAACCATTACTCCGATCATTGCTAACGGAATAGAGAACAATACGACGAAAGGATACACAAAACTGTCATATAATGACACCATTACCAGATATACCAATACGATAGCTGCTAATAATGCAATCCCTAAGGTACCGAAACCTTCCTGCTGGTTTTCCATATCACCACTCCAGATATAATCTACCCCGATAGGTTTTTTACCATTCATAAATTTGGCTGCCCACTCGTTGGCAACGTCTCCAACAGGTCTACCTACCGCTTTAGCTCTTACTTTTACTGAAGGAGATTTATCTCTACGTTCAAGCAAACTCGGCCCTGAACCCATTTTCACATCAGCAAACTGGCTCAGACGAACCTGCTGCCCTTGTGGGTTTGTAAACATTAGATTTTTAACATCATCAATAGATTGTCTGTTGACGTCTCCAAAGCGAATGTTAATGTCATATTCATATTCTCCGGCTTTGAATTTCCCATCAGTGTTTCCGTTAAATGCGGTTTGCATAGTCTGTCCTACACTTGAAACATTCAGGCCTAAAGAAGCCATTTTATCTCTATCAAGAGTTACCTGTACTTCAGGGTTACCTGAGTCTGTAGATAATTCTGCATCTACTGCTCCGGGAACTTTTTTCAATAATTCCAGGATTCTTGTCGCTTCTTTTACAGCCGTTGCATTATCCGGAGCGGTTACTACCATTTCAATCGGAGCATTTTCCGCCCCCATGATACCGATCGGAGCTGTTTTAAATTCAACACCTGTGAATTTCTCTTCTAATGCTCTTTTTACTTTTGCAGCTTTGATGTTTGTACTTTCCGAACGTTCAGATTTATCTGTTAAATTTACCTGAACCTCTGATTGGTACGTTGTCGCCTGAGCTCCACCAAAACCTGTTGATTGCTGACCAACTGTTGTAATTAAGTCTACAACGTCTTTATCATTTCTCAAATACTTCTCTACATCCAGCGTCAATTGGTTGGTCTTTTCAATGGTAGCATCTTTCGAAAGCTCCATTTGTACCAGGAACTGACCACGGTCAATCGGTGGGAAGAACTCTCCTCCAATGAACCCGAATATTACCAGTGAGAATGAACTGATCAAAACAATGAACGTAATTACTACTGTTGAAATTCTTCTTAATGTTGTTTTCAAACACCATTCAAGAATGCCAGTAATCCAGTGAGTAAATTTGTCAATAAGACTTTCAAACCAAAGGATAAATTTCTCGAACCAGTTTTTACC
Organism: Chryseobacterium lactis; assembly: GCF_003815875.1. Taxonomy (NCBI): domain Bacteria; kingdom Pseudomonadati; phylum Bacteroidota; class Flavobacteriia; order Flavobacteriales; family Weeksellaceae; genus Chryseobacterium; species Chryseobacterium lactis. The sequence goes on from NZ_CP033924.1 coordinate 4,347,994, forward strand.
TGTCAGGTGCTCCAGTTTACCAAATCTTGAAGATAACCAAGGAATAATAGTAAATGAGGCCAACAATGATAATAAGGTTGCAATAACCACCGTGACGCAGAACTGAGCCAAAATATTAGCAACAAGACCCGAACTCATCGCAATCGGTAAGAATACCACTACAATTACCAAGGTAATCGCCGCTACTGTAAATCCGATTTCCGAAGCTCCGTCATAGGCTGCCCTGATCTTACTTTTACCCATTTCCATGTGACGGTAAATGTTTTCAAGTACCACAATCGCATCATCCACCAGAATACCTACCACAAGCGAAAGTCCCAGTAAACTCATTAAGTTCAATGTATATCCCATCAAATTCATTCCGATGAACGCTGCTACCAATGAAGCAGGGATGGAAACCATTACAATAAATGCATTTCTGATACTGTGAAGGAACAATAGCATTACAATTGCTACAAGAATAATCGCCAGGAATAAGTCGAAAATAACGTGGTTAGCTGATTCCAGGGTAAAATCTGTAGTATCATTTACTACTTTTACTTTTATTCCCTGAATTTTATATGCTTCTTCTACTGTTTTAATTGTTTTCTGAACACTTTCAGATACAGCCACCGCGTTGGCGTCAGACTGCTTTTTAACCTGCATTAAAATCGTTGGAAACTGATTGAATCTTGCTACTTTTTCAACATCTTTCTGAGAGTCAAAAACCGTTGCAACATCAGATAAACGCACCTGAGCTCCATTTTTATTGGAAACAACAAGGCTGTTCATTTCTGCAATCGACTTATATTTTCCGGATAATCTGATCGTAGATTTTGTAGTTCTGGTTTTCAAACTTCCTGTAGGGAAATCTAAGTTTGAGGCCAAAATCGCCTGCTGCACATCACCAATTGAAAGGCCATACCCCTGTAATTTTTTCTCATCAAGATTCACCTGAATTTCTCTTTCCTGACCTCCTACAAGATCAACCTGTGCAACCCCATTCACACGGGAGAAAATCGGTTCGATCTTTTTATCTAATAGGTCATAAAGGTCTTTACTATTCAGTTTATCAGATGAGATACTCATCGTGATAATGGGTAAGTCATCTAAAGAGAATTTATTCAGTGATGGTGCTTTCACGTCTTTAGGGAAATCTGCCAGAATAGCATTTACCTTACGTTGTGCATCATTTAAAGCAAAATCTACATCAGCTCCGTTATTCAGCTGTACCATAATTACGGATAAGCTTTCATAGGAAGAAGATTCTACTTTCTTTACATTTTCCAAAGAACCAACGGCATCCTCAATCTTTCGGGTGACGGAAGTTTCCACCTCTGCAGGTGATGCTCCCGGATAAACCGTAGAAATAGTTACCATATTGGTTTCAAATTTCGGAATCAATTCGTATCCCATGAGCGTATAACTCAGGATACCTCCCAGCGTTAGAATTGTAAATAATACAATTACCAACGAGGGTCTTTTAATCGATATTTCTGCTAACTTCATAAACCTACTACTTTATAATGTTTACCTTAGATCCGTTATCCAGGTTGATCTGTCCACTGGTTACGATTTGCTCACCTCCATTCAATCCGCTTAAAACCTGAACTTTATCACCGTAAATTTTTCCAACAGTCACTTTAATCATTTTAGCCACTCCGTTTTCAACAACAAATAGCTGTCCTGAACTCACTCCGTTTACAAATGCTTCTGCAGGAACGGTCAACATATTCTGAGTTTCTGCACCGTGATTTGTTTTAAATGTAGCTGTGGCATACATACCGGCTTTTAGGTTTCCTCTGTTCTGAACTTCGATTTCAACCGGGAAATTCAAAGAAGCATCACTTTTAGGAGCGATAAATGTAATTCTACCAACGAAAGAATCCTCCGGTAAAACATTCACATTAATCGGAACTTCCTGACCCAGCTGAATTCTTCCGATCTGGCTTTCATCCACTAAAACAGATAGCTTTAAACTGTTAATATTAACAATTTCAAACATTGAAGTACCAACGGAAACAACAGTTCCAGGTTCAACCATTTTTTTATTAATCGTACCACTGATTCCGGCACGGATGCTTGTATCGTTTACTCTTACACCCTGAGCTTTTACTGCAACCTGCATGTTTTTCAGCTGCAGCCTTGAGTTATCCAGTTGTTGTTTTGTAACCCCTCCGGTTTTATATGCGTTTTCGTAACGTTGGTTGTCGATTATTGCATTCTGTAAGTTATTTTGAGCCTGACTCACATCAACTTCAATCGCATCTCTTTTGATCGTTGCCAAAGTCTGACCTGCAGAAACTCTTGAACCCTCTTTTACCAAAACATTAACGATACGACCTGCAATTTCAGAAGACTGATTCATTTCCTGCTTAGGAAGAAAAGTTCCGTTTGCTGAATAATCCGTATCAATATTTTCTCTTGAAACAGTTACGATATTGACGTTGATTTTATCTACCTGCTTGGCAACCTCTTTTACTTCTTTGGTTTGCTTCTCTTTGTTACCAGCAATTTTATAAGCCGCTAAACCTACAAGTACAGCTGCTACGATGATATATATTAAAGTTTTTTTCATTGTTTATTATAGGTTTTGTAGTGTGTTTAACTCTCCTTTTGCTTTAATGACTTTGATCTCAGCTTGTTTATAATCCAGCAGTGCATTGGCATAGTTTTGTTTAGCCTGCGTGAGAGCATTTTCAGTATCCAGAACTTCAGTAAGCGTTGCCAACCCGTACTGATAGTTAGACTGCGTATTTTTCTGTACTTTTTCTGCCAGATCTACGTTGTCTTTCATGCTTTGGATATTGATGATGGCATTTTCCATATTGGAGATCGCATTTTTATAATCTAAGCTCAGGTTAAGCTTTTTATTTTGAATATCCTGATCCAGATCCTGAATATCAATTTCAGCCTGTTGAATCTGAGCTTTGGTCGCACCTCCCATAAAAATAGGAATCTTAATCGCTACCCCAATAGAAGCATAGTCTCCCCAGTTGGTTCCCTGATTTGATCCTGATGTATAGGGGAATTTATTTCCCAGTCCTTGCCATCCGTAGTTTGCAGTAAGTCCTACCGTAGGATAAAGATTGGCTACCGTTGCTTTTTTGCTGTACTCTAAAAGTTCTCTTTGTTTGTTTAAAACTTTTAATTCTGAACGGGTTTCCAAATTAACATTCGTTCCCAGGAGTTCAGAATTAGGTACAATTTCTTTTTGTTCAAGCTCAATAGAGTTTTCAATAGGAATTCCCATATAAAACTTCAATGAGTTCTTTGAAACCTCAACAGCATTAATCAATTGCTGCTTGTTGGATTTAATATTGGTAAGCTGAACATTCGTACGATCCAGATCTATTGGTTTTGCCAACCCGTTATCTACCAAACTTTTGATTACATTTCTAACGCGTTCAGTATTTGAATAACTATCTTCTACCGTTTTAAGATTCTCTTCCTGAACAAATACCTGATAGTATGCAGTCGCAACGTTCTCAATGATTTGTTCATTGGTCAATTCGGAATTTAAAAGGTAAAATTCTCTGGTTGATTTGGCTGCCTTAAGACCAATAAAAACTCTCTGATCAAAAATATTCTGGTTAAGAGTCACCACGTTTACAGATTGCCATTTTGTTCCGAAAGCAACCGGAATAAGCTCTCCGGGCTTACCTACGATCTCTCCGGGAAGAACAGTCTTTTGTAAAATAGGATTGTAGGTGTTATTTATAGTTGCACTGATCTGAGGTAAAGCACCGGCTCTGGCCTCATCAATCTTATATTCGGCTTTTTTGACTTGTAAGGCGGCTTTTTTAGCTTCTGCCTTATTTTGAAGTGCCTGCTTAATTGCTTCCTGCAGAGAAACCTGCTGCTGGGCTGACACCGATGAAAAGCCGAAAATCATAAATGCTGCAGCTATCCCAATTTTTAGCTTTATAGCAGTTATCCGTTTTCTTTTCATAATTTTATACTTCGTTTATTCTTTTACTTGTTTGTTCGTTTGTTATTTACTTCTAAATGACGAATCATTTTAAGAAATACTTTAGTTTTCACTTAATTTTTAAATAGCATACTGATAATAATTCCTTTTCGCTCTGAAATAATCTTGTCATATTCTTCATCACTGATCATTAAATTCTCCATAAACAATGGTCTTATGGCACTTGGAAAGACTAATAACGAAACCATATTCAGAATAAACTGAACGGGTGCCATTTTTTCGATGTTTCCCAATTCCATTTCTTTTTCAATATCCCTGTACATCTGGTTGAGGATATCTTCTTCAATTTCTCTTTGGTGGCAGGTTCCTTTATTGATCTGCGAAACGATATACGTTTCCAGATAAGGATACTGAAGGCTTGTTGCAAGACTTCCTTCAATAAACTTGCTGATCTTTTCTTTAAAAGGAAGATCTGCATTCTGGATAATTTTTGACTTTTCCTGCTCTACTTTCTGAGCTTCATCAAAGATGATTTGAATCAGCTTATCTCTTGATCGGAAATAATAATTGATAAGAGTTCTGTTTACTCCGGCTGCATCGGCAATCTCTTGCGTGGTAGCATCAAATTTTCCTTTCACAAAGAACAAATTCTTCGCTGTCTCCTTGATCAATTCCTGTGTTTGGTCTTTTTTTGCTTGATTTGACATTTTTGTTAAACAAATTTGTGCAAAATTAAACATTTTTCATTTTTGACAAAATTGTTAAACAAAAAAATTAAACAAATTTGTATGATTTGCATCATGTTTTTCCGAATTCCGATCATTGAGGTTAACCAGATATTTTTTATGAAAACATCATTACTGTCAATTAATCAAGTATATAACAACAAAAAAGAGATCGCCAATTTGACGATCTCCATATTTTTTTAACTAAATAGTTTACTTTTCTCCGGTAAGATTATTATAGTAATTTGATTTTATCTTCCGAAATATCAATAATCTTATCTCTGTAAAGACCTCCGATGGCCTTTTTGAAATTCTTTTTACTCATCTGAAGTTCTGCTTTAATTTCTTCAGGAGAAGACTTATCTGATACATACAGAAGTCCGTAGTTTTCTTCCAGTTTATTTAAGATCTGTTGTTTGAACTCATCAATATTTTCAAATCCTTCCGGCTGCAGGGATATGTCTATTTTACCATCTTCACGAATTGCTTTAATATAGCCCGTTTCTTCAGATAAAGGATATAACTTTTTGAACACGTCAGACACATAAATTAATCCGATGTATTTTTTATTGATAACCACATTCCAGCCCAATTCACTTTCATTCATCATAATCAGATCCACCTTATCTCCTTTCTGGAATGGTAAATCTTCATATTGAGGATTTCTTTTGAATTTCGTTGTCCCTGTAATCAGCTCCATATTTTCTTCTACATAGATATACACCAGATATCTTTTTCCTTCAATAATCTTGGTTTTCTGCTGCTTATAAGGAATGAATAAATCTTTAATGATTCCCCAATCCATAAAAGCACCGCTTGGAAGACTTTGTACACAGCTCATCACGGCAAACTCGCCTACTTCAGCTAATGGAATTTCAGTGGTTGCTTTCAATTTATCATCATCCTGATATACGAAAGCCTCAACTTCTTCTCCTATTTCTTTTTCCTCCGGAATAAAGATTTTGGGTAAAAAAGCCTTTTCACCGGAATCGTCTGTTAGGACCCATCCTGAATTATTTTTTTCTGAAATTTTTAAACTTTGAGTTTTTCCGAGTTGCATTGATGATAAATTAGCTGACAAAGGTACGGAAATTTGAAGATTTCAGCCTACTTAATCCCGCTCTAATCTTTTTTAAAAAAATTAATCTTTCAATAAGCCGATAAAACCAGTACATTTGAATAAAATACTAAAACATGAAAAAATTCTGGATGATCATATTCCTTCTTTCCACATGGGTTGTAAATGCACAAATACTCGAAAAAACGGCCATTAATCTTGGATATCGGTATACAGGAAGAAATGTTTTACAGGCCGGATTAGAATTCAGAATCGGAGATTCCAGTTATAAATCGCTTGTCCTTGGCCCTTCCATGTTGTATACCCGCATTAACCGTGAAGATAAATTCCTTCCTGAAGCGAATATATATTACACCAATAACGGGCAGCTGTACGGAGTTTCCATCAATCAATATGCGCTAGAGCCAAGAATCGGGATTTCCTTATTTAATATTTTCTTTCTTAATACCGGGTATGCTTTTCCGATACACAAAGAGAAGTATTTTAAAGGAATAACCTTTGGAATCCAGTTTAATATTGCTCCGGCCAAGGCTTCAAAGTTTTATGATCAGATGAAAATGATGTAAGCTAATTTCTATATACTTCAAAATCAAACATATACCATCCCGGAAACATCTGTTTTCTCAGATAACCTTCAAAACCCCGCTATCAGCTCTTAAACTTGCTCCATTTGTTGCTACAGAAAGGGAGCTGGAAAGGTATACTGCAAGATTAGCAATTTCCTCTGGATGGATGAATCTCTGTAAAAGAATATGTGGATTTGAATTTTGAATAATGATATCCTTCATTTGTTCAACGGTGAGGTTTTGTGCTTTAGCAATTTGTTCGACAGTTTCAGCAACTCCGTCGGAATAAGTAGGACCTCCAAGAATTGTATTAACGGTAACTGCTGTCCCCTTTGTAAGTTTGGATAATCCATTACTTAATGCCGACATTGCAGCCTTTGTCACTCCATAATGGATCATATTTTCAGGAATATTCACCCCTGATTCACTGCTGATAAAAATAATTCTACCTGAATTCCTTTTGATCATTCCGGGCAGTAGTTGTCTTGATAACCGCACTCCACTCATTACATTGATTTCAAAATAATGATACCAGTCTTCATCTGTCACATCATAAAAATCATTTATTCCAAAAATCCCTACATTATTGATGAGAATATCAATATCCGTTAATTCTTCAGATAATTTGACAGCATCTTCTCTCTGAGCAAAATCAGCTACAACAGCTGATATTTCTCCTTCCGGAAACTGTTGCTGAAGTTTCTTTTTGGCCTGTTTAATTTTTTTGTCATTTCTTCCGTTGATAATGACTGATGCTCCTTCTTCCAATAATTGTTGGGCTATAGAAAATCCTATTCCCTGTGTGGCACCGCTAATAAATGCTTTCTTCCCTTTTAATTGTAAATTCATTGTTTTACTTTTGTAATGATCGTTAAATAAATAATTAAAAAAATTTAATTCAGTAACTGCAATTGTAATTCTATCTGAGTTTTTAAAATCTTCTTGTCCGGATATATTCTACGAAGGGAATTAATTCCACACCAAAACGTGATCAGATATTTTCCCAAAATCTCTGCCGGAAGTATTGATTTCACAGTTCCTTTTTTTTGCTGAGCTTCAATAACGGAGGTATAAAGTTTTTCAGTTTCTCTTAATATATCTATGGCTTCTTCCTTTAATTCCTCATCCACAAATGTCATTTCAACAAGAGTATTGGCTACAATACAGCCTTTCATATGAGTTTCGTTTTCAGCAATGGCCGTGCTCATAAAGAAATCTTTAATGAGAGCAACCGGATCTTCACTTTTTTCCAGAACCTCCTTAAATGCCTGCAGTTCTTCTCTTCTTTGCTGAAGACTTTTTTTAAAGAGTTCTTTTTTCCCTCCCTTGAATGTATTGTACAAACTCCCGGCTCCGGCTCCGGTAGCAAGGCTCAGATCGGCAAGCGAAGTTGCAGTAAATCCTTTTTCCCAGAAAAGCTTTTGAGCTTTTAGAATTAATTCATTGTCCTGAAAAATATTTGGTCTCCCTTTCATTATTTTTGTAATAGTCATTACAAAAATAATGAAAAAATAGATATGAGAGATGAAATCTTTTCTCAATTAAAAAAAATTCTGTATTCCAGAGGGGGCTTTAGAGTATTTTATTAAAGAGTTTAATGAATGATCGAAAAGGTTAAAATCCCAATTGACAGGGTATTTCAGCGACTTTTAAGTGCGAAAGAGTTAATTATTTTCATTATAATTTAGAAATATAATCCATCAGTTCACGTCTACTGTTTTCAAAATCAAAAGCATCCGTCACTACAAAGTATTTGTTTTTATCCACACAATTACCATACATTGATTTAGCCAGGGCCAGTTTGTTTTTATCAAAACTCATAGATTTTACAAGATCCCTGATCTGGGCAGCGGTAAACATGGAGGTACGCATTTGCTGGTTAATGAACTTTATTTTTCCATCATCAAAGCTTTCTTTTCTCTTTAACATGTCGAAAAACTGCTGGAAAGTATTATTATCCATTACATTTCCCGGATTGTTCCAGTTTCCGGACTGATTCCCATAAGGGTTGTTCCATACGTCATTCCAGTCGTTGAAACCATATTGTCCCTGAACAGGATACGAATCCAGCAGATATAGGCCTTCATTCGTGAAAAAATCAAGCACCACTCTGCTGTTATTCCGGAGCATCAATGTTGTTCTGTAAATAAGAAAGCCATTGGCATAGATTGATACTGGCATTCTGCCGGATTGCAGGTCGAAAAATCTGTACTTTCCGGAGCCATTTGCTATCATCTGGTCACCGACTTCAACCATAAAAAATCCTTGTTCCGGGATCCGTAAAAAAACTTCTGCATACCCGTAGTTTCTATTCCATTGGTAGGATGGGTTCTTTATTTTATTTCTTGGATCAAAAGCATTACGATCGGGAATATTATTCTGTATTCTGGAATGGTCAGGCGACCTCATTTCTGTTGTTGAGGCTTCGTTTTTTAACAGCTCTCCAGCTTTTCCCGCTTCCTGTGCAAAGGAGCTGATACCCAACAAAAGCATTAAACTAATAAAAATTTTCTTCATGTTTTATTTTCTTAGAGGACAGTCCATTTTTATGCCAAAAAAAAGAGAAATCAAATTGATTTCTCTTTTTTATATCTGGATGATTAAACTTTTTAATCAAATATTAAATATGGATAGGTCTTTTTCCTGTTGCATCCAATGCAGCTTCTTTAATAGCTTCTGCATATGTTGGGTGAGCATGAGAACTTCTTGCGATATCTTCTGCACTTGCACGGAATTCCATAGCAATTACGCCTTCTGCAATAAGGTCAGCGGCTCTTGCACCAATGATATGCATTCCTAATACCTCATCTGTTTTTTCGTCTGCAATAATTTTAACAAGACCATCAACATCACCACTTGCACGACTTCTTCCTAATGCTCTCATTGGGAAAGATCCTACTTTGTAAGCAACACCTTCTTCTTTCAATTGCTCTTCAGTTTTACCTACTCCGGCAACTTCAGGCCAAGTGTACACAACACCTGGGATCAGGTTATAGTTGATGTGAGGTTTCTGACCTGCTAATATTTCAGCAACTAAAGTTCCTTCTTCACTCGCTTTATGAGCAAGCATTGCTCCTTTAATTACATCTCCGATTGCATAGATATTGGCAACATTGGTCTGTAAATGATCGTTTACTTTCACTCTACCTCTTTCGTCAAGTTCTACACCTGCTTTTTCAAGACCAAGACCTTCTGTATATGGTTTTCTTCCTACAGAAACCAAACAGTAATCTCCTTCTACAACTACTTCTTCTCCTTTTTTATCTTTAGCAGTAACTTTCACAGTGTCTCCGTTTCTTTCAACAGCAGAAACAGCAGTAGAAAGCATAAACTTCATTCCTTGTTTTTTAAGAACTTTAGTCAATTCCTTGCTTAAAGCCCCATCCATTCCAGGAATAATTTTATCCATAAACTCAACTACAGTTACCTGAGATCCTAATCTTAAGTATACAGATCCTAATTCAAGACCGATTACTCCACCTCCGATAACTACTAAATGTTTAGGAATTTCCTTAAGATTTAAAGCTTCAGTAGAGGTAATTACCCTTTCCTTATCCAGAGAAATGAAAGGTAAAGAAGATGGTTTAGAACCAGTTGCAATAATGGTATATTTTGATTCAATTGTTTCAGAAGAACCGTCTTTCTTTGTGATTTTGATCTGAGTAGCAGATTCAAAACTTCCTACTCCTTCAAAAACAGTAATTTTGTTTTTGTCCATCAGGAAATTGATTCCCTTAGTCGTTTGATCAACAACTTCGTTCTTACGCTCGATTATTCTTGCAATATCTGCCTGCGGCTCATTGATAATAATTCCGTGGCTTGCAAAATTGTGTTTTGCATTCTCGAAATGCTCAGAGCTATCAAGAAGTGCTTTTGACGGAATACATCCAACGTTAAGACAAGTTCCGCCTAAAGTTGAATATTTTTCAATAATTGCTGTTTTGAAACCTAATTGTGCTGCACGGATTGCAGCTACATAACCACCGGGACCAGAACCTATTACGGTAACATCGAATTGACTCATGTTATTTTATGAATTTGTTTATTACTATCTATCTTAATTCTCACAAATTTACATATAAATTACCAAGCACCAAAGTGAGTTTTATCAATTTTGAGTTCGAAAAATTTTAAATACCTTAACGCGGTTATTAGTCTACTATTACTTTGCCTTGTCCTATTGTTCCCGAACTGTCAAAAAATGAACCTCCATACACATACCATTCAAGGTTTTCAAGATATTCCACTGCATTTTCCGGAGTAATCTGTGAGCGATCTTTTTTAGAAACAATTCCTTTGTACCATCTTCCTGATTTTGAATAATGCTCATATTCAACAAAATAATGAATCCATATTCTCTGGCATAACTTACACTGTTGAATACTTACTTCGCCGTATCTTCCGTTGGTATGATCTATCCCTAATTCCGAACTTCTGTATTCAGTATAATTGTGGTCAGGTTTTTCACAAGCACATCCTATTTTAGGAATCATTTTCATTCTATTTTTATTTGAAACGCAAAAATACTAAAAACCCAGTAACCAGAACTTACGATTGGCAGTGCAGATAAAGTAAAAAGTCTTTTTGTTTAAGGAAGAATTCGAGAATAGGGGTTATTTATTCAAAAACTAAATATTTTCTTCGTGTCCTTCTTTCAAATACATTGTCGTAAAAACCGGTGGCTTTTCTTTTGGGGCATTATCAAAACGAAGAGTACTAACGTTTTTAGTTTTATAGAAAGCATCTCCTTCCCTTTTCCTATATCTGAAAAACAGACTCTCCGGGTTGTCACAAGCCTTTATGTTATTGATTATTTATTCATCAGATCCAATAATACTTTCTCGTATTCATTCAAAATAATATTTTTAGAAAATCTCGATTTAATAGAATTTTTTATTGCATCCCGATTATAATTTTTTTGTAAAATCATCATGATTCTTTTAGCAAAATCTTCATAATTTTCAATATTTGAAACTTCTCCATTCACTGTATTCTGGATGATTTCATTAATTCCACCGGGGCAATTGTTGGCTAAAGAATAGGTACCACAGGCTCCGGCTTCCAGAAGTACATTCGGAAACCCTTCGTATCTTGAAGAAAGGATAAATAAATCTGCATATTTTAAAAATTGATAGGGATTATCTTGTCTGCCGTGAAAAACAACATTTTTCAGATCCAGAAAGTCTTTCATTTGATAAAGGACTTCTTTGTCTTTTCCATCACCTAAAATATGCAATAAAATATTTTCATTTTTAAGTCTGGAAAAAACTTTCAGAAGATTATCAAATCCCTTTCTGGCAGACAGGTTGCCGATAGCCACTACATTTTTGTAGTTGTATTTAAAACTCTCCGGCTTTAGGACATTGGCCATTTTTTCGTCAATAAAATCAAAGTCAACCGGATTATTAATCTTAACAATTCTTTTCTTCTTAATATTAAAATTATCCACCAGATCCTTCATCATATCATCACTTTGGGCAATAATTTTCTGGTAGTTATTGTAAAAATTATAAAAGAATTTGATTTCTTTTCTGGTAACATGCTCAGTTACTACATTGGTTTCTCTTGCAATGAATTTTGTTCTCGGAAAAAGTTTAATAAATAATGCTAAATAAGCATTTACTTCTCCAAATCCCGAGAATACGATATCAGGTTTTCTCCTGTAAATCTCACCCAATATAGGTCTTAACGAATGTCTGATTCTCTCTGTATTGATATCGATAACTTCAACATCTTTCTTGAGGAAATTAAGATATCCACCACGTTTACGCAACAACAAAATCTTAGGTTCAAATCGATCCCTCGACAGGTGATTGGCAATCGTAGTGACAATTCTTTCTGCACCGCCTGTCTCCAGATCCGGCAGAATAAATATGACAGAGATTTTTTTCATCAGTTAAAGTTACTAAAAAGTTTCATTATCTTTCAAATATTGGAATGCTGAAGATTTTCTATGACTAAAAAGTCATTGCGAGCAAAGCGAAGCAATCTCATTCATTACAATAAAAAAACTCTTCAGCTGAAGAGTTTTTATGATTTTTCTATATTCCATTCCTTAGTTGGCAACGTCGCTGATAAATTTAATTCTCAGCATTCTTACTTCTTCATCAGACAATTCATCTCCGAACTCATCAAGCAAAACTTTCATACTGTCGCTTTCAGACTCGTTCATGAATTCCATAAAGCCGTCTACGATATCTTCATCAAAATTGTCTTCAATATAATAATCGATATTCAACTTTGTTCCCTGATACACAATCCTTTCCATTTCTTTCAGAAGTTCATCCATAGAAAGGTTTTTGGCTCTGGCGATATCTTCAAGATCAATTTTTTTATCAGTACTCTGAATAATGAAAACTTTATGGCTGGATTTATTAGCCACCTGCTTCAATACCATATCCTGAGTACGTTCTATATTATTATCTTCAACATATGTTTTAATGTAATCGGCGAACTCTTTACCATATTTTTTGGCTTTTCCTTCTCCTACCCCATAAATTTTAGCAATCTCATCTACGGTAACCGGGTACTGAACTGTCATATCCTCCAAACTCGGATCCATAAATACCGTATAAGGTGGAATACCGTGTTTTTTGGCTACTTTTTTTCTCAGTTCTTTTAAGAGGTTAAACAGATTCTGATCCATGCCTCCGCTGGCCAGCTGCTGTACCTGATCGCTTTCTGCTTTCGCCTGGTTAAGGTCAAACTCTCTATCTTCAGCAATTTGAAATACTTCCTTTGATTTGCCACTCAGTACAATTCTGCCTTTTTCTTCAATCTTTAAAACCCCGTAGGTTTCAATATCTTTTTGTAAAAAATTCTGAACAGTAGCCTGTCTCAAAATTGTTTTCCAGTAATTATCTTTTTCTTCTTTTCCAAAGCCAAAATGACGATTCTGCTCCAATTTATAGGATTTTGTTACCGCAGTTTCCTTTCCTACGATTACAGAAATAATATCTTTGGCTTTAAATTTTTCACCTGTATCATTGATCAGTTCCAGGACCCTTTCGAGGTCGGCAGTTGCATCCTTTAGTTTTGGAGGATTTGAAGAGTTATCACACATGCTTGCTCCATCTCCGGTTACCGGATCGAAACTTTCTCCAAAATAGTATAGAATGTATTGTCTTCTGCTCATTGAGGTCTCCGCATAACCTACCACCTCATTCAAAAGTTGCAACCCGATTTCCCGCTCAGAAACAGGCTTTTGAGCCAGAAACTTTTCAAGCTTTTCAATATCCTTTGGATCATAGAATGCGAGACAATGACCTTCACCACCATCTCTTCCTGCTCTTCCGGTTTCCTGGTAATAGCTTTCAAGGGATTTCGGGAAGTCGTAATGGATAACAAAACGAACATCCGGTTTATCAATTCCCATCCCGAAAGCAATGGTTGCCACAATGACATCCACTTCTTCCATCAGAAACTTGTCCTGATTCGCTACCCTTACCTTTTGATCAAGACCTGCATGATAAGGAAGCGCATTGATTCCGTTTACCTGCAATAGCTGGGCAAATTCTTCAACTTTTCTACGGCTCAGGCAATATATAATTCCTGATTTTCCCTTATGTTGATTGATAAATCTAACGATCTCTTTATCTACATTAATTTTAGGACATACTTCATAATATAGATTAGGACGGTTGAAACTTTCTTTAAATACCAATGCATTCGTCATTCCCAATGTTTTCTGGATATCATCCTGGACTTTAGGAGTTGCGGTTGCCGTTAAAGCAATCACCGGCACACTGGCGATCCTGTCAATGATTTGTTTCAGATTCCTGTATTCAGGTCTGAAATCGTGCCCCCATTCTGAAATACAGTGGGCTTCGTCAATGGCAAAGAAAGAAATTTTAACGTCTTTCAAAAAGTCCAGATAATCATCTTTAATCAATGATTCAGGAGCTACATACAACAATTTGGTTTTTCCACTTCTAATATCGTCAAAAACCTGTTTTGTCTGTGTCTTGTTTAATGATGAATTCAATACATGTGCTACCCCATCTTCTGATGATAGGCCATTCACTGCATCAACCTGATTCTTCATTAACGCTATTAATGGCGAAACGACTATCGCGGTACCTTCCGAAATAAGTGCCGGAAGTTGATAACATAATGATTTACCACCACCTGTAGGCATCAAAACAAATATATCTTTCCCATTCAGGAGATTGTCTATGATTTGTTCTTGCTGACCTTTAAATGTAGAAAACCCAAAATACTTTTTCAATTCGCCTGATAAATTGGCTTTTTTTGCGCTCATCTAATTTTCTATTGCTAAATTTGCATCTAACCCAAAGTTATAAAAATTCTGCTTAAAATAAAAGCGAACGAATTTATAAAAAATAAAACTTATATTAAATTTTCTTTTTAAAATATAACGTTTTTTAAGAACTTTTTTGTATACCTATCAAAGTAAAATGGAGAGAACCAACATTATATCAATTGCTAAAAGTACTTTAGAAATTGAAATTTCAGAGCTTGAAAAATTAAAAAACAGAATTGATGACCAATTTGCCCGGGCAGTAGAGATCATTCATTCAGCAAATGGGAAGCTTATTGTGGTAGGAATTGGAAAATCTGCCCATGTTGGTAATAAAATTGTTGCCACTTTGAATTCTACCGGTACTCCTTCACAATTTCTTCATGCTTCTGAAGCTATTCACGGAGATTTGGGAGTTATTCAGAAGCAAGATGTCGTTTTATGTATCTCCAATTCAGGAAATTCTCCTGAAATTGCAAATCTGGTTCCTTATTTAAGAGATTATTCATCCGCTTTAATCGGAATGACAGGAAATAAAAGCAGTAAACTTGCCGAGTTTTCTGAAGTTATATTAGATACTCACGTAGATGTAGAGGCTTGTCCTAACAAACTGGCCCCTACCAGCTCCACCACTATTCAAATGGCTCTTGGTGATGCCCTGGCAGTGGCTTTAATGGAACTCAATGATTTTAAAGCAAATGATTTTGCCAAATTTCATCCCGGGGGAAGTTTAGGTAAAAATCTGACTTCGAAGGTAGAACAGTTTCTTTCTTCACAGAAACCTCAGGTAACAGAGGATGCTTCGATAAGAGACGTGATTATCTCGATCAGTGCCTCAAGCCATGGAATTACAGTAGTTGCCCGTGAGGAGGAGATTATCGGAGTCATTACAGACGGAGATTTAAGAAGAATGCTGATGAAAGGAGAAGACATCAGTAAAGTATCGGCTAAAGATATTATGTCTTTACATCCAAGAACTATTGAAAAAGAAGCGTTGGCTAAAGAAGCCATGAAAATTTTGAAAGAAAATAATATCGGACAGCTTGTGGTAACTGAAAATGGAAAATACTTCGGAATCATTGATCTGCATAAGTTGCTTGATGAAGGAATAAATTAACCACGTTGGTATGAATCACTTTCTGAAAGAACATATCAGTGAAATCATCCATCTGACTGATGATGAATTTGAAACAATACAATCACTTTTCGTAAAAAGGAAATTCAGGAAAAGACAGTTTCTTATACAGGAAAATCAGCCAGTAAAAGAAATATATCTGATAGAAAAGGGATTTATTAAAAGTAGTTTCATTGACAGCACAGGAAAAGAACATATTCTTCAGTTTGCAGCACCCAATTGGTGGATCTCAGATTTTGCGGCTTTCTTTAAACAGGATTTGTCGTCAGTAGCTGTAGATTGTATTGAAGATTCTGAAGTGTACGCTATATCTTATGAAAATCTAAATCATCTTTGTTCAAAAATTCCAAAGACAGAACATTTTTTCAGAATAAAATCCAATTTCGGATATGTAGCGTTGCAACAAAGAATTCTTTCATTAATGAGCAAAACCGCTAAAGAACGATATGAAGATTTTATAAAACAATATCCGGGCTTTATAGATCATATCCCCAAACAGCTTATAGCAAGCTATCTTGGGGTTTCAAGAGAAACGTTAAGCAGACTATATTCTTAGATGTGACCTGGGTCACATCTTTTTTTTGACCTATATCCTTATATCAACTGCCGGAAATTTCCAACCTTTGTATTATAAATTTTAAAACAAAAGCAATGAAAAAGAAAGCATTAATTGTAGTGACAAGTGTAGAAAAATACCCAAATATGGATCGTGCAACCGGGCTATGGCTGGGTGAAGCCGTTCATTTTTATGAAAAGCTGCATGAAAAAGGGTACGAAATTGATTTCGTGAGCCCAAAAGGAGGTTATACACCACTTGATCCTATTTCTTTACAGATGTTTGTACAGCCAGTAGACTGGAAATATTATGCAGATAAAACATTCAGGGAAAAGCTGGGAAACGCTTTAACACCTGAAGATATTAATCCGGAAGAATACAACGTTATTTACTATTCCGGTGGACATGGGGTGGTATGGGATTTTCCGGATAATGAAAAACTACAGGAAATTGCCCGTACAATTTATGAAAATGGAGGAATTATTTCTTCCGTATGCCATGGAGCTGTAGGACTTTTCAATATTAAACTTTCTGACGGAGAATTATTAATTAAAGGAAAAACAGTTACCGGATTTTCAAATTCGGAAGAAATTGCAGCAGAGCTTGCCGATCACATGCCATATCTTACTGAAGATGTTTTGAAAAGTAAGGGTGCTCATTATGTAAAGGCTGATCAGGATTTTGTCCCTTTTGCCATTGCAGACGGAAAACTGATCACCGGTCAGAATCCTCAGTCTGGAGGGCAGGTCGCAGAAAAAGTACTGGAAATCCTGGAAAAGTAATTGAAGACCGATAGTACTAAAAATCATATACAGCCAAACAAGATTCTTGATTGGCTGTTTTTTTTAAACACTATAAAATCCCGACAGGCCAAATCTTGAAAAATCATCAGCAATAAATTCTAAATACTGATTATTATTTCATAATTTCGCAGACTTAAACTGCTAACCTACGATGGTTGGTATTTTAGATAGATTCTATTATATGGACAATAATAAAGACATGTCCTTCTTAGGGCATATAGGGGAATTAAGAGGACATCTAGTCCGTTCGATTATTGCTATCGTAGTTGCCGCTTTTGTGGTTGGATTTAATATCAACTGGATTATGGACCATATCTTTTTTGGACCTACAAGAAATGATTTTCCCACCTTCAGAATTGTGAATCATTTTTCGAGAATGATTTTAGGAGAAGACAGTATTCATCTTCCAAAAGATTTTCCTGTTCGTGTACAAAGACTGTATCAACAGTTTAATGTAATGATGGCGGTTTCTGTTTTTGGAGGAATGGTAGCAGCATTTCCTTATATTGTCTGGGAATTATGGCGTTTTATCGGGCCTGCTTTACATCCGAGAGAAAGGAAAAACTCCATCTATATTATCAATGCTGTTTGGATGCTTTTTATGACCGGTGTTTTATGCGGTTATTTCTTAATCCTTCCTTTTGCGGTGAATTTTGGGGTTATTTTTAAAATTTCAGATATTATTGTTCCGCTTTATGACCTGAGTGATTATACGACATTGTTCTTACAGGTGGTCTTGGGTATGGGAGTTATTTTCCTATTTCCTATTCTGATTTATTTCCTTACCAGCATTGGAATCCTGACACCGACGTTTATGAAAACATATCGTCGTCATGCCATCGTCTTGATTATGGTCGTAGCAGCAATCATTACTCCGGCAGATGTTTTAAGTATGATAATGGCTGCACTCCCGCTATTGATTCTGTATGAATTCAGTATCATGATGTGTAATTTCACTTATAAAAGAGTACAAAAAAGCAACGGAAATCTTCCTGCTGTACAGAAATAATTGCATTACTACAATATATAAAGAGTCGGTTTCTTATCCAGAGGCCGGCTCTTTTTCATTATTCAGTCAACTGAATTTAAAATGTTTATGTATTTTTTTTCTTAAAATGCATTTATAACGAAAAAAAATATTAAAATTACTATTTATACATGTTTTTATTCCTAACAATGAATAAAAAATTAGAAATTAAATACATTTATGAATATTTTACCATTTTATTAATTAAATTTACCAAAAATTCACAAAACAATTCAGTTTACACCAAAATATTATGAAAAAGAAAATTATTTTCGTATTTGCGTTGGCTATGGGGCTAACGAGTTTGCAAGCACAACGTTGGGAGCCGGTATCTCAAAAGATTAATCCGATAAGGAAAGAAGTCAATGTAATTTATTCTTACAAAGTTGATCTCAACTCCTTAAGAGAACTTCTAAAAAATGCTCCGGAAGCAGGTCAGGGAAGTCCGGTGGTCATTTCTCTTCCCACCACTGACGGGAGAGTTGAAAGATTCTCGGTGTACAGTGCGCCGGTTGTCGCAAAATCAATGGCAGACCGATATCAGTTGGGAGCCTATTCCGGAGTTGGGTTGGATAATCCTACCAAACAAGTTAGATTCAGTACTGCTCCTAATGACTTTCAATCCATGCTTTTTGATACTAAGACCGGGCAGTATGAATTCATAGAGCCTATCAATAAGGAAAAGGACGTCTTTGGAGTATTCTTTAAATCTAACAAAACATCAGACGGTACTCCTTTTGAATGTAAAGCCACAGAGCCTGAGCAATCGAAAAAGCAAATGAAAAAGCTGCTCAATTCCAAAAGTGTTTTGGAAAAATCAGGAACTTTTAATAAAAGTACAGATCAAAAATACCGGACTTACAGGTTAGCAGTCTCTGTAAATGGTGAATACACTCAACTGGCAGGAGGTGTTCCGCAGGCAGCAGCCCGCATCAATGCCACGATCAACAGAGTTAATGCGGTTTACGAAAAGGATCTTGGAATTCATATGATTGTACAGGATTTACCACAACTCATTTTCACCGATCCGGCTACCGATCCTTATTCTAATGTTATTGCCAATGCCAATGGCTCATATTCTGCACCTAATTCATGGAATCTTGAAGTTCAACGAACTCTTACCACTACTCCCGGTGTTGGAAACGGAGCTTATGATGTAGGCCATTTTTTCGGACATAGAGGTGGTGGTGGATCAGCAGGTGATATTGGAAATGTCTGTAGAAACCCTTCCAGTAACAATGATGCGACTTCAAAAGGAGCAGGGATCACCTCCCCTAGTGTAAATGATCAACCTTTCGGAGATGCTTTTGATATTGATTATGTGGCGCATGAACTGGGTCACCAGTTTGGCGGACGTCATACAATGTCTGTTGTACACCCGCAAACAGACCGCCCTATAGAACCAGGATCCGGATCCACCATCATGGGATATGCCGGAATTACCCAGGCCAATGTTCAAATGCATTCTGATGCTTATTTTCATGTATTAAATATTGAGCAAATACAACAATATGTAAATTCTCAAACCTGTGGTATTGTTACCCCTGTTGCCAATACTCCACCGGTGATACAACCGATTGTTAACAAAACCATACCAAAAGGCACAGCATTCGTATTGACAGCAAGTGCAGCAGATGCTCAAAACGATCCTATGACTTATACATGGGAGCAGTATGATATTGCTTTAACTAAGTTTAATATCCCGGATGCTACCCGTACTAATGGAGCCAACTTCAGATCTTTATCTCCTACAGATTCTCCAACCCGATATTTTCCAAAGCTTTCCAGTGTACTGAACGGTAACCTTACCAATCTTTCAGAATGGGAAACGGTTTCCAATGTAAGCAGGGAAATGAACTTCAAGGTAACTGTAAGAGACAACAACCCTGATATTGCTCAGCAGCAGACTCAAAGCAGTTTAGTTAAACTGAATATTGGAAATGACGGTCCATTTAAAGTAACCTCATCTTCAGTATATAATAATACTCCGGGAGCCATCACATGGGATATTGCCAATACCAATAACAATGTTTATAATGTATCCAATGTTAAAATAGATTATACAACAGATAATGGAGCTTCCTGGACAGTCATCACCGCATCTACCCCTAATGACGGTGTAGAACCCTATTCTTTCGCTTCACTGGCTACCGGTGCAAGCTTAAAGATAAGAGTAAGTGCTATTGACAATGTATTCTATGCTATAGGAAATGCTACCGTTGCTACTGCCGAAGCTTGTTCTTCAACAGCTCCTGCAGGTGTTGCTGCTTCTGAAATCACAAGATCTTCAGCTAATATAAAGTGGACTGCCTTACAAGGCGCCACTTATTCTTTACAGTATAGAAAAACCGGAAGTGCAACGTGGACGACTGTTCCTGTAGCAACAAATTCTTATTCATTCACAGGACTTGATGAGGCTACTCAATACGAAGTACAGATTGCCAATGTGTGTGGTTCCACTACCGGAAGTTACTCGGCATCTACCAATTTTACAACACTTTCATTTAGTACTTGTGCTGTTTCTTCAAATTCTTCGGATGAATTTATATCCAACGTTACGGTAACTCCTACGGGAATGCCTGCCGTTTCTAACAATAGCGGAGCATCTGCCTACACCAATTACACGACTGATGCTACGAAACTGATTACTCTTAAAAAAGGTTCTTCCGGCAATACAGTGAGTGTTGCAAAACAATGGACAGGAACCAAATACGACGAAGGGGTAACGGTATGGATCGATTTCAACAGAGATGGCTCATTCTCTGATTCTGAAAAAATCTTTACAAGTATTCCTAATAAACTAACTCCTGTTTCAGGTACTTTCAGTGTTCCTGTAGATGCTTATACTGGAGGAAATGTGATTATGAGAGTAATGTTGGCTTACAATACCCAGCCTTTGGATGCGTGTACAAGCCCTGAATATGGTGAAACTGAGGATTACCCTGTTTTGGTACAGGATGCATTGAGCACCAGAGAAGTCGCTAAGGATAATTCTTCAATTCAAATTTATCCTAACCCGGCTACCGATGTACTCTATATCAATAAAGTATCTCCAAAAGCTCAATTTACAATCACCAATATGACCGGACAAGTTGTAATGAATGGTCAGATTACGGATAATAAAGTTTCTGTATCAAAGCTGACTACAGGTGCTTATATCATTTCAATTGAAGATAAAGGAACAACTTCAAACCTGAAATTTGTTAAAAAATAATCAATCAAATTATTGATTTCATGCCCGGCAAACATTTGTCGGGCTTTTTTATATTGATATTTTAGGTCTTTTACGATTTTGCTGTAAATTAAATTTTCTATTTTTGAATAGATTATTAATAAAGTTTAAAAATGAAAAAGCTGTCATATACACTTTTGTTTGTTTCCGGGATTGCCTTCGGACAATTCTTTGAAAAAGGTAAGGTTTTCACTAAACAAGATACTTTAAAAGGTTCTAATACTGAATTCAGAAATTTTTGGGATGTTAAGAAGTACGACCTTTCTGTGGAACCTGATTTTGTTCAGAAAAGCATTAAAGGAAACAATAAAATCAGCTTTGAAATCATTAAAGATATTACAAATCCCACTTTTCAGATTGACCTTCAGCAACCGATGAAAGCGGATAAGGTAAGTGGAAATTTCCCTATTACCAACTACAAACAGGATGGTGATTTTATTTTCGTCACCGCTAATAAAAAATTTAAAAAAGGAGAAAAATACTCGATTGACGTTGCCTATTCCGGAAATCCTCATATCGCCGAAAAAGCTCCATGGGATGGTGGATGGGTTTTCACAAAGGATGAAAAAGGCAATCCCTGGATGAGTGTTGCAGATGAAGGTATTGGAGCTTCTATCTGGCTTCCTACCAAAGATATCTGGAGTGATGAACCTGACAACGGTATCATCATGAAAATCATTACTCCCAATGATCTTGTAGGGGTTGGAAACGGAAGACTGATCGACAAAAAAACAGAAGGCACCAAGACGACCTACACCTGGCAGGTAAAAAATCCAATTAACGCCTACTCTATTATACCGAATATCGGTAAATATGTAAATTTTAAAGATACTTTCGACGGGGAAAAAGGAAAACTGGATCTGGATTACTGGGTACTGGATTATAATCTTGATAAGGCGAAAAAACAATTTCAACAGGTAAAACCTATGCTTTCTGCATTTGAATACTGGTTTGGTCCTTATCCATTTTATGAGGATTCTTACAAATTGGTAGATTCTCCCTACTTAGGTATGGAGCACCAAAGCAATGTAGCATATGGAAACAACTACCAGAATGGGTATCGCGGAAAAGATTTATCCGGGACGGGAGTTGGCCTTAATTGGGATTATATCATCATCCACGAAAGCGGCCACGAATGGTTTGCCAATAATATTACCGCAAAAGATCAGGCAGATATGTGGATTCATGAAAGTTTCACGATGTATTCTGAAGTTCTTTTCACGGAAAGGTACATGGATAAAAAGTCTGCTGATATCTATCTCATCGGACTTCGCCATATAATCGACAACGATATTCCTATCATCGGGCAATATGGAGTAAGAAATGAAGGCAGTGGTGATATGTATCCGAAAGGAGCCAATATGCTTCATACGATGAGACAGATGATCAATGATGATGAAAAATTCAGACAGATCTTAAGAGGATTAAGCAAAGAGTTTTATCACCAAACAGTTACTACAAAACAAGTGGAAGATTATATTTCATCGAAATCAGGAATTGACTTCTCGACGGTTTTTGATCAATATCTCAGAACGATAAAAATTCCCACTCTTGAATATACTCAAACCGGAGACAGCTTGAAATTCAGATATACTGAGATAGTGAAAAATCTAAAACTACCAATAATCATTGATGGAGATCAAACCATTACTCCAACGGAAGAATGGCAAACGGTAAAACTTAAAAGCAGCATTCCTGTTGAATGGAATAAAAATTATTATATCAATTATAAAAATGTTCAGTAAATAAAGTAAAAAGGCAAAACTGTTTAACCGCGGATTTGCCTTTTTTCTTTTCATCTAAATTTTAAGAAAAGTTTAATACTCCATTTCGTAACAAAACGAGAAAAAGTGCAACTATTTAACTATAAAATAAATCTTAATGAGAAAAACAGCACTTAGCTTAGGCCTTTTTGCCGCTTTTTTAGCCAATGCACAGTCTATAAAAACAACGATTGACCTGGTCAACGTAAAAGATGATAAAGTAGCCGTTACTATGGAATTCCCTAAAATGAAATCAGGGGATGTTAAATTCCATTTTCCTAAAACAGTTCCCGGAACCTATTCTGAGGATGATTACGGAAGATTTATAGAAGGCATCAAGTTTTACGACAACAAAGGCAGTGAGCTTAAGTATACGAAAGTTAATGACAATACCTACGCTTTAAAGAATGCTCAAAACCTTAGCAAAATTTCCTATCTGGTAAATGATAGCTTTGACGAGGAAACCGACACCTCAAAACATAAGGCCGTATTTTCACCTTCAGGAACAGATATTGAGCAAGGAAAAGTATACATGATCAATACGCATGGATTCATTGGATATATTGATAATATGCAGGATGTTCCTTACCAGCTGGTGGTTCAGAAACCTACTGATTTCTATGGAACAACGGCATTGGTAGATCAGGATAAGTCCGAATCAACAGATACTTTTACTTTGGCTAATTATGCCAAGGTTACTGATTCTCCGCTGATGTATACAAAACCGGATTACATCACTTTCAATGCAGGAGGAATGGAGCTTGTACTAGGTGTTTATTCACCTACCGGAAAATATAAAGCCGCCGATTTTAAAGAGAACCTGGAAAAAATGGTAATCGCTCAAAAGAAATTTCTGGGTGATATGAATACCAATAAGAAATATGCAATCATGCTTTACCTTTCAGGTGGCGACGGACCTAAGATTAAAGGTTTCGGAGCTTTGGAACACCACGAATCAACAAGTGTGGTTCTTCCTGAAATGATGCCGAAAGATGCCATCGACAAGACCATTACTGATGTGGTTTCGCATGAATTCTTCCACACGGTTAATCCTTTGAAAACACATTCTGAAGAGATTCATTATTTCGATTATGCAGATCCAAAAATGTCTCAGCATCTATGGATGTACGAAGGCGGAACGGAGTATTTTGCCAACTTATTCCAGATTCAGGAAGGTCTCATCAATAAAGATGAGTTTCTTCAAAGAATTGGTGAAAAAATTGCCAACTCCAAAAACTATGATGATACCATGCCGTTTACGGTAATGAGTAAAAATGTACTGAAAGCTCCTTATAAAGATCAATACAGAAATGTTTATGAAAAAGGAACTCTTTTAGCCATGTGTCTGGACATTGAATTGAGAAAATTATCAAACGGAGAAATGGGCTATCGTGATATGATCAGAAAGCTGTCTCAGAGATTCGGAGAAAATAAACCTTTCAAAGATGATAAATTAATTGATGAGTTAGTAACTGTGACCGGCTATCCTCAGGTAAAGGATTTTTACACTAAATATATTGCCGGAAATCAGCCGACTCCTTATGCCGATTATCTGAATATGGTGGGAGTAGAGATTCAAAAACAGGACAGCCGACCTATTTTCTGGTTTATCAAAAACCCTAATCAAACCGGGTTTGATGATAAAAACAATGCGTTTGCTTTTGATGAAAGCTCTGCATTATCTCCATTTGCAAAAAGCATCGGATTTAAAATTACCGACCAGGTTCTTGCTTTGGATGGAAAAACGGTAGACATTAAAAACGTTCAGGACTTTATCAGTTATACCCAAACGATCAAAGACGGACAAAATGTGACGGTAACTATCCTTAGAGACAATGCCGGTAAAAAAGACAAAATGACACTCACAGGAAAAGCCATTCTGGATAAGATGACTACGGAAACGCTGAAGTTTAAAGCCAACCCAAGTCCTGCAGAATTAAAACTGCAGAGTCAGTGGCTGACTGGTAAAAAATAAATGAAAAAGCGGGAAGTATTTCCCGCTTTTTTTATGCTTATGTTGTTCAAATTATTCTCTTCTGATAGCTATTCTGAAAGTACTGCCCTTTCCTACTTCGGTTTGAGAAATCTTAATATCTCCGTTATGATATTCGTGGATCACTCGTCTCGCCAGTGACAATCCTAATCCCCAACCTCTTTTTTTGGTAGAATACCCAGGTTTAAAGGCATTTCTGGCCTGTTGTTTGGTCATTCCGCTTCCGTTATCCTTTACTTCTACGAGAATATTTTTATTCCTTTCAAAAACTGACATGATAATCGTTCCCTCACCTTTCATGGCGTCTACAGCATTCTTTACAAGATTTTCAATCACCCAGCTCATCAGGATTTTATTATGAGGAACCAGCAAGGTATAAGTAGGAAGATGTAAAGTAAAATTGATTTTCCTGGAAATTCTTGTCTTTAAATAATCATAGTTTTCCTGAATGGTTTCATTAAAGTTCATATCATTCAGTTCCGGAACAGAGCCTATTTTAGAAAAACGTTCAGATATTGTTCTCAATCTTTCGATATCTTTTTCTATTTCATGCACTCCTTCTGATTCCGGATTATCCAGTTTCATAATCTCCATCCATCCAATCATGGATGATAAGGGTGTACCGATCTGATGGGCTGTTTCTTTAGCCAAACCTGCCCACAGATATCCTTCATCCGTTTTTTTGATGGTTCTGAAAAACCAGAAAGAGAAACCAAAATACAGAAGAATAAATAATCCTAAAATATAAGGTGAATACCGTAAGTTATTAAGTAATCTGGAGTTATCATAGTATACAAACTGATTATTTCCGTCAGGTACTTTAATCTCTATCGGATCATAATTTTTCTCCATATTCAGGATCAGACTCTGCAGTTTCCGGGGATCCTTTATCGTACTCTCAGGAATATTTCTGTAATATCCCAGGTCAAGAATCGGATTTTTATATTTATCTGTTACAATAAAAGGAATGGTATTATTAATATTAAGAATCTCCGGCAGAAGATCAAGAACATCGGTATCCGGCGTTTTTACTTCCTGCTGAATTCTGATTGCTTTAGAAAGCAGGCTTATCCTTTTGATTTCCTCTTTTCTTAGAAAATTAATAAGCGACGTAGAAGCTACCACGATGGCAATTACCAACGTCGTCATGACCACAAAAATGATCCAGTTATTGAGTCTTGTAAGTATGGATTTCCTCAAGTTATTTTATTTTAAAACATTCAGAATTTTCTGCAACTCTGTACTTCCGCTTCCCTGATAGTTGTTGATAATAATCGAAAACACGTATTTTTTACCATCTTTTGCAGTATGATACCCGGCAAAAGATTTGGTATCTCTCATGGTTCCGCTTTTCATTTTCATTCCGTTGTCCTGCATCGGAAACCCGTCGTAATAAGCTTCAAACCATGATTGTTTTCTGGCATACAACAGAGCCTGCACTTCAGCCTTGGCTGCTACATAATTCTGAGGAGAAAGCCCGCTTCCGTCTGCAAAATTGATCATATTCGGATTGATTCCTTTTGACTTCCAGAATTCTTTCAAATAGGCAACACCGCTTTTGAAACTGGAATTACCTTTTTTTTCTTTTCCTAAAGTTTTGATCAAAGTTTCTCCGTACATATTGATGCTTTTCCTCAAAAACCAATAGACAATTTTGTCCAGAGACGGAGATTCATATGTTAGAATAATATTATTTTTGGGAGCTTCCAATGCTTGTTTGCCTTCTATTTCGAGTTGTGAATTGGTAACTACTTTTCCTGATAATTCAATACCCGATTCCTTCAGCCACTGCCTTACCTCTGTTGCCAATTGCAAAGGGGGATTGGGCACAGAACCTGAGACGGTAACCGTTTTTCCTCCGGGAAGCATTCCATTAATTAACGCTACATTGGAATGAGGTGCCGTAAAAATCAAACTTTGGTCTGAGCTTCCACCTGTTTCCAGATCATTCAACCATTTTACACCTTCCAAAGGATAAGAAAAACCTTTAAAATCGGTTCCATTGATATTGATATCGAATTGATTTTCTCTCCAGTTTACACCCCAAACTCCTGCTCCATAGTAATTCCCTAAGTCATCCCACGGCCATCCACCGGGAACCGTCTGATGGTCAAAATAGGAATCATCAACAACCAGATCGCCTGATATTTTTGTAATACCGGCATTTTTAACAGCTTCTATCAGCTTCTTCTTAAAATTTTCGGGTTTATAGGCATCGTAACGCCAGCTTCCTAATGTAGGATCACCATTTGAACTGATAAAAAGATTGCCGTTCAAAAGACCTCCGGATATACTTCCGGAATAACTGGAAGTTGTTTTAAAAGTATAATTTTTACCCAATGTTTCCAGGGCAGCAGCAGCTGTAAAAATTTTCTGTGTTGATGCCGTAGAGAGTCCTTTATTACCCTGGTATTCGTAAACAAAGTTTCCGCTTTCATCAGAGACATAAAATGACAGTCCGGAAGCTACAGCTGATGAGGATTCCATAAGATCCTTCGTTACTTTATCCAGTTTTTGGGCAATATTCTGAGCAGCAACCATCTGAACTGAAAGGGCTAGCACTGCAAATGTCTTTTTCATTACATTGTATTTTCGTTCTTAATTTTACTAAGGTTCGGTTTTAACTTACCAGATGGCAGTTCGCCGAAACCTTTATATCTTTAAAATGATATCAAATATAGTTAAAAATGCAGTTTTTCATATTCTCTGAGATCATGATACTCAAAAAGAATCTGATGGTCAGGTGATTTTTCAAATGATCTGTCACACTTAAAACACTTTTCAAAGTCATCTTCATCAATAAAAATATCGATCTGACAGTTTTTTATATAATTTTCTTTTACTCCGTAATCTTCAATAAAAGGTTTGGAATCATTCCATGGTTCATTATAACAACGTAAACAACATTCTTTATGAACCGCCTTATATCCGCAAATTTCACAGTACTGCAGATTCATAAATAAATTCGTAATATTTTTCTGCATATCCAAAGGGAACAGTTCCCGCGGAAGAATTTTCAAAAGCAGATAATAATTAGGTTCATATGAAGAAAAGGAAAATGTCTTCTCTTTTGTGTAAAGTTGTAATTTCTGAAGATCATCCTCAACTTCAACCTTAACGATTTCCCGGATATTGATAATTGCTTTTTTTCTGATTTTAATATTCCGTTCATCATCAATCTCAATACTAATTTTCTGATCCAGGTAATGATTCAGGCACAGGGTGGCTTCCCATAAATCACCATATCGCTTTTTACCTTCACTTCCACAGATTTCGCAGGTTTCTGCAGATAGAATCAGATATTTATTGGTTATATTTTTAATAACCGTATTAAGGTCCGGGTTTTCAGAATAAGTATGGCATCGCAGTTCTCCCAATTTTTCTTGTCCAAAAACGTCATTGTCAAGATTCCAGCCTCCTATGGCAAACTCGAACAACATTTGCCTGATAATTTCATTCCAACCCGTACTGTTTACCGAAAAATTTTTAAGGTTACGTTCTATAAAACGGTCAATATCATCCTGCTTCATTATACTAAACTTCCTGCCTCTATTTCATAAGGCTCTTTATCTTTTTCAAAAATCCTTGTCAGCTCACTTCCTTCCACAGTGATAGTATCACCAATTCTTCTGATCCAGTTTCCTTCCCTAAGGCCTACTACTTTGATGTCATTTTGGGTAAGAAATTCCATAATACGGGTTTCTCTTGTTTCGCCGTTATGCTTCAAATCAGGGTGTGGATCAAGATAGTGTGGATTGATATTAAACGGAACCAACCCCATACACTCAAAACTTGGCGGATACACAATCGGCATATCATTAGTGGTTTTCATATTCTGACCACCGATATTACTTCCTGCACTGCATCCGAGATATGCTTTCCCACCCGATACATTTTCTTTTAAAACAGATAATAATCCTTCTTCGTGTAATGTTTTAACCAATAAAAAAGTATTTCCGCCACCTGTAAAGTATCCTTTTGCCTGATTCAGAGCTTCAGCTTGCTTCTCAAATTCGTGTAGTCCTTTTACTTTAATATTGATGGTTTCAAAGAAAGAGCGGGCTTTCGCCGTATAGTCGTCATGGGAAATTCCGCCTGGTCTGGCAAAGGGAATAAAAACGATTTCGTCAATTCCGGCATATAACGTGATAAGTTCTTCTTTCAGATATTCTAAATATTCGCCACCAAAAAGTGTTGAAGTTGAAGCTAATATGATATTCATACAAGGAAATTATATTAATTATTAAAAAGTTGAACAACAAAGATAAACTCAAACTGCAACGAATCAAAAATTAATCTAAAAAAAACATCTTAACCGTTAATATTTTCTAAAAAACCCTAAAGCTTCTAAAAATTGATCTTTTCTGGAATTATTATTGAATTTTAGAATGTAAGAATTTTAAAAATATACGATTATGAAAATGGCGACAGTTAATATTAAAAATCTATTTTTAGGTTTAATCCTTGTAGGAGGTGTAAGTTTTGTGAATGCTCAGACTACACAGACAGATAGTACACAAAGCACTGCTAATACAGTTGCAACGACTCAGCAAAGCAATCCTACCATCGAAACCCTTAAAAAGCAAATTGCAACCAATCCAAAGGATACGGAATCATTAGCTAAGTTAGCTACTGCCTATCAGGAAGCTTCAGACTGGACTAATGCTGTAGCTACATGGAAAAAGATCTCTGTTTTATTACCGGATTGGGCTCCTTCATATTATAGCCAGGCTTACGCCTACCAATCGGCTAAAGACGATGCCAATGCAAAAATTGCTTATGAAAAGTATATTGCTACGGTAAAACCGGAAGAAGTGGAACAGAATAAAAAGAATCTGGCTTATGCGTATTTCTATCTTGCTTTTACGGAACAACAAAACGATCCTAATAAAGCAAAAGAGCATATCGCTAAGTCCATACAATATGACCCAACCAACCAGGATGCGATTAAACTTAGCAAAACTCTAAACTCTTAATAATAGTAAAAACCGGAAAAATTTTCCGGTTTTTGTTTTTTCAGCTGAATTGTAATTTTATTTTTTTTAACGCAAAAGGCTTTTTGATTCGCTAGATTATTTACGTCAAAATTAAAATCTTACTATTTAATCTTCTTTCCAAAGAAGTCTTCTTCTCCGTGCAGATGTCGGATAATTTTTTCAATATTACGTTGGATGCTGACTTCAGTTTTCAGATTGTGAATATACCGAATCAGCTCATGTCTTCTCGACGGTATCAGTTTTTCAAAGTTTATCGTTGCCAGGTGACTTTCTTTGATCGCTTTTTCAAGCTGGGGATGTATGGAAATAGAACGGTCAGAATCATCATATTCCAAAGTAACGTCAATGGTTTCACCAATTCTTTTGGGAGAATTTTTAAGCATAATGGTATTGATATACAACCGCCATTCTCCTAAATATTTCATCAGATTTTGTTGAAATTCCTTTCCGTTTACCTTTCCTTTCACAGGAATCGGGCTTTTATTTCTTCCGGAATCTTCAAAAATTTTATTTAAAATCTCTTCCGGAATAAAAACGAAAGGATTAATCCCGATAATCTCCAATGGAGCTGTGAAATGGTTGTGCTTCATAATCACAAATTTATAATGATTTAATCTAAATTACAAAGCAAAATTGAAGCTTTACAATTCAAAAAACAGCACCATTTTTATTTCATTATAATCAATCTGCCACTCAAAATGTACCATACTCCCGTTCTAATACTTACTGTATTCAATCGTTCAAAACCCGTAAAATCATACCCCAGAACTCAATTAATTCCCTATCTTTGTAACAATAAATCTATTTAACAAAATGAAATTTTTTATTGACACAGCTAATTTAGAGCAAATCAAGGAAGCTAGAGATCTTGGAATTTTAGATGGTGTAACAACCAACCCTTCATTAATGGCTAAAGAAGGAATTCAGGGAGCTGAAGCAATTAAAAACCATTATAAAACGATCTGCGAGCTTGTAGATGGAGATATTTCTGCTGAAGTACTTTCTACAACGTATGAAGAAATGATCAAAGAAGGAGACGAATTGGCTGCTATTCACCCGAATATTGTAGTAAAAATTCCAATGATCAAAGACGGTATCAAAGCATTAAAATATTTTTCTGACAAAGGAATCAGAACTAACTGTACTTTAATTTTCTCTCCTGGGCAGGCTCTTTTGGCAGCTAAGGCGGGGGCAAATTATGTTTCTCCATTCCTGGGAAGATTAGATGATATTTCAACAGATGGATTAAACCTTATCCAGGAAATCAGATTAATTTTCGATAATTATATGTTCGAAACTGAAATTCTTGCAGCTTCTATCCGTCACTCAATGCACATCATCGACTGTGCTAAAATCGGAGCGGATGTTATTACTTCTCCACTTCCTCCGATCTTGAGCTTATTAAAGCATCCTTTAACGGATAGCGGACTGGCTCAGTTTATTGCTGATTCTCAGAAATTATCATAAGACAAGCAACAATTTTAAATATAAAAATCCCGAAACAATCTGTTCCGGGATTTTCTTTTTTATGGCATTGAAATAACATTCTATCCAATACTTTTGACCACTTTACAAGGGTTTCCTACGGCTACTGCATTTTCAGGAATATCTTTAGTCACAACACTTCCTGCACCGATCACCGCGTTATCTCCGATTTTCACTCCGGGCAAAACGACAACATTTCCTCCAAGCCATACATTGTTTCCCACGGTAATAGGATGAGCATATTCCAGTCCTTCATTTCTTTGCTTTACATCCAGCGGATGACCGGCTGTATAAAAACTACAATTAGGTCCTATGAAAACATGGTCTCCAAATTTCACTTTGGCACAATCTAATATAACAAGATTATGATTGGCATAAAAATTCTCTCCAACCTCAATATTATATCCGTAATCACACCAGAAAGTAGGTTCTATGCATATATTTTCTTTGGCAGAGCCAAGAATTTTCCGGACGATTTCATTTCTTTTTTCAGAATCAGAATTTTTCAATCCATTGTATTCCTGGCACAGATCTTTGCATGAAATACGTTCCTGAATCAGCTGCTGATCATAGTTAGCATTATATAAAAGTCCCACTGCACATTTTTCTTTTTCTGTC
This sequence comes from Chryseobacterium lactis, assembly GCF_003815875.1. NCBI lineage: Bacteria > Pseudomonadati > Bacteroidota > Flavobacteriia > Flavobacteriales > Weeksellaceae > Chryseobacterium > Chryseobacterium lactis. The sequence continues at coordinate 4,380,142 of NZ_CP033924.1, forward strand.
ATTGCATCAAAGTTCAAGGGTTAATGTTATAAAAATATAGATATTTGCCCTAGTAAGACCAATATTTACGCTGTAACTTCTATCCTATTCCCACGCAATTCACCATATACAGTTAATTTACCAGATCCGGCTCAATCGGATTGTTATCTTTTTTAAGGTTTTCTTTTACCCTTTTCTCCATTTCTCTGAATACCTGATTAGGATCAGAAATTTCCTTACCGTCAGCGGTTCTTACTTTAAAAGCTACTTTAGTCCCCGAATCACCTCCATTTTTCATCATCATCTCTCTCATACTTTTAGTAGGATCGTTTACATAGGATTTCCAGGCTTTTTTAAACTGATCTTTGGAAACTTCAATTTCTTTGCTACCCAATCCCAATACTTTTACATTTTCAGGGACCTGCATTTCTTTTTCGCTACTCATTGATTCTACCTTTTTATTTCCTACCAGCATCATGCTGTGAGATCCTGTAGCATCTTCCAGTTTGATGATAAGTCCCGGAAGTCCATAAAATATGTAGGGCCCATCCTGAAAAGGAATATCCGTTGAAAACCAGGCGATCCATTCTCTGCCCCCTAAGTTAGTGACAGCCTTTTGGGCATTATACTCTCCTATCTTTTGCTTGTCGGGAGCTATTTTCCATTCCGGTTTTTGGTCTTCCCGTATTTTATAATGATCCATAGCAATGCTCCTGAAAAGGTAGGTTTTAAAGTCAGGGTACTGTTTGGTCACTTTATAAGAGACCTGTCCCGGCTTTTCCCGTTTATTAATACTAATACTCCCGCCTCCAACTTTCAGCTGTTTTTCAAGCTCTGCTCTTCCTGTAGAATCTGCCACAAATTTATCATGACTGTAATAACTGGATCCGGTTTTATCAATATCCAGTAACATCATTTCCTTTTTCACCTCTTCTTTATGATCAGAATCGGGAATAAATTTATATTCATAAAAGAATCTGTTGGTCTGAGCGCTGGCAAACGTTCCCAGTAATAAAAAAAGTAGAATGTTATTTTTCATAATAATGAGTGATAAAAAAAGCTTTGCCAACCGTATTGACAAAGCTTGATTAAACTTTATTTCTTGGTCTGAATTTTTATTTCACCTTCAGCTCCCTTTACCATCTTTCCTTTGTAGACATTCACGCTGGCTATATTGTCAGGACTTAAAGCGTTAGCTTCTTCTTTCGAAACTTCTTTTCCGTCTATATAATATTTGATATTATCTCCTCCGCTTACCTTGAATTTTTTAACCCCATTCAAAGCTATATTTCCGCTGCCATCTTTTTTAATATAATCGGCCTGCATCACCATTACTCTGGGAGAACCTTTGCTGAAGTCAGTTTCTTTAAAGTTTTTAAAAGCTATCATGGTAGATTTTTCTCTTTCCAACCTTGCTTTTGCATTTTCTATCCTTGCCGCATCATTTTCTCTTCTTGCTTTGTCGTTCTCTATTCTTGCCTTTTCACCTTCCAATCTGGCTTTTTCGCCTTCTTTCATCGCTTTTTGAGCATCCTTTCTGGCTTTTTCACTTTCCTTCAATGCTTGTTTGGCCTCTTTCATTGCCTGGCGTACTTCTTCTTTTTCCTTCGGACCCAGATCGCTGTAAGATACCGTATGATTTTTATAGTAAATCACTCGTGAGCTTTTGGGAGCAGCAGGAGGAGCCGGCGGTGTAGATGGAGCGATTCCTGGTTCTGATGGAGCTGCCGGCGGATCCGGGAAGTCAACATCAACATCTAAATTCGACAGATCCGGTATTTCAACCTTCATATTTTCAATTTCCTGCAATTTATTTTTCCATTCAGGAGATTTGAAATACTCGGTAGTTGCTTTAAGAGCTTGATTATCGGCCAGCTTTCCTATTTCTCCGGCAAGCTTGCTAATCTCTTTAATTTTCTTATCAAAAGCGTCAGTTCCCGGTTTTAGTTTATCCAGTTCTTTCCCTTTTTTATCAATTTTCTTCTCAATTGCAGATAGTTTTTTCTCATCATCTGAATTTAAAGCCTTTGGCTCTTTAACATTTTCCGCTCCTGCTTTTTCAGATCTCACTGTATCTTTTTGCATTTGAGAAACCACTTTTTTGATAGACAGATTGGTTTCTTCAATTTCTCTGTTTTTAGCATTTACCAGATAAGCAAAAGCTACTGAAAATAAAACCGGTAATGCTAAAATTCTTCGCGCATATCCGAATTTGGTTTTTGGTTTTTGTAACATCTTAAGTCTTTTTTTAAGGTTTGAACTTAGAAACGGACTGGTGGCAGGCAACTGTGTTCCGGAAAAGTGGCTTGCTAAAAGCATCTGCGCAAATGCTTTGGTGTCCGAGTGTTTTACGGCTTTTTTATCAGCCAGGTATTCATGAATTAAACTAATTTCTTTTTTGATCAAATGAAAGAACGGATTGAACCAGAAAACAGAGGTAATCACCTCAATAAAGATTTTATCGAATGAATGTTTCTGTTCAATATGTACCATTTCGTGCTTTAAAATCTGCTTTCCGACTTCAGAATTCAATGTGATTGTATTCTTCCAGAAAAGGTTTTTAAAGTATGAAAATGGTGCTTCAGTCAGGTTTGTACGGTAAAAATTGATCCCGTCAAAGCTTTCTTTCTGAAACTGTTTTTTAAACTGCTGGATTTTGAAAATCCCGTAGATCAACTTCCCTAAAAGATAGAGAGAAACCAGTCCCAGAGCTGAAAAAATAAGGTTAAAATAAAGGTTACCATTGTTTACGTTTTTTTCGGTATTAAAGTTTTGAATTTTATCAAGAAGCATATACATCTCATGATTCACCTCTATGGTAAAATCATCTACCTTGATAAGCGGCAATAGCAGCGATATCAGCATAGCAGACAACAGATAAAATCTGTTATAATGATGGAACGTCTTGTCTTTTAAAGACAACTGATAATACAAAAACGTTACACCAGAACATATAGTTACTTTTACAAAGTACAGAAGTATTGCTTCCATAGTCATTAGTTTTTCTTTTTGAGTTCGTCCAATAGCATCTCAAGATCTTCTACGGTCATTTCATTCTTTTCTACAAGGAAAGAAACAGCACTTTTATAAGAACCTTTAAAATAATTTTTCACTAGACTTTTCATTGTCTTCCCGGAATATTGTTCTTTTGAAACCAATGGGAAATACTCATGTTGTCTTCCATACACATTGAAGTCTACGAATTCTTTATCTTTCAATACTTTTAAAATGGTAGAAACAGTATTGGTATGCGGTTTCGGTTCCGGAAAAAGATCAAGAACATCTTTAAGAAATCCTTTTTCAATTTTCCATAAATACTGCATCACCTGCTCTTCTGCTTTTGTCAAAGTCTGAATTTTCATATTCTTTCATTTATTATGATGATACAAAACGATCAAAATTTCATATCACTAAGAAATTAGTTATACAAATGTAGAAATAAAATCGAATCCAACAACTATTTTTTTAGTGATAAAACCTGATTTAAATATAATCGACTGATTATCAATTAAATAAATTTATTTAAAATATATTAAATTAGTAATAGAGTGAAATCATCACCTAGCTATTTGGCAGGAAAATAATAGTTTCTGCTTTAAATTCTTAAAACTTGTTAATTTTTATTAAATAAAATTAAATTGAATTTGTTTTAACCGGGAAATTATATTTATTTTAGTGCTTTAAAAATTTCTCATGAAAAGATATAATTTATTGATTGTACTATTACTGCTTATTTTCAACGTTACTACAGCGCAAAAGAAGAATTCTCCGGCTGCAGATCTTAGCATATTAAAGGATACAAAATCAAAAATCGAAGCTACCGTTCCATTAGTTATTAAGCATCTTCAGGCCATCGCCACTAAAGAGGGCGACAACAACATTGTGACGAACGGGAAAATCGCTGTGGGTAAAGAATATGGTGTTCTGGAATCAGAATGGTATTTATACAGAAATAATATGAAGAACTGTATCTTAAATAATTCTTCGAAAAAAGCTAAAAAATGTATGGACTACCATACTCAGTATTTAAGAAATACATTCATCAATTACAACAATTATATTTCAAACCTTACAAGAAAGAACGGCTATTTAGGAGTAGAAGGTGATACAAAATTTGAGTTTAAGCCTGCTGATATCACTACAAAGCTAAGTGAAGCTTATTCCAATGCCAGTGATGCTGCAGGAAGAATGAAGGCAGATCAGAAAAGAGAGTTCTTGGGACAAACGATGTCTGATGACAATAAACTGACTCCTTACGCTCAGTTGGCTCAATAAAATAACCACCTGTTTAAAATACAAAAAGAGAACTGCAGATGCAGTTCTCTTTTTTATTAGAGCAAAAAATCTCCACCAGAAAAAGCAGTTTTGTGGTACTAATCATAAAACTTTGGGGAAAAAGTAGAAAATGTGGCGGAGATTTTTTTGCATACACTCTACAGATCAACTGTCCTACCCATGACCTGTAGAGCGGTACAAAAATAGAATTATGCGGTATACCTTTAAAAGGAATACCTGTAGAATTAAATAACAGAAACTGTAGAAGTAATACTACCTAAACTAATATAAGAAAGCTGAGACCTGAAAAAGGAATAGCTTATCCTACTTCATTCAATTTTTAGCATTTCTATTTATTTCCACCAATGATAATAATTGTGCAGGCCATCATATTCGAACCCACAACGTGGATATAATGTATTTCCGATATCGTTGGCTTTTTCCGTTTCAAGCATAAGACCACAGGCTCCTGTCTCTTCGCACCATTGCTTACTACGATCAATCAGAGCAACAGAAAGCCCCTTTCCTCTGTAATCAGGATGTACAAACAAGTCACTCAGCAGCCATTGCTTCTGTAGTTTTGTATAATGAAACAGCTTGTAGAGCTGAACAAAGCCTACAGCCTTTCCATCGGCTATGGCCAAAAAAATATCAGACTCACTGTTTAAAAATCTTTCTTTAAGAAAAGCCTTTCCTTTTTCCAAATCCGATTCCTGTCTGTAAAAAACTCTGTAAAGATTGAATAATTCTGCCGTCTCATCAAGATCTTCAAGACTTGCTTTTTTAATGCTGTAATTCATCGTTATTTTTATTTTTAATTAACAGCACAAAAATATCTGTAATGAGGACTGCTTTTATGATCCAGATTGAAGCTATATCAATAGTCCAGCATTTTTTTAAATCTACCTCCGTCAATATCGCATGTTTCGGATTTTATACGTGAGTTGAACTTCAGAACTTTGTATGGATAAAACAAAAGAAATGATCAATATTATACAGAAAATTAAAAATACCGATTGGCCTCTTATTACTGAAGAAATGCATCAAAAAGGATATTCCGTCATTTCCAATCTATTATCTGAGGAAGATTGTGATTCATTACGATCAGCCTATAATCAGCCGGATCTATATCGTAAAACGGTCGTGATGGCAAGACATCGTTTCGGATTAGGAGAATACAAATATTTCAATTATCCACTTCCTGATCTCATTCAGACCGTACGAACTCAAATATATCCTTATCTCGCTCCCATTGCTAATTCCTGGTTCAAGGCTTTGCATATTAATATTCAGTATCCGTTACAGCATGAAGAATTTTTAAAACAATGCCATTCCAATCAGCAGCAAAAGGCAACTCCTTTGATTCTAAAATATGAAAAGGGAGGTTTCAATACTTTACATCAGGATTTATACGGAGATATTTATTTTCCAATCCAAATCGTATTGATGTTAAGTGACCCTGAAAAAGATTTTACAGGTGGTGAGTTTGTGCTTACCCAGCAGGTTCCAAGGGCTCAGTCAAAGGCGATTGTTTTACAGCCTAAGAAAGGAGATATTCTTATTTTCACAACCAATTTTAAACCCGAAAAAGGAAACAAAGGATATTACAGGGTCAATATGAAGCACGGGGTAAGTGAAGTAAAAGAAGGAAGTCGATACGCTTTGGGAATTATTTTTCATGATGCTACAAGCTAGATGGGTGTTTTTTATCCTACTATTAGAACTGACTTTATGTTTATACGCATCAATTTTGAATATTTTAAATTAGAATATGTTATTGCACTTACAACTCTCAGACTCTGAAGTATGGAAAAAAATCCATAGCCGGGAAATTCGTTTTGGTGGAAACAGAAAATTAAAGATTTACGGATTACTTCGCTGTACATCCGGAAAAAGGATGAAAAGAGAAAACAGAGCTTTCTTTAAAAACGAAAAAGAAGCCACACAAAATGGTTATCGTCCTTGTGGTCACTGTATAAGAGAAGAATATACAAAATGGAAAAAGACGGGAACAATATGAAAAGTGAAAAGACAACCAGAGTATGTAAGCCTGTGTAATTCTTAAATCTTACATAAAGAATTCAACTAAAAACAAAACACTTTATCTTCAAAATAACCAAACTTTTGCCTGACCCCCAATTTTGACACTCCATTTCAGGAATAAAAAAAAGAGAAGCAATTAATGCTTCTCTTCTTTAGTAGCGGGAACCGGACTCGAACCGATGACCTTCGGGTTATGAGCCCGACGAGCTACCTACTGCTCCATCCCGCGGTGTATTTTTAGAGTGCTTACCGAAAGCACTTGCTTAGTAGCGGGAACCGGACTCGAACCGATGACCTTCGGGTTATGAGCCCGACGAGCTACCTACTGCTCCATCCCGCGGTGTATTTTTAGAGTGTTTACCGAAAACACTTGCTTAGTAGCGGGAACCGGACTCGAACCGATGACCTTCGGGTTATGAGCCCGACGAGCTACCTACTGCTCCATCCCGCGGTGTATTTTTAGAGTGCTTACCGAAAGCACTTAACTTAGTAGCGGGAACCGGACTCGAACCGATGACCTTCGGGTTATGAGCCCGACGAGCTACCTACTGCTCCATCCCGCGGTGTATTTTTAGAGTGTTTACCGAAAACACTTACTTAGTAGCGGGAACCGGACTCGAACCGATGACCTTCGGGTTATGAGCCCGACGAGCTACCTACTGCTCCATCCCGCGATATTGGATTGCAAATGTACGACTTTTTTTTAAAAATCCTAATTTTTCTTTTAAATAAAGGACTTTTATGAAAACTATTTTATTATTTGTATCTTTGTTTTATGGCAAAAATCTTGAAAATTTACCCCGATAACCCACAGGAAAATCTTGTGAATGAGGTTATTAAAACGTTAAAAAATGGTGGATTAATTATCTATCCTTCTGATACAATCTATGCCCTGGGCTGCAACATTTTTGACATTAAAGCCATGGAAAAACTGGCTCAATTGAAAAAAATGAAGCTTGAAAAGTCAAAATTCTCGATTATATGTAATGATCTGAGCCATCTTTCTGACTTTACAAGGCCTATTGATACGTCAGTTTTCAGGTTTCTGAAAAATCATCTTCCGGGGCCTTTTACCTTTATTCTGGATGCCAACAAAAGTTTGCCGCTGGCTTATAAAGGACATAAAACAATTGGTATCCGTGTTCCGGCCCACCCGATTCCACAGCTTATCGTTGAGAAATTAGGTCATCCTATTGCGTCAACGTCTATCCATGATGACGATGAAATTATTGAATACTCTACAGATCCTGAGCTTATTGCTGAAAAATATGATCACCTCGTGGATATTGTCATCGATTCAGGATATGGAGATAATGTAGCCTCAACTATTGTAGACCTTACTTCGGGAGAACCGGAAGTTATCCGTCAGGGGAAAGGAATTATTTAAGGTAAGGGATATATTTTGAAGGATTTAAGTCTTAACAGAAAATATTCTGTGGGAATTCTGCTCACTTTTGTGCTTTTAGCCTCAGTGATGCTATACGCTTTTCCTGCTATTAGTTTTTTTACAGGAATAAAAAGTAATACGGCAGGCAGCTTTTATATCAGCAGAATTGTATTGTGGGTAGTCTTAATCATTATATTTCTCTACACTCTTTTTGTTGAAAGAGGATCCTTTTTACTCCAGGAAGAGAAAAAATATGCTGTCTCATTTTATGCTAAAGCTGTCATTGGATTATATCTGGCTTCCGTTTTTGGCAGTGCTTTTCTCAATATATTAGTTCACCTGGTAACGCATGAAAACACCAGCGACAAACTGGTTGCGATCTCCTATCTTTTTAAAAATGATTATTTTTTAATTATTTTTACATGCCTTACGGCTGGCGTTATGGAAGAATTGCTGATGAGAGGATATATGCAGCCCAGAATAGAGAAAATATATAACAGTTCTATTGCAGGCATCGTTATTTCAGCTGTTTTATTCGGAATCCTTCACAGTACCTATGGAACTATCGGACAGGTGGTAATCACCTCCTTTATTGGAATTGTTTTCGCCCTGTTTTATAAAAAATATTCAAATATTAAAATTCTGATCATCTGTCATTTTATGATTGACTTTGTCTCGCTGATGATCATGAACTTTATTGATTTTAAACACTTATCTGTATTTTAACATTATGAAAATTGTAACATCACCTGCAAAATTAATGAACGTAGAAAACTCAACCGATCTGTTGAAATCTTCTACTCCTAAATTCATTGAAGATGCAGCATTTATACAATCTTATTTAAAAGAAAAATCACCCAAATATCTGTCAGAATTGATGGAAATATCCCCCAAACTGGCGGATGAAAACTGGGAAAGAAATCAAAAATGGAAATCAAAACCTACCGCAAAGGAGTCTGCTCCTGCTATGTATGCCTTTACAGGAGAGGTTTACAGAGGTTTGGATGCCAAAACACTGGAGAAAGATGCCGTAGATTACCTGCAAAAGAATTACCGGATGCTTTCCGGGCTATATGGCTTGTTGAAACCATCTGATAAAGTAATGCTTTACAGGCTTGAAATGGGCCGTCCTTTTGTATTTGACCAGTATAAAAACCTGTACGAGTTCTGGAGAGAAAAAATCACAGAGCAACTGAATTCTGAAATGAAAAAAGGAGAAATTCTTCTTCACCTAGCCAGCAACGAATATGGAAAAGTAATCGACAGAAAAAAATTAAATCATCCTGTTGTTGATTTTGATTTTTATGAATTAAAAGAAGGGAAACTGAAAACCATCGTAGTATACACCAAACATGCGAGAGGACTTATGGTACGATTCTGTGCGGAAACTCAGGCTAAAACATTGGAAGATGTAAAAGCATTCAACTATGAAGGATACAGAATTGATGAAGAAAAGTCAACAGATACAAAACTGGTTTTTACAAGATAGATGACGATTTCAGCATTTAAAAAATATTTCAAAAGTGAGCTTTCCGACCTTTATACTGAGTCGGAAAGTACTTTTTTATCTTCCACATTCTTACATAAAATTGTTGGTTTTGATAACTTCGAGCAAAGAAGATTTTCTGAGCAGGACATTTTGATTGATGATGAAAAGCAGCTTATTGGTCTGGTTTCAGCATTAAAAACAGGAAGGCCTTATCAGCAGATTTTGGGTGAGACTGAATTTTACGGGATGAAATTCTTTGTAGATGAAAATGTATTAATTCCGCGCCCTGAAACTGAAGAACTGCTTGAGATAGCTATTCGGGAAATCCGAAATTTAAAGAATAAAGAACAAGGATTGAGAATTCTGGATATCGGAACCGGAAGCGGCGTAATTCCTTTGGTGTTAAAAAAGCATTTTCCTGAAGCCAAAGTTTTTTCTATTGATTTTTCCGGGAAAGCGTTACAAACTGCTCAACGCAATGCTGAATATCATAATCTTGACGTTCAGTTTATTCATGCGGATTACCTGAATTTTGAACTGACTGAAAGCTATGACATTATTATTTCAAATCCTCCATACATCGGCATTGAGGAAGAAGTTGAAATTGAAAATTCAGTGAAAGGTTTTGAACCTACAATGGCACTCTTCTCTCCTACCTCAGATGCATTGATCTTTTATCGGAAAATTGCAGAAGATGCTCAAAAGTATCTCAATGAGGAAGGTCTTTTATTTTTAGAAATCAATCAGAAATTAGGACCTGAAACACTGGAATTATACCATTCTCTGACTGACGCTCAACTATTGAAGGACTTATCGGAAAACGACAGATTCATTTATGGAAGAAAATAAGTAAATTGATATTTTCAAATTGCTATACAGAATTTTTTCTAAAATACTATTAAACTCAATCACCATGCTCATCAAATCACATCATATCAACGATATCAAAATTGCAGAAGTTATCTCTGAAGGTCTATTGATTCATTCTGCACAGGACGGACTGGATCTTATGGGAGACGTCTATTATCAAGGGTTTGATAAAGTAATTATTTATGAAAAAAATATTACTCCGGATTTTTTTGATCTGAAAACAAAGATGGCCGGTGACATTCTACAGAAGTTTTCAAATTATCGCATTGCGCTGGCTATTGTCGGAGATTTTAGCAAATATGAAAGTAAAAGTCTGAAGGATTTTATCTTTGAAAGCAATAAAACAAAACATATCAATTTCGTTGCGATGCTGGAAGAAGCTCTGGAAAACTTCTCAAAATAATACCTGTAAAGCAATAGAAAAGAGATGAATAAGGGAGAGAAAGGCTTTTATTCTTTGTATATATTATTAATTAAAAAATTTTAATATGCATAGCTTATTAAATTTAAACTATTTAATATACAAAATAACTAATATTAGACACATTAAAATAAAATAATATTAACAAATCAAATAAAACAAAATTTTATTACAATAAAATGGAGAAATAAAATAAATTATTTGTACTTTTGAAAAAATTAAAAAAAACACACTTTATGAATATTACTGATAATACTACTACTCCAAAGTAGTAAAATTGCCTGCTATTTTTCAACTCTGATAGCACAATCCACAAAGGACAATATTATTTTTCAAATTTTGAAACCATGTATATTACCTGGTCTCAGCCTTATTTTGAAAAATAGGTATACTATACCGATACCCTGCATTCAACCCGGTTGATTGCTTTGGATATCTGTTTTCAAAAAACTACATAATCCGGAAATCCAATGAGAGCATCTTTTAAAAAATTAAAAGTATGATTATGCTTTTAATAAGTAATATAGGCAACTATTATTAACAATAAATACACTACACTACGATGAAAAACATCTTTCTAAAAACCGCATTTTTATTGGTAAGTGCGTTTTCGTATGCCCAAGTTGGGATTAATACCCCTACACCAGACGGAAGTGCAGCACTTGACATCTACAGTCAAAACAAAGGAATGCTGGTACCCCGTCTTACCACTGCCAAAAGGGATGCTATTCCTAATCCGGCGACTTCTCTTATCATCTATGATACAGACAAAAAGTGCCTGAGCCAGAATATAGGTACTCCAACCACTCCCGATTGGTTATGCATCAGTGGAAGCGCTGTCAGAATGTTTTATATGCCAAGTGTTTCCTTTGATACTTCACAAAATGCCACCGGACAGACCAAAGATTTATATACTCTTTATAAAAATCAGTTTGGCTCGCCTAAGGCTAAAAGTACAAGTGCACCGGCTTCAATCCCTTTTTTCCCTTCCAGTAAAGATTTATACTATTATGTAACGGATGCTGATCCTAATGTCTTCAGCAATATTTCAATTTCTGATTCGGGAGTGATGACTTATAATGTAAAAGCAGCTGCGACGGATTGTTCATTCATCAATATTGTTTTCGTTGTTAAATAACTTTGCTATGATAAAGAACAATCTCATATTATATCGGAAAAAGTTCTTGTTTGCAAGCTTACTGTTCATCTTTTCTCAACATCTTTTAGCTCAGAATGAACAAGGAACGGGTTATCCCTATTTTGTAAGTTTTACAGAGGGATTACAACCTCAGGAGGCTTACAAAGTAACGACAACCGGTGTTCAGAACGATGCCACATTTACTACAGAAGGCTTACGATTAACCAGAAATGTGAACAATACATCCGGAGGGGTTATATTGGCTGACAGGATATTTAAAAGTGATCAGGGGATTAAATTTGAATTTGAATATGTAATCTACGGAGGAAACTCCAATGGTGGAGACGGAATTTCTATATTTCTTGTAGACGGATCAATTCCTAAGCAACAGCTCAATATCGGATATTTCGGAGGAGGACTTGGCTATACCTTTGTCCTGAGAAACCCAAGACAAGGAGGAAATTTAGAAGGATTAAGAGGTGCTTATTTAGGTATCGGACTGGATGAGTTTGGAAATTTTAAAACCAGATTCCGTCAGGGTGACAGAACAAGAAACGGGCTTACTGATGTATCAATAGCCGGTTGGCGAAGTAACATCACCTTGAGAGGTAAGCGTGGAAACCAATATCTTTCATCTTCTGAACCTGCCGGCTACAATGGTTATCCGTTACTTTACAGCACGGCAACCAATACGGCGCCTTCAAGCAACAACCGTTCTGTGTACCTGGATGTTCAGACCGGGAAGCATGTTGGTATTAAAAGCCCCAACTTTAGCCAATTCAACATGGAAAGTGGCGGAAACTCAATTCCTCAAAATGAAACTGATGCAAGATTCCGTAAAGCCTATGTCACATTGGTTCCTAATCCAGCAGGTGGTTATAATATCACGCTGGAGATTCAGCATGGCAATGTAAAAGAGAAAATCGTTGATAATTATTATTATCCTACTTCTTTAAAATATACGGAAAATGCGGTACAAAATAATCAGGTAAGAACATTGGATACATCACCTCCTGCTACTTTCAGAATTGGATTTGCAGCGTCAACAGGCGATGCCAAAAACATTCACCTTTTAAAAAATTTAGGGGTTACCAGACCTTATGCAGCTGAAGTAACCGACGATTTATTTGCAGGATGTCCGAATATAAAATCTACGTATTCTCCTTTATTAAATGATGCAGCCTACTCTTCAATAAACGGTCAAAATCCACCGACTGCTTCCTATGATAATATTGATTTCAATTCGTTCCGGTTTCTGGATATCAACGGAAATGTCATTCCAAATATCGTAGGTGGAGTGTATACCAATAATGAAGGAACATGGACTTATTCTCCATCGACGGGAAAATTGTCTTTCAAACCTGCCAATGGATTTATTGGAACCGCCCAAATAATGTATGACATTAAAGGTGGCGGAAGAAATGGTACTGAAGCTCCTTACAATAGTGAGAGTTACAGATCATTACCGGCATTAATACAGGTCAATATTTCAAGTGCAAATAATTGTAGTAAGGCTTGTGTTATTTCTAATAAGAATGTAACTCAAAAGCTATTTCCCAGATAGTTTTAAATTATATTAATGGTTTTTTACTTTTAAAATAATCAATAGCATCTTCAATGGCTCGATCAGTAGATTGATAATGCATATTCAATTCTTCTACCGACTTCTGATTGGAGTAATAATTACGAACCTGGAGTGCTTTCATATTGGAAGTACACAGGTTCGTCTTTATATTCAGCATTCTTAAGCCATCTCCTATCCGGCCAAAGAAATTCAGGATGGAATCAGGAATCGGGATCATAACAGGAGTTTGATTGGTGATTATATTTATTTTTTTGAAAAAATCTTTAAAACTGAGATTCTCACCCGCCAAAAGGTATTTTTCACCATTTTTCCCTTTTTCAATGGCTTTTACGACTCCATCTGCAGCATCTTCAACATGAACAAAATTTTTCCCACCCTTCGGATAAAATACAACCCTCTTTTTCCATGCCCAGAAGATGAGCTTTCCCGAACTGGGCTTGTTGTCGTAAGGACCGATCATAAAGGTTGGATTGAGAATAACTACTTCTGTATTTTTATGTTGTTTCAAAAGATAATTTTCAGCCTCCAGTTTACTTTGGGCATACAACGATCGGGTGAAAGGATAGGCCTGAGGCTTCCTTTCATTTCCGGGTTTATCATCACTTCCATAGCCCATCGTATTGGCTGAACTGATGAAAAGAAATTTTCTTACCCCGCAAGCTTCTGCCTGAGTAAACAAATCAGCCACACTATCACAATTCACTTTCTGATACTCCTTATAACTTAGCAGGTCCTGACGAGTTTCTGCAGCAATATGAATGAAACAATCGACCTGATATAAAAATAAGGAGATATCAGCAGACAAATCTCCTTCAACCAGTTCTAAATTCTCGTCCTTTTTACCCAAATAGCTGCTTTTCTTGCGCACCAGAGCAATAACAGAATAACCATCTTTTAATAATTTAATAATAACATTAGCTCCCAGAAGCCCACTGGCTCCGGTAACAAAAACTTTTTTCATATACTTCTTTTTTCTAAAACCACTTATAATTCATAGTATGGTTTTATGCTTCAATCTCTCTTTTGATGGCCTGGGTCATTAATGGAAGTTTTATCCAGATCGGTAAAATTTTCATCACCAGCCAGCTTATTGGATTCACCATAATTACGGAATCTTTTTTAAATAACTGACGAATACAATAGGATGCCACATTATCGGGATCTAAAAGTGTCAGTCTTCCCATGAATCCCTGCTTTTCAATCCGTTTGCAGACATCGGTATTGGTTTTCATCGCACCAGGATTCACAACACTTACAAAAACGTTGGTATCTTTTAATTCTTCATGTAAGCCTCTCGAAAATGAATGGATAAAAGTTTTGGATGCCGGATAGACCGTTTTAAAGCCAATCGGAGAAAAAGCCGCCATGCTTGAAACATTTAAAATAAACGCTTTGGGCTGCCTTAAAAGATTCGGGAGCAGTTGATGAGTAATAAGTGACGTTGCTGTTACATTTACCTGCAATATGGTATTAATATAGTCCGGCGTCGCCTCTGTAAACTTCTTTGTTCCACCAATACCTGCATTATTGATTAACATGTGAATATTGAAAGAAGCATTGATCCATTCTGTAAGCTTCATTACATTCTCCTTAACAGACAGGTCGACTTCATAATAATGAGACTTGATGGCATAGGTGTCTTCAAGTTCTTTTGAAAGCTCTTCCAGGTTCTGATCCGGAAGGCTTACCAGGATTACATTGATATGTTTCTTTGCCAGGTTTTCTGCAAATGCTTTTCCCAACCCCTGACTGGCTCCTGTAACGACTGCATATGATTCTTTGGTATCCATAAGATTAAATTTTACGATACAAAGCTATCATTCGGAAGGCCTTTTAATGTTCTGGATTATCAGAGTGAACTCATTTTCAGAAAAACGTAACATCAAATCAAAATTCTGATTATCAATATTTTAAAAACAAATAAAAGTAATACTTTATAAATCGGAACTTATTTTTTAAACTCAGAAGGAGTTTGTCCGGTCACTTTTTTAAAAGTAGTATTAAAGGAAGTCTTGGAATTGAAGCCGGACTCATAAGCTATTCCGAGAATGGAAAGTTTACTGTCAGTTTGCTTTAGTAATCTTTTTGCATAGTTTACCCTGAATTCATTCACATATTGGAAAAAGTTCTTCCCAAAGCCAGTATTGATCACATAAGACAAATGATGGGTGGAAACAGACAGCATTTCTGCAAGTTTGATCAGATTTAATTCGCTGTCAAGATATGGTTTCTGAAGCTCCATCACCTCGTCAAGCTGTGTTTTGATTCTTGTAAGTTCATCATCAGAGATCAGTTTTCTTTTCACCTCGTCTGAATCAACATCTTCATTAATGGAAATCAATTCATTACGTTGTTTTTCTTCTAAAGGATAAATTTCTTTTTGCTTTAATGAATAGTATCCTACACAATAAATAACCAGCAGAAAAACGGCATTAATAAAGAAATTTAAAGCTTTGGGATCATAAAACAGGTTGTAAATGACATAGATGATGTTTACAATAAGAAGGACCAGGATAATGTATTCCAGCCAATTCAAATTAATTCCTTCCGTATTGGAAGAAAACTGTTGAATTTTTTTCTGATGTTTCCTGATCGTGATATAGGAAAGCAATGTATAAAATACTGCCTGAAAAAGAATAAGGCTAATACTCAAATATTCAAATGGGTTGTTGTAACCTAAGGCGACTCCCCAAAGACAACCCAGAAATGCTGCGGGAAACAGTAGAAATTTGACATCCGTGATTTTGAAAGTAAAGGATGGATTGGTAAAGAATAATACACTGAAATAAAAAAAGATCGGAGTCAGATATTGGATAAACTTAACCAACAGGATAGAATGAACTTCCACAGGTGATCCAGTGATTAAGAACAAAACCTCATCCAGCCAGAAACTGGACCATAAAAAGAGAAACAGCCCAAACCAGAAATTGGCTTTTTTGTTTACTTTTAAAGGATTGGCCAATGTCAATAGAGACAAGAAAACCAATGAACCATAGATAAGTATCACGATGAAACTGTTTAATTCTGATGTGTTCATTGGTTTTGATATTTTAAGTAAAAATAATCTTTTATCCTATTCGTTTCCTTACAAATATTTCATATGCTAAATAAATTAAAGGAAGTGACATGATTCCGATATAAATTCCATTGTGCATTGCTTGTTCCGGTGCATTGGCTACAGCGTATACCAACCCCAGAAAAGCACCTCCCAAATGAGCAGCGTGTCCTATATTATCATGAGGTTTTGGATTAAGCATCATATACACAGAATATCCGAAATATCCCAACCCAAAAATATATCCAGGGATCGCAATCGGAATGAAAAACATATAAATTCCGATATCAGGCATTAATGCGATGGATGCAAAAAGAACTCCCGAAACTCCTCCACTCGCTCCAACTGCGGAATACCACGACTGCTTTTGGTAAATATACAATGACAGAAAATTCCCCAACAATATTGCTCCCAAATAAACAATAATAAAACCTATGTTTCCAAAGCCCTGCATCACTATGGGTGCAAAGAAATACAAGGTCAGCATATTAAACACAAGGTGCATGATATCAGCATGCAGAAAGCCAGATGAAAGCAGACGGATATATTCTTTCTTATAGATAATAGCTCCTACATTGAATTTATATTTTTCGGTAATAGCAAAATTATTAAAAGCGATGAAGCTGATAATAGATGTTATTGCGATACATAATATTATAATATTCATATTTTTTAATTTTCAGGTTCATCACTCTGGAAAAGGTCTCCAATCATTCCTCCTTCTTCATCTATATCTCCGGTTGGTTCAGGATCTTCATATACTTCAGGCTCTTCCTCTACAGGTTCAGGAATTGTTATATTAATCGATTTTACCTTGAATTTCGTAAACTGATTACCGATGGCTTTTATTCCTTTTACTGTAATAAATTCATCAATATTTATAACTTCAGACTCACGTTCTTTGCCTTTATCTTTAGCAAAAATAATTTCTGCCGTTACCTCATTGGCTACAATAATGTTTTCAATAAATGACTTTGGATGCTCCGATGGCATGAAAGTCTGAACATTAATTGTATTTTCAAGTAAGAATCTTTTGATAAAATAGATATCTTTTTCACCATCGTAATAAATACAGGTAATCGGTTGTGCAGGTCTCCATTTTTCAAGCACTAAGTATTCGTCATCAAAACGGTTACCAAGATCAAAAGAAACCAACTTCACCTCTCCGTTGGTATTGATGGTAAGGATTTTATCATCTCCTTTAAAACTTCCCAGTAACGTACCTCTTGCATCTGCATTCAGTCTTCTTACGGTATCATCAAACCAGATTTTTCTTGGAGCCAGTGTAGAAACGCCTTCTTCTTTCATGTCTACTTTCTTCACCGCATACTTGGTCACCAGATTTCCTTTGGAATCACGTCCTTTAATGGCAAGATCAGAGAAATTAATTTCCATTTTATTCTTTCTGATTCTTGGATTCGGTTTTAAAAGTACAGACACCGTTTCTGCTTCTCCGTTTGGATTTGCCGAAAAATAAAGTGTTTCTGATCCTTTTTTGTCTGATGCCAACGGATAATCCGTATTTCTTGTTACCCCTGTTACAGAGAATCGCTTCATATAATAAGGACCTTCTCTGCCTTCACGATAAATCATGTTGTAGACTGTTCTCTTATCGTTTTTCTTCCAAATGGCAACATGAAGAATATCTTTCCCGACAAACGTTTTCGCTTCTACTTTTACGACTTTCATGCTTCCATCCTTTCGGAAAATGATGATATCGTCTATATCAGAACAGTCAAACAGATACTGATCTTTTCTCAAAGAAGTTCCGATGAAACCTTCTTCAAAATTTGCATAGAATTTTTCATTGGCAACTGCTACTTTTGTAGCATCAATAGTATCGAAAATACGAAGTTCTGTTTTTCTTTGCTTGTCTTTTCCGTATTTCTTCTGGATATTTAAATAATAATCGATTGCATAAGCGATCAGATTAGCAAGGTGATATTTTACCTGCTCTATTTTGCCTTCCAGCGCCGCAATATTTTCTTTAAATTTATCTAAATCAAATCTTGAAATCCTTTTAATTCTGATTTCAGTAAGTTTCAGAATATCTTCTTCAGTTACCGCTCTCAGCAAGTGTTTGGTGTGGGGTTTTAATCCTTTATCAATAGTTTTCAGGACATCATCCCAGGTTTTCACCTCTTCAATATCGTGGTAGATCCTGTTTTCAATAAAGATTCTTTCCAATGAAGAAAAATGCCAGCTTTCCTGAAGTTCATGAAGCTCAATTTCAAGTTCTTTTTTAAGAAGAGAAACCGTGTGGTCTGTATTCATTTTCAGAATATCAGACACATTCATAAACATCGGCTTATCTCCAACGATTACGCATGCATTCGGGGAAATAGTTACCTGGCAGTCTGTAAATGCATACAAAGCGTCAATAGTCTTATCCGGAGATACGTCATTGTGAATATGAATCAGGATTTCTACTTTATCTGAAGTATTATCTTCAATCTTTTTGATCTTGATCTTTCCTTTCTCATTAGCTTTCAGGATAGAATCGATCAAATCACTTGTCGTCTTGGAGTAAGGAAGCTCGGAAATAACCAACGTATGTTTATCCGTTTGGGTAATTTTGGCTCTGGCTCTTACTTTTCCACCTCTGTGGCCATCATTATATTCTGAAACGTCGAGATAACCTGCCGTTAAGAAATCCGGATACAACTCGAATTTTTTCCCTTTTAAATGGGCTACGGAAGCATTGATCAGTTCATTAAAGTTGTGCGGAAGGATTTTTGTAGAAAGTCCTACTCCAATTCCTTCAACGCCCTGAGCAAGAAGCAGCGGAAACTTTACCGGAAGGTCAACCGGTTCATTATTTCTTCCATCATAGGATTTTGTCCACTCCGTAGTTTTTGGGTTAAAGACTACTTCCAAAGCGAAAGGAGTCAGTCTCGCTTCAATATACCTTGCAGCCGCCGCCGAATCTCCTGTATAGATATTTCCCCAGTTTCCCTGAGTATCTATCAATAATTCTTTCTGCCCGATCTGCACCATGGCATCCGTAATGGAAGCATCACCGTGAGGGTGATATTTCATTGTATTTCCTACGATATTGGCGACCTTATTATAACGGCCGTCTTCCAGTTCCCTCATGGAGTGCATGATTCTTCGCTGTACCGGCTTTAATCCGTCAAACACCGAAGGAATTGCTCTATCCAAAATTACATAGGAAGCATAATCCAGAAACCAGTCTTTATAGAGACCTGAAACTTTCTTCAGGCTTTCACCTTCATGCGAATGTTCTTCTGTCGTCATTTGTTTTTTTATCTTTTTTCTCTGCATTAGCTTTCACTACTTTGTTCAGAGAGAGTTTTAAATCGTTTACTTCTTTTTGGGTTAAATAAGAAATCTGGTACTTCAACATGGTAGATCCATTATTCTTACTTGAAACAGTGACATATAATCTTTTGATAAAGAAAATATTGACCACATCATATTTGATCAGTTTATATTTTGGAAATTCATCATGAAGAGGCTTGCTTAAAAAAGGAATGATATTTCTGTTTTTAAAATTTAATGCTTCTCCATCACTGTCATATTCGAAAATCTGTCGTCCGCTAACATGAAAGATTATCAACAAGAGAACGGGGATGATAATCAATAAGTAGCTTTCTTTTCCTAATGCATTGAATCTGTATTGGTTGGCCAAAAATCCAACTATTCCAAACATTACTGTCATCAAAAGCAATGTACTTACAGAATTGTAAACAGATGCTTTATTACGGTTACTAAGTCTCATTTTTTTGGGTTGTAAGTTTTCTAAATCCTACTTTCATCCAAAATGTGTTTTTATCAATATTTGAGTCGTATTCAACGACGAGGTTTCTCAGTCCTCTAATTTTCTACTTCATTGAGTATTTCTTTTTTATCAATACTGGTATCATCTTCTACAACAAGGTTTTCAAGAATAAATACCTGTCTGTCCGGTGTATTTTTTCCCATATAAAACTCAAGAAGCTGCTCAATGGTCTGATCTTTTCCTACCACAACAGGTTCTAATCGTATATCCTTACCGATAAAGTGCTTGAATTCATCAGGAGAAATCTCTCCAAGACCTTTAAATCGGGTAATTTCAGGGTTTTTACCTAAATCATTTAACGCCTTTACCCTTTCTGCTTCACTATAGCAATATCTGGTTTCCTTTTTATTTCTAACTCTGAATAACGGAGTCTGAAGAATATAAAGGTGGCCATTTTTTATCAGATCAGGGAAAAACTGCAGGAAGAATGTAATCATCAACAGACGAATGTGCATTCCGTCGACATCGGCATCAGTAGCAATAACTACCTGGTTATATCTTAGATCTTCCAGACTTTCTTCAATATTCAAGGCTGCCTGAAGAAGGTTAAATTCTTCATTTTCATAGACTACTTTCTTCGTAAGACCGTAGCAATTCAGAGGCTTCCCTTTCAACGAGAATACGGCTTGTGTTTCCACATCTCTTGATTTGGTGATCGATCCTGATGCAGAATCTCCCTCGGTAATAAAGATCTGAGTTTCCCCTTTTCTTTCCGCTTTCTGGTCATTATAATGCTGTCTGCAGTCACGAAGCTTTTTATTGTGAAGAGATACTTTTTTAGCTCTTTCTCTTGCCAGTTTCTGGATTCCCGAAAGCTCCTTTCTTTCTCTTTCTGAAATTAGAATCTTTCTTTGGATCGCCTCTGCAATTTCCGGATTTTTATGCAAGAAATTATCAAGCTTACTCTTAAGGAAATCTATAATAAAAGTTCTCACCGTTGGGCCGTTTGGTCCCATATCGTTAGATCCCAGTTTTGTTTTGGTCTGAGATTCAAAAACCGGTTCTTCCACATTGATGGAAATCGCGGCGATAATCGATTTTCGGATGTCAGAAGCATCAAAATTTTTATTGAAAAACTCACGGATGGTCTTTACATAAGCTTCACGAAAAGCATTAAGGTGAGTACCTCCCTGAGTCGTATTCTGTCCGTTTACGAATGAGAAATAAGTTTCCGTCTGAGACTTATCAGAATGGGTAATAGCCACTTCAATATCTTCCTCTTTCAAGTGGACAATCGGATAAAGAATATCGCTTTCCAGCTCTTCTTCCAGGAGATCTTTCAACCCGTTTTCCGAAAAATAGGTTTCTCCGTTAAAAAGAATTTTCAATCCCGGATTCAGATACGCGTAATTGCGGAGCATTCTTTCGATATACTCTTTTCTATACTTAAAGTGCAGGAAAATATCACCGTCAGGAATAAAAGAAATTTCAGTTCCGTTTCTGTCTGAGGTTTCTTTTTCATCAAAACTTTCTGTGATGATTCCACGGGAGAACTCCGCTACTTTCATTTTTCCGTCACGGAAAGAACGTACTCTGAAGTAATCGGAAAGTGCATTAACAGCTTTGGTACCGACCCCGTTCAATCCCACGGATTTTTTGAACGCTTTACTATCGTACTTTCCTCCGGTATTCATTTTGGAAACGGCATCTACTACCTTTCCTAAAGGAATTCCACGACCGAAGTCACGGATGGTAACTTTACCGTCGTCCACTTTTATTTCGATTCTTTTACCTGATTTCATCCTGAACTCATCGATAGAGTTATCCAGGATTTCTTTCAATAAAATATAAATACCGTCATCAGCGGAGGAACCGTCACCAAGCTTTCCGATGTACATACCGGGGCGCAGACGGATATGTTCCTGCCAATCGAGGGTTCTGATATTATCTTCTGAGTAGGTTGGATTTATTTCTTGTGACATATATGATTTCAGCAAACATACAAAAGTACGAAATTGTCTAAAATTATCCGAATTTTCGAATTCATTTTTTATCAACATTTATCTCAAAACGAACACAAGAGAAGTATTGAAGAACAACTACCCTATCTCTGAGCTTCCTGAAGTGTTTTGTTTCAAAATCAATTCAATATATACTTAAACAAAGTTTCTGTTTCAGCTTCCCTACCAAAGTTTTTATTTTTTCACTTTTACACTCAAACTGTTTTAAATAATTCATTAAATTCGATTCCATTAAATCTGATTTTATGATACAACTTCCTTTGTCAAAACTTTCTAATGTGGGAACCACTATTTTCAGTCAAATGACTCAACTGGCCAATGAAAATGAGGCGATCAATCTATCTCAGGGATTTCCTGATTTCATGCCGGATTCCGGGTTACTGGACCAGGTGGATTATTTTATTAAAAAAGGATTCAATCAATATGCTCCTCTTGGTGGAATGATTGGTTTAAAGGAAGAAATTGCACGAAAAATCGAGAACAGCCACCAAGCTACCTACCATCCGGATTCCGAAATAACAGTGACGGCAGGTGGTACTCAGGCTATATTTACAGCCATTGCCGCTTTTATAAAGAAAGATGATGAAGTCATTATTTTTGAACCGGCATACGATTGTTATGAACCTACTGTAGAGCTTTTCGGAGGCATTGTCAAGCGGTTTGAAATGAAAGCTCCCGATTATAAAATTGATTGGAGCGCAGTAAAAAATCTTGTCAATGAAAAAACGAAAATGATCATCCTCAACAATCCAAACAATCCTTCGGGAAAGATATTGAATGAGGAAGATATCAGGGAATTGATTCAGCTGGTGGAAGGCACTTCCATTCTTATTTTAAGTGATGAAGTGTATGAAAATATTGTTTTTGACGGAAAGCAACACTTAAGCATTTGCAAATACCCGGAACTAAAAGAAAGAAGCCTTCTGGTAGCCTCTTTTGGAAAGCTTTTCCATGTGACCGGTTGGAAAGTAGGATATTGTGCCGCTCCTAAAAATTTAACCGATGAATTCAGGAAAGTTCATCAATTCAATGTCTTTTGTGTAAACACTCCTATTCAGCTTGCTTTGGCAGCGTTTATGAAAAATGAAGAACATTACACCCACCTTAATCAGTTCTTTCAGGAAAAAAGAGATTTTTTAAGGAAAGGACTTGCCGGTACATCATTTGAACTGCTGGACTGTGAAGGAACCTACTTCCAGGCTGTAAAATACGATCAGATTTCAGACAAAAATGACTTTGATTTTGCTACTGAACTTACGATCAATCATAAGGTGGCCACCGTACCCTTCTCATCATTCTATAAAAATAAACTCAACGAAAATATCATAAGATTATGTTTTGCCAAGAAACAGGAAACATTGGAGAGAGCAATTGAAAACTTATCAAGAATTTAATTTGTTTAAAAAAATATTATTCAAGAGCCATCCGATCGGTTGGCTCTTTGTTTTTTTGAAACATTAAAAAACCCTCTTTTCTAATTTTATATACAGAAGTAGATAATTTAATTTTTTTTATATATCTTAGTGAAAACTAAACTTATAAAATTAAAACCATGGAAAAGAAACTCTTCTCAAAAGGAAAAAAACTAAGCAAAAAAGAATTAAAAACAATCGCCGGAGGTATGTTGAATTGTATGGGACCTGGAGTTCCTTGTGAAGGCCCTCTTTGTGATCCGCCAATTGTATCAGACGACCCAAGAGCTTATTGTACAATTATCTCCCCACGTTGCGGACAAGTTGCCTGCAGACCATAATTTTTCAAATTCACCAATTACAAACGAGGTTATGAGAAATCTAAAAATAAAAAAGGGGATACAACTCACCAAAAAAGAGCTCATATTGATTAACGGTGGCTTTAGGAAAGTAAGATGCATGATTCTCCCGGACATTGTCAATACATTGGACCCGGATGTGCAGAACCCGAGTGTCAACTTCCCATACCTGTAGATCCCTCTGAAATTGTTGAATAACAACAAGTATAACATACGAAAAACCAACCGCGTGCGGTTGGTTTTTTATTTAAAAAAGACTAAGCTGTGTACTACTTGAAATGGTGTCTACTATAAAAACATTCCTCCTGAAGCTTCAATTCTTTGTCCGTTGATCCATCTTGCATCTTCGGTACATAAGAAAGCTACCACTCCACCAATATCATCCGGAAGCCCTACTCTTCCTAAAGCTGTAGCACCGGCTACTACGGAATTAATTTCCTGATTATCCCTTACTCTTCCTCCTCCAAAGTCTGTTTCAATAGCTCCCGGAGCAATCACATTCGCTTTGATTTTTCTCGGGCCTAATTCTTTAGCCATGTATTTGGTCAACATCTCCACTCCTGCCTTTATGGATCCGTATACTGATGAACCCGGTGTTGCAAATCTTGCCAATCCTGAAGAAATATTAATAATTCCGCCTCCATCATTGATAAACGGCAGTAACTTTTGAGTCAGAAAGAATACTCCTTTAAAGTGAATATCCACCACATCATCCAGCTGTTCTTCTGTCACTTCAGTAATGGGTGAATATAATGCGGTTCCTGCATTGTTGATCAGGTAATCAATAGCGGGACTTCCTGTATTTTCCTTTAGATGGCTTGTAACTTCCTGTACAAAGGCATCGAAGCTTTTGGTATCTTTTGTATCCAACTGAAAGGCAGCTGCTTTTCTACCCATTGCATTGATTTCACTGATTACAGCTTCAGCCTCGTCTTTATTACTTCTGTAGGTAATGATAACGTCCAGGCCTTTTTGAGCGATTTTAAGTGCTGCATTTTTCCCCAATCCGCGGCTTCCTCCGGTTACCAGTGCAATTTTTGTTTTTGTTTCCATTTGTATGATTATTTTGATGATACAAAGTTGAGGGATTTTCGGGATGAATTGTTTGCCTAAATCAATCTGAAATTTGCAAAATTCAAATCATGAACGAAATTCTAAAGGAGTAAATGAAGTTTTCCTTTTAAAGAAATTAGAAAAATGGGCTATTTCTTCAAATCCCAGGGCATAAGAAATTTCAGACACGTTCCAGCGGGTTTGTTTTAAAAGGATTTTAGCTTCCTGAATAACACGGTCGGCAATAATTTCAGTAGTCGTCCTTCCTGTATTTTCTTTTAATCTTTTATTTAAATAATTAACATGAACGGCCAGTCTTTCTGCAAAATCTTTTGCTGTTTTCAACTCCAGTCTTTGTTCTGAAGATTCAATGGGAAATTGCCTTTCCAGCAATTCTATAAAGAGAGAAACTACCCGCATGGAAGCATCATTTGAGGTAGAAATTTTCGTTGCGGGCTGTAATTTCTGCCCATAATGAATGAGTTCCAGCACATAGTTCCTGATCAGATCATATTTAAAAATATAATCAGAATCAATCTCTTTTTTTATCTTTTTAAACAAGGCTTCAATTTCATCGGCCAGTTCATCATCAATTTCAAATACAGGTACTCCGCCGGGCTGAAAAATAGGAAGATCTTCCAGGGTATTGTATGATTTATCTTTAATAAAAAAATCTTCTGTAAAAACACAGAAACTTCCCTGTTGCAAAGGATCTTCCGGAATCCAGTGATACGGAACCTTTGGCGTAGCAAACAATAACGCGTTTTTTTTGATAGAAATTATTTTATCTGCATATTCGGCCCTGTTTTTTCCTTTGATAAAGCTTATTTTATAATATTTTCTCCTGTTATAGGGCATTTCAGAAGTTGCTTTTGCTCTTTCTATAGTCTGGGCAATGTCGAAAACATTGAAATGGCCTATATCCTTATGAAGACCTTTAGGAAAAATACTTTCAGGATCCTTCCCGAGCTTGGCAGCCATTTCTCTGTAAAAATCTTCCAATGAAGTATGGGCTATTTTTTCCATAATGGATCATTTGTAAAATTCAAATATACAACGTTGAAAATAAATTAAAATCAATTATTTATTTTATTTTTTTCTACAAAAAGTGATATACAATTAATTATTTTTCTTACATTCGTCACAACTAACTCGTTAAAAATCAAAACTATGAAAAATCAAATTTCACAAATCGGCAAAAAGCTTAACAAAAAAGAACTCAAAGTTATTACGGGAGGGATGTATGATTGTATGGCTGCTGAACCATGTGAACCTTATCCGGGATCTTGTGAATCACATGCTGATGCTAATGGATGCACCATGATTTCTCCATTCTGCGGACAAAAAATCTGCAGACCTTAATTATTATCTAAACTAATATACTAACAAAGTAAAATCAAGTACTATGAAAAATCAGAATTTAAACAACGGGAAAAAACTTAACAAAAAAGAATTAAAATCAATCACAGGGGGGTTACTAAATTGTGTTCAACCTGTACTATGCCCAGATCAGCCATGTGAGCCATCGTCTGATCCAAATGGATGCACAATCATCTCTAAGGCCTGTGCACAAAAAGAATGCAGACCACAACTGTAATAAATAAAGCGCTATATCATGCAAAACCAGAATTTAGAAAAAGGGAAAAAGCTTAACAAAAAAGAGTTAAGAAGTATTACCGGCGGCCTAAGACAGTGCATTGATCCTGCGACCAATCAATGTCGTGTCTTTGGACTTGGATGCGCTGAACCACAGTGCAGACCCATATTGGAGCTATAACTATCCATTAATACTTCTAAATTGATCAAAAGACTAACTTAAAAATATCAAATCTTATGAAAAAACAGAATGTAAACAACGGAAAAAAGTTAAATAAAAAAGAGTTAAGAGTCATTACCGGTGGAAAAGAAATGTGCTGGGTTCATGGACTGGGATGCAGTAAGTTTTCAATTAGTTGCGCAGAGCCGCAATGTCAGCCTACCATTGAGATTGAATAATGTCAATATGAAATAAACAGAGTACTTCCATTCATTTGGGAGTACTTTTTTTTGTAATAGAAACTCAAAACTTTTTTGAATCAACGGTAAAAACTAAACCATTAAAATCAATAAACAATGAAAAAACAAAATTTAAATCAGGGGAAAAAACTGACTAAAAAGCAGTTGAAAACCATATCAGGTGGAGTAATGATATGCACTCACAGTGGTCGATGTGCCCAAATTCATCCCACATGCTATGAAAAACAATGTCGCCCGGGAGCAAGTGAAGTATGTATGCCTACCTCCAATACATGTACAAAGAAATCCTTTAGTTGCGTAGAGCCGCCATGCTGGCCAGATTTGGAACCTCCAATCCAATAAATACAATCGCTTCCTCATGGGAAGCGATTTGTTATTTGGATAGATCTAAGTTGATATGAACTCTTTAAATAATATAACCTCCCCCAAGCTTGAGAATCCATTTTCCTTTTTCGTAATCTGCTGAGTAATTGTTACCATAACTGTTTCCAAATTTTTGAATATAAAATCTATTCGGATCTTCTTTATCTTTCTTTATTTTTGAAATATATTCATCTGTAATATCAGTTATTTTTGTGTAATACGTTTGTTTATCTTTATTTTCAGGAATAAATAACACTCTAACATCAGGGCGGATCTGATGAAAATAATCACAATCACTTTCATATACCTGAAAAACATAATACATTTTTTTCATATCTGTTGTCCCATAGTTAGGGAGCAGCAATTCATAGAGTTCCGTAAACTTATTCTTTCCGGATTTGAACATCGGGTTCATGTCTTCAAAATCATTAACTCCATCTCCGTCAGTATCCTTATTATTGGGATTTAAGCCAAAGCTATTCTCAAAAATATCATTGTAACCATCATTATCAGAATCTTTAGTCAAATCATTAATCTTTATTTTAAATAATTTCCCATCTTCCATAGCGGAGTAATCATCATAACCTGGCAGCCCAGCAACCTTTATAATTTTCACTAAGCTTCCTTGTAATTGAAGAAACCCATTTTCTATGAAAGGGTTTTCCTGGATCTTATTTATGTAATAATGACTAAAACTTAATCCTAAAAAGTAAGCATCTGCCTTATTATTTTCAATTTTCAACAACCAATACCCAAGATTATTCTTTCCCAAACCATACTGCACATTTCCTACCTGTTCTTTGGCATAAAATACAAATTGATCTGAAAATTTACTTTTAAATTCTTTAAACTCAACATACTGTTTCCTTATCATATTTTCAGAATCAGAACTGGTATAAAAATGAGAATCGGCGCTATCTTTCTTGAAGGTTCTAAATTTTTTGAGGTTTATAATATCAAGATACTTTGGTTTTTGATCAAGAATCTGTTTGACTGTATAGGGTTTCTCTTTTAAATCATCAACAAAGATGACATCCGTATTATTCATTTTCTCAACGAAACATTTGTCTTCAACAGATTTTGAACAGGACAATAAAGAAATAAAAAGGGTAAAATAAAAGAATTTCATTAGGTTACAGTTTTGCACTAGAATGCAAAAAACGCTCCCAAATTCATGGAAACGTTTTTTAACGATAACTAACTTTAATATTTTTTCTTTATACGTTGAATCTAAAGTGCATGATGTCACCATCCTGAACGATATATTCTTTACCTTCAACAGATAGTTTTCCGGCTTCTTTTATTTTTACTTCAGATCCGTACGTCATATAATCATCATATTTGATTACTTCAGCACGGATAAATCCTTTTTCAAAGTCTGTGTGAATAACTCCTGCAGCCTGCGGAGCTGTCCATCCCTGACCGATAGTCCAGGCTCTTACTTCTTTAACTCCTGCTGTAAAATACGTCTGAAGTTTTAGCAAATCATAAGCTTTTCTGATCAAACGGTTTACGCCAGGCTCAGTAAGACCAAGCTCATCAAGGAAAATTTCTCTTTCTTCAAAAGTTTCAAGTTCGTTGATATCCGCTTCAATCTGAGCTGCTAAAACAACCACTTCAGCACCTTCATTTTTAGCCATTTCCTCGATCTTAGCGATCCAATCATTCCCGTTTTTAATAGAATTTTCATCTACATTACAAACGTAAAGCACCGGCTTATTGGTCAACAACTGTACTTCTCCGATAATAGATTTCGCAAAGTCATCTGTTGCAAACTCTCTTGCATTTTTCCCGTCTTCAAGGAATTTTTGCAGGTTTTGAAGAGTCTCATAAGTAAGAATATCTTCTTTTTTCCCTGACTTAATGAATTTTTTAGCTTTTTCAACTGCCTTTCCTACGGTTTCAAGGTCTTTCAGTTGCAGCTCGATATCAATAATTTCTTTATCTCTTAACGGATCTACAGAACCTTCAACGTGAATGATATTTCCATTATCAAAACATCTTAAAACGTGGATGATCGCCTCACACTCACGGATATTTGCCAGGAACTGGTTCCCAAGCCCTTCTCCTTTGCTGGCTCCTTTTACAAGACCTGCAATATCAACGATTTCAACTACAGCGGGTAAAACTCTTTCAGGTTTTACGATTTTTTCCAGTTCAAACAATCTTTGATCCGGCACAGAAACTGTTCCAAGATTAGGTTCAATTGTACAGAAAGGATAGTTTGCTGATTGAGCTTTTGCATTGCTCAAACAGTTAAAAAGTGTTGATTTACCTACATTCGGCAGGCCTACGATTCCACATTTCATATTGTAAAATTCAAAGTTTAAGGTTTAGAGGTGTAAAGTTCAATGTTTAGAATCCAAAGTTTTTAATTCCTTTTTATCTAAAATGATCGAGACTTTAACTTTCAGCGTGCAAAGATAGTGAAGTTTAATGGTATTTAAAAATGATTTATCTATAATTAGATTTTTGGATAAAATTGTATAAGCTTTCTACTATAGAGATAATCTTTGAATTAGCTTTAAAGTCATTCCAAGTTATTATTTCTTTTTCTGTTAGTTCTAAAACTTTGTAACTAACTTCAGCTTTATTTATTAAAGTTCCTGCTGTCTTATCCCAAATTTTATTCAATTCTGGAACGTTGTCTCTAATATTTTTCAATAGCTTTCCGATATAGTCTTTTTTATAGGTATCTTCATTTTTCCTTCTTAAAGAGTTTGAAATATTGTTTTGAACTCGATTAATATCTTCTTCAGTTTTCACAGTTCTTTTATCACAATAATTTATTAAAATTTTATCCCACACATTGAAGGGTAATAAGTTTTCAATTTCTCTATAATCTTTAGTTGTTTGATATTTAAAATTATGATTTTCCTTTGTTATTTCTTCATAGACAGCATGTTTTTCATCTTTATATGGTCCATCATAATCCGAAATCAAAAATATTCTATTATTAACTGAAAACGCATTTATCTTTTCTTTTACCTCAGCTTCATCAAAATTATAATGATTGATATTACTTCCAGCATACTCAATAAAGGCAAATTCAATATCTTCCTTAGGATATGTTTTATTTTGAACATCTCTACAATAAGCCTTTAGGAATGCCTTTAAATAATTCCTGTCTGAGATTCCTTCTACCCAAATAGAACAATTAGCTAAAAATACAGAAGAATTTGTTACACCAAGATATTGAAGAGCAGAATTATCCCCATGGTTAACATTTTTTAGAATAAATTTGTCTTTATTTACTTTATTAAATAAGAAAATAGAAATATCCTCTTTTTCAATTGTTAAGTCTAAGAAATGATTTGAATGTGTCGAAATAAAATAGATCAGTCTTTTTTCTTTAAGAAATTCATTAGTTGTAATCTGTTCTAAAAATAATCTTTGCATTCCGGGATGCAAATTAATTTCTGGCTCATCGATAAAAATAGCACTATCATTTTCACAAGTATAAATTTTATACATTAAAATAAATAAAGCTTGAATTCCATCTCCTAGCTCATGTAAATCCCTGCTTTCACCATCAATATAAACATCGATTACTTCAGTGTCGTCTTTACCTTTATGCTTATCATAAATATTGAATTTAGCGACAATTTCTAATTTTTTTCTTTGGAAAAAATTACTTGAAAGAAATTCTTCAAATTTTTCAAAAGATTCCCTTTTTTCTTTTACATCATTTCTAATATTTACAATTTGATAATATAAGTCCATTCCAGTAAAAACTTCATTTTTCTTATTATTTAGCTGGTAACTTTTAACTATTGTTTCTTTAAAAATATCATTTGAAATCTTCGAGTATATTTCATTTTCCTTCTTTTGAAAAATGGAATGTGCTGTTCTTAATGTTGGAATAAAGATTTTTGAAGAAAACTTATGATATAATGTCATACTAATCTTTTCTAAAATTTCTCCTAAGAACAACAACTTTTGATTATCTATAAAAGTAAATTTAAAATAGCTATTATATGAATTTTGATCTTCATTTAATATTTGAAATAATTCTATTATTTTTTTATTGTAGTGAATTTTATTCAAAATATCATTTGGAGAATCAATTTTACTAAATTGTTTAAAAATGATATTTTTTTCATAATCTTCGAATTGAGTTAAATCAAAGTTATTTACGCTACTATAATTCGCTCTATTATAAATATATTCATCTTTTGTAATAGAGTAAAATTGATCAATAAAAATTGATATTTCCTCTATTTTATAAAAAATGAAATCATTTTCTAAAAGCAATCTAATAAACCTACTTTTCCCACTATTATTTGCGCCTATAAAAATGTTAATTTTCGAAGCATTCTCAAGTTTATTTAATATATTACTTTCATTATTATAAGCTGCAAAATTTGTTGGTTCATTAAAAATTATATTATATTTCATTATAGTTTTTTTCCAAAAATACCAAAAGTAAATCACAAAAAAAATCTGCCAGCATTCTGACAGATTTCAAATAGTTTATGCTTGGCTTATTAGCTCTACGGATTATTTCCTGTAGCATTTTGCGCCAACGGTACGTCGCCCGGTGCTTCTTGTAAAGTTTTATCTAAAGTAAATAAAGATTCGTCGGTTGCACGGTCACCACCGGCAATTTTCAATTTATCAATTAAATTCTGAGCCAGTGTTTCTTCTTCAATCTGCTCCTGCACAAACCACTGCATAAAATTCCAGGTTGCCCAGTCTTTTTCCTCCATAGAAAGATCTACGATTTTGTAAATAGCTGTAGTGTTGTCTACTTCATGTTTAAAAACGCCGTCAAAGCAGGCAGTAAGATTTTTTGGATCTGCCGGGGGGGCCGGAATAGCATTGACTTTTGGTTTTCCGCCTCTGTTTAAAACATATTCCATGAATTTGATCGAATGATTTCTTTCTTCCTGAGCATGTCTGTACAAAAAGTTGGCAATACCCTGATATCCTTTGTCATCAGCCCAAATTCCATAAGATAAAAAAACGTGTGACGCATGAATCTCCTTATTCATTTGGTCACTAAGTGCTTTTTCCATATTGGCGGAAAGTCTTTTAGTATTCATAATTTTACATTTTGGTGATTATGCCACTGATAATACAAAAATGGTTCCGATAAAGTTTTTATTTTAAACAAAAATACAGGATTAAGGTTTATATAAAACTGATTATCATTATTTTAAATTGATAATTTATAGTTATTCTAAAATAATACCCGGCTCTTTTTGAGAACCGGGTACCCTATTTGTTGTAGTTAAAAACAGCCCATAGACTTGAGATTGCTTCACCTTACGGTTCGCAATGACATTCTGCTATTTCACTTTCTTTGCCATATAATCGCTTTCATTTCCCAGTCTGTCAACAGCTTTAATGGCTACTGCGTTGAGCTTTTTCCCGTCTTTAAACTTTGGAATATCCTTTGAAAGGGTATCCAGAGTCAAAATTTCGGTTTCCCAGCTATCATTGTATTGCTTGAAAAGAACCCATTGGAAAACATTACCTATATTTTTAGAACTCCAGCTTGTTTGTGCAAAACTTCCGTTATCTGCAATAAATAATGTAGGAGTTTGCAATGGAACAGCTTTGATCCAAGGCGTCTTCGGGATTAATGCTTTTTCACTGTATGGTCCGTTTTTCAACGTTGGAAGCATGCTTGCATTTTTCGTCAGTCCGGCAATACTCCAGTGAATTTCTCCGGCATCTTTCTTCAGAATATTTCTTGAAATTTCAATCTGGTTTTTGATTTCCGTCGGGCGGTCAGAAACTCTGATCTCAACGGTATTCAACCCAGGCCACAGGTGACGGTTCATTGTATTTTCAGACTGCCACCAGCTTAACAATGCTTCAAAACCTTGTCCTTTTGAATCAATCGGCCAGTATAATTGGGGCGAAAAATAATCTACCCAACCTTTGTTTAACCATAATTTAGCATCTGCATACAGCTCATCAAATTGTGAAGACCCTACAATTCCTGCCGGATATCCGGGTTTCCAGATTCCAAACGGGCTGATCCCGAATTTCACATAGCTTTTTTCAGCATGAATTTCTTTGTAGATACGTTCAACAAATTTATTCACGTTATCTCTTCTCCAATCTGCCCTTGATAAGGTTCCTCCGCTGCTTACGTAGGCACTCCAGGTAGCATTATCAGGAAAGTCGGCTCCTTTGTTATAGGTTGCATAAGGATAGAAATAATCGTCAAAATGGATAGCATCAATATCATATCTCTGTACAATATCTTTTACCACATTGGAAACATGTCCCTGTGTTCTCGGATCTGCCGGATCAAACCAGTACATTCCGTTTTTTAATCGTACGACAATATCGGAAAGTTTATTAGCCATTGAAAGCTTATTGACCGTCCCTCCGTTGGTATGGTGAGCGCGGTAAGGGTTTAGCCATACATGCAATTCCAAACCTCTTTTATGGGCTTCATCGATCCAAAACTGAAGCGGGTCATAGTTGGGATAAGGTGGAGTTCCCGTTTCTCCTGTTAAAAAGTAAGACCACGGTTCGATGTTACTTGTATATAAAGCATCTGCAGAAGGTCTGATCTGAAAAATAGCAGCGTTGAAATTATTATTTTTCAGCATATCAAGCATATTGATAGCTTCTGCTTTTTGTTGTTCTACAGTAAGGTCATTTCTTGACGGCCAGTTGATATTGGCTACACTGGCAATCCATGCGCCACGGAATTCTCTTTTAATCTCTGGAAGATTAGTTCTGAAGGCCTCGTCTGCTGCTTTTGGAGGAGTGCCGGGATTCGGCTTTGTTGTAGCCACAGGAGGCTGCGGTTGTGTTGTATTGTTGGGCTTTGTTGTATTTTTAACGGGAGAAGTCTTTGTTGCATTGTTCTGAACGGAACATGAAGTACTGTAAGACGCAAAAACTCCTAATAAAACGATAAGTTTTAATTTATTCATTCTCATAGCTGCAAAACTACTTTAAATTATATTTTACAATTTGTATTATTTCATTGAAAAAATAAACAATTTTTCTGAAGTAAAAGAAAAAAGCCTCGAAAAATCGAGGCTTTGATTTTATATATAAGAGTTTCAATTATGCTTTCGCAGATCTTTCTACTCTTTTTCTTTCTTCTTCAGAAAGGATTTTCTTTCTCATTCTGATGAAGTTTGGAGTTACCTCAATCGCTTCATCACTTTGGATGTATTCCATACATTCTTCTAATGAGAATAAGATTTTTGGAGCAACACCTGTATCTTTATCTTTTCCTGAAGCTCTCATGTTGTTCAACTGTTTTGCTTCTACGATGTTTACAACCAAATCTCCCGGCTTGTTTTGCTCACCGATAATCATTCCTGTGTAGATTTCCTCACCCGGATCAACAAAGAACTTACCTCTGTCCTGTAGTTTAGCGATAGAATATTCTGTAGCCGGACCTGTAGTTTTGCTGATTAACACCCCATTGTTTCTTCCAGGAATAGCACCTTTGAAAGGCTTGTATTCTGTGAAACGGTGTGCCATAATAGCTTCCCCTGCAGTAGCTGTCAACATTTGAGAACGTAATCCGATCAAGCCTCTTGAAGGAATTTCGAATTCCATGTGCTGCATTTCACCTTTAGTTTCCATAATGTGAAGGTCACCTTTTCTCTGAGTCGCAAGGTCGATAACTCTTGAAGCAAATTCTTCAGGAACGTCAACAACTAATGATTCATAAGGCTCACAGTTTACCCCGTCGATTTCTCTTAAGATAACCTGCGGCTGACCAATTGTCATTTCATATCCTTCTCTTCTCATTGTTTCGATCAAAACAGATAAGTGAAGAATACCTCTACCGAATACCAAGAAAGTGTTCGCATCATCAGTCTGCTGAACTCTTAATGCTAAGTTTTTCTCTAATTCTTTTGTCAATCTCTCTTTCAAGTGGTTAGATGTTACATATTTACCATCTTTACCGAAGAAAGGTGAATTGTTGATAGAGAACGTCATGTTCAACGTAGGCTCATCAATTGCAGTTCTTTCCAATGGTTCAGGATTTTCAAGATCTACGAATGAATCTCCGATCTGGAATGCATCAAAACCTACTACAGCACAGATATCTCCAGCTTGTACTTCAGTTACTTTTTTCTTTCCTAGTCCTTCGAAAACATAAAGTTCTTTTACTTTTCCTTTTACCACTTTACCATCTGCCTGAGCAAGACCGATCCATTGAGATTCTTTAATTTCACCTCTTGTTACTTTTCCGATCGCAATTCTTCCTAGGAAAGAAGAGAAATCTAAAGAAGTAATCTGCATCTGAAGGTTCCCCTCAGTTACTTTCGGTTCTGGAACATATTGTAAAATTCCATCTAATAATGGTAAAATATCTTCAGTTTGCTCCAACGAAGTGTTGAACCAACCTTGTTTAGAAGATCCGTAGAATGTTGGGAAATCTAATTGTTCTTCAGTAGCTTCAAGGTTGAAGAATAAATCAAATACCTGATCGTGAACTTCGTCCGGACGACAGTTTGGTTTATCAACTTTATTGATAACAACTAATGGTCTCAATCCTAGTTCCAACGCTTTCTGAAGTACGAATCTTGTTTGTGGCATTGGCCCTTCGAACGCATCCACCAACAAAATAACCCCATCAGCCATTTTCAATACTCTTTCTACTTCTCCACCAAAATCGGCGTGACCAGGAGTATCAATTACGTTAATTTTTGTGTCTTTATAAGTAACAGAAATATTCTTGGATAAGATGGTGATCCCTCTTTCTCTTTCAAGATCATTGTTATCCATAATTAACTCTCCACTTTCCTGATTTTCTCTGAAAATGTTGGTAGCGTGAATGATTTTGTCAACCAAAGTAGTCTTCCCGTGGTCAACGTGTGCGATAATCGCAATATTTCTAATGTTTTGCATAAAAGATTTTTACGGGTGCAAAAATAGTGATTTTAAATGAAAAACAATTTCGTTATGTCAATAATTAACATTCTGTTTAAAATACTCGTTTATAGACGAATAAAAAAAGAGTGCTCTAAAAACACTCTCTGATCGTTATAGACATAATGATATTTCACACGGATCTACTGCAGGCGGTTCACCACAAATAATGTCAAATTCACCGCAGTTACTGGAAAATCCGGTACCCCATCCCCATCTTACGACACACGTATCTGCATCTTTACATCGTACCATTCCTTTAGCAATTCCTCCCTGAACTGACTTCATTTCAGCTCGGGAAACTTTTTTGAGTTTTTTCATGTTGTTATTGTTTTGATTCTCAGTTATAAAAATAGTAAAAAAGTAATAACAATTATTATTATTTTACCAATATTTAAGCTTTTAAAGAAAATTTTAAATATTAATTTAAAAATAGCAGAATAAATATCTTAAAAGCACACTAAAAACTGGCGTTTTTTTTAACCAAAACCTCATTAATAATGAATTAAAAGAAATATGATGATTTTTTAATCAATGTCTGATGAACCGATATAACAATACAACATCGATTAAAACGATCAGGAAAAATTTCACCAGAAAAGATTTTTTGGAAACTTTATGATTAAAGATAAGCATTCCCGAAGCTGCACCTACAATGCCTACCAGTGAAAGTCCTAAAAGAACGTTCTCAGAAATTCGCCATTGATGTTTTTTGGCCTGCAGTTTATCAAATCCAAAAACTCCGAAAGTAATCACGTTAGCGATCAGCAGAAAAGGAATCATTCTAAATTAATTTTGTCACAAAAATAATGTTTAATTTATACATGGGAAATCCTCCAAATATTTCTAACGGTATCATGGCAGGTATTTTTTAAATTTGCAATCCATAAAAACAAATCTATGACAGTTCACGATCTGGCAGGAACCTATTCTATTAAAGGAAGCAATCAGGAAGAATCAGACGAGGCTTCTTATCAGGGTACATTACTATTATCTATTGACGAAAACAGCCGTATTATCGCCCAATGGATTATTGGCGATCATCTTCAAAATGGTACGGGATTTTATAAAGACCGGATTTTAGTTCTCAACTTCAACTATGAAGGCGATGATCATCAAATTTATAAAGGAGTTGCTGTATATCGTTGTCTGAGCAAGGATATTCTGGATGGATTTTGGTCTGAAAAACATGGTAATCCTTTATATCTTGGGAGTGAATACTGTACACGTATTCAGAATTCATGGATTTTGAATTGATTTCACTTTTCAGCAACTGACAAAACATATGTTATCACTATGAAATAATTAAGGCCCGCAATTTCAAATTGCGGGCCTTAATTAAACCTGTACCAAAAGTTATAACCCTTGCTCTACATGTTTTCCTTCTCTAATTTCCTCAACCATTTTAGCATTAAAGGCAGGTAAATCTTTAGGGGTTCTGCTTGTTACCAGCCCATTATCTACAACAACTTCCTGATCTTCCCAATGAGCTCCGGCATTCATGAGGTCTTTGCTGATAGAATGTACTGACGTCATGTTCTTACCATTAACTGCCTCAGCATTGATCAGAATTTGTGGCCCATGGCAAATAGCAGCAACAGGCTTATTCTGAATAAAGAAATCTTTCACAAAAGATAATGCCTTTTCATTTGTTCTTAACTGATCGGGATTAATCACCCCACCCGGCAGAACCAATGCATCATAGTCGGAAGCTGTCACTTCATCCAAGGTTTTATCTACGGAATAATCCTTTCCCCAGTCCTTTTCAGCCCAGGCTTTAATGGTTCCCGGTTCGGGGCTTATGATATTTGTTGTCCAGCCCTGCTGTTCAAGATATTCTTTTGGAGATTGGAGTTCACTTTCTTCAAAACCGTGGGTGGCCAGAATTGCAATTTTTTTTGACATGATATTATGATTTTAGGTGTTTAATCAGAATAAGAGAAAATATAATGCCGACTGTGGGTTACAGAATATTAAAAAAAGTTAAATATATACCACAAAAAAGCTGCCTTAAAAAAGGCAGCTTAATGATTATTGAAATTGTATTCAATTATTTTTTTGCTTTAACGTCGATAGCAATTTCGATGTCTTTGCTGATCATCCATTCTGCAGGATCTGCTTCTGAAGTACCGAATTTGATTCCCCAATCGGTTCTGTTTACTGTAAATTTAGCCTGAACAGTCGCTGAGTTATCTACTACATCTACTTTAGCAGGGAACGTAACGTTCATTGTTTTTCCTAATAAAGTAAGGTTTCCGCTTACGGTTTTGTTTGCTCCTGCAACAGCATCTTTAGGTGCTTCTTTTAAATCTGTTACGCTTGTAATTTTAAAGTCTGAAACAGGATTTTTTTCTACATTAAAGAAGTCAGGGTTTTTCAGGTGAGCTTCTAAGTCAGCTGGTTTTTTATCTTTTTCAGTAACTGAAGCCGGGTCAACTTTAATGGAAGTCATATCAATATTGAAGTTTCCAGCTACAACCTGTCCTGCTTCAATGCTTAAGTCTCCTGATTTTACATTCAATGTTCCCCAACGCGGAGCAAAGCCACCTTTATGGAAAGCTTTCCAATTCACCACAGAAGTTGTAGTATCTACTGCCAATATTTCTCCTTTGCTTTCTGCAACGGCTTGCTCAGTAGCTAATGCTGTATCTGTTTTTTCTTTACTATTACATGATGCTACAAGCAATCCTACTCCTACTAATGCGATTACACTAAGTTTTTTCATATTATTGAACTGTTTAAAAAGTTTATGTCTTTTGAGGTTTCAAAAATATAAAAACATTTTTGCCACCATCTTATCATATATCAAGAAATGAACATTTCTCGTGTCTTTCATCTTTTCCAATCATAAATTTATCTTCAGACTATCGTCCTAAACATCTTTATTTAGGACGATTATTACCATGACATTGTAAAAATTCAAAAATTTATATATAAAAATAACTACAATTGAAAACTATTGCTAATTTTGTATAAATTAAACAATAAAAATAGTAAAATACAATTAAAAACATAAATAATTAATCAATTTTAACACAATTAATATAAATTTTAAATCAAAATCCACAGCTTTTCTTAAAATTTACTATAACTTTTAATTAAGCCTGAAAATTACAATTTTAAATAAGACTAAAAAATTTTAAAACACAGCCCGGATATAAAATCATCCATTAAAAAAACACTTTTTCGATATGAAAAAAACACTACTTCTACACAAGAAAGCCTTTTCTGTATTGGTTTGCTTATTTTCGATTTTTAATTTTTCTTTATATACTGCTCAAACATGTGCAGGAACCTGGGGACCACCAATTGTTAATCAAACTTTCGGACAGGGAAATGCTACAGATAAATGGTATGGGCCTTTGGCTACTTACGCTCCAGGCGCTACTACTTCAACAAAATTTGTAGGAACAGCCGGCCCACCTGGAGGAGGTGCTTTATCTGATGATTACTCTGGATTGGTAAAAACTCCTACTACCGGAGGAAATGGATTTATAGATGTTCCGGATCATACAGGAAATCCCAACGGGCTCATGTTATTGATTAATGCTCCATCAACCGCTTCTACTATTTTTCTCGAATATGTTATGAACAATCTCTGTTCAAATACTACATTAAAACTATCGCTTTGGATCCTTAATGTAAACAATTCCAATACTCCAAGCGATTGCGCTCCTAATTATCAATTTCCTAATATGACACTAAAAGCTGTTGATCCTGTCACTGGCGTTGTACTCGGCACATCAGCTACAGGAAATGTTCCCGTAGGCTCAACGTGGACAGAATACTCTATTGTATTTAATAATGGTTCAAGTTCTTCTGTAAAACTTCAATTTATAAACAATTCAGTAGGTAATGGTTGCGGTAATGATCTGGCTATTGATGATATCACCGTTTCTCCTTGTATTCCATCAACGATTCAGGCTTTACCCGGAGCAAGCACAACTTTGTGCCCAAATCAGAATTCTACCGTTAATTTTACAGCCACATTAACCGGAAGCTCATACAACCCTGCTGAATACTTGTGGCAATACAGTTCAGATTCCGGAGCTACATGGATTGATCAGGGAACACCTACCACTAATCCTAATTACACTTTTAATTCTAATGGTAAGCCACCGGGAAATTATTGGGTAAGATTTAAAGTGGGACCACAAGGCTCTTCTCTCAATTCCCAATGTAATGCGGTAAGTCAGAATGCAGTGGTCACTATCGGCAGTATTCCTATTGTTAATGACACCAATATTAAATCGTGTTATATTTTGTCCAATCCTTCTACTGCTTCTTTTAATCTTACCAATGCCAATGTTACTACTCAAACAGGGATGACTAAGAAGTATTATCCCTCTTTAACTGATGCTACCAATGCGACTAATGAGATCAGCAATCCCGCAACCTACATTGCTCCCAATGGGGTAACTTACGTAAGAGTTACTAATAGCAACGGTTGTTTTGCAGTAGCAAAAATTACTCTGGAAGTGATTCCTCCTAAGATCTCTTCTGTACTGGTCGATAAGGTTATATGTATCGAGGATAAAACAACGCTTGATGCCGGCCCGGGATTTACTTCATATGAATGGAGCACCGGAGCAACCACCCAGCAAATTACCAATGTAAGCGTTGGAACTTATTGGGTTAATTTAAAAAACGGAGAATGTGTTACGAAACAAATTGTAAAAGTATACCCATCACCTAACCCAGTTATCAAATCTATCGATATTACCAACAACACTGCTACCATCAATGTTACAGGAGGTACTCCGCCCTATCAATATGCTGTTGATCAAACGGGTAACTGGCAGGATTCTAATATTTTTAATAATCTTAAAAGAGGACAGCATACTTTCTATGTAAAAGATAAATACAATTGTATTCCGGTATCTGTAGAAGTGACGGTTTCTAATTTAATCAATATTATCACTCCAAATGATGATGGTAAAAACGACAGTATTGATTATTCTGCCTTAGCCTACAAAAAAAATCTGGTATTTGAAGTATATGACCGATACGGAAACAAACTCTACAGTGCAGATAAAGTACGAAACTTCAAATGGGACGGCACCGCCTTCGGAAAAAAACTACCTACCGCCACGTACTGGTACACCATCTCATGGGATGAAAATAATAAAAGTAAAACTTCAGTCAGATATAATGGCTGGGTACTGGTTAAGAATAGAGAATAGCTGAAAGATTTTTAGAAATACAAAAAAAACTTTATCATAAAGCAGATACGAAAACCCACGAAAAAATATAAAAGTAAGTCAGAACATGAAGAACATTTTCAAAGTACAATTTGATATTACTTTAAAATGATTTGTTTTTGTCAAATAAAATCACTATATTAACATATGAAAAAAAGTGATCTTCAGGACAATATAACACACGCAGGTAAGGTTAGCGAGCGAACAAAGGCCTTAGAAATTCTTGAAAAAGCAAAGAAAGTGCAAGGCAAAGTTACCTTTCTCCGACAAGGAGCAGGGAAAAATTTTAAACCAAAAAATGAAGAATAACCAATTTAATCTCATCTTTCTCCGTGAAAAGCATGGAAGAAATAGAAAGAGAGATACCAAAGATTATAAGAGTTCAATTTAAAAAAAAGAGGCTCGAACAGAGTAACGTTTGAGGCATTTAATAACATACGGGTATGAAGTGAGTTTACTCATCCTATGAGCAAAGAATATCATATTCATTGCTTAAACAATGCTTTAATTATTTTATCAAAATAAAACCCCTGCATTAACAGGGGTTATTTTTTGCTCAAAAACTTTTTATATTTTGTATATAAAATAATAACCAGAAAAACTAAAATTTCACAAAATCCACAAGTGAATTACTTTCATAAATCACTAACTTTTTGATTAACAACAACTATGACTTATAGTACCTCTTATGAAGATTAGTTGTGAATTGCTTTCACAAACAACTAACTTTCTGATTAACAACAACTTATTTTTGAAATGGTACATTCGTGAGCTGGTTGTGAATTGCTTTCATAAATCACTAACTTTGTGATTAACAACAACTGGAATTTTATCAAACGGGGCAACGTAGTTGTGAATTGCTTTCATAAATCACTAACTTTGTGATTAACAACAACCTCAAAATATAATCCGTTGAAATTCAACGGATTTATTGTTTATTTAGGATTTAAAAATTAGAATAATTCTAGTTGCTGGAAGGTTGGTGGTGGTTCTTCTTTATTTCTGGCAAAAAAGATCTCAATATCACTGAACTGCTTATCCGTAATACACATAATGGCCACTTTTCCAGCTTTAGGAAGCATGCCTTTTACTCTTTTAATATGAACTTCAGCATTTTCACGACTTGGGCAATGTCTTACATACATTGAAAACTGAAACAGGGTAAACCCATCATCCAGTAAGTGTTTTCTGAACAAATTTGCATCCCGCATATTTGCTTTGGTCTCAGTCGGTAAATCATATAAAACCAATACCCACATAATACGATAGGCGTTAAACCTTTCGGCGTTCATAATAGTTCAGGATAAGAGATCAAACGTTTTTCCCCTGTGTAGCATTTATAAAGTGAAAAAGCCGTTATTTTTACAGCAATCAGCAATGGTCTGGTTTTTCCATCAATTCCAACATCTACAGTTGCTACTTTAAGAATATGGGCCTTAAATTCTTTATCGAGCTCTTCTGTTTCCGGCCACTTTTCAAGCCATTGCATTACTAAAAGATCTATAAATGGGCGAAATGGCTCCATCAAATCATCTGCAAGGCAATAAGGATTGTATTTATTTTTATGAAAGATTCCGAGAACCGGTAATAATCCTGTTTCAATAATGGCTCTTGCTACAATACTTCTAAGAACTGAATACCCAAAATTGAAAAACTGATTGGGTGAATCTCCAAAACGGGCTCTCAAAAAATCAAGACTAATCAGATGTTTCCAGTAATGTTGTGCGGCAATTCCCTCCATATTAGTAATATCACCACTTTTTACATTTCTCTGGTACTCAACCATAGGTCCATAATAATTCCCTAATCTTCTGAGCACTTCTTTTTGATTCTCAATTTTACATTCAACAGTTTGCTTCCAAAGCTGCTTTTTCAGTGGTTCACTGGCTT
Organism: Chryseobacterium lactis; assembly: GCF_003815875.1. Taxonomy (NCBI): domain Bacteria; kingdom Pseudomonadati; phylum Bacteroidota; class Flavobacteriia; order Flavobacteriales; family Weeksellaceae; genus Chryseobacterium; species Chryseobacterium lactis. Next base: position 4,423,306 of record NZ_CP033924.1, read on the forward strand.
CCAGTTGATCTTTCACCCTATCTGAATGCTCTGTATGTCCATACATTGGCAGCATTATTCCATGAGGTAAATGATGAGCATCACAACTTATGACAACTACATTATTTCCCATCATTTTCTGAATCAACTGATGTGAAATTGTGATCTGAAAATGATCCAGCATCAGCACTCCTAAATCTTCTACCGGAACTTTACCTTTCAAATCCTTAGTAGAAGGATCCAGAATATACATTTGCTCATCTTTAAGTTTGAGATAAGCAGGATTGCCAATATATATAGAACGAGTGATCATTTTATAAATTCCATTTTATTTTTCCGCTGAGTGTCAGTTCAAAATCTTTGTGTTCAATGGCAAAATTCCATTGTCCTTGGCTCAATCTTAAAAACATCTGCTTTTCTTCAAAATCAACCGCTGAATATTCTTTATTTTCTTTTTTTAATTCGGTGTCTATCCCTGCAGCTAAATGATGTCTAAATTTCATTCTATTTGAGTCTCCTTCAAATTGGTAAACTTTAAACATTCTTCGGGATAATTCTTCAGTATCCAAATCTTTTAATTCATTAATAGAATTTTTATAAAAAATGACCTTATCTTCTTTTTTCAAAATTGAATATAACGGAATAGCAGATTTATTTTTCCCTTTTCCAGTTTCAGATGATAAAAATTCAGGCTCATTATAGAGATCTTTCAGATTTTTAAGTTTTAATTCTGAGAGTTCAATAATTGACAATACTTTCATTGCTCTCCCCTCATCACTTTTGTAGAAAAGACAGTATGGATTTTCTCCGTTAACAGCCAGGGTTGCCTTTTTATAATCTTTTTTAGACTCAAACTGATGTTTATGGATTTTTACTGCAGTTTTATATTTCAATTGTTTTTCAAAGCATCGGATCCTTCTTATCTTTTGGCCAGTTTCATTTCCTTCAGCATTTAACATATAAACCCCATCTGTAAGAGCTGTTTTAAGATCCGAGTTATCAACTTGCTTCTTTATCATTTTAAATAAGGCTTTATCTACAATGATCTTCTCTATTTCCTCTATTGTTTTGAAACCTGGAGAATTAGCATCATTTTTATACAGCAACGGCTTTCTCACTACAACAAAAATATCATCCTTTAAGATCATTTTTTTATTTTCATCAAACAGAATCTGATCTTCATCATTTCTTACAGGTTGTTTTATTGCTCCATAGAAAGTTTCGCCATGTAACTGCCCTCTGATCGTATCGCCTTTTGCTACTTTAGGTATCTTTTGTCCTTCGCTATCAAGTTTATAATTATAATTCCCTTGTTCATCTTGAGCCTTGATATGATCTATTTTACCCCTTCTTCTTGGAACTTTATAAGTTTGAGTCACAGTCCTATTATCCACAAGGTTATTAATTAGAATTTTATTTTGAATTTCCTGTATATATTTTTCAGAGAAACTTTCCCAACCCAAAGGTTTTTCGTGATAAATATTACCTGTTCTCTTATCAATTTCTGCCTCATACAGCTTAATAATTCTTTCTCTATGAAAAACATTCGGAATTAAAGTAAGAATAGCTGCATCTTGAGCATGATGACTATGCTTGCTTCTATCTTTTTTGTCTTTAGTTGATTGTACTTTATAAACTTTTTTAAAAATATCAGTTATACTTCCTTTTTCTACTGAAACGTTTTTAAATATGGTCTTAAAGTATGGAAGAGCATATTTAGTAATAATCTGAGCATCTCTAAGTTGATTATTTCTCCAACCCGCTTTATATTCAGTAATGGTAAAGGATGTTAGTTTAGCCCTCCAATAATCTAAATCCATCTTAATGGTATGATACTTAATAATGCAGTTATCTTTTATTTCCTTTGAGCTTGCATAAGATGCTTTTTTCTTCCAATCATCATATTGCTTTTCAAGCTCAGTTATTTTTTTCCATTTTATAATTGTCTCGGTCTTTCCTTTTATCTCTTTATGCTCAATAGTCCTTTCTCCAAAAAGGAATTCAATATTTCTGATAATAGGGCTAACAGTCTCTCCATTGATAGCCGACTCAGATTCATAATTCAACAATTGTGTAGGAAATTTGTTACTTTTATACAATCGGTTATAAGTTGCGTCTGTGATGGTCAGATTTTTAAGTTCGTTATCAAAGCTTATACTTGCCGGAATAGTATGTTCAAAATCAAATTTATTGTTAGATAGTAAATCTGTTATAGAAATAAGCTTTCCGGTATAAACACAGATCTTATTCTGCTCATGCCATAGTCTTAATTTACGTATAATGGTACTTTCATCTATTAAAGCAATATGAGGAAACTGCTCTCTATATTCTTGAATTTCTTTTCTATATGATTCATTTTCTCTTTCCCTTTCTTTCTGCCAGATTTCAATAGCCTTTCTTTTATTTTTATCATTCAGTTCTCTGGCTATTTCTATTACTACTCTGGTTTCTTCATCAATTTTATCTTGCTGTAAAAAATAATTAATAAGGCTTTTAAGTTTATATAATGATTTTAATGCCATTGGATTTTTAAAACCTCTGCTTAAAGGTTCTAGATTCCCCAAGAGCTTAATCTGCCTGCCTTCAAATTCAGCATCAGGATTTTTATAAAGAAATTTAGGAACTTCATTTTCTCTTAAATAATACATTTTCTTACCAATAGAATACTCAAAATAATCCTCAGCTTCAGAATAATTTTCCTGCTCTGAAGGATGCCAAAGATATTTCTTCCTATCCTCAGACACATGATAGGTATCTTGTAAGAATTTTAAAATCTGATCATGAATTCTTATTGGTTTTATGAATAGATTACTTTTTAATGTTATTGGCTTTTTTAAAAAATCCAGATACTGAACTGAAACCTTCTCAATTACCTCTGATTTTTCTGTTTCATTCATTCTTTCCCAACTTAATAAACCGTAGTTATCTATAATCTTATTCAATATTGCTTCTTTTTCATCCTTATCCAGATCTCTATTATCAGAAATATAGTATCTTTCGTTACTATTGAGCATCTCAGAAATAAGACCGTTAACAATAGCTGCAACTTTTCTGTTCAAAGAATCTTTTTGTAAAAATAGGCTCACTTCTTCTGCAAAATGATTAATTAAAGTTCCTGATATCACATTTTCACCCAAAACCTTATACAAATTCGCCAGATAGACAGCATGACTATACAGAAACCCTTTCTGAAGATATGGTAAAATTTTCTTCACAGCAGATAAGCTTAATGTTGCATACCCTTGCTGTAATTTTATTTTGGAAAATTTTATAGCTTTCTCTTCGTCTAATTTCAACTTCTCTACAGCCAGCTTTTTAAGATTTTCCTGCCCATCAAAAGTTAAAAGTATATGCCATAAATCGTCGAAAGTGTAATCTTTATGATCCTTTTTTAGGGGTTGTACAGCTCTATCTCCATTAATATCCCATTTTAATTTCCCCCTCCAACCTTCACCGAAAACATCATGAAAACTCTTCAATAGTTTTACGGATATAACTTTTGTTTTACCTACATGCCCGGATAATCTTTTAGCCTCATCTTTTGCAAGTTGTTTATCAATCACGTTAAGTTCAAAATCTGGCGTTGATTTATAAAACAATGGATAAATTCTTTCATGAAGATAATCTGACAATTCTGTATCCGGAGGGGGTACAATATTTAGATTATTGATGAACACCCATGTTCTGTATTCTTCATACAGTGGATGACTTACTGCTACTCTTCTCTTATTTTTCTCATAAATACAGTTACCTACTAATCCTTTTTGAGTTCTTAAAGGTCTTTGCCAGACAATAGCTTTCCAAAGTTTCTCATAATCTGAAGTAGAAATACTCTGAACTTTACAAATTTGTCTCAGCTCTGCTTCATAATCTTTCCTAAGATTATAACGCTGCCTGATCCTTCCTCCATTTTCTTTTTGATAATAGTACAATGCGGCCCCCAACGTACTATAAGAATCAATAAAACTTTCTATTTCATCTCTTCCTTTTGTACCACTTTTCTCACTTCCGTTAAGTATTATTTTAGCCTCCTCTTCATCCCTTCCCTTAAATCCTCTCCTTTGAACCAATTGATATAAGACACGTCCTAAGATTTGAGGATTACTTTTGAAAACATGTATATAATTTTCTTCAATAGAAAACGCCCGGAAAACATAATAACTTTCATTTTTATCTTTATCAAACAAATGAAAATCAGGCTTTCCATCTCCATCAAAATCAAATCTCAACCAGTCAATAAACTCTTTAGACTGTGGATATTCTCTATGTTTTCCTTTTTCATACTTTCTCCAGCGATCAAGCTCTGCTATTGTTAAAGGACACATTTTTTTCTCTATTAAAAAATCTAACAGAGCATATTTTCTATATTTTTCAGCTTGATAATTTCTTCTTTTGCCCCTGCTCTCTGTCCGTTTCTGAACCTTTGGAAATTCTATACCTTTTTCTGAAGCTACTCCTTTTTCAAAAGTAATCACGCCACAATCTTCGATTTGATTATCCTGTAATTCCGTATTTCTAATGGCCCAACCTACACTGTTGGTTCCAAGGTCGATTCCTAATGTTTTCATCTTGTATCTATTGGTTATCAAATTCTAAAAATAAGAATAAATATTTTTTAGCAATTACGGGTTCCCATATTCTTCCAATGAAATTATTTTTTATCTTTGAACAAAGCAATTCACAATAAGGCTATAAGCCGAAGAATATCTTTAGTCCTGCGTACTCCGTGGGATTTTTTTTACTATTATTTCATAATTTTCACATTTAAAATACTGTTTTTCAAAAATATGAATAAAAATGGTTGTTTATATAATAAATAAAATTAAATTTACAATGGAAAGCAAAATTTACTTCCGGAAGTAAACTGGAATCACCGTCCAAAAGTTATTCCTGACCTTTTCTAAAGGTTTAGCTTTCTTTATTAAAACTTTTTATAATAATTATTATATAAGTTGTGAATTGCATTCCCTGTATTATTACAGGGATTTTTTATTTGAAGGAAAGTAGTTTCTTTTCATTTTTCTCATTCCAAAACCTTATTTTAGCTTTCCGAAAACAGAACAATGACGACCGTAGAATTTATACAGAAGCAACTCAATATTTCTGAGAAGAGCATCAACAATACTTTACAATTACTGGCAGAAGACTGCACGATTCCTTTTATTTCGCGTTACCGAAAAGACAGAACCGGTAACCTGGACGAGATACAGATTGAGCAGATTTCAAAGATCAGCAAACAGTTCGAAGAAATTGTTAAAAGGAAAGAATCCATTTTAAAATCAATAGAAGAGCAAAATGCTTTAACGCCTGAGCTTCAACAAAGAATTGAAGAAAGCTTTGATATACAGGAAATAGAAGATTTATATCTGCCTTTCAAAAAACGTAAAAAAACCAAAGCTGATGCGGCCAAGGAAAAAGGACTGGAACCTTTAGCCAAAATTATTATGAGCCAAAAGAATAATGAGGTATTATTTCTGGCTTCAAAATACCTTAATAAGGACGTTTCCTCTGAAGAAGAAGCTCTTCAGGGCGCAAGAGATATTATGGCGGAATGGATCAATGAAAATATGTATGTCCGTAAAAACCTTCGCCGGATTTTTCAACGTAAGGCCATGGTTACTTCTAAAGTGGTAAAGGCTAAAAAAGATGAGGAAGATGCCCAGAAATTCTCGCAATATTTTGAGTGGGAAGAAAATCTTAGCAGAACTCCTTCTCACAGGCTTCTCGCAATGTTAAGGGCAGAATCTGAAGGTTTTGTGAAAACCAATGTAGGAATTGACAAGGAAGAAGCGATCGATTTCATCGAGAAAGCAATTATCAAATCTAATAATGAAAGTTCTGAACAAATTTCTCTGGCAATCAAGGATAGCTACAAAAGACTTTTAGAGCCTGCTATTTCAAATGAAGCCCTTCAGGAAGCCAAAGAAAAAGCAGATCAAAAAGCGATTCAGATATTTTCTGAAAATCTGAGTCAGTTATTATTGGCTCCGCCTTTGGGAGAAAAAAGAATTCTGGCGATTGATCCTGGTTACAAAAGCGGATGCAAGGTCGTTTGCCTTGACGAAAAAGGAGATTTGCTTCATAATGAAACCCTCTACCCTCACGCTCCGCAAAATGAGACCGGAATGGCAATGAAGAAAATCAGATCCATGGTAAATGCTTATAATATTGAAGCTATTTCTATCGGAAATGGTACTGCAAGCCGTGAAACGGAGTTTTTCATTAAAAAAATCGCATTTGACAAGCCTTTACAGGTTTTTGTAGTATCGGAAGCCGGAGCATCGGTTTACTCTGCCAGCAAAATCGCAAGAGATGAATTCCCTAGCTATGATGTTACCGTTCGTGGGGCTGTTTCTATCGGAAGAAGGCTTTCTGATCCTCTGGCGGAATTGGTAAAAATAGATCCGAAGTCTATCGGTGTCGGACAATATCAGCATGACGTAGACCAAAGTCAATTAAAAAATGAACTGGATTCTACTGTGATGAAATGTGTAAATTCAGTGGGAATTAATTTAAATACCGCAAGCAAATCTCTTTTAAGTTATGTATCGGGAATCGGTGAGAAAATGGCAGAAAATATTGTCAATTACCGCGCTGAAAACGGAGGTTTTGAGGACAGAAAACAATTGAAGAAGGTTCCAAGGCTTGGTGATAAGGCGTTCCAACAAGCGGCTGCTTTTGTAAGGATTTCAAATGCAAAAAACCCGCTTGATAATTCTGCCGTACATCCGGAAGCGTACGGAATTGTAGAAAAGATGGCCAAAGATCTTGGAATTAAAACCGATGAACTAATAGCCAATAAAGAAAAAATAGCTTTAGTAAAACCGGAAAACTACATAACCGGAGAAATCGGAATACTGGGAATCAAGGATATTTTAAAAGAACTTGAAAAACCGGGATTAGATCCGAGAAAAGCAGCTAAAGTATTTGAGTTTGACCCTCATGTGAAAAGCATCAAAGATCTTAAAACCGGAATGATTCTCCCGGGAATTGTCAACAATATTACCGCCTTCGGATGTTTTGTAGATCTCGGAATCAAAGAAAGCGGGTTGGTTCATATTTCTCAATTGAAAGAAGGCTTTGTCTCTGATGTGAATGAAGTGGTAAAACTTCATCAACATGTAAGAGTAAAGGTAACGGAAGTTGATGAGGCGAGAAAAAGAGTGCAATTGAGTATGATTTTATAAGTATACTTTATTTAATCATTAAGATATCCTAAGGTTTTTAGAATAGTAAGTCAAGCTTTACTTTATTATAAATCTTTGATTTTACCATAATTAGCCTTAATCTCTGAACGTATCTTAATAGTTAAATAATTGCTTGTTAAAAATCAAAAAAGTTATTATTCACAAAATTAGACAAGAAAGACTTTGAAGTATAAGAATTTAATTTTCGATCTGGATGGAACCTTATGGGATCCCAGATTAACCATTATTAAAATATGGAATGATGTTTTGCAAAGACATCAACTGATTCAAAAAGACTTGAAACCCGAAGACATGGATCAGTATATGGGTTTATTAGCTAAAGATATTGTACCGGCTATTGTACCCGGAATTACGGACCTGGAAGTTGAGGAAATTCTTTCTGAAATTGTAGCACAGGAAAATAAGGTATTGCGCATTCAGGGTGGTATTTTATATGATGGTGTAGAAGAAACACTAAAAAGTCTTGCCAGTACTCACAATCTCTTTATTGTAAGCAACTGCCAGGACGGATATATTGAATCTTTTTTAGAATACTACCAGTTCAATCATCTTTTCAAAGATTTTGAATCCCATGGCCGTACAAGAAAAGCAAAGTCCGAAAATATACAGCTAGTCATGGAAAGGAATCACCTATCCGTGGAAGAATCTGTGTACATTGGCGACACACAGACAGATCATGACTCTGCCAGCACGAATGAGCTAGCTTTTATTTTCTGTCAATACGGTTTTGGAAAATTAAGTGAAAGTCAATATGAACCTTCGGTTTCAACATTTCCGGATATAAAATTTTACATTTAATTTCGAAAATAAAATATAGAAGGGTTGTCTGTTGAGACAACCCTTTTATTTATTAAACTTATAAGTTTTATCAATTTATAATTTAGGAATTTTTTTCCACGAGCCATTTTCAAAGACAGCCGTATAAGGCGTGTAGCCAATTTGTCCATAAAGCCCTGCCGGATCATCACCTGGATAGCCGGAATTAGCAAATGTTGTAATCATACCGTTTTCTTGACCCGTAACAGTATTGTACTGATACGGAGATGTTGTATTCAAATTGGTTAACTTAAGTCCGGCCAGTTCATGTCCTGAAGGATAAATAATTTGAATCATTCCTTTTCCTTTCTTAAGTAAGGAAGAAGTAATTGAGATATAAGAAGACCCTGCATTAAGACCATTTTGATAATTATCCCCAGAAATATCGATATTATATCCTTCAAAATCGGTTGCTTCAAATTTGTATACCGAAGTATACCAATTATTCTCATAATCAAAATGATTATTTTTAGAATAGACATGTGCAGAGGTTACCGTGGGTAAAACATGAATAAATGAACTTGTACGTTTCAACACCAAATAAGTATGACAGCCGATAGTAGTTGATCTACAATTATTATTCATCATTCTGATACATGAGGTTTTATCATTTGCTTTCTCACCTTCAAAATAAACACCAAAACACGAAACTCTGGATGAATATAAAGTAATACCGGCATTAGAAAAGCTTTCCACACTTCCCCCAAACATTGTCAGATTGGCTTTATTATATAAAACAATTCCATCATTCAGGTCGCCATTATCTATATTTTTTTTACTATAATACCCTGCTCTTATTGATAATGAACTTGCAAATGAATTATAACATTTATCCAATACCAGACAGGTCGTACAGTATCCGATATAAGAATTAACAAACCTGTTATAATACCCTTCTGTAACCTTTACTCCAACCTCAAAATCTTGTACTATAGCAGAATCTAATGTAAGACTGCCAATTGGATCAGTGGTGCCATTCGGCACTCCAATCAAGTTGATCCCTATCTTTCCCGGGATCTCACTTCCAACAACAGCAAGGTTCTTGATACACAAGCTCGCTACCGCTTCGATACAGGAATTGGCAATCTGATTGGTAAAATCGTTAAAAATAATTCGTGATCCCTCATTATCTCCAACATCATTTCCGTTGATATAATTCTGCCCTAAAAGCATTATATCTTTATTAATTTTAATTTGATCAGAACATCTGTATTTTCCTTTTATAAGAATCGTATCGCTCTTAATAGCAGCATTAATAGCAGCCTGAAGTTCAATATTTGTTTTTCCGGGACCAAACCATTCAGCATTGATTACTCCGTTATATATTCTTTCAAACAATACCCCATCTTTCTTGAGATACATAATTCCATCTATAACCGAAGGTCCTGAAGAAGCTTTTTTAAAATTAACTATTTCTTTGGTGTACTTGTCAATCAGAGTTACCATTTCTACTTGATTAACATTAATATTAGAGGTTGGAAAATCACCTGTTTCCAACAAATTAAGTGTATTGCTCATCGTTTTAAAAAATTAAAGGTTATATATATTCTTGCAAGAATTTCTTAAAACAAATGTACTGGCTGATAACGCCAGAACTTGACGTATTTTTTTTAATAAATTAAAAAAGGTCGCCCTATCCGGCAACCTTTACTATAGTTTTATTATTAAGTTTAATCTTTTATTTATAATCTTTCGAGCTTCTTCTCGGCTCTTTTGCTTCCGGCCATTGTACCGTGGCTCCTTTTTCATCTTTTGGCATTACGCGTTTTTCTCTGCTTACAAACTCAGGATCTTCCGATGCCATGTAAGCCAATGCTGCTGTTAAAACCACATTATTTTTTACCTCATCAAAAACGATTTTATCATAAGTATCCTTGGTCGTGTGCCATGTATAACCAAAATATCCCCAGTTCAAAGAGCCTAAAGAAATTCCGGGAACTCCTGCTGCTACAAACGAAGCATGGTCAGATCCTCCTCCACCGGGCATTCCCGGGAAATCGGTTTTAATGTGTCCTCGTACGTTTTTCGGAACACCTTCCAACCATCTTCCGACATAATCATAGGCTTTCACAAAACCTTGTCCGCTGATATTCACAACACGTCCTGTTCCATTATCCTGGTTAAAAGCAGCCTGCACTCCTTTAATAATTTGGGGATTGTCTGCCACAAAACCTCGGGAACCATTCAAGCCTTGCTCTTCACTTCCCCAAAGTCCGATAACGATTGTTCTTTTGTTATTAGGATAATATTTTTTCAGAAGCCTCATCGCTTCAAGCATAGTTAAAGTTCCTGTTCCGTTATCCGTAGCTCCCTGAGCTCCGTCCCATGAATCAAGGTGAGCAGAAAGAATCACATATTCATCAGGTTTTTCTTTTCCTTTGATCATTCCGATCGTGTTAAAGTTTTTCGCTTCCGGAAGTATTTTAGATTGGGCGTCAATTTTAATTTTAGGATGAGCTCCTTTTTCTGCCATTCTGTATAGCATTCCATAATCTTCAACATCAATATCAATCATTGGAATTTTTGATGTTTTCGCTCCAAATATTCTGTTGGCTCCCATTATTCCTGTCCAGTTTGAGATGGCAATTCCTGCCGCTCCTGCTTTTTCTAAAGCTTCCGGAAGGGTATTGTTGTCATAACCGATATTCTTTATATAAGCAGCAAAGTCTTTGGTAGCCTGCTCTTTTTCGGATTTAAGCTTCTCATATAATTCAGGAGTTGCGAATTCTTTGATCTGCTCATCCGAACGGCCAATCTTTTGATATTGTGCCATCAACACTATTTTTCCTTTTACAGAAGGAAGCCAGGCCTCAAATTCGGCTTTTGTTGCCACTTTAGGAAGAATAATTACCTCTGCCTCAATTGCTTTTTTGGTAGTAGGGCTCCATGCCAGCTGTGTTGCTGATAATGATTTTGTACGAGGAGATACCATATCTACATGGGTTGTTCCTCTTTGCCATCCTTTCCAGGTTCCGAATTGCTGAAGGTTGGCATCTACACCCCATGAGCGAAGTTTGCCGGCACTCCATTCGTTGGCAGCCAACATTTCCGGAGTTCCCACCAAACGTGGCCCTATCCCATCCAATAACTCGTAAGCCATGTTTTCAAGTTGGGAATTGCTGTTGATTTCATCTACAAAACTTTTTACGATAGGATCCAGTTTTTCTGTTTGATCCACTTTTACCTGAGCCCATGAAAACTGGGCGGCCAACACTACAGCCGGTACTGCAAAAAATCTATTTATCTTCATAGTATATATTGATTGGTTTAAAGATAAAGGAAATTGTGGAGATGGTAAAGGAATAAAGGTAAAAAAGTCTTTAAACACTGGTATTTTAAGACTTTTAATTCAAATAATGAACGTATTTTATTAAAACATTAATGCATTACCAACCGAGAACCTCATTATTTACAACACAGATTATAAAAAACTGCATTTTATTTGGATCCGAAATCCGGTAATCTCCTGTTGATAAAGGTTTGCTCTTCCGCGGAAAGTAAAATAGTTGTATTTTTACTTTCATTAACCGGAATATTATCCCAGATATTTTTAGTAAAATCAACTTTGGGATTGAGTCCTTTTTCATCTGATTTTTTAAAGGTATTATAGATAAGCTCCCGGCTGATTTTACGCTCATGCTTTACCCCTTTGTAATAAGCGATATATTTATTTCCTTCAAGTCTGCTTAATGCCGGAACATACACCTCTCCATTTTTGTAAAAATCAAAAACAAGTATAGCATTTCCAAGTTGATAGTCATATTCTTCACCTTCTCCGGTTTTTCTTTTCATTAATGGATATTGATCCTGTAAATAATGGACTTCAAAGTAGGTAATAACTTTATCTACTTTATTGTATTTAAATTCACCTTCCATTTCAATTCCCAATCCGGATTTAATTGTAAACGTAACCAATTGCTCATTTCCTTCTTCAAAAATCATCCATCCTGAATTCTTTGATTCTTTATTTCTCACGTGGCTTAGTACCCGCTCCAATTCAAAATTGAAAAAATAATTTCCCATAGATTCATCAGAAAATTCTTTTGTTCCTGCAGTAAAAATACTGTCTGATTTTTTATTTTTCAAGTACTTTAAAGTATTAAGCTGCATCTGAAGATTCTTATCATAGCTTTTGTTGTGGTTGTAATAATTGCTTTTGCTCCATAATTTAGTTTCTGCAATAACCAGGAAATAAAGTTTATTGTTATCACTTCTTTTTTCTTTATAAATAACATCATAAAGAGAAGGTTCAGCATAATACCTTTTTCTATAGTTTTTGCTTACATCCTCAAAAATATCGCTAATATTTACTTTGGTTAATTTTACTTCATCAATGCTTTTATAGATCCTTTTTAATTTTACAGCAGAATGAAATTCATCAATTTTTGATTGTTGAAAACCTGATGCTGAAACTTTAAAATTAATAGCATTTTGATCTAATGGCGCCCATCCATCTTCGTTGGTATAGACGATCTTATTCATCAAAAGAATTCGTGCATTGAAAATCGGGTTCCCATTTTCTGAATCCACAACTCTAATTTTTTGAGCCGAAAAAAAATCAAAAAGTAAGACTAATAACAAATAATAATATTTCATCATCCTGTATATCATTTATATTTCTAAAATACACATTATACAGATTATTACTGCTATTCGGAAAGAAAAATTTAATATATAGATAAAAGGCAAAAGACTATAAAGTGAGTAATACCAATATAACCCGGAATTGATAAATGGAAGATCAGTACCTGTAAGAAGAATCGTAACGAAAACACAGGGATAAAAAAACCGGCTTCAAAAGCCGGTTAAAGGTGAATTATTTTTTAGCTTCTTCTACAGAAACTTTTCTGAATTCTTTGAACAGTTTGCTAAGTTCTAAAGCTGATTTACGAGCTCTTGTACCAGCTGCTTTGTTCCCTTTTTCCGCTTGTTGGTTTGCCTCAGTTGTGAACGCTTCGAATTCTGCGTTGATTTTTTCAATTAGTTCTTTCATTTATTTAAAAATTTAGGCTGCAAATATAGGTTTTATGGCGATTCCAGCCTAATTGTGCCAGAAAAAAAATGATAATTAATTGAAAATAACTCACAAATAATGGATTTAATTTAAAATGAAAAATAAAATTGAGATTATACCATAAACCCTGCATAGATCAACATTCCAGCAACAAAAAATACGTAACAACAAGTATATTAGAACTATAGATTTTATTTCCACTTAACTTCAGGCCAAATTCGTATGACAAATGTTCAGACATTTTCTTATTTCCATGATTATTTTTCTACTCTACATCTATTCCCAAAATAAAATAGCCTAAAACGAGTTTTAACATCAAAATCTTGGGTAAAACGGATTAAAATGAAGATTCATCATCGTTAAAGCAGAAGTTCATAAGCTTTTCTTCCGGCTTTTTCCAATAAGCGTAAACTTTCAGGAGTAATTCTTTCAGCAAAAACAATCCGGAAATGATGATTATATCGGTTTGTGAATGAAAATGTATCTCCCGGAGTAAATAGAACTCCCCTATTTTCGCAATACTCATAAAATTCTTTCATATCGATATTTTCCGGAAGTTGTCCCCAGATGCTGTATCCACCTTGCGGCCTATGAAAATAAGCCCCTTCCGGGAAGCATTTCCTTAAGTGATCTAAAAGTTGAAAGGCCTGTTGATTCAATTTTTTCCGGAAGGAACGAAGATGTCTTTCATAACTGTTTCCTTCTAACAGCTTAAGGATAAGTTCCTGGTAGATGGGTGAAACGGATCGCCCTAAAATAAATTTCGACTTTTCCGCCTTGGAATAAAAATTACCTGCATGCAACCATCCTAAACGAATACCAGGTGCTAGTGTCTTCGAAAATGACGAGTAGGTGATCACCAATCCTTTTTTATCAAAACTTTTGATACAACGCGGTCTTTTCTCATTAAAATAAAGATCAGAATACATATCATTCTCGATAATACACAATTGATACATCCCGGCAATCTTCAATAATTCTTTTTTGACTTCATCGCTCATCACAATGCCGGTAGGATTATGAAAATTTGGAGTAACCACAAGTGCCCGGATACCATTTTCAGCACATACTTCACGAAAATATTCAAGATCAAAACCACTTCGGTAATGCACAGGAATTTCAACTACTCTGAGATTCAGATTGACAAGAACTTCCAACACTGAAAATACACATGGGCTTTCTACAGCGACCACATCTCCTGCTTTCGTTACAGACTGCAATGCAATGGTCAATGCCTGCAAAGCACCATCTGTAATAATCAGCTCATCAGGATTGAAAGCACAACCATTCATTCTCATCTGTTTTGCAATAAGCTTTCTCAATGGTTCCAGGCCATTAGAAGGATAATACCGGAGAAGCGAAGCTCCTTTCTCACGAATAACCTCCTGCATAGTCCGGAGTATCAGCTTTTGAGGCATCAGTAAGTCACCTGGTATTGCTGTATTAAAAGAACTGGGTTCCGAAGATCTTTTGGAAGTCAGCTTAATATTGTTTATAAATACCTCATCTCTCATTACGGCCGGAAGTAGAGTCTTCGTCTCAGGAATACTCTCGTCTTCTCTTTCAAGTACAAAATAACCGGAACGCGGGCTGCTTTCAATCAATCCCTTAATCATCAGATATTCAAAACCGCTCTGCACAGAGCTTGTGCTCAGCTGGTATCTTTTTTTAATTTCTCTCACTGATGGCAATCGATCTTTAGCCTGTAAAATACCTTTACAGATTTGCTCTTCAATAACCGTCGTAAAGACTTCGTATTTATATGATTTCATGGTAACACAATAAACTGTACCGAACAAATTTACAAAATACAGAACTGTACCGATCAATTTTTTACAAACTGTACCCCTTCTGAATGGATTAATCTTATAATTTTGAATAAAAAAAGACTCATGGATATCATTTCAAAGTTTACAGTAGGTTCTGAAGAGGGAATTTCTGATCTTATAACCATTATTGATTCTTCAACGTATAGCCTTCACAAGGATTTTGTTTCTGAAGACAAGATTCAAAATTATATTAAAAACGAAATAGACCCCAGAAAGATGATCAATGATCTGAATGATCTTTCTAACCAACTTATTATGACCTATGCAGATCAACGTCCTGTAGGGTACAGCATTTTAAGAAGTGGATCCATTTATTCCGGACTACCTGATGGAAAAAGAGCAACAGAAATAAGTTTTGTTATTCTTCCCGAATTCGATACCCAGGAAATCAGACAGTCCCTTTGGAAAAAATCCAGATCCGCCGCGAGTTTTACCGATATAATCTGGATTAATATGCTAGCCCATGACCCACTTTTTGACTTTTTTAAAGAATCCGGTTTTACAGTGGCTATTGATAGTCAGGCCGGACCTTTTCAACTTCCATCGCATATTTTAACATTGGAGATTAATAAAAGTTAACAACAGTTGCATGATCAATTCAGAATAAAGTTATTTCATTATCTTTGATTTTTATAACTTTGCATCATGAGTGATCAACTGGAAACGATACAGGATTATTATAAACGCATTCGTCAGGATCAGATTAAAATGTTTGATTCTGATGATTTTGAAACAGGAAAATCCCATTTCAACATTTCAATGCGGAAATATTGCAGCTTTAAGAGTCCTTACAATCGACGGGATTATTATAAAATCAGCTTTATCATAGGAAAAGGCACCATTCAGTATGGATCTCATGAACTGTACATTGACCGGCCGGCCTTATTTTTCCCCTCACCAAGTATTCCCTATTCATGGGAGTGTGACGGTGATTTTCAGGAAGGATATTTTTGTCTTTTCAATCAGGAGTTTTTTTATGGAAATTCTGAATTTAATTTGTTTAAAAAAACTTCCCTATTTAAAGAATGGAGTAAACCCATCGTTTTTTTAACGGAAGAACAAACCCAACTGGCAACCCTGTATTTTGAACAGATGTACAAAATGAATAATTCAACGTATCCCTTCCGTTGCAGCAGTATTAAAAGTCATCTTGCATCGGTGTTTCATCTCGCGCTGGAAAACCGCGTAGACGACATCAACCCCAACGAACTCCCTGCCAACATCCGTTTATATAGGCTATTTGACGAGCTTCTCAATAAGCAATTCCCTCTTGATTCACCGGCGTATCCTTTAGCTTTAAAAACTCCGGCTGATTTCGCAGAACACCTCAGTGTACATGTTAATCATTTGAATTCATCGGTAAAATCCGTTACGAATCTGACGACAACACAAATCATTAAAGAAAGAATGTTTGAAGAGTCTAAAAACCTACTGAAATATACCAACTGGGATATTGCTGAAATTGGATATACACTGGGATTTGATCAGCCTTCCCACTTCAATAACTTCTTTAAAAAACATGCTGATGTATCCCCTTTGAAATTTAAAAACGCCTTATAAATCTTTGAATTTTGTAATTTTTACTTTGTCTTTTAAAATCCGTTTTGGATATTCTTGAAGTACTTTTGTAAGGTAAAAAAATGAATGAATATGTTGAGAGAAGCATCTGAGCAGCGCATCAGATTAATAACCATTATGGCATTTGTGTCTATCCCACTTTCCGGGTTTGTCACAGATATTTATTTGCCTTCGTTTCCATCTATGGCCAGAGAGTTGTCGGTTTCTGAAAAGGATATTCAGATTACTTTAACGTCTTATCTTTTAAGCTATGGAATTTCACAGTTATTTGTAGGCGGAATTCTGGATAGTATCGGACGTTATCGTCCCAAGTTAGTCGCTTTATTTCTATTGATCATCAGTAGTATTCTGATTACCATGACCAATAGCATTCTGCTGATCTGCCTGCTTCGTATTCTTCAGGGAGCGGCGGTTTCAGTGCTTGTAGTGGCTACGCGAGCTATTTTTGTTGACATTTATGATTCTGAACGGGTAAAACATTATCTGAGCTATTTTACCATTGTCTGGTCCTGCGGGCCTATTCTAGCTCCTTTCCTTGGAGGTTATCTGGAGAAATTATTTAACTGGCATGCCAATTTCTATTTTCTGGCTTTTTATGCAGGATTTCTATTTTTGTTCGAATGGTTTTTCAGTGAAGAAAGTCTTCCACAGAAAAAGAAACTTGACCTTTCAGAAAATATCAGCTTGTACAAAATGATGCTTAAAAATAAAATTTTCATGCTGGGAATCTTTATTTTAGGCTTAAGCTATTCTATTGTCATGCTATTCAATATTACAGGACCGTTTATTATTGAAAATACTTTTCACTTTACTCCTGTAGTCATTGGTTATTGTACTCTGATTTTAGGTTTTTCCTGGATGATAGGTGGTTTTATAGGGAAGCGAAGACTTTCGTTAGACTTCGGGCCAAGGATTTTACAGCCTATTTTACTACAGCTGATCCTGATTGCAGGCCTGATTACTACCAGTTTCTTTGCTGAAGATCTTTTCATTATGATTCCTTTTGCCTTTTTCATCCACATCTGTTCAGGGATTTTATTTACCTCATTTTTCACCACAAGTATGTTGTATTTTCCTAAAAATGCAGGTACAGCCGGCGGATTAATGGGTGGATTGGTATATGTTATCACTTCTGTAACAAGTTTCATTATTTCTGTAACAGGAACGGTGACGGAACAAAAAGGACTGGCATGGCGGTATTTAATGATAGCCATCATCCTTCTCGGGATTATACTCATTATGCATCAGGCCGTAAAAAAAGAAAAAGCAGAGAATTAATCTCTGCTTTTTTTTATTCCAAAAAGGAATGTCTTCTCTTCTTTTTTATCATCAATGAAAGGTTTCTGATCAGGATGATACTTTCGAACTACATTTAACTACTTTCAAATAAGCCTCTGTCGCTAAATCAATGATAATTTAGCATCAATGATTCATTGTACAATGATGACTGTAAAAACACAGATTTTATATACAACGATTTCCAAGAGTTAAAAAAAGAAATCAGCAGACGGCAACTTATATATTTTCAACTTCATAGGTAATCTCTTTGCACTATCAAAACACTGATTTTGCAGAAATAAGCACTTTTTTAATATCCCTTATCAGAGAATTATAAGTTGCTGTACAATCTATTTTCGTGATTGAGATTCAAATATACGATCTGGTTTTTATAGGTATCAATATCAAAAAAATTGAATTATTGATTAATTATAAAATAAATCTAATGAAACTATTGATCAGGCTTATCATAATATTCTCAGGGATAAATGGTTTGAGGGCGCAAACAGCTCTCAGTTTTTCTGAAGCCCGGGATATGATGATGAACAGGAATATCCAGGTAAAAATAAATGACAAAAAGATAGAAACTTCCCAGTATAAAATCAAATCTGCAGAAGGGATGATGTATCCTCAATTTAAAGCTTTTGGTAATGCTACGTATTCCGATAAAGATTCAAAGGTAAATCTGAATGACAAAAGAGACGGTCTTGCTACATTATTAAACCTACCTTCCCCTACTATACTGGGAAATTGGGATTTTACCCTTCAAAAAAAAGATATGGAATTTGGTGGATTTTCAATGAACTGGCCAGTGTATACAGGAGGGAAAATAAAATCGGCAATCAAAATTGAAAAAATAAAAGCAGAACTGGCAAAAGCAGATAAAAGCGATTCCGAACAAAGTTTAATTTCAGAGCTGGCAGAGCGTTATTTTAATACAAAACTGGCTGAAGAAGCCCTCGGAGTGAAAGAGGATGTTGTAACGGTTATGAATATCCATTTAGCCAATTCTTTAAAACTTGAAAGGAACGGTATTATTGCCGGTGTAGAAGTTTTACAGGCTAAAGTCGCCGTTGTAGAAGCCGAAAGACAACTGCTTGCATCCAAAAAAGATCTACAGCTCGCCAGAACAGCTTTATCAGCTACATTAGAACAAGAAGAAGAGTTTTCACTTACCTCATCCTTCTTTCTGAAAGAGGATATAGATTCACTACAGCAATATAAGGAAAGGGCGGTCGCAAATTATTCTCAGATCCAGAAATTAAAGCTCTTTGAAAAAATGGCAGAGGAAAATATCAATGCTGAAAAGGCCAATCATCTTCCTAATGTTATGATAACAGGTCAAAAAATCATTGCTTCCCACAATTATCCTATGGTTAAAAACCCCTTGACTGTCGGTATTGCAGTGACCTATGATATTTTCAATGGATTTGCTAGAAAAAATAAAATTCTTGCGGCAAAAAGCGAAAAAGAAAGCATTGAATTGTCCAGAGAAAAACTGCAGATCGATATCAGAACCTATGTTGAAAAGTTGTACAATGAACTTAAGAAATCAAGTGAACAAATTGTTTCCTTAAGCGCTTCTATAAAACTTGCAGAAGAACTTGTAAGAATACGAAAAGCTTCCTATGCAGAAGGCATGTCTACATCTACGGATGTTATCGATGCAGAGCTGGATCTCTCAGGAAAAAAAATTGAACAGCTAAAAGCCTATGCCAGCTACGATACAAACCTTGCCAAACTTTTTGAGGTATGTGACATGAGCGATGATTATGTTCAAAATGCAAAATAAGATTTAAGAATTTTCTAATTAAAATTTATGACAATGGCCACGAACCAGAAAAAAACAGTTACGTTCATCAATATACTTATCAATATCCTGATATTAGGAGCTATAGCTGCCGTATCCATTTATTTTCTTACCAGTCCCACCCATGATTATCTTCAGGGGCAGGTGGAAGCTACTGAAATTCATGTAGCTCCTAAAGTGACCGGAAGGTTGGAAAGTAAATTGGTGATAGAAGGTCAAACTGTGAAAAAAGGACAACTACTAGCCACTCTTTCAAGCCCTGAACTTGATGCCAAACTTATCCAGGCACAATCCGCAAAAGATGCAGCTACAGCTCAATATAACAAAGCCTTAAACGGAAGTCGTTATGAGCAGATCCAGGGAACATACAATACGTGGCAGCAGGCAAAAGCGTCCGCCGATCTGTCAGAAACTACCTATAAACGGATGGAAAACCTATATAATGAAAAAGTAATCCCTGCGCAAAAAAGAGATGAAGCAAAAGCTCAGAGAAATGCCTCAAGAGAGCAGGAAAAGGCAGCATACAGCAATTATCTCATGGCAAAAAATGGAGCCAGAACAGAAGATAAAGATGCTTCTGCGGCAACCATGAGACAGGCAGAAGGTGCTGTGCAGGAAGTTTCCTCTTACAGGGGTGAGATCAATATTATAGCTCCGGCAGATGGAGAAGTCAACCAGTATTTTCCCAACTTAGGAGAGCTTGTGAATGCAGGATATCCGATCATTAACCTTATCGATTTGAATGACATCTGGGTAGTTTTTAATATCAAAGAAGATCAGATGGGAAAGTTTAAAATGAACGACAAATTTGAAGGAGTTGTACCTGCTTTAAACAATAAAAAAATTCAGCTTCAGGTAAAATACATTGCTCCTCTTGGAGACTTTGCCACCTGGACTGCCACTAAAACGAAAGGCGGATTTGATATGAGAACATTCAAAATCAAAGCCTACTCTGCTCAAAAAATTGAAGGATTCCGTCCCGGAATGAGCGTACTGGTTCCTTCTGTAACTTTATAAATCTATCACCATGAATACAATGGAAAATGGCTTTTGGAAAGTGTTTCTCAATGAATGTAAAACAATTATAAACAAACCCTCCATCGCTATCTGGACATTGGGTATTCCTCTGATGATCTTTATTCTTTATGCTTCCATTTTCAGAGATGGAGTACTCCGGAAACTTCCTTTGGCTATTTTAGATGAAGATAAGACCTTAGTGTCCCGAGAATTAACCAGGCAGCTGGAAACCAATTCTACACTGAATCTTGCTCAAAAGGTAAATAATGAGAATGAAGGAATTAAACTTATCCGTACCAGTAAAGTATACGGTATGGTTATTATTCCCGGTAATTTTGAAAGAGATATCAGCAAAGGAAAACCTTCTCACGTTGTTTTATATGTCAACAATAACTTTTTAACTCCAGCAGGAGTCATCAATAAAGGATTTAATGCTGTTGTCGGCAACTTTTCAACTTCGGCAAAGGTTAATGTTCTGATGAAAAAAAATAATTCAGCATTGCAGGCTAAGGAAGCCGTACAGCCGGTTGTCATGAGAAATCACACTTTATTTAACCCCTTTTCCAATTATGCCTATTACCTTTGTCTCTCTCTTTTTCCGATGGCATTGCAGCTAACCGTCATGATGACCACACTCTATCTGCTGGGTAGTATTTTGAAATATAATGAAGGTAAAGGTTTATATCAGCTGAGTGGGGAAAATGTAGTGTTTGCTTTTTTCGGTAAAATATTGCCGTACACTTTTATTTTTTCTTTGTTGTCGGTTTTAATGGTGACTTTCCTTTTTAGCTATCTCGGTATTCCAACCAATACCCCTGTGCTCAATATTTATCTTTTAACAATTGTTTTAATCGTGATATACCAGTTGATGGCAGTCTTTTTTGTAACAATCTGTAAAGATTTCAGGTCATTATGTGCTACAGGTGGAGGATATTCTTCTTTAGCATATACCTTTAGCGGCTATTCATATCCACAGGAAGGAATGCCGGTACCTATTAAAATTCTTGATTCCATATTTCCGTTCAGTTCATATGTAAGAATGCTTACCAATACTGCTATTAAAGGCATGCCGCTTATTGAATCTCTGCCTTATATGATAGGCTTTGCTCTATTTGCTTTAATTGGCCTTCTTTCGTTAAAAAAATTCAGTTACCAATTGCAAAAAGGATCGTATGAATGATAATTTATTATACAAGTTTATTAAAATAATATTCCATGCCTGTCAGGTGGAACTGCTTCACTTTTTCAGAGATGATGCCTTGCGGGGAACTCTTCTGACCTCTGGTTTTATCGTTATTTTTTTAAATAGCACTGTATACAGCCATGAAATTATTGAAGATGTTCCTATTACCATTGTAGATCTCAGTAAAGGTAGTATGAGTAGAAACCTTATCAGAATGCTGGACGCTACCCAACAAGTCGATGTATTAGCTGTATCTAATGATATGAGTGAGGCGAAAAAACAGTTTAAACAAGGTAAAGTCTTCGGAATTTTGGTTATTCCTGAGGATTTTGAACAAAAAATATCAATCGGGCAGCAATCTTCTTTATCACTGTACAGCGATGCCTCCAACATGTTGCATAATAAAGCAATCTCAGGAGCTGCTTCGTCTGTAACGGGAGCATTCAATGCCCAATTAGAAATAAATAAAACCCTGCACAGCGGATTAAATTATGACAACAGTACCCATTCCCGCAGGGCGGTTATTCCGGTCAGCAGAATGATTTTCAATCCTTACGGAGGTTATGCCACTTTTTTAATACCAGTCGTTTTGCTGGTTGTATTACAAGCACTGCTTCTTACTTCCATAGGGGTTTTAGGAGGAACTTTCAGGGAACAGGGGAAATATTTCACCCGTTACAAATTTTATGAATCAGTTCCAATTAAAATAATTCCCATATTATTAGGGCGGGCATTGGCCTATTTATTATTATCCATCCTCTTATTTTCAGCTATATGCGGAACAGCTTTTTTAATCTTCAAATTGCCATTCAGAGCTTCATATTGGGATGTCATAGTATTTTTAATTCCCTTTTTTTTAGCCGTTATATTTCTGGGATTTTCCCTGATGGGAATTTTTAAAAGAAGAGAAGATGCAGCGATGTCAATCACCTTTTTATCTACCCCTGCAGTTTTTCTGAGTGGGATTTCATGGCCATCCGTTGCTTTTCCGGCCTGGGTAAATGTATTATCCTATGCTTTCCCTTCTACGTTGGGAGCCAGAGGATTTTTAGCCATCAGCCAGTTTCAGTCTCAGCTCGGAGACATTAAAACACTTTGGGGGCAGATGTGGATAACAGCCATTTTTTATTTTATTATTGCCGTCCTTGTTAATTACCGACTAAAAATTTCAAGGTAAAATCTTATCACAACAAATGAAGACTGTACAAAAAAGAACAGAAGTAGTTTTATATATTTTATAAGTTTCGAAGCTCATTTTTATGGTTTTGTGAAACTTATAGCGCCCGTGATTATATTGCCTGTTCATTCAGCAATAAATCACGGTTTTTCTTTCTGAATATAAAGACTTTCGTTTTGCTTCATAAACGAAACAATTAAAAAATAATTCATTTAAAAGAGAATTAGAAACTACTAAATGAGAATTTTAGATAATACATTATAGATTATTCATTAATAACTTTGTTTTATTGAAAGGATAAATTAATTATTTAAATAAAAAAAGTGTTCTCATAAATAAACACAAGTTTTCAAATAATTTTTGTAGTGCTTATATCACCCGTGAATATTTTGTCCGTTTCATTTGGTAGTAGATTCAGCAATAGTATATCACGGGGATTTTTATTTCAACGCTACAATCCGTTCTGCATATTATACAGAGAAAGCCTGACCACTAAAAGAGAATTCCAGATAACAGACTATCATTAATTCCCAAATAAATTTGTTGAATTGAAGGACAATTCTAAGGTCTACACACAAATTAAATGAATAAACTCTAACATTAAATTAACACATGAAATATGAAAAAAATTATCATCATAGGAGGTGGATTCGCAGGTACTAATCTTGCCAATAAATTAGCAAAAAATCCGGATTTTGATATTATTCTGGTAGATATTAACAATTATAATTTCTTTCCTCCATTGATTTATCAGGTAGCTACGGCATTCATAGAACCATCGAACATCAGCTATCCTTTCCGCAAGATGTTTCAGGGAAAAGAAAACGTTGAGTTCCACTTAGGTTCCCTTGTCATGATTCATCAACAGGCAAATATCGTTGAAACAGATAAAGGATATTTAAAATATGATTACCTGGTATTAGCCATGGGAACAGAAACCAATTTTTTTGGAAACAAAAATATCGAAGAGAAAGCTTTTCCCATGAAAAACATCAATGACGCCATAGCATTACGTAATCATATCTTGCTGAGTATGGAAAAAGCAACCACCACCAACGATGCAGAAGAAGAAAAAAAATTAAGAAATATCGTCATCGCCGGTGGAGGGGCTACAGGAGTGGAAGTAGCAGGAATGCTTTCAGATATGTCCCGTAATATTATTTCAAAAGACTATCCCAACCTTGTAGAAGGAGTCGGTAAAATATATCTTATAGACGGTTCTAATGCTTTGCTGGGTCCTATGAGTCAGAAATCTCAACAAGAGGCCCTTAAGGTTTTAAAAGCCAGAGGTGTACATATTATTTTAAATACTCTGGTAAGTGATTACAACGATGAGGTTGTTACGTTGGGAGATAATCAAAAAATACCTACCGCTACTTTAGTTTGGGCATCCGGGGTTATCGCAAGACAAGCACCGGGCCTTCCGGAATCTTCAATTACCAGAGGACGCCGCATTATGGTGGATGAATTTAATAAAGTTCTTGATACAGACAATATTTTTGCTATTGGTGACCAATGCCTCCAAATATCCGACAAAAACTATCCTAACGGACATCCTCAGCTGGCTCAGATTGCCATACAACAAGGTGTATTGCTGGCTGGTAATCTCGTCAGACTGGAAGAGCAAAAACCACTTAAACCTTTCTCCTATCATAACAAAGGAAGTATGGCAGCTATCGCCAAATTCAAATCTGTGGTAGACTTTCCCAAAGGAGGATTTATGAAAGGATTTATGGCATGGCTTACCTGGCTTTTTATTCACCTCATCCCCATTTCAGGATCACGTAATAAATTTAAACTGGCCAGCAACTGGATCGTAAGTTTTATGACCAACGATCCTACGTTAAGACTTATTTTGGGTACCGAAAAAAAAGATGCTAACCCATCATAACCCAACCTTACTTTTTAATACTTATCATAAAAAATACACAATGAAAAACACTAATTATTCGATCCTCGCTTTAGCTGCAATGGGTCAGAAAATTCTAACAATTAATCCGGAAACCGGTTCTTCAGAATTACTTATTAAAACTCCTGGAAAATCTCCTGATGGTATCGTTGTTGACAATGTCCGTGGACATATTTATGTTACCAATATGGGAATTCCTACAGGAGGAGAAACTCTTCGCAATAATGACGGCTCAATTGAGCGGATAGATCTGGACGGTTCTAATCATACTATAATCATCCCTGTTGGAAGTACCGTTACACCTAAACAACTTACGCTTGACCGTAAAAATGACCGCATTTACTGGTGTGACCGTGAAGGTATGCGGGTGATGAGTGCCAAATTAGATGGCAGTGATATCAAAACTCTTGTAGAAAGAGGAAAAGGAGAAGAACAAATGAAAGATGAAAACAGGCATTGCGTAGGAATAGCAGTTGATCCTGATGCCGGATATTTTTACTGGACACAAAAAGGACCTGCAAAAGGAGGAAACGGACGTATCTACAGAGCAAAAATCGAAATGCCTGCCGGTGAATCTGCTGATAACCGCAGTGATATCGAATTACTTTACGAACATCTTCCTGAGTGTATCGATCTGGAGCTGGACCAGGTAAACGGATATTTATACTGGACAGACAGAGGATTGGAATCTTTAGGAGGAAACACTTTAAACCGTGCAAAACTGGAAAATATCGGTAAAAGTAAAATCGAAATTATTGGTGCAGGCCACCAGGAAGCCATTGGATTAGCTTTGGCACCAGATCATCAGTCCGTATTTACCGGTGACTTAGGAGGTCACATAAGACAATTCGATGTTAAAACAGGAAAACAGAAAATGATTTTTGAAGGAGGTAAAGAACTGTTGCTGACAGGTATTACTCTCGTAAAAAATCAATAGATCAATACTTATAGTACGGCTTCTTTTTACATTTTCATTTTACACCTTAAAAACACACTTCAAATATATAATATATCCAAAAAAATTACTACAGGTAAACAGAGCCGTACTTTAATAACCTTTGATCATTTTAAACACAATAAAAAAACACCAATATGAAAGATTATCGTTTCATAAGGAGATTAATATTATCATTAATTACTTTATGGGCTTTCAACATCCATGCACAAAAGGCAAAAGAATTTTATGTCACTACCGGATGGTTGTACCTCGCGCCTCAATCTAAAAGTTCAACATTGCGTATGGTAGAAATGGGGTCAACTCCCATGGATGCTGAAGTTCCACATACTGCAGTCAGGCTTGGTAAATCCAATACAGTAGGATTTTCCGGAGGTTATTTTTTCACCGATCATTGGGCTGTAGAATTTACGGCCGGGATCCCGCCAAAATTCGATATAAAAGGATGGGATGTTCTTGCACCTCTGGGAAACATTGCCAGAACTACAGCATGGACTCCCATATTACAGGTAAAGTATCGCCAACCTATTCTCCCCAAATTAAATGCTTCACTTTCTGCCGGTGCCACCTACTGCTGGTTTACAGATAGCAAGATTACGAACGATCAACTCAATCAAATGTTGGGAGGTCCTACGAGTTTAAAAATCAATGGAGCTTTCAGACCAGTATTTACCGGCGGAGTGACCTATGCTATCACCAATCATTGGTTTGTGGGAGGAAATTTTTCAGTAATACCGTTAAAAGTTAAAGCTACTCTTGTCACCCAGAATCAAAGCACCAACCAGGACGATAGATATAAGATTGATGTAACCCTGAATCCAATAATGACCTATGCGAATGTAGGATATGTTTTTGGAAAACGTAAAAAATAACACCCGATTTATTAATCACTAAATACTTCTAAGGCTTATGGATGATTTAATGGCTGCCCGCTCGCAGATGGCATTTACGCTGGGATTTCATATAATTTTTTCTTGTATCGCAATGGTAATGCCTTTCTTTATGGCAATATCTCATTTCAGATATTTAAAAACAGGAAATGTCATTTATAAAAATATTACACGGGCGTGGGCAAGAGGCGTTGCCATTTTGTTCATCACCGGTGCTGTATCCGGGACCGTGCTGTCTTTTGAATTAGGATTGTTGTGGCCAAAGTTCATGAAGCACGCCGGTCCTATTTTCGGAATGCCGTTTTCGATGGAAGGTACCTTTTTCTTTATAGAAGCTATTGCTCTCGGGTTTTATTTATATGGAGAAAAAGTTTTCAATAAATGGTTCCATTGGTTCACAGGTGTAGTCGTTGGGGTAAGTGGCGTGGCCTCGGGAGTTCTTGTAGTCGCCGCCAATGCCTGGATGAATAGTCCTGAAGGTTTTGATTATATCAATGGTCAATATCTGAATATAGATCCTGTAGCTGCAATGTTCAACAAAGCATGGCCTCTTCAAGCTTTACATATGGTACTTGCTGCCGTTTGTTCCACCGGGTTTGCCGTAGCAGGAGTACATGCCTTGATGATTTTAAAAAGGAAAAACATAGAATTTCATACAAAAGCATTCCGTATTGCAGCCATCTTTGCTTCAATTGCCGCATTATTACAACCTTTAAGTGGTGATTTGTCTGCAAAAGATGTTGCCAGACGACAACCTGCTAAACTAGCTGCAATGGAAGCTCATTTTAAAACAGAAACTAATGTCCCTTTAATTGTTGGGGGGATTCCGGATGAAAAAACTGAAACCGTAAAATATGCGATTAAAATTCCTAACGGACTCAGCTTTCTTGCCTTTTCAGATTTTAATGCTAAAGTGACAGGCTTAGACGCTTTTCCCAAAGATGAACGCCCTCCGGTTATAGTGACCCATTTTGCATTTCAGATCATGGTGGGGTTAGGAACATTTATGATGTTTATTGCAGTTCTCTATTTATTTGCCAATTGGTGGAAAAAGATATGGTTAACAAAAAAATGGCTGTTACGCCTATTTGTCATTGCAATCCCTGCAGGATTTATCGCTTTGGAAGCGGGCTGGACAGTCACAGAAGTTGGGAGACAACCATGGATTATGTACGGAATTATGAAAACAAAAGACGCCGTGAATCCTATTCCGGGACTCGTTTATTCCTTCTACCTATTTTCCGGGATCTATATTCTCTTAGGAATTACCGTGGCCTATTTACTGTATCGTCAGGTAAAAATGGTAGACAAGCTTTATGATATTGGGAGTGCAGAAGTAGACGCCCACTGACAAAAATTCATTTATTAAACTTTTAAACTAAAAAACACATGTTCTATATAGTATTAGCATTTCTATGGATTAGCACCCTTTTATACGTAATTATGGGAGGAGCAGACTTCGGCGCGGGAATCGTGGAGTTTTTCTCCAGAAAAAGAGCTAAAGGCCGCGTCGGCAAAATTATGTATCATGCAATGGGACCCATCTGGGAGGCCAATCATATGTGGCTGATCCTTATTATAGTGATCTTATTTGTAGGGTTTCCGGATATATACACCACTGCTGCTACTTATCTCTACATCCCATTAATTATTTTGTTATTGGGAATCGTTGCAAGAGGTACTGCGTTTGGTTTCAGACATTATGATGCCATACAGGATAATATGCAAAAATTATATACGAAAGTGTATGTATATTCCTGTCTTATAGCTCCTTTATTTTTAGGAATCATTGCCGGATCTATTGTATCAGGAAAGATTGATACCCAAACCAATAATTTTATGGACGCCTATGTATATTCATGGTTAGGGCTCTTTCCTATTCTAACGGGTGTTTATACCATTGCTATATTTGGGTTTATTGCTTCAATTTTTATTATAAAAGAGACAGGAAATAATAAAGAAGAGAAAAACTATGCAATCTTTAAAGCAAAACAAATGAGTATTGTATGTGTGGTATTGGCTGTCTGTACGTACATTGCAGCTTACAGAAATAACATTCCACTTGCGGAATGGCTTTTGGGTAACCCTGTAAGCTTAACATGTATTATGCTCTGTTCATTATCTTTCATCTGGATGTGGTATCTGCTGTTGAAAAAAGACACTTATTTTTTAAGAATTATTGCAGGCAGCCAAATCACATTATTATTTACCGCAATTACATACAGCTTGTATCCGACCTTAGTAAGAATCAAAGGAAGTAAAGGATTATCATTGTTAACAAATAATAATGATCAATCTGTAAATTATCTGGGGGCAGCACTTCTTTTAGGGAGTATTTTTATAATGCCTTCTTTTATTTATTTAGTATATGGATTCAGTAAAAAGAAATTTTGGTAAAAAAAATTACTAATATTTAAGTCTGAATGAGTATAAAATATAACAACTTTATTCTTTAGTGGACTTCACATTCTATACAAATGAATGCCAAAATACCCCTACACATATACTACAT
Organism: Chryseobacterium lactis; assembly: GCF_003815875.1. Classification (NCBI taxonomy): domain Bacteria; kingdom Pseudomonadati; phylum Bacteroidota; class Flavobacteriia; order Flavobacteriales; family Weeksellaceae; genus Chryseobacterium; species Chryseobacterium lactis. The sequence continues at coordinate 4,452,461 of NZ_CP033924.1, forward strand.
GCTTTTTTATCCTAATATTATTACCTCTAAGAACCTAAAGATTATAGAATACTCTTTACTTTTGCACCTATCGGAATAAAGGAGGTATGACATACATCCTACCTCTATTTTTTGACGGCCTACAATCACAAAACGAAGCTTATTAAAAGCCTCTGCCATCAATATACCTATTTCAATATGTTGAATATTTTATGTCTGCATGATTAGATTTTAATCATTCGATTTTCCGGGAGATAATAACTCAGGTTGAAATATAATGTTTTATATATTTCAATCCCTACCTAATCAGCAATTCAATTGACTAAAGGTAGGAAAAGAATTAAGCAATCAGGAATGAGCTTTCAATTAATAATCTGATTTCATTGATAATACAGTTTAAGTTATAAAAAACTGTCAATGAATACAATACAGCTATTTTTTTAATCATCATTCCTCAGATACTCTCAAAAATACAGTAGTCAGATTTTGAAATACTGCTTCTTTTTATAACGATACTATTTCATATACCCGATATCAATCAGGTTAAAACTGACCACGAAACAAATTCAACACGTATGATCAATATTTCCAAATACATGGAACGAAACAAACAAATTCCGATATTTAAATTATCTGAGATGGTAAAAGATATTGATGATTATAACTGGAGTTTTGAAGACTATTATATTTCTTCTGACAATGTAACATATGATCCCATAGATAAAACCATATTCAGACCAGACTTTTATGCATTGATTTTAGGAACTGACGGATGGATGGATATCAGGGTAAATGATGAAATCGTCAGAATTGATAAAAATATCTTTCTGGCCGTAGGGCCTGATCATGTTCTTCAAAGAGTAGCACAAAGTGAGGATTGTAAAACAAGAACAATTTTATTTACTAAAGACTTTTTGGTCAACAGCTCAAATAATTATTTTTTTTTAGAATCATTCAATCACTTTTCCATTCATTTCCAAAATTATGTTACCCTGAATGAGGAAGATATGGATAAAATCATGGATCTCTATACTTCACTTTTAACCAGACGGGATAGAGTAAATTCTAATTTGCATATTGAAGTCATCAGAAACCTGATTATTTCTTATGTTTTTGAATCTGCCATTATTTTTTATAAAGAATTAAGGATTGACGCGCTTCAGGTTCATACACGCAGTGTCGTTTTTACAGAAAACTTCAAAAAAATGGTTTTCGAAAATTGTCTGAGAGAGAAAAATCTCCAGTTTTATGCGGATTCTCTTTTTGTTTCCCCGAAACATCTTATCAAAATTATTAAAACAACAACAGGAAAAGCTCCAGGCCACTTTATCAATGATGCCATTGCTTCTATTGCAAAAGTACAGCTCAAAAAGAATAAATTGTCTATCAGTGAAATCGCAAACTCCTTCCCTTTCGCCGATTTGCAATCTTTTAGTAAGTTTTTTAAAAGACAGGTAGGGATTTCTCCGTTACAATACAGGTACAAACTAGGTCTCAAAAATATTCTGGACTAATTTCAATTAAAAAACAATCATTAATTCACCAAAAAGAGAAGATGGAACAATAAAATGAGAAATTAAGATAATAAGAAATTTTCCAATCCAACATAAATTTGTATAAACACTGATAAACAAAGCATTATATCATTTTTCTCTCTCAGTATTTCAGGTGATCATCATTGAGATCATCTTCTAAATAACAGATACTATTTCATTAACAATCTAAATACAAAAAAATGAAAAAACAACCTCAAAAATTGAATTTAAAAGGTAAAAAAATCACCGTAATCGGAGGTGGCTTAATCGGGGCTTCATGGGCTTCGCTATTTCTAACACAAGGAATGAACGTTGCAATTAGCGACCCAAAACCGGATATTCAGGAATATTTTTATGGTAAACTCGATAGCAATATTGCAGATCTGAAAAAGCTTGGATATAAAATTGATCCGAATTATAAAAGTCATTTAAGTTTTGAAACTGATACCGCAACAGCTGTAAAAGGAGCTGATTATATCCAGGAAAACGGGCCGGAAAACGCAGCCTTCAAACAAGACTTATGGCAACTGATTGAAGCCAATGCCCCGGAACATGCACTATTCTTATCTTCCAGTTCAGGAATAACGGTTTCTCAACAGGCCACAAAAATGAAGAACCCTTCCCGTTTATTGATCGGACACCCATTCAACCCTCCTCATTTGATTCCTCTGGTTGAAATATTAATTGGCAAGGAAACAGCAGATTCACAGAAACTTATTGATGCTGCTATGGATTTCTATCATTCTTTGGGCAAAGTTCCTGTTTTACTGCATAAAGAAACTCCCGGTTTTGTAGCCAACAGATTACAGGCCGCGATTTTCAGAGAATGTGTATCCTTAGTTTCAGCTGGTGTTGTGAATGTAAAAGAACTGGATGATATTATGACGGCATCATTAGGAATTCGATGGGCAGTTGGAGGACCATTCGTATCATTCCATTTGGGTGGCGGTGATGGTGGTTTCCCATTCTTCCTGCATCATTTAGGTCCTGGTATGGAAGGTATCTGGAAAGATGAAATTTCCAAACCGGTTTCTTATGATGAAAAAACAACTCAGCTTTTAGATCAACAGGTAAAAGAACATTACGGTAATAAAACCATTGCCCAATTGTCCGAAGAACGTGATGAGTATCAAATTGCCTTGATGAATACATTCTCCAAAATGAAATAAGATCCTTTCGTTTCACCAATACAATAATTAATATTTAAACTAAAAATAAGATGGATTTACAAAAAACAATTCAGCACAATTACGATAATAGATTAAAAACGGATGATTTTGATCTTCATGCAGAAACCGAAAGTATTTTAAATCTTGTTGGCGCTTCATTAAAGGATTTTGGAGGAAAACTTACCTTTTATGGTAAAGATCCTATTGTGCCAAGTGTAATTCGCTATGGTGCCCAATCTGCCATTGCACTGGCAGCAAAATCAGCTCAAATTGCCGATATATGGAGACTTAAAACCGGTGAAATTCAGGATATTCATATTGACCTTAGAAAGTCATTAAGAAGATTTGCCAGCTTTTTTGAAGGAACACTTGAACAGGTTAACGGCAAACCGGGAAATATCAGTTCTGAAGCAGGTTCAGGAGTAACACCGGATCATTTTTATGAAACAAAAGATGGAAAGTGGGTACAATTTAGCTGTCCTTATCCGGTTATCAGAGGTAAAGCTTTAAGCATATTAAATTGCCCTCCTGATCAGGAAAGTGTGGCAAAAGCAACCAAAGAATGGAACGCCATTGATCTTGAAAACGCAGGGGCAAAAGCACATCTTCCGATCTATATGATGAGGTCGCCGATTGAGTTTATGCAAACTGAACTGTTTAAGGATGTTCTTGAAAATCTACCGCTGATCAAGATTGAAAAAATTGCAGATTCCGCCCCTGTTCCATTTGCTGCAGGAGGAGATGTTTTAAGCGGAATCAAAGCATTAGGAATGGGACATGTCATCGCGGGAAGCGGTATAGGCAGAGCTTTGGCCCTACACGGCGCAGATGTTCTGAATGTTTGGCGAAGCGGCGACTATGAGCACTCTATTTTCCATTTTACATCCAATGTCGGAATGCGGTCAACCTGCCTTGATTTTGATAAAAACGAAGATGATGAGAAGAAATTTATGGAGCTTCTATCTACAGCGGATGTCTTTTTCTCTAACAGAAGAAATGGTTTCTTAAACAATAAAGGATTAAATGTAGATGAATTATGTAAAAAACATCCTGGTCTTATTACAGCAACAGTCTATTTTGGAGCTGAGGACGGTGCATGGAGCGATAGAACCGGGTTTGATGTTTCTGCCGGAACTTTCGGAGGTTCTTACTGGCTAGAAAGTCTGGGAGGGACTTATAAGAAAACCGATGTGCCTCACCCTACTCCACAAATTGGTGTTATTAATGATTATATAGCAGCATGGTTGGGCGAAGTAGGTGTTTTACAGGCATTGAAGCGTCGTGCTACAGAAGGTGGTTCTTATAAAGTAAGCGTTTCTCTGAGCAGAACGGTTGCCTGGCAATTGGCTTTAGGTATTTTCGATCAGAAATATGCTTATGACAAAGCCAATTCAGATAATGAACATGCATATATCCTACCCGATTTTATAGAAGAACAAACACCGATGGGATTCTATAAAGGAGTTTCAGAACAGGTTGAAATGACCAGAACACCTGGAAAATACAAATATGTATTAGAGCCGTTAAAATCGTCTCAACCCATCTGGGAATAGCTAACTAAATCTTGTATTCACTATAAATAACCTTTTGAAATTGCCCCGTAAGGCTTAATTCAAAAAAATATTGCAGAGCCGTATCAATAGATAACTTGTTGTACATTTTCTTTCAGTTTAGTAATAATAGATATCAATCCAAACTCATCTCTATTTAGACACCGGGAATTTATACATATGGACATAATAAAAAAATACCCGTGCTTTTTTTTCATAATTTATAAAAATGTGCAACCGGCTCTGTAATATTTAAAATCAAAAATAATTAATGTAAAAACCTTTATCTTTTTCTACAATATCAATAATTCAGTAACCTGAAAATACTACAGAACCCTATATTGACAGATGGTTTTGGTAAAGCGTCAATATAAGCCCGTTGTGCATCTTCCATTTAAGTTTAGCAATATTTCATAACTCTATCCGGCTCATCTTAATAACGGAATTTTTGCATCTGACACCCATATAAATATCCGTTCCTTTTTCACCTGGAAGATGTACAACAGGTTCTGTTACTATACATTCTAAAAATTAATCCAAATCCAAATAATTAATCCTATGACACCCAATTACAGCTATTTGAATACGTTCAATACCAGAAACAGATTTAAAGTGATGAGGGAATTTTTATCCCTGATGGTCACTTTTACAAAATATCTAAGAATATCAATTTTACGCTAATCTCCACTTTGTATTAATATCTGATTAAATACCGGATACATGAAAACTATTACGCCTTTATTCATAGATAGAGACCTTAGCTGGTTATCTTTTAATGCCAGAGTACTTTCTGAAGCAGACGACGATACAGTTCCCGTGATGGAACGGCTTAATTTTCTTTCTATTTTCTCCTCCAATCTGGATGAATTTTATAAGGTCAGAATACCGAAACTTTTGGTAAGAAAAAACAAAACACTGTTAAAAGACATTCATAAGGAGATCCTGAGACAGCAAGAGTTTTTTGGAAAGATCTTAATTACTAAAATCCTTCCGCAATTGCAAAAGAATAATATTGAACTTATTTATAATCAACCAATTCCCACATTTATGGAGGGAAGATTAATTCAATATTTCACCAATATGCTGGCTCCGGCCATAGAATTGTATCAGCTGCCTCTTAAGGATGATTTCCTTATAAAAAGTAACTCTTTATATCAAGCGGTTTTTATGGATTCCGGAATGGGTAACGAAGATGTTTTTATTCTTAAAATCCCAAATAACAAATTCTCCAGATTCTATGAAGCAGAGCGGCGAAATTGCAGGTACCTGGTTTTTATTGATGATATTTTAAAGAAATTTTTACCCGAAATTTATTTTTCAAACACAGCAGTGAGCATATGGAATTTTAAAGTCACCCGTGATGCCAATATCAATTTTGAAAAAGAGGACAACCTTCTTGAAAATTTGGAAACATACCTTGAAAACAGGGAAAAGGGAAAAACGACGAGATTTCTGTATGAGAAAGATATGCCAGTTAAAAAGCTTCAGAAACTACTGAGTTTATTAAATATTCCATCCCGGGATGCAGTGGCCGGCAGTGCCTATCACCATCTCAAAGATCTGAATATGATTTCTACAGACAATAATGAGGCTGTTTACCCTCCTATGATCACAATTGAAAGGCATCAGAATGAGACTTCTGTATTTAATCTGATTGATAAAGAAGACTTTATGATCCATACTCCTTATGAATCTTATGATAAAGTCATTGATTTTTTTATGGAGGCTGCAACGGATGAAAAAGTAACGGAAATCTATATTACAATCTATAGGACAGCTAAAAATTCTGCGATCATTGAAGCTCTGATGATTGCTGCAAAACTGGGTAAAAAGGTAACTGTCTTTGTGGAACTTAAAGCCAGATTTGATGAAGAAAATAATCTTAAATGGCTCAGAAAAATGAAAAATGCCGGGGTACATGTTATCACCAGCATCCCCAAACTTAAAGTACATGCCAAACTGGCTTTGATTAAATGCAACCAAAAAAAATATGCTCTCATTTCAACTGGAAATTTCAATGAATCTACAGCCAGCTGTTATACGGATCATGTTCTGTTCACAGCTCATCCTGGAATTTCCGATGAAGTGGATACTTTTTTTAATTTTTTAATAAAAAACTTTAGATAAAAGTAAAAGTAAGCAAAACGGTTAAAACTGTTACTAAACAGTAGTTTATAAAATAGCAGTCTTTGTTTGGAAGTCGGTGTCTGATAGGTTTGGGGCTTAAATAGGCAGGGTTAGGTTACTAAATCATTACCTGTTTTAAATTAATAGACGTAAATATAAGTGATTATATTTCAGTCTTTTGCACCTCTTTTCATATTCCCTTGTAACTCATAAAAAATTAATTTTAAACATTAAATCTTTGAGTTATGGAGCGTGAGAAAAGATCCACTTTCAAGTTATTGTTCTACTTGAAAAAGAACGAACCTAAGAAAAACGGAAATGTCCCTGTTATGGGCCGTATTACCATTGATGGAACTCCGAAAACATTTGGAACCAAATTAGAAATCAATCCTGAGACGTGGGACTTAAAACACGGTCGTGTTTTGGGAAAGAGCAATCTGGCAACCGACATCAACCAGAAACTCGATAAAATACGCGTTCGCATCAACAAAATCTATGAAGACATGATGAAAGATGATGGCTTTGCGACCTCACAAAAAGTAAAGCTGTCTTTCCTTGGTGTGGGTGTTATGGAAGACGCTATCTTAAGGGTATTTAAAGAGCAAAATGAAGATTTTGAAAAAATGGTTTCAAAAGGAAAGCGATCACAGAACACTTACAATAAATACAAGACAGTATTCAATCACCTTTCCGAATTTATCAAAGAGCGATACCATAGAGATGATATGGCCTTTAGGGAGTTAACAGGTGATTTTATTCGTGAATTTGATTTTTTTCTTCGCATTGATAAGGAATGTACACACAATACGGTTTGGGTTTATACGATGCCTGTTATTGCCTTGGCTGATCTAGCAATTAAAAAAGGCCTAATAAAACAAAATCCTTTTGAAGATTATGAAATCAGTATGCAAGAAATTGATCGTAGCTATCTCCTAAAGGAAAATGTAGAAAAGCTCATGTTATTGAAGCTTTCTAAACCTAAATACGAACTTGTAAAAGACCTTTTTATTTTCAGTTGTTTTACTGGCCTTTCATACATTGACATTAAGAAGCTGAAATGGAGTAACATCCAATCTTTCTTTGATGGCCATCAATGGATCATTAGCAGGAGGAAGAAATCTGACGTTTCTTCAAATGTCAGACTTCTGGAAATCCCCAAACGTATTATAGAAAAATACCGGGGGTTAACCAGGAATGATTATGTATTTCCTATGCCCTCAAACGCAACCTGCAATAGCCATGTTGCTAAACTTATTAAGGAGGCTGAGATTGTTACTGAGCAGAAAGTTACCTTCCATACCGCACGTCATACATTCGCTACAATGTTTCTAACTGAAGGTGTACCCCTTGAAAGCCTTAGCAAAATGATGGGTCATAAAAATATTTCGACCACACAAATCTATGCAAAGATTACAAGCCAGAAAATCAGTAAGGATATGGATTTGGTATCTCATAAATTTGCTGGAATGGAAGCTGCCTTTATTGACATGGAAAGTGATGTTCTTGTTTAGAGCCATTGTTTTGGTATAAATTGAAGCAGGATTAAGTCCTGCTTTTTTATTTGCCATTTCATGATGTAATACTGCATTAAGTTCGACTGATATTTTTAAATTTACATAGCTAAAGCAAATATAAACCAGCTTCTAAAGAAGATATAAAACAACGAGATAATGGAAGAAATCGACCTCACAAAAATCAAATATTATCCTGATAGATTTTATATCTGTTTAGACGGTTTTGATATTGAAAATCTAACGGATTTCCTAACCGACCTGCAAATTGGTCAACATCAATCCATATTCATTCACGAATATTATCATTACCTTACCAACATAGCTACATTGCCTGGCATTCGTCAGTTTTGCCTGAATTTTTGCGACAGGTTTCGTGCATCAACCATTTTAACGGCCACCGAAGGAATCAATGCGTATCCCATCAACACAAACACTTTTCAAAGCTGTAAGAACATGGTAGATTATTGGAACGATGCAGTTGCAACATTTTCCGAAGATGATATTGATTATAAAGTTGTAGAGGATACAAATAACGCAACGAATAAAAAATTCGGGATTGCATCCATAGAAAAGACTCACCGGTCAATGGAAGTTATTGTAGGTGGAGTGCAACATACGGGGGAAAGACACTTTATTACCATACATACTACAGGTCTTATCAATATACATAGCTTTAACCTGACATTTGGTGCTATTGACGAATTTTTAAGTTCCGCAATCGATGAATACCTTTTTGAAAATGACCTATCGGATATAAATCCGAGTATGCTCAGTCAAAGGCCTTTTTATCCATATTGCTTTTTTAACGAAATCCTTTCATTTTATGGAATGAAAAGACCTTCAGCATTTGAAAAAATTCTTATTGCATACTTTGCCCTGAACTCATCAAATCCCCCGGTAGTCCTTATCGAAATATTGGAAAAATTAAGAGATGGTGGTTATGAGCCATTTCAGGAAAACCCAGAGACATATTTACTATCTAATTTCTCGGAAACACTGCAGTACAACGACGTACTCAATAACATAAAGTATTTTGCTGACCTAACATCCCAGCAAGGACGCATCCATATATCACAGGCATTAAAATATTATTACGATAAATTTTACGTGGCGCAGAAAGTAAAGGAAAATGATTTCTTTTTCTTTGTCAGACCATTCTTTGTTTCGGACGAAAACACGATCAAATACAAACAGAAATTCCTTCTGGAACTTTCGAGGATAATAAACCTCTTTACGCCGCCTCTTATACTTAAAGACAAGCAGTTTTTTTTCATCGATAAGCTTACGACCTTTGGTGAAGCAACTGTGTTGATATTGGCTACTTACGAAATTTTTGAAAGCCTGCGAACAAACCGTATTGCATCAAGACCGGCATACCAAAAGGCTAAGTACACCTTTCCTGATAGAGATCCTGATTGTGATAATTTTGAAAAGTTCACGCCGCCGCCAATTAATGGTATAGCATTCAGGCTGGCTCTTAATGAGCTGAACCTGTATGGCCTGTATCTTCAGGAGTTGGAAAATCTAAAACAGACTAATAGCTAGTATGGGTATTTCCAAGAGACATCACTATATCCCGCAATTCCTCATAAAGCGATTTGCTGACAAAGACAATATGCTTTATCTCTACGACAAGGAGAAACAGGCTTTTGCAAAAGAAAAAAGAAGTCCCAAATCTGTCTTTTTCGAAATGAACAGAAATACCTGGTACTTTGAAGGAACGCCTAATGACAACATGGAAAAACTCTATGCCGAACTTGATGAGAAATTTTCAAAAGATATAGTAGAAATATCACGTACAGGCATTATTACTGAAGAGGCGTTAACATCCATATTGGTCATGGCATCATCCATGAAATGGCGATTACCATCAAATGATGATCTCTTTGATGCCAAACATAAAGAATACCCTTATGATAAACTCCCTATCAACATTGTAATCAAAAGGGAGGATGGTTCCGACCACAAGGAAGCATTGGAATATCTAATGAACTCAGAATTATTTAAACAAACAAAAAAATTGATCTTTCCCTTTCTTCCTTTCTATGACAACCTTAACATCAGTAAAGAAAAATTACTGCAGGTACACCGCAATAGTTATGTAAATACCAATCCCAACATCAAATCAATTCTTGGCGATGCCCCATTGATAGAAAGCGACACTAATAATCTTGAAGATTTTGGCAATTTCATATTACCACTTAGTAGCAGCGAAACATTTATTTGCAATGATTCGCAGACAAAACGTGTTCAGAATATTGCATTCTATCTTAATAAGGATTTAGCAATGTTCCATCAGGCTAAAAAATATGTCGTAAGTAATGATATAGAGTATCTTAAGCAGATTATAGATGCTTATTCCCAGCTTCAAGCTAATGGGCAGGTAGAAATAATATCCCGCTACTTGTTTCGGTTAGCCTAAGTAGCACAATCATAACATTTAAAGGCGGACAGTTCTGATCCGTCTTTTTTTATGAACATACTTATTACTTAAAGCACATTCACTTCTACGGAACACTCCTATTGCCATGAAGAAGCTTTGAAAGAACGTATCGATCAATCAAAAAAATCTTTACTTCTATCCCCAACAACATTTTCCATTACCGTTTAGGTAGCTTCCTAGACCAAAATACTTCTAAACAGCAAAAGGTCTTTAAAAAATTCTGTTACCTAAAAATGCAGATTTTGTAATCACTTAGACCATTTCCCAATGCCTTTTCCATAGGCTTCCACAGTGCTTTTTATTCAAGAACCGGTATGCTGGTTTTGTCCCATTTCAAGAGCAAAGGTATGATCGTGTTCTTAACCCAGAAACAAGGTCATGGCCCTTGGGTTTGACAAAAAATCTCCACCCATGCGGGTTGTATTTGTTTGACAAAACCTTGTTTCTGCTAAACACTAACCTTTTATGCTCGTGAAACGAAACAAAGCATACTCCGGCTCTTTAGACGAATAAAAAAAATGTCAGTAATGGAAAAATACAGCATTGGAAATGGTAACAGAGTGAAACGAAACTTCAGCACCTCCTCTCATTACCGAATAAATCTAAAAAAAACAAATCAGAACAAATTTCATAACGCAAAAAAGTAGAAATCATGAACATCACAGGAAGACTGACAAAGGATGCGGATGTACGCACAACGTCACAGGACAGACAAGTAGTAAACTTTTCGATAGCGACAAACGACAGCTACCGAAACAAACAGGGCGAGCGCATAGAGCAAACGACCTATTTCGACTGCTCCTATTGGATAAGCCCGAAAGTAGCCAAGATACTAACCAAAGGCACTTTGGTGGAACTCACAGGCAGGGTAAGTGCAAGAGCGTGGACAGGCAATGACGGCGAAGCACACGCAGGACTGAATTTCCATACCTCAAACATCAAACTGCACGGAGGTAGCAAGAAATCAGAAACCGTACAAGCTACTGCACAAACGGCAGGTAACAGTACAGCGGGACAAGGCACAGAGGATGATCTCCCATTTTAACAACAAGTATTCAATCATTTTTTAACATCAAAATTTTAAGCATCATGGCACATAATATCAATTTCAACGAGAGAACAGGACGTTATTCATTCTTTAGCGTACAACAAAAAGCGTGGCACGGTTTGGGGCAAATTGTAGAACAATACCCAACAAGCGAGGAAGCTATCAAGTATGCAGGGTTAGATTATGAAGTCGTAAAATCCCCACTGTTTACCAAAGGTTCGGGTATTATCGAAACTTCGGGCGGTATCGAGATAGGCAGTAGCGAATTGGAAGTACCTAACTATTTCGCCAACATACGCGCAGATAACAATGCAGTATTGGGCGTAGTGGGTAAAGATTACCATATCGTACAGAACCGTGAAGCCTTTAATTTCTTTGATGCCATTGTAGGCGGTGGCGAGGGAATTTTATACGAAACCGCAGGAGCGTTAGGCAACGGAGAACGCATTTTTATCACAGCCAAACTGCCCGACTATATCCGTGTAGGCAATGGCGATGATGTAACGGAAAAGTACATTTTCCTAACCACTTCGCACGATGGTAGCGGAAGTATTACAGCCGCATTTACTCCTATCAGGATTGTATGCCAAAATACGCTGAATGCCTCCTTACGTAGTATGACCAACGTAGTCCGTATAAAACATACTTCGGGAGCAAAACAACGTATTGAGAACGCTCACAAGATTATGGGACTTGCCAACACGTTGAGCAACCAATTAGAGGGCATTTTCAACGAGTGGACAAAAGTAAAAGTATCAGACCGAGAAGTAAAAAAGCTAATCCAATTGGCACTTTGCCCCAACAAGGAAACACTTGACCTACTCAAAAAAGGTGCAGAGGATGAAGTATCGACCGTATTTAAAAATGTGGTTGATGATGCTTTTAGCTATGCGATGATAAGCGACACACAACAAATGGACACGACCAAAGGTACATTGTTCGGAGCGTACAACGCTGTGACAGGCTACTATCAGAACGTAAGAAACTACAAGAACGATGAAGCCAAGCTACAGAGTATTGTATTGGGTGGTACTGCTCAACTCAAATCACAGAAAGCATTTGAATTGTGCACCGCATTTGCTTTGAACGGTGCGGAAATCCTAAATCTTAACTAAGTAACCACAGGCTACCGCCTTAATCGGTGGTAGCCTACTATAAACAACAGCTATGACAAAGGAAACCTATAAAGCAACGCTGAAACACGACACAGGCACGGTAACGCTGACAGTGGTATCACTAAGTGGAAAACAGGGAGCTATACAGCAGATAAAAACCGCAGAGGGTTGCCCCGAATGTGCCATTGCAGATATAGTGCAGATTGATAAAAATACAATACAGGATGAAATGAAAGCAAAGACGATAGAGGAAGCCAAAAGTTTGGCCAAAGGCAAGAGCCTTGAAAAGCAATACAAAGCTGAAGCGATATACATCATCTATTGCAACAGAACCAAGTATTTCTATATAGATACCGACAGCCTTATACGGCTATGGGAACAGCTGATAGGTTACTATGAAAATGGAACTTATACCGCTGAGAAATCACAGTCATAACCTTAAAGCAAATGCAATGGAAACTAAAGTAATAGCTACAAAGTTTGTTCGCCACGATGTTCCCGAATTGAAATCCCTGCAAAATGCAAAAGTCTATCTATTGAGGGAAAAATTAAATAAAGGCGAAAAGATGAACAGAGCCGAAAAGAATTGGCTTGCCGAAGCCGTAAACAGAAATGCTTTTTTTAAAAGAGCCATTCCCTTGCAAGGTTATCGGTTCGGGTTTGAAGATGTGCTAAAAACCTATGTGGTAAAACAGTTCGGCAATTGGGCAGAATACAATGCTCCCGATAAAACGAGCCTTAGAAGCATTGTTTACGGCAGGATTGACCAGATAGCAGAAATCAGTAAATAACAATCAGACCAGTAATGAAAATAACAGATTTACACGGTTGCGAAATTGAAGTAACCGACCTAAGGGAAGCTATCAAGACAGCTAAAAGGAACACAGGCTACAGTCACGTGGACAAAAGTTTCTCAGAGTTCGATAAAAGGCAAAAAGCCTATTGGACGGACATACACGAGAAATTGACAGCAATAAAAAAACGAATAGCAAACAATTAAAATTTCAGAACGATGAACAGCAATTTTTTCAATCAGATACAGCAGTTGGACTTTACAGGAGTATTGCAACTGAACATTTCCAAAGGAGCAGAAAACAACCTTATCGTATCGGTTCTGCTCAACAACGAGCAGTGCGGAGATAACGCCAAAAACCTAATTCCCCCATTGACATTTAACGCCACGCCCCAGGAGTTTGACGAGGGATTTTTTCAGCAGATATCAGCACCTATCCAAACCATTTCGGGTGTAATGGTCGATATGGATAAATTCCTTAAACAAATGGAAATAGTAAAGCAGCAATCGGCAATGGAAAAAGAAAAAACCGAGAAGGCGAAAAAGGAAAAGGAAGCCAAAGACAAGAAGTTTAAAGACGGAATGGCAAAGGCTGACGAATTGGAGAAAGAGGGCAAATTCCGTGAAGCGTGGATGAAAGTTCCCGATATAGCGGAGTTTCCCGAAAAAGCAGACGAGATACGCAAACGTAAAACATCATTGTCCGACAAGTTTGCCACACCAAACCTTTTCGGAGCAATGGAAGAAGCAACACCCGAACCGCCACAGGTGGCAGAAGTTATAGCCGATTATCCTATAGATGAAACAGACGAAGAATAAAGTGTAAATCCCAAAATCGAAAAGTCATGTTATTAGCAACGCAATTAGAACGAGTTTTTATACTCAAAGATAAAGGACAGGACATCAGACTGACCGACCCCGAACCACGTTGGAGCGTGGAAGCCGTAATGAATTTTTACGCCAATATGTACCCGATACTCACAACCGCAAAAGCATCTGCACCACAGATAAAAGATGATGCGGTAGAATACAAATTTGAGAGCGTAATGGGAACGAAAGGTTGAACCAAATATTTAAAGCAATGAACTATGCACAAACATATCCTATCGGGAACTATCACAATACCCGAACAGCAACGACAACGGCAATTGCACCGTCAGTTAAACGAGTTCGCCAATTGGATGCAAAAGCCAAAAGATGCAAGCGAAGTACGGAAAGACAAACGCAAATCAGTACCGACAGCAATGTTGCCAATGGTTTTCTAAACTGCACGTTTCTACCTAAACTGAAAGAAACAAAAACCGTACAGGCTTGCAGGAAATCGGATAAAACGGAAAGGGATTTTTTTCAGTCCCTTTCCAAACTTGCCGAGCATTACCAAATTGAACCTATGCACAGTAAACAATTTTCATATCCCTACAATATGGCATTGGCAATGTCGGATATGGAAGAAAAACTAAAACAAAAGGTATTGGATTGGGAAGAAATCCGTTTAGTACAGGACAGTAAGAAAACCTATTTTGTAAGTGAAGAACGCTACAATACGGGAGCAACACTATTTTATATTCCCGTTGCTTCCCTATACCGAATGTTGCACAATCCCAAACGAAAAACAAACGCTCACTTACTATTGTCCGTTTGTGCCTATCTCTATCATATAGCCGATATTCCTTATTATAGACAGGAAGCAAGCTATCTGTATTGGATGTATGAAATGATGAACGATTGGGTTGAACAGGACGACTATACTGACGAAACGGAGGTTTATCTTTCGGAAATCAAACAAGCCGAATACATCGGGGATTATATGGAACAGCGGATTTATAACCGCATTAATCTGACCGTATTTGAACAGCGTATAAATGGGTTTAAAGTTAAAGATGATATTGACGGAGAATGTTTGAGCGTAGCAAAAGAAGCCTTTGCCCTCTATCAGACCTACCCGAATGAAAACGTATTCCGCAATGCCAAACCTAACGGAGAAGCATCAGAGGAAGATATGGAAAACATTATCGGAATGGAAAAATACATATCCTTCTACGCAGACCACAAAGGTTGGCTAAATGAAACGCTCATAGAATCGGTTAACAACGAAATACAGGAATATGGACAAATGGAAGAACCCATTATCCAAAAACAGTTTGACGGCAGGGATATAACTACCAATAACCTTTGTTTTGAAAACCGATTGTTTGAACTACTGCACAAGCTAAGTGATATTTTACACACCTTTTAAAATTGGAATTATGGAAACGGTAAATGATATAACAAAGGATTTTGGCACATTGTACCATCCAAAATCCGCTTTGGTATTCTACGAAACCAAAGGAAACAATACCGATGTATATGTAGAGCATTTTGATATGGATAAAAACGGCAATCCTATCAACGCCCACCCATTGACAGTAAGGGAAGCTAGTGTATTGGCAAAGGCACTCAACACCGAACAGGAAAAGAACAGAGCCTTTCTGAAATCAAACGGAATATTGCCTACCAACATTCTGCACATCAATCCCAATGCAAATAAGGGAGCGGTAATTTGGTACAGCAAAGCACAGCAACGGCAATTGTATTTTGTGGATAGTCTGCACATTCCAAGCGGAAAAGCACAAGTACCGCCAATGCTTTGGAAAGCGAGTAAAAACAGTTTGAGTGTGTTTGCCCTTGCAAGCGATCGAAGACCAACAGAAAAAACAACGCTGTATCATACACCATATTTCAATATATACGAAGACGGTAAAGTCTGTATGGGAACGGTAAGTGTAGATATTAAAAAATCCGCTTCGGTGGAAGAATTTATACAGGCTTGGGAATACTATTTTTTCAATTCCTATTTCAGCCATTTATTAGGTAACCACAATCCGATAAAAGGAAATTGCGTAGACCTTTGGAAAGACCTTATTAACACAGATAAAAATTTTCCAAAAGAAGTATTGAAAACAAATAACAAAACCCTCAAAAATCTATTATAATGGAAACAGTAAAAACAGCAGTCCATTTTACGGACAACTATTTGATAAGTCCTACCAACCCGATAGAAGTCAATTTGATTGGTGCAGGTGGCACAGGCTCAAAGGTGCTGACCGCCTTAATGGAAATGGGCCATAGCCTAACGGAATTGGGACACGCAGGTTTACAGGTGCGTTTATGGGACGATGATATTATTACGGAAGCCAATTTGGGAAGACAGCGATTTGCCCCAAGTGAAACAGGATTGTACAAATCAGTAGCCTTGATAAACCGTGTCAATCGGTTTATGGGAACAAATTGGAAAGCCGAAACCCAAAAGTTTGAACATAATGTGTTGGGTAGATTGCCCGAAAATGCAAAGGCAACGATATACATTACTTGTGTAGATAATGTACAGGCAAGATTTGACATTGCCGAAATGCTCAAAGCTATGAGCAAACGCAGAACCAACCGTGATGAGCCTAAGTATTGGTTAGACTTTGGTAACAGCCAACAGACAGGACAAGTCATCCTATCCACTATCGGAGAGATTAAACAACCCAACTCCGAGAAATACGAAACCGTGGCAAGCCTGCCAATGGTTACGGATGAATTTGGCGAGTTGCTCAAGACATCCGAACAGTCGGACGATACGCCAAGTTGCAGTTTAGCAGAAGCATTAGAAAAGCAGGATTTGTATATCAATGCGACATTGGCTCAAATGGGTTGCTCATTACTTTGGTCTATGTTCCGTTATGGAATGACCGAAAACAGGGGGTTCTTTCTTAATCTGAAGAATTTTCATACCCAACCCCTAAAAGTCGCCTGACCCGAAAAGTCGGGCGGCAAAAAGACACTCCCTCCCGATGGTCGGGGCAGCCTTTTTGCATCTAAGCGGTGCAACCACTTTGCCAAAATGTACCACTCCGCATATTCCTTTCTTTGCATTTTAGCAAATAGGTTGTTACGTCTTTAATGGGATATTTATTATCCCTTCATTGTTTTAGCAGACTTCTTTTCTTTCTACACGGCGACCAAAGAAAAGAAGCAAAAGAACGCCGCCTGATTAGGGGTCATTTTTGCCATACTATCTGTGTAACGATGGGCTTAATTATAAAATGTACTGGTTTATAAACATACAGAAGCAGTAAGACATCAATCTTCAATGAAAGCAACTTTATTAACGCTTTGCTACAAAGAACAATCTTTACATGTTCCCATAAGTATGCAGTTCACACTTTCTATACGGTAGCCAGCATCTAAAGGTAGATTGACTGGCATAGCCAGGCACTCTATAGTCTGGCATTTTGAGCATTGGAAATGAAAATGATTATCTGTAAACTTATTCTCATCGAATTTCATACGTGCAGCAAAATATTGCTTTCCGTCTTCGGCTACAATTCTGTGTGCTAAGCCGTCTTCGCAAAAGCGGTTAAGGACCCTGTAAATTGTAGCCCGGTCTATTTCGACATCTATTTTCTGCTCAATTGCTTCACGACTCAGGGCTTTTCCGGCACTAACCAATAAATCAAGTACGGCATGTTTTGAGGGTGTATTTCTACGATTCATTTCTGATATTTTCAATAGCAAATTTAATGCAAATAAATCGCATTAAATTATTGCAATGGTGTCGCAACAATTGAAATCTTTCTTACATTTACCTAAAATAGAGTTTTCGAAGCAATATCATTTTGGCAAAAATCCACAACGCTAAATTGCTTGACTACTTCCTGCTTATATCAGATGCAAAAATGTAGGCAGTAATATGGCTGAAACTTTAGAAACATGTTTCTTAAAGATACAAGTTTACACTTTGTTATTATGATTTTTATAAGGCAACAATATGAAAGAATTTTGGGAAGAAAATTTCATCGAAAAACAGGCTATATGGGGCTTTCAGCCTGCTGACTCAGCTATACGCTCAAAAGACTTCTTTCTAGCAAATGGCTTGAGGAATATTCTTATTCCTGGCATTGGTTACGGAAGAAACGCACAGGTATTCGTAAGCAGCGGAATGGATGTAACAGGCATCGAAATCTCTAAAGCGGCCATTGAACTTGCGAGAAAACATTATGGGACGAAAATGACCATTCATCATGGCTCTGTAACAGATATGCCTTTTGATACCAACGAATATGACGGAATATTTTGCTATGCCTTAATTCATTTGCTTGATGGTAAGGAAAGATCAAAGCTTATTGCTGATTGCTATAAACAATTAGCTAAAAACGGCTATATGGTTTTTACAGCCATCACAAAGGAGGCAATAACTTACGGACAAGGAAAGGAAATTGGTAAAGATCGCTTCGAAATGTTTGGTGATCTTAAAATGTTTTTTTACGATCGAGAAACTGTAGAAGAAGAATTCGGGAATTTCGGTCTATTTGAAATAGCGGAAGTAAACGAAAAATACCCATTTTATATGATAAAATGCCGCAAGTAAAATGAGTTAACCGACTCCCATAAAAATATATAAGGACTGCAAATTATCAAATACAGCGACCTTCTACAGCTAAAAAAGCGAACATACAGGATTCTAAAAGCTTGGATAATATAGGTAATTTACCTATTGTTTTTTACTCTACTTAAAAAGAACTTTGTTATTTAAAATATAGGAAAATGACGATAAATGAAAATACAGGTAGGGTAATTTCTTTAGAAGAAGCAATGTCATACACGGCAACATTTCAAAAAAACAACCCAGATTCCATTAAAGCATTCTTTATTGGATCAGAAAAAGTTAACATGATCCTGCAACAAGAAAACTGTATTGGCATACGGGTATACAACGGGTACAATGAAACGTTAGACAA
This sequence comes from Chryseobacterium lactis, assembly GCF_003815875.1. Classification (NCBI taxonomy): domain Bacteria; kingdom Pseudomonadati; phylum Bacteroidota; class Flavobacteriia; order Flavobacteriales; family Weeksellaceae; genus Chryseobacterium; species Chryseobacterium lactis. The sequence continues at coordinate 4,471,496 of NZ_CP033924.1, forward strand.
AAATAATCTTGTTTTAGTTGGTGTCGATAAAAAAGGGGAAGATATTTCGGAAGGAATTATTTTGGAAGATTTGTTTCCCTGTCCTCCCCATTGCTCAAAACTAAGCCCGTTAATTGATCCTGATTTTGTATGATGCTCTTACATACATAGCGCTATTATCTGGAGTATTGCCGTTATCAATACTTGTCATTAGATACAAGTCCGTTTTAGTAAAAGGGCATATTATGCCATTTATCTACCTCACAGCTACTGCAACGGCTTATGAGTTTTTCTGCTCACTTTTATTGAATGTAAATAGTTCGTATTGGTCACAAGCTTATTCTCTTTTCGAATTGTGTACAATTTATTATTTCTATAATAAGACATTCCAAAGAAAATATAAAAGCCTCTTCATTCTTTCTTTTGTCGTTTTGGTTGTTACTTACTGCGTCTCTGCCTTTTTTTGGACTTCGACCAATAGTCTGCTGGCAAAGGCTATCAATAAACTACCGATTACAGTATTCGTACTTGGCTTTTCATTTATGTGGGTGAAGGATCTTTTTGGGGAAATGGCTATTGATGCGCCTCAAAACTCCTCTACTTTTTATTTTATAACAGGGCTATCAATGTACTACTCAATAACATTTTTACTTTTCCTGTTTGGCTACTATATAGCAAATAGCAGTGATTACTTCTATGATTTTTGGGTGATCAATATTATAGCAACGATAATTTTAAGAATCTGTTTAACTGTTGGTGTATGGAAAATGAAACCGAATTGAAAATACTTTTTTATATAGGAACCGCAGTAATGGCACTATCTGTATTAGCTGTTATACTCCTTATCGTTGCATACAGAAGCAAGATCAATTATGTGAATCGTAGAGAATCCGAAAGCCTGTTGCGCAGCTCTCTGGAGTCGGAAAAAAGAGAACGAAAACGAATTGCTTCAGATCTGCACGACAGTATCAGTGGGGATCTAAGTGCGATCCAGAATTACATAACCATACTTCATAATAAGGAAAAGGACACTTTTAAAAAATCAATATTCCTGGAGATTGAGACAGCCTTAGGAAATGTATTAGAAAATGTTCAGGATATAAGCTATAACCTAATGCCTCCGATGTTGGAATCTTTAGGCCTTATTTCTACACTAAGAAGCTACTTTTCAAGAATAAGAAAATGGAATAATGTAACAATTTATGAAGAATGTGTTGTAGAAAATGTGTACGTCCCTTCTTCGAAAGCCTATGAACTATATCGTATAATTCAAGAACTCATTAATAATATGATCAGGCATGGGAAGTCCAGCAGAATTGATTTTACCGTCAATAGGGCTGATAAATGGATCGTTTTTGAAATTTCCGATAATGGTACTGCTTTTGATTTTTATAAAAGTGTAAAAGAACCAAATGGAATGGGTCTTAAAAACATAACTTCAAGGATGAGGCATATCGGTGCAAATCTGACTCAGCTGGATACAGATACAGGCAACAAATTACAAATTCATATAGAAAACGAAAAATAATGCTACAAATTGCAATAGTGGATGATCATACACTTTTTAGGAAAAGTTTGGCTCTCTTAATTAATAGTTTTTCTGAAATGGTTGTGGTTATCGAAGCTTCGAACGGCGTAGAGCTACTCGATAAACTTAACAGTAAGCCTGTCGATATCATACTCCTGGATCTGCAAATGCCAGAAATGGATGGTTTTGAAACGTGTAGAAAAGTGAAGCAATTGTATCCCAGCATCAAAATTTTGGTACTTACTCTTATGAATGAGATCGATACTATTCGAAACGTTGTAAACATGGGAGTACAAGGATATTTTACAAAAAATACCCCGCCCAAAGAGCTGGAAGATGTTATTTGGAAATTGGAAGACAATGGATTCTATTTTGAAAAGAGCCTCACTTCGGTAATAAATGAAATACTTGCAAATCCCGATAGTAAGATCTATGAACAAAATGTTCAATTCACTGATCGTGAACTTGAAATTATCTTATTAACTGCTCAGGGAATGAAAGCTAAGGAAATTGCTGAAACTTTATTCATTAGTACTAAGACGGTAAACGCACACAAACAAAACATTCAGCATAAATACAATTTCGAAAATATCATGTCTGCCATATTATACTGCGTCCACCATAACATCATTGATTTAAAATCAATTGCCTCGAATAAATAGTTATTTTACCTATTGTACAGGATTTCAGGGTGCGCTAATTTTGAAATAGATCATTCGGTAGCTACAATGATGAATAATTATGATTATTTAATTTCTAAAATTTAAGTATTATGGCTACAACCTCAATTTTAAGCAATCCCTACAATCAAGTTGGGCAAATGCACAACGACGGAATGCAATTTGTTATCGGCAATATTAATCCGTCTTCCACCATAGAACAGATTGTTCAGTCTTGCGCATCGTATGTTCAAAAATTGTCAGACAATTCCAGTTCTGAGGCATACGTAAATTGGAACGCATTCATCTCGGAATCAATTAACAGAACTGAAAAATTGCAGTTGTCCGGTATGATCGACTGGTTACAGCAAAAAGATTTAATTACAAAAGAAGGGATAGATTTTATAAACTCCATTAATGATTTATCAGACGATCTATCGTTAAGCGAAGTAGTAAGTAAGATCGACAGCATTGAAAATGATATTCTATCGAGTAAGATGAGTGTCGAACAACAATCCTATCCTCTTCTTTATGCAGCTGTTGCAAAATACAGTGCCCAATATGGTGAACTACAGGAAACGAGTTCTAACTCAAAATGGAAAGAGATCAAAACTGCAAGAAAGTTTAGCTGGCCCTGGAAAAAAGATGCTGAAGGAGCAATAAGCGGAGCAATTGGTGGTGCTATCGGCGGAATAGGTGGCGGCTTGGCTGGTGTAGGCATAGGGGCATTACTGGGAGCTATCGGTGGTGGGCTCGGATCTTCAATAGCAGCGATTTTTATCAAATAATAACTGTTGAATTTAAATCTTAAAAAGCTAACTTAAGTAAGGCAGTTGTTAAAAATTGCCTTACTGTTCAAATATATTGAAAATATGTTATCGAGAATTTTGTTTGTGCTTCTGTTAAACCCTTTGCTATTATTCTCTCAAACAAAGGCTGGTGGAAATTGCATTGAGAGTATCAAGCTTTACACAAGCTTTAAGAACTATGAAAATAACCAAGCTAACGATAGCATCTGTCTTTCGGGTAAATCTAAAAAGTTCAGCATTTTCTATAATAAATTGGTATTGAAAGATGGACAAAATAAACGTAAATATGCACATGGAAGTTTATGGGGATATCAAAAAGGCAATGATTTATTTCGTTATTTCGACAAAACTACCACTTTTGGTACGTACGGGTATCACAAAATTATAGATACAGCAGGGCTCATCATATATTCCAAAAAGGAATCAGGTGGTTACCGGATGTCTTCAACGTATAAACTGTATTTCTACAGTAAGGATTTGAATTCGCCTTTAAAAAAGTTAACGATAAAGAATTTGGAAGCCGACTTTCCTAATCCTGAGTTTATTGCCGAATTGAAAAAATTGAAAAAGCTTTCGGTTACACAGGCCGACTCTAACCTGAAGATTAACGATATCTACAACAAATTTTACAAACATTAATTTCATGCATCTTGCTTGAGCTTAGTATAACTAGGTGACTCCCTTAATATTATTAGAACTTGCTAGGAGCTGTTGGTAAAGCATTGGTCAGTTAAATAGCAGCGGTATTTTCCAGAGAAAAAAGTGTTAATTATTTGCACATGTCAATTCGATTAATTGACTTATGCTTTTATAAATAAATATTTTATGTCATTATTATTTAGATTTTTATTAGTACTGAGTCCTGCATTTATTTTTGCTCAAGGACATGTAAAAGAAATTGATTGTGTAAATAATATTAAGCTTTACAAATCGTATGAAGACTATTCAAAAGGAAAAGTTCTTGATAGTGCGTGTCTATCAAAACAAGGAAATGAACTTGAAAAATATTGGGGGAGAATAGTACTCAAAAAAGAAAAAGAAAAGAAAAAATATAGCCATGGCAGTTTATGGGGATATCAAATAGGAGAGACTTTATATAGATATTCTGACGACGGCAAAACTTTTAAAATTGTATATGGTTACTCCGAATTAGTTGATTCAGATGGATTGTTCATTTATATCTTTCGGGAAGGTTATAACTATGGCATTAGGGGAACATACAAAATTCACTACCAATATAGTAAAGACTTAGAATCTCCAATAAAAGAGCTAACCATTAGTAATCTTGCAAAGGATATACAGAATGCAGATTTTATTGCTGATGTTAAAGCAACTGTTGAGGATTTATCAAAAAACAAAAGTAGCTCGATAAAACAAACTGCAATTAGTGAATTCAACACAAAATACAGAACGCACTTTCCAAAAAAATGAATTTCACATATCAAAAAAAGATGGTTAAATATATTTTGGCACTTATAATCTTGTTTATTTCTCCAATGTTTTTGCAAGCTCAAATACCAGGAGTTTATAAGTACCATATACCGCATAAAAATAAATCTCTTACAAATAATCTATACAGACAAGGTGTTTTACCAAAAGATGCCTTTCCTAATAAGATTATAGAATGGGAAAAAAAACAATTTCTCTTAGTTCAAAAATCTAAAAAAAGTGTTATAAGGGCTTTTAAAATACTGGAAGAAAGGGAAGAATTTTACATTTTATGTAGTGAGGATGTTGATATTTGTTACTGCAAATCAAGTAGTTTTATTTATTACAAACCTAGCTATAAGCTTCAAAGAATTCAAAAGGCTTTTAGCTTTTCACTGAAGCGAAACTTAATTGCAAGACTTCATCAATTCAATATTCCTGTTCCATCAAATTACGAGGATTTGAAATTTTGTGAGCTTTTGAAACAATTAAAGTAGACAAAAAGGTGTCACATTTCTGTCGTTATGCGAGTAGTAAGAAAGATCGAAAACATCTAAAATGATATTCCATCGGTGCAATTAGAGGTTCCTTTGGTGGTATTGATGGATGTAATTGGATAAGGCTTCAAAAACTAGTGTACCTGATGATACAACGAGTGGCTGCCTTAAGAGCTAATAATATTTACAATAAATATATCGGAAATACCTAAATCACTACTGCCTGATCACTTCAATGAACATCCCTAAAATACTGCTCTGCCATTTCCTTTACTCCCGGACTAAAGTATCTACCACCACTATAAAGTACTTGAAGAGCTGCTCTCAATTCATCAGGATCTGCACCTTTTAAAATATATCCATCAATACCTGATTGCAACATCCTTGAAACATCACTCTCATCATCATTAATACTAAAACCTAATATTTTTATCATTGGATACTTTTCCTTGATAAACTTAGCGGTTTCGATACCATTCATCACCGGCATATTCACATCAAGGATACATACATCCGGCATTATATCACATTTTTCCATTTTTGCTAAAGCTACTTTTCCATTTTCGGCTTCAAATATGGTCTGGAAACCAAAGCTTTCAAGACACTTACAAAGTTCACCCCTAAGCAGATCATGATCGTCGATTAGAGCGACCCTGATGATTTGTACTATACTCATTTTGTCTTCCTTTTGGATTTTAAAGATACATGTGGTTCAGGTTGTTGTTTGCTGGTAATCCCGTCATCAACTGCGATATCTCTTACACCGTTAGCTATTAACCAATCACCAAAATTGGTAATATCAGGAGGCTTAAAGCGGATAATGTCGCCATTTTGGAGAGAAATGATAAAAATATCGATGCAGAGGCTAAATGCTGATAACTGTGGGGCAGCATAATTAAAATCGGGGTAAAAAATATCCTTTTTGTCCATAATCTCAATGTTTTGTGTGTAGAGCATGGCACAAAAAGAGGCGCAGGCAACCACACTTAACGCACATTGAGGTACTGGTATACCCGACAACGAATAAGCGAGCGCCCACGCCTATAGCATGAGCGTTCTTCCTTATCGTCCCGTTGTCTAAAAATTACCAGTTTTCAATGTGGGACTTAAAGCAAAAACACTTTAAGATTTTTCTAAATGTTGCCGCAAAGATACAAAAATCGTTCCTAAATGGAAGGTTATTTGGGACAATAATGGTTATTGTCGATCGGTTTTAGTGGAAATATAATTTTGCTCCAGTATGTGTAGAATATCGGTTTCCTTATAGATAATCTTGCCTCCAATCTGTATAAATGGTAGGATATTATCATCACGATACTGCTGTAACGTACGTTTGCTAATATGTAACAGCTTGCACATGTCTTCGCCCGAAAGGTATATTTCCCCGTTCATTACCGGACGGTAATTTTTCAATATACTTTCGATATGGTTTTTTAGCTGTATTATCATTTCCTGATAGGCAACGATTTCTTCTTTGTCATTCGTCAATAAATCCATTATCGGCGGTATTGTACGGCTGCCCGGCTTCAAGCAAAGCCTGCACATCCGAGCGTTTATAATAATTCTTACGGTTCAGTCTGGAATAAGGCAATAAGCCCTTGTTTTTATACGTCTGCAAAGTCCGTTTGGTAATGTTCATCATCAGGCATACTTCCTGGTGATCGAGCCATTGTTCTTCTGCGAAAATTGGTGTGTATCTTTTCGTGGCATTTTTGGTCAGTTCCAAAAGTGCCTTCAGCTCATTTTTCATTCCCTCCAGTGTGGATTTTTGTATTGCGATAACTTCCATAGTTTGCTCATTTTTGCTGTGGAAGTCGAATTTATAAAGGCTTAGTGCTGCATTGGGGAATGTTGCAGGGTTTGGCGTTGAGAGGCAGTGTTTGGCGTTTGATAATCAGATTAGGTTCCACCGAGGGCCCACTTACGGAATTGTTATTTAGTACGTTTTAAAAGCTAATTGTCTTTTGCTTTTGTTAAGAGAGGAATTGCTTTTATATAAAGCAGTTCAAAGAAAATTTCAACAATTGTCTGCGTTACAATAACCACGGCAACCAATTGATTTTCGGGAGCAGGTAAAGCTAGTGCCAACGGCAATACTACCAATGAATTTCGTGTACTTGTTGAAAATGAAATAGCTCTAGATCCATAAAAATTAACCCTGAATATTTTGGCTGATAATTTCCCGATAAATGGGGCAATTATCGCAAATGCTACATAAATCGGAACAACTTTTAAAATTGGTTCGGGGTTGTTATACAATACGCCGATTTGAGAAGCAATAACCACAAAAAAGGTCAAAGCCATCAAAGGAACAGGCAACCAGCCTGAAAAATCCAAAATTGCTTTTCCGGATTTGCTGTTTGACTTCGATAATACTTGTGTTATGATAGAAAGCAGAAATGGAATGACAATTAAGTGAAGAAATGCTTTTACAAACGGGGTTATTTCAATGATCCCTATTGTCTCTTTACCAAGAAATATCCATAAGTAAAGAGGTAATAATAACATTTGAAGAATAAACAGCAACGGAGTGGAAGCCAAAACAGCTTTAGAATTTCCTTTTCCCAAATGCGAAAAGACAATGACATAATCGATGCAGGGAGTTAGCAGCACTAAGAGTATTCCAAGCGTTATTATTGACGTTGTTGGAAAAATCCTTATTAAAATCCAAACCAATAAAGGGATCAGCAAGAAGTTTCCAAACAATATAGCCTTAAAAAAAGAACGGTCTTTTAGCGCTTGCTTCAACTGTAAAAACGGAATTTGGCAAAACATACTGTATAGCAAAATCCCAATTACTGGTTCAATGGCTTTTTCAAGTATGTTAGTCTCCTTCCAATATAGCCCGACAAAAACACTAATTATTAGCGTGATAAAATATATGCCGATTTGTTTTTCTTCAAGCGTTTCTCTTTTAATCATTTAAAGTCCAAGTTCTGAAATAAAAAAGTATTTTGCCCCGTTGCGCTTAACAATTCTAGCCAGGGTTCAACTGGAACGCCACTAACAGAGATTGACAAAGTTAAAAAAATCGAAACACTCCTTTCTATTTTAATGAACCTGTAAACTCGAACAATAGTTGAACTGTTGGTACTATTGAGACGAAAAAGCCCCAAAAATCAGGGCTGTGTTTATTATTTCAAAAATGACTATTAATGGCTCCTTGTTTATTCAGGTTCGTAAGTAAGTTCAACAACTCCCGATTTAAAAATGTTGGTATTGATTAGTTTCAATCCGATGCGGCCTTTCAAATCTTCAAACAATGGTTTCCCACTTCCCAAAACAACCGGATGTACCGATATTTTGTAGATATCAATAAGTCCCAGATTAATAAACGTCTTTATGAGATTTGCTCCTTCGTAAAGCCAAATATCTTTACCGCCCTGCTGTTTAAGCTCAGCTACTTTATCTGCTATGCCTGAAGTGACGAAAGTAGCATTCTGATCTCTTCTATCGTGGTGCGAGAAAACAAATTTATTTTTTGAATGTATTCCATTCCACATTGTTTTTTCCGCTGGACTTATACTTTCATCAGGCTGATAATTGCCCCAGGCATCATAACTAACCCTGCCATAAAACATCGTGTCTATGCTTTCTATAAAGGCATTAAAATTCATGTCATCATCCATAATGCACCAATCAATTTCGCCGTTTGCTCCTTCTATAAACCCATCTAAGCTAACTGCTAAATTTAAGATCACTTTTTTCATATCAAACTATTTTTAGCAAAATTAGAAATTGGTCTATACTCATACTTTGGAAAAATGCGACAAAATTAAAGTTGGGAAGGGAAAACACCGGTGTTTCTTTTTATTTCATTGGCAAGGTGCGAATGGTCATAAAAGCCACACTCAAAGGCAATATCCAATAAACTTTGCTCATTGGAAGAACTTTTAATCAGGGCAAAGGCATTTTGAAAACGTACGATATTTGAATACGCTTTCGGGGTAATTCCAATATATGTTTTAAAATTCCGTTCTAACCATCTTACCGTTACGAAGTTTCTTTTAGCAAGATGGTCTATACTCAATTGACCGTTTGATCTATGAATATCCGCAATCACCGACTGAAGTAAGCCATTATGGGTGGTTTGTAGCCTGTTGACAAAAAAACTGTTAAGATAATCGGCTGGATTTCTAATAAGTTTTTCAATGCTAAATGAATTTGACTTTTCAAACTGAACCGTCTTGCCAGTCAGTTCGTTTAGTGCCGCAAAGCTGTAGAAATTTGAGAAAGACGCAGGTTTAAGGCATACCCCAAACAAATGGGTACCTTCTTCAATAAAACTGTCTTTGAAGGAAGTCATCGTTCCCACAGCATACGTTTTACCGAAATCCATACGAAGCACCCCGTTGTCGGTGATACATTCATTTCCTAAATTGATGACCAACCCCGGACATCCGTCGGGGAAATTCCGTTCCCATTGGCTATCGGTTTCGTCGCCCTTTAATTCCCAAAAAGAATGGATATACGGTTCTAATGCTATGGTAGGTTTTAATTCTCTATATTTCATTATCCTGTGGTTGGTAGTTTTTAAAGCTACTGGATTGCTTATCGTAATTGTTCCGTTTTCACTTGCGGCTGCTGTTTTTCCTTATCTTTTTTCTCACGAGAATAAACCCATAACGACAATAATCCAAAGACAATCAAAGCATAAGCTACCCATTTACCAACCCGTTCAATCAATTTAATGAAAACCGAACTTTCGTAAGAGGAAAAGCCTTCTGCGCCCATCGGCCCACGCCTGTAAAATTTTCTCCGGTTAATCCAATAGCGAAGTCCCAAGCCTGCAACCAAAAATATGATACCAATAACCAATGATGCGACCATAACAAAAACACTTTAAATCTATCTTTTAAATTTACAAAAATTATAGCTTCGAGGTGCCTTAAAAAAGAAATCCTGCTTTTGGGCAGGACTTCTTCTATTCACTAATCATTACTATTAAACTGAAAATTCATATGTTTTTCATTCCCAAAGCTGTCTGAAATCTAAATCTCAATGTTTGTCACAGCAGTCGTTTAAGTGTGCTAGAGATGGCTAATCCTTTTGTAATAGGTACAAATCGTACGATTGGTTACATATCGATTTACCTATAACTGAAAATAGGAAAATTAAAAAAAAATGTCGTATATAGTTTACATTTAGTAACGATTTATTATCTTTATGATAATTTTATAAGACCTAGTATGAAAAATGGAATGCATATTAAAAGTATATTTTGGGCCTTGATTTTTTCTGTTAGCTTCGCAGTTGGTGTGTATTGCCTGTCCAAATATTCGTTACCAATACCGCTAGCACTGCTAATTATTGTGTTTAATTCGCTTTTGTTCGGGGTATATACCTTCAAAAGTATACGAAGCATAAGCTCTTTGGATGAAGTACAAATCAGAATTCAATTGGAAGCCGTATCTGTTGCATTTTTTATGTCGTTGCTTTTGGTAATGATTTTAGGAATGGTAGGATTAGTTAAAAACTTGGGATTAGATAACATAAGTTACTTGTACATATTTCCTTTGTTCTTCTTTTTCTATTTCATTGGCTTTTTCATTTCAAAACGCAAATACAGATGAAAAATACGATAAAAGTTGAGCGAGCAAAGAAAAATTGGACACAAGCAGATTTAGCAGAAAAAATTGGCATATCAAGACAAGCGATGAACTCGATTGAAACCAGCAAGTTCGTTCCCTCCACTCTTTTAGCTTTAAAATTGGCCCATGCATTTGGGACACCGGTAGAAGAAATTTTTCAATTAGAAGATACCGATTTCAAATAACTCAACATAATATAGCTATGAATGCACATTCAACTGACAAAAAAACCTTTCAACTGACTGAAAACGGTCAGCGTTTAGGAGAAATAAGTTACGAAAATCTATTCTTTCTTAAAGCAGAAATCAATCTTGTAAATACCGAAAAATATAAAGTAGCACCTGTTGGATTTTTTGGAACAAGTATTTCTGTAACCCAAAACGAAACACCGATTGCAAGTTTGTCATTAAGCTGGAATGGGAAGATTATCATTACATTTCAAGACGGACAAGAATTTGTCTTAAAACTGAACGATATTTTTTCCGACAAATACACCATTGAAAACAAAGACAAAGAAAAGCTCATTGAAATTAAGTCAAAATTCAATTGGAGAGCGTTTCAATACACTCATGACATCTCGTATAACGTTGAATATCAAAATAAACCAGAGGAAATGCTACTCGTAATGCTTGGCATATATTCTGTAAACTATTTTATAGCGACTATGTCAGGAGCAAACGCTGGCATAATGTAAGTAATAACAAACGGCTAACACAGTATTGTTTAGAGGGCGCGTTGCAAAATTGAAAGTTTTTCCCGCCGAAAACTAAAAAGCAAAAACCGACTTTAAAAGCCGGTTTTCATCTTCATTTGTTTGGTTGTCAATCACTACTATTAAACTGAAAATTTATCTGTTTTTCATTCCCAAAACTGTCTGAAATCCAAACATCAAAGGACTGTGATACGGCAGATGTTGAAGTGTAATATAACCGAAACTGCTCCTTTGGTAATTGGTAAAGGTCATTGGGCAGATAAGGCGGTTCATCGTAGTATTGTAACATTCCCTGACCATCAAACTGGAAATAACGTAGGTAATATTGCGTGTTGCTATAATTGCCAGTACGTTTTATGGTCATACGTATTTCTACCGTCTGTCCATTGGGAACGTCTTTTGGCACAGGCATCACATTTACCTCAAAAGGGAAATCGTTCTGTATTTCGAGTTCGTCATCTTTGCTGCAAGATACCAATGTTACCGAGGCTGTGAGGATTGCCAACAGTATATATAATGGCATTAGCCCTGTTCTGAATTTATTGAATATTGCTATCATTGTTTCACGTTTTAAAAGTTAAACCTTAATCCCACACCTGCAGAGGGGCGAAACTGCTGTAAATCCGTACCCCATAAGACTTTTGTGCGTCCTTGCAGGACTAATACAAAACGGTCTGACAGGTACGTTTCAAAGGTGAGACGACCACCTGCACCATAAATGAAATTGTCCTCGCTCAATATTTTCGCACCATCATACAACATTGCTTTTCCCCGGTTAATGGTTTCGTAACCGACCACGCCCGTTATCCCTAAATTCAGCGTGATGTTCTTTCGGGCATCGCCCAACAAAAAGAAACTATAGCCGCCTTCAGCGGAGTACGTTTCTTGTGGTATACGCACATCTTTATAATTGTGGTATTGATGGGAATATTCAAACGCCCAGAGCTGGTAGTTACCGTTCTTTCCGTTTACGGTCATTGCAGCACTGATGTAATAATCATTGCCGATTTTATCATTGGATAATACGCCTGCACTTATTTCCAATCCTTTCTGCTTTGGCAGCATCCTTTGCGCCTGTGCAGCCGTGATGCCTATCATAACAAGCAGCACACTATAGATATACTTTTTCATATTCTTGTTTTAAAGGGTTATTAAAATTTCAGGTACATGTCGTTTATCAAACGGGCTTTGATCAGATCCGAATTTTCGACCTGCAATGTTTGATGCCTGCCGCCGTTTTTCTCGAAAATCTCAATCAGCAGCGCCTTGTCATCGGCAATGGTAAACTGGTCTAACAGGAACACGTTTTGCTCGGTCGATTTTCCGGCAATGCCATTCAATGGCGTGTAAGTTCTCAAAGGAGTTAGTGGGCGTTCCTGAACTACGGTGCGTTTAGCTACCTTTTTATCCACCACTTTGAAATTGATAAAATCAATCTCGTAAGGCACATTGGTACGGTTTCTCAATTCCGTGTGGAAATAGTATTTGCCGTTGTGGATGTAAATGCCTTTGAGAATAAACAGAATGCCGAAACTCTTAGCCCCGATATGCTTTACAATGCGCTTGTCTTTCTTGTAAATGGTTTCCAGTAGTAATCCGGCCAATGAGGGGGAATTGTTACCCAGTTCCTCAAAAAGCACATCATTACCGTTAGCTTTATCCACTGCCTTTTGCATCGTGAGCAGGTCATAGCTCATTGCCTCCGGGTAGGAACTGTAATGCACATTGAAGCTATAAAAACGTCCGTCATTGGTAATCACAGAAAAATTGGTTTCCGGCTCAAAATCCCTTACCGATGCTTTTACACGCAAAACATTTTCGGCATCTTCTGCTTTACCTGCAATCAGGTATTCGCTGCCTAAATCCACATAACGGATAGCGGTCGGAAAAATCAGGTGAGAAGTTTTGTCGTAAGTGACTTCCAAACGGTAGGGTTCTATCTTACCTAATGCAAGTGGCGTTCTGGTACTATCCTGAGCATAAGACTGTACGGCAAAGCCGAGTATAAGGGCAAAAGCCCAAAAGGTTTTTAAATGATTTTTCATTGTCGTTAATATTTAATTTTTAATGGTAATGAAGCATATTCCGTTGTGCGGAGCAGGTTTCAATTTCTTATTTAGTTGAGTTGAACATTATTTTTTTGATACAAGGAAGACTTGATGACCAGCTTTGAGTGTAACTTTCGGTGTTCTTACTTTTTTGGAGAAGTAGCCAGAAATTCCCTGTATTACGCCACGGCTCATGTCAGCAGCGATCTGTTGCCCTGCCGAGCGGCTTAACATGAGGCTAGTCCCCGAAGTTTGGCTCATATTGCCCGCCATTTCTGTCAGCGCGTTCATTTCCGGCGAGTACGGAACGTATAAGCCCTGTTGTCCATCTATGTCGTAAATCGTAATATCTACCGGAATGATATTACCTTCCAGTTCTACAGACATTACTTTTAACTGTAAACGCCCGCCCTGAAATTTGGCATTTGCGGTCACAATTGTTCCTTTAGGGATGGTACGTTGTGGCGTTTGGGCTGGCTCCAATAAACGCAAACGCACTCCAGTTTCGCCTATAACCGTTTGCGCTTCGTGTACGGAGGCTCTAATACTATTTTTGGGCTGTACTACCTGTCCGGTAGCACCTGCGCTGTAGAAACCCCGATTTTTGGATTGGCTCCAGTCTTCTAAGAAAGCACTGTCCGTCGGTTCTCGATAAAGGGCTGAAACAGTATTTTTCCGTGCCGGTGTAAACGCTACAAAATGCTCTTTTTGGTTTATACCCGCAGCAGCGGGAGTTGTACCGCCAGTGGGGGCAGCGCTCCCGGTATTGGCATTTTGTGGCAAATACTTTGCGGCCATTTCGTAGGACTTCTCCATTAATTTTAATTGATCATCTACTGTTGCTACAGGCGGCACATCTCTTTCTGATAATTTTTCTTTCAGTTCATCTACTTGTCTTCGGAGTTGCATTGTTTCCGAATTATCGTCCTGATAGAATGAACCCAATGTACTTTGCATATTGCGGTAGCTGTTCAATGTGGGATTTCCGTTTCTTCCAGGTTTTCTGCTATTACTGCCAAAGCCAGAATTCTCCTCCTCATTAGTAAATAGCTCCTCTGTAGGCTCTTCTTTTTCTTCCGAATTCCAGTAGTCTGATAGCGTTGCCAGAGCATTACGTTTTTCCTGGTCTTTACGTTCCAACATTTCCTGTTCATAAGCCTTGCCTTTATCGTCAGGCATTCCTGCTCCCGTTGCCTGTGGAACGGCATCGTTCAGTCCGATATTCTCAGTGGTCTTATTATCTTCGGAGGGCTTAAATATGAGGTACATACAACCCACGAAGACAATCGCCATTAAGCCAAAGATTAAAGGCTTTTTCAGCTTTTCCTTGTTATTCTGTGCGCCATTTTGTAGCACATCAGCAGTTGCAGCCGGATTTCCCTCGGTTACCCGAACAACCGATTTTTTGTTCTCATTTTCTTTCATAAATCCTATTTTTTAAAATTGTTGATACACTATCCTGCAACCTTGCAGGATTTTTACTTTTTAGGACAGGGTTTTCGATATGCTCTATGACCATATCGTTGCCAGACTTTGAGGTATCGTACATCACTTTGCCGATGACCGCTACGGTAAGCAGCAGATAACCCACAAAGAAGTACAGCGTATATTGGTGCTGTTTGCGTACTGGCAATGCCCGCCAACGGTCATCCAACTTGTCAAAGTACCTGTCCATATTTGCTCTTAATTTTTTCATAGCTTTACTATTTCTATGTTAGAGCTTGAAACGTTTAGGACTTTTCCCGGCCTGTTGCTTCGGCGCATCGTTGACCAATGCGACCGCTTCCGTTAATTTAGGTGCAGATATTACGGACAGGTTTGCCAGTTCCGCTTTTTTGAGCAGTTGCCCAAAGCCGTCCTTCTTGGCTATTTCCATTCGGCTCAGTGAGAATTTGCCATTCAGGTACTTTATCCACATATTACACTCTACATGGGGTTTGTCATCGCCCGACCATTGCAGGTAGCCTGTCAGCAACAAGTCCTGTTTAGGCAAACTGTCTGCACCTTTTTGGCAGCTTTCGAGGTAGTCGCGGATGCTGTCTTTCAGCTTTCCGGCATACGCACCCTGCGTATGGAAATACCCGTTGTATCCTTTGTTGCTAAGGATTTTTGCGAACGTGCTTAAATCTGATAATGCTTCCATAAGATTGTTTTTTAGCGTTCGATAACCTCTATATCCTTATTTTCCACGACTGCAAATTTTTCAATATTGAAGCCCTGCGGATTATTGTCGGAACGAACGGAGTTGACGAGATAGCAGGAAGTAATCAGGTTTCGCCTGGTTACATTGCTTGACCGGATGATGAACTGTTTGGCATAGGTACGCACTGCATACGGGTAGTTGTCGAAATTGCACACCACACTATCTACCTCTATACGCTGCTGCACGTTCCCCGAAATGATGCGGCTGTAATAGCCTTTTTCCGACAAGTCTTTGTAGTAATCGAAAGCACTTTTATCGGCAAGGTTAAATGCCCGTTTCATATTGCTTTCAATAGCGTTCTTATCGGGGGCAAGCGTAAAGAAAAGTTCGTGAAATCTCCTGACGTGTTCTCTTGCTTCAACGGGCCGGTTGATGGCCGCATCCTGCGACAAGGCAAGCATCATGGATTTACCATTATCCAGTACATATATTTTTTGACGTTGTTCTTCTGCAAAGCGATAGGAACGCCATACGGCGTATCCTACCACACTGGTACAGAGAACAGCAAACACAATGGCATATAATCTTATCTGCCTAAAGCTGTTTTCGATATTTCTTAACGTTTTAAATTCCATTTTTTAGAATGATTAATGATTATTTATTCATCAGTTTACCGCCGATGTTTCCAACTGTTGAGCCTGCGCCTGCTCCGGCGATGTTTCCGGCTTTCATTGCAGTTGTATTTACATTGCGGGTAAAGTTTCCTGCGCCTCCGGCTTGGATTACCCAACCTGTTACTGTCGGTATAGTGAAGTACCCGATGATGCCGATTATCATAAAAATGATGTACACGGTATTGCTCGTATCAGGTATATAGGTTGGGTCGGCAAGCATCGCTATATCCCTTTCTAAAATGAGGGATTGTATTCTTGCGAGCATTGAGCTGAACAAATCCGAAACAGGAAGCCACAGGTAAACGCTGACGTACCTGGTGAGCCATTGCGTAAGCGTGGACTGAAAGCCGTCCCATACGGAAATAGCAAAGGCTATTGGTCCAAGTATGGAGAGGACTATCAGGAAAAACGTTCGTATGGTATCAATGACCAAAGCCGCCGCCTGAAAGAGTATTTCCAGTAGATTACGAAACCAATCTTTTATAGCTTTCTCTATCTTGTAGGCTTGCCTGTCCATATACATACCCGCCATTGTACCAATATCGGATGGCGACCAACCCAATTCATCCAGTTTTTTATCAAACTCTTCGTCTGATACCATATAGGCAGTTTCGGGGTTTCTGACCATTGCTTCGTATTCCAATTGGTCTTTTTGCTGTTGAAGTTTATTCAGGTCAAGTACCTGGTCTTGCAGTATGGCATGGGTTCCGGTTACAACCGGTCTTAGCACCGCATTAATGGTTCCCAATACGATGGTCGGGAAAAACATAATACACAATCCTAAAGCGAACGGGCGTAATAATGGAAACATATCGATAGGTTCGGCACGGCTTAAGGCCTGCCAAACCTTTAATGCCACATAAAACAACGCACCCAATCCTGCCAAACCCTTAGCAACAGCCGCCATATCGCCTGCAAGCGGCATCATATCGTCATAAAGCGACCGCAGGAGTTCGTGAAGATTATCCCATTCCATTTTTACCAGTATTTTTGGTTAGCAGTTCCGTAGAGTTCAAGCACTCTTTTGGCATCGTTTTTCTTTTTCGCTCTCAAGTAGCTCACAGAAATGTTCTTATTGGTGTAGTAGCGTACCAAACTGTGATATTCCTTTACTTCTTTGTAAACCCTGTCTATGATATCCATACGTTCTTTGTCGTTCAGCGAAAGGCTTGAAGAGGTTACAATCTGCTTTAACTCTTTTAGTAGTTCGGCACTTTCATTGAGCAGTGCCGAATAGCCATTGCCGATAGCTACCAATTCCTGCGGTTTGAAATTTGGATCGTTCATCATTTTCCCGAAGTTGTTCACATACATTTCCGACACATCACCTACCAACAATACCGTTTGTTGCACTTTGCGTGCATCTTTCACCAGGTTGTTGATGGCTTTCAACTTGTCGTAATACTCCTTGCCCTGTTCATACACTCTCTTCACTTCGTTGAAGTTTTTTACAACATTGCTCACAGTCGAAGAAGTCTGTATGATTTCGTTTGCAGAGTTGATGATACCCGAAGCCAGATTAGCCGGATCTGTTACGACCCATTGGGCATTTGCTGACGGTGCTGCGGCAAGCATTAAGGCCGTACACACCAGATACAATACTTTTTTCATTGTTCTTGAAATTTTAAATGTTAATGACTATTGATTTGCTTTGTCACGCCTTTGCATTGCGATATGCTTAATGGCGAGTTCTACATTGCCGTCGAGTTCAGCAGCAAGCTGCATCACTTCTATTTTTTCGGTTTCTTCAGTCGTGTAGGCGTAGGATAAGGACCCGGCGCCTTGCCATATTGACTATGGTAGGTTTCCAAGAACTCTCCCCCGAACCGTACGTACCTGTCTCCAGGTATACGGCTCTCCATCAATTTATTCAGTCTAACTTGCCTGCGTGTATCTTATCGTGGCATTTTGAGCATACTGCCAAGGTTTTTCTTCTCCTTGCACTCATTCGTTTTTCCCAGTCTTGCTTACCTTTCAGGTCTTTCAATTTGCGTATATGGTGCATTTCCAATTTCTCGTTGGCACCGCATAATTCGCATTTCTGGTTTTGCGACCTTGTTATAAGGCTGTTTCTTCCCCCTGTAATGGTAACCGTGACGGGTAAACTATCCACGTAAGCACCACGGGCAGCTTTTTGGCGTTTGAAACCCTCTTTGTAAAAGCGTCTGTACATTATATCTCCTTTCCTGTCTTTGTAGGGAATGGAAAACACTCCGTTGATACATCTTTTAGTCTTTTCCTGACTGATTGAAGTTTGGTATTTAAGTGCATACGTTTTGTACATACTGTACTCCAAGATGTAAGATAATGACTGGACAAACGAGCTGTTGTTGGCAATTGAGTAATAATTGTAAAAGCCCCGTATTTCAGCGTTGTACTGACTGATGATTTCTAAGTCATCCAAGTCTTTCATGTAATAGCGTGAGCGTGGTTTCCAAACTTCTGTGCCTTTTTCATTTACCAGTTTCATGGCATTATATCTCAGTAGCTTTTTCTTCATCACGTCTGCTGTGACACGGAGTACAACCTTATCTCCGAAACATCTTACGGTTCTACCGTGCTTATCTCTCTTGGATTCATCGGAGTTTCGCACGGAGACATCAAAGCCTAAGAATTTGGCTGGTTTCTTAGCATTAGTCACCAAAGTTTTTTCATCAGACAGTTCAAGTTTCAGTTTTTCATCAAGGTAAACCTTGATGTCTTCCTTTATCTTTTTGCAGTCTTCTTTGCTACCTATGACCCCGATAAGAAAATCGTCCGCATACCTAACGTATTTTAACTTTCTGAAACTGCCATCCATCTTGTCATAAGCTGGATATTTGTCTCTTTCCTGTCTCGACTCTTTGATGTACTTAATCATCTGCTCTCTGACAGTTTCGTCTGTCTCACATTTGAGTTCCTTGGCCAAGCGGTATCGTCTCTGTTCGTGTAGCCTGTACTGGCGTGTTGCCGTAGTTCTTTTACCCTTATCGAAGTCCTTGATATAATCCTTGACATATTTATCGAGTTTATCAAGGTAAATGTTGGCAAGGATGGGGCTTACAATCCCACCTTGCGGTGTGCCACTGTATGTTTTGTGGTACACCCAATCTTCAATATACCCTGCATTGAGGAACTTTCGTATCAACCGAATGAACCTGCCGTCAACGATACGCTCCTTTAGGATACCAATCAATATTTCGTGATTGATATTGTCGAAGAAGCCTTTTATATCGCCCTCGATGAACCACCGTACAGCAGTGAATGACTGTTGGACGCTTAATAGGGCTGTGTGACAGCTTCTATTGGGTCGGAACCCATGTGAAGTATGCTCAAAGCTACCCTCATAAATTGCTTCCAATATCATTCTGATAACCTCCTGCACTAATTTGTCATCAAAAGATGGTATACCAAGCGGACGTTTCTTCCCGTTCTTTTTCGGAATGTATGTCCTCTTGGATGGGTTTGGCTGATAGGTCTCGTTTCGCAACGATGCAATCAGCCTTTCAATGCGGGATATACTCATTCCGTCGATGGTCTTTCCATCAACTCCTGCCGTCATATTGCCTACTTTACTGTAGATTTTCTGATAGGCGATAAAGTACATCTCTTCATTGAACAGAACCTTGTACAGCCTTTCGAACTTATAGTCCGTGTTTCCGCTGTGCCTTATTAGACTGTTCAATACTTTTTCTGGATTTCTCATAATGTCTCTCACATTTTCCGTTAATCGTATTAAACTAAATTGACTGTCTCCCTTCGCCATGTACAGGGCTTTCCCCTGCTCGGACTACTACGGAGACTCCGTTGCCGTATCGGATATTCAGGAGCTTTTTCCATAGCCACGCCTGTGGCATTCCGACTTAGGCAATCCCCATTTAGACATACAGCAACTATTGGCACGTTAGATTGTCGGATGCGATGTTCGCCCTTTTCTGCTTATTGCAGTTACGTTGTGGTCTGTTTATGCTATCACTACTACCTGTCATTAGGATATTACCACAAAGTGACGTTGGTAACTGTCTTCCGTCACTGCCTAAGAACTGACCGTTCGGACTGTCGTTCAATCAATCAAGACTTCATCCTTATATCTAACTTTTCAACTCGCCATTCAGTCGCAACACGACAATTAGTTGACTTATGGCTTTTCCGACATGCTACACTCCCCGTCGGGTTTCCCGTTCGGATAAGTCGGCTGTTGATGGGCGTTATAAACACTTGCCCAGTGGTTGCCAAACCACATTCACTATATGCCCTTATGGGCGCACGAGGTATTCCTCCAAACTAACTTCGGTGGCATAGACTGCCGAGTGCGTACCACCTAAGCCAATCCAAACCTCCTTGTACAGTCGGCTGGCATCGTTGTTCATATTAATGGAAAGCACCTGACCTTTCTCCTTATCGGTAAGTCCTAGCATTGCCTGTATATCATCGAACTTGTTCATATACTTGCGTTGGTCTAGGAGTATCTTGCAGTCGGAATTGTTGATGATACTTTCTTTCACAATAGGCGACTGGATAATGTCATCGACCTCTTGCGTTACGACAATTGCTTCACCGAAAAACTTCCTAACCGTTTTGAAGAGATATTTTATATATTCCGCCATTCCTTCCTTCGCAATCGCCTTCCAGGCTTCTTCGATTAAGATGAGCTTACGGATACCTTTTAGCCTTCTCATTTTGTTGATGAAGACCTCCATGATAATGATGGTCACTATCGGGAATAAAATTTTGTGATCCTTGATGGCATCAATTTCAAACACGATGAAGCGTTTGGAAAGTAAGTCTAATTGCTTATTGGAGTTTAACAGGTAATCATATTCACCACCTTTGTAGTAAGGTTCGAGTACATTCAGGAAATTGGCAATGTCAAAGTCTTTTTCCCTTACCTGTTTTTCCTCCAATACCTTGCGGTAATCACCTTTTACATATTCATAAAAGCCATTGAAGGACGGATACACATTCTCCGCTCTGATGCGTTCGATATACCCGCTTACTGCATTGGAAAGCGCAACTTCTTCTGAACGGGTTGGCGGCTCATCGTCACGTTTCCATAAGGTCAGTATCAAAGTCTTGATACTTTCCCGCTTCTCAATGTCGAACACGCCATCATCGGTATAGAATGGGTTAAAGGCAATGGGATTATCTTCGGTATAAGTGAAGTAAACACCGTCTTCGCCTTTGGTCTTCCCTTTAATGAGTTCGCATAAGCCCTGATAAGAGTTACCCGTATCTACCAACAGTACGTGTGCGCCCTGTTCGTAATACTGCCGTACCATATGGTTTGTGAAAAATGATTTACCCGAACCAGACGGACCAAGTATAAACTTATTCCGGTTGGTGATGATACCCCGCTTCATTGGCAGGTCAGAAATATCCAAATGGATAGGTTTTCCAGTAAGCCTGTCGGCCATCTTGATACCGAACGGCGAGGGCGAATTGTGGTAGTTGGTTTCTTCCGTAAAGAAACACAGTGCAGGCTCAATAAATGTGTAAAAACTTTCTTCACTCGGAAAGTCGCCTGCATTGCCGGGCATACCTGCCCAGTACAAAGTGGCTACATCCGTGGTATTGTGGCGTGGCTTACATTCCATCAGCGCCAACGCACTACCGCAATCGTTCTTTAGCTGTTTCAGTTCCGAAGGGTCTTCTGACCAAGCCATAATGTTAAAGTGCGCACGGATAGAAGACAGCCCGAAGCTGTGGGCTTCGTTCAGGTACTTCTCTATCCACTCTTTGTTGATCTGGTTGGCACGGCTGTACCTTGCCAGTGAGTGCATATTCCTTGCGGACTTTTCAAACTTTTGTAAATTGTCTTCGCTGTTATCTAAAAATAAATACTGGTTATAGATATGGTTACAGCTAAGGAGCAGACCTACAGGTGCGGCGAATGACAAACGGCAATCACTCCGGTCGGTAGAGAGCTTTTCAAAACGGGTATCTGCCGATACAGTTCCGGGTAGATCGTCTGTGTCAGAAAGCGTGTGCAGGCTTAGCCTCTTGTTTCCGATGCGTACTTCTTCTGTACCGAGCGCGATGTCCTGCATCGGTGTTCCTGCTTCCCTTGATAAAGTGAGATACTGCTCTAACAATCCCTGTGTGTCCTCCGTTCCGATAATCTCCTCTTCTGTAAGGCGTTTCAGGGTTATAAACCCGCTATCGTTCACGATACGCTCAAACTGGGCCACCGCCTCCATGAAGTGGTGTATCGTTTCCTTGTTCCTGATTTCCTTTGGTATCAGTGTGCCTTTACAAAGCGAACTGAAGTTACTTTGCATCCGCATCCTATCCTTAGTAGTCTTGGTCAGGAATAGGTAGCAGTAATGGTTTAGAAACGGCCGCTCATTGAAATGGCGTTGGTAGGATTTTGATAAAAAACTCTGGTCTTCCATTGCCAAATCCGGCGAATAGCTTTCTTTGATGTACCAATCCTGTTTGTGAATGACCGTAAAATCAGGCAAGGTTTTAATCGCCTTGTGCCAGGCGGAATGTATCACTTCATACTCAACAGAAGCTACTGTGAACAGTTCCGGCAAACGCACTTCAAAACAAGTGGTAATGTCTGCATCTTTGGAAAGAATGCAATTGTTCTCTACTGCCAACAAAGGAAATTTGTTTTCCAGTGTAGTGGTTTTTGCTACGTTTCTCATACGGTGTTCTGTTTAGGTGTGAATTTTAAATAGCGGTGTACAGGCTTGCGGCAAATGATATAGCGGGGGTGCCTTTTGTTTGCTGCAATTTTCATCAAGCCGTGTTCGCCGTACTTCCTGTTTAGCGAAAAAGTCTGCCATACAATGAGCGAAGCTCCACCTGCGCCAAGGAACAAGCAGATGTAGGAATTTACACCCGCCATATACAGTACCATCACGAAGATCAGCGTACCGAGCAGTCCGCCGGCGAAAATGAAAAGGTATTGCGCTTTGAGGCCCCTAAATTCCACCGTTCTTCCGATGCCTTTATTGATATGATAATTCATAAGGCACAGGATTAAAGGAAGAATGAGCGCAGGATAGTAGCTGCAACAATCAAGAAGATACACGCACCAAACCAGCTTGCGGCAGTTTTAGAAGTGTCGGGGTCGCCGGAGCTAAACTTGTTGTACACCTTAACGCCTCCGATGAGCCCAACCACCGCGCCGATGGCGTATATTAATTTGGTTGCGGGGTCGAAATAGCTTGTTACCATTTGGGTAGCTTCGTTGATACCTGCAGAACCATTTCCCTGTGCAAGAGCACCCATTGCTGACAACGTTGCCACTGCTGCCAGCAAAACTTTTTTTCTCTGTTTTTCCATAATTGAAACACATTAATTTGTTACTGTTTATCCCGCACCTTGCGAGCTTTCGGAACAAATGTCTAATGGAAAAAGAGGCATTGCCCTAAAGTGGCAGTCAGAGGAAGTATTTGGCCGCGAGTGGCATTACAGCAGATGCTTAGCCATAAAAAAACGCCAAACTTTTTACGGTTTGACGTTGGTTGACCAGGGAGGTATTCTACATTTTCCGCCCTTTTTTACTTTGTTGGTTCTGTGAGGTTTTAATGGGTTTGTTCTGCTGCTTTTCTCTTTTTAGTTGCGCTAAATTTTCTTTGATTTTTTGAGGAACATAGATGTCTTCCCATTTGGCTTGTTTCGCGGTAAAATTCATTTGTAATCCTGTTTCCCTCAACCCGTCTTTAAGATCGAATCCGTGCAGTCTGTTCCAACCTATCGGGTCCATTTTAATCTCGCTTGGTATTTCCACTACTACCAGATCTTTAGGAATTTTGGTAATGGTTTCATAGTCTATCTCACCCAATTCTTTTTTTTGACGATTATAGGGTATGACATATTTTTCAGTTGTATCATTGAAATAGTCTTCAATTTGGGAGAACCCAATACCATTGGATAAAAAATCATCTTTGGGCCTAAGTTTATCCATTCGCAAATCCACATAGAATGTGTGCTCCTCAATTTCAATCGTAGGTAACATCCCCTTGTTTACCCGCATGTCATAAGCTTCCTTAATCATTATATCCAAATCGCTATTTTGACGAATATAGTCAAGGGAGCAATTGTACTTACTGCTCATACCCGTCGGGTCAATATCGCCCATTCTTGGTACGGTAATAATAGCAAAGCTGTGTTTTCCGGTAATGTAGGCATCTATTCCATTTTCTGTTCTGTCTGCATCAAGGCGTTTGGAGTTTCTGTTGTACACAAACTCATAATGTGTACCATAGTCTTTCATCTCGTCAAAAAACAGTTTCCTTTCTTCAGGTCGGTATTTCTCGACTAATGCTAGTTGGTTTATATCGAAAAGATATTTAGTTCCGTCAATTTCGATTTCCGGCTTCCCTTCCAGCCAATCAATATAGCCCTTTGCGTCGTCAATATTATGAGGAAATGTCTTCCTACTTCCTGACATTTTGCTGTCGTCCAGTCCAACGATATACCCATATTCAGGAAAGTCCTCTTTTCGGTAGGTGATGATAAGATTGTCTGTAGACTTTTCCGGTACATTGTTCTTGTGACTTGCTATTATATGCCCTCTATATTCTTCCAGAATATAATCGGGATCATCTTTTTTAATCATAATTCTATACTTAAATTATTGCAATGATTACATTCTGCGACCACGATTACGCTTATTGACTAAAGGTTTCGTTAGACCAGATTTTATCTTTTCTACTTTTCTTTGTCTCAATTCTTCCAGATTTTCTTTGATAATATCGGGCAGATCTGTTTTTTCCCAGGGTATTTTGGGGGAGCTGAAGTGCATCCTGAGGTTTGATGTTTTCAAAGCAGTTTTTGCGTCCCGATTATTCTGCCAATTCCAGCCTACAGGATCTAGCGAGAAACTGTACGGTAGTCTGACTGCTATAAGGTTTTTTGGAATTTCCGTTATCTTCAAATAATCGAGTTCTTTTATTTCCCGTTTTTTGGGGTCGTAGGCAAATACATTCTCTCCGAGTACCTGGTCATACTGTGTGAAAGACGGTATAGGTATTCCCACGGACTGTGGATCGTCCTTCGGAATAAGCCGATCTTTGTCGAGCACCACATAAAATAAATCTCCTGCAATATCTATGGTCGGAAGAACACCTTTATTTACTCTGAGATCAAAGGCCTGTTGGTCTACCATAATTTCAAAATCCGTTTTCCCTTTTAGCTGTTCCATTGGTACTTGATACCTTTGCGACATACCAAAGGGATCAAGTTCTACCAACTCAGGTATTTTTATCCTTACACTTTGTTCGTCTGTCCAGATGGTATGGATGTTCCTGCTATCCAGCCCATACTCAAATTCATATCCCCCAGGTACATCGGCCATATAACCAAAAGGAATAAAGTTGTTTTCATTTGCTCTTTCTTTCAAGCTTAGACTTTCTACATCAATAAAGAAATCAGTACCATGAATATTGATGATTGGCAATTCTCTTTTCATGATCGTATGTTGTTATTTGTTCATAAACAATAAAGGGGAATTGCCTTTCAGACAAACTCCCCGATATCAAAATCCTCGAGATTATTTTTCCGCATTAAGGAAGAGCGGACTTCCGTTTCAGAAGTGATTGTGCTGTCCAAAAGTTCGGCAATCTTTCGGGATGCACCCTCAATGGAATTTTCCAGCAGGGCGAATAATTCAGTCCCTTGTAATCTTTGAACTATGGCTACCGCTGTTTCCTTTTGAGCTTGTTCCAAACTTTCTTTTTGGAGCAATGCACCTACGGAGCTTAGTTCTTCATAGGTAACCCCTTGGGCAAGACTGCTATCGCCACCGGATACTCCATACCTGTTCCATTCTTCTTCCTCTTCCTCCAAATCAGGCATATTTCTGAAAACATCGTCCAGCTCTTCCTGCGGAACCTGAATACTTACATCTTCGTTCTCGTCGTAATCAATGTCTAAATTAGCTGGGTTTATTTCCGGTTCTGCTATTTGGCTTTCATCGGCAGTGTTTGGCAGTGAAAGGCTTCTTATTGGCTTGGGTTGTCCCATAATACCGGGCAGGTTCAGGTTAACTTTTTCCTGTTTGGGCTTTTGCTCCAACCTCTTATGAATGACAATCTTATCCTGCAAAAGCAGTACAATCACGATTAGCAGGCATATCACAATTACTATTTCCATAAATCGAGAATTTTAAAACAGCGCTTTGTATTTTTCTTTATACTCCTTTGAAATTGCATCTTCAAACGCTTCAAAGTGATGGTCAAGTATATTGTTCAGATAGGCGAACAACGGTATTTTGTCATCGCCAATTATTTGTACAATACGAGTCAATCGTTCGTGATGCTCCGGGCTTAGGTAGATGCTCTTGTTACCTCGTGCCTGCACTGTATCCATTTGCAGAAATGTTTGCTCATAGCTTGTTTGTACTTCGTTTTTTGTGATGGCGGAAGTATTGTCTGCAACAATAGCGTTCCTCTTTTTATTTGCATTCTTCATTATAAAATGGGTTTAAAGCGTTCGTTGAAATAATCTGTAATATCGTCCCCGAACTCCCTAAAGTGGTGTTCAAGGATATTGTCAATGTATGAGTAGAGTGTTGTTTTTTCTTCCCTCGTTAACTGCACAATGCGGAGCAGCCTTTCGTGATATTCAGGACGTATGTAAACCACTTTGCCGCTTCGACCTGACGGAAAGCGGTTGACCAAAAATGTTTCGTCATAGTCCGCTTTCTTTGACGAATTGCTTCGGGATTTTTCCCTGGTTTTGGGCTTGATTTCGTTTGGTTCTTCCTGTTGCTGATTATTTTGAGGTGGAGCAACTGGCTCATCACCGCTGATGATGTTCATCAAATAATCTTCATCAACATTTGGCTTTTTAAAATCTTCGTTTTTGTTATCTGAACTCATAGCTGAATGACTTTATAGATGTATGATTTTTAAAAATTCTTCGACAAACAAATCCATTTTGGTTGCCTTCATCAATTGAGGTTCTGCGGGTAGCAGGCTTGAACGGAACACATAATTTTCGGTATCGTCCGTTTCCTTTCGGAAACGCTTACTGTCCATTATCCTTGTTTCCATTATGGGCAGGTTGAGTGTTTTAATGACACTTTGATATGCCTCGTACAAACCTGTTTTTTCCCTACCGTCCACTTGGTTCCAGAACAGCCACAGCTCTTGTTGCTCATTGCCCTCAATAGTTTTGGGCAGTTCAAGAAAGGCTTTGGTAAAGCCCAATGTGCTTTCCACTACTAAGCGGTCGGCTGTAATGGGTGAAAAGATAAAGTCCATTATTTTTAAGGTTGTCAATACACCTTTAGTATTGGCAGTTCCAGGCAAGTCGAAGAAAATAACATCGGGCGCAACTGCCGACTGGCTTACATATTCCGACGCTTTGTCCAAAGCATTTTCAGCCTTGCTTTTGATAATCGGATATGCCTTCTTGTTGATGGTCTGGAATTGCTTCATTGCCGCTTTTTTGTGGTAGTCATTCTGCATCAAGGTTTTCTTATCCCGTTCACGCATATTGGTCAGGCTGTGCTGTGGAAAGTCGCAGTCCATTACTAACACATTATATCCTAAACGGTAATGAAGCACACTTGCTAGCAAGGTGGTCATTGTTGATTTTCCCACGCCGCCTTTTTGGGTAGAAAAGCTGATTTTTAAGGTTTTCTTCTTTGTTTCCATTATTTAAAAATTTATTGTTACACGCCTTGCTTGTTTTACAGGTTTAAATATTTGTCTATTGGAATATTCCTTTTTCACTGTATTCCTGCATTGGCATTTTGGAATGTTCCTGTGCCGTTTTACGCTTTCCCTACAACCTTGTAAGGAGTATGATTTGGCAGGTTGTAAACCTTGCAGAAAACAAAATGCTTTACCGCTTTTATGCTTTTACGTTTTTATAGTTTTATGCTTTTAAAACCTTATGCTTTTATGGCAAACTGCCTGTTTGCAAACCCGATTTTCTTTCCTGTTTAAATACATTTTTTACTGCCTGCATTAAAACTGTAAGGCAAATAAAACGGATAATTTACCTGCTGTACGATATATGGCAGTGTTTGGCGTTCAAAGGCAGTGTTTGTCCGGGTATTGCATTGCAATACTCTTACATACAGTTGCTTACTTTGTAAAATGATTTTTATTAACGGATTTATGCAAAAGACTTTTGACAAATCGGAGGGTAACAGCAACGGCATCGAGCCGTTTTTCCCTGTTACATTCAATCCGTCCCGCAGGGCGGATTTTTGTGTTCACCGGAACACGGCAAGTTGTGTTTTGAGGCACTCGAAACCGAGTTAGTGCCTCAAAACAACTTGCCCTTTGCAGGGGGCAGAAAACACCTTCCGAAGTCAGGGTTTTGTATGAATTTTAAAATGGATTTGTGATGAACGAGAACAGAAACAAAAAACAGAATAAGGGTGGACGGACACCCAAAACAGACCCAAGCATCCACCGCCACGTTTTCCGTCTTACAGACGAAGAAAACACGAAACTTTTATCGCTTTTTGATGCATCGGGAATGACCAATAAAGCAAAATTTATCATCGGCTTGTTGTTCGGTAAGGAAATGAAATCAGTAAAAATTGACAAAGGAACGGTTGATTTTTATATGCGATTGACTTCGTTTCATAGCCAATTTCGCTCCGTTGGTGTGAACTATAACCAGATTGTAAAGCTGCTGTATAAGCATTTTACCGAGAAAAAAGCGGCTGCATTCCTGTACAAACTGGAAAAACAGACGGTTGAAATGGCGATGCTATGCCAAAAAATCATTCAACTTACCGAAGAATTTGAAGCAAAACACCTGAAAAAACAAGCTTAGAAATGATAGCAAAAATCGGTAGAAGCGGAAATTTATATGGGGCATTGGCATACAATCAACTCAAAGTGGAGCATGAAAACGGACAAATTTTGTTTGCCAGTAAGATGATTGAAACCGCTAACGGGCATTATTCCGTAGCACAATTAGCCCAATCTTTTGCGCCTTACCTAATAGCCAACCGCAATACCGAGAAACATACGCTGCATATTTCGCTCAATCCCGACCCGAATGATAAGGTAAGCAATGAAAAATATCGGGAAATGGCAGAACAGTATATGCGGGAAATGGGTTACGGCGAACAGCCTTTTGTGGTGTTCAAACATACCGATACCAGCCGCAGCCATATACACATTGTATCAGTTTGCGTGAATGAGCAGGGAAAAAAGATCTCGGACAAATTCGAGAAAATGCGGTCGATGAATGTATGCCGTGAACTGGAAAAACAACACGGGTTGATACCCGCCACCGACAAAGAGCGTAATCAGACTGATAAGGTTTTCCGTCCGGTTGATTATCGGGCAGGCGATGTTAAGAGCCAAATCGCTTCAGTCGTTCGTCACCTGCCAAACTATTACCAATATCAAACATTGGGAGAATATAATGCCCTGCTTTCCCTGTTCAATATTACCGCCGAGAAAATAGAGGGCGAATTGCAAGGGAAAATGCAGCAGGGCTTATTGTACATTCCATTGAATGAAAATGGTGATAGAGCCGGGCATCCGTTTAAGGCTTCATTATTCGGGAAGAGCGCAGGGCTTTCGGCTTTGGAACTGCATTTTGCGAAATGCAAAACGGCTTTGAAAACCAGCCCCACCAAACAGACCTTAAAATCCGCCGTTAGCATTGCCCTGCAATCTACAACTGATGAATTGAGCTTTAAAAAGCATTTGGCAGAACAAGGTATTAATGTCGTGGTAAGAAGAAATGATACGGGCCGAATATACGGAATGACATTTATAGACCACAACTCAAAAGCTGTATGGAATGGTTCACGTTTGGCAACAGAACTTTCTGCCAACGCTTTTAACGATTATTGGAATAGTAGTCGTCAATCGGAGAAAAAAGAATCAGGCATACGACAGTCAAAAACACCCACATCAGATGATGCAGATCTTCCCGAGGAAGCCCCACACCATCTGTTCAATTTCTTAAATACTGACAAACATGAAGATGGTTTGATCGAAGCGTTGGGCGGATTGCTTCCCGAAGCTCAAGGCGAAGATTACGAGGAACAGGATTTTGCTAACCAAATGAAAAAGAAAAGAAAACACCGCAGAAATTCTGGATAAGCAAATTAAATACACTGGTATATTAAGACGGATGCTGAATTAAAAATAGGTTGAGATACCAAAACTAAAACCACCGAGCAATACAGGCGGATTCGCAAAGAAGTCACGGCTACGCTGGTGCCTGTAGTTCAATCGCAATACGGTTTCAGAATTTGGACGGAAGCTCAATCCTCCCACCACACTCCACAGATCTTCACCAATATTATCGCCAGTTTCCCTAAGCTTCCCCACATTCCAATCCACATATTCCAAACGGCAGGCAAGGCTTAGGGATGCTTTTGGCCATCCCAATATTTTTCGTTGTAAAACAGGTTGGACGATATCGACAAATCCGCCTTGTTGCCGCTCACCATATTGTTGAGTATAACTTTCCGGAACCATTAGTTTAATCCATGCCCATTCACCGGTAATAAAAGTCTTTATGTGCGGAATCTTCGTGTTAAAATCAACTGCATATACACTCAATGTCCGTTTTTCGTCGATAACGTTGCCATTGTCAACGTACCTGTTGTAAATACCACCCATGTAAGAAATGCCAATTTCACCTATCCTGTTATTTCTTGCTGCCAGTTTTCCTGAAAAGAGTGGTTGCCCGGTGAGACTTAACTCGAAACGGTCGGTGTTGGATTTTGTCGCAGCCAGGTACGTTTTGCCCTGTTCATTGTTAATGATGGATTGATCAAATCCTCCCGAAACATAAGCTTCATAACCGAACATCCAGTCGTCATCGTAATGTTTACCATACAATCCGAATCCGGCGTTGCTCCAGGTGGAAGGCAAAAGCTGTGTCGCTGAAATTGGACGGTCTGTAAACTCCCACTTAGGCCCGTCATGGTTTTGATTGAATGCACCGATCGGACTAAGGATAATCCCCCCACGCAAGTTCAGCAAAGGATGAAACTCCATGTCCAATGCCGCAAATTCGATGTTGATCTCCTTGGTACCATTCTCAAATTCAAGCTCGCTCATGAACTTGATGCGCTTGCTGATCGTGGATGCCATAAAAATGGTGAACCTCCTGAATTGGAACTGGTTTCCTTGGCTTACCCCGTCCTGGCCAATATGTTGCCAGTTGGCCTCCATATATCCACCCACAGATATGGGCAGTTTGCCTGCTGAAAGCATTGGTCTATTATATATCGCATCCATATTCATTGTATTGTTCAGTGAATCCCTGTTTTCCGCTCTCCTGAACAGGGTAGAATCAATCTGAGCATGAACCAGCGCCGGTACAAACAGACTAACACTGATTAAAAGTGTGACGTAGTATTTTTTATGCATGTTTAAGTGATATGTTGAGTTGGTCGTTAACGATATTTACAGAAAAAGAGCGCAAGCTCTCCCGGGCTGGCCCATTTTGTACCTGCCCTTTGTTGTTGAACTCACTGCCATGTGCAGGACATTGCAGTATATCGCCGAAAGCCTGTAATTCAGCGCCCTGATGAGTGCATTGCATAAGCACCGCACTGTATTCGCTTTCTGAAAAACGGAATACATATATGGGGTACCTCAGTTGGCCGTGTTCCACAATAATGTATTTTCTATAGATTTCCTTTCCGCCCTTACCAGAAAGGAAACTGCTCAACGGAACGGAAAGATCGGAGCCCATAATCTTACCTGATATGGACTTCCCCGTAGCACATCCTTCCAACAGTACAGGTGCCAGACCTGTACCGAGGCAGGCAAAGCCACATTGTTTGATAAATTGCTTTCTGTCCATATTATAATGATTTGAGGAATTTGATAATCGCGGCTTTATCTGTTGGAGACAGGTTGTTGTACTGCTGACGGGAAGCTACCGCTTCTCCTCCGTGCAGTTCTATTGCCTGTTCAATGCTGGTTGCCATGCCATCGTGCATCAGGAAATACTTTCCGCCCTGTGAATTAGGTGAAAGACCCAGCCCCCATAATGGCGGTGTCCTCCATTCATTGGTCTTTGCAGTACCTTCGGTGTATCCATCATCCAGGCCCGAACCCATATCATGTAGCAACAGATCGGTGTATGGATAAAAATCCTTGAATGCAAGTGCCGAAATCGGGGCATTGCCTGTAGTTAGTTTGGGTTTGTGGCAACTGCTGCAATTCACTTGCGTAAAAAGGGCTTTCCCCTTTATTACATCCGCATCGGTCTGATTACGGGGGATGGGTGCCTTCAAGGTTTGTAAATAAAAACCTAGGTTGTTCACTCGCTGGGTGGAAATTTCTGGATCTACTTTCTGCCCGGAATACACATCTATGGGATGGTAGAGCGTAGATATCCCCATATCCTGTGCGAGTGCGTCTACCGTCTGCTGAAGAAGATCATAAACACTAGCCTTCTTACCGAACCGCCCGATATACCTGCCATTGTGAGAAACGCTTCCGCTACGGGGATTGATATAGGATGGGATATTTATCCAGTTTACCCTGCCGGAGATGCCGTCCCCATCCAGATCATTTGGATCAGCCATTTGGAGCAGTACATCATCAGGAACAAATTCAAGAAGCCCCAGTCCTGTAACTGCGGGGGGCGTAAACCTTGAAAAGGCCGCTCCCGGAGGTAAAACTTCCGGTTGATAGCCTGGGATAGCTCTGTTCTGTAACTGTGGACCGCCCAGATGCAAAAACTGGTTACCCGTTTCGTCTACCTGGCCAAAACGTGTCAATGTGCTGAACGGATTTCCCTTACCGTCTCCTGCATGGCAGCTCACGCAACTGTTGGAAACAAACAAAGGACCTAGCCCCTTTTCAACGGTAAATACTTCATCATTAAAGGTTCTGTCGCCATCATTGAAGCGTTGCATTTCCGAAAGACTAAGCCCCTCAATCGGACCGTCCAGCAAGCTGTCTTCCAAGGGCAATCCGGGCTCAAACTTTTCGCAGGCCTGTATCCCGACTATCAGGGCTATAATTCCCCCGATGATAATTTGTGATTTTCTCATTTGCTACTTTTTTTATTCATTACTTTTCAATTTGGCTCATTAAATAACAGGAATACTCTATAAGATAATACTAAAAAATATTCACAGACTAATTTAAAATATAAATTAGTCTTACAAAAATAATAAGCTAGACTATACTAACAAATAAAGTTTGTTTAAAATGTTAGAGCGGTCTAATAATTTGTAGATTTGTTATATGATTTCGGAAACTGAAGAAAACTACTTGAAAGCTTTATTTGTCTTATCCATTGACAAAGGTGAAGTGAATATATCGGAGCTGAGTAAGCAATTGGAAGTTAAGATACCTACAGCTAATAGCATGATGAAACGCCTTGCCGAGAAAGAGCTGGTCATTTATGAAAGCTACAAGCCAGTCAAGCTTTCTGCGAAAGGAAAAAAGGAAGCCGCCCTGATAATCAGGAAGCACCGGCTTACCGAAATGTTCCTAGTGGAAAAGATGGGCTTTGGATGGGAAGAGGTTCATCTTATTGCCGAACAGATCGAACATATCCGGTCAACGGCATTTTTCGAGAAAATGGATGAATTACTTGGGCATCCGAATGTTGACCCTCACGGATCACCGATACCGGACATAAACGGAAAGATCACAACCGAACACTATCTGAGGTTAAGCGACCATAAGAAAGGAGATAAGGTCGAATTTATGGCAGTTTCCCATTCTTCCGAAGATTTGCTGAAATTCCTGAACAGCAAGGAACTTGTACTGGGTACTGTTTTGTTTATTGAGTCCATAGAACCATTCGATGGAACAATGTCGGTTTCCTATGATAAAAGACAAAATGAGATGCTGAGCAGCAAAGTCTGCGACAAACTTCTGGTGAGAGGAGCTGAAGGTAATTCCTAAAATCAATCTGAAAATTATAGTCTTCCCGCCAAATACTGCCACTCGATGCCACTGGCTGCCACATTCCTATAGCCACCCCTTATAGCGTTTAAATTCACGCCCGAACATTAAAACTAAAATAATGCAAGGGGAAGATGATTTAAGAGGGTTAGCCAAGATAATGGCTTTTATGCGGGCAGTGAGTATTCTTTTGGTACTGATGCACCTTTATTGGTTCTGC
This sequence comes from Chryseobacterium lactis, assembly GCF_003815875.1. Taxonomy (NCBI): domain Bacteria; kingdom Pseudomonadati; phylum Bacteroidota; class Flavobacteriia; order Flavobacteriales; family Weeksellaceae; genus Chryseobacterium; species Chryseobacterium lactis. The sequence goes on from NZ_CP033924.1 coordinate 4,505,591, forward strand.
TACGGTTTCTTTTTAGAGCGTGGCTGGACGTTGGAAGTAATCAACAAAATATTAGGGAATTTTGACAGAACTGCTGGTTTGTTTTCACATACCCTTTATACCAAAGCATTTGCTCTGGTGTTGTTAGCTTTGAGTTGTTTAGGTACAAAGGGCGTAAAGAATGAAAAAATAACATGGTCAAAAATTTACGCGGCTTTAGGCGTTGGTTTTGTGCTGTTTTTCCTGAACACACCATTGTTAATACTATCTCCCGCAACAGGTACATTTCTGTATATCCTTACTATTTCGTTAGGTTATATCGCCTTGCTTATGGCTGGGGTATGGATGAGCCGCTTGCTCCGCACCAATCTTATGGACGATGTTTTCAATAATGAAAACGAAAGCTTTCAACAGGAAACCAAGCTGATGGAAAACGAGTATTCCGTCAATCTGCCCACCAAGTTTTACTACAAAGGCAAATGGAACAACGGTTGGATAAACATTGTAAATCCTTTCAGGGCATCTATTGTACTCGGTACTCCAGGTTCCGGAAAATCATATGCTATCGTAAATAATTACATCAAGCAACAGATAGAAAAGGGCTTTAGTATGTATATATACGATTTCAAATTCGACGACCTTTCTACCATCGCCTACAATCACTTACTGAAACACCGGGACAAGTACAAAGTGCAGCCCAAATTCTACGTCATCAATTTCGACGACCCTCGCAGAAGCCATCGGTGCAACCCACTCAATCCCGACTTTATGACGGACATTTCAGATGCTTACGAAGCGGCCTACACGATAATGCTGAACCTAAACAGGTCGTGGATACAGAAGCAGGGCGATTTTTTCGTGGAAAGCCCAATTATTCTTTTGGCTGCGATAATCTGGTATTTGAAAATTTATGAGAATGGAAAGTACTGTACATTCCCACACGCCATCGAATTACTGAATAAAAAGTATTCGGATGTATTCACGATTCTTACCTCGTACCCCGATTTGGAAAACTACCTATCGCCATTTATGGACGCGTGGCAAGGTGGTGCACAAGATCAACTGCAAGGTCAGATTGCATCGGCAAAAATTCCTTTATCGAGAATGATCAGTCCGCAACTCTATTGGGTGATGACAGGTGATGATTTTACGCTGGACATTAATAACCCCAAAGAACCAAAAATTTTATGCGTTGGCAATAATCCTGACCGTCAAAATATTTACTCTGCCGCATTAGGTTTGTACAATTCACGGATCGTCAAACTGATTAACAAAAAAGGACAGCTAAAGAGTTCTGTTATCATAGATGAGCTGCCTACGATTTATTTCAGAGGACTGGACAACCTGATCGCAACTGCCAGATCAAACAAAGTAGCAGTATGTTTAGGATTTCAAGATTTTTCGCAATTAACAAGGGACTACGGCGACAAGGAAAGTAAGGTAATTCAGAATACCGTTGGTAATGTATTCAGTGGTCAGGTTGTAGGAGAGACCGCAAAGAGCCTTTCGGAACGCTTTGGAAAAGTATTACAGAAACGTCAGAGTATGACCATCAATAGAAATGATAAATCAACATCTATCTCCACACAATTAGATAGCCTGATACCTGCATCCAAAATATCAACCTTGACACAAGGTATGTTTGTGGGTTCTGTATCAGACAACTTTGATGAACGTATCGAGCAAAAGATTTTTCATGCAGAAATTGTAGTGGACAATGAAAGGGTAGCCGCTGAAACCAAAGCTTACCAGCAGATACCACAAATCCTTTCTTTTGTAAATGAGCAGGGAAAAGATCAAATGAAAGAGGAAATTGAAAGCAATTACAAACGTATAAAGTCAGACATCCTGCATATTGTTGTGAGTGAAATAGAACGGATAAAGAATGATCCTGATTTGCAGCATTTGGTACAGGAGGGATAATTTTTGTAGCATCATCTGTTCATTTTGTTCATTGCTAAAACTCAAGCTAGTTAGTTTGACTATCGCCATTAAAAATCATTTTATTACAATTAATGTTTCAAGGCTGAATTTTATAACGTATTTCTCATTTAACCTAAGAATTATGAGATCAATATGATTAGGAAATTTATCAATTTCTACAACTTCACCTAAATTGATAACAAAATCACCGGTTTTAATTTCCTCTATGGGGATAGTTTTAAATTGGGAAAGACTTTCGATATTAAGCATTTGCAGTTAGACTGGGTTAAACAATAGTTATACATTGTTGCTATTGACATATACCATTTTGCTGGAGACATTTACATATCCGAGTGAAAATAACGGGGAAAAATCAAACCTGATTTAATCCCCGTTCATTAACGCTCTCATTATCAAACATAAGCATTTAAATTATTTAATAAAAAATTACTGTGACATTTTATGTTAACGGTTATTTTTTTTAAAGATTATTAGGAAAGAATTTAACAATCTATCTTATAGTACACCTTTTGGCAAATGGACACCTTTTGTTCTTAAAATATCCTCTGAAACAGATGAAGCTTCCTTTTGCTTTTCCTCTTGCGCTTCCACGGGTTCTTCCTTAGGCTCAGGCATGATAGATAGCTGGATTTTTCTTTCCACAGCAGCCAGTTCCGTTTTAAGTTCGCCTAATCTGTTTTCCTTGGACCATGTACCATCTACTACTTCCTGAAGAATAGGCAAATCCTTTTTTATTTCGGCAATTTTCTCCTGTTCCTGCTTTACATAGCCTGGTAGTTTTTCCAGTGCCCTTAAAAAATTCATGGATGCAGTTTCCGGTTCTTTGGCCATTATGCCGTTGTTGTAAGTATATTTGATATTGCCCTCGCCCTGTACCAAAAATCGGTTTACCCGAATGTCCACGCCCTCCTTTTCAGACATTTCAGTTTTGACCAATAGTGTAAATCCGTACAACGTACCGATTTCTTCATACTGCCCTCCGGTGCGGGCATTGTCTGCAAGTTGATTAAGCTTGGTGCCGATTTGCTTCATATCGGCATTCGGCGGTAGTCCTTCCAGTAAAACAGGGTTTGCAACAGTGCCATCCTCACGTTTTTGTAAGCGCCCTTGTAAATTATCCCAATCAAGGCTCATTCGATGCAGTCGGGATTGCGTACTTTCCAGCATTTCCGTATAGTCCTGCAGTTTATATTTCGCACTGAATTTGGAACGGTTAAATGCCTGTTTTTCACTTTCCAGTCCGGCAATCTGTTTTTCCAGTTTGGCTTTATCCAGCAGGTCTGTATTTCCCGACAGGATAGCCACATATTCAGAAAAGTTCATTCCTGATTTTTCGTCCATACTGCCTTCATCAATAGTTCGCTTGCCGAGATTGTTGGTCTTTAACTGATCGATAAAAAGCTGCTTGTTGTACAGCAGGTTGAATTTGTAGCTATCCAAAGACTTTTCGACAGCGTAGATAATCACATCTACCTGGTTATCGGCAAAGAATTTAGCTATTTCATTGCCTTTACGGATGGCTCGCCCATCACGTTGTGCAAGATCGCTCGGTCGCCACGGTGTATCGAGATGATGTATGGCAACGGCTCTTTTCTGGGCATTAACGCCCGTACCCAACATACTTGTAGAACCGAACAACACACGGATCTTTCCCTCATTCATTCCTTTAATCAGTTCTTTGCGCTGCTTATCACTTTTAGCTTCCTGTATAAACCGGACTTCATGTGCAGGTATGCCATGATCCTCTACCAGCTTGCGTTTGATTTCCGAATACACGTTCCATTCGCCAGGCTTGTAAGTACCGAGATCAGAGAAAACGAACTGTGTTCCTTTTTGGGTATTATACTGGTTATAATATTTAGCGATGTTTGCCGCACAGTGCGATGCCTTATTATCGGGATGGTCGTCATACCTACCGCTTACCATCCGCATATCGAGCGACATCTTGCGGGCATAATCCGTAGCTATAAGCATCTTTGCTTTTTCTTCGCTTTGTGATAGAGGTGCTCTCCCAAGAAGTTCCGCATTACCTGTTTTAGCAAAGTCCATCAGTTTTTTGATAAAGACTTCCTGATCTGGTGTAGGCGGTATGTTATACAGCACTTCGTTCTTAACCGGGCGATCGATGCCAATATCTTTTGCTGTGCGGTAGTCCGTGATTTCTGAGTAGAATTGGGCTAATTCCGGCACTTTGATAAAATAGCGAAAACGCTCTTTCGCCACAATGTTATTAGCCACCGAAAACTCATAATCGGTAGTTTTCCGAGCATAGATAGCCGCCCATGCATCAAAAGAATGGATACCCTGTTTTTCCATTGCCCTTGGCCGCAGGTATTTGAACAGCAAGTATAGTTCGGTCAGGGAGTTGCTAATGGTAGTACCCGAAAGAAAGGTTGCGCCCATGTCCGCATTGGTACGGTCCTGAATGGTACGGATGGCGAAGAGCAGGTTCATGGCTTTTAGACTGCCGTCTATGTTGCCCAATCCTGCTACCCGTGTGTGACGGGTATTGAACATCAGGTTTTTAAATTGGTGGCTCTCATCCACAAACAAGTGGTCTATACCCATCATTTTAAAATCTACGACGTCATCTTTTCGGTTTTCAATATCGTGTTCAAGGGTTTTAAGTTTCACCTCCAGGTTTTCTTTCCGTTTGATTACGCCTGCTAGCATTCCCCTGGTCACTTCCTTTCCTTGGGATTGCAAGGCATCTAAATTGCGCTCTACGCTGTCCAGCTCTATTTCAAGGATTTCCTTTTGTATTTCGGGCGATTGCGGTATCATCCCGAATTGGTCGTGTGTCAATATCACACAGTCCCAATCATTGTTTTTAATGTCCCCAAAAATCCTCAGGCGCTTTTGGGGCGTAAAATCTTCTTTGCCCGGAAACAGGATCTTGGCGTGTGGATAAGCGGTACGATAGGCTTCGGCAATTTCGTGAACGTTGCTTTTCAGTCCAATAATCATTGGCTTGTGGGCAAGTCCCAAACGTTTCATTTCCTGTGCGGCAGTGCACATCACCAATGTCTTGCCTGCACCTACTTCGTGGTCGCAGATAGCACCGTTGTTCAGCTTTATCATCCAAACCGTATCCTTTTGGCTTGAATACAGGTCTTCAATACCCAAAGCCTTACGATCTAAGCCTGGAAAGTCCTGATGGTTGCCATCGTAGTTCGGCCGAACGAAGCAGTTGAACGTGTCGTTGTATTGATCGGTCAGCCTGTTTTTAAATTGGTCGTTTTGCGCATGTAGCCAATCGGTAAAGGCGGTGCGTATTTCGTCTATCTTCGTGTTAGCCATTTGTATGGCTTCCATATCTCTCACTTTTACTTCCTGATCGCCAACCCTCATTTTCTTGGTAATGTCTGGCGTGGTATTGACCAAAGCATGTTTGAGCAGGGCTATCCCGTCAAACGTCCGGCTTTCGGACTTAACGGCATATTTTTCCCAAATGTGCATATTGCCCTGGTGACACTTTACGGAAAAATCGTCGGAGCTTTCCGAGTAATAAACGTTAACATCTGCATCGAACAGGTGGGAAGCAAAACGGGCATAAATACCTGTGGGTATCCAGCGTTCGCCAAGGTTAAAATCCAGTTCTTCAAATTCGATCCGCCTTGGTCGGGCCTCTTCCAGAACGTTGAGGCTTGTTTTGGCTTCGGTATCCTCCGGATTATTTTCGATATAGCTGCGTACCTCTTCAGCTTTCTCTACAACGTTCCCCGCAGTCCAGCGTTCGGCTATTTCGTATCCCTTTTGCAAAGGATTGTAATAAATGCGGCCATGTAAGGCTTCTTTCAGGGCGTCAGCGTTCATACCGCTGATTTCGGACATATACGCCAAATCCACACTTCCATATTTATTGAGCGTGGCTGCTAAGGCTTCTTCAGGATTGTCAATTGCTATGGTTACTGTCGAAAAGCTTACAGGTCGGCTAAAGATATCCGCTTTGTGTACAACGCCACCGATTACACGTTCCAGGTAAGGCATTTCCTTACCCGAACTATCTGTTTTAATGAGCTTAATATTATCTGCATTGTTAAGGTTGCCATACCTTTTGACAAAAGCATCATAAAGGCGGTTCAGGTTTTCCCTTTCTTCCTTTTGTTCGACCTGATACTGTGCCTCGTTAGTGTAAAGGTGCTGGTACACATCACGGACTTCGATATATGCTTCAGCTCTTGCTCTTTGCAAGCTGGGTAGTTGCAAGGGATGAAATATGGCGTTTCCTTCTGCGGTATCCACTTCTTGCAAGTGACCGACCCAACCTTTATCCATGGCAAGGCAATCATTACGGTGGAACGATTGCAGTTCGCCACTATACGGGGCAACTTCGGGAATAGCTGCTTTAACAGGCTGGCTGCTTCCGTTTACACCTGAAAACAAATCTCCGATAGTTTCCTGCTTTTTGCCATCGTTAGATGGCGTTCCATTAACTGCTTTATTGGTAATGGAAGTTGTGTATGGTTGCTGCATTGCACTACTGAAAAGGTCAGGCTGGCGACCTATTGCACCTCTTCTTTTGTTGGTGCTTTGCCTTTTGATTGATGTGGTCCGTTTGGGCGGAGCAAGAACTGCTACCGGTTCGTCCGTAGTGTCAAAAAGGTCGAAAATGCTCAGTTGTTTAAGTTCCGGTGGACTTTCACGATGAGCTACCTGTGCAGACAGAGATGGTATTCCCTTTTGGATGATTACGGGTTCAATAACCGGCGGTGTAACCTTTGGTTCAATAGGAATTTGTATCACCGGCTCTTCGTTCCGTTCGCCTAGGTACAAATTCAAGTTAAGGTGCTTTCCAAAATCTTCATTAAGCATCTGTTTGAGGTCCTTGGCAATTCCGCTGGTGCCATCTCTATGGAAATAGATGAGCGCTGGCTGTCCATAAGGGTCTGTATCCAGTTTGCGGTCTGTATGTACAATCCGTGTATTGTCTGAAAACAGTGCATTGCCAGGCGTATTGTATTCGGTCTGCTTACTTTGGCAAAATAGTTCTTCCCTTTCGTTAAGGCCTTGTTTAGCCGTATTCTTTTGCAGGACAATCAGGTCACTGCCAACCTCTGTCCCGGCATAATCAGTAAACAGATTATTAGGTAATCGAACAACTGAAACCAGGTTGTTTTGTTGCATCAAAGCCCTGCGTATCGGTTCGTTCTTCGGGCTGTTCAGAATACCCTGTGAAGTGATGTAAGCTAACAAACCGCCCTCACGGAGCATATCAGCGCCTTTCAGAAAAAAGTAATTGTGTATGCTTCGGGCTGCCTGTACCTTCGCACTGTCCTTGCTTCTGGAATAGGTAAGGTCGAATACCGAGGTGTCGCCAAAAGGAATATTGCTGGCTATAACATCATAGTTGTTTTGTTCCCTTTCGGAAATTTCCTCAAAGCCTCCTATACGAATATTGCTTTCGGGATATAGCTGCTTTAAAATCTTGCCGGTGAGCAGATCCTTTTCGTAAGCAGTAACATCTGCTTTTGTATTCGCTGAAAAAGATTGTATAAATGAACCGATACCCGCCGAAGGTTCGAGGAATTTGCGGATGTGCAGGCCGCTGTCTCTAAAAGCGGCAGAAATTGCATCTATTACCTCAGGAGGTGTATAAAAAGCCGTGAGCACAGAACTTTTCATACTATCCACATACCTGCGGTATTGCTTGTCGTCTTCGGAATTTTCTTTGAGCAGCTGGAGAAGTTCCTGCGTAACAGGGAAAAGCTCGTGTTCGGTCTTTCTCCAATTATTAATGTCTAATGCGCTGGCTATAGGGTTCAGTACGAATTTAAGACCGCCAAATCCGCTGTATTGCATCATTGGCAGTCTTTCCCCTACGGAGGCTTGCCGTTTCTCCTTTTCCAGTTTAAAAGCAATTCGCAGGGCATAGATATTCTGTTGGAGATGTAGCTTTTTACTGAAGCCCATTTTCCTCTATCCATATTGCGATGGTCCCTGTTATTTCGGTATAGAGCAGCTCGTACTCCGGGCCATAAGCGAAATCATCGGTTAGCTCATATCTTGCAAAAACAGCCTCGCAAACAGGAAGCATTTTCAGGGCGAAGGGCCGCAGCTCTTCATCGGCCATGATGGTATCAAATTCATTGCATACGATCTGAAAAACCGTATCGAATTTGGAGAAGTATAAGCCTTCAAAAAGGATATAATTGGCAATTTCATCGCATTGCGCTATAGCGTTTCCCGAACGGAAAGCTCCGTCATACGCGTTGGCAGCCCACGATGATCGTTGCGTTATAAACTTTTCATCGTTTGCCTTTTCGGGAAAGCTACTGTTTAGTAATTCCTTCAGTCGTATCCTGAAATAAGAAAGGTCTTTTTGCTGTGTATCCATACAATTATTTGATTTTAGAATGCTACTTGAAGTCTAAAATTAAAGCAGGAAGACCCCGGCATCTAAGAGGTGGTAGTGTTTGGCGTTTAGAGGCAGGATTTGACGCAATAAACTTAGTAGTGAGGGATTTAATTTGTATTTTTGTTAGTTATCAAACCAAACATTTTTAAGCGACAGATATTAGATAATGAATGAATTAGAACCTCTGAAGAGCATTTTTAAAGACAGATTATTTAAAATTCCCGATTACCAGCGTGGGTACGCCTGGACTACACGCCAACTCAAAGATTTTTGGGAGGATTTGGTCAATCTCCCAGCCGATAGGTTTCACTACACAGGACTACTCTCATTAAAAAAAGTGGACAAGAATACCTGGTCTAACTGGAATGATGAACGGTGGCTCATTGAAGACAGAGCCTTCAAGCCTTTTCATATTGTTGATGGACAACAAAGACTAACTACGTTTGTCATATTTATTCAGGCTATTTCGGAACAATTGAGACTTGTTCCGGAAAATAAGGATAAGAAAGATGAAGATATTTATCTGGGCTCTTTTAGCCTGAAGGCGATTAAGGAAGAGTATTTGGTCATAGAAAGACCGCCGCAGTTGATCATTACAACCTACAAGTTTGGTTATGAGGTTGATAACCCAAGCTTCAAATTTCTAAGGCACAGGATTTTTCTGGAACCCAATAGTGGAACAATCCAAGAAACCTTCTATACGCTCAACCTTGAAAATGCGAAACGCTTTTTCAAAGAAAATCTGCAAAATTTCCTTGACAAATACGGGTTAAGTGAAATCGAGATCTTATTCAAGAAAGTCACGCAGAACCTGATGTTCAACGTCTATGAAATAAGTGATGACTTTGATGTATTCGTTGCATTTGAGACCATGAATAACCGCGGGAAAAAACTATCAAATTTAGAGCTTCTTAAAAATCGCCTAATCTATTTAACGACCTTATACGATGAGAAGGAACTTAAAAATGATGAGCGGATTTCTTTGCGTGAGAAAATTAATGATGCCTGGAAGGAAGTCTATTATCAACTGGGACGGAATAAACAAAATCCACTCAACGATGATGATTTTTTAGTTGCCCATTGGATAATGTATTTTCAATACACAAGAGAAAAAGGCGATGATTATATCAGGTTTTTGTTGGAGCAGAAATTTACACCGCAAAGTATTTATGCAAAAACAGAAGTGAAGGTTAGTTCTTTACAGGATTTTGAAGAAGTCAGGGAAGATGAAGATAACGATCAGGAAGAAGTTGAGACAAATGGAGAAGAAGAAACAACAGTATTGCGTTCGCAACTCTCTCCTAAAGAAATTGAAGACTATGTAAACAGTTTAAAAGCTGCTGCCGTTCACTGGTACAACACCCATAATCCGGTCAACAATCCAGACTTGACTGCACAGGAAAGCTTGTGGATAGACCGATTGAACAGAATAGGCATTATCTATTTCCGCCCGCTTGTAACGGTGGCTTTCTTGAACAAGGATGTTAATTCGGATAAGCGAGTTCAATTATTTAAAGCAATCGAGCGCTTTATATTTATCACATTCCGGCTTAGCCGGGCTTTCTCTACGTATAGAAACAGTGAGTTTTATCGGGCGGCCAGACAATTGCGAAATAGCGAATTGACAATTGAGCAAATTATCCAGCGTTTGAATGATAGAATGAATTACTGTTTTTATACGCCAGAAAATTCCAGTGAAACTTATTTCGACTATACTTACTTCCAAAAATTCATCGACAAGAAATTTAAAAGCGGCGGTGGCTTTTATTATTGGAATGGACTTCGCTACTTCTTGTATGAATATGAAATGGAAAAGGTAAGACGAAGAGGAAGTCAAAAAATAGATTGGAAGCTTTTTGTAAGGAGCGAAAAAGACAAAGTTTCCATTGAGCACATTTATCCTCAAACGCCAACACATACGGGTTGGAAATCCAATTTTAAGGGCTATAAAAAATCACAGCTACCCTTTTTTCAAGGAACATTAGGAAATCTCTTGCCACTCTCACAGAGTATTAATTCTAGTTTGCAAAATGATTGCTTTGATGACAAGAAAAGCGCTAAGTATAACGAGAAGAAAGAGAAAATAAGACAAGGTTATGCTGATGGTTCACATTCTGAAATTGAAGTTTCAGGCTATGCTGTTTGGAATGCTGATGCTATCCTTGATAGAGGCAACAAACTGCTGGAATTTATGGAAGAACGTTGGGATCTGCAATTTGAAAATGAAGCTGCAAAGGCTGAACTACTGTTCCTTGAATTTATGCTCGAAGAGGAAGAAGAGGAAATACATACGACTGAAGAATAACCTACAAAAATATTAATCTAAATGAATTATACAGAAAACATTGAACGTTTAAAAATACTGCTTACAGGAGCCTCCACAGATGTTACGATAACCAGTGAAAATGAAGCAGAATATAAAAGGCTAAAAAACGAACTGAAACAATCTGCTAAGTTTAAGGCCAACGAGCCAAAAGAATTTAAAATATGTGTTACTCTCCAGGAATTTAGGAGAGAGATGCAGGCCAAAGGAGGCTATGCCGAAAGGAGAAAATATATCAATCAACTCTTCTACCCGCTGATCTCTGATGAGAATTCCCTGTTGGACAGTATAGAGGAAATACAGCAAAATATAAACTTTGGTCATCTGAACCTTTTGCCCCAAGATATACAACAAAAAGGACGGGAAATGTCGGAAGTTTACCTTTATCTGTATTGTATTGAAAATTCGCTGCGAATATTTATCGAGGAAATAATGAAGACGGAAGCGGTAACCATACCGAGAAAGGTGCAGGATACTGTAGACAAATTGAAGAAAAGTGAGCAGGAAAGTAAATATTTGCCCATACGTGGAAACAGTGATCTCTTTTACTGCGATTTTATAGAGTTGGGAAAAATAATTGTTGGGAATTGGACAATTTTCGGAAAGTATTTCCCGAAACAGAATGAACACTGGTTGAATGTCATGGTGGATGAACTGTACAAGATACGATGTTTAGTTGCTCATAATAGTTATGTTGGCAAAGATGAGCGTGATGCGCTGAAAGTTTATTATAAGAGCATTACCGCACAATTGCGATTATAACATTGGGCATTAAGGCGATCACAACGTGGTAATAATTTTGATGAACATTTTGTATTAAGATAACTTAAATTTTAACTTTACTTTATGGCAGCACCCTTTTTATTGAAATTACGCTTAGCATTAGGTATAGAACCAGAAGAAGTTGCTGAGATATTGCATATCAGCGTTAAGGAGTATTTGGCATTGGAAAATGATCCCAAGGAACATTTTTACGAAGATCAGGCTAAAACGCTCATGAATTGGATGACGCCGAAGATGAATGGTAATTTTGATCAGTTCGTTCAGTTGCTCAATCAAAATTAGGTGCGACATTAAAAGATGTAAATCACATGTTGTAAATATGAATTTGATATAACGGGTAAACTTAACTTAACGGAGGACCAAATTGTGCAACTTGTGATACGCTTAACTCTTTGTTTGTCATTTAATCTGACTATTGAAATTTAGTTATTCCTTGTCTTTGCCTGCAGACGACTGGCTTCCTGTTTGCTCTTTCTAATTTGTTCCTCTATATTCTTAATTTGGTCATTTGAGCATCCCTGATACATAATATTTACGCCCTGATTACCCTCGTAATTGTTGAAATGATTAGTAAAGGAGGATTTCTCCTGATAATTGAGAATGTACTCCGGAGCAACACCAAAAATATCAGCCAATTCGTATAGTCTTGAAACGCTAACGTCTGCAATATTGTTCTCTATATTGCTATACGCTTTGGGAGTGATGCCTAACGCTTTTGCTACATTTTCTTTAGATAGCTTTTTTTCCTTTTCTCGTATTTCACGAATATTATCTCCGATTTTCATATGCTGATTATGTGTTTAAAAATCAATACTATTATTTTTGAGCAAAGCCTCTAATAATGAAATTCTTTTACGTTCACTTTCCAATAACTCTTGCTGCAATTTGTATAACTTCTCCTTATTTCTAAGTTCTTCTTTAGTTCTTAGATATTCTTGATTAGCGAGATTTGGTTCTCCGCCCTGATACATGATATTTACACCTTTGTTTCCATTGTTATTATGAAAATAATTGAAGAACTCCTTTTTTGAACTTTTGTAATGGAGGATATACTCAGGGCTACATCCAAAAATTTCTGCAATTTGCTCTAATCTATCCACAGAAATATCCGTAACATTATTTTCTATGTTCGCATAAGCACGGGTAGAAATTTCCAGCCTTTCAGCAACATGGCTTCTCTTAAAGTTTTTTTCAACTTCCCGTATTTCCCTTATGTTATCTCCAACTCTCATAACTACATAAAAAATGTTCGTTAAAGATGTGCTTGCAATATCACATAACCGGTTGTCAAAAATTAAATTCGATATTATTATCCCTTAAAAGTTTTTCCAATCTTGGTATTCTGTTCAATTCCTCTTGGTAAAGTTCTTTGTACGCCATCCGGATTTTTTCTTGGTCAATTCCCTGTACATGAATATTGATACCGGAATTTCCATTATGATTAAAAAAGAAATTCCTAATTCCTGTAACGGGTTTATTGAGCGTAATCAAATCGGCAACATCGAGGGATAATAAGCGTGCAATTGCGTCAAGCATAGAAAGCGTTATGTCTCGCTCATCACTTTCAATTGCTTCATATTCTTCCACACTGATATTAAGCTCTTGCGCAATAAAACTTTTTTCAATCTTTTGAGCAGTTCTTATCTGACCGATGTTACTTCCAATTTTCATATTCAATGCTTATTGTTTCTCCAAATATAGTAAAACTTCCAATATGGAACAAATTCTTCCAAGTTCGTACAAATTCGTCCAATGCGGGAAGCTGTTTTCTTCTAAAAAATTGACTGAACAATTTCCTTTGTATTGACAAGAACAAACATGGGAAGATTGACCTACAAGTATAAGCAATATTGTTGCTTGTCCACTAATGGACAAGCAAAAGCCATTGTTTTGTTCTTCTGCCTCAAATTCAGTCTTCGCTCTATTATTAAACGCCCGGATTAGCACATGTAAAACCTCCTAACGGAGCAGTATTCTATTGTGTAACCTAACTACGATTGATGATGAGCAAAACTATACGTAACAAGATTTCTATTTTCACAACCTGCCATCACCCGGAACTGGTAACGGGCGGCAGGTATTTTCTATCCATAATTTGTTTCATGTTGTTTGGTGTCGAGGTAGCCCGTCCGCAGTCCCGAGAACCCGGGACTGCAAACAACCAAAACATCACCGCTTTAAACATCGGCGACCAAATCCCCGAAGCACTTTGGAACACTCCTTTGCAGGTGGTGAACCATCCACAGGGTAAACAGACCGCTACGCTTGCCGACTATAAAAGCAAGCTGATAATACTGGATTTTTGGGCTACATGGTGCGGCAATTGTATCAAAAACTTCCCTAAACTTCACGCTTTGCAGAATGAATTTGGCGACAAAATAAAGGTGTTGGCAATAACCAAAGAAGACACGGATAAAATAGCCAAGTTTTTTAAAACAGGCGTAGGGAAAGAACACACTTACGTCAATTCAGTAATTAATGACAGCGTTCTTTCAAAATACTTTCCTTACCGAAGTGTACCCCATATCGCATGGATTAATCCCAACGGTAAAGTGCTGAACACCACCCAAGCGGAGGACATCACCACCGCCAACATACAAGCCATTTTGGATAATCAAAAAACACAGATGGTTGCCAAAGTCGATATTGACAAAAATAGACCCCTGTTTCTTTCCGAACATTTTAGTAACGACTTGCAATTAAAATCCTATTCTATTTTTGTTAAAGGGTATTATCCGGGGCTACCGTCAGGAAATAATTTCAAGAAAACCGAAGATGGTGAAATTTATGGCAGGCAAATGACCAATACCACCATGATGCGAATTTACAACCCGATACTATATGAATTATTCGATAAGAAAGGCGACCAATTTAGTTCAAAGCGTATGATAATAGAGGTAAAAGAGCCAGCATTGTTAGACGTTATAAAAAACGAAGATGGTAAAAGCGAAAGATATAACCTATACAACTACGAACTTATAGTTCCTGAAGAAAAGGCTGACAGCTTGTACTATTATATGTTGGCAGACCTTAACCGTTATTCGGATTATATAGGCTCAATCGAAAAGCGTATGGTGGATTGTCTTGTTTTGATTAGAACCTCTACCATAGACAAAATTAAAAGCAAAGGAGGAAAGCCTAAAAACACTTTTCCAGCTTCGCCATCTATCCTGACTAATCAAAAACTTGGTTCGATGATTAACATGCTTAGTGAGGAAAAAGTCATTACGCTACCGATAGTAGATGAAACTGGCTATACAGATAATGTTGATATAGAAGTTTCAGGTATTAAGGACTTAACCAGCTTAAAAAAAGAACTCAACAGGTATAACCTTGACCTCGTACCCGCAAAAAGAAGCCTTAATATGTTCGTCTTAAAAGACAAGTAGCTGCTTCTATTTTTTTACAATCTAACTCAATTAATGAATGAAATCTTTTATACTCATTATTACATTGCTTATTGCTTCCTTTAGCATGTTTGCACAACAAACCATCACAGGCACAGTTGTTTCTCACAACGATAGTTTACCTATTGAGGGAGCCAGCGTATCCCTGCAAGGAGCCAACAGAACAGTAAGCACCAATGGTAAAGGACACTTTACCATCCAAACTGCGACAAATGCAAGTACCGCTATTTTGGTCGTTAATCATGTGGGTTTTGAACCAACAACAATAACAGTAAATCTGCCATATAAAGATACTTTAAACATCATTCTACAAGCATCAACTCGCTTGTTGGAGGAAGTAGAAGTAGTATCAACAGGGTATCAGAAAATACCCAAAGAACGGGCAACAGGTTCATTTGCCACTGTAAGCAATGAACTGTTTAACCAACAGGTGGGTACAGACATCCTTTCGAGGCTACCAGCTATTGCTAATAGCATGGTAATGGATGCCGGAAAGCAAGGCACACCACAAATGATGATACGGGGTTTGAGTACAATAAGCGGACAAAAAGACCCGCTAATTGTTGTCGATAATTTTCCTTATGACGGTGATATTACCAATATCAATCCCAACATTGTAGAAAATATAACCATCCTCAAAGATGCATCGGCTTCCAGCATTTGGGGAGCAAGGGCGGCAAATGGTGTTATCGTTATCACCACCAAGAACGGACGTTTCAATCAACCGATTACTTTATCGTTCAATTCCAATCTTACTATCGGGGCAAAACCCGATTTAGACTACATCCGTCAGATGTCGTCCAGTGATTATATTGACGTGGAGCAAGAATTGTTCAACAGAGGCTACTACAATAGCGATATTAATTCAACAAGCCACCCGATAATCAGTCCGGTAGTTGACCTTTTGGAAAAAGCTCGTAGTGGAGCATTAACCCAAGAACAGGCACAGCAGCAAATAACCGCTTTGAGAACCATAGATGCAAGGAAGCAATTCAATCAATATATGTACAAACCATTGGTCAATCAGCAATATTTTTTAAGTGCGCAGGGCGGGGCAGATAAGTTTTCTTGGACATCTTCGGTGGGTTACGACCACAATAAGGATAATTTGGGAAGCACTTACCAGCGCATGAACCTTCGTTTCCAAAACACTTATCGTCCAATAAGACAGCTTTCACTTTCAACCGGGCTTTATTATACGCAAAACAGAAATAAATCGGGTCGCTTAGGTTATAATAATGTAACAATGAGAGGCGGGACTTTTGCACCGTATATGCAAATGGCTGATGCGAATGGAAATGCGCTACCCGTTGCAAGGGACTACAATCAAAGCTATATCCAAAATCTCGGTGATGGAAAATTGCTTGACTGGAATTATTATCCGCTTACAGATTGGCAACACCAAACATCTAATGGCACTGTTTCCGATATACTGGCAACTGCTACGCTCGATTACCAAATCATAAAGGGGTTGAATGCAACCGTAAATTACCAGTACGAAAGACAAATTGGATTAAATACCAACCTTGCCGATGAAAACAGTTATATGGCAAGGGACTACATCAATCTCTTTTCCCAAATTGTGAACGGAAATGTAGTTTACATCGTACCCAATGGTAGCATATTAGATAAATCAAATAACTTATTAAATGCAAATAATGTACGAGGTCAGCTAAACTTTGACAACACTTACGGCAAGCACAATATAACAGCTCTGATTGGTGGGGAAGCACGTTCCGCTAACATGCAATCAAATCAGGCACGTTTCTACGGTTATGACCCTAACACTTTAACCACGGGCAACGTGGATTATACAAAAACATATCCAACAATTATTAGCGGGGGCGCCTCTTTAATTCAAAGAGGTCAATACCTGCGGGAAACGACCACGAGGTTTATATCTTACTTCGCTAATGCTGCTTACACGTTTGATAATAGGTATGTCGTATCGGCAAGCGCCCGCCGGGATGCAAGTAATCTTTTTGGTCTAAAAACGAATGACCAATGGAACCCCTTTTGGTCGGCAGGGTTTGCATGGAAACTATCGAACGAGAATTTTTATAAAGTTGATTTCTTGCCTTACCTCAATCTCCGGGCAACGTATGGCTTTAGTGGCAATATTGACCCCGCAATGGTTGCAGTCAACACAATTTGGTATCCCAACAATGTGAATATTTTTACAGGTGCAGCATACGCACAGTTTAATAATTACTACAATCCACTACTAAAATGGGAAACCTCAAAAATGCTCAACCTTGCGGTAGATTTTCGTCTGCGGAACGACCGTTTAACAGGTTCAATAGAGTATTATCACAAAAAAGGTATTAATCTCTTTGGGATGGCTCCAATGGATTACACAACTGGAGTTGACCCCTATATGTTACGGAATGTAGCCAGTATGAAAGGGGATGGTTGGGATATTCAGCTAAAAAGTATAAACGTAGACCGTACATTTAAGTGGAGTACCATACTGAATTTTAGTTTATACAAGGATAAAATTGTTAGCTATCAAGTAGAAAGGACATTGGCACAGGAATATGTCAATGTTTCCTCACCGCCCATATCCGGGATTGAGGGAAATCCTGTATATGCCATTTATGCTTATAAATGGGCGGGACTTGACCCCAATACAGGTGAAGCACTGGGATACCTCAATGGAGAAGTAAGTAAAGATTATAGCAGTATTGTAGGCACAGGCACTAACGTAGAAGACCTTGAATACTTTGGTTCTTCTATTCCGACTAAATTCGGTTCGTTAATCAATGCGGTATCGTACAAGAATATCAGCTTACAAGTTGGCGTTTCATTCAAATTTGGATATTGGTTCAGACGTAACTCTATTAACTATACCAACCTGTTTTATAACTGGCGGGGACATTCCGATTATGCACTACGCTGGCAAAAACCGGGTGATGAAGTAAATACCAACGTACCTGTAAATCTATATACCACAAATACCAACCGGGATGCTTTTTATAACGGCTCAAGCGTTTTGGTAGAAAAAGGCGACCATATCAGGCTCCAATATATCAATCTTGCTTACGACTTCATAATGCCAGCAAACAAGACAAAAGGTATCAAAGGATTACAGGTGTTTTTCAACGCAAGTAATCTTGGGTTATTATGGAAAGCTAATAAAGCAGGCATTGACCCTGACTTTGGCTTAGGCTATTTCAATCTAAAAACTCCTGCAAATTATTCACTTGGTCTTAAAGCCAAATTATAAAAGCTATTACAATGAAAAAAAACACTCAAATAATAACGTTTCTATTATTCCTGACATTGCTTATTTCGGGATGCGAAAAGTTTCTTGAAGAAAAATCAGATAAAAGTTTAGCCATCCCTACAACGCTGCGTGACCTGCAATCATTGCTGAATAATGCCTCTGATGTTAATCACGTATTTTGCTCAATGGGTGAAGCAAGCAGTGATGACCACTTTTTGAAAGATGCAGATTACAATGGATTAAATTACGAAAGTGATAAACGTCAATATACATGGCAAGCGGATTATGTAACCCGTCCACTATCTTCAAATGGTGATGAATGGTATAATTGTTACAAGGTAATATATATCTGTAATTCTGTTTTACAAGGACTTGAGGAGAACAACCTGACTGGACAAGAAGCAGGTTATATCAAAGGGCAGGCTTTGGTTTTCAGAGCAGCACGTTATTTGGACGGTGTACAGGTATGGTCGCCCGTTTATAATAGAGCAACAGCAAATACGGACTTGGGTATGGTGCTAAGGTTAGAACCTGATATAAATATTCCCTCTGTTAGGTCATCCGTACAGGAAACCTATGACTTGATATTAAAAGACCTTAATGATGCACTTCCATTGTTACCAGCAACAATTACTTCTCCTACATTGCCCACTAAGGCGGCAGTTTACGGACTATTAGCAAGAACACATTTGATAATCGGAAATTATGTCGAAGCACTGGAAAATGCAGAAAGGGCATTTGAAATTAGTAATGAGTTGATTGATTTTAATGGATTGAACCCAAACGCAAATTATCCAATACCGTCAGTAAATCAAATAAGTAAAGAAATCGTATTTCAAACACGGATGTTTTCATCTGCCATTAACAACTTTAATGTAGCAAGAATTTCACCATCACTCTATAACCTTTATGATGCCGGGGATTTGCGAAAGAGTATTTATTTTCGTGGAGTAGCTGTTGGGGAGTATAGATTTAAAGGTACACATACGGGCAATACAGGATTAATCACTGGAATTACAACAAGTGAATTGCTTCTCATTATTGCAGAATGTAATGCCCGATTAGATAACATTAGTGAAGCTGCAAACACTCTTAATAAATTACTGATTAAGAGATGGGATGTCAATCAATTTATACCATACTCATTTACTAATAAAGATGCTGCACTGAATACGATTTTAATAGAAAGAAGAAAAGAATTGGTATATCGTGGGCTTAGATGGTCAGATATCAAAAGATTGAACAGGGACGGATATAATATAACATTGACACGAACCGTAAACGGTCAAACCATAACATTGCCACCCAATGACTTGCGTTACGCTATTGCTATTCCTGAAACGGTGATAGAAATAGGCGGCATCCAGCAAAATCCGAGATAAATTATAGTAAACATAAAAAGGGGCTTGTGATGCCCCTTTTTTGCTTTTTAAAATGTTTTTGAGAAATCATTCTCGCTTACTGTCAACGATAGCCATAACTTGGGGATTGGTTTTCCCCGACAGTTTGCTTTGTAAATCCAATTCATTTTCTGCCGTTATTTGGCAAGGTAACTCTTCACCTGAACCACATTCCTCTGAAGTTCCGGGTTGCCAATTGGCAGGGTCAGCAAATACACCGGGATTTACTGCATCTGTATAATGATAGGTGCTTGCTGTACTTGCCATTTTAAATGACATAGTAACCGCTGCAATTGCTAATGCCACTACAGCAAAGAGGTTCATTTTTAATTTTTTCATTGCTTTAAAATTTTGATGTTAAAGAATACTTTTTTATTTGTCTTTTGGCCGACCCGCCCTCAGTAGTTTCGCCTCCAGCGTTGCTACCTCGTAATTTGTACCATAAGTAAAGCCCCCAACCGCTTAAAAAAAGGAACAAGAGATTGAAGAAAAAATGTTGCAACCAAGTCATGCCGCTTATCACCGATCCGCACTCGCATGGTAGCTTTTCCCATGCGCCCATAAGAGCCACAACGATATAAGCCGTAAAAGCAGTCATTAATCCAGTTGAGAGGATTAAACCCGCTTTACGATATTTTTCCATTATCAATGCCAGTACTGTTATTAATTCCAATGCCGGGAGCATGTAAATAAGGATGTACCCTAAACTATCTGAAATGGGTTGACGGAGGATACCGCTTTTAAATGCTGCAAAGTTTGTTATTTTGTCAATGCTTACAGGTATCCAAAGAAGCAGCAAAAGAATAATAACGATATTGAGTGTTATCCGTTTTCTTTTGAGTTGGTTTGGATATATAGCCGTTGTTTCCATTGCCTTTGTATCTTAGTGAGGGTTCTCACCATCCTTTGATACAAAGTTCACTAAAGCGTTAAGCGTGGGAAAGACAAAATCGGTAAAAATTGAGCAGGTTTGTGTCGAGAATTTTCCGATTTTGACAATATCTTGGAATATCCCTATTTTTTGCGTTTCTGATAACGCTCCAAGGCAGAGCGAAAGGACCGTTCATCAGCATAACCCACTTCCATATACACATCCTTGATCCCGATCCCCTGATCCAATAAAAGTAAAGCATGGCCAATACGCAGATCGGTGATAAATTGCTGAACGCTTACATGATAGGTACGCTTAAATATATTCAGCAAAGTTCTCTCGGTAACAAAGAATTGCGCTGCCAACTGCCTTACGTTTAAGGAGACATCACAATAATGCTCTTCTATAAACCCCTTGATCCGATAAGCCGCATCCTTATCCTGGTCTTCCAACAAGCTATCGTAATACTCCAGCAGCAAACTTACGTATTTGCGCAGATTGCCATCAAGTGCCCCTTTGTTATTTTGCGAATAACTATAAATCTTATACAGCCAACGATGTATTTTCCTATCCATACGGCATTGCCCCATTGTTTCATAAGATTTTTTACCATCCAAGAACCTTTGCAGAATTTGTTGCACATTGTAATACTCCTGATCTATACTTTCAATCCAATCGGGATGTATGCTCAGCACTAGGGCAATGTGTTGTCCTCTTTCAGCGTATGCTAAATATGATCCCTCGTCATAGTACGACATCAGGAATGTATTGGCTTGTATCTTAATTATAGGAATTTTTGAAGATGTGGTATAGAGCAGGCTGCCTTTGAGCATAAAGAACATGAACAGTTGCCTGTCATGGATATCAAAGGGAATATGGGTTGGCTCTTTAACATTAATCTCTACCAGATCGACAAAAAAAGGCTTGTAATTCAGTTGTTGGCTGAAAAGATCCATTTCAGGTATTTGGAAATGATGTGTTTTCTGGGCAAAGGTCAGTAGGTACCTGCTCGGTTCGGAGAGGTTATGAGGCTCATTCTTGGATTTTACGTGCTCATTTTTAGAATACAACGTATATGGTATCTTCATAGGCCAATGGTTTTCCCAATTCACTGGAAATCATTTACAATAGCATTGGAGCTTATTATGAGAAATACAAATTTCAAATATATAATTGAATAAAAAACTAAAGTTGGGTTTAACTTGGGTAAAATTTTCTGATCGTAAACTTTGTTGTTATTGATGATCAATTCAGTATATACTTTCGAAAAGGCAAACCAATTCTATAACTTCAGTACTTCTTTCAGTTTCTCTACTGCCTGGCTATGTTTTTTTTCTTCCATTTTTGAGAGATTGAACAATTTCCATTGAACGGATGGTAGTTGGGCAACCTCTGCCATATTAGGCAACCCCAGTAGTTCCCATTGTGGGTTTCGCTCTTTGAACGATAACAAAAATTTCCGCTCATTAGTGGTCATATCCGTATTGATAATTTCAATGAGTTGTTCCCTTGTGGCTTCCAGTGCTTCAACGGGAATATCCACTTCGGCCATTTGTGCAAATTCTGCTTCATATATTTCTCTTATATTTTTACGGTGAGGAGCCAAAAGTTCTGCCATTGGCCGTTGATGGCTGATTAGGAATACAAGGAACGTTTTGCGCAGGTCTTCAGTAAAGCCTTCGTTTTCGAGGAGGAATTTCACGTCAAATAAATCACGGGGATGTTGCCGGTCCAGGGCGGCTGCAATCTTTCCGGCATACAGATCGGGCAACGAAGCTACCTGTATTTCGGCATATCCGAACTCCCTCTCCACTGGTTCACTTACCTCCATTCGTACTTCGGAGAATACCGTTCCACGGATCACCGGCGACAATTCCACCTTAATCCTTACATCTTCCACTTGCAGAAGTAAGCGAAGCGCATTGCCCTGTTCGTGTGCGTTTTGTATGTGAATGCCAGGAATGGTTTTCTTAATCAACTCACTTAATCGGGTTAATGCAGCACGAATGTTGACCAATGCTTCCTCACGGCCTTCGGAGGGCAGGTACAATAAATCTATATCTACAGAAAGCCGTGGCAGCTCCCTGTAAAAAAGATTGATAGCCGTGCCGCCTTTTAGTGCAAAACATTTTTCACTATCCAGTAGCGGTAGGATACGCACCAACAACTGCACCTGTTTGTAATATATGCTGTCCTTTTTCATCTTAGGATTGGAAATTTTTAGGAACGGTTATTTTGTAGGTTTTATCGAGATCGCCGCCTTTGACGATTACCCGGTTTCCGGAACCGAGGTCTATGCTATCGGTATTCAATTTTGAAAACCAGGTATAGTTGTGTCGTGAACCGAACCAAAGGAAAAGCCGTTTAACCTTTACATTGGTACAGGCTTCCAGTAATTTTTGCAAAGTGCGGGGCGATAAGGAGGTCATACCCTGTATAAGCTGATCAGCGTGTTCTAACGAGATTTTATCCGGTACTTCGTCCAGCATTTCGAGGCAGGCTCTTTCCGGACAGGATATTTTAAGTTCGTCCAAACCCTCTTTCCAGAAAACAGTAGAAGTGTAGCTGTCGGATACTTGCCTTTCCATACCGGAAAACAGTTTATTCCGGGTATGGCGAACAAATGTTATCGTTTCCGATAGTTCATTGGCCCATACAGGTAATTTATCATTGCCATAAAGCTGTATTGTTTCTTTTTTCGAAGTAGGCAGATAATGGGAAAAACCTTTTAATTCCAGTGCTGACATTCCTCCTGCAACAAGATCTGTTTTCATCACGGTTTGTAGCGTGTACAGCATACTTTGCCACGAAAGCTGAACCTTCCCCCGTATATAAAGTCCTTTCCACAACAGCTTCAGTTGTTCACTCTTAACCAGGTTATCTATAGCATGTGTATCTAAAGCAGCCTGGTCCGTCAGCCACTTTCGCGTAACAATCATACTTTCAGGCATTATTCGCTCCAATAGTTTACGTCGTTCAGTGTTAAGCGCCATATTTATAAATTTTAATTTAGACGGTGATTATCGCCGTGAAAACAAATTTACATAAATATTTTTATTGCTCCCATAAAAAATAACGGCGATTAACGCCGTTATAATAAACTTATATAAACTATTTCTTTTTCTTCTTTTCAAACTCAAAGGTAGTTTTGCAATAATCATCCAATACGATATACGCATCGAATTTCTTTCCTGCCTTGCTTTTCATTCCTTTGATAAGCGAAGTACTCTTTTTATTGACAAGGCTTTCAATATCGGCTATGCAAATTTGTACGCCACACACATTGCGGAACTGCACCCAGCTACAACCCTCATCAGGACATTTGACAATCTTATCACGAATGATGAGTTGCTGACTTTTGCATTTAGGGCAAACCAGTTGAGGCAGGTTGTTATGGGCAATGGAAGTTTGCAGCAATTCATTGGTAATAGTAGACGCATAAGTTTCCATTTCCTTTTGGAATGCCCCGACATCCGCATCGTTATTTTCTATTTTCTGTAAAGCCAATTCCCACTCGGCCGTCATTGACACATCCGCAATTTTGCGATCCTTAACCAAATCATACACTTGCAATCCCTTTTCTGTAGGGATCAGGGACTTCTTTTCCCTTTGGATGTAATTGCGTGCAAACAGGGTTTCGATGATTGCCGCCCTTGTTGCCGGAGTACCTATACCGATATTTTGAAGGGCTTTACGTTCGTCTTCATTCTCGATTTCTTTTCCTGCGGTTTCCATTGCCGACAATAGCCCCGCCTCGGTATAAAGTACAGGCGGTTTGGTTTTCTTTTCGAGAACGGAGGCTTCTTTTATTTTGAGTTCATTGCCTTTTTTCAGTTCAGGCAAATCCTGTACAGGTTCCGTATCATCGTCCGTAAAACTTCCTTTAATAGAACGCCAGCCAGGTTCCATAATCTTACAGCCTTTTGCTGAAAAATCGTAATGCAACACCTGTAAACCCACATCGGTTATTTCTTTGATACAGGCTTGCGAAAGCGCTTCGAGCAATCGAAATGCAATCATATCATATACCTCATTTTCTTTTGCGTTCAGGGCTGACGGGATTTTATCCGTAATCAGTAATCCGTGGTGGTCGGTAACACGCAGATCGTTCACGATCCGTTTATTGAAACGCCCCCATTTTACTTTTGATACGGCCTGCTTGCAGGTTTCCCTATCTTGCAAAGCCCTCACCAGATTGGGAATTTCTGCCCATACATCTTCAGGAATGTATTTACTTCCCGTACGAGGATACGTAATGAACTTTTTTTCATACAGACTTTGCGCAATGTTGAGGGTTTCTTCGGCTGAGAGGTTCAACTTTTTATTGGCTTCTTTTTGTAATCCGGTAAGGTCGAACAATAAAGGCGGTTGCTCTGTAACGCTTTTGGTTTCTACCGATATAACTGTTGCCGTTTCATTTCGCTGAATGGCCTTCAGTGTATCATCGGCAAGTTTTTGATCCTCCCATTTTGTTTTGGAAATGCTTTTAAAATCTATCAGTTCTTTGTTGTGCAATAACTGGATCTGCCAATATTTCGTTACCGAGAAATGCTTGTTGTCTAAATAGCGTTTGCATATTAAAGCCAATGTAGGTGTCTGTACCCTTCCAAGCGAATAAATGCCGTTTCCCGCGGCAATACTTAAGGCCTGTGTGGCATTGATACCCACAAGCCAATCGGCACGGCTTCTGCCTCGTGCCGCCTGGTACAGTCCGTCAAATGCAGCACCGTCTTTCAGGTTATCAAACCCTTGCTTAATGGCCTTTTCGGTAAGCGAACTAATCCAAAGGCGTTCAAAGGGCTTGTTGCATTTCAGGTATTCGTAAATATAGCGGAATATCAATTCGCCCTCACGACCTGCATCGGTAGCCACAATGATGCTGTTGCTTTGGTTAAAAAGCCGTTCTATGACTTTGAGCTGCTTTAAAGCTCCAGGATCTGCGGTATAACCTTTGTCCTTTTTGATTTTCCGGACAGTCAGTAAAAAAGGGTTGGGGATTATGGGCAAAGCTGATTTGTCAAATCCCGATATACCGTAATCTTCGGGCATTCCCAATCCAATTAAATGACCGAATGCCCACGTAACAAAATAGCCGTTACCTGTCAGGTAGCCATCCTGTTTATCGGATGCCCCAACTAGTCCGGCTATTTCCCTTGCTACGCTTGGTTTTTCTGCGATGATTGTTTTCATATTATACTACATTTTTCTGCCTTTAGATTTTGCGGGTGTTTGAGGTTTTTCCTGTTGTTCCTGCTGCTTTTTGTCTTTTGGGGCTTGCTGTCCTGACTTCAAAGGCTCTTTGATGTTCTTGGTCGCTTCATTAGTTTTACCTTCCGAATTAACCGCTGTTTGGGTTTTATGGGTTTCAACAGGTTTTGCCTGTGCCTTAACCTGGCTTGGAAACTGGAAGTTCGTTTTTCCGGTTTCGGCATTGAAAGTAATATAACCTTGGTACGGTTGTCCTTTCTTATCCTTCAACCCATCAATGTAAACGGTTTGCCCAGCTTTGAAATCCTTGTATTGTTCGTCTGTCAGTTCTTTTCCCCTGAATGTTTTCGGGGCTTCCTGCGGTTGATCGTTCTGATTGCTTTGTTGCGTATTCTGTCCGTTGTTTTGCGTTTGTCTGTTGGTGTTGTTGCGGTCAAACAGAAATTCTACATAACGTTTGTCTGCATTGAACTGTACCGTTGCAGAAAATTCAGTTCCTTTTTTGGAAAGCATACCATCCAGCTGAAGCGGTTTGCCCTCCATTAAGGTTTGCTTTTGTGCGTCGTCCAATTTTACCCCTTTTATCTCATCGGGGATTTTTATGAAATCTGTCCGAAGAGCAATAAGTTCATTGGTCAGTCTATCCACGCTGACAATGGAGGGCATCATTTCTCCCGTCTTAGTGTTTTTCAAATCAACCACTCTGCCCATATTGCCGGTTTCGAGTAGATTTTTTTTATCCTCATCCGTGAATTTGTGCCCAAAAAACTCAAAATTCAGATTGGGTTCTTTTCGGATACCGTGTATTGCTGCCACCACTTGTCCATCTTCTGTAGACTGTAAAGACAAACGGGCATCGGTGCGTACAATCGCACCACCGAGGTTTACACTTACGGGCACAAGCTCATTGGTTTTATAGCCTTTCAACAAAGGGTCTAACAAATTCAGTTTTTCAAGGCGATCTTTACCCAATCCAAGATTGTTCATTGTTTCCCAATCAATCTGTTCCGGCTTAAAGCGATATTCGCTTGTGTCCGTTGTTGTTTGTGTTGTTTCCATATCATTTTTATTTTCTTGTTTTTTATCCTGTTGCGTTTCAGCCTTCACTTCATGCTGCTTCATCAGTTGCTCACCTTCAGGAGTAGGCTTATCAACCTGCTTTTGCATTGCATCTGCAGTATCAATAGCTACAGGTGCAGGTACCTTGAAAAAAGAGAAATTGGTCGGGTTCTTCAACTGGCTGAAGAAATTGGAGAAGAAATTGGAAAAGAAATCTCCATGCTTATCCACACGCATAAACTGATTTTTGTTTTTCTTCGTGGGATCAACGGTTTCCATATTGCCGTTCTCGTCAATGCTTTTTACAGCCTGGATTTTCTTTTTCTCTTTATCCAGCACCAACAATATATCTGAGAATTGTTCTGGCATTTCTTGCCTATGTGTGGTTTCCTCGCTCATGTTCCGAAAATTTTAAAGTTCATAGCCGAATTTATATAAAGCCGTGAGCGCATTTTGTTATATGGCACTCAAAGGCAGTGTTTGTCACTTAATGGCGTTCAACTTAGTTGCCGGCGGATTAAAACTTTCCCGTATAAATTGATGTACGTCAGATAGTTTATAATACAGTTTTCCGCTTATGGTATAATACGGCAGCTTGCCGATGGATCGGTAACGTTGCAGCGAGCGGTTACTAATTTTGAGCATCTGAAGCAAATCCTGATTGTCCAGCAGTTCCTCACCGTCTATACTGTTGCGTTTCCTTTGCAGCTCATCTATATTATCGCCCAACATATCCAGGCGACCCATCAGGCGTTCCATCCACGCCAAAAATTCCATTCTGTCAATATTCATAGGAATATAATTTTAAAGGTTCATGCTTATTTTCTGTCTGTCTTTAGCTTTCTGCCTTTTTCGATATAACTTTTGCCTTTTGCCATAAGCTGCTGCACATAATCGTCACTGCTCTGTATGGCATTGGCTTTAAGCATATCCTTTATTGCTCCAATGGTATAGAAATACTGCCCATAGATTTTTGAATAAGTAATCTCGCCTTTGGTCCGCATGCGCCATAAGGTCTTTTCGCTGATGTGCAGGTATTGGCATACCTCGTGGTTGTTGAGCCACAAGTCATCATAACTTGTATTGTCCAATCTTTTCAGGTAATCGGCAATCGCGTTTATGCGGCTGTTGAGCTGTTGCCACGCATCTTCTTCGATAGTTATTATTTTCATTGCATAGTTTTTAAATATTCACTATGCAAAATTCCTAAAGGTGGCAGTGTTTGTCTGCCAAGCCTTACCCATTGGTTTGGCGGGTTTTTAAAAATTTTTACAAATAGGGAAAACCCTTGTTTAATAAGGGTTTTGGAGCATTTAAGATATTTTGCAAAGGAGTTTTACCAACACTTGCCAATTGGCAGGTATGGGCAAAGAAAAAGCAGTACATTTTGTGTACTGCTTTGGATTTACTGTTTAACCTTTAGCTAAAGGTCTCTATCCATATATTCTTCCAATGAGGTTTTAAGTTGGTCTAAAAATGCAGTTCGTGAGCCTGCTCTTGTTTTCATCCGGTGAAAAGCATGGTGTAGATCGCCGAGCGGAATACGGAAGATAATTTGGAACATCAGGCTTATTTTTCTGATGCCAATTTTACCGTGCGATATTGCCCCTGAAGCATAAAGCGCATAGACTAACTCTATAAGGGCATTTTTACTGTCCGTCCAGAAAACATCTTTTGAACTTTCCGAATTTTGCAAAATTGAATCTGGATTTTCATCGGGACTTATTTTCGTCAGGAGATAGGTATATAACAATTCGTTGGAAATAATTCTAGCTACCTTGTAGTCGTAAAAAGTAGAAAAAGAAGGATCTATCTCAAACACAATACTGTTCAACCCATCGTGATAGTTGATCTGTCCACGCTTAAAATAAGTTTCGTCCCTGTCTGTGCGACCTGAACGATAATACCGATAAAAATCCGAATTGCAGACATGTTCGATATATTCCCGTTTAAGATTAGCCAACTGTATCGAAAAATAACTCATCCCCATTTTTCCATTATTGACAGGACAGGTCGTTTCTATGCGATAAATCTTATTGTAATAAATCAATTTACCGAGTACCTGAGGCTTTATCGTACGGAAGAAATGCATCTCTTCTGTTTCGTCTTTAAATCCTTCTTCCACTATAAATTTTTTGATTGAAAATAGCAGATCCTGGAGATAAATTGTCATTTCATAAGCTTCATCAATCAATCTTTTACTTTGCGAAGAAATCAGGTCTTCTTTCTTGTGAATCTCTAAAATAACGTTTTGTAGAATGTATTTCATAGCTATTAATTTATTTAAGTTGATTCTCAATTGCGTTATTTACCAATTACAAAGATGAGTATTCCATATACAAACGTCACACAAGTTCAACCCAACTTGTGTAAGATTTTATCAAACATAAAGTCATTGTCTCTTAATTTACGATGAACCGTTCTTACTATCTTTTTTTTACAAGTAGTAAAAATGGTCGGCTGAATTAAATCATATAGAACTGCTACTGAATGGTTAATTTTCAATTTCCCCAAGTTTAACCCAAGTTGTGAAAAATTGCTGCACATATTTGCAGCTGACATTAGGATTTTATGCTCGGTTGATCTTATTCTTGAATACTTTGATGCGGCGTGAAATGTCGCTATTAACTTCATCCATTGATTAAAAAAAGCTACCTTTGGGCCATAAATATGCGGCGATAGATTTGAGAAAATTCTCTAAAATAGCAACTCCCTTTTTGGCTTTCATAATGCTTTTTGGAATTATGAGGAACAATCTGTTGTATGTTATTTATGAGTACGATACGGCTCTTTTCATCAGCCTGTTTTGTGAAAACCAAAATAAACCTCAACTCAAGTGTAATGGGAAGTGTAAGCTTGCCAAAATGCTTAAAGAGCAGAAAGAAGAAGAGGCAGCAAAAGTATTGAAACAGCTGCAAACAGAGGTGTTATACTATCCCCAACCTGTATTTACCTATCCTTCCAGACCGGAAAAGTTTGAAGAGGTAAAAAGGAAACATCCTTTGAGCAATCAAAGTTTGTATTCATTCCTGTTCACTATGAGGAATGACAAACCTCCGGAATATTTTACATCCATATAATTCTATAGTATTAGGTGTGGTTGCTGTTTAGATACCAGAACTTTCTTTGTTCTGAATGCTAATGGTATGCGGCATTACGATTAAACAGCAGTCAGACTTGTCTTTTTCGGCGTGCAGATAGCTGATAACTTTTTGCGGTTATTAGATTTGATATGCCCGGTAAAATAAATTTCAGTTGGAATACATCCGATTCCAGCTAAACGTAGTTAACTATAAAAATTTTCAGAAAATGAATACTCTAAAAATATTAAAATACTTTCTTATTATAATTGCGGGCAGCTTCCTTATTTCCTGTTCTAAAGATGATAATCCCATTATTGAGAATGAACTTAATGGCCTGAAATTGGTAACAACGTTATCCAATACAACACATAAGGTGGAATTGTATACCCTCAATGGAAAATTACAAACAGGCTTCAATAATATCTTTTTTCAGATCAAAAATACAGATGGTACGACAATCGATAATGCCACGGCATCCTGGATTCCGGAAATGAATATGATGAGCATGAAACATTCCTGTCCATATTCAGAGATAAGCAAAGCCAAAAATTCAACATCTACCTACATGGGCTTTATTGTCTTCCAGATGGCGGGAAGTGAAAGCGAATATTGGGACCTGAACCTGAACTATTCTATAAATGGTAAGGATTATACGATTAAAGACAGAATATCGGTAGTTGAAGCAAACAGACGGGTAGTTGAATCTTTTCAGGGCAGTGACAGCAAACGGTATATATTGGCCATGGTAGAGCCAACGGCTCCTAAGGTTGCCATTAATGATATGAAAGCCGTGTTGTACCGTATGGATGGGATGATGAATTTTCCTGTAGTGGACAACTACAAAATTGTAATAGACCCGAGAATGCCCGGTATGGCCAACCATAGTTCGCCTAATAATACAGACCTGGTACAGGGGACAGACAAAATGTATCAGGGCAAATTAAGCCTCACAATGACCGGGTACTGGAAAATCAATTTACAGCTACTTGATTCGATTGGTACAGTGATAAAGGGGGAGAAAGTAACGGAAACAAACGAAGGTAGCAGTATTTATTTTGAGTTGGAATTCTAACATTCTCTAAAAGTGCGTAACGATCCGGGCAGAGACTTCGCTTTCTGCCGGTATCGTACCTAATTTTTTTATCATGTATCGATCATTCATAATTATTATAACTATGGTGTTGTGGTCAGGGAAAGGTTTTTCCCAGACAGATACAACACGGAGACAAGATTCACTCCGATCTGAACAGTTACAGGAGGTTATCGTTATATCCCAACGCAACCTGAAAGATAACACAACCAAGCCTCTGGCAACACTGGACCATTACCTTGAAAAGTCTGGTATGGTCAATATGATCAGACGGGGCAGCTATGCCTGGGAACCTTTTCTGAACGGTATGGCTACAGAACGCAGTGTCATCACCATTGATGGTATGAGGATCTACGCTGCTTGCACTGACAAGATGGACCCTATTACATCTTATGTTGAGGTTACCAATCTGGCAAGAGCGACCATCCACAGCGGATCTGCCAGTTCAACGGGTGGATCAACCATCGCCGGGACCCTGGATCTTGTCAGAAAAAAGGGTTCATTTGGTCAGAGCGCATTGAACGGCATGGCTTTTACCGGATTTGAGACTAACAATAAACAAAAAATAGTAGGAGGATCTCTGAATTACTCACATCCTAAATTCTTCTCAGATGTAGACTTCACCATTCGGGACGCAGTTAATTATCGTGCAGGGGGCGGTCAGGAGATACAGTACTCACAGTTTACCAAATACAATATCTCAGCACAGGCTGGTTATAAAATAAAAGAACACCAACAAATAGAGGCGTCATTAATCTATGACAAGGCATTAGATGTAGGTTACCCCGCATTGCCCATGGATGTTTCCCTTGCCAAAGCACTTATTGGTTCAGTCTCCTACACCCGTCATCACATATCGCCGCTGATATATCAATGGCAGACCAAGGTTTATTACAATGATGTTACACATGTCATGGACGATACTAAACGGCCCAATGTACCCATTAGAATGGATATGCCAGGATGGAGTAAGACTGCTGGCTTTTATTCGATGTTGCAGGGCACTTCCAACCGGCATGACTGGAAAGCTAACCTCAGTGGTCATTATAACAAATCATTGGCTGAGATGACCATGTTTTCGAATACGCCAAACGAAAAAGACATGTTCATGCTGACGTGGCCGGGAGTACAGACCTATTACGGAGACCTGTTCATTGAAGACAAGTATGCGCTATCTGATAGATGGAATGCAACATTTAGTGCGGGACTGGCGGTACATCATAATAACATCGATAATCAATTTGGACTGGAAAGCTTAAGGATATTTTATCCTGAGATGCCCGGCAGCAAAATCCGGTTACTGAAAAGGCTTTCAGCTTCCGTTAGACATGATGCCGCTAATTGGAGCTATACTTTTGGTGCGGCTTATGGAGAGCGTGCTCCAAGTGTCTCAGAAGGTTATGGCTTCTATCTTTTCAACAGTTTTGACCGATTTGATTATATCGGCAACCCTAATATGCGTAATGAAAAATCCACAAGTGTAAATGCAAGTCTAGCCTATCAGAAAGCAGCCTTTACGGCCAAAATTAGTGGTTCGTACTTCTATATAGATGATTACATTTTAGGCAGACCAAGAAACGGCCTGAGCGTAATGACAATTGGTGCCTATGGGATAAAAGTATACGAACAGCTAAAATACGCTACCATCCTCAATACTTCCATTGACTTAGGGTACCAGGTTACAAAGGAATTTCTATGGACCGGCCAATTGGGATATCGGAGAGGTACGGGCGAAAATGGCCTGTTATTGCCATTGATGCAACCATTTACCTATAATTCGGGTGTAACATTTTTCAGAAAATCCTTCTCCGCTGATGCGTCAATCAACGGCTCTTCCAGCCATACACGTTACAACCCTGAGTTTGGTGAAAAAGGTTTGCCTGCGTACGCTGTCTTTAATCTTTCTCTCGCCAATCGCTTTAAATTCAATGGCCCACAAGCACTTACTTTGAAAACAGGGGTGGAGAACCTATTCGATCGTAACTATACGACTTTTGCGGATTGGAACAGAATTCCTAGAATTGGCAGAAACTTTTTTATAAATCTGATATGGAACTTCTAAATCTATTTTTCTCTGCAGGTAAAGAGCGTTAGTGCTACCCCCTTAATTATTACTATTGGAAAAGGGGTTAAGATATATAAAAAAATTAGACTGAATCTTTTGGTTCAGTCTAATTTTATGTTGTGCTACTTTTCTTTATTCTTATCGTGATGCTCTTTTTCATCATGATGCTCATCCTCTGGATGGTGCTCTTTTTCTTTATGATGCTCCATCTCATCAGCGTGTTCCTTACCCTCATGATGCTCCTTGTGCGGATGGTGTTCCTGATGTTCGTGGTGCTCAGGATGTTTGTGTGATTCCTTTTTTTGCTCTTCGTTGTTCATAACAATTTAATTTAAAAGTGAATACTATATGTTTACGTCCTTCTGGATATAAAAAGAACAAATAAGATGCCATATAGTTTCCTGTTTTTATTTACAATTTTGTTAATCCAATTCTTCCATTCGTTTTAACAATTCAGTTTTTAAATTGTCAAGGAATTTCACTCTGTTAATTTTCCTATTTCTCAGTTCCAGATAGATATGGTAGATATCCCCCAATTCAACATCAAACATAGTTTCAAATGTCCTGGATATCTCTTTAATGTCTGACCGTCCTTCATTGAATGCTCCGTAGGCATTTAGTGCATATATAAGTTCTACCAGTGCAGATTTACTTGCCGTCCATTTAATTTTCTGCTCCTTGTTTTCTTTCACTAGTGGTAGACCTAGAGTATTTATTAGTTTGTCCTCCAGATAAACCTGTATAAGGTCATTAGCTATGATCTTTGAAACTTTATAGTCATGGGATGTCGAAAAAGAATGATCTGACTCGAAAAAGAAAGTATCCAGATTAAGTTTGATATCGAAATTCCCCCGTACAAAATATTTGTGATCAAGATAATTACTGTTAGTGCGGTAATATTTATAAAATTCAAGATTATTATCAAAAAATCTTTTCAGTTTGGAAAGCTCATTATTCAAGTATTTTTTAATATTTCGTTCTCCTCCGTAAGGACGCTTAGATTCAATCTTATAAATGGCATTGTAATATATCAGCTTAGAAACAATCTTAGGCTTCAATTCTTTAAAGAAGTAGATTTCATCTTCAGTTTTTTCAAAACCTTTATCATCGATAAACCTTTTTAACAATGAAATCTTCTTTAAAGTCAGTTCTATGAGCTTTTCCGACAATTGGAGGGTGTCTCCAATTTCAGAAGAATAAAAATTGGTTTCTTCATCGAGTTCGGTAATAAGTTTTTGGCAATATTCAATCACTAAGTTTATTATTTATTGTTTGAAAATCGGTGAATTAAATTATAATCAAAAGCGTGCAATTTTAGTAAAATACATTATTTCTAAAGTTGCACTCAAAAAGCTCCTACCGAACAGTAGCTTTTGGATGCCCCTTTCCTGAAAGGTGAAGATAAACATGCTTTCCCTGCACAATTATTGCAATTATCAGGATGATGGACATGATCACGATCAAAAAAATCATAAACGGGGATTTTTTCTTCTTTCTATACTTTTGGTTCTGTGAACTCTGGTATGAATTAGTCCTCCGCTTTTTGACGGGTGATCGTCTTCTATGTATTTTTTTGTTTTTTTTCATTCTAAATCCTTTAAAAAACCAACAGATAAGACATTCCAAGCCCTTTCGACTGATAATATGGAACGACCACACTTTTGTTATTCTTTTTCTTTCCGCTTATCAGGGTATTCATCTTTGGATATAGCCAATAAGCGAGTTCGGTTGAAAGAATTCCGACTCCAGCTCCCGCAACCACATCTGTCATCCAATGTTTGTTGTTCAAGACTCTGTATACACCCGTAAACGCAGCAAACGGATAACCCGACAAACTCAACAGCAAATTGTTATCCCTATATTCCCTGTACATAAAATGCGCAGTTGAGAACGCTGTGGCTGCATGACCAGACGGAAATGATTTTCTATTGGAACCATCTGGTCTTTCTTCTGCAATTAGGTTTTTCGCGGGTGTAACGATAGCGGCCGATATCAGTTGGGAAGTTGCATAGATAATTGTACGGTCTTTAAAACCGTGCTTACCCTTTATCCCGGCCAAATTCAATCCATACACCATTACCGCTGGAAAATATTGGGTATAATTGTCTAACGTTGTCTTTCCAGGCCTGTCATGGGCAACCTCTATCTTGGCAGAGAGATCCAGTTCTTTCATTGGCGGAATGGCGAAACTGATTGCGCCAGCCGAGATTAACGACACCGGAAGAATGAGTTTACGATAACCTAACTTATAATTATTCGAATCGTTAACAATCGAATCCGGCTGTTCGGTCGTCATCACATTATCCTGAGCTATGGTTAGTTTAGATGTGGTAAGTAAAAAAAAAATTAAAATTATTCTTGAAATCATTTGATAATAGTCACTAATAAAAATTTTAAAGATTACGAAGGATGAAATCAACACGTTCATCGGGTGGCAATACCGGAACCTGGATCACTGGGCATGGGGAGCGGTTATAAACATCGATGATCAGGTTATGAATTCGAATCTGCTCATCCTCATCTTCCAGTCTAGCGTAATCATTGATCAACGGAAGTCTGTCAAGGATAAATACTTTCTGATAACAGAACTTCTTACACATTGTCACAAGTCTTGCGTCATATTCAATACCAAGAAATTCATAGTATGCCATCGCGTCCGGCAACGCCCTATCCAAAAAAGCCACTTGGTTTACGTCCAGCGTTGATTCCTCACTAATCTGCATGTTCAGAATATCCATTTGAAATTGCTCCTTGTTGCTTTTTATTTCTTCTATCGTACGGCCCTTTATCTTTTGGGTGTCAATATAATGTCTTGCCTGTTCGGCAATAGTCGCATATCCCCGTTCTGCCAGCAGTTCTATTACAGTGGTTTTACCTGTACACGGTCCCCCGGTAATTACGTACCAATTTGTCTTGATTTCTTTATGGTTGATGGTGTCCATTATTATCTATTTTGTTTGTTCACAAAGCATACGGCACTCATTAACCACTTCCCGGATCTTTGCCGGTGTCAGACCTATCTGGATTAACATTTCCTGTTGTTGTAATAAAGTGCTGCACACAATTATATCATTAGCCAACAGAACCTTTTTATCCCTCTCTGTTAAGGAGATCAGGCAGGTTACCGGATACAGCCCGGAACGGTCTATGAGGTCCTTCAGCCCTTTATCTCTTGGATAATCCCATCCGACCAAAGACATTTTCATACATGTACCGTACTGAATTGCATCTTCAGAAAAGCGGCCATTGGTCACTATCCAGCTTTGATGAAACTGGGGACCGTGACAACCGCTATCTTGCCACTGTTTTTCCACATCGAGAAATCTTGACTGGATGTACAACGGAATTTTGACATCACTAACAAATCCTTGCCGATTATGGAACTTGCATTCTATCATAATATGATGATCATCTTTAGTCGCTATCACATCTATTTCGTGTTTTACACAATGCCCCGGAACAATTACTCCTGTTCGTGTGCTATATCCCATAGATTCTAATATCGCTGAGGTAAGTTTTTCAAATGGAAAACCAGTAGGGCCCAGCGCCATGATCGCCTTTTTCAGGTTATATCTGGCCGAAGCAGGTTTTGCTATTTTTCTTAGCCATTTGAAAGCCGTCTTGTAGATATCTCGGGTCGCCATTCCATCGATAAGCTTGTCCTGCACTTTTTGCAGAACAAGCTCAACCTGCTGCGGAGGCGCTCCAGACCGGGACAGTGACTGTCTTAATTTATTACTGTCAAAAGCCACGCGCTGACCGGAAGCTTTTAAGATGTAAATATCTTTGTCTTTTTGCATAACCTCTTATCTTTAAACCTTAACACACGTTTCCATGCTGAAGGACAATTGTTGAATTGAAAGCTAAAACTTCATTCGCTGTATCCTGATGGCATTTAATATGGCAATCAATGATACGCCCACGTCAGCAAAGACAGCTTCCCACATTGTAGCCAGACCGCCCGCACCCAAGACCAGAACGATGCCTTTTACTACAAATGCCAGTGTTATATTCTGCCACACTATTTTCTTGGTTTTCTTTCCGATATTGATTGCAATAGGAATTTTAGATGGTCTGTCATCTTGAATAACTACATCAGCGGTTTCAATCGTTGCATCGCTTCCTAGCCCCCCCATAGCAATACCTACATCACTTAGGGCTACTACAGGTGCGTCATTTACGCCATCTCCAACAAATGCTACCGTTTCGTTCTTAGTTTTGATTTCTTTTACCCGGTTCACTTTGTCTTCAGGTAACAGGTCCCCGAATGCATTATCGATTCCCAGCTTATCGGCAACAAATTTGACAACCGTAGTTTTATCTCCGCTCAACATTGTTACTTTGATATTGAGCTTATGCAGCAAATCAATCGTCTGTTGCGAGTCTTCTTTTATACTGTCAGCAATGGTAATGTAGCCAACAAATTTACCATCGTTGGCTACTGCGATAGTTGTGTAGACGATTGATGAGGGGTCCACATCGTATTTGATATTGAACTTGTCCATCAGTTTAAAATTCCCGACCAGTAACTCTTTTCCATTAATCCGGGCTTTCAACCCGTGACCGGCAATCTCTTCCGTATTTTCCAATTTTATGGAATTGTCAATATCTCCCACATACTCGTGTATGGCTGTTGCCACAGGGTGGGTACTAAGGCTTTCGATGGCATTTACGAGTTTTAGAATTTCATCTTTATCGAATTCAGGATTAAAGATTACTTCCTGTACTTTAAACACGCCTTCGGTCATCGTCCCGGTCTTATCCATCACCACATTCTGTATGGCCGCCATGGCGTCAAGGAAGTTACTGCCTTTAAATAAAATACCATTACGGCTGGCAGCACCAATACCACCGAAATAGCCTAAAGGAATAGAAATTACCAGTGCGCAAGGGCATGAAATTACAAGGAAGACTAAAGCCCTGTACAGCCAGTCATTGAACACATAGGTGTCTACGAAGAAATAAGGAAGCAAACAGATGCCTATTGCCAGAAAAACAACGATAGGTGTATATACTTTCGCAAACTTCCTGATAAAAAGTTCTGTAGGTGCTTTCTGAGACGTTGCATTCTGGACCAGTTCCAAAATCTTACTCAGCTTGCTATCCGTATAAGCGGTAGTTACTTTAACCTGGGCAACGGTATTCAGGTTGATCATGCCTGCAAGTACTGTTTCCCCTTTATTTTTTGTATCCGGTTTACTTTCACCTGTCAGTGCGGCAGTATTAAAAGAAGCAGTATCCGTGAGTAGTTCCCCATCAAGTCCAAGCTTTTCTCCCGGTCTTAATTGAATTGTCATGCCGATCTGTGCTTCTTCAGCTTTAATAACTTTAGTCTGATTGTTTTCAAGAATGGTTACTTCATCCGGGCGTTGATCCAGTAAGGCTTTTATATTGCTTTGTGCTCTTGAAACCGCCAGTGTTTGAAAGACTTCACCAACTGCATAGAACAACATTACTGCTACTCCTTCAGGATATTCCCCTATAAAAAAAGCACCTATTGTTGCAATGCTCATCAGAAAAAACTCCGAGAATACTTCACCTTTCGAAATACTTTTAACAGCATCTTTAATAACAGGGAAACCTACGATTCCATAGGCTACCAGATACCAAACAAACCTCACTGTTCCTTTAAACCATTCCTGAGGCATCCAGTTATCGAATGCTATGGCAATAAGTAAGAGTAACAGGGAAAGGATGGATGGAAGAAACATTTTAAATGGACTCCCGCTGGCACTACTGTGGTCGTGACCATCATCATCGCTATGACCATGATCGTGTCCGTCATTTTTTTGGTGTTCTTCTTTCACCAATTCTTTTGCGCCCGCTTTGGTATAGACCTTTTCGGTCTGTGTACAACAAATCTGTTTGCCCCGGGCGTCGTATTTGTGCTTGTGTTCCATAATATTTTGTTTTTGAGACGTTTTTTAATCTATATTCATAAACTTCATTATTGTTCATTAAATTGCTTACCAATCATTTACTCTTATTGATAGTATTTATTGTAAATGGCACTAATTAATAAATTACCGTCGTTATCTGATTCGGTCAGACTTTTCAAAGCTTTTACTTCCTTTATGAACCACGGATTGGAAAAATCCTTTTCAAGGTTTTTAACACTGAGCCTCTCAAGGGGAGCGTTTATATCCTTGCTGTAAAAATAATAGGTGCGACTTGCGTACCTGTAGCCTCCTCGTTCGTATTTAGAATAGATAATCAATCCACTACTCACAATAATTTTATGATACCCATAGGTGCCAAAGGTTGTTCCTTTATTAAAATAGCGGAATACATCTTTACCTCTTTCGTATCCCCATAAACTACCGTGTGGGTATTTTTGCTTCTGTTGGCCATGTTTTAAAGTAAGCTTATTATAATAAACACTGAATTTGTGCTTTTTACCTGAAAGGCAGATGCTGTCAATAAATTTTCCTTCACTATACTCCGAATAGGATCTATAGAGTTTTACATTATCCATACAGTATTTCGAAGCTCTTGTTTGAGATTCAGCCTTCGCGGGATTCAAAAATGCCATAAGAAGTATTGTCAATAACATTATCTTGTATGTCAATATTTTCTCACCAGCCTCTTCAAGTTCTTTTCTTATCTGCGGTAAGCATAAGTCTCTAACACGTGCACTATGTTGATGGTAGAATTTCATATATTCTATTTTAAAAGATTTATCAATATTTTATCTTTAAAAAACTGTTTAGTAATCCCATTTGCTTCACTTAATATGTCTGCAATTGATGGTTCATTCTTATCCAAATATTCACTTGCCCGAATTATAGCCTTGTCGATCTTTATACCTTCAGTTTCTTTCACCGCTTCCGCTAGAGCGAGCAATCCAAGCCCCTGATCTTTCAGGATGCCCAACTGTTCGATCATCCAGCTGATTGCATAAAAGCAAAATTTAGAAAGGGCCAGGGGATGCATTTTTTTATCTTCCACAAGTGGCAGCTTATTGTAAGGAGAACTCAGAACAGAGTCAGTAAGATAGTTCTCCAGGTCTAACCTTTCTTGTTCGATATCGACAAGTTCAATACATCCCTGTAGCGCCTGCGCGTAAATGCTCAGCCAGCGTAATTTTCTCCGAAACTCATGGATTCCCGACTCCACATCTTTAAAAGCCTGCTTGCCATTCTTCGCAAAATCCATTATCTTTTCAATTTCCGACCGGTAGAATTTAACAAGACGGCTGTGCTGCTCGTCCTTTCCTTTCCAATTTATTTTTTCAAGGTCACGGCTGATCTTTTTTAATTGCTTCCCGTCTAACCAGTTCTTGGTTTTGAGTAATTTATTGAACTTTCTTAAAACCTTTTCTTCTTGACCGGAAAAGTAAGACCTGACGTCTTCGGGAATTTTCTTATTGTCCGAGTATTCTTTACTAATGGCCTCAAAATAATCTATACTCCCGAGCATGTCTTCCAACTGCTTGAATTTTTCCCCTATCTTACCGAACCGTTTCTTTTTGGGACCGGTAACACGGTATATCCTTGCCAATGCTTCAACTTGGAATAACGGTGTTCTCAGATCGTTCTGAAAAAGATAACGGCCAGGGTTTTCTTCTTTTTGCGCCTCTTTTAATAAAGTGGATATTTTTTGCAGATGCAGATTGAATTGAATATTATTCTGTTTCATGATCGCTGTTCTTGTTGTTAGATAATTTTTTAATAAATCTCTTGTACCATGCAAATTGATTCATGCCAAAAATCAGCAGGGTAATAGCTGTTGCTGATACAGCCAGTACAAACATATTCAGTGCGATTGCTATTCCGACGGCAGCAATTGTCCATAGGCCAGCTGCCGTAGTTAAGCCTGTTGGCATACCTTTCTCGCTACGAAAACCTATGCCTGCACCTATGAAGCCCAGTCCGGTAGCAATCGCTGCCAGCATTCTGGCGGTTGCGGATCTGTCTTCCGTTAGATGGGCAGCAACAGATACAAAGAGG
The DNA here is from genome assembly GCF_003815875.1 of Chryseobacterium lactis. Classification (NCBI taxonomy): domain Bacteria; kingdom Pseudomonadati; phylum Bacteroidota; class Flavobacteriia; order Flavobacteriales; family Weeksellaceae; genus Chryseobacterium; species Chryseobacterium lactis. Next base: position 4,546,336 of record NZ_CP033924.1, read on the forward strand.
CATGAAGCAACACAGATACAGGCAAAAGTCCTGATGCCCATATTCTGTTGTTCTTTTTCCCGTTCAATACCTACAATGCTTCCTAACAGAAGAGCCAACAAAAGTTTGGCCGAGAGTAAGAGTTCAAAATTGATATCCATAATATTTTTGGTTTATATTATTTACAAATACGCTACATTGCATAATAAGAATCGCTTTTAGGCTTTGCCGGAATATCTTTTTCTCCGATCATCTCCAATAAGTTTATCTCAATCGTCTGCGCCAGTGAAGTCATTGGTATATCCACAGGCGTATCCTCAAAAGGATCTTGCATAATGATGGCTGTTTTTTCGATGGCAATAAAGAGCGTAGGAATGAGGATAGTCATTACTATCTCGACAGTTAGCTGAGAATCTTCGAGCCCGAAGGGTAAAATGGCAGCAAAAACATAAATCAACGTATGCACCAGCAGACTGTATGATCTTGGAAAAACGGTGTTCTTAATACGTTCGCACTTACCCATGCTATCACATAACCTGGCGATTGTTTCATTTAGCTGAACCTGTTGAATATCTGAAATTGCCCCTGTAGTAGCAAGCTGCTTGATAGTCTCAGAGTGTTTATCCAGGATTGCGTTCGGTATATTTAGCGCTTTTATTTGATGGATGTTCAGGTAAGCCTGAACATTGGGCGAAAATTGCTGATTTCGTAGGGATTCGCCCAATGCGTAGGTCCAGACGATCTGTCTGTCAGCAAACTCCCTAATTTCGTATTTTGGATTTTCGGGTGCAAACTGAATGAACTGCCTCAGCAAGCTTCTTGAATCATTTACAATGCCACCCCAGACAGTTCTTGCTTCCCACCAGCGTTCATAGGACTGTGCTGTTCTAAAAGCGAGGAGTACGGAAACCGCAGTTCCTACCAATGCAGGGATACTCAATGGCAGGGATACTTTTTTGAAAGTCGGTAGCATATCCAGTAAACCAATGGATATAGCAAAGACACAGATCAGAATAATCTGTGCCTTGATTTCATTTACAAAGTACCAAATTGATATTTTTCGATTTAATAACATAACTAAACATTGGAGGTTGTTTGGAAACAATAATCATTTTTCTGTTTTTAAATAATAGAGGTTGCCAATCCTATACCCCTAATGAAATAGGCATTGGGCTTTTTATCGATATACGCTCCGCCCGTATTCTGATTGTTTTTTTCAAGAGCAGTGAAAATTTCCGGAATGCTGACTCCCATTGCTCTTAATTTATCTGGATTTACCGCGACCTCATATTGTTTCAATTGGCCACCAAAACTGTTTACTTCAGCAATCCCGGGAGTTCCGTATAATTGCCTTGCCACAATCCAATCCTGCATTGTACGCAGGTCTTTTGCGTTGTATTTGTCTTCACTACCTTTTTTGGGATGGATAATGTACTGATAAACTTCTCCAAGTCCCGTACTTACCGGTGCCATTTCGGGGGTACCTATCCCTTGTGGGATTTGGTCAACAGCTTCCTTTAATCTTTCATTAATGAGCTGCCGCGCAAAGTAGATGTCTACATCTTCATCAAAAACGACCGTAATCACCGATAAACCGAAACGGGAAATGCTTCGAATTTCTTCGATCTTGGGAACATTTGCGATACTCTGTTCAATGGGGAATGTAACGAGCTGTTCAACCTCCTGTCCAGCCAATGTAGGGCAGGAAGTGAATATTTGAACCTGATTGTTGGTAATATCAGGTACGGCATCTATGGGCAGTTTGGTTGCACTCCATGCTCCCCAGATGATAAGTAACAACGTCATTAAGCCAATAATGATCTTGTTCTTAATACTGAATTTTATGATATTGTCTAACACAATGTATTTTATTAATTTAACATTTAATAGAAATAGAGGTGAAATCCACCTGTAACTGAAAAGGCGGAAAAAATGGAAATTAATATCAGGTTGAAATATTGATAACTAGAAACATTTACACTAATTAGAAGTGCTAAGTATCAATACAACATTAGAGGCAATGTATATGAATATACATTACGCCAATAGACATAATATTCCCAATAAAATTAAACGTTAAATTTCGGCGGTTGCCAGATTGTACCAGAGTAGTGGGATATAAAGCTAGAATCCCTGATAACAACTTTTTTAGAAGTAAATATGTGTGTAAGAATACCAAATTCTGGCAGTTCAAAATTGAAAGATGCTACTGAAACACTACAGCAGGCACACTGACAAAAAGGTGTGCAGGAATCATCTTTGTCCTGGTCATGATCGTGAGATGTTACTTTCGTAACTCCGACAGAACTTTCGCAACTATTATTCGCATCACTACATGGTACTAGAAAAAGTGCCATGATGTAAACCAAAAATATTGTTGCCTTCCATTTCATATTTGCTGACAAAGATAATAAAAAAATTCGTGCAATAGAATTGCATAAGTTATTTTTTGTTTTATGAACGTCATTATTAGCTAAATCAACGATATACCTTGGGTGATAATTGATTTTGAACAATGGATTTCATTGCTATCTGACTAATTTTATTATCTTTGTCATTGTAGTATTACAATGGAAATTTAATCAAAAGGAGTGTAATAAGCACCATTACTAAATCGTTACCTACAGCGATTGCCACTCTTATAAACTACACACTATAAGCTACTTTAGCAATTTTTAAAGTTTTTTATTAAAAAAGAGAAAACCTTTAAGTTCAGATGAATTGACTTTTAACCACCTAGCGGTAGGACAATTTAACCTGATGACCTTTCTTTTGGAAATGATTGATCGGGAAATACAGAACCATAAAATGGGAAAACCTGCAGGAATCATTATAAAAGTAAATAATCTTGAGGAAATCATCATCATCAGCAAGTTGTATGAAGCATCACAAGCAGGCGTAAAGGTTGAACTTATCGTAAGAAGCATTTGCTGCCTCATTCCTGAAATGCCGGGACAAAGTAAAAATATAAAAGTAACCAGAATTATAGATCGTTATCTGGAACATGGCCGGATTTTCATTTTTAAAAATGAAGGAAAAAATGATATCCTCATCGGATCATCAGATATCATGAACCGCAGCATGTATGATCGGATTGAGGTACTATGCCCTGTGTACTCTCCCCAATTAAAATATGAAATACTGGAAATCATAAAAATTCAAATGAGTGACAATGTGAAAGCAACAGAAATCAATATAAAACTGGATAATAAACCGGTTCAGTCTAATGGCCTCGGTATTCGTTCACAATATGACATCTATAATCATATCAGCCGCAACTTTACCGAGTAATTAAGTCTTTCTGCTAAAATACCTATACAAACAAACCGCATACAATACCTAACCTGAAATGATTTTAAATAAGTCTACATATAATAGCCTTCAAGGAAATACTGTTGAATTTTCTTTTGCTCCTTTTTTAAATTATTTAAAGGATTGCGCCAACCGGGACAGCATCCTTAAAAAAGTAATTAAAAGCTCAATAGACAAAATCAACAAGCAATTCCCGGAATTACAGTATGCTATTACTTATGAGGATATTCCTCAATATGAAGATCTTTATTTTCTTGTGTATCAATTGATGAATTCAACTCTTGTGGATGAAAATGAGTTTTCATGGGGAGTTTCTGCGCCTTTCTCACATGATTTCATCTTTGGAACACCGGCGATTGCAAAACAGCTAAAATCACTTCAGGCTACAAAAAAAGCCAATATCATTCATTGGGAAGAGCAGAAAATACTTGATGAAAAGGAAGTTTTTGAAACACTGGCTTACAATTTTATCGTCAAGCATGTATATGATATCAATCCTTTTGATGAAATGGAACTGGTCATCTGCATCAATGAAAATGGTTCTGAACGATATCTTCAGTTTAATATCAATAATGACTTCATTGAAATAGACGGCGTTTTTCCGGACATTAAAAAGATAAAGTCTGAGATGGTTTCAAAACAGTCGGTGCTGGAGTTTCTGAAAAAAAATCTTCCTCTTGAAAAAGTAAATTTTAAAGGATTTTCTATCATCAGAATTGAAGATGTAACCTATAAAGTAACGAAAGACAAACTTCGTAAACTTTTCATTTCACAAGATATTAAAAGTGATTTTCTACTTCAGACCACGGAAACAATGAAGAGCCTGATCGGTTCAAGTGATATGGATCTTCTGTTTCTTCCTATTCTGGAAATAGACGGGAAACTGAATACAGAAATATGGAAGGATTTTAGCCCTGTACTTTCGGGGATTCTTATCAAATACAAAGCTTCATTTTCTGACTTCACTACTTTTTTAGAAAATTATATAAAAAATCCTGAAATCAGATACCAAAAAAGTGAAGAAGAGACCTGGTATTCTTTTGAAAACACTTCTATTTCAGGACTTTTTGTGCTGCCAATTTTTTATCAGGAAAAAATCGTGGGTGTTTCCATCATCTTGTATGAAAATGCAGGACTGCAAACAGATCTTGTTATTTCCAGTTTTAAAGAATTTACATTTCCTCTTCAGAATCTGTTTATTTCCAGCATTAACAGGTATTTAGGAGAACTCAGCAAAACCATTAAAAATCATTTTACAGCCATTCAGCCTGCTGTGGAGTGGAAATTTAATGATGCCGGAATTGCCTATTTAAAAAATAAAAAAGATAATGAACAGCTTCAACCTATTCCTATTCAGTTTGATGATATATATCCGATCTATGGAGCCATCGATTTCCGGAATTCTACTATTGAACGTAATAAAGCTTTAACAGAGGACTATACTGTTCAGCTGAATGCCTTAATACAGACTTTACAGACTCTTAAGCAAATAAGAAATGTAGATCTTTTAGGAGAACTCATTTATCAGGCTGAAGTTTTTATTAAAAGAATACAAAGCAATCGTTTAAGCATTAATGACGACGCTGAGGTCACCTACTTTCTGACAGTAGAATCCCTGGAACTCATTTTACAGATGTGTATTAATGATGATGAGGTTCAGAGTATCACATCACCTTACCTGAAAGAACTTCCTGAGGACGGAGTTTTTCACAAAGAAAGTGCCGCGTTGGAAGAAACATTCCTAATACTGAATACGCATATCATTTCAGTGCTGGATAAAATGAACGAAGAACTTCAGAACTCCTACCCTTACTATTTTGACCGCTACAGGACGGATGGTGTAGAATTTAATATATACATCGGGCAGTCTATTGATCCTGAAAAACCTTTTAACGAAGTGTATCTTAGAAATGTCAGATTACGCCAGTTGATATCAATGGTTAATACTGCTATTATCACAGAATCCTGTCAAAACCTTCTTCCTAAAAAAATCCAGACTACCCAGCTGATTTTTGTACAGCCCAATACCATTACCATTAGTTTTCGTAATGATGAAAAAAGATTTGATGTTGAAGGAGCTTATAATATACGATATGAGATTATCAAAAAAAGAATTGACAAGGCACTCATCAAAAACACAAATGAAAGGCTTACACAACCCCGAAAAATAGCCATTGTGTACTACAATAAAAAGGATATTGAAGATTACCTGAAACATATTGAATACCTGCAGAAAAACAACATCCTGGAACCGGCAATAGAGGATCTGGATCTCGAAGATATGCAGGGAGTATCCGGGCTTAAGGCCATAAGGATAACTATTCAAAATGCATCTGTGAACAGCATAAAAACAAAAAAATGATAGACTATAAAGAACTTACTACTCTCGCCGAAACTGAAGTAATAACAATTTTCGAATCCAATCTGCATCCTGAGCTTATCTATCATAATCTTCAGCATACTATTTCTGTGGTAACCGCTGCGGAAATAATGGCGACTCATTACCAATATGAAGAAAGATCAAAGGCGCTTCTGTTGACAGCAGCCTGGTTTCATGATATAGGTTATTTAAAAACAAAAGGTGAAAACCATGAAATAATAAGCGCAGAAATCGCTGAGGAGTTTTTAAAGAAGAATGATGCTCCCGATGATGATATACAGTACGTGAAAAGATGCATCCTGTCCACAAAAATTCCACAAAACCCACAATCTGAGGAAGAAAAAATAGTATGCGATGCCGATTTATCTCACTTTTCCTTATCTGATTTTCTCGAATATAATAACAGACTTTGGAAGGAAAGAGAAAAAATATTGGAAAAAAATATTCCTCAGGAAGAATGGATGACCGATACCCTGAGTTTTATGTCCTCCCATTCTTATTTTACAACCTATGCAGATTCTAACTACACCAATGGAAAACAAAGCAACATTAACATTATCAAAGAGATATTAAATAAAAATAAACAGGAAAATCCTTTAGCCTTAAAAAAAGAAAAGGTTGAAAAGCCTAGTAAAGGCATTGAAACCATGTTCCGGATCGCTTCGGGAAACAATCAGAGAATGGCAGATATGGCAGATAAAAAAGCCCATATTTTGATCACAGTCAATTCTATTATTATGTCCATTGTTTTCAGTCAGCTATTAAAAAAACTGGAAGTTCACTCCTATTTAAATATCCCGATTTACATCCTGTTATCTATAAATCTTATTTCAATGTTTTTTTCGCTTCTGGCCACCCGTCCCAACCTTTCTCCGGGAAAGTTCAGTCAAAAAGACCTGGAAGAAAAAAAGGTAAATCTTATATTTTTTGGAAACTATTACCGGATGCCTTTTGACAATTATTACCAGGGAATGAAAATCGTAATGGGAGATCATGATTATTTATATCAAACATTAACTAAAGATGTTTATGCACAGGGAATAGTTTTAAGCAAGAAGTACAAACTTTTGCGGATTTCTTACAGCGTGTTCATGTTTGGAATTGTTATATCCGCCCTCAGTTTCGTTATTGCCACTGTTCTTTTAGGTTAATTACAGCCAGTCAGACAGATAATTCTGTCCGAAAAGAAGACCACAACCTCTTTAAACAAGTAAAATTATGCAGTTCAATATTAAAAATACAGTCCCCGTTTCCATTAAAATTTCTCTTCTTGGAATCATTCTTCAATCCTGTGCAACCTATGATGTACAAAAAAGTAAATCGCTGGCCGAACTTCCGCTTCAGGACTCTGCTAACATTGCGCACCAATTCCTGCTTATTGGCAATTTAGGAGGCGCAGACCGTCATAGCAGTCAAAAAACGTTACAAAAACTACAAAACAGATTAAACAATGCTTCAGCTAAATCTACTCTCCTTTTCCTGGGTGACAATCTCTATTCACAAGGCATGTCCGGGGAAAACAACAAAGAAAGTAAACAAGCGCAATCAATTGTTGAAAATAAATTGAAAATCACTAAAAACTATAAAGGGAATACCGTTGTTATTCCCGGTAATCATGACTGGCAGTATGGACTTAAAGGGATGAAAAATCAGGAAAAAGCAGTTTCTCAATACCTGAATACAAAAAAAGCATTCCTCCCTAAAAATGGCTGCCCTATCGATAAATTAAAACTCGAAAATAATATAACCCTGATCACTGTTGACAGTCAATGGTTTCTGGAAAATTGGGAAAACGATTCAAAAATCAATGCTGATTGCGATATTAAGTCCCGCGAAGATTTTTTCAAAGAATTTGAAGGTTTGATTAATAAAAATCAGAACAATCTTATCGTAGTCGCATTACATCATCCACTTATCAGCAAGGGAATCCATGCAGGTTATTTTTCTTGGAAAGACCAGCTTTTTCCTCTTGGAAATCAGGTTCCTCTGCCAGGAATCGGTACGTTGATCAACGCCTTCCGTTCTACATCAGGAATCAGTCCACAAGATATGAATAATGCTCATTACATTGCGCTGACAAGCCGCCTGAAATCAATTGTACAAAATAACGACAACGTCATTTTTGTATCCGGGCATGATCATAATCTTCAGTATCTGGAAGAAAAAAATGTACGGCAAATCATCAGTGGTGCCGGCTCTGAAAACGGAGCTGCCAAAATAGCCCACTCTCAGGGCTTTTCCTATGGTGGAAACGGTTATGCAGTTTTAAATATCAATCAGGACGGAAGTGCTAATGTAGCCTATTACAGTACCCAAAATAATTCTGAAAGACTTTTGACGACTATTCAGGTATTAAAAAAAGTTCAACACCCCACTCCAACAAACAACACTTCCGAAAAATTTTCAAAAACCATCATGACTTCGGTATATCCTGAATCTTTAACAAAAAAATCCAGGTTCTACACGTGGCTGTGGGGAGAACATTATAGAAAATATTACAGCATTCCCATAGAGGCTAAAGTAGCAACATTAGACACTTTAAAAGGCGGAGTTACTCCCGTTCGTGCCGGAGGTGGACATCAATCCAACTCATTGCAACTGGTTGCCAAAAATGGACAGGAATATGCAATGAGAGGAGTAAAAAAAAGTGCTATACGATTCTTTAATGCTGTTGCATTTAAAAATTCAAGTCTGGGGGCAGATTTTGAAGGGACAGCTGCAGAAAGATTTCTATTGGATTTTTATACAACAGGGCATCCCTACACTCCTTTTGCCATTGAAAATATGGCGGAAAAAATAAACGTTCTTCACACCAATTCTCAACTCTATTACATTCCTAAACAAAATAAGCTTGGTGGTTTCAACTCCGAATATGGCAATGAACTTTATCAGATTGAAGGAAAATTATCAGGAAGTAAGGAAGATCTGAAGCAGCTAAACGGAGCCAAAGCAACGATGAACACAATGGATATGATGGAAAACCTGCATAAATCCGAAAAATATTCCGTTGATCAGCAAAGTTATATCCGCGCCCGTATTTTCGATATGCTTTTGGGAGATTGGGACAGACATGAAGGACAGTGGCGTTGGGTTGAATATAAAGAAAACGATCGTTATGTCTATAAACCGATTCCCAAAGACCGTGATCAGGCCTTCAGCAAATATGATGGGGTTGTGTTTAAGTTTATTATGATGGCTCCGGCATTACGCCATATGCAAACATTCAAACAGGATATACGAAATGTAAAATGGATGAACAGAGAGCCTTATCCACTGGATCTTGCATTTTTAAAGAACGCTACTGAGCAGGACTGGAAAAGAGAAGCAGCCTATATTCAGCAAAATTTATCGGACAAGGTGATTGATGAAGGTTTTCGCAATTTACCTCCTGAGGTACAGGATGAAACCATCAGGCTTATTCAGAAAAATCTTAAAATAAGACGCGATAAAATGGTGCAGTATGCCACAGAATATTACAAAGCATTACAAAAAACAGTCGTCCTTACCGGAACCAATCATCAGGATCAGTTTGTGATTAAAAAAGAAAAAAATAAGATTAACATCACACAATACCGGGTAAAAAAAGAGGGTAACGAGCTTGTTTTTCAACGGGAATATCCCAAAGATATGACAAAAGAAATCTGGGTGTACGGATTAGATGACAATGATACTTTTGATGTATCAGGAACGGAAAATTCAGGGATAAAAGTAAGAATTATCGGTGGTGAAAATAATGATGTTTACAATATTGCCAATGGAAGAAATATTAAGCTTTATGATTTTAAATCCCAAAAGAACACTTATCAATTGGCAGGACATACCACAAAAAAGATAAGTGATGATTATGAAATCAACACCTATAATTATGCAAAGCCAACCTATGATTTTTTTGCAGGATATCCCAGTATAAGCTACAACCCGGATGAAGGAGCCAAAATCGGAGCTCACGTAGGATATACTCAAAACGGCTTCGAAAGAAATCCCTACTCTGCCAGACATACTTTACAAGCCAATTACCTGACTGCAACAGGCGGAGCAGAATTCATCTATGATGGCAGCTTCCCCAATGCAATCGGCAAATGGGCATTTAATCTAAATGCACGTTTTACCACTTCCAATTTTGCACAGAATTATTTTGGCTTTGGAAATGAAACCGTGAACAACCAGGATCAATTTGGCAAAGATTATAACAGGGTAAAAATGCAGCAGATTCAATTTACCCCCTCTCTATCCAGAAAAAGCTTTTTGGGTTTTGTACAATCGATACAGCTGAAGTATGAAGATTATAAACCGAAGTATACTCCGGAACGTTTTATTACACAATCCGGCCAGATCGATTCCCGCACATTTGATAGCCAGAAATTTTTGGGAGCCAAATATACATTCAGTTATGACCACAGTGATTCTCCTTCTTTTCCTACTATGGGATTTGGATTTTCTCTCTCTGCTGCCTGGAAAACCAATCTGGAAGATACCAAACGTAATTTCATGACCTATGAAGGGTTGCTGAATATGGCTCATCGTATCGATAATAAGGGACATTTTGTATTTGCCACAAAAGTACAGGGAAGGTATATCAACAATCAACATTATGAATTTTTTCAGGGAGCCGAATTGGGAGGGAATAATGGGCTAAGATCTTTTAGAGATTACAGGTTTCTGGGGCGCTCGTCATTATTTCAAAATAGTGAAGTCCGCTGGAATTTCGGAAGGATAAAGAATGGAGTTGCTCCGGTGGACTTCGGAATACTGGGCGGATATGATTACGGACGTGTCTGGATGGATGGTGATGATTCAAGAAAATGGCATCAGTCTGTTGGAGGAGGAATCTGGATGAGTGCTTTAGAAACCCTTTCAATAAGAGCTACTTATTTCACCGGAAGTGAAGGAGGCCGATTCTCCGCCGGAGCGGGATTTTGGTTTTAAAATATCATAAAAAAATAAAATTTAAAAAGATGAAAGAAACTTCAAATTACTTACAGAAAAGTGTAGACAGCAAACCTCATGAATTGTACTACACCCTCTATCAACCTGAAACAGCAACTGTAAAAGCAACCATACTCATTCTTCATGGGATGCAGGAGCACAGTGGTCGTTATGCAGATTTCGCAAAATATCTGGCTCATCAGGGTTTCGCCGTGCTTACCTATGACCATTTGGGACACGGAAAAACAGCAAAAACCAAAGAAGAAATGGGATTCTTCGCATTGAATAATCCGGAAAAACAATTGATTACCACCGCTAAAAATATGGCTTCCCTTTTAGAAAAAAACTACCCGGAAGTTCCTCATTTTATCATAGGCCATTCTATGGGATCCTTCATTACCAGAGCCTTATTAAAAAAGCAGTCATCCCGTTTCAGAGGTGCTGTACTTATAGGAACCGGAGGTCAAAATCAGTTTATCAGACCCGCAAAAGGATTAATGTCTTTTCTCACTTCAATATCCCCGTATACGCGAAGTGAGCTTATCACCGACATATTCGGTAAAGTAAGCAACAGCCGTTTCAAAAGTGAAGATTATGATGGTATCAACTGGCTAAGTGTGGATAAACAAAACAGAAAAACCTTTATGAATGACGAGCTGTGTGGAGTTCCTTTTACCAACAACGGATTCTATACTCTTTTTTCACTCATGGAAATTGCTACGGCAAAAGACTGGTCAAAATCGATTTCCATAGACTTTCCATTGATGTTTGTGAGTGGTGCGGATGATCCTGTGGGTGATTTTGGTAAAGGGGTACAAGATACTGTTGAAAAATTACAAACCGACGGCTTTAAGAATATACAAATAAACCTTTATCAGGGAATGCGGCATGAAATTTTAAATGAGAATATCAAAGATCAGGTCTATGATGATATTTTAATATGGCTTGATCTCATACTGGGTAATTCAGAATCCCAGAAATCATAGCTATTGAACCTTCTGCTTTAAATAATGGAATATTATTTATTCAAATTATTTAATGATTACAAATTTTTAGATTCTTCATAACCATACGATTTTCAAACTGTTATGACATTAGTCTGTCGATGAGAATATCCAAATATTTCAAGGTTATTCTCATTGACGGCTAATTAATAAGCATTGATAAAAACTAAAATATGATTAAAGAAAATTCAGCTTACCTACAAAGCAACAGTATCGAGAATATCATCACCCATGAAATATATTATACTGTATTTCAACCTGAAATGCCTATAAAAGCAAGCATCATCATTCTTCACGGCTTGCAGGAACATAGCGGACGTTACACAGGATTTGCCAGACATCTTGCTTCTCAAGGTTTTGCAGTGCTTACCTATGATCATTTAGGGCATGGAAAAACAGCAAAAAGCAAAGAACAACTAGGCTTTTTTATGCTAAAAAATGCAAAAGAACAACTGATTTATGATGCCAAATTAATGGCTGAATTGATGGACAATTCTTTTCCCGATGCGCCTATCTTTATCATAGGTCATTCTATGGGATCCTTTATTACCAGATGCCTGCTCCGGCAATCATCCATCCATTTTAATGGTGCGGTTATTATAGGAACAGAAAATAAACCTGCAGGTACCAGCGTTATCACTGGCATTCTTTATTTTCTTGATGTAATTGCTCCCCGTCACAGAAGTCAATTGATCAACAATCTATTCAGGAAGCTGAACAATGGTTATTTTAAAAATAAATCAGGAAATCATCCTTTCAACCAACCTGATCAGAAAGTATCTTTACGAAATAGATTACGTGATTCATCCTTTACCAACAACGTATTTTACACTCTTTTTTCATTGATAGAAACTGCTACTGAAAAGCGTTGGACAAGAAGTATTTCCAGACAATTTCCCTTTCTTTTTATCAACACCAATCCTGCCGAAAATCTTAATAAAAGACTACAATCTACGGTTGAATTTTTAAAAAATGATGGATTTAAAAATGTAGAATTGGCCGTACATTCTGATATTCAGGATAAAGTCCCGAATAAGACCATCAACAAACAATTTTTTGAAAATATTTCTTCATGGCTTAATAAAGTGTTTGAAGAAATGCCCATTGAAAATTTTTAATAATCAATACTACAAACAACACTTTATTGAAACAAAACGACTCTTACAACATCATCAAAGACTTTCCAGATATCTTTTCAAAATGATAGGATGGCAATGCTCTTCATCTTTTGCCGCATACAGCAGTGTAATTTTTTCCTGATCTTTATGTTGTTCTAAAAAGTCTTTTCCCAGGTTACTTTCATGAAGTTCCTGTACATATTTTTCAGAGAAATCTTTCCACAATTCAGGCTCGTGATGAAACCATTTTCTAAGATCTGAAGAGGGTGCCAGATCTTTATTCCATTCATCGAGATGAGCCTCTTCTTTAGACAGCCCCTGAGGCCATAAACGGTCTACCAAAATACGGCATCCATCTTTTGGAGAAGGAGTTTCATACACTCTTTTTAACGCAATTTCAGACATTGTGAAGACTTTTAATACACTAATACAAAGCAAAATTTGTTCCTGTTACAAGATTAAAGTGTCTAAAAAAATGGCAACTCTTATAAGCTGCCATTTGTATATTATTCCATTTTGTATTACTTCTAGAACGGTTGTGGACTTGTATTATTCATTTTTACTTCAAATTGTACGTCAGAGCTCACGCTGGTTCCATTAAGATACACCCAGTCTGTTCCTGATTTATTATATACCTGAAGATAGTACGTATTGCCCACTGCCGTTTTATCCTTGAAAGCAACAATATCTCCATCCTCCACACTCGCAGACTGATTTCCTGCTTTTTTCTTTACTATTTGAAGAGTAAGAGTTTTTAAAGATTTACCCTGTTTTGGGAAGAAATAATAACTTCCGCTGCTCACAGATTCCCAGTACCAGAAATTATTAATCCGTTCACTGCTTTCCACTCTTACCAAGCCTTCTTTTAAATCAAAATAATTATCAGAAGCTCCCGTATTGATGATATTAAACCAGGTTTTTTCATCCGGCTGAGTGGAAGAAACAGTTAACCAGTCATCAGTTTTAGAAAGGTTCATATTGATGTATTTTCCGGTAGATACAGATTTCAATGAAATACGGTCATGCTTTCTGAATTTTAAACTTTTTGTGGGAGTGTTCTGATCCGGATATATATTTCCTTCCACCGGATAATGATCGGAATAATCTGCCCAATAATAGGGATCACCGGTCAAATTGGTATAATTCATCAACGTTGAAGATACAGGATCAAATGCTACATTCTGCCACAAAGCAGGCACAAGATGAGCCTTGGAAACAAAAATATAATCAAGATATTCTCGTTGATTAGCCGGGTAAGGATAATGGTAAGAAGCCATTGTATTCGTTTTTGTGTCCCATGTTGATGATAAACCCTTGTAAACAGGAGCATTTACATTAAGCGTTTGCAGCATTTTAGGATATTCCGGGCTATCTTTGATAATGTTGAAATCTCCTCCATACACCACCATTTCATCAGCCGGAATATTAAGTTTGTCAATATAAGATTTCATAATACCCAATTGTTGCGCACGGATTTCTACTTCTTTTCCTTTACATCCGGGCTGCGTAGACTGTGTGTGAACTGAGATCAAATGGATTCGTTTTCCATCTTTAATGATTCTGACATAGGCGAAACCTTTTAAAGAAAGCGCATCAAAATCACATCCAGCCGGAAATATATATTGATCCGTTCTTTCTATGGGATATTTACTCGCAATCATAACGCCTCCATTTTCCAGTCCACCGGAACTTATTTCACGCCAGTCTCCAAAAGTATTATTCCAGCCATTTTTCGTTTGTCCCAACACCGGAGTCTGATACGGAAAAGTAGGAAGAAGCTTTTGACGAAGCTTATTGGCTGCAGCATTATCGAAACATTCCTGAAGCAGAAGAACATCATAATTCTTCAAAAAAGAGGCCTCTCCCAACTTCTCTGCCCTGGCCTGCTGCGACCATTGAGTAGTAGAAGAAACACTGATATCCCTTAATAAAAATGTATTATAGGTAAGTACTTTTATACCCGCACCAGGAGCTATTTTCGCCATTTGTTGAGGATAACTTTCTTTTTCATTGGCAGAGGAAAGATCCTGATCTGATGTGCATGATACAAGAGCAAGGCAAAACACCGGTAAGAACCGGGATAAGAAGCGATACATGTAATTCATAAGTGCTTTTTAGTTTAAAAATTTTTCACTAAACTATGAATTAGACATTTCACCAAAATGAATCTAACGTTATCTATTTTTGAATTTTATGTAACCTCTATTCTTTGCTTTGCCTCGGTCATCTTTTGAAGTGCTATGAGAGTGGACATCCTAAATAATTTATGATTAATTAGTTTTAATTAAAACTAATTTTACGTACATTTGTTAGGAAGAGCAATGCCATTAGATTTCATTAAGTCTATCGCTTTGAGTTGAATTATTATACCATTAAGCATGTCAGGAAACCAAAATAACATCTCAGAACTGGCCTTAGAACTGGGCTGGGCGATGAGTGAAATGAAAAGCAGCTTACGTCAAAAGATTCAGGCTTGTATTAATGAGTATGAACCGGATCTTTCTGTTGAGCTGGTTGAAATCCTTGGACTTTTATCACGCAATGACGGGATTAATCAACAGGAAATCGGCAATAAAGTGAGTAAAGATAAATCAAGCATTACCTATCTTATCAATAGCCTTGTCAAACGGGATTTGGTAGAACGGGTTGCTGATAAAAATGACAGAAGAAATAAACAGATTTTCCTGACTTCAAAAGGGAAAAAAATAATAGAAATTGTTTATCCCTGGGCATTGGAGCTTTATAGAAAAGCTGCAGGTGATTTTGATGAAGATGAAATCAATAAAGCACTTCTGTTAGTAAAGAAAATGACCGCAAACCTTGAATAATCAGGATTTAAAATACCGATAAAATGAGAACAATCCTTGTACCTATTGATTTTACATCAACGACAGAAAATGCAGTAAGAGTTGCTGCAGAATGGGCAAAACACTACGAATACCAACATATTATTCTATTGAAAATTGCCGGAGAATCTGAATTTGATTACTTGCATATTGCTGAAGGACATTCCTTTGTCAATGAAGAAAGCATCAACAATTTATTGGAAAGAACTGAATTATTATTTGATCAGCTAAGTACTATCGTAACGGAAATATCTCCTGAAATAAAAGTTTCAAGGCTATTAAGTGATTGGGCACTTACAAGAAGTATTAATGAGGTATTGAAAAATCAGCCTTCAATTGAACTGATTATCTTGGGAAGTGATGATTCTACGTCTTCTAATGAAAGCTTTGTTTCTGATAATATCGTGAGCATTGCAAGAACAAGCCCCGTTAAAACACTGATCGTTCCCAATAGCTATAGATACAGTACCATCAAAAATATTTTTATTCCCTGCGATCTGAATGGGATTAAAAAGCTGGAAAGACTCTTTCATCACAAGTCTGTTATCCAGAAAAAAGATGTGCATTTATTGTTTTTGAATATCAATACCAAAGAAGATACTGATATCAGCCCGGAAAAAAAGAGAGAATTAGAAACCTATATTCAACAACATCTGACGGACATCCCAAGCAGTATTCATTATTCTTATGACGAAAATATCATCAACGGCATTTTGAATTTTGCTTCTTCCAACGATACAGATCTGATTATTGCTTTACCGGGAAGACATAGCTTCCTGTATTATCTAGCCAGCAGAAGTATTTCTGAAGGAATTTATCAAAATACCAATCAGCCTGTTCTGATCTTAAAATAATCTCCGCCTATCATGGAGCATTGATTATTCTTTTCGACTAATAATAGATTTTAGTACTATCCAGCTTAACTAATCTTTGCTCCTCCATTTTTTTCACATACCTGATGACGGTTTCTACCCGGAGGCCGGTTAAAGTCGCAATTTGTTGTCTGGTATAAGGAACAGGAAATGAATACATTTCATTAAAACCAAAGTAATTTTTAAGATGATCAAATAATTTTCTAAGTTTTACAATCGGGTCAGAAATAGCCAGGAAACTGGAAATCATGTACCTGAAATGCAATCTGTCGGCTGTATAATTATTCAGTTTGAGCATTAATGCGGGATTCTCCAGCAGGAGAGGCAGAAATTTAGTCTTTGGAATCTTAATCACTTCACAATCAGTAACGGCAATTGCATTAACAGCGTAGTTATGCCCTGTAAACAGGTAGCTTTCACCCACACAATGCCCATCAAAAGGAAGTCCGTGAACAAACTCTTTTCCATCTTCCAGGAACGTATTCAACTTTACGGTTCCGGTTCTGATCTGCAAATAAAATTTAGCAGACGTTCCCTCCTGAAAAATATAATCCGAAGCATTATATTTTACCAATTGAGCCCCATGAGAAAAAAGTAAGTCTTCGCATATAATCATCTTGTCATTATTAATTTGAGTAAAAATAACTAAAGTAGTAGAAATGATGCAACTTATTAATCCATAAAAAACTTAAAGTTATGTTAATTTATAAATAATACATTTTTATTGATTTTTTAATTTCAAAAAAATATTATTATAAATCACAGCCTTTCAGGATCATACTCATCAAATTCCAGTTGAATTGGTACTTATTCCACCATCTCAGGCTGTAATTTTCTTTTTATGTTTTCTCCCCCAATCTGCTAAGGCAGCAATAACATCTCTCAATGACTGACTATATTCTGTAGGAATGTACTCCACCAACACAGGCGTCTGATCTGCAAGAACTCTTCTTTCCAACAAATGATTCATTTCCAGCTTTTTTAATTCA
This sequence comes from Chryseobacterium lactis, assembly GCF_003815875.1. Taxonomy (NCBI): domain Bacteria; kingdom Pseudomonadati; phylum Bacteroidota; class Flavobacteriia; order Flavobacteriales; family Weeksellaceae; genus Chryseobacterium; species Chryseobacterium lactis. Next base: position 4,563,762 of record NZ_CP033924.1, read on the forward strand.
TTGGACAATACTCTTGCTGAAATACCTTCTACCGTTCGTTGTAACTCATTAAAACGGTTATGACCTCCTAAAATAGCAATCATTACCCGCAAGGTCCATCGCCCTCCAAGAACATATAATGCATCTTCCGTAGCAGACAGATGAGTGCTGCACTGAGGTTGTGAATACAGTATTTTTTCTTCTTCCATTCTCTTTATTTTTCTTGTAACTAACCTAAATGTTACTACTAACCTTTGAGTAACTACTATCTTTTTATTAGTAAATATAAATAATTTTGAAATGTAAAATTTTAAAAAAATTAAAAAATGAAACAAGTACTTCATATCGTTTCAAGTCCAAGACGTGAATCTTCAATCAGTAAAAAACTGGGTAGCGCAGTTATTGAAAAAATCATTGCTAAATATCCCGACAGCATTTTAAAAAAACGTGACCTGACCCATCCTCTTTTCCCACATCTGGAAGAAAAACACATCAGTGCCTTTTTTACCCCAGCTGAGAGCCGCACCACGGAACAACTAGAAACAGTAGCTCTTTCTGATACCGTAATTGCCGAACTGAAAGAAGCTGATATTATTGTCATAGAAGCTCCTTTGTATAATTTCAGCATCACTTCAACCCTGAAATCCTGGCTGGATCACATTGCGAGAGCAGGTTCCACTTTCCGTTATACAGAAAACGGCCCCGAAGGATTGATTACAAATAAGAAAGTATATCTCGCTTTTTCAAGTGGCGGAATTTATTCCGAAGGTGAAAAGCAGGCTTATGACTTTGTAGTTCCTTATCTTAAAAAGACCCTGGGCTTTATGGGCATGACAGATATTTCTGTGGTACGTGCAGAGGGCATGTCTGTTCCAGTCATTCAGGAAACGGCATTGCAAAAAGGGATTGAGAGTATTGTTGTTGAATAAATAACTCAAAAATGCTGTTCGTCAGGAGCAGCATTCGTTTTTTCCATGAATATATATTAACGATTCGGATCATACATCATTAAAACAACTTTCTTCTCAACATATGTATATGTTTTCTCCGTTATTATCCTATATTTTTATACCATTAAAAAAGAAGATCATGGAAAATAATAAGCAACCCCAACTCATCAATCCTGCGGAACTGTTCAACCCCACTCCTTATGGTTTTTCGCATAGTATTTCAGTAGATTCTCCTTTTCAGATGTGTTTTATCTCTGGCCAAAGCGGTGGTGTTGGGGAAAATCATACATTAGCCCCTGACTTTAAAACTCAGGTTCAGGATGCTTTGAAAAATTTAAAAATAGTATTAAAAAGCCATTCTATGACATTTGATCATGTTGTTAAAATCACTCTGTTGATTGTTGACCACAACCAGGAAAAGCTTGAAATATGGACTGAAGAGGCAAAGAAAGTATGGGATACAACCGATTTACCTACGAGTACTCTCATTCCGGTAAGTCAACTGGCATTACCCGATATGCTATTTGAAATAGATGCGATTGCAGTAAAAATCAAGTAAACTTCTCCTTTGAAACATTTATATAAAACCACGGACTTAATTAAAAATTCGTGGTTTTATATATTCTCTTTACTTGTTGTTTTAAATCTTAATTCTGCCCGATTAATATTTCCTGATCTGTACTGAAGAAACACCAAATATTTTGATCTTCTTTCCTACTTTTTTGAGAAGTCCTGTTTCTTCATTTCGTTTAAAGACAAATGCATCCCCGCTTACGGAATTGGTAGCTATTAAAAATTTTCCGGTCTCGTCAAGGGTGAATACTCTAGGATGCTTCCCTCCCGTTTTCTGATACCCTATTGTTTTCAAGGTACCGTCATTTTGGATTGAAAAGATGGCAATATTATTTTCAGAGCCTCTGTTTGATGCATATAAATAACGTCCATCAGGAGAAATATGGATGTCTGAGTTTTCAAAATTATCTTTAAGCTGATCCGGATGGGTATTGATTCTTTGAATACTTTCCAGTTTTCCGCTATCATAAGAATAGGCACTTACAGCTCCTCCCATTTCTTCTACACAATAAGCAAATTTACCATTGGGATGAAAAGTAAAATGCCTGGGCCCACTTCCTAAAGGTGCTTGTTTAAAAGGGATTTCCGTCAATGGTTCCGTTTTATTATTCTCAAATTGATATGCTCTGATTTTATCTGCTCCAAGATCGGGGGCAAAAACATAGTTAAAATCAGGAGAAAAAACGGTGGAATGAATATGAGAACGTTCTTGTCTGTCCGGATCTGTACTTCCCTCCGAATACTGAAAATTTTGTACCCTTGGCTCTATAAGCCCGTTCTCTGAAACCGGATACACAGAAACGCTTCCTTCGGTATAATTACCATTAATCAGCCATTTGCCGTTTTTGTGAGCGGTAATATAAACAGGATTCTCGCCTCCTGTTCTTTGGCTGTTGATAAAGGTCAGAGATTTTTTTTCGGGATTAAATTTAAAGCTGCTTACACTTCCTGCGTCTTTCGTTTTGCTTTCCGTACAGGCAAAAAGATATTGACCGTTGGGAGCCAGCGTTAGAAATGATGGGTTTAAAATTCCCTTAACTGATGTTACTTTTGATAAGTTACCTTTGATGATATCCAATTCATATACATAAATTCCTTCTGTATTTTTGTCGCGGTTAAATGAACCGAAAAAGACATATGTATTCTGTGCATATACATTTATTCCTGATAAAAGTATAAGCATCACACTTACTATTTTCTTCAATTTTTTATTAGTTTTTAAAGTATTGGGGAAATATCTGAGATGAATAGCAAATGTAGGAATTTACTTTAGTCTGAAGAAGAAAATTATTGAATTAGAAAACATTTTATTCTACACAAAAAAAACAAACCCTTACTGTTTTAGCAAGGGTTTTATTTTTAGATAAAAAATCAATCTATACCAACTAATTTTCTATTTTATTCTTTAATGAGTCTTTGAGATATTATATTCCCTTTACTATCCTTTCCTGTAATCATATACAATCCTTTAGGTAAATGAGAAATGTTCGCTTTTTCATGAGTTGAAGAGACTCCTGTATATTGACCATCCATGGTATATATCATAATATCGGATACTGTTTCTGAAAAGTAAATATAATCCTTTGCCGGATTCGGATAAATTTTCACAGTATTATTTTTTCTGGCAACATCACTTACTCCAAGTACGAGAGGAAAAATCACTTCATAGGCACCAAGGTTAGGAATTCCCGTGCGGGTTGCTCCTGTACAATCGGTAGCAGGTGCACCGGAAGTAGTTCCTGAAGATCTGCAAATACTGTTGCTTACTAACGCGAGACCATCATCGTCAGTAAGTGGAACTCCATCTGCTCCTAGTGGATTGGCAGGATTACCAAAACCTGGGTTTTGCCCAAATATATTTCCCTGAGCATTAGATCCTAAAAAATTAAAATTAGCAATCATATACATGGAACTTTGAAGCTGTAACAGGTTATTTGTAAAACTGACTTGCGCAGAGTTATTTATATTATAAAAATCTGAGCTTACAGTATTATTTGATATCCCTTTTTTATTATCCCAAAAAATATTGTTTTTAAACGTCCCGGAACCTGCAGTAGTGAAAATCCCGCCTCCTTCTCTGTTTGTATTGATAGAGTTACTGTATATTGTATTATTAATTATGGTATGAGTTCCAGTTCCCATGTAGATTCCTCCTCCATAATTACTCGATCTATTTTTAAAAATAATATTATTCGTCAATGTATTATTACCGGTTAACAATACTCCTCCACCAACACCCAACGCTGTATTTTCATAAATAGCATTATTAAATATGGTATTGTTTCCGTAATTAAGATAGAGCCCACCGCCACCGTTATGGTCCGTTTTATTATTATTGATAATGTTATTATTGATAATACTTGTACCACTTGTCACATATATTCCTCCACCTTCACCCCAGACTATATTTTCATAAATCTTGTTTCCGCTAATGGTATTGGTACTGTAATATGTTGCAAATCCTCCTCCGGTACTTGCCGTATTATTACGAATAATGTTATCTGAAACCGTGATGGAAGTATTGGTGTAAGAATAAATAGCACCACCATCGATAGCATTGTTATTGTAAAATGTATTTGAGGAAATTACAATATTACTGTTATTTAAAGAATTAATTGCACCACCATTATTTCCTGCTGTATTATCATAAAAAATATTATTACTGATCATACTTTTTCCATAGCAGGCATATACTCCTCCTCCGTACCATCGAAAAATACTCTTACCATTTACTTCCATACCGCCTGAGGAACTATCAGCATTCCCTCCTGTGATTGAAAAGCCATCAATAGTAACCCCTAAAGTACCGTCTGAAGCAATAACAACGTGGTAGCAGTTATCATCTTTGGAGCCAATTGCCCCTAAATCACCACTGAGAATCGTTTTGTTAACAATAGGATTACGTTGATTGAACAGCGTTTCAGTTCCTGAAAATCCACCAAAAATTTTAACTCCATCTTTTACAAAAAAAGTATAATCTCTTGAGTTTAAAACTGTAGCTCCACCCAAAGTTGTTCCTATTGCCCCTAAAGGAAGTGAATTCGGTATATAAGTACCTGAAGCAATCCAGATTTCATCTCCTGCAACACTTTCGTTAATGACAGTCTGGAGGTCATTTCCGGCAGTCGCCCATGATGTATAGGGTGCAGATCCTGTAATATTTGATAGGTTAACATACCGCACTGTGGCTTGTAAAGTATTGAATGATGCGACAGCAATCGTAGATCCAATCAATAATTTATAAATTTTTTTCATAGTTATTTCTTTACCAGTTTTTGAGGTTGCAAATATATGATTTTGTTTTAAAGAGTATATGCAACCTTTTTTCTTCGAGAAAGCCAATATACCTACGATAAAACCATGAAAAAGACAAAAACGAGATTCTGCTTTTATTAAATTAATTCCATACCAAGTGAATATTTTTTGTACAGGTTCTTATTAAAAATAATAAAAGCAAAGAGACTGCTTTCGTTTTATAGAAGCAGCCTCTCATATATTTTTAGTAAAAATATTATTTATATCTTCTTATTCATCCTGTTCAGATTTCAGATGTTTATAAGTAGAATCTATTAAAAAAGAAATGGCTTTCTTCACATGCTCACGTCCGTCGGGACTATTAATATCTACCCCACAAAAAACACTTCCGTTTAAAGCAGAATACATATTCATATAATAAAGACCCGCCACCATGATCGCCATAATTGAACGATAAACACCCATTTTTTCTTTAAAATGCGGAGTCATCATGAGTTTAAAAATATATTCTCCGTTTTCTTCCTGCTCATCAATCATTTTTTTCAATGATTTCCGGGGTTCAGAAATACTCCACAATAGTAATTTTTGGGCTTCCTTATTGTTATAGACATAGTCAAATTGAGAAATCAACATTGCTTCAATAAATGACCTTCCCCCATCCTCTAAGTTAGGCTGTATTTTTTCAACTTCCTTACTGTTGACACGTACCCAATAATCCTGTGTCCGAAGATATTCGTCCATCAAACCATCCATTCCGCCAAAATAAGTGTAGATCATTTTCTTATCTACTCCTGCAATAGCAGCAATATCATTGATTTTTAATGCTGCATATCCCTTCGTGGTGAGAATTTTTCCAACCGCATCCAAAAATTTCTTTTTGCTGCGTTCTTTGTTTCTGATACTACCTGCTGCTGATTTTCTTTCCATGACTAAACATTCAACAGTACAAGTTTAAGGAATTTTTTGCTATTTTTAAACACCCAAAAGTGTCTTAATTAATATTTACATCTAAAACAAACCGGTCTGTACGGATAAAAAGATCTAAATTAAAAGCTAAAAATACCTCAGGGAATACTTGTTTTTCCATTTGAAAAAAAACAAAATAAAAGGAATCTATCTACAATACATCACGATTTCAGATAGCAAGCAAAATATAGATCATTTTAAAATGAAAATTATTAAACTGATTTACAGCTATTTAAATTAAAATATTAAAATTTTTAATTATTTTAGACACTTAATAGTGTCTTATTTGTATATTTGTACAAACTAAAACCATCTATATACACAAAAGCACTATTCAGGTTGAAAAACTAAACAATTTCGATGATGTGATCTTCCTTGATTAAAATTGGTTAATAAGTAATTAAGGTAAAAACACTATTGTAAAAAGCCCCATTAGAAATCTAACGGGGCATTTTTATTGTTGAACTGGCCTTTCTGAGCCTATTCTTTATTCTCATCTTTCAGATCTTCAAAAGTATGATCTAATAAAAAAGAAAGAGCCTCTTTAATTTGGGTACGTCCTCCAGGAGTATTAACATCTATACCACAAAAAATACTGCCATTCATAGAAGAAAACATATTCAGGTAATACAACCCCGAAACCATGATGGCCATGACAGAACGAAAAACCTCAGAATTTTCTTTAAACTGTGAACCCATCGTATCAAAAAGAAACTTACCGTTTTCTTCCTGCGTATCCGTCATTTTTTTCAGTTCTTTCCGCGATTCGGACAACCTCCATAATAACAGCTTTTGGGTTTCTTTATTATTATATACGTATTCGTATTGAGCCAGCAAAAGTTCTTCCGCAAATGATCTTCCTCCATCATCTGTTCTCGGATTCATCTTTCCAATTTCTTCACTGGTCGTCTTGCTCCAGTAGTCCTGTGATCGGATATACTCATCCATCAAACCATCTATACCTCCAAAATAAGTATAGATCATTTTTTTATCTACTCCGGCTGTAGCAGCAATATCGTTCACCTTTAATCCTGTATATCCTTTTGTTTTCAGAATTTTTCCAACTGCATCCAAAAATTTCTTTTTACTGCGTTCTTTATTTCTAATGCTGCCTGCTGCTGATTTTCTTTCCATGGTAAAATTCAATATACAAGTTTAAGGATTTTTTTATTATTTTAGACACTACAAAGTGTCTAAATTTGTATATTTGCATAAAATAAAAATCAGTTGTAATTAAAAAGAACAATCTGATTACAATAAAAAACAACCTTGATTGTCGAATATCCTCTTAGTTTAAGCCAATTTTGAAGACTAAGCAATTGAGGTAGAACACTACTCATTGTCAGCATCGTTGAGTTTTTTAATGGTGCTGTTTTTTTTATTTAAATAAGATTTTTCATCTTGATAATAAAAGAGATTTTCATATTTAAATAAAAAAAACATACTTAAAATCAACACGTTACAAAATATTAATAAAATTTAATTTAATTTAGACACTTCGAAGTGTCTTATTTTATATATTTGCACAAAACTAATAACCATTTTTATATTAAAACACTATTTAGATTGAAAACTAAACAATTTCGATAGCATTACGTTTCCCTTGATTAAGATAATTAGTTTCGAAGATTTAATAATTAAGGTAAAATAAACTACTGAAAGCAGCATCATTTATCATCTAAATGATGCTGTTTTTTTATATTACAGAAAACACTTGTCGTAATATATTTCAAAGGATTTTCATCACTTAGAATAAAAATTAACACCTGAATAACAGTAAATTACAAATATTTTCAAAAAAAATAATTCAGTTTAGACACTTCATAGTGTCTTATTTTATATATTTGTACAAACTAAAACCTTCTATATATAAAAACACGGGTCGAAAACAAAAGCAGTTATTATTAAGTTCCCTCTGTTTAAGACAATTTCGAACACTAAGGTAAAAACACGACACGCAAAACAGCATCTTCAGGATGCTGTTTTGTATTTTACAACTTATTACAATGCAATAGGCATGAAAATAGGTTTTATTTATCAGAATTTTTAAGATGCTTATAGCTTTGTTCCAACAAATAAGATATTGCCTTTTTGATGTTCTCTCGATCTTTAGGAGTATGAATATCTATTCCACAAAAAATACTGCCGTTAACAGCAGCATACAGATTAAGGTAATATAACCCTGAAACGATAATGGCTAATATTGCCCGAAAATCTCTGGAACGTACTCCAAAATGGGGATCCATCATCAATTTAAAAATATGCTCTCCATTTTCTTCCTGAGTGTCGGTAAGTTTTTTTAACGATTTCCGGGGCTCAGATATACGCCACAATAATAATTTTTGTGCCTCTTTGTTGGTATAAACATAATCAAATTGAGATAACAGCATCTCTTCCATAAAAGATTTTCCACCATCATCTATTTTAGGTTTTATTCTTTCAATTTCTTCAATCGTGATCATGCTCCAGTAATCCTTGGAGCGGATATAGGCATTTATAAGCCCATCAATCCCACCAAAATAGGTGTAAATCATTTTTTTGTCTACACCAGCGGTAGCGGCTATCGTATTAACTTTTAAAGCTTGATAACCTTTGGTTTTCAGAATTTTTCCAACTGCATCCAAAAATTTTTTCTTACTTCGCTCCTTATTGCGAATGCTCCCTCCTGCTGATTTTCTTTCCATGGTAAAACGTTCAAGGATACAAGTTTAAGAAAATTTTCAATATTTTGCACACTTTATAGTGTCTTATTTCATATATTTGTAAAAACTAATAACCGCTTTTTATATTAAAACACTATTAATAAGTAGAAAAACACATAATTCAATTGAGTTATGTCCCTTATTTAATGACAGTTGGTTCGAACATTCAGTTAAGTGATTAAGGTAAAAAACACTACTTGTTTACAGCATCGTTAGAAATCTAGCGATGCTGTTTTGGCTTCAGCCATTATAGTTTTCTATGAGGGAATTGCAGGTAATTATATATTCTGTCGTTTCATTATTTTTAGTTATTATTGTAAAAACTAATAATTTTAAACTAATCAAAACCATGAAAAAAATTTTGATACTCTGTGGTTTAGTATTTTTAACCGCCTGTTCAAATCCTACGGGCAAAAAATACAATGAAGCCACGATGCCTCAGGATCTGAAAGAAATAGCGGAAAGTAAAAAATGGAACGAACAGGATGCCGGTTTATTTGCCGGTTGGGTCATCCGGGCAAAATTAAAAGGTGAATCGCTGGAAAGTAAAACCTATCAAAGTATTTTGGATGATGCTAAAAAGTTTAAAGCCGAAGAGGATGCATTGGCTGAAAAGGCCAAAAAAGAAATGGAAGCAAGAAAACAGAAAATGAAGGAAGCGCTTACCGTCACTATTTTTGCTAAAGAATATGTTCCAAGTAATTTTGATGCCGGAAGACTTGAAGATTATAACTTATTCAAATATGCGATACAGAATAAGTCGGCAAAGGAAATAAAAGCGGCAAAAATCAGTTTTAAAATATTTAATTCTTTAGGCGAACAAATCGGAGATTCCTACAGCATGGACTTTACAGATGACAGAATTGCAGGTAACTCAACCTTTAAAGGGGACGCAGCATTTGACTACAATCAGTTTTCCAATGATGATAAGAAAATAGCTTCTGCCAAATTTGAAGACTTACTATTTGATTTTGATGTGAAGAAAATTGTGTATTCTGATGGTTCAGTTTTAGAATAAAAATAAAGAGAAAAGGCTTTCAAAATAATTTGAAAGCCTTTATTTTAAGGGAAAACACCCTCATTTTTTATTCTATTTTATCCTCTCGCTTTTTCATCTGTAAAAAAACGGAAGCCTTCTTTTTTCTCAATAAGTTGCATCGGATACAGCTCAGGATTGTAAGCTCCATTCAGAACTTCATTCAAAGCATGTTTTTTAGATTCTCCAAATGCTACTGCCAGTATATTTTCAGCCTTATTAATTAATGGTGCCGTTAAAGTGATTCTGAACATTTCCTGCGGCTTCAGATAGTAGGCAGAAACCCACTTTTCCTTTTCATTCAAGACCTCTTCACCCGGAAATAAAGATGCAGTATGCCCATCATCTCCCATTCCCAAAAGAATGAAATCAAAAACACCTTCGTCTCCAAGGACATTTTTAATCTTTTGTTCATATTCTTTTGCATACTCTTCCGGAAGTATTCCGTCCTGATACATCGGAAAAACCTGATCCTTGTTAACAGGAACCTGATCCAATAATGTTTCAAAGGTCATTTTGGCATTGCTTTTATCATCATTCAAAGGCACCCATCTTTCGTCTACCCAAAAGAAATAGAGTTTATTCCATTCAATTTGAGCGGCATATTCTTCAGTGGCAAGCAATTTAAAAATAGCTTTGGGAGAAGAACCTCCGCTTAAAGCTACTGCAAATCTGTTATGCTTCTGAATCGATTGTTTTGAAAGATCAACAAAAGTATCCGCTGCTTTTATATACAGTTTTTCTAAATCATCAAATACTGTAATATTCATTTTTTTCTTTTTAAATTTTTATTGTGTTATACCCAGCTGTGCCCTTGTCTTTCAACTAATGCATTGCTGTCTTCCGGGCCCCAGCTTCCTGCCTTATAATTGGGAAATGAAGAATCTTTACTATTTTCCCAAGCTTCCTGGATGGTGGTAACTACGTCCCAGGCCTCTTCTACCTGGTCCGAACGCATAAATAGGGTAAGATCTCCTAAAAGAGCATCCTGTAACAGGGTTTCATAAGCTTCCGGTGTATCTTCCTGGCAGGCAAAATTGTCAAAGATCATTTCTACCGGTTTCAGATCCATGCTAAGTCCTGGCTTTTTGGCCATAAACAAAAGTCTGATGTCCATCATAGGCTGGATATTAATGATCAGCCTGTTGGCAGACAACAGATAGGGTGTATCTGAAAATGTTGAATGAGGAAGCGGCTTAAACTGAATGGTTATATAAGAATGTTTTTCTTTCATTTTCTTCCCTGTGCGAACGTAGAACGGTACATCCTGCCATCTTTCATTGTCCAGATAAAATTTTATCGCGGCAAATGTTTCTGTATTCGAATCAGGGGCAATACCACTCTCCTGGCGGTACCCTTTTACTTCAACTCCGGCAACAATACTTCTTCCATACTGACCTCTTACAGCATAATGATCCACCTGGTCCGGGGAAATCCTGCGGATCGCCTTTAAAACATCTACTTTACGATCTCTGATTTCTCCTGATTTCAATGAAGCAGGTGGTTCCATAGCTACCATACACAGAATCTGCAACAAGTGATTTTGAATCATATCCTTTAATGCTCCTGTCTGCTCATAGAAAGCACCTCTGGTTTCCACTCCTACTTCCTCAGCTACCGTAATCTGTACCGATTCTATATATTTATGGTCCCATAAAGGTTCAAAAATTGAATTTCCAAATCTGAATGCAAGTATATTCTGTACGGTTTCTTTTCCTAAATAATGGTCGATACGGTAGATCTGCTCTTCTTCAAAGGTTTGTGCCAGAAGACTGTTCAGTTCTATGGCAGATTGTTTATTGTGTCCAAAAGGTTTCTCAATAATGATACGGTCTTTTTTAGCATCAGAAGCTAATGACGTGTTTTTGATATGATTGGAAATCGTGGTAATGAAGTTGGGACTAATGGATAGGTAAAACAACCTGTTCGCTCTCATCCCATAGACACCATCGAAATCCTGTAATTTCTGATAGAGATCTTTATAGGAACTTTCCTCATCCAATTGGTGTTGGAAGTAAGTGATATGTGCCTGAAAGCCTGCCCAATCTTCAGATGTTACTTTTTTCCTGGAAAAGCTCTCCAGATTTTCTTTGATATAATTTCTAAAATTTTCGCTGGTATTCTCTGCTCTTCCTAAGGCAACAATATTAAAGCCTTTGGGCATTCTGCCATCGATATATAAATTGTAAAAGGCCGGAAAAAGTTTTCTTTTTGCCAAATCTCCTGTAGCCCCAAAAATAATTATAGTTGTGGGCTGCAAACTTCTATTTTCATTCATTTTTCCGAATTTTAACTATTTGCACTTTGCCATGAAGTATGAAATACTCCTTCTCTATCGATTCTCTGATAAGTATGTGCTCCAAAGTAATCACGTTGTGCCTGGATTAAATTGATAGGCAGATATTCTGTAGTATACGCATCAAAATAGCCTAACGCCGTTTGAAGTCCCAAGCTTGAAATTCCGTTTGAAACTGCAAAAGCGGCCGTTTTTCTCAATGAATCCATTTTTTCTTTAACGATAGCTGCAATTTCCTGATCGAGCAAAATATTAGACAAATTAGGATCTTTGGTATACGCAGTATAAAATTTCTCCAATAAAACCGAGCGGATAATACATCCGCCTCTCCAGATTTTAACTACATCTTTTAACGGAATTTCAAAGTGATATTCTTCAGATGCCTTTACCAGTAAGGCCAATCCTTGGGCATAGCTGATTAAACTAGCTAAAAACAGAGCGTCTCCAACTTCTTTGATGAATAAATCTATATTTTCAGGATTTGAAATTTCTTTTTTAGGATATAATTGAGAGGCCTTTACCCTTTCGTCCTTATAAGCGGATAAAATTCTTGAAGTTACCGCAATATCAATGGTTGGGATAGAAACCCCGATTTCCATAGCTTGTTCTGAAGTCCATTTTCCGGTTCCTTTAGCACCTGCTTTATCTAAAATCTGATCTAAAAGGTATTGATCGGTTAATGAATCTTTCTGCTGGAAAATATCTCTGGTAATCTCAATCAGGAATGAATTCATTTCACCATTATTCCATTCTTTGAAAACTTCGTATAGCTGATCGTTATTAAGATTAGTACCTCTTTTCAGCAGGTCGTACGCTTCACTGATAAGCTGCATAATGGCATATTCTATTCCGTTATGTACCATTTTTACGTAGTTTCCGGCCGAGCCTTTCCCCATATAAGCGGTACAAGCTTCGTTATCTACCTTGGCAGCAATCGCCTCCAACATAGGTTTAAGCTGGTGAAATGCTTCCAAGTCTCCTCCGGGCATGATACTCGGACCTGTTCTGGCACCTTTTTCACCTCCGGAAACTCCCATTCCCATAAAGTGAAGGTCTTTTGAAGCCAGATCAGCAATGCGTCTGTTTGTATCCTCAAAATAGGAATTACCGGCATCAATTACGATATCACCTTTGCTTAAAAGTGGGGTAATACTTTCCAGAACAGCATCTACGGGTTTTCCGGCCGGAACCATAAGAATAATTTTTCTGGGACTTTCCAGTGCTGATACAAAATCCTCCAAAGAGCCGATTCCCTTTACTTTCATTTCTGAAGTTGCCCCTTCCTGTAATTCTTTTATTTTCTGCTCGTCAAGGTCAAAGCCTGCGATTGAAAAGCCGTTATCAGCAATATTATAAAGAAGATTCCGCCCCATTACTCCAAGGCCAACCATTCCGTAACTATATCTCTCCATTGTATTAATATAAATTCTGTTATACAGACAATAAAATTACGTAAATGCTCATGAGGAAAAAAATAAAAGAAGAGAAAAAATGTCTTGTTTTTCCCTTCCTGTTCATTTATAAGCTGATATTTATATTATTTGGGAGTATTATTCTTTTTTTATTTAAAAAAAATAAATTTTCGCTATTCTCGTTCTGCACCAACAGAACTTATTTAAATATCAATGTTTTATCTGTAAAAATGTAATTCATAATATCTAATTTTTAATAAGTCTTATAAAATTCAATTATTATAATGTGAACGATCTATTAAAATGGTACTGGTTTTTGGGATAATTAAACTTATCTTTACCAAAATTTAAATTAATGAACTACAAGCTTGAGCTCAATACTCAGGAGCCTAATTCTAAAATTGTTTTTAATACCATTTTATTTGACTCGTTCAAGATTAATATAGTTGAAAGATACATTGGATCAATGAGGTCTCGCCCGACATTATGTGAAGCTTTATTTAAGGTGAGAACTTTAGATGATGTGCTTGTTGCAAGAAGAGACGGGAATACAAGAGTAAAAATAAAAGGTGATGAATTTGAAACGTATCAGAGACTGATAAGAGATTTAAGTTCTTACGAATATAAAAACAGACTGATCAACAGAAAAGATGTTGAACAAAATTATGTTCACTTCGTTTTGAGTTTGGTCATTGCTAATTATGATCTTAACTAATATTCAGATATAATCTATATATTGCACTTTGTACCACTAAGAAATTAGAACACCATAATGGCATTTATAGATTATAGCAACGAATCCAAAAGAATTTATGTTCTTGAAGACCGGACAATATCGGTTTTTGATAAGGATATAAAATTAACGGATGAAATCAAACTAGATTTTAATGCTCATTTTATTGAGAAAACAACCTTTTTTAAGTACTTAGAGAAGGTTCATTCTTTTGAAATGGCAGGTTGCGATTCTGAGAATATCTATTATTTCAAATTTGATGGGAGTGGTAATCTGGTTTCTCAGGAACTCCTCTCTCAGGATAAAAAAGATATTCTTTTAAGACTCAATGATCAAAACAAAATAGAACAACTATTTTTTGATCAGCACTCGAGTTACCATTCCAATTGCAAAATCTTTAAAAATCATCAAGAGATCTTACAGGTCAATTTGCTGGATCAATGCGAAAATGAAGAAAAAGACTGGGTTGGCTATGAATATATGGAATGCCTTAAAAGTACCAATCAACCCGGTCAATTAGCTTTTATTGCAACGCATGCCACCTATGGAGTTCAGGGTGTAAAAGTTTTCGGGATCAACGATTCGCAGCAACTGGATATGGTGTATGATATGGATGATCTGGATTATGACGGAGCCTTTCACAATCTGGCTTTTAACGCCACAGGAGAAAAGTTTACGGTGCTACTCTATGAAAATGATGATGACTTAAATGATTCATTTTCCATTTTTGAATATTCTGTTCACAATAATATAAGCCCGTTAAAAATTCATAAAACAAATCATGGCTTTTTAAACTTTCATCGACTTCATACGCACTATTTGACGGATTCTATTCTATGTATTGTAAGAAATTCAGATATCATCATTTTTGATTTGAATAATGGTAAAACAATTGATACGTTAAACCGTGATTTTAAATCAAGCTTCTTTATAGATTTCAATATTCTGATCTACCAATTGAATGATAAAATAATTGTTCTTGAATATTAAATTATTTGACATTTACTATTTTTTATACAACTCTTTCTTTCATTCCATTCAAATACCCTTCATCGAAGGGTGCTGAGAAGTATTCCCCAGCACCAATATATTAAGACATTTGTGTATGAATAGGTATTGTTATTTCTTTATTTTTACAATATTAAGTAAAGTTGTATCAGGACTTTATTGTTCTACGATGGTCAACGAGTTATATACTCCACTTCCGGAAATATCAAATTGACTGATTGTACCATCAAATCCTACAGTAATCCAGGTAAAAGGTCTTAATTTGTCTCCTTTGTTTAAGTAAACACTCACCGTACATGCCGAACCTACAGGAACCGCATTGGGACTGGCTCCGGTGTCAGAAGCATAGCCGTTGTTTGTCTTAACTCTCTGAGTGATGGTACCGGCAGGATTTCTAACTTCCCAAATGGCTTCGGTCTGGTTATTTTCGCCCGTATTTACCTGGCTGGACTGTAATGCAAAAGTAAAAGTAGCAAAATACACTCCTGTTCGTGGAGCAATAAATTCTCCCGTCGCAGGATTGAAATTACTGGTAGGAACTCCCGAATCCGAATCCAGTTTTTCTTCCCAGTTGGTTAAATAAGAAGATCTGCGCTGTACTATTCCGGATTTCGTACCAATTTCTGAGGGTGTTGCACTTTCAAATACGTAAGTATCTTGTGTAGTTTTACTGGCCATAACTACAATCCGGGGCTTACCTTTAGGAAAAAAGCTCACCCAGGTTGTTCCGTCAGAAAATTCCAGATATCCTTTTACTCCGATAGCAGGACTCGCGACATAGCGCAAAGCTCCGGCGCCAGCCTGAACAGCAGTTTTATCTGTATTTCCTACAGCTACCGCGCCACTGGCTCCACTGCGAAGATCGATTGCTACCTTTGGACTGGCAACCAATACTCCGAGCTTACCGGTATTGTCTATAATAACTTTACCCGCATCAGTTTTAATTTCAACCGGGTTTACCGGATTATCAACACCCAATCCTATCTGGGCATTTATTTGAATTGCCCCAAAAAACAGAGGAATACAGGCAATTATTAGATTCTTTACTATATGCTGTTGTCTCATTATTTTATTTTTTATAACTCGCTAATACTCAAATTATTTAACTTCCCGTCATTCAAGGTATTTCTTGAAGAACCTATATTATGCTTCACACTAAATTTAATGGTATTGCCTGTTTTAAGGTTAAAAATAGCATTACAATTTCCACTGATGTAATTGCTTACTGCACCAGCCTGAAAAGCCGGATAAGAATTCACAGTCTTGAATATCTGAATATTCTCAATACTACGGTCACTTTCTATTGCGGTTTCTATAAAGGTATTTTTGGGAATATTCCCATTCGCTAAAGTAATGTTGAAGGACACCAGATAAAATCCATCACGGGGAGCAGTAAAAGTTCCGCTGGAAGGATCAAAATCACCATTAGGCGTTGTACCCAAGTCTACTGTTTCGGTCCAGCCGGAGATATAGGTCGTTGTATTGCTGCCAATACTTTGGGCAGAGCTTTTACTTGCATTAACAAGCGCTTTCGTTGGAGCTGTAAGCGGTAAAGCAATCCATTGTTCACCATCGGAATATTCCATAAAGCCGCCTGCATTGTATCGTATTGCGCCAGGGCCAGCCTGGGCCGGGGTTTGAGTACCAATACCCAACCCGATCAAACCTTTATTATCCGGGGAACGAAGATCTACTTTAGTTATTGGATTTAAAAGACCCAGGCCAAGATTACCTGTTGAACTTACCACTACATCATTGGACAACTTTGAAGCATCCGGTGATTTACCATTATCTTTTGCTGCATCAATTTGCAAAGGTTGAGCGGGACTATCCGTAAAAAAGCCTACCTGAGCATTTATTTTACCTGAAGAAAAAAATAGAATACAAGCCAATAATGTATAGGTGATATTAATTTTTATTTTCATAATACTCTATTTTTTAATGTTCTATAATGGTTAAATTATTAAATCCATCGTCCGGATTCGTAGGATCTGAGGAGTTAGTGGTTACCCTAAGAGCAACAGATCCGCTTGAAATAAGGTTGTGCCAAAGTCTGGTCACCACCTTTGTACCGGCGGTTAAGGTAAGAGTAACCGTACTTGATCCTCCTGCTTGCGTGGAACGGGTAGCATTTGCATCGTCCGGAGTTCCCGTCATCGATTGTCCGAAAGTTTTATAAACACTTGCCAGTACCGTATTGGCGGTGGTGTCATAAAATTGTGATTCTACTCTTGAACCATCATTAATAACAGCTCCGTTAAAATTAAATGTCAATAAAAATGTATAGGTGCCATCACGGGGAGCAGTAAAAATACCGAGCGAAGCATCAAAGCTATTGCTCATATCACGAACCAGATTCCAGTTGGTAATGTTTGTGGCAGAACTTTGTGTAATAGACTGACTTGTAATTTTACGTGCTACCACCACAGCTTTTTGAGGGGCGATATATGCTTTATGCCAAACAGAACCATCCGATACTTCAATTTTTGCACCTACAGGTGTATTGATCACGTCATACCTCACGGCACCGGCACCGGCAGCAGCAGCAGTCATTGTGGTGGTGCTTAAGCCCAGAGCATTTTCCGGACCTGAGGATCTCATATCAAGCTTTACCTGTGGATTAAGAACTCCGACTCCGATAAAGCCTGTAGTTTTGTTGACAATAACGTCGTTGGCTACCTGTGCGGCAGTTGGTACTCCGGTAGTGGCATTGTCTTTAGCCCCGTCTACGTGCAAAATTCCCTGTGGATTTGCAGTGCCAATCCCAGTTTGTGCATTCATGAGATCGACACAAGAATATAGGATCCCTATTATAAGGATTATCAAACGTATTCTTTTTTTCATGTGTTTTATTTTTAGTAAAAAATTGAGTTATTACAGTGATAAGGAAGTTTTTTTGAAAGTCTTTTTATTCGACTGAAAACTGATTTTTCCATTTTGCAATGGTATTTCTGCTTAATTTAAAATGCTGGGCAAGTTGGGAGTTATTCAGTTGATTTTTTTTCTGATATTCTAATATCTGATCAATGGCGGGTTTATTATAGGACGGATGTTTTTGGTTAAATTCTGTATTTTCTTTAGAGTCTTTGCTGAAAAGAATCCGGTTAATATCTATAACATCAAGGACTGACAGATCTTTTTTAGATAGTAGATGAGTACATACTTCTTTTTTCTCAGGATATTTTACACTGATTAAATCGCTATATATTTTTTTATAATCAGGTGCGTTTTTCATAATTTTTTTAATCATTTTTTGTGTTTCAAAAGTACTATATTTTCAAACTGTACAACATGCAGATGGCATAGATATAATTCGATAACAATATATTCTGGTCTTTTAATAATTATTTCATGGAGTTTTTTAATTGTACATACTTGTTTTGCCATTTATACAAAGTCGTTTTAGGGATCCTATACTCTTTTATAACCTCAGCTTTTGTTTTTTTGCCGCTTTCAATTTGTTCCAGGATAAAATCAACAACTTCTTTTGTATAGATATTTTTTCTGTATTTAGGAAGAATCGTTTTTTCATTTCCGGAATGATTATATTTCATACCTTTCTGAGGAGCATACAGAATTAAATATTGCGAATAAATTCTAAAAAAATCATATTCCAGAAGTATGCTTAGTTTTAATAGAACCTCAGCTTCCAAAGACTTTTGCAAGAATATAGATTCCAATTCTTTTCCAGAACATTTTAAAAACTTACAGATACGTACTTCATTTATTTTACGCTCTTCGATACACAATTTCACGAGCGAACCCACGTGAATATTTTTAAGGTCGAGCATCATTCGGTAGTATATTTTGCAGTTATTTTTTTCATCACTTGTGTTTTTGTTTTTTGAATACTTTTAGTTTTTAATCAAATATATTTTACTCATCATCAGAAGATTCTAAATACAGAAAACTCCATCATTATGTCTGCAAATCTAAATTATTGCCGTACACAACGTGGAGCTATATTGTAAGAAATTCGGATTATATCACTAAAAATACCGGCTGTTTTTGGTTGTTAAACCCACCTTAACGACTTAATTATCAAGGTAAATTCAAAATCCAGTCATTGATATCGGCTTCTGAAGGAATACTCAGTTTTTTTCGCAGCCTGAATTTTCTATGTTGCACCGTTTTTATAGTGACATAGGTATATTCGGCGATATCTTTGGTAGAGAAATTGAGATAAAGCATCGCGCAGAATTTAATTTCGGTATTCAGCAGTTTGGGTTCTATATTCTGTAATTTATGGTAATGTTCAGGGTACACTTCTTCAAATCTTTTGATAAACTCGGGACTATTGGTTTTTGCCAAATGAACGACATGTTCAAATGATTCATTGATCTTTAGCTTAAGTTCATTCGTTTCAAGATCTTTTTTATGAATAATATGATCCTTTTCGATAATCTTCTTTTCAATATCTATTTCCTTTCTTCGCTGCTTTCTTTTTTGATGAAAAAATATAAAAAGAGATAAAATGACACCTGCTAAAGTGAGAGAAACAATTAAAATCCATTCTTTTCGGTTAGAATTGGATATTTCTTTTTCATTTTGTTCAATTATGTTGGTAACCGATCTGTTAACTCCTCTGTCCGTTTCTTTGTCGATGCTGTCTTTTAACACCGTATACCTCAAAAGGTAGGCCTGTTCGGCTTTGGTATCGTTTAATTTGTGGTAAACATTGGCCTTTGACCTGTAAATATTCAAAAGTATAAAGGGCTTTTCTGCCTGTCTGGCCAGTTTTTCAGCTGCGTCATACTTTAATAAAGCATTTTGATAATCTTTTTTTAAAGTGAGTAACCCTGCATAATTATCAAAGGTAGCCGCTTTTTCGTAGATATTATCTTTAAATTTATTCGTTTCCAGCAACCTGAAAGCTTTCTGAAAGTTGACTTCTGCAGAATCGGTATTTTTCCCGTTATTGATATAATATTCTGCAATATTGGTATATCCCAGAGGTGTTGGATCTGCATTGTTGGCTTTATAATAGTAAGCCAATACCGAGTCTTTTTTATCGAGACTCTCAAAATATATTGCCCGTGAAGCGTATACGTAATTCAAAAACCCTTTATCTCCATTTTGTCTGGCATAGCTGATGGCTGTTGCATTGCGTTGCAAAGCGATATCAAAGAGTTTTATTCTGTAATAGACCTGCGCATATTCCTGATTGATCTTTGCAAAAAGAAATGGATCATCAAGTCCCTTTGCTTTTTTTTCTGCATTTGATAAAGCTTTTATAGCATTTTCATATTGCCCCATCAACCACAAGTGATTGCCGATATTTACATATCCTAATGCCTCTCCTTTAGAATATCCTTTTTTTTCAGCGACTTGTATTATTTTTTGATTCAACCGAATGACCTCTTCGTTTGATAATTTTATGGTTACCGCTCCACTCGTCTGATAAAGAAGTCTATCAATTTCATTGATCGTAAGCTTATCAGAAACACTGTTTACAGAGAGTTCCTGGGAAAATGTTTTAACACCAAATAATAGCGAGAAAATAAGTTGAACAAATGCAATTTTCTGCCTCATGACAAGATGGGTAATGTTATAGTAAATATACATATTAAGTAAATCAAAGAAAAAGATTAATTTTTTTCACTGCTTCAAAATAAATTAATGATATAGCTCACATCATCAGCGTTAGGACCAATGGCATTCAACTGAACATACAATTGATTTTGAATTTCGCAAAATATTGGATTATCAAGGCTTATACTTAATTTTAAAGTGCCTTTTCCTGGATATTCCGGATACCAACATCGTTTTAAGCTAACGATGATTTCTTACGATATAAAAAATTGGAAATTGTATCAGTATTATTTTTAATACTATCGGTAACCAGGACGATGAGCTGTGCTTTTTCATTTCAATTGCTTTTATGTTTTTTATATAGACAGGACTTATTGAGTACATCCATTTTCAGGGCTGATTACCTACTAAATGGTCGGCAAATAAAATAAAAGTCTGAGAAATAATCTAAAAACAAGATACTAAAAAGGTACTGATGTCATGTAACTAACATAAAGTAAGACGATTGTATATAAAAGGATTTATGATTGATAATCTTCTTTATGATTTCAATGTATTCAATTCATTCAACAAAACAAAAGAGAATTTAGCTTATTTCCGTGGCTTGTCGCCTTCATATTTTTACTATTTCTTTTATTGAAATTTTTATATCCGGCATTTTAAACACTCTTCAAACACCTTATTAACAGGGATTTTTTAAAAGTTTAGTATCTGTTTAGTAGGTCGTATTTGCATACTTTAACCGCTATAGATATAGCTTTGGAGAAACTAAAATTTATGATCAATTATTTATTACCTGGATTTATTCTTTTTTCCACCGCAGTATCATCGCAAGTTGGAATTAATACATCAACACCGCAGACTACATTGGATGTTACCGGAGTACCGGATGACACGGCCAAATTAGACGGCATCCTGGCACCCAGACTAACAGGTGTACAGTTGCGGGCTAAAAATTATACAAATGCTCAAAAAGGAACCTTGATATTTGTCACAGCGGCAGATACCTCTCCTTCAGGACAAACCATTAACGTTAGCTCTTCCGGCTATTATTTTTTTGACGGAACTGTATGGGTCAGGATTGCCTCAGGAATAACATCCTTTGATTCAACAGATGATGCTTTCATTAACAATCCTACCAATTCAAGATTAGAACTGGGAACTAATTCAAACGGAACGACTACCAGAGCAGCAGGATCTGAATTTGTGATCTATGACAACGGACGGGTGGGAATTGGCAGCACCAATCCGGTAAGCGCACTTCAGATTACTGAAAATACATTGGCCGGAAGTAATGAATTAAGAGTTTCTTCTGCCAATAATGCCTCCAGAATTGTCGTAGACAGACTGAATCCGTCCGGTAACCTTTCGAGTAATGATGAGTTGGGACGTTTTGTTTTTAACGCTAAAATTGCCGGAGGATCTTTTCCCGTAGCCGGAATAGTTGCTTATTACAGAGGAACCGGAACCACCAATTCATCAAGTATGGTCTTTCGTACAAGTGACAGCAACAAAATGATTATAGATGACGCAGGACGCGTATCTTTGGGATCGACTTATTCTAACTCTTCTGCAATTCTTGATTTGCAGGCAACAGATAAAGGATTTCTTCCGCCAAGAATCAGTCTACAGTCTGTGAATGACGGGACAACGATCTCTTCTCCTGCGAAAGGTTTAATTGTTTATAACACCAATACGAATACGGCTCAAATGCAGTATGGAGAAGGCCTTTATAATAATTCAGGAACTTCTTCATCTCCGGTCTGGGACAAGCTCTCTCCTCAGAGAAGCAGCTTTGTCCTCAGTGATATACTGTCCGTAGTGGCTACATCTCCTGTAGATCAACCGGCGGCAGGAACAGTCAATAACACCGACTTGGGACTTTCCCAGCCTGTTGTAATCCCAGCTAATTCAACGGCAAAAATAATTGTGGATTATAGTGTTCCTATGGGAACTACCGGAACAGCAACACCAGCAGGGTATTTTGGAGTACGGTTTTTAAAAGACGGAACAGAACAACCGGCGGGATCAAGGAAATTCACTGTTCCTAATACCGGCGCTGGATCTAATATGGTAAGTGTATCAGGTAAGTTTACAGAGCAAATCGTAAACAGTACGGCATCTGATGTTACGGTAACCTACACTTTGAACGGTTACACAGAAGGCACCAATCAGAATACCCGATTTAATATGTGGCAAACCAGCGGCAGCAATCTTAACTGGGGAAGAGCCAATATGGCGGTTACCATATTTGTGAAAAAGTAAAATCTGAGAAAAAGATTCTTTATGGATACAATATGAAAAAACACTGTCTAAAGAAAAGCTATTTGTACCGGCATTTACCCGTTTTCATCGTTCTGTTCATAAAAACACAATGATAAGATATAAAAGCAGAGAGAAAAACAAATCAAGTAACAGTCATTTAGCTTTTCATTTTTAAAATTAACAGCAGACAATTCATTGGCTTTTTATGGCAAAAACTTGTCTCATAAGATTTTAAAAAACCTATGAAGCATTGTTGGTGCCTTCAATTCTTTAAAAAAAAATTCTTTTCGATTAAATTAAATACAAACACAATGAAAAAAATCTTACTTCTGGGATTAGTTGCTCATTTCGGATTTGCCTTTTCCCAAATAGGAATCAATACTCCTACTCCTAATGCTACTTTGGATGTTGTAGGAAAACCTTCTACAACTACCGCAATGGACGGAATAATCCCCCCAAGGATTACAGGCACTCAGCTTAAGGCCAAAACCTACACGACAGCTCAAACGGGAGCATTTGTTTACGTGACAGCAGCAGATGCTTCACCATCAGGACAAACAGTGGATGTAACCTCCTCAGGGTATTATTATTTTGACGGAACATTAAATAAATGGGTCACCTTAAGCAGCACTTCAACAACAGGTGATCCTACTCCGGATGCTTTTATTGATGATCCCACCAATTCAAGGGTGCAACTTGGAACTACTTCCACAGGAGCAGCAAGAAATGCAGGATCAGAATTTGTTGTACAAGATAATGGACGTGTCGGAATTGGCACTGCCAATCCGGTGAGTGCGCTTCAAATTTCGGAAAATAAATTGGCAGGAAGTAATGAATTGAGAGTGTCTTCTGCCAACACTGCACCCCGAATCGTAGTGGACCGACTCAACGCTTCCGGCAATCTATCAAAAGATGATGAACTGGGACGTTTTGTTTTCAATGCTAAAATTGCAGGAGCATCCTTTCCCGTAGCGGGAATCGTTTCTTATTACAGAGGAACAGGAACCACCAATTCATCTAGTATGGTTTTTCGTACAAGTGACAGCAACCAAATGATCATCGATGATGCAGGGCGTGTATCTTTAGGGACAACCTACTCTAATGCCTCTGCAATTCTTGACCTACAGACAACAGATAAAGGGTTTTTACCTCCTAGAGTTTCATTAAATTCATTAAATGACGGAACTACTATTACCTCTCCCACAAAGGGACTTATGGTATACAACACCAACACCAATACCGCACAGATTCCGTCAGGTGAAGGCATTTATTATAATACCGGAAGTTTTTCTGCCCCAGTCTGGGAAAAAGCCTCGGGTGGGAATACCTATGGCGATATCAAATCCGGATTGCAAACTCAGGATCATAACGGGTGGGTCAAATTAGATGGACGTGGGGTGGCTGCTCTTACAGCATCTCAACGGGCAAGGGCTAATTCTTTAGGCTTTTCAACCAACCTGCCAAATGCTAGCAACAGCTATCTAGTACAAAATGGAACAGCACTTGGAAGTATCAGCGGAGCCAATACTAAAACGATCTCCAGAAATCAGCTTCCAGATGCAACACTAAACGGAACCACCAGCAGTGTTGCCCCAAATATCCGTTATGATATCATTAATAACGGAGGGCGGGCAGCAACAGATACAAATTCGTATACATTTCTTGCAGGATTTATCGGATCAGGTACACGTAACAATGCGGTGGTAAACACAGGCGTTTTAGCGCAGGTAAGCCACAGCCATTCATTTACAACCAACAGTATAAACGGTGGTGTAAATCAGCAGGCTCTCGATACAACCCCAAAAAGTTTAAGTGTCAACATGTTTGTATACTTAGGCTATTAACAAGCTAACCGAAGAAAACCAATAAGCATCTTCTTAATTGATCTGCCAATTTCAAAAATCATTGATTATTGGCAGATTTTTATCCTGGTTCATCACCAATAATACTTTCCCAATTAAAGGAATATAATATTATAAATCTTCAGAAAATGACACTTGATAATTTTAAAAAAATACATTTAGGCTCTTTAATAAAAACAAGAGTACATGAAACAGGCACAGAAATACAAAGAATATGCAATTTTGTTGAATGTGATGAAGACGATCTTGAAAAGTTCTTTGAAAGTGAAACTATTGATACCGGTGTCCTGTTGAGGTTTTCCAAATTACTGAAATATGATTTTTTCAGATTTTACAGCCAACATTTAATATTATTTGCTCCTGCCGGGAGTAATCACAATCCTTCTTTTGAAAAAGTTAGAAATGAATCGCCTACCCTGCCTCAGTTCAGGAAAAACATTTACAATAGAGAGATTATCATTTTCATTTTGGAACTGATTGATTCCGGTGAGAAAACAAAGCAACAAATCATGGATGACTATAAAATACCAAAAACAACTCTGTACAAATGGATCAGCAAATACAAAAAGAACATTTGATACCCAACCAATTAACACATTATTCAATGGACCATTCACAGCCTGATTATAAACGAATTTATAATGATCTTCTTTCTAAAAAATATCCGCATAAAAAAGAAGAATGTCGATCTATTCTGATGCAGGATCATATTTCCGTTTTAGACATTATGAGGCTGGATGAGATTATTTTTAACCGGAGAGATAAAGAAACCAATATTTTTAATCAAAAAGTACGTTCGTATGATCATTCGGCTATGGCTGAAATTTTAGAATTTCAAAAGAAGAACAGGTTGAGTAATTCCCAGACTGCCAATTATTTTAAAATGAGCAGAAATACGATCACAAAATGGAAAAAAATAGCAGAAAGTAAAAAGTCTGAATTGGATTAAAAATATGCAACGACCTGTCTTTATGAACAAATCAGGCTGCCTTTACAAAGACAGCCTGATTTATTTTATAGTATTACGCTCACTATTAAATAACCACTCCTTTAAAAGATAATGTTTTAGGAGTTTTACTCTCACTTGTCGTAACATTCACTGTTTTCATGAAAGGTCCGGCAGCGGCAGCATTAAAACTCGCTTCAATAAAACCTTTTTTACCCGGTTGAATTGGTGTTTTTGTATAATCAGCAGTTGTACATCCGCATGAAGGGGCAACATTTTGTATAATAACCGGTTTTGCACTGGTATTGGTAAATTCAAATCTGATTAATTTTGGTTTTCCCTGAGGAATATTACCTACATCTATAGATTCTTTATTCCATTTGATGGCATCGGCAAGTACGTTTATGACAGCGGTACCTCCATCAGAAATTACATTAGCATAAAAAGGAGAAAATGCCAATACGGCAAGTAGTGCGGTGATTTTTAAATTTTTCATTGTATACATTTTAATTGTTAAACGTAAGTAACAGGTGTTATCTTTATGGTAACAAATGTAATGCTGATGGATGACAGAATTTGTTAACCGCTATCTAACATTTGTTAATGAGTTGTTAATGATCAGGAATTAGTTATTTTTTTTGGATAATATTGCTTTTGCAAAATGGAAATTAAAAAGCTCAATATTATTATATCTTTAGGGTTTGTTGCGATTATCGGTATTTTAATAGCACAACTCCTCTGGACAAAACAGGCCTATAATCTTGAGGATAAAAAGTTTGATCAGAAAGTGAATATTGCTTTAATGGAAGTGGTTGAAAAATTATCTGACGGCAAAACCTCTTTTACTGAAAATCCTGTTCAGAATATCGCAAATGATTATTATCTCGTTAGTATTAACAAAGAAATACATCCCACCGTTCTTGAATATTATCTGAAGACAGAATTCAACCGCTTTCAGGTGAACTCAGATTATGTGTATGCTTTATACAATTGTCATAACGACAAAATGATCTATGGCAAATACATCTCCTCCAATCAGAAAAACTCTGACAATAAAACAATTAAATTTCCAAAGCATAAAAATCTGGTTTACTATTTTTCAATCCGGTTTCCTGATAAAAATACTTATCTGGTAAGCTCTTTACGTTTTTGGTATCTGCTTACTTTCGCCATTATTATTATTTTGTTTGTGTATGTTTATTCTATTTATACCATTATTCAGCAAAAGAAATTCTCAGAGCTGCAAAGGGATTTCATTAACAATATGACTCATGAGTTCAAAACCCCTTTATCCTCTATCCTCCTGGCCTCTGAATCATTAAGCAAGCAAGAACTCATCCTGGAGAATCCCAAATTAAAAACCTACACTTCTATTATCACCAATCAAAGTATTAAGCTTAATAATCATATTGAAAAAATACTGAATATTGCGAAAAATGATGCTTCCGGACTTTCTCTAAAACCACAAAAAATAGTTCTGTTGCCTTTTATTCAGAATATTGTGGAATCGGTACAGCAGAAAAATGAAAAAGTGAAGATTGAAACGGATATTGAAAATGGCATTTCTATTATGGCAGATGAATTTCACTTCAGCAATATCATTTACAACCTTCTGGATAATTCTATAAAATACTGCGAAACCCATCCTGAAATACTTATTTCAGCGCATAAGAATGCAAAGGGAATCAACCTCATCTTCAAAGATAGCGGCATGGGTATTCCAACTAAAAATATTCCTCATATATTTGACAAGTTTTATAGGATAAATACAAAAAAAAGTGACGAAGTTAACGGATTTGGATTAGGATTGTTTTACGTAAAAAAGATTGTACAGCAGCATAACTGGAAAATTTCAGTTGAAAACAATACAGACCCGGGAATTACAACAACTATTTTTATTCCTCTTTAAAATTGTAAATGGTTAGGAATGGATAAATCTAAAATTTTATATGCAGAAGACGATGAAACGATCGCCTTTCTGATACAGGACAGCTTGGAAAACTACTATGAAATCAACCATTATGCGGATGGAAAATCAGCATTGGATGCGTTCAATAGTCAGAGTTTTGATATCTGTTTACTTGACATCATGATGCCCGGGCTTAATGGTTTTGATCTGGCACAAGAGATCCGCTCCAGCAACCTGGAAATTCCGATTATATTTATTTCTGCCAAAGCGTTAAAGGAAGATCGGATCAAAGGGTTAAAAATCGGAGCAGATGATTATCTGGTAAAGCCATTCAGTATTGAAGAACTTATTCTTAAAATCGAAGTATTTCTTAAAAGATCCAAAAAGATAAATTCAATTACTCCACAATATAAAGTTGGAAAATATGATTTCGATCCCAAAAACTATACTCTGAAGGATAATGAACATTCTTTAACCCTGACCCAAAGGGAATCTGAGCTGCTTTTTTATTTTATCAGAAATAAAAACACCATTCTGAAAAGACAGGATATTTTAAAAGCAATATGGGGTGATGATGACTATTTTATGGGACGAAGCCTGGATGTATTCATTTCAAGATTACGAAAAATATTGGCCAATGAGCATCATATCCTGATTGAGAATATACACGGTATTGGATTTCGTTTCTCAACGGGAACAAACGAGTAATAGCAATTACGGATTTCTTTAAATAAGGCTATTATGGGGCTTGTACAATACAGAAAGAATTTCCTTCCGGATCTACCAGCACGACGTAGTCAGCATCCGGTCCATAATTCCAGCCTTTCATCTTTGTGGCACCGATAGAAAGCAATCGCTCAACTTCTTGATTTTGATTGTGAGTAATCAGATCGATATGATGTCGTTTAGGTTCTTCTGAGGAGGTTAATTTCAGTGATAGCTGTACACCTTCTCCTGAAACGGGAATCAAAATGGCAAAATCTACATCGGGTTCTCTTTTTAACCGGTAATTCAAGGCTTCAGACCAGAAGGCAATTGCTTTTTCGAGGTTTTTTACCCCCCAGACTATTGAATGTATTTTTAAGTCCATGTGATTTTGGTTTTTAATTTTATTTTTAAATAGATTTTTCTGTGTATTATCAAAATTAAAAAATTATGATCAATTCTATCCAGTTCAGATATTTTAATAAGGGATCTGCCCTTTTCTTAATCTCAGCACAACCTTCTGAATTTGTGGGAACAACAGAAGAATTACTATAACACAAACCACTCCTACAAGCATCAAATCATAATAATCTCTGGTAGCGCGTGCCAATATTTGCTCTTTTACAAGATTATTTATATATCCTGCCGAAGCACTTTTTGAAGTATACAAATCACTGCCGGCATTCATGTAGGTTTGATAAACATCTTCTAAGGTAGCTGAAAATTGTGGATTGGTCTCATTCAATGTTTCCCTCATTTTTTCCCGAACTGCCGATTTGGTGTATAATTGAAGTTCATTATTAAGTGCTAAACTTGATGTAAATCCTGTAAATCTCGCAAGAATTCCTACCAGTGAAGCGTTGATGGCAATTTGTGGCGGTGCTGCAGAAGTAGTAAAGGAAACAATAGGAACAAAGAGTACCCCCGTTGCGATACCATAGATAAATAAAGGCGCAATAAAATCAATCGTTTCGCCTTGAACAGATACAAACATCAGCATATAGGCATAGTACAATCCCATGATTCCAAAACCTGCAATGATTATTCTTATCAGATTATAGCCCATTAAAACAAACCTGGAAATAATAAACATTCCGAGAACGGTTCCCGCAATGACGGCAATCCATATAGGAATTGTGCTCAGCGGATCGTTTCCTAGAATGACCTCCAGATAGCCATATGCAAGCCCCGTACTTCCTTTAAAAATATAAAATGTAAACAGCAGCAACAGACCAATAACAAAATTCTTTGTTTTAAAAATATGCAGGTTGATCAAAGGACGCTTTAATCTTAATTCTCTGTTTATAAAAAGGAACAGGATCAATAAATTGCCTATGCTTAAAAAAACAATTTTGGAGCTACCGAACCAACCTTGCTGCCGGCCATATACGAGAATGTACCCTAAGATGAGTATAAAAGAAATATAGAACAGATACCCTATCCAATCTACCTGATAAAGGGGAACTTTTTTATAAAACCTTGCTTTTCCGTTCATGGTCATTAAAACGATACACGTCAGAGCGATCAGTAAAATGTTTAATCCATAAAACAGCCAATTGAAATCAAAAAAGTAAAGTACCGCGCTGTAATAAATTGAATATAAAGGAACTGAAGTCTGTATTCCCCCATACAATATGGTGTAGCCGATAACTCTTGCCCGTGTAGATTCTAAACGGGGAAATATTAAATTCAACACGATTCCTGACATCAGCGCACAGGTAATTCCCTGAACAAACTGACACATCATAAAAAGAGTCCAGTTTCTCGTGTGGAAACAAAGTACCGAGCATCCAGCATTGATGGCTAGAGCCGTTAAAAGGTATTTGCGAGGAGCAAAATATTTAACCATCCGGAAATCCAATGCCAAAAAAGCCACTGTAGAACCATAAATAACAACCATTGCGTATTGAATATCCGTTGACTCCACTCCGTAAAACCCCATAATCGTTACCGGGCTGGTAAATAAAGCAAAACTATACAGACAAGTCATCAATATGGAAAATATCACTGCTCTTGCCAGCCATTCTGATACCCATGGTTTAAAAACGGGAATTTTATGTGCCTGCATCCTTATTATTTTATAACATAAACATTGGCATTCATTCCCGCAGAAAGACGCGCCAGTTTCCCGGGTCCATCAGTCAGTTTTATCCGAACCGGAATGCGTTGTGTAATTTTTACAAAGTTCCCGGTCGCATTATCAGGCGGAAGCAAGGAATATCTTGATCCAGTCGTTGGAGAAAGAGACTCTATAGATCCGGCAAACTTTTCGTCAGGAAATGCATCCACTTCTACCGACACTTTCTGGCCTGTTTTAAAATGGCTGATCTGCGTCTCCTTGAAGTTGGCGATTACCCATTTTTCTTCGGAATCATTCACCATGAAAGCTAATGTCTGGCCGGGTTGCACCAGCTGTCCTTCCTGAATGGTCTTTTTCCCGATCTGCCCATTAAATGGTGCCGTGATCACCGTATATTTAATCTCCAGCTCTTGTCTGCCCAATAAAGCTTCTTTGATCTTTATTTCTGCAGCTATCGCAAAGCGTTGTGCTTTAATATCATTCAACCTGGATTCAGCAACCCGTAAAGTAGCTTTCGTTTGTTCGTAATCGGATTGGTTGATGGCCAGAGAGGTACTTACATTATCAAATTTTTGTTGGGTTGTCGACTCATCGGCCAGCAGATTTTTATAGCGTTCATATTCTCTTTGTTGTTGATCCAGCTTTGCTTTTGTGCCTGATAGTTGTGCTTTGATCACCTCGATACTTTTGCCTTGTGTTTCTTCATTAGCCGAGAGAATAGGCAATTTAGCTCGGGAACTCATCAATTCAGCCACCGCAGCATCTTTTTTAAGCCCATATTCATCAAGTTCGATAACGACCAAAGTGTCTCCTTTTTTAACCTGCTGATTGTCTTTAAAGTATATTTTGCTGATGTACCCTCCTACTTTTACATTAACCGGAGATAAATACGCATCTATTTGTGCATCATTAGTTTGTTCATACCGATAGCCTTTCCAGAAGTACACCCCTCCCCAAATTATGATTGCCATTAATACTATTATTCCCAACCATTTAGTGACGAGCACAATGATTTTGTCTGTTTTATTTTTATTCATTTTTTATATTCATTAAAGTATTCCTATGATTGCCAGTAATCTGATATGGCTGAGTTTTAAAGTAACCTGTGCTGTAGTCAGATTGAGTTTTGCTTCAAGAAGTACATTCTCGGCATCCAGCAAATCCGTTAAAAGTGATTCCTGATTCAGATAACTGTTTCTGATTACACGAACTGTTTCAGTGGTCTTTGCAATGTTTTTCTCTGCCATTTCTACACTTTCCACTGCCTGTTGCTGTTGTAAATAGGCATCCTTAACCAGCATTCTGATCTCATCTTTTTTTATGCCCGCCTTTTCTTTCTGCTGATCGGATAGATTTCGGGCATGTGCAACAGAATGCCTGTTTTTGTAAAGATTATCAATAGAAAACTGTACTCTGATTCCGGTCTGCCCAAAACCCCATAAATCATTGGAATAAGGATAGAAAGACACCTGCGGAAAGGTATAATTGTAGTTGGAATACAAAGAAACTTTAGGAAGTACAGCGGATTGCACCTGTTGGATATTCATCTCACTTAATTTGATGTAGCTGTAGGCTATCTTATACTGCGGAGATTGGTCTAAAGCCTGATCCAGATAAGCATTATAATCCGGTTCTCTGATTGTATTAGGTTCAAAACTATTCTGATAGGAGATTTCAAAATATTCGTTTCCATCACGTCCCATTAAGATATTGAGCTTTTGCCGGGTCACTTCTATTTTCTTTTCAATATCAGATAAACTTAATTCCAGTTGGGATAATTTGACAGATGTTCTTAAGACATCGCTTTTCATCACAACACCATTTTTATTAAGGTTTTCTATCATCTGAAGTTGTTTTTTCTCCGAAGAAATTTCAGTGGAAATAAATTCCCTAAACTGCAGGAATTTGTAGAGATCACAATAAGCAACTGCAGCATTGTATTTTGTATTATTCTTTTGAAGATCAAATTCATACTGCTGAATTATTTCCTCTTCTTCTTTCATTTTAATATTCCTTTTTTCCTTTCCGCCACTGTAGAGATTCAAGTTAAAATTGTATCCCACGCCATATCCATAATTGGAAACAGGTACATCTTGCGGTGAGGCCAACAATCCGTTGTTGTAAATAAGAAATTTTGAATTGAATTTAAAATCTCCTGCCACCGATAAGTCCGGCAAAAGCTTATCTTTGGCTTCGATAATGCTTAACTCGCTTTCTTTACGATGCAAGTCCGACAACTTTAACTGTCTGTTATGAAGTTCTGAAATGCTCCATACTTTTTCCAGTGTCAATACCTGAGTACTATCTGAAGTTTGAGCTTTATTCTGTGGAGAAATTAGAAAAACGACAATGCCTATGAACGTAATCAATTTATACTGCTGCATTTTTCTGTTGGCTAAGCTCTTGTTTTTCATGATTCTTTTTTCTTTGTTTCCAGGTCTTTATGAGAGTGATCAATTCATCCACTGCAAAAGACAAATCCACCATAGGCACAAATGGAAATGAACACGCAGAATGGAATAAAAAATCAATCTTCTGCATATTGTCTTCCGTTGAATTTCCGGTAACCGTTCTATTGTTTGCCGGATCTTTATATATCTTGTTTTCCATAAGCGATGTATTAATAAAACTTTGATACAAAATTATTTCATCGCCAGTAGTGTCATTTTATATAATTAGCCTAATTTTTGTCTATTTTAGCCAAATGAATTTCTTACAGGAGCTTAACAGGATTGTGGATCAGTATGATGATTCCATTTTGGTAATGCGACAGCAGACGGAACAACGGCTGCCGGCACACCAGCACAAGAAGGGACAGCTGCTTTTAGTATTTGGAGGTATCGCGTACTTGCAAACTCATGAAAGAGATTATTACATTCCTTCCAATCATTATATATGGATTCCTCAAAATTATCCTCATAATCTGCTGTATAATGCTCAGGATTTACACATTATTAATATCTATTTCCCGCAAGGTAGCGGAGACGAATTTTATACTCAATTGGGAATATATCCGGTAAGCAAACTCCTTTCGGAGATGCTTGTTTTCAGTGAAAAATGGCAGGGTAATTATTTTGAAGGAGAATGGGAATATGAATTTCTACACACCTTACAAACGCTCCTATCAAAAGAAAAACTGAAAAAATTCTCGATTCAGCTTCCCACCACAGAGGATGAAAGACTGAACAGCATTACTGCCGATTTACGAAAAAGAATCAGTGAGCCTCTTACTCTCGAGGATACGGCCAGTAAATTCGGTATGAGTGTTCGGAGTCTGACAAGGCTATTTCAAACGAAACTGCATATCTCTTTTGTTCAATATATAAAAATGCTTCGTGTGATCCGGGCCATGGAACTCATGAAAGACACTCATCTTACGGTTACAGAACTGGCTTATGAAGTGGGATACTCAAACATATCAGCCTTTAGCAATACTTTTTTCCAGCTTACCAATATGAGGCCCAGTGAGTTTAAAGCAATGTTATAAAAAATGAGGTATTTTATTTTGAGTATTTCTATCAATTTCCAAAATTCACAAAATGCGGAATATCGGTTCCAAAATTATTTATCGGTAAAAGGTTATTACGGTTGCTGTTGAAATCAAAAACCGAATTATTATCAAAAGGAACACGAGGATAATACATAAAAGAGATTTGAATTCTGTTGAAAACCAGAAACGGATTATTAATCAAAACCCCGATTCCTATTTTTGTGTTTACTTTTGTTTTCAGAAGGGTATCATTCGGCATTCCTAACCAGCCGACAGCTGCAGTTAAATAGGGGCTAAAATGGAAATTTTTCCAGGTTTTATTGATGAACATCTGGAGCTGGTATCTTAAAACCAGCTTTTTCGTTCCGATATAATCTGAATTGTATACAGGAAATTCATCAGGCGAAGTAAGCGTAATTCTGTC
This sequence comes from Chryseobacterium lactis, assembly GCF_003815875.1. Lineage (NCBI taxonomy): Bacteria > Pseudomonadati > Bacteroidota > Flavobacteriia > Flavobacteriales > Weeksellaceae > Chryseobacterium > Chryseobacterium lactis. The sequence goes on from NZ_CP033924.1 coordinate 4,597,885, forward strand.
TTTATAAGAATAATTATGCTGTGGATTTCCCAATGCCAGAGTTGGTGAAAAGAAGTGTCTTACTTTTGCAAATTTCCAATCCATAAGTGGGGTAAAATAGGTTCCATCCAGGCGGAAAGACTCCCGGTTTTGTTCGTCTTCGTTAAAAAACCTTCCAAACTGGGCTTTCACAGTAAAATATCCAAGCCTTGTAAAATCGCCGTAAGATGCAGAAATGCCCACATACGGCTTCACATCACCGCTTCTGGACAAGCCTCCGGCAGTAAGATTTACTGAGTTACCATAGGCAATATCTTCAGGTAAATCATATTGAAAAATGTTTCTCTGAACCGAGAAGTTTCTGCGGATAAACCCGACAGACATCAGAAAACTGTTGTAAGATTTAAAATATTGATATTGATCGATACCTGGACTGTCTTTGTACTGATAATTCTGAAATCTTCCGATGATCGCAATATTGCTGGAGACCTTTTCAGTAGGATCTGATGAAATGGGAATCTGATAACCACCCCACAAATCCTGGTTGTACACTTTAATCTGAACTTCCGGGTAAGTGGTGTCCGTTCCTATCGGAAGTAAAACATTCCGCATAAAGTATTCAAATGTAAAACCTCCCGCCCATTTTGTTAACGGTGAGAAGAAGTCTCTTCTGACATTGAAATTGATTCTTTCATTTCTAAAAAAATCTCTTTCCCCAAGAATCTGAGCATTGATGTAAGAACCAAAAAGATTGTAAGCGGTATAGCTTCCCAAAAGGTAATTTTGCTTCTCTTTGGAGTCATTTCGGTACAGGAAATCAAAAGTGTGACCTAACCCCAGTACATTTTCTTCGGTAACTCCCAAACCAATTTTACTTCCTGAGTAACTTACCCTCGGTTTTAAACTCCAGGAATCAAGCACTCTTACTACGACGTCGATAGAATCTTTGTCAGAGCTACTTTCTTCAACGCCAATATTGACTCTGTTGACAAATGGCATCGCTCTGAGCAGACGTTCTGATTCGTATAGCTTCTGAGCATTATATTCTTCGCCTTCTTTAAAGAGCAAATAATTATCAACCGTAGAAACTCTTGTTGTAGAATGAAGATGATCCGTCAGCCAGTCATACCATTTAATCCTTTCTTTATTGTCTTTGGAACCATAACCAAAAGGGTCAATGGCTTCAACCCTTATCTTTCTGATGTATTTTTTGTTATAGGTCTCCTGGGCCAGCTTTTCAGTCCTGGACTTTACAGACGTAGAATCCGCCTCCCTACGGAATATGAGGCGATGAATGAATTTGGTTACCTTTCTTTTATCTGAAAATTCTTCTATTTTATAATACAGCGAGTCTTTTTTTTCCTGTGCATGCAAAGAGAAAAACGTGCTAAAAATGAAAATTAAAATTGCAATCGATCTAGTCATTAGTCATCAAAATTCAAAAGAGATTATCATATCAATTTATACGCCAATTGAGATTAAAAATAGGCTAATATCCTGAATTATCCAATGCCGGAACGGCTTTCTTTTGATTATTTGAACTTTTGTGGTACAAACCGATGATATGTTTTAAAAAAACGCCCCATAAAATGGTATTCAAATCAAATGACTTTTTTGAATCAAATAAAATTTATCAAAATATGATGAATTATAAATATTTTTTTACTTTTCAAATCGACTATAATTCGTTCATTTTACAAAAAAGACTACTATTTTTAACAAAATTAACCGAAATTATTCGCGTATAATTTAACGTTAATCCCAATTAATTGATATATTATCAATATTACAGTTCAAATCTTACCACCTTGGAATGCCCTATATAAAGCAAATACAACAAGGTGTAGTATGTAAGTAGATGCAAGTATAATTTAATTTACAAGAAAAATAAAAGTAAAAAATAACTTTTTATAATACATTTGATTGTTAACAAGATCATAAAATATTACTAAACTGAAATACTTTAAGATTATGAAAAAAATTAACGATTTTGTTTTCTGATCTTAATTTTTACTCTTTTCAACTTGCTGTTTAGAAAATGTTCTCGTTATGATCTTGTGATATTAAAAAAACCTGATGCTATTTTTTGCAATGTGAACTATCAACACTAACAAGTGCATCAAAACACCTCAGACACATTACACATTTATATTATAACATTAAAACACCACAATTTATGGAATTACACAAAAAAATCTTACTTGGCTCATTCATTTCAATCAGTATGGTATCTTGTAATACTACCAATGATACTATCAGCCCTCCGGAGCAAAAAACCGAATCGTTACAACCGGTACCAGCAGGAGATATTGCTAAAGGTTTCGAAAATACACAAATGTGTAAGGATGTTTATCTACCCGGCGAATCCTATATTCCAGGAACGGCCTCAAAAGGAGCTGTTGTTACCAGTAAAAAATGGCCGAACGGAACTGTTCTTACAGTACTACTTTCTGGTGGAACTACTAAAGTGCGCAATAAAGTAATGCAATATGCAAAGGAGTGGTCACAGTATGCCAATATTACTTTTAATTTTGTCACCAGCGGAACAGCACAGATTCGTGTTACGTTTACGTCCGGTGCCGGCTCTTATTCATATATAGGAAAAGATGCTCTTGGTATTGCTTCTAATAAAGAAACTATGAACTTCGGCTGGTTTAATGACAACACCAGTGATTCTGAATTCAGCAGAACCACGATCCATGAATTCGGGCATGCACTAGGGATGATCCATGAGCACCAACATCCATTAGCTGCGATCCCATGGGATAAACCAAAAGTGTATGCCTATTACGCAGGTTATCCTAATTATTGGTCTCAGGCTCAGGTTGACAACAATCTTTTTGCGAAGTACTCAACAACACAAACTCAGTACAGTGCTTACGACAAATTGTCAATTATGCATTATAGCATAAGTTCAGATCTCACCACCAACGGATTCAGTGTTGGAAATAATACGGTTTTATCGGCTACAGATAAGCAGTTTATCGGGACAGTGTATCCAAAATAAGAATATCGGTTTAGCAAAATATTTGTCTACCTTGTATACACAGGGTAGGCTTTTGTATTTGTATAATTATATATAGAGATTGTAATTGAAGAGATCACTTTGCGGTTTTAAAATCATCCATAAACCATTTGCTGCTAAAAAAATTAAAGACGTTTTTTATAAAAATGAGTAAATTTAAGATAAAAGCCACTGCAATTGCAGTGGCTTTTTACTTTCACACGATGTGATCGTGCGTGGTATAGGTGGATAATTTTAAAAAAAATTTACACAAAAGCTATTGATTATCGAGACCAAATTTATCTTCATAATTAAATTTTTCAAATTTATCAGAATTTTTTATAATTACTTCTAAAGAACCTTTTGGCTTTATTATTGAGTCCCCAACCACAATCTTATCCCACCAATCTCTATAAACCACAATACTATCTTTATTTCCATACACTACGAATGCTATATTGTGATTATCATAATTAATGTATTTTTTGCTAACTATTGATTTTATTTCCTTTTCTCTCACTTCATCTAGAAAACTACCTTTGTTTTTTGATGGGAATATAAGATTGTATAAAAATACCATCACAATAACAATTAGCATTATTAATAAATTCTTGTTTCTACTCATTATTTCAAAATACTTTTAGCGTCTTTAACAACATCTTTAACAAATCTAGTCTGAGTTCTCGAAAATGAAACTCCAAATGCTGGTTTGGATAAACCGTATGAAAATCCAAAAGTAGTATACCCACCAGGGTATGCACCCCACTCCTGGCCACGTGAAATGTCCAAGCCATTAGCTTTTTGAGTCAACGATGATCCTCCCCATGAAAAGCCACCTCCAAAACCAGTAGTAAAACTATTTCCAAATCCTTTAAAGTCACTAACCTTAAATAAAGTTTCTGGATTCGTAGATTTTATTGTATTAAAATCAGCAGAAAGACCACTACCGTTTGACACAGAAAAGCCATAAGAGTAATAGAAACTTCCTCCAAAAACTCCACCATAAGAATCTGCTACATAACCAAGACTTCCCGTAACTCCTACAGGCCCCGCTATTTGATGTGTATATGAAACCTGAGCTGCCAGACCACTTACACTTGTTTGGGAAGTTGTAATCGTACCACCCGAAACCATTCTCATAGATCTTCCTCCTTCTGCATGATCAAGTGTAATTTTCCCATCTCCTGTTCTTTCTGTGGCAGAACCATTCGCATGCAAATAATACATTCTGTCAGATCCATCTCCATGAGCTCCAATACTTTCACTTTTGCCTATATGTCTGTAGCCATTAATTTCCTTTGTTGTATCCTTCCATTCATAATTACCCGTACTATTATTTTGGTACCAATCAGGAGGTCTACTGGCGTTCTCAGCAATCATACCAGTTGGATCGACATATTTCACTGGATTATCAAATGTATAAACATATGGTGACCAACTCGGCATCTTCTCTCCCAACGGATCTACCCCATACCAAATACTCAATCTCGGGTTATAATACCTTGCTCCATAATAATACAGTCCTGTATCCTCATCTAATTCTTTTCCGTTAAATTTGTATGGATTGTTATATGATCCGTCCATCTGCTCTAACATTGTTTCTCCGAAAGGTAAATTTAAGAAAAATTGCGTTGTCTCTCCATTAGAATTAGTAACAAAGTTTGCTGTTCCCAAATGATCTCCATGCAGATAGTATAAACCTGTGTGTTGATACACTTCTCTAAGCTCAACCGATACGTTTCCTCCTAAATCTGTTTTTTCCAGATATTTTTTAAAATCTGCTTCTGCATTCGTTTTCTTTTCAGGTTTATCTTCAGCTGTCCTGCTAGTGTATAAAACAGATGGATCTTCAAATCTTCTGGTGTCATCCATTAATCTGCTTGCAAATCTTTTTGAGCCGTCAAAATAATGCTTCGTATACTGACCTGAAGAACTCACAGTTATATATGGATTCGGATACAACTTATAATCAATCAGTCTTAAGTCATCAATAAGTACCGGCGATCCGTTTTGGTACAGTTGTGCAGGAACTTCCAATCCGTATTTAACGGCTCTTTCTCCTGCGTCATCGTAAGTATAATACTGGAAAACTCCTGTATTATCATTATAGAATGCTTTCATACGATCCTGCTCATCCCAGAACATTTTTCTTGTTCCATTCTGATCACTATGTGCGACTACATTTCCATTGAAATCATATTCAAATACTTCATTATTCCCGGTTGAACTATCATCTACACTCTGAAGCTTATGAGTGCCATCAATATATTTATATCGATTTTCATAAGTATTTTCCGATACAACCACCTGATCTCTTTCATGGTGTTGTCTTTTTCCTGTAATACCACCTACATCATTATAATGCATTTCAAGCTCATAGGTTGACTGGGCAAAATTAGAAGTAGGTATAGGTTGATTTTCACCATCTAAAATGATTTTCCTCGTACCTGTTCCAACCAACCTGTTCAACGTATCATACCCGAATTCAAAATCAAAGGCTCCGCCCATTCCATTTCCCTGAGGGTTTGCAATATTGGTAACTTTGATGATATTTGAATACTCATCATATTTGTATCTATTCTGCAACATTGAAGATGATGGAGCGTTTAAGTTATAATAATCCAGTCTTCTATCAGTAGAGTTGTATCCATATGACTGAGAAGTTCCGTTACCGTAAGTAATTCCTAAACGCTGATCGAAATAATCGTAGTTCGCATTGTTTATATAGATTTCTCCATTATTATTATCCACTGATTTAAGCATTCCTCCTTTATCATAGTGATAGGAAACAACTTCATTATCCGGGTACTTGATTTTCGTAATACGGTTCCAACTGTCATAGTTAAACGAGGTTTTAAAATACATTTCAGGTATATGATATCCTCTGATTACTCTTACTTCTGAAAGTACCTCACCCATTCTTCCATAGGTATATTTTGTGCTTCCCGATCCTTCATCTTTTATACGAAGTTTCCCTGCATTATTCCCCGGTGTTGAAGGATAATATTCGTAAGAAACATTGTTTGGATTAGGATCTCCTGATGGCAAATCTGGCAATACAATCCCTACCAATCTGTTATAATCGTATTTATATTGAATAACATGAGTGCTGATACTAGGATCATTGATCAAATTATCTGTTTCTAAGGTTACCAGATTTCCGGAGGGATCATATTCGTACACCATCCTTCCCTTATCAGGATGTATTTGTTTTACCCGTCTTCCGGCAAGATCATAAGAATATCTTGTTTTAATTCCTTCAGGATCTCTTACAGACATCAACTCACCAATGGTATTGTATTCAAAGAATGTTGAAAGTGGGGTACTATCCAGATAATCATCTTTCTGTACTACTTTTCCTTCTGCATTGGCATAGGTTTCCGATTTTTGATTTGAAATCTCTTGTGTTGTTTTGAAAAGTTCATGATCAATACTGTAATTGGTTTTTGTTGTCACACCATCTTGATCTGTAAAGGAAATAATTCTATCCCGGCTATCATAATCACTGGAAGTAGAGGCACTGTTGCTTGCAGGGTTTAAAGCCTGATTTGTCACCCCTTCCATTACAGGATTGTGTTGTTTAACCGCTCTTCCAAGATCATCATATACTATCCTTCCTGATACTGCTCTTGATTCATACCCAGACCATTCAAAATCTTTTTTCGTCTGTACAATTCTTCCCAAGAAGTCGGAATAGGTATCTGTCATAATGGTATTTCCTGAGCTGGCATATTGAGGGTCGTAGTTGGAAGTAGAAGCTCTGTACAGTTTTATAGCAGAATCACTATTCGCAATGTCAGCATGATCAAACCAGTATTTGTATTTCACCGTAGGAACAGTAGCACCATTTGCAATTTCATTTGGCCCCATGATTGTTCTTGTTCTTCCGAAACCGTCATATGTAAATACCATAGCATTTCCTCCTGTATCTACTTTTCTCGTTACTACATCGAAAAGAGGATTATATGTTGCAGAGGATTTAATAGTGAAAACATCTTTTACTTCCACAACATATTTACCTGTTACCGCATCATCATAGGTATAATTAACTGAATACCGCTGTGGACCGTTTACATTGCTATTTTCCGGATAAGTAACTTTTATAATGTTTCCGGCAGTATTGTATTGAATATCCGTAGGGGTATCAACAGATCCATCAAACATGTTGTATCTTCCTACATCTCCGTTGCTCAGATTAATATTTTCTGCACTTCTTCTTCTCAGCAATTGTGAGTTGGTTGTTCCTTCATATACCTCAACAAGTGTAGGTATGCCAATAATATTATTGTCAGCGGCCTGATATGTTATTCTTGTATTATAAGATGTCGACGGGCTGGTATACTGATATTTTTCAACAAGACCTTTTGTGGTATATGTAAATTTATCTTTGGTAACAATACTTCCTCCGGATTCATAAGCTGTTTTTACTTTTTCATCCAGTAATGCAATCGCCATCTTTCTGCCTTCTCTACCTCCGCTGTCATAGTCAAAAGGTAAATCGGAATTCAGATTGATCAGTGTAGTATTGTACATAAATTTTCTCAATTTATAATTATACTTCACATCAGATAAGTAGCTCCCATTCCCGCTTTGTACCGTACTTTGCTTAATTAATCCATTTAACAAATACGTATTGTTAAAATATAAATCGGTAGAAACCCTTTCTGATGAACCATTATTGATTTCCTTTTTAATAACAGTATCAAAACCGAAATCTTCTCTCTCCCTTCTGTCATACTTTCTGTTTCGGAACTCATATCTGGTTTCCATTTTAGTTCCGCTCTCCTCTGTATAACTTTTTGAAAATGCATCCGGATCCCATACACTGATATCTTTTACGATTAACTTAGCATGTGGATTATCATAATTCGCTCTTGTGATCTGATAGTCCATTACATAGGTTCCTTTTGAGAAACTATTGGTAATTGATTTTAATTTGTTTGTTCTTCCTATTTGTGAATAGTTGACGATAAATCCACTGTTTGTATCCTGAACTAAGTCTGTAAATCCGTCACCATTCATATCTCTGAATGTTTTTCTTGTTTCACTAACGTTCATTCCCAGATTCACATTGGCTCCGCCCCCAGCTTTAATCCAGAGAATCAATATAACAACAGGAGGTATCAGCGTAATAGGCCCCATATTGAACATAAAGCTTCCTCCGAAAGAGAATGATCCGTTATATGATTTTGTTTCGTCAGAGAAATCAATATTTCCACCGCTTTTTAGCAGAGGTACTCCTGTGTCAAATTTATTTCCAAGATTGTATCTTACTGTAGTAGTTGCCAGATTATCATTAACTTGTAACAGATCAATTAATCCGTCTCCGTTTACATCTTCATATACTACATCTGCCGATCCTATTGAAGAAGAAGCGCTTACTCCAGCACTGATTCCAAATCCAAAACTGGAAAGAGCTCCCAGGTTGGCCGAAGAACCAAGCCCTCCACCTAAAGAGATACTGGTACTCCCTTTTGGGTGAGAGCGATACGTAAGTATGTTTTCATAAGCTGCAGCTGAACCTACGCTTTTACCTAAATTCAAAGCCACTCTCATATAAGGTGTATGTCCTCCGGTCACTCTGTCGGGAAGTCCATCTCCGTTAATATCCATCCAGAAACTTCCTCCGGCATCGTATGAGTCATAATACTGATTAAGGTTGGCACTTACTGATGCACTTCCGGACCATGGAATTCCGGTATCAGGCTGAGTGGACGTTCCATTACGGCCATGCGCTCCGATTCTTCCCGTTACTGAGAATGCATTATAAGAGAATCCGGCAGAATTATTTTTTTGGTAACTTAGAGACTGAGTCGGCTCTCCATAGGAATTAGCCTTGATATCTTCCAAACTTCCTGTAGCGTTGGTAAATTGCATGGATCTTGGATATACTATATCAGGATACCCATCTCCATTCATATCCGAAAACGTCTGATTTTCCACACTGTAATCAAGATCTGTGATAGAATTCCCTCCACTTACAGGGCCTAAACTTCCACCCTGGGTTTTATTTCTTGCCCTGCTTCTTTGATCTTTGTCGATAGCCCTCATGGTAGTATCTACAGAAAGCTGACCTGAAACATATGTTGTAGGGATTGGCGCTGGTACAGTAGGAACCGGATCAGTAAAATAACTTACATTATCGTTAGTACTGAAACCTCCTCCTGACGAATATTGGTTGGGTGCTAAACCTGCCCAAACTCCCATTTTGAATTTGCCAACCTTTGTAAACACCGGCTTCATTAACAATATATTGGATGATATTGCATTATTACCGGCATTAGGGTTTGGTGTTTCATTTAAAATACAATTCACCAATGCATCATGATTATTGGCAATATTTGGATTTTGGCATGCCGGATACGTATTCTGATTCGCAATTGGTGTAGCAAAATCTCCATAATTAATAGGCCACCCATACAGATAGTCTGAAAGGCTTCCTGCTTTGTACACAAATTGTCCCCAATTGTTAAAAAAGAACGATTTTGAATTGTACATTGCAGTATTTACAGCTGTTGCAGTGGTATTACCGTAAAGATTTACATTATCATAATATACATTGAACGGTCTTCCTGAAAAGTATTCAGAATATTTATTAAATAACGCATAATCTCCTCCTGTTTTACAATATACCTCCACAGTGGTCACCTCCCTACGACCTGTTGGATTATCAACAAGTCCTGTATAAAAATTAATGGGAGCAACTCCTGTAACAGGCTGTCCGGCTATCATATCTTCTTCTATAAGAGTATTGTTTGTATGAGAAACAATAACCCTTCTTTTAGCTAAAACCCGGCCACTTTTCTTTATTATATAATAGAATGATCCCGTTCCTAAACTGGAAAAATTTGTAACATTTTTATTAATCTGCACTCCAAAATTATGGCTTCCTGCTAATAAAATACTGTGTGGAACATTATGAATCTCCAGTTGAGGTTCTAATTGAGTAACAACAAAAGACGGATATTCTGCAATTCCCTGCGAGATAACAGTTGCACTGCCACTACCATAGTTTACTGAAGCGATATAATTTACAGAAATTAGAGAATTCCAGTTGGCATCTTTAAAATTGGTAAAAGAATCAGATTCAACAATAAATCTCAAATAAACCGGTTCACCCGCATTTACAGTAAGATTTAACGTATGAGCCTGTGTTGTCAGATTCAATTGATTATAAATCTCCGGAGTAATTAAATCAGTTATCGTTCCTGAATTTACCTTTTCGGCTACCACTCTGAACTTTATATCATCTGATAAATAAGGAAACGTAAAGGATGGTATAGTAATAGCAACAGTTCCGGGAGCGTCCAGAAGAATAGGTGCGGAAACATTATTAAGAAGAAAATTGCTGTTATAATCTTCGTTATTTAATTGAAACTGATCCTGAGACAATTCAATTGTATTGGGAATATCATTACCATATTGATCCACATAGGTAATTTTAGGATTTGAATACACAGGAATATCTTTAACTATATTTTTATGCACCCTCACATAAATCTTCTCACCACTTTTTACAAATAACTGATTAGGGTTATTTATACCATTTGGAATAGGAAAATTAGGATCTGCAGCAACTGACTGCATATCATTATAAAAATCATTGTATTTGTTTATTAATATATCTTGAATACCGTATGTTGCAAGAATTTCCTTTAAATATATTCTGGTATTAGTAAAAGTATCTGTTCCCCCACTACTCAAAGGAGTAGGATTCTTTATCTCGACACTATAATACATTGAACCTGACCTACTAAATGGGCTTGATTCTATTGAAACAGCATCGTTAAATCTGATATATCCGTCTCTGGGTGCTACCCAAACTTTTACAACATCATTAATGTCAATATAGTTTTTTACCGGTTCCTCAGGACAAGGATATGAGTATTGTCCCGGATCCCCACATTCCCTTACCGGCTTCTGGATTGCTTTCGCTTTTACAACCATATTCTCGGTATACTCAGAATGCTGGGTCATTTCAGATTTCCCGGAACTGAACCTGTTGAACCATACCTGCCCGTTGTTGACAATATCCATCAAGCCATCCGAATTGGCATCAATCAAATACGTTTTTGTAGTACCTTGAGTAGAAGAACCAATTTCAGATTTGCTGTAAACCATCGCTCCCATGTCCCATCCACTGTTGCTGGTACTGGTTTCTGTGTAATTAAAATCACCTCCGGGAAAATTCCCGATTCGTTCAGATTTATTGAAAGTCAGATTACCTGCCTCATCTAACTTTCCGGTTCTCAGGAATAATCCTTCATCTGGAACCCTGTAAATCATATCCTGTATCCCATCACCATTGAAATCTACCAATTGTTGGGCATTTCTTGCTTTTGCACTGGAGCTTCCAAACGGAAAACCAAACATCAGATGTCCGTAAGGATCACTGGAAGGTGTATAGAAATTTAACCCCGCTGCAATTCTAACATTTAATCCCGTTTCAGAACTGATGTTTCCATTAATTTTAGAAGGAGTAACTAAAGCTCTTACCAATCCGGAATACGCTTCTTTATCATTCTGAAGACTGATTCCGGTATCAGGACCAAATATCCTTACATTCCCCTGCGAATCTTTCACATCATCATAATATTCAAAAGTATAGCTGTCTGAAATCTCATTACAGGTAGGCTCAATACCCCCGGGACCTCCGCCACCGCCACCAGTTCCATCATCCATATCCCTGTCTCTGCTTGTGGAGCCATTGCTTGCGGTCTTTTCACCTGTAGGCTCTTTATTTTCGGCAACTGATTTGGCTAAAGGAAGAGTTGTTGAACATGGATTATTCGGAACGATATAAATTCTCTTTAAAAGGGTTTTAAAGAACTCACCCGCGATATAATCCATTTTATAGGTTCTCACCAGTTCATTTTTATATTTAACCTCAACACTTTTTAACAAATAAGGCTCTGATCGTACCAATCCTTGTTTCGCATTGGTCGTAATATCCTGTCTGGTAATACTCGTTTCTTTGTTGAAGTTGACTGTATAATCCTTATTTCTTCCATACGCGATCTTTTTAATCTGATAAAATGTACCTCCGCCTCCGGATTCATTATAATAAGTGAACTCCATCGTGTTACCGTGGGCATCTTCTACCATCCGAAGCCCCCAATGAGCAACACCTCCCGATCCATACAACATAGAATCTGATGAACCGCCGTAATATCTTTTGGTACCATCCGTTGAGGTTATCTTCCATGTATAATTACCCGGGCTTGTCCCTATTCTTTCAATAAGGGTAAAATCATGATTCTTTCTTAAATAAAACTGTTTTACGCCATTGTTTGTATAAGAAGACCTTTCCTGTTTTTCTGTAGTAATAGCTCCATTGTTTTCACTCATATCATTATGTCTATGAGGAAGATATTCGTTGGGATATACAAGCATTTCTCCATCAAAAGAATACAGCTCCGTTTCCTTTCCTCCATCAAATAATGGAGCACCCCATTTCGTATCTACTGTGATAGCAGACAAGCCATTGATATTCCAACCGTCTCCCATCCAACCATTTCCTCCTCCACTGCTATAACCAATCGATACCGAAGGCTGCATTCCTCCAATACCTGCCGGAACACGGATCGGATAATTAGCACTGGCATCACCTTTCTGTGTTGCGGTAGGAACTCCCATCAGCTGCAGACCGGCAGTAGGGTCGGCTGCTTTTAAGCCGCTTATGCTTGTAGGAGCGAATGCTTCCAGTTTTGAAGATTCAGGAACAGAGATAACCCCATTGATATAATCGGTATCTCCTTTTGTCTCAACAGTAACAACTTTTTTCTCTTTGTCTACTTTACTGGTAGGATCAACTCTCCATTTTTTCGATGCATAATCAAAATAAAAAGCCTTTAACTCTTTTGCAGATCTTGCTCCTAATTTCTTTTCATCATAAGGGAAAGAGAAAACCATCTTTTTTGTAAATTCTCCCACGCGGTTTTCCAAACGGTATGCGCCGGAATTGGCCGTCATGTTTTTAATTTCCCCGGAAATGGAAGGAAAGTCTTTCTTTCTCAATTTTAAAATCTTAACCTCAGCATTAGTCTCTACAGAATTCTTTTCAATAGAAAGTGTTGAATTTTCATAAGACTCTATATGTTCTGCATCTTTTGAAATCATGATGGTAGCAGGAACATACTTTTCTTCACTCAGTGTTTTGAACGAAGTTTTACTCTCAGGAATCTTATATTCTCTTACTCCGCCCGGAGTGGTAATTTGAACAGATCCTTTTGCTTTATCTGCTTCTGTCAATTCAATTAATGATTCATATTCTCCTTTTACAGATGATATTGATTTGTCATTAATATGCACAGACCCGTTTTCAACACCTTTAACATAAAGGCTATTTCCTGATAATAAAGATGAAACATGATCTGCCGGTTTAAAATTATCTTCAAAAACAATTTTAACATTTTTCACTTTGTATTTTACTCCATTCAGAGAAGAAGTAAATAATATAGTATTTTTTCCTTTTTCTAAAGAATGTAATGGAATCTCCTCTTTTTGAGTACTCCATTTGCTGCTGGCAACAATAACATTTCCTCCAAAGGCAATATTTTTATTGATCGATCTAGAAACGGAATGGTAAGAATCCAATCCGAAAAGATCATACACCAGGTACGCTGTTGCATTCTGTTGCTTTATTTCAGGAATAGTGATCGTAAAGAAGTTGTCGGCTGCATTGTCAGATTCCTCATCTGAAAACTCTCCGATAGTTCCCTGTCTTTCTTCAGAATTAAAAATATGGTCTGCATCTTTATTTTCTGAAAATAAAACTTTGGAAAAAGTATCCGTGGGGGCAACTTCTTTATTTTCTATATTTTCTGCTTTTATAATATCAGGATTCTTATGTTCAGGACTTTTATATTCTGAACTTTCTGTTGAATCTGCATCGTCCTGTTTTGAGTGATAGATGTATTTATCCATCATCCGAAGTTTGAAGGACCGAACTTTTTGCCGGTCTTCCTTCGTAAAGCTCGCAAATATGAACATAGTTGCAAAAAAGCATACGAAGAGCACGGATCTTTTAGTAAAAGACTCTTTGTTAATATGTATTTTCATGGTTAGGCTTAGTCTACGATTAGTTTAAAAGTTTTTATAATTTTTCCGTTTTGGGTCAGATTGATCAAATAAGAACTCTGAACTGGAAGATGACTGCTGTATGATCCCACAGAATTGCTCACTTTTTCCAACTTTATCAATTTGCCTCCTGCATCATAGATTGAAATAATCAAATTGTCCATTTTAGGAAAAACTATGGTAAAATTCTGATCTTTTTTAACCGGATTTGGATAAAGATTGATGGTACTAAAATCTAGTGACAAGTCTTTATCTCCACGTGGACTTCCGGAATTGGAGATGGATCGCGGATCCGGATCTTTACCTTTCTGCTCTTTAGGACCTACCGCAAAAGTAAAGTACGCTTTTTCTCCTGAATCAAAGGCGTCAAGAAAATCTACTTTATTGAATATGACATATTTTTCATTTTCAACACCGGGGATTCGCTGGATCTTTCCATTATCTTTTTTAAGTAACATCCAGTAAGCAATGGGAAGCGATTTCGGATTCACGACATCTTTTAAAATCCTTACAATGTAATCCGTTTTCGGAATCTTATTTCCTATGAAATCGATCTCCCAATTTCTTTCCAAAACGTCTAAGTCCCTGTCTGTTTTTAAAGACATTCCTTTGTTATCATCCGACCACATTGCAAAATTATTATTGTCAAGTTGGGTAGAATTTTCGAAATTAGTTCTCGCAATAGTATTCATTCCTATAGTTAGAAACAAATCTGCCTGGTTGGTCGATTGCTTCTGATAAAGTTCATTTCCGTCATCTCTTCCAAGACCTGTGGGACGGTATTTATAATCTTTATGCTTTTCAGGATCCCAGATTACTTTTGCATCACTTCCGTAATATTTTCCTCTTTCTAAAGAGATTCCATATTTGATGGATAAATAGGAATGGATTTTATTAAGATCCATTGCTTTTGCCTTCCTTGTAAAAAAAATCATTTCATAAAGATTCTGATCTTCAAATTTGATCTTCAAACTGTCGACTTTCTCTTTTTGATCTGCATTTCCCAGAAAAGAAAAAATGCTTGGACGTCTTCTAAGTTCCTTTGCATTTTTATCTTTAACATAAGCATTATTGCTTAAAGAGGCTTTTTTATCAGCATTATTCCAGATGAGCTCATCTTCCTTTGAAGTATGAACCAAGCTCAACGTATGGCTTTTGTTTTTGCTGTATTTAATATATTTTTTGAGAAGCCTGTCCTTGATTCCGCAATGGAAATTTAACAGGCTCTCATCCGGACACCGGGTTGCCTCCCGCAAGCTGGAATTTGTTTTTTCCCAAAGCTGGACATCAGATCCAACCAACTGGGAATACGCAGAGAAAGAACACGACAGCATAGCCATCATGAAAATCCTCCTATAGGAGATCTTATTCATATAAATAGTGATGTTTAATAACAATAAGAAAAGCCCCAAAAGGTCGAACCCTATTGCCTGGTAATTATTTTTTCGATAAAGTAATAATAGTTCTTAACTATTGTGAAAATAGAATAGTTAAGTGTACGGAAAATTAGAATGTAGAGTGTTTTTCATGAGTTTTTGGTTTTTTGGTTTTAGTTTTGTGAAACAAATGTAACAAAAAAATTGATCTAAAACATTTTAATTTGTTAAAATTCGTTAATTAAAAATTAAATATTCAATAAATCTCTTTAAATAAAGGATTTTTTCATTAAAAAAACTTTTAATAATAAAAATACACCAATATTATTTACAGTCTTTTCAATCTGAAACTAATTAAAACAAGAATAGATATTCGGTTCAATTCATTATAAAATTTAATAATTAACGGCACAAGTTGTGATGTCAATTATGTTCTACGAGATTATTTTATAAGCTTTATTAACTACCAAATCTATCATTTATGAAAATTGCTACCTATAATGTAAATGGAGTAAACGGACGACTACCTGTGTTGCTTCGATGGCTGAAAGAAGCTCAACCTGACATTGTCTGCTTACAGGAATTAAAGGCTCCTCAGGAACGTTTCCCGATTACTGAAATTAATGAAGCCGGCTACCAGGCCATCTGGAAAGGACAAAAAAGCTGGAATGGCGTCGCCATATTAACAAAAGATCTTGAAATCACTGAAGTGCAGCGAACTCTACCCGGAGATAATAATGACTTACAAAGCCGATATATTGAAGCCATTATTGATCAAATGGTTATCTGTTGTTTCTATCTCCCTAACGGTAATCCATATCCTGGTGAAAAATTTGAGTATAAATTATCCTGGATAAAACGTTTGAAGAAACGCAGCCAACAATTGATCGATATGGATCTTCCTGCTATTCTTATTGGAGATTTTAATATTATTCCGACTGCCGAGGATGTTTATAAACCCGAACGCTGGGAAAATGATGCCTTGTACCGAACAGAAGTGAGGAAAGCTTTTCAGGATCTCACCAGGAAAGGCTGGATTGATTCGATCCGGAGTCTTTACCCTGATGAGAAAATCTATACCTTTTGGGATTATCTTTATAAAGCCTACGAACGTAATGCGGGGATACGACTTGATCATATTCTTTTAAGCCCATACCTCAAATCCGGTTTAAAATCCGCAGGTGTCGACAAATATGTCCGTGGATGGGAAAAAAGCAGTGACCATGCTCCGGTATGGATTGAATTAGGCAGGAAATAAATAAGACTGAAACTTTTAATGAATAAAAGTCTGTTTTTTCCTCTCTATCTATCAGTAATAGCTTTCTGATACAGTCTTTTTTAGTTATTTTTACCTGACAATATAAAATAATAATACATGAGAAAAATCGCACTAACAGGAATAGCTGTTTTGGGAGGATTTCTGACTGCAACGGCACAATGCAAAACGGTATCCATACTGGTCGAAAACTTTGATACCTGGAAAGATATGGATAAATGCTGGACTGCTCAATCAGGAAAAGCAATGCTTTATGCCAGTGACAAAAGAATCATATTTTATTCTATGACCAACCCGGGAGAAAATATGTATTTGGTTACACCAAAAATCAGCGCCGGAACTTATACTCTTTCTCTGGATCTTTCTGATAATGGAGGAGAAACAACATTAGAACTTTTCTCTGTAAACAACACTTCTGATCCAAAATCGTATGTCTCAATTTCTAAGGCCTCAAAAATTACAGGAGACAAAAAAACATATACCATTTCTTTGAAAAAAGATTCTCAGTT
Organism: Chryseobacterium lactis; assembly: GCF_003815875.1. NCBI lineage: Bacteria > Pseudomonadati > Bacteroidota > Flavobacteriia > Flavobacteriales > Weeksellaceae > Chryseobacterium > Chryseobacterium lactis. The sequence goes on from NZ_CP033924.1 coordinate 4,615,108, forward strand.
GGGTCTGAAAGTTTTACTAAATGGCGTACATCAAGCAGTTTATATGGATAATTTTTCTTTGAAACCTAAAAAATAAATCGGTTAAGATTATTTTAACAGAATAGGCCAGGTAAGAATTCCACTTAGAAAAACTGAGAACGAAGTCTTTAGAATTTCATTTTCTATATTAAAAAACTTTACAATCAAAACAGTTCGATATCATATAGCTTATAGCTAATTGGTATCGAACTGTTTATTTTATTTCTATCTATTATATTTTCTCCCATTTATTGAAATCGGAGCTACTTTAACTATTATTTCTTTCTGAATAAATTAGAAGGCATTCAAATAACAGTTAATTATCAGCAATTTTCACACGCTTAAAGTATTCAAAATTCAATTTATTTTATTCTAAACAATCATTCAGAGCGTTTTGCATACGTCAAACCGTTTACTATTTCACCCTACTTAGATCTTTGTAACTACTGGTATGTGCCTATGGAAAAGCATTCGAACTAAATGTAGCACGTAAGTAACATTATCTGCAACCTTATTTTACAAAAGAAATAAAGTGTGTAAAGATTTTTTTATTTTACATTTGAATATCACTGAAAGTATATAATTCACACATCACTACAATAATTTATTAATCACACACCCAAAATATATTTAAGATATGAAAAAAAACATTTTATTTCTTATTACCATAACAATTTCAATATTTCCCTAACCCTTAATTTTCATGTAGTTATTTTGATTACTACTGGTTTTTTACATCTGTTTAAAAACAGGTTGGAAAAACTCTTGATACTAATCTTTCACTACTACTTAAAATCAGGTTTAAAACTAAAATTTTATCTGGGGCTAACAGAGCTTAGCTATTTGAGACGTTATCCAAAAATATAAATTATAATATTTTCTATCATTTAAAAAACATTAATTAAAACACTACAATTATGGAATTATACAAGAAGATCCTATTTGGATCAATTATTTCGGTTGCTCTGGTAGCCTGCAATACAAATGACAATGTAGAAGAAAAGGCTCCAGAACAAGGACTCACACAGTTAGACGCCATACCACAATCTGATATCCCCGCAGGTTTTGAAAAAACAGAAATGTGTAAAGATGTTTATCTTCCAGGAGAAGGTTATATTCCCGGAATGGCCTCAAAAGGAGCTGTAATTACCAATAAAAAATGGCCAAACGGAAGTATTATCACTGTAGGCTTTTATGGAGGTACTACAAAAGTTCGCAACAAAGTGATGCAATATGCTCAGGAATGGTCCAAATATGCAAATATCACCTTTAAGGTTATCACCAGTGGAACGCCACAGATTCGTGTCACCTTTAGATCCGGTGCCGGCTCTTATTCCTATTTAGGAACAGATGCTCTTGCGAGACCCATTGACGGAGAAACAATGAAACCTTGGATGGTTTAATGATTCTACAAGTGATGAGGAATTTAGCAGAACAGCCACTCACGAATTCGGACATGCACTTGGCATGATACATGAGCATCTAAATCCTTTAGCTTCTATCCCATGGGATAAACCGAAGGTATATGCATACTACTCAGGTGCCCCTAATTATTGGGATAAAGCCAAGATCGACAACAACCTTTTTAAAAAGTATTCAACCGCACAAACACAGTATAGTGCTTACGATACAAAGTCAATTATGCACTATAGTATCAGTCCGGATCTTACAACAAATGGATTCAGCGTTGGTAGTAATACTGTTTTATCTCCTACAGATAAGCAATTTATTGCAACAGTCTATCCAAAATAACATCTCAATTTAGTTAAATGTTTGTCTGCCTTGTATAGCCAAGGCAGACTTTTTCTTTTCATACAATATTTCAAAATAATGAAAAGATGTCATCAATGATCTATCGTGAAGGATAATAAAAACAAAAAAGCCCCTGAAAAGGGGCAATAAGTGACTTCGGAGGGGTTCGAACCCCCAACCCTCGGAGCCGAAATCCGATATTCTATCCAGTTGAACTACGAAGCCATTTTTATGAAGAATAAGTAATTAATAATGAAGTATACAAATATAGTTTATTATTAATTACTTATTACTTACGGTTAGAATGTAATTTTCACCCCTCCCAGAATCTGAGCGCCCAGGACTTTATATCCTTTGTACGTCTGGTATTTTGAGCTTAGAAGATTATTTCCGAGTGCGAAAATACTGAAATTTTTGTGAATTTTATACTCTGCAGAAAGATTTAAATCAGCATACCCCCCAACTTTATCATTTGTGTTCTCCGCAGACTGGAAAACCATGTTAGGATTAGCAACACCTTCGATCATATAAGAGTTTGTTGTTCTGTCACTTGCAAAGATTCCTTTAAACCCTAACAACAACTTCTTGTCAAGCATTGTATATTTTGCCCCGATGCTTGCATTGAACAACGGAACGTTATAAATATTGTCATAATTCTTCAGATTGTACTTCGTAAACCTTACTTCTCCATCTAAAATCAGATTCGCTAACGGGAAATATTGCACACTTCCTTTGATATCACTTACATTTCCATCATCATACACAGCAGAGAATGTATTGGCAAAATTGTACGGAGAACGGTTTAATGTAAAATCATTATCGAAAAGTCCGTTGCCTTTGAAGAACATAATATCTTTCATCTTTCCGAAACCTGCTGAGAAGTCATATTTCACCGTTTCGTCGATATCACCTCGCAATCCTACATAAAAATGATATTTCGTCTCTGTTGGCTTTAAAAACTGGTCAGAAAGAATAAAAGGATTGGTCTGTAACATATCTCCATAGGTATTCAGTTTCAAACCACCGTCTACCCCACCATAGAATTTAAATTCTTTAGCTGCTGCAACCTGAAACTCCGCCTGCGGGAACCAATAGGTTTTATTGTTCTTCGTTTGCTCCATCTGAATGTTGGAATTCTTAGCATTCAGGAAAGTGAATGATGATCCTAACATTAAATAAGATTCTCCTTTTCTGAAAGTCACTTTTGGAGTAAGATTCGTATTGAAGAAATTAGATGAATTTTTATCTCTGATCGCAAAATCAGTTTTTACCGCATCCAATCCAACTCCTAAATCAGCATTCAGATTGATCCCTGATTTTCCTAGTTCTACCGCATGTTTGGAGAAATTAGCCAAAATCGAAACCTGATTTTCCTGAGCATCAAAATGATCTTTCAGGAAGGATGATTTTACCCTTACATCATTTAAAATTTCATTAGAATAGAAATCATAATATCCATTCACTTTAAACTGATTAACATTCTGCTTCAGATCAACATCGGCAGACGGCTGCAAAGCATAAATACCATAATAATTATAGTTATTAAAACCATATTCAGCGTTTACATTGAACTTCCCTTTCTCTCCATAAGAATTAAGGAATGCACTGAAAGCAGCTGATGTTTGCTTTGATTTCCAATCGTAATCTTTTTTAAGGCCATTAGTCGAAAGTACATGAACATCCCCTCCTACTTCAATCTTGTTTTGAAGAGTTTTGGAAATGTTTCCGTCCAATAAGATTTTACCATAATTACCCATTCCAAACTGAAAATAATTATTCTGGGCGGTACCATCAAATTTCGGAGCTACATCTTCCCCCTGAATTGTTGAAGTTTTAAAGTCTGAAACTGCAGGAACATCTGTGATGGTATATTTCACAGGGTTCTGAGACTTCTCTTCCGGTGGATAATTTTTAATCGTTTCCACGGAAGTCTTCTTCTTCTCGATCTTCTTCACCTCCGGTTCTCTCTTTTTATTAAGAACCAGTTTTTCCTCCTTGATCTGGGAAAACGCAAACTGCGAAACCCCTAAAAATAATATGGATAATATTTGAATTTTCTTGTTCATATTTTCTTTATTTGAAAAAAATATATAACGGGTTTTATTTATTGGAAGCAATATAATTGCCTAATAAAGCTTTCCCTGACTGTTTTGAAAAAGTTCTCCCAAGTCTGAATATATTAAACAGCCAAAGGCTTTGATAAACTTGTAATTTGTATTGATAATTTTTTGTTGTACTGTTTTCAGCTACATCATAACTGTAAGAAATATCGTATGGAAATCCGGAAGGCAATAACCCGACCGTGATCATACTTCCTATCATAGGGTTTCCGCATGAAGGAGTACGGGTCAGCATCGGATGCAGTGTTATTTTAGCAGCACCGGCACTATCTTCCACAATTTCATAAATACCTGAATGTTTTAAAATGTCAAATTCTTTCTTAAGCTCTTTATTCAAAACAAAAGCCTTTTGCTTCGGAAAGTCGGCTTTAGCATGACGATACTCTTTGGGATAGGCTCCATATGCAGGAACGCAGCTCCAAAGTGAAACAGAGATCAAAAAAGAACAAATTGCAATTTTAAACACTTTCATTTTTATTTCTTAATCTGCTTTTTAACTTCTTTAGCTTCTGCAACAATTTCAGGGAAATCCTTATAATTCGCAATGATCTGGTCGCAGGTATAACTTGCCTGGTAATTATCTTTCAGGCCAATATAGTTTTTAGCCATCAATACCAGAGCTTTTGCACCCCAATATTCTTCTGAAGCATAATTATTGGCAAGCTTAAAGATCGTCTCATTGGAAGACTTGAAGGCTTTTCCTTTACTCTGATAAAAAGCTTTAGCATATATTGCCTCTGCAGCTACCGATGTATTGGATGATTTTTCAAGAGAAGTATAGGCAGACTGTGCATCTTTATCTTTTCCTGAATTCATCAGACTTCTCGCTTTGATCACTTTTGCAGTTTCAATTACAGCTGCCGAGTTTTTAGAATTTCCAATTACGGCATTGGCTAATTTTTCGGCTTCAGAGAAGTTCTTTTCATCAGCATACAATTTCATCAACTCAACATTAGCATAGTTTTTAACACTGATATCGGAGGAGTTTCTGATACCTTCAAGGTATTTTTTTGCCTCCGTAGTATTCCCTTGTGCAATGAATATCTGAGCTAAACGAGTTTGTGCGTCATCCTGGTAATCATTCTGAATTCCAGCTACTTCCTGAAGAACAAGTAAAGCTTTAGTTGAATTATTGGTTTGATAATAACTTTCTCCCAATTCATACTTAGCCTGATACAATCCTTCCCCTGTCGGGTTTTGTGTCAGGTATTTCTCGTAGTATGAAATTGCATTTTTGTAGTCCTTCTTCGCGAAGTATTGTTTTCCTGTAGACAGGTTGATTTCATCAATTTCTGAGGCATCAACATTGACTCCAATATTTCTTGCAAAAGTTTCATATCCTGAAACATCTCCGTTCTTTGTGAAAAGTGGTTTTGCAGCCTGAACAATTTTTTGAGCATACGCCGTATTTTTATATTGCTCACCCAAAGATTTCAGCTCAGAAAGTGCCTTGTCATTTTGGTTTTGGTCAATATAGTTCTGTGCTCTGTAGATCGATGCATTAGCAATCAGATCTTTGTCGGAAGATGTTTTGATCACTTTTCCGAAATAATCATTGGAATTGGCAAAATCATCCTGAGCCGCATAGGCAGTTCCTATTTCATACTGTGCATCATCATAATACTCAGAATCAGGATATTTAGTTAAAAGATTTTTTAAGTTGGTAATCTTGGCTTGTGTATCTCCTTTAAATCCTAAAGCCATTGCTTTTTGATATACGGTATAATCTGTAGCATCCTGATTTTTATCGTAAATGGCAATTGCTTCATTCAGGTCATTGTTCGCATAATGAATATCTGCCAAACGAAGTTCAGCATCATTTTTAAACTCAGGTTTCGGATTGGTAAGGTATTGCTTGAAATAGGTTTCAGCCTGATCGAATTTTTTAGATTTAAAATAAGCATATCCTAAATCATAGGGCAACTGTTGTTTTTCAGGGAAAGTCTCATTAACAAGTTTTTCGTAACGGACAATCGCAGACGGGTAATTTCCTTTTTGGTAATATACCTGAGCAAGCCAGTATAAAGCTCTGCTGTTAAATTCTTTATTGATATTGAAAGCAAGACTTCGTAAGAAATACTTCTCGGCTTCATCATAATTTCCTTTGTTGAACTCTTCTGTTCCTAGTAAATAAGAAACTTCCTGATCCACTTTGTTGATCTCAGGAGTTGAGCTTTGCAATCTGTCAATCGCATTGAGGGTTTCCTTATAGTTTCCTGAATACAGGTAGGATTTCACCAATAAAGATCTCATTTCCGAAGCATTTGCTCCGTTCTGATTTTCATTGATATAACTTTGAATAACTCCCGACGGACTTTCAAATGGGTTACCGATATCATAACTTAGCTTGGCATATTGCTCATGAGCCAGTTTTTTCACTTTGGCATCATAATCCATCTGGTAAGAAGAACGGAATGCGGAAAGAGCTTCCTGCTTTTTATCAACGGCCAGATATGCATTTCCTAATTGGTAATACGCATTCTGTGCTAAAGCTGAATTGCTATTGATGATCTGATTGTAATAAGAAACCGCCTCATCATATTTTTTCAACTGTGCTGCCACGAATCCTATCTCATACAAATCGTTTTCAGAAGGATTTTGCTGTACATTCAGATAATCTTTTAAATGGGGATAAGCCGAGTTATAATCATTTTTCATGAAATAACTTTCCCCAATGATTTTATGAACTTCAGCTTTATAAGACTCCGAAATATTTTCGTTCAATAATGCATTTCCTTCCGAAATAGCTTTATCATAATTCTTATCGTTGTAGTACATCTGTACATAATACGGACGAACTAGCTTCGAGAATTTATCCTGATCTTTAATTGAATCAAAGTACTGGAAAGCTTTATCATTCTGCCTGTTGCTGTAGTACAAATGCCCCAGCATATAAGCGATTTCTCCTTTCTGAGACTGATCTGCCGATTTATAGGCTTCTTCAAGTGCGTCAATTGCTCCTTTAGAATCTCCGGTCATGAATTTAGCATACCCCAACTTTAGAATATATTGTGTATTCTCCTCTTTTGAAAGCTGATATTGGTTTACCTTTTTCAAAGTTTCCAAAGCTTTGTCAAAATCCTTTTTAGCCAGATAATAATCCGCCAACGGAAGATTAGCCTGAGCAAAATAGGCAGAATTCGGATATTCTTTTATAAAAGCCGTTAATCCTTCTTCAGCATGGTTTTTTTGAAGAATCACTCCAATCACATTATCAAAAAACTGCGCCGCCTCCTTTTTCGAACGTGACAAATTCTGATTGTAGAAATATTGTCTTGCGTATTCGTATTGGGAGGCGTTGTATATTTTAGTCTGATAAAGATTTTCAGCTAGATTGAATCTATAATTTTCTTTCTGTGTAAAATATTGAGACTGTTGAGCATCGGAGATTCCGAAGTAGATGACCGCAGCCGCTAAAAGTATTTTTTTTGATTTCATTCTTCTTGTATAAGAAAATTAGTCTACATAAGTTAACGAAAATATTAAAAACTTATTGTTTAAGCAAGTTTTAGCAGATTTAATAGTTTTAAAATATCAATTTAACAATAATGAAACCATTTCACCATTGCTTGATAAAAATTCTTACTTTAGTCTGATAAAATTTAAACAAATTTGAGTATTGATTCAATATTTTTCAATCTAATACTTTTTCAACAGCAGCTAAAAACATACCATTAACATACGATACCATGAAATTTAAGATACTTTTAGCATTAATTTTTGTAAACCTGATGCAGGCTCAAAAGTTTTACTTTCCAAAAACAGCAGTCACAGACTCTATGATTTTGGAAAAACAAATGCCGGGACTTGCACTTCAGGTCATTCCCCAACTCCAGTCTGCAAAGAATAAACCGGAGAAGAATATTGACTTTTTCGATAACCTTTTCCGTTTACAAATGGTAGCCACAGATTATCAGAAATCAATCACTACTCTATCTGAATACCGTAATTTATTCGCTGATCATAATATGGGGGATAATAAATTCATTGGCTATGAATTTTACAGCTTGGCTAAAATGGCTGAAAAAGCAGGTAATCTACCATTTAACAAAGCTCTGCAAACAGCATTTGATAAAAAATATGAAAGTCTCTCTCCTTCATTGAAAACCAGAGTACCTCTCATCGTGGATGGGGATGTAAGGGAATATAGAAAAACATTAGCAAAAGTTCTTGAGAAACAAAAAGACAAGGACAGTATTGATTACAAATCTGCCTTGGCGTTGTGTAAAGCTTATTTAAATACTAAGACCTATTCAAGCATTAAGCCTCAAATTATGCAGTTGCTGGCCTCAAAAGATAAGGAAGACTTTATCACGGAGACCAAAGATCTTAAAACAAAAAATGGAAATACTCTAACGATTACGATTGTCCGAAAAAGAAAGAATACATCTCCTCTTCCTGTTATTCTGACCAATAACATTTATGCCGGTCCTTTTGATGAGTACTTTGGAAAAAGAGCTGCCATTTACAATTATGTAGGAGCCATTGTCAATACCCGGGGTAAAAGAAACAGCAATGATGTAAACAATCCTTTTGAACACGAGTCACAAGATATCTATGAAGTGATAGACTGGGTAAGCAAACAACCATGGAGCAACGGAAAAGTCGGCATGATCGGTGGAAGTTATCTCGGTTTCAGCCAATGGGCAGCGGTAAAAAAGTTGCACCCGGCACTGAAAACAATTGTTCCTCAGGTCGCAGTTGGTATTGGCATCGATTATCCAGCACAAAATAATATATTCATGAGTTATATGCTGCAATGGATTCAGTATGTAACCAATAATAAATTAACTGACGAAGCGGATTTTAGCAATGCTGTAAAATGGGACTCTATCAACACCGCCTGGTACAAGAGTGGAAAATCATTCAGAGCATTGGATTCAATAAGTGGCAAGCCAAGTAAGATATTTCAGCGATGGCTGGATCATCCGGGCTATGATCAGTACTGGCAGAAAATGGTTCCTTACAAAGAGGATTTCTCAAAGATAAACATCCCTATTCTAACAACCACAGGATATTACGATGATGATCAGATAGGAGCTCTTTATTATTACAAGCAGCATCTTAAATACAATAAAAATGCAGATCATTACCTTGTCATAGGCCCTTACAATCACGGGGGAGCACAAAGTTACGGCTTTACCTATGTGAATGGTAATCCTATAGACCCGGTGGCAAGAATAAGTATTGACGAACTGGCTTTTTCATGGTTTGATTATATTTTGAAAGGTGGAAAAAAACCGGACATTTTAAAAGATAAAGTGAATTTTCAGGTGATGAATACTAATACCTGGAAACATGTTCCTGAACTGGATAAAATGCATACTTCCACTCTTAGGTTTTATCTTCAGGACAGAAAAAATAATTCTTCTGTTTTTAATAAGCCTCCAACCAAAAGTTTCACAAGACAAACAGTGGATTTTAAAGACAGAAATACCAAAGACACCTACTATAAAGTCAGTAAAAAAGACAGTATAAAAACTACGAATTCAATATATTTTGAGAGTGAGGTTTTGGATAAAGATCTTATCATCAGTGGAAATCCGGCAGGATTCTTTACTGTTTCTATTAATAAAAAGGATTTTGACACTGATACTTATTTATATCAGATCCAACCGGATGGAAAGTCCTTTTTATTATCCACTCATATGGTAAGAGCAAGCTATGCAAAGAATAATATTAACCGTAAGCTTCTTAAACCAAATGAGGTCGAACAAATTCCTATTAACAATTCATTTTTCATGAGTAAAAAAATAGAAAAAGGAAGTAAATTATTGTTATTAGTCGGTGTGAATAAAAGTCCCAACTGGCAGATCAATTATGGAAGTGGAAAGGATGTAAGTGATGAAACCATAAAGGATTCCGGAGAACCGCTTGAAATAAAATGGTATAATGACAGCTATGTGGAAATACCTGTTTATAAGGATTAAACGTTCCTAAGTAAGCGATTTTAGTCAAATGTTGTTAACGACTGTTAACACCAAAATAAAAAATCATTACATTTGCTTTTTTTCAAATCAAATATAGTTATTGAATGAGTCAACTTTTTAGAAGAAAAATCTATTCAGATACAGATACTTCAACAGGCCTTTTAAGGGTCTTGGGCGTTTGGGACATTGTATTTTTTGGTATTGCGGCAATTATAGGAGCTGGAAGCTTCAGCAGTTTGGGAGAAGCCGTTTTCAGAGGTGGCCCCGGCGTAATCCTTTTATATTTGATTTGTGGCTTTGCCTGTGGTTTTACTGCATTATGCTATGCTGAATTTGCCAGCCGAATTCCTACAGCAGGCTCTGCTTACACCTACGCTTATGCCAGTTTCGGGGAACTGATAGCCTGGGTTATCGGTTGGGCACTGATCATGGAATATTCCTTTGGAAATATTTATGTTGCCTTTTCCTGGTCTGATTATTTCACCAGCTTTTTAGGTCGTATCGGAATGCACATTCCCGACTACCTGACCTGCAGCTATACGGAAGCCAGAAAAGCCTTTCAATACGGCTCAGAAAATAAAGAATTATTAAATGCCTGGAACACTGCTCCTTTGATTGGAAGTTTAAAATTCATTGTAGACGTTCCGGCTTTAGTCATCAACGGATTAATTACGTGGCTATGTTATGTTGGAGTGAAAGAAAGTAAAAACTTCAACAATTCACTGGTAATTTTAAAACTGGGAGTGATTTTACTGGTTATTCTGGTTGGTTTTGCTTATATCAATACAGATAACTGGACTCCGATAAGTCCGACTACGGGAACTCCATCGTTTATGCCGAATGGTTTTGCGGGAGTAATGAGTGCTGTTTCCGGAGTATTTTTCGCCTATATTGGCTTTGATGCTTTAAGTGTACTTTCTGAAGAGACAAAAGATCCACAAAAAACATTACCAAAAGGGATGATCATTTCTCTTGTTTTATGTACCGTGATTTATATTGCACTTACCTTAGTTTTAACGGGTATGGTGGATTACAAAAAATTCGATGGTGTGGGCGACCCGCTTTCTTTTATTTTTGAAAAGACCAATGCGAATGTAGCATGGATGGAACTTGTCGTTTCTTTTGTGGCCATTGTAGCCATTACCACCGTATTACTGGTTTTCCAGATGGGACAGCCAAGAATCTGGTACGCAATGAGCCGTGACGGATTAATGCCTCAAAGATTTCAAAAAGTTCACCCTAAATATAAAACCCCTTCCTACGCAACAGTCGTTACAGGAATTGTAGTGGGGATTCCAATTTTATTTACCGATAAAACGTTCATTCTTGATTTTACAAGTATCGGAACCATCTTCGCATTTGTACTGGTTTGTGCAGGTGTACTTATGCTTCCTGCTAAAGAAAAAATAAAGGGTAGATTTCACCTTCCTTATGTGAATGGTAAAATCATTTTCCCGGTTGTTTTCATCGGTGGATTGATTGGATTTTATTACTGGCAGCCGGAGTTTTTCCATACGCTGACAGACTGGTCTGATCCTAAAGAAGGGGAATTCAGAGCATCCATCTTCTTTTTTATCCTGTTCAATCTGGGACTTTGCATCCTTACTTTTATAAAGAATTTATCATTAATTCCATTGGTTGGTTTAAGCTCTTGTTTATATCTGCTTACGGGAATGAGCCACGAGAACTGGTTCTGGTTCGGAATGTGGTTCCTGGTAGGAATGGTCATCTATTTCTGTTATGGTTATAAAAACAGTAAATTAGGAAAAGAATTAAAAAATAGCTAAGAGATAATTAGCAAAGCTCTAAAAGGCAAAATAGCAAAAAGGATCAACCACCGGTAGACTGATTTGTTATTTTGCCTTTTTCTTTTTGTCATCCGGTAGAAATCGGCAAAATTATTGCTATAACTTCAAAAGAATCAATAAACTAAACGACCATGTCTGAAAGAATTAAAACCTACAAAGATTTCTACCAGTTCTATCTTACTGAACATAGTAAAACAGGAACCCGCATTTTTCACTTCATCGGTACTCTTCTCGTCTTTCTGGTCATTGGATATGTAATCAATTCCGGAAAAGAACGATTTCTGTGGTATATTCCGATCTTTGGGTATGGATTTGCCTGGTTCAGTCATGCGGTTATTGAAAGAAATAAGCCTGCCACTTTTAAGTATCCACTGTGGTCTTTGATTTCAGATTTCAGACTTTTTTTTGAACTGCTGATTGGTAGACAGAAGTTTATAATGCCTGATAATAAGCCACAGAATCAATAATAGAACTCCTTTCTTTTGGATCTACACCCTATTAGATTAAGATTCTCTGGAATGGCAAAGAGTGTTTGCATTTCCAAGGATTATGACATCCTTGCTTAACCTCTTTTCATTAATCCGAATATTAGATTCAATTATTTGTTTGAATGAAGTCTCTTTCCTATCCAATATCCCAATGACGGGAGCATAAAAGATAATACCACCGGGCAGATCAATGCCAGACCAGAACCTTCAAGAACTAACGTTAAAGGAAAAAGGTATCCATTATAAGCAATGAGCGCCAATGTAAAAATAAAACTGTCACTATTATTTGTAGAAAGAATATTAAAATCGCTTCCGAACTGGTCGAATATACCTGAACAAATGAAAAGAAATACATTCACAAAAAACATCCACAGAACAGTTCTGTAGATCATTCTTTTTTTTGCATTGAGATATCCTGCAAAGATCAGAAGAAGAGATAAAATTCCTGAAATAAGAAAGTCTACAACAGATAAGTCCGTTTCTCCCTCAGTCTTTCCAAAGAAATATACGGCATAGATTACAAGATTCAGGAGATAGATTGCTGTTACATAATTCATAAGTCAAAAATTTAATGTTTACAATCAATATAGTTTTTCCAGAATATCGTAATGAACGGTATTCATAACTTTTTCAGCCAAAGGATCTCCTTTAACAATGGTTTTTCCCGGAATGTAGCTTGAAAATATAATTGTTTTGTCTTTATTCAAGGTAACTTCTACTTCTTCAAGAATATTTTTATCATCCACATAAAACTGAATCCTATTGTCTACAATTCTCCAGAAAGAAAGCCTTGGCTCAGACGGGCTGCAATCTCCTACACTTCCTTCAACATAATTATAGATAGCAAAACCGTCTTCCCGGAGCGCATAATTCCTCATAAGACGACAGTTATCAAATTGTTTTACAACTTTCTTTTTATTTTCATAGAAACCAGCCTCTTTTAACTTCCAGAAACCGATGACATTTTCTTTTTTTAATTTTTGAGCGGAAATAACAGAAGATATTGCCACGATAAAGGCAACAGATAATATTTTATGCATCATTGAATGTATAGAAATTTGTGCTATTTTATTTTAACGAAGATACGATAATTGAATAAAAAAGAGGCTTTGATTATTGAGTAAAAGGATTCGGCGGGCAGCTTCGCTGCCCGCCGAATCCTCAAAATTTTAAACTTTGAATAGTAAGCTTCAGCTTTTATTTAAATCTTTTCTTAAAACTGAATTTAAGCCTATTCATCAAACCTGCTTCAATAATATCGATTCCTAATCCAAAATTACTGTCTGCTATCGTATGATGATCTTCTCTGAATCTTTCAAACTCACTTTGTGGAATTTCAAGGTTGACCAAAGGACTGTACTCGATGAAAACAGTAGCTCCGGTTTTAGCAATTTTCTTACGGCTTTTAAAATCAAAATATGGGTTAGCAATGGTAGTTTCCTGCACTGTATATTTCTCGTCTGTATCAATTTTCTGATCGGTATACAGGTTAATTTCATACTTTTCGCTATCGAAATTATGCCAGAAAGGTAAATCTTTGTGCATAAAATCCCTGGCGCTTGCCTTCACCAGATTTCTGTCGAAATACATCAGAAAACGATTCCCTTGAGGATCCGTATAATAAGGATTATCAACGGAAGATGAATACTGGATCGTTAGTTCATTTTGCTTTTTATCATCACTTATTACATCAATGACGGCGTCTTTGAAAACATTCCGGACATCAGTTCCGTTTCTGTCATTAGAATAATTAAGACTATAAAACAAAAAGCTGTTCCAGCTGTCTATTATTTCTCTTTTATTGGTATTTTTAAAATACCTTCTCATCGCATTGGCTCTGTTTCCTCTGTATGTGGTAACAAGATTAAGTTTTCCGGTATTGCCCTGAACATTGAAATCTGCTTTTTCGTTCACACAGTAATATGGAAATTTATATGGTTTTCTTACCTGCAATTCCTGATCTTTTTTCACTTCCAGGTAATGCATGAAATAGATAAATCCTCTATTTTCAATCAATCCGAATTCATCCCGAATCGTCGCATCAATAAAGTACTCTTCTCCTTTATAATTTATTTTTACAACAACGTGATTAAAGCTCAGCAATGAAGGCAAATAATATTTGATATAGTAATCTGTATTAAAATTAACCAATACTACAGACGCATCCACTCCGATATAATCGAGAATAACTTTAAGTAAAACTGATTTTGCCTTACAGTCACCCTGCTTGTTTTCATAAGTTACAGATGGTGCTTGTGGTTTATGTCCGTTCATTTCATCAGCATTGAAAATATAATAGATATGATTCTGAACATATTCTATAGCAAACTCAAGCTTTTCATCCTGATCTGTAATAGCATCAATCTTTTCGATAAGGTTGGGAGCAAAATCCTTTAGAGAAGCCAGGCTGAAAACTTCATCATACATCGGAACGATATAATTGGAAAGCTCTTTCCAGTTACTTTCTGTTGCAAAATCGATATAAGGAAAAATTTCACGTCCGGAGTCTACAGGATTAATATAATTCTCTTCTTCAATAACAAAGCGGTCTCCTTTTTTTAAATAATTAATTTCCGGTTCCAGCACATTGCCCTGCTCATCTCTGAAAAACGTCTTTTTATAAGTAATCTGCTGTTCACGTTCATTAATAAAAGTAAACTTAAAGCTTCCGTACGCCCAGTAATTATCAGGGCTCACCCAAACATATTTTGAAAACTCTTTTCTAAGAAAATCGCGATCTGTAAACTCTTTTACACGAGTATCTTCCAGAATCAAAACATCATACAACCTAAGATCTTTTATGGTAATATTGATCTTTTTATTACTGCTCAAAATCCCACCACTGCTTTGATTCTCGCTATCCAGCACTTTTATTTTAGTATCGGGAATTTTATCGATAAGCACACCGTCTCTTAATACACTGATCCTATGAATCTGATATACCTCGTTTTCTTCAACGACAACATCAGAAACAGAAGCCCTTTCCAGGTTTCCCGGTTCGTTCAGGGTATAAGCCATGCAGATGTATTCGCTGTTTTCCGTATTGCTGCTGTAGTATTTTTTGTCTAAAAAGTAGCAGTAGTCCCTGCCTTCTTCGATTTGTTTTCTGGCAAATTCAGAGTCCTTGATTCGATCTTTTATTTCCTGGTCTCCGATATTTCCTGCCCACATTTCAGGTTGTTGAATCTTGTAATTTTCAACTTGAATTTGATTGTCCATCTTTATTGTAAGAATTTTGTTTTTTGGTTATAATTATTGTGAACTTCAAATTAAATGATTAAAAAACTAAAAAACAATAGTAGAACTGCGACAATTAACGGAAAAAATTCGGCATGGTAATTGCCAAGTATGGGCTAAAATTAAGTTTATGAAAAGTATAGCAACAATTCTAAAAGGGACAGTACCCGCATTAGCATTATTCGCAATGACACAATGTACAACGACAAGCGGGGTATCTGCAGCTGATGAAAAAACATTCATCGTAGGACCACAAACGGCAGATTGTACAGGAGTAGCCCCTATGAAATGTCTGCAGGTAAAGGAAAAAGCTTCTGAAAGCTGGACAAATTTCTACACGAATATTGAAGGATTTACTTATGAGCCGGGATATGAATATGTTTTAAAAGTAAAAACAGAGAAAATCGCAAATCCTCCGGCAGACGGATCTTCCGTGAAGTATACTTTGGTAAAACAAGTTTCTAAAGTTAAAAAAGAGGCTGTTGCTGCAAATGAAAAAACAATCATTGTAGGAGCACAAACAGTTGATTGTTCAGCAGGAGCAGGACGTATGAAATGTATGCAGGTAAAAGAGAACGCTTCAGAGAACTGGACGAATTTCTACAGCAATATTGAAGGATTCACCTATGAGCCCGGATATGAATATGTTCTGAAAGTAAAAACAGAAAAAATTGCCAATCCACCGGCAGATGCTTCTTCAATAAAATATACATTGATCGAGCAGGTTTCTAAAACAAAGAAATAATAATACATAAAAAAGCTTCAGAAATTTCTGAAGCTTTTTTATTGGTAAGAAAGTCTGAAGATGTAATTCTCATGTAGAATTGACTTTAAAAAATCAAAATTCTATGTACAACTTCAGCAATTTTCAACTTTCAATTTTTCACTTTAATAGCCGGTCTCTTTCTTTGGAGGCTCAGGATATTTTCCCTTAGTAGACTCTCCTACCGTGTTGGCTGTAGTCATTGCCACTACCAGATCATTGAGCATATTGCTTGCTGCAGTAGGTGAATTGGGAAGGAGAACCAAACTGCTTCGGTTGCTTGCTCCTACAGAATGTAATGTATCATAATGTTGTGTTACGACAATCAATGCGGAGGCTTCGTGAGAATTAATATCTACATTATTGAGCATTCGTACTGATTCTTCAAGCCCTTTGGCAATCTCTCGTCTTTGGTCTGCAATTCCTTGTCCCTGTAGTTTTTTAGATTCTGCTTCCGCTTTTGCTACGGCAACAATTCGGATTCTTTGAGCTTCCGATTCATATTCAGCGGCTGTTTTCTCTCTTTCAGCGGCATTGATCCTGTTCATGGCATGTTTTACCTGTTCATCCGGATCGATGTCTGTTACCAAAGCTTTGATAATGTCATATCCATAACTGTTCATTGCTTCCTGAAGTTCACTTTTTACAGCAACTGCAATATCATCTTTTCTTACAAAGACATCATCAAGTTTTAACTTCGGAACCTCAGCCCTTACGACATCAAATACAAAAGAAGTAATTTGATTTTCGGGATTTTCCAGACGATAAAAAGCGTCTCCTACCTGATTTCTGATCACCTGATACTGAACTGAAATTTTCATTTTAATGAAAACATTATCCAGTGTTTTGGTATCAATCATCACATCAAGCTGCTGAATTCTGAGGTTCAGTCTCTTGGCAATCTGATCAATAACCGGCAATTTAAGATGAAGCCCGGAATGTTTTACTCCCTGAAATTTCCCAAAACGTTCTATAATAGCTGCCGTTTCCTGTTTTACAACAAAAAACGAAGCGAATAAAATGATAAGCCCGAAGAATATAACGGGCGCTAGATAAATACCCATAGTGTATAGTTTTAATAATAAGTAGTCAACTTTTATGTTTTGTTAAAAAAAAATCAATTTATTTTAACCTCAAAAGTTTTTATTTTTTAAACAAGCTTAAGCCGTCTTTATAAATATACTACTTATTTTCAAACTAAACCGTCATTCCAATATCGATCCCTTTTATTTTTCTGTATAAATCAGTAGCGTAATTGTCTGTCATTCCTGAAACAAAATCAATAACCCCCAGGACTTTCTGATAGTCTGTTCCGTTTTCATACACAAACTGTCTCGGAAGCAACTTTAAAGCTTTTTTGTCGTAAGATTTTCTTTCTTCATCCGGCTTCAGAATAGAAGGAATGAAATGATCCAGCAACTCGTACATTACATTGTACCCTGCGTTTTCAATTTCTACCACAGCTTTGTGATTGTAAATTTTCTCAATAGAGAACGATTCAATATCCTGTAAAGCAGTATTTTCAGATTTATAAACATCCAGAAGTCCTTTATCCAGATTCCCTTCCAGAATCGTTTCAAAATTTTGCTTATAAATCTCTAATGATTTATTGATCAATGCATTAATCGCTTTTGCTCTGAGGTAAGAAATCTTTTCGTTTTCGTTGGAAATGGAAGTCAGCTTATTCTTTACTCTGTCTATATCATTGCTTTCTGATTTTATGAGTTCGAAGAAAAGATTTTCGCAGTCTGCCGTGGAAACAATTCCCAGTCTGTGAGCATCTTCCATATCAATAATATTATAACAGATATCGTCTGCCGCCTCTACCAGCCATACAAACGGGTGTCTTTTAAAGATATGAGGTTCTTCACTTTCAGAAATCAGGTGGGTTCCTTTAGCAATTTCCAGGAAAATATCTTTTTCATTCTGGAAAAAACCAAATTTCTTTCTGTGAATAATCCCTTTTTTCTTGGCAATAGCTTCACAAGGATATTTGGCAATACTTGCCAACGTAGAAAAAGTAAGCTGAATACCTCCTTCATCTTTTCCCTGCTGCTGCTGAGCCAGTACCCTGATGGCATTGGCATTTCCTTCGAAGTTAACCAGATCTGCCCATTCCTTTTCATTAAACTTTGACTTCAGATCTTTTTCATTCCTCTCAAAATAGCTTGCAATGGCATCTTCTCCGGAATGCCCAAAAGCGGGATTTCCAACATCATGACATAAGCACGCTGCAGCAATTACATTTCCTAAATTATATAGATAAAAATTCTTTGAATCCTCAGTAAGTTCATTTTTATAATCTTCCGCAATAAATTCACCAATAATACTTCCTAAACTTCTTCCCACAGATGAAACTTCCAGGGAGTGGGTCAACCTGTTGTGTACAAACACACTTCCTGGCAACGGAAAAACCTGAGTTTTGTTTTGTAATCTTCTGAATGCAGAAGAGAAGATGATTCTGTCGAAATCCCGTTGAAAATCAGTTCTTGAAGCTTTAGTATGTGGATTGTTTCCTGTACGTTGATTGGTAAAAATCTGGTTTAAATTCATCATTTTTCAAAATTACTCCAAATTTTAATTGTACGGAATAGTATTTAGATTTTTATTAAATGCTACCATCATTCAAAAAATCTATTATTATGACTGATTTTTCATGGTTAAAAAACGGCAGAAAATAGTCTACATTTGGTATTCATTAATAAGGAATGAGAACTTATTAATCCAAACAATAATCCATTTAAATTCTTTTACAAAATGACAGACAAAATCTGGCTCGACCGATGGGATGAAAGATACAGCAACGATCAGTTTGCTTATGGTATACAACCTAATAATTATCTGGAAGAACAACTCAACAAACTACATCCGGGAACCATTCTTTTCCCCGCCGAAGGTGAAGGCCGTAATGCCGTTTTTGCAGCGACAAAAGGCTGGCAGGCTTCTGCTTTCGACATTAGTGCCAATGGGCAAAAGAAAGCGCTACAACTCGCAGAACAACATCAGGTAACCCTGGATTATCAGGTAGGCGAATTATCTTCTTTACATTATCAGGAACAGCAATTTGATGTTATCGCTCTGATCTATGCTCATGTCCCTGCCAACATCAAATCGGCAATGCATAAAACATTGAGCCGATATTTGAAAAAAGGAGGTTTTATCATTTTTGAAGCGTTCAGTAAAAATCACCTTGAATATATTGCCAGAAATGAAAAAGTAGGTGGACCAAAGGATATTGAGTCTTTATTTTCCATTGAGGAAATTACATCTGATTTCCCCGATTTTGATATTATAGAGCTTAAAGAAATGGAAATCGAACTTAATGAAGGCTTATTCCATAACGGCACCGGCTCTGTCATTCGTTTTGTGGGACAAAAGCAATAAATGTAAAAGATCAGATGTAAGTAAGTCTGATCTTTTCCATTTCAGATCCATTGAAAAAGGTACAACTTCAGCTTTACGGAATAGTATTTGGACTTTATATACAAATTAAATGCTATGCCAGAAGGTCCCTCCATACTTTTAATGAAAGAAAACCTGCTGCCATTTGTTGGAAAACAAGTAACAGAAGCTTCAGGTAATGCCAAGTTTGATAAAGAAATCTTTATTGGTCAAACACTTCTTGAAATACGCACTTTCGGAAAGCAAACCTATCTTATATTTGACAATGCAGCGATCAGGATTCACCTTTTGATGTTTGGTTCATACAGTATTGACGAACAAACCAAACCAGATCAAAGTCTACGTCTTGCCTTAATTTTCTCAACAGGCGGAATGTATTTTTATACCTGTTCGGTAAAATCTGTCGACCTCGAATTTTTATCTTCCATTGATTGGGAAGCCGATGTAATGAGTGACCAATGGAATCCCGCAAAGGCTAAAAAGAAATTGAAAGCCAATCCGGAAATGATGGTTTGTGATGCATTAATGGATCAGAATATATTTTCCGGTGTCGGTAATATTATTAAAAATGAAGTACTCTTCAGAATTGGTGTACAACCTGAAAGCTTACTTGGAAATCTGCCTCCTCAAAAAATAAAATCACTTATCGCAGAAGCAAGAAATTATAGTTTTGATTTTCTGGAATGGAAAAGAGAGTTTACCTTAAAAAAACATTGGTTGGTTCATACGAAATCTACCTGCCCTATTTGCGGACAAAAACTCATTAAAAAACAAACAGGCAAAGGAAAAAGGAGAAGTTTTTACTGCGAAAAAGATCAGACACTTTATTGAAAAACAGTGTTTTTCAAACAGATCTTCACCACCTGTATTTAAGTTTCGGCTAAAGCCAAATGAATTTGATTTGTTTATTTGAAAGGGTTAAAACCCTTTCCTATTCATATAAATCTTCGGATAAGTATATAACAGCAATATCAATCATCAATCATCAATCATCAATCATCAATCATCAATCATCAATCATCAATCATCAATCATCATTTATCATTTATCATTCATCAAATCTAGTCCGTATTCAGAAAGCCACCTGCATATTTGTTAAAAAACTCAGCTCTGTACACTTCTCCTATAGGAATCTCGGATTCTTCAATGTATATATTATGGTTATCAAATGAATCAATATAATCTACATTCACTACGTATGATTTACTGACCCGTAAAAAATTTTCCCCAGAAATTTTCTGGTGAATTGTTTTAAGGTTCATAGCTGTTATCAGCTTTTGTTGTTTGGTGTGGATGACAACATAATCTTTCAGACCTTCTATAAATTTAATGTCAGCAAAACTGATTTTGTAGAAACGCCGCTCTGCTTTGATAAATAAGAAATCTTCCGTATTAGATTCCACTGTATTTTTAACGGTGTCTTTAGATAAAAGATCGGTATACAATACTGCTTTGTCAATGGCTTTTTCCAGTCTTTGAGGATCAATAGGCTTTAATAAGTAGTCTACCGCTTCAAGTTCATAACTTTTTAAGGCATACTGAGAATAGGCTGTGGTAAAAATGATCAGAGATTTTTTTGGGAGCATTTCAACGAATTCCAGTCCGGTTACCATGGGCATTTCGATATCCAGAAAGATAAGATCAACTTCATTGTTTTTCAAAAAATCGAGTGCAGAGAGTGCATTGGAGAATTCACCAAGGATATCAATCTTTGAGGTTTCACCGATCAGAGACTGCATTTCTGATCTTGCAAGAGGTTCATCATCGACTATAATACAATTCATCATACAGAAATTTTTAAAAGGACAATATATTCTTTACTTTCAGAGATCATATTCAGTTCAAATTTATCATGATAAAGAAGTTCAAGTCTTCGTTTGATATTGGCAAGTCCCAGGCCACTGCTTTTTTTGTCGGAAACAGAATAGCCGGGATCTTTGGAGTTTACACAGATAAAGCTCACGTTATGAGCATCTACCTTTATCTCTATTTTTACGTAAGATTCTTTGCCATTGATATCAACGCTGTGTTTCACTGCATTTTCTACAAAGGTGGTAAATAAATTCGGTGGAATAAATGTACTGTTAATGATTCTTTTATCACCTTCGGAATGAATCTCAAAAGAAAAGTTTTCGCGTCTTATCTTTTCAAGGTTTAAAAAATTGGCGAGGAAATCAATTTCTGAAGTGAGCAACGTTTTTTCTTCACTATTTTCATAAAGCTGATACCGCAGGAATTCTGAAAGCTTGACAATAACCACCGATGCCTTCTCAGGATCCGTCCTGATCAATGCTTTTACATTATTAAGCATGTTAAACAAAAAATGAGGATTGATCTGGTTTCTAAGCTCATTCAATTCCATGTGTAAGGTAAGATTACTCAACTCATTGATTTTTTTATTATCACTGATCCATTTCTGTAAAAGCTTGATGGTAGTTGTGGTCAGGATGATAGGAATACACATGAAAACACCTTCATACATGCTTCCTCTTTCTCGTTCATTCTGAAAATTTTCAATCCTGAAATCAATAAAAAAGATTTTAAAACCGTAACCAATGATTTTAATCCCAACAACCCCCATCAATACAAGTAATATCAGGTAAGTAATATATTGTGTTTTAAAGAAATAACGTGGCACCAGCACATAAATATTAACATATACCATAGCGATAAGCACACTGTATACGAAGAAAAGAACATAGTATTGATATACACCGGAGTACCCATGCCAGAATCTGGCACTATACAGCAGAAAAAAGAAGAAAATAAGGAATAGCAAATGTCTGCGCAAGGTATATTTTCCTTCCACTAAAAAGTCCATTACGGCTGTTTCTTTAAATTTCCAGGAAGTATATTTCATAAGATGGATCTGCTTTTTCGCATTAACAAAAATAAGCAATACCACACATTACAGCTATTTTATTATACCAAACCTGTATTTTATTATACTAATATAAAGAATCCCGGTTTTGTATAAAATCCCGGCCATTTCGTATAAAAACAAATCAGCACCTCAGTTTTCTGTTTTTCTTTGTGCTATTAAAAAATGCATATGGAATTAATGGTTTTTCAAGAATTGACTCAAAAAATATCATCAGAATGTTTTTTCATGACAGCATCTCAACAGGAAGAAAAAGTAATACAGCTGATCGATTTGCACCATTTCGTAGAGTGTTTTGATCCTAAGATAAGGATCATGGAATATATTCATCATCCCATTAATATTATAGAACAGGAAAGTTGTAAGAAAGGAATTGTATTTTGCGACCTGAAACATTCTCCTGTTCCGGACAGTAATGCTTCTGAAGAGTTTAAAAGAAGATATGACCTTTCTGAACTTTGGTTTGTTTTTGTAGAAGAGACTCCTGTTTCGAATAAGGCAGTCTACACTGATGCTATTATTGAAAACAGTCTGGATATTTTCTATGACAGGATTTTTTCATTCAGTTTCTTCCAATCCATAATCTATTCATTAAAATAATGGTACTTATATATAATTTTACACTATTGTCATTGGCTACGCCGAATCTTTGATTTCTGACGAAGGAAGAATCTCATTCATACTTTAGATTCTTCATTTCACTTCTGAACTACGATCGCGCAAACCTCCGGTAAAATTACGTGCATTTTTTGCAGGAAATTTCATGGGAACCAAAGGGATTAAAAGTGTGCTTATCAATCGTCATTCTATTTCAGTACAGGTATTTTTATAATTTCAGAAAACAGAAAGATAAAGCACTATGACCTCATATTCCTTATGTTCGTTACGTATTCAATCCTTCTTTTTCCTTCTTATATTGGTTAATTCCCAATATTAATTTTGGTTAACAATTTTCTAATCCGGTTCTAATCTTCTTAATGACATTTTAATTCGGTTCACAAGAGCTTCTAATTTCGTCATTTTAATTTCGTAGTATCAAAAAAATAAAAAAATCGGGAGGCCACTCTAACAGTTTAAATTCCAACTAATTGCTGGCAAATACATCAATAGAAGGGAAGAAAAACCATTTAATATTGATTAAAATTTTTAACTATTATAAAAAATAAACATCAAAATATTAACTAAAAAGGCAAAAATTCAAAATTAAAAAGAACAATAAAGCCAATTCCATGAAATTCTATCAAACATGAATCACCCTTGAAAAAGCATTTCAGGGACTAAGAAATAAACATGATTAAAAAGATAGAATATGCCCATACCCAAGCAAATATTTCAGACTTTTAAAACCAAAAAGCTTCCTTTACTTACAAAGTTTCACATCTGGAATATCAAAAGGAAAAACCCTGAATATAGTTATTATTTCTACGATGATGCCGCAATTGAGCAATTTATAACCGAAAAATTTCCATCAAAGTATATCAATTGCTACAATAGATTAACCATTGGAGCCGCAAAAGCTGATTTTTTCAGGTATGCTATTCTGTATAAAAAAGGAGGTGTATATCTGGATATCGACAGTTCAATTACCAAACCTCTGAAACAACTCATAAAAGAGGAAGATGAAGCTGTAATCAGTGTGGAAAGGCACGAAAATCTATATGTACAATGGGGACTTATCTTCAGCAAAGGCCATCCTTTTTTAAAGAAAACGCTGGAACTGATGATTGATAATATAGAAAATCACCGTTATCCCAATGACATACATGCCACAACAGGGCCCACTGTATTTACGAAAGGAATAAATCAAGCTTTAAAAGAAAACCCACATATTCCATACACTTTGTTTGATGGCATTGAATTCCGTGGTTATTTACAATTCAAGTATAAACTGGGGAAATTTTTTCTGTACAAAAACAAATCGCAACACTGGAAACGACTTCAGACTACGCAGGACATTATTGCTTAATGGGTTCCCATTTTTGAAAATACATTAATAATAATCACTCCTATTATAATAAGGGCAATTCCGATAATGGCCGGCATATCCGGAATCTGCTTGAATGCTACGATACCGATTAACGTTATAAAGACAATTCCTACCCCCGACCAAATGGCATAGGTAATTCCCACAGGAATCTGACGAAGTGTGAGACTCAGAAAGTAAAAAGCACAGGTATATCCTACTACAGTTACGATCGATGGCCACAGCTTTGAAAATTCCTCTGATTTTTTCAAAAAAGTAGTGGCTATAATTTCAAATACGATTGCCAAAGCAAGAAAAATATAACTGCGTCCCATAAGTCTGTTCTTTATACAAAAGTAGGAAAAGCAAATTTGTAGCGCCAAAAATAATCAAGAAAACGCGTCTCAACCACGTAGAAATTTTCTCAATTTATTCCTTCCCAAGACCTTTTATTTATCACCATTCAGAGAACAAAACATCATAGAATGTAAGAATCGTTTTTTATAAAGAATTTGAAGCTGAAAATTTTCAACCAATTTAACTCATTCAATTAAAACAAGTTATACGCTATAATCTCTCTAAAAAAAACCGGACCCTACTGCTAATTTATTCCAATTATGTCTTAAAATCAATATTTCCCTCTGTCATGAAATCTGACAACTGACAAAACTTCTGGTAAAATATCAAGGAGAAAAATAAATTTTCTTAACATAGAAATTTATTTTACGCTAAAATTTTACATCAAAAAAGAAGCGTTTTTACAATATTATGCGACGCATTATTTATTATTTGTTTTATCAAGTCCAATACAGAAGTCATTAAACGGTTATTATTTTCACAAAAATTTACAGATAGAGTAATAAATATATTATTAAATTCTCAATAATACATTAACTTATTGTAAACAAAAATTCACCAATAAATGAACACCAATACCCCTAATACACTGATATACATCATAGTGTTTTACTTTGGCACATGATTTGAAAGCTGTAATATTGCAATTGAAAAATTGATAAAAATAAGTCAAATAATTAAAAATAATACAAAATGGTAACTTATATCGGTATCGCAACATGTTTAGTAGTGTTCACATCATATTTCATGACAGTAAGAAGAGAAAGAAACTAATTCTAAAAACAAAGTAAGCCTATAGAATATCTATACTAATTATATTGTTTTATGTTTTTAGTCTGAGAAATCAGAATCGCTCTTTTACTCATTGGGGTAAAAGGGCCCAAAAACATAGCAAAAAGATCTTAGTTTCATAACAAGTTTTAATATCCAAATGAGATAAGCCGGACATTCGTCCGGCTTATCTTTTTATATGCTGAATCATCCTGCTGGTAAGTTAAATTCAGAGACGAAATGATTGATCGTTCATGATCTGCTTCTGGCCTACCTGTTTATTCTTATTCAGGATATCAAACGTCATTGTATAAAGCTTTATCTTTGTGTAATCCAAGAATCAATTAATTCTCATCATGAATCTTTACAACCTCATTATTCAGGACAAAGAACAAATCAGCCTCAATGAAGTATTTCTTAATAAAAACAACAGGGATCAACTTGTACAGCTTATTAAGGAACACACCTATGTAAAGGAACTTCAGGAATATGGATTACCGGTTAATAATAAGATTTTACTGCAGGGAAGTTCAGGTTGCGGAAAAACAATGACTGCAAAAGCTCTGGCTCATGCGCTGGGAAAAAATATTATCATCCTGAATTTAAGTAATATTGTTTCATCAAGAATTGGAGAAACATCCCAGAATATTAAAATGATATTCGATAAAGCAGCAAGGGAAAGATCTGTCTTATTCCTCGATGAACTCGATCAAATCGGAAAAGCAAGAGGAAGTGACGACAAAGATGTGGGGGAAATGAGAAGATTGGTTAATACCCTGATCCAATTAATTGATTATTATCCGGAAAATGCATTGCTACTTTGTGCCACAAATCATCCTGAGATTATTGACACTGCCCTATTGAGACGTTTTCAGCTAAAGATCAATTACGAAATGCCTTCTGCTGAATTCCTGGACAGCTATTATGATCAACTTCTCAATCGATTTCCGGAGGATCTGCAAAAGATTGAGAGAAAGTATGCTGTTTCTTTTGCAGAAGCTAAAGACCATGCTCTTACTTCTGTAAAAGCAGGCTTGATACAAAAACTGGAAGCAAAAGAAATCATTCAGTCATGAAAAAATATATTCTCCACAACCTTGAAATCATCCACAACCGGATCAATCTTGCCTGTGAAAAAGCAGGAAGGAATCCAAATGAGGTTAGGCTATTGCTCGCCACAAAAACAGTTTCTCCGGATCGGATTAAAATTGCATTGGAAAACGGACAGACTTTAATTGGGGAGAATAAAATTCAGGAACTGAAAGAAAAATATGAAGCATTAAAAGGTACTCTTCATGAAAATCATTTTATCGGACATTTGCAGACCAATAAAATCAAAGATATTCTGAAGTATGAGGTGACCTGCATTCAATCTCTTGACCGATTGGATTTGGCGGAGAAATTACATCAAAGACTTTCGGCCGACAATAAAACGCTTGAAGTTTTAATTCAGGTCAATACTTCAAATGAAGAAAGTAAGTTCGGAATTAATCCCGGTGCAGCCATTGAGCTTATTAAAAACGTTTCTCAATTTCCAACGTTAAAAATAAAAGGCTTGATGACTATTGGTCTTTTCAGCGCTGAAGCAGAAAAGGTCAGACAATGTTTTAAAATACTAAAAAACTTACAGCAGGAAATCATCCGGGAAAACATTCCCAATGTTGAAATGAAAGAATTATCTATGGGAATGAGTGGAGACCTGGAAACTGCCATTGAAGAAGGATCCACCATTGTGAGAGTGGGAACCGCCGTATTTGGAGCAAGAATGCATCCTGACAGCTATTATTGGAATGAAGGAACAATTGAAAATAAAGAATAAAATTTGTATGTTTTCATTTAACTATACCTTTGAAAGAAAAATAACAGCTAACAAAACATCAAAAAATGTAATGGATGCGGCCCGTGATTTATTCAAGGAAAGAGAAATCAACGATATAAATATCCAGGACAATATGGTAATTGGAAAAGACAGTCTTTTCAAATTGGATTTTTCAAACCGATCTCCTCTTGTATTATCTCCCGGCAAAGAGTACTTTATTTACAATGAAAGTACAAGAACCCTTACTTACAAAATAGAGGCATTTTATCCTCTTTTATTTAATCTGATCTATGCCTTTATCCTTTTCTTAATTTTACATTTCCTTGTTGGCCATAGAATTATAGAGATGGTAATTCCCAGTCTGTTTTTTATTCTGCTTTCGATTGTAAGCTATTTGCAGTATCAGATGGTCATTAATAAAATCACTGGAAAGCTCAATGAAAATTGAATTCAATAATCCTGCACTTTAGTCTACTAATTCGGTATACTTTTTGATGATAAATTATTAATAACCAAACAAATGCATTTATGATTAAAAAATTACTATCGGGCTGTCTATTAATGACAGTATTATTCTTTTTTTCATGTGAAAAAGAAAACACACAGATGAAAAGTGGAATTTCAATTGAAACTATTTCAATTATAACGGTTCTCACTATGGGCGTAGCAATTGTAGTTGCTTACAGCTATAAGAGAAGATAATTAAGTAAAGAAACTACAATAAATTTACTCCACCTCTCCTATTTTGAGAGGTGTCTTTATTTTTAGATCAGAAAATATATTTTTGAATTAATCGCCTTTTATAATTTAATAACCTCTATTTTTTCTTTCAGAATATTGAAAGTAAGCCTTCTTAAAATTTATCACGATAAAGGATATTATCATTAAATTATTGTTGATATTTTGTGAAATATAAACAAAAAAACAAGCATTATTAATTTAAAACAAATCCCTTTTCAAAAGGCAAAAACACGGTATAATTATTGATCATAAAACCTTTAGAACCAAATAAATACACTTATGATTGAGAAAACCCCAGCAGGCTACCTGCTAGCCCTACTATTGTTCTTTTCTTCGTGCTCACAAGAATCTTCTTCATCGAACAAAAGCGGAATATCAATGGAAACTATTTCCGTCATCACTTTTGTGATTGTGGGAATTGCCATCTTAGCCGTTTATTATACAACCAAGAAAAAATAACCTGGTGTATATAACCAGTAAAAAAAGCATCTCTCAACATGAGAGGTGCTTATATCTTATTGATAAAGGCTCTATTTCTTTACACTCTTCACTATAGTCAATTCTTCTTTTAAGTTTAAAAAAAAAGCTTGATGCTTACTATTTTTATTAAGTACCTTTGATATATACGGATATGAAAATCTCCATATTTTCAATATCATAAAATGTACTTCAACTTATGACTTATACAAACATTCTTCAAAAATGCCTGCCTGATTTTGGAAAAGAACTGCTCTCCGAAATGGAAAATTTCGGGATCATCAAAGAGCTTCAGGCGCATGATTTTGTTGTAAAGCAAGGGCAGCTTATCCGCTATTTACCTATTGTTCTTGAAGGTTACGTTAAAGTTTACAGTGAAGAAGATGGCACACAGTTTCTACTGTATTACATTCAGGAAGGCGCATCATGTATTTTCAGTTTTGCCCATTTGTTTAATGAGGATCCTATTGATTTTTCTGCTGTTTCGGAAGGAAAAGTAATTATTCTGCATATTCCTGTTGAGAAGGCCAAGGAATGGCTTGTCCGATATCCTTCCTTTACTAATTTAATCATGAATGAGTTTCAAAAACATTACAATGATTTGCAGTACACTACTAAGCAGATCATCTGTTATAAACTGGAAGACAGACTTTGGGATTACCTGAAAACAAAAGCAGGAGTTTCCGGTACTTATGAACTAGCAGTGTCACATCAAAGTATTGCGGATGATCTGGGAACAACAAGAGAAGTAATCTCCCGATTGATGAAAAAGATTGAACTGGATGGAAAACTAATACAGGATCATAGAAAAATAAAGTTATTGATCAGTGACTTTTGATACTGATATTGAAGGTGATGTCTTCTATATTTGTGTCATCAAAAGAACAATAGATTTAAAATAATACCTCAAAATTAAAAAACAATACAATGAGTGAACAAGTCCAATTAGTCCCGAACAATTCTTTATTAACAAAAACCCCTGAAGAAGGAAGACAATTAGCCGTAAAAATGGCCAGATTAATTATTAAAGTAACACAGCCTGATGCAGCGGTTCGGGAAAAATTACGCCCGGTATATGCAGATGACGCATCTATGCTCATTGCTATAGGGCAGACTGTGGCTATAGAATTTGCTACCATTGCAGCTGCCAATAATTATTGGAAATAATTAATCAGACATTAAGACTGGAATATTCTTACAATAAACATCCCTTTCAATACAATGAAAGGGATTTTAAATATGATATTACTCCATCAACAGTACTGTTTATGGGGTATTTCAATAGAATTTATTATTTTTACCAACACGCAATGAACCGGAGCCTCTCTCAATAAGGCACTCTAGTCTGCATCTATTCATTTTTAATTATATGACCAAAAACAATAACCAAAAATACCTTCCGCTGATTCTCTTACTGATTCCGAATTTTCTTTTAGCCAATGCAGGTTCACCTATGATTTGGTTTAGTTTTTTACATTTAATCTGGATCAACTTTATAATCGGAACGTTTGAGAGTAAGCTTCTTGTAGACAAATTTAACCTTCAAAACAGAAAATGGCTGATCATTGCTGCCAACTACATTTCCATGTTTATTGGGTATTACTTTATTGCGCCTCATTTTTCTATGACCAACGGATATCCTGACTTCTGGGGCATGAAATCAAGAGTAGGTGAATATGAACTGGGAGGTTTCTTTATTGGATTTCTATGCAGTTTTGTTGCTACTCTGATTATTGAATTTCCATTTTACCGGCTTTCATTAAAAACAAAACTGAGCGGATGGAAGTTATTAAAGCCATTCTTTCTGGTTAATTTAATTACCAATATAATAATGCTAGCCATTTATTTTATGATTGTTGCTTTTACAGCAAAATGGAATTAATAGAAAAAAACGTTGATTATACACACCTGATTTTGAGATTGCTACGCTTCGCTCGCAATGACATATAAAAAACAAAAATCCCTCTCATTACTGAAAGGGATTTGTTATTTTTAAAAACTAAGATTACATATAAGCTTCAATCGGCTCACAAGTACATACTAAGTTTCTGTCTCCATAGGCTTCATCTACTCTTGATACAGAAGCGAAGAATTTATGGTCTCTTACCCATTCTAATGGATAAGCTGCCTTTTCTCTGCTGTATGGCTTATCCCAAGAATCAGAGATTACCAATTGCTCTGTGTGAGGAGCGTTTTTCAATACGTTGTTAGCAGCGTCAGCTTCTCCGTTTGCAATTTCATCGATTTCTTTCTTAATAGAGATCAATGCTTCTGCAAAACGATCAATTTCAGACTTGCTTTCAGATTCTGTAGGCTCAATCATCAATGTTCCTGCAACCGGGAAAGAAACGGTAGGAGCATGGAACCCATAGTCCATCAATCTCTTCGCTACATCAGCAACTTCAATTCCTAACGATTTGAACTGGCGGAAATCTACGATACATTCGTGAGCAACTCTTCCACTCTCGTTTGAATATAAAATCGGGAAGTGCTCTGCTAGAATTTCTTTCAGATAATTGGCATTCATGATCGCGTGTCCTGTAGCCTTTTTCAGACCTTCAGTTCCCAACATTTTAATATAAGAATAAGAAATGTTAAGGATCAATCCTGAACCGTATGGTGCAGCAGAAATACCTTCAATAGCTTCTTTACCTCCAATTCTAATATTCGCATTAGAAGGAAGGAATGGTACCAAGTGCTTAGCAACACAGATAGGACCCACGCCAGGACCTCCTCCTCCGTGAGGAATTGCAAATGTTTTGTGAAGATTCAGGTGACAAACGTCTGCTCCGATATTTCCTGGACTTGTAAATCCAACCTGAGCGTTCATATTAGCACCATCCATATATACCTGTCCTCCATGTTCGTGGATTAAGTTGGTAATTTCTTTAATGTTTGCATCAAAGAATCCATAAGTAGAAGGGTAAGTAATCATTACCGCAGATAAGTTCTCTGAATGTTGTTCTGTTTTTGCCTTAAGATCTTCGAAATCGATTTCTCCGTTTTCAAGATTTTTAACAACCACAATCTTCATTCCTGCCATTGCTGCAGAAGCCGGGTTTGTTCCGTGTGCAGACTGAGGGATCAATACTACATTTCTGTGGTGGTCTCCTCTGGAAATATGATACTCTCTGATAACCATTAATCCTGCATATTCTCCCTGAGCTCCTGAGTTAGGTTGTAATGAAGTTCCTGCAAAACCGGTGATTGTCGCAAGATCTTTTTCAAGCTCTGCAATCATCTGCTGGTAACCTCCAGCCTGATCTACCGGTACAAATGGGTGAACACTTCCCCAATCTGCCCACGAAAGTGGTAACATTTGAGTAGCGGCATTCAATTTCATTGTACAAGATCCTAAAGAGATCATGGAATGTGTTAATGATAAATCTTTTCTTTCAAGACGCTTGATGTAACGCATCAATTCTGTCTCTGTATGGTATTTGTTGAATACTGACTCCGTAAGAATTTCGTCTTTTCTTAAGTTTTCTTCCGGAATGCTGTATCCTTCTTTAATTTCTAATTTGAAAGCCTGCTTATCTTTAAACTGAGCAAAAGAAGTCATCAGATAGTTCAACTTTTCCAATGTAGTACTTTCGTTGATGGCAATACTTACAACACCTTCTGTGAAATAATTAAGGTTGATTTTATGATCCTGCATCATTCTCATCAATCTTCCTTTCTCGTCTTCAGAGATATTGATTTTTACAGTATCAAAGATCGGTTCTTCAGCAGTTTCATATCCTAATGCCATAAGACCATTCTTCAAAGCATTGGCTTTAAAGTGAATCTGATCAGCGATATAGTTTAATCCTTTTGGACCGTGGTAAACGGCATACATTCCAGCCATCACAGCCAAAAGAACCTGAGCAGTACAGATATTGGAAGTTGCTCTTTCTCTTTTGATGTGCTGCTCTCTTGTTTGCAATGCCATTCTCAGTGCACGTTTTCCATACATATCCTGAGAAACACCAATAATTCTTCCGGGAATATCTCTTTTGTAATCTTCTTTACAAGAAAAGAATGCTGCGTGAGGTCCTCCGTATCCTAATGGAATACCAAATCTTTGGCTTGTCCCAACGGCACAGTCAGCACCCATCTCCGCAGGAGATTTTAGTTTTACCAAAGCCATCGGATCACAAGCAACAGCAACCTGAAGGTCTAATTTTTTATATTCTACAATATTTTCAGTGTAATCAAGAACAATTCCGTTTTTTCCAGGGTATTGTAATAAAACACCGTAGTAAGAACCATCAAACTGATGCGTTTTATGATCCCCGATCACTACTTCAATTCCTAACCCTTCAGCTTTTGTTTTTAGTACAGAAACGGTTTGAGGTAATACCAGATCAGAAATGAAGAATTTATTAGCTTCTGCTTTCTTCTGATCTTTTGTTCTGTTGTTGAAGAACATGTGCATTGCTTCTGCTGCTGCAGTAGATTCGTCCAATAGAGAAGCGTTAGCTAGTGCAAAACCAGTAAGATCACATACTACCGTTTGGAAATTAAGAAGGGCTTCTAGTCTTCCCTGTGCAATTTCTGCCTGATACGGCGTATAGGCTGTATACCAGCTTGGATTTTCAAAGATATTTCTCTGAATAGCTGATGGTAAAAGAGTATTATGATATCCAAATCCGATGTAACTCGTATAATCAACATTCTTTGATGCCAATTCTTTTGAGTGGTTCAGCATTTCATACTCTGAAAGCGGTTCCGAGATCTCAAGATCTTTTTCTAAGCGGATAGAAGAAGGAATGGTTTGAGAAATTAACTCTTCAATACTAGAAACGCCAAGTTTTTCCAACATCGCCTGTTTATCGGCTTCATTAAGGGAAATGTGACGGCTCACAAACTGTTCTGTATTCATTTTTATTTATTAGATTTTGTTTGTAAAAAGATGTGTAAAATTACAATTTTTTGCACGATTGTACAACAGCTTAGAACTGTGGTTTATTGAACGTAAAAATTGTAGTAATCTTTTAATAACAAGTGTTAAAATTCAATCCATTTACTTTAATAATTAAATTGATTTTATAAACAATAACAATCTATATTAAATATTTATTACTAATAAAACATTAAATGATTAGTTGAAAATATTGTAAAAATTTCAATTAAATGAAAATTATTACAAAAATCAATTTTAAAATAATTTTGTAGTTTCACTTCACCATTAAGGGATTAATGCAAAACAATTAAAAAAATAGACTATTGACAGATAGTAGTTTAAATATATTTTAAGCGTATCTGTATTCATTAAATATTTTATTAAAAACTAATAATCTAAACCTTTTACCTATGAGAAAATAATTGAAACCCAAGACACCGCAGCAAATGATGAAGAAAGCACATACAAAGCTTATTACCCTATTGATATCAGCCCTAATATCCCAAACGAAAGTTTCAGCACAAATTACCATCACCAAAATCAAATCTGAAGATCAGGACGAATGGGATCTTTATGCAAAAGGATTGATCCAGGCTGATTTTATGCTTGATTTTCAAGACATGAAAGTAAGGGACGGTTTTATAGCTCATTCTATTGATATTCCTCAACACAATGCCGTAAGCAGTAATTTCAGTATTAAACAGTCTCAGGTCGGATTGGGTGTCCAAAGAAAAAAAGGAAATGGTAATACTAACCTTTCTGCCTATTTAGAAATTGATTTTTACGGACCCAACGGAACTACTGCACCGCGATTCAGACATGGATATATTCAATGGAATAAATGGCTTATAGGACAGACGTGGAGTACTTTTTCCGATCTTGAAATCGTACCTAATATTTTTGATTTTGTTCCTCCCAACGGGCTCCTCTTCACACGAAGACTTCAAGTCCGCTACTCTACCCCTGTTTCCCGCAAAGGAACCCTGCAATTATCAATGGAAGATCCCAATATCCCAAGTATTACTCTTCCATCCGATTCATTAAACTGGAAAAAAAGAGCGATGATCCCCACATTTACAGCAATGTACCGTTATGGCAGTGAAAAAACTTATATAAAAGCAGGAGCAATCCTGTCACCTATAAGTTATGACTGGAAGCAATCTCCTCAGGACCCTTACCGCGTAAGAACCATAATAGGCTGGGGAGCAATGGTTTCCGGAAAACTTCGTATTGATGAATCTAATACGGTGAGTCTTCAAAGTTCTTTTGGAAAAGGATTTTCAACCAATAATACAGACTTAAATGAAGAAAAGTATGATGCAGTGCCTGATCCTGCCAACGGAAATCAGCTGGAAACATTACGACTGTTCAATATTGTAGGAATCTATGAACACTGGTGGAATTCGAAATGGAGTTCTGTAGCTTTTATAAGTCATTCTAATGTTGGCGAAGAAGATTTTATTTCCAAAAATATGACCAAAAATTTTCAGCATATAGGTATGAATATCGCATTTCATCCCTTCAAAAAAGTGAGAATGGGAATCGAAACCAGCTACGGAAGAAAACAAAATTTTGAAAACAAACAGGCTTCTGCGTGGAGAATTCAGTGTTCTACTTCGGTAAGTTTTTAACCTAATTAAGAGGCATAAACAGGGAGAAAAACTGCTATTCATCAGGTAGTAAGAATTTTATGAAATTTTATTAATTATATTTATTCTAAATTAATATATTTGCAGCATGAATATGATTGTCCCATTTAAAGTTGCGCCTTTGGCACCTGTATACTCATTCAGCAATGAAGAAATGTTTTGCGAAAAGAAATCTTGCTGCAAAAAATTCAAGAAAGGGAAAAGGTGTAAAAAATGTCCGGGAAGAAAGAAAATGGCTTAGGCTAACTCAAAGTCTTTATTAAAAAATAAAGGGCAATTGCCAGTACTATAACTCCCCAAAACAGCATTACGATTTTGGGCTGTCCTGATCGGTTTATTGATGTTCTGGGCTGTGGCTTGAATAAATCTTCCACATCGCTTTTGAATTTCTCAGCGTCATTTTCAAAAACTTCTGTAATGGTAATTCCCTGAACGACAGTTTTATGTAACAAAGAATTGGTTGCATGAAGCAAAAGCTGAAATTTCCCGTCTTTAAATTCGGTAATCTTAAATATTCTTTCGCCAAAAGGCTTTTCCAGTCCGAAAGGCAATACTTTCACCACATCAGCATTGCTCGTCTGCCAGTTGATGATAATCTCCTCTCCTTTCTTCGCATGAATTTTATTCGCGGTAAAAGTCTTAATTGCCGGCGGAATATTATACCTGAAACTTCTCTGATGGCTTTCCAAATTCTGATCATAAGAATGTCTTTTTGCAGGATCACTCAACATTTCATAAGCCTCCTGAATCTCACGGAAACGGTCGGCAAAAAAATCATCGTTATCGTTTTTATCAGGATGGTATTTCAAAGACAGCTTCCGATAAGCTTTTTTGATGTCTTCTTCCGAAGCATTCTGCGATATACCGAGAAAATAATAGTAGTCTTTCATTGAGCAATACAAAAATAAGGATTTATTTTTCTTTTTACTTTGTATTGACTTTAAATAATGAGCAGCGATTGCTATATTGTCCTATCAGTCTTGTCATTGCGAACGAAGTGAAGCAATCTCAATTCCATAATCTGATGTAATTGTTGGAAAACGCTAAGACGCAACATTATTAATCAGCGTTTTGTTTTAAGTCGCAAAGATTTTATCGCTGATAAAATTCCGCTCTATTAATGAACATTTGTATACCACTTCTACCATTCTAAGCAAAGCGAAGAATCTAACCTTCTTATTGAAGGCATTCTCTCGCTGATTAGACAGATTGAGCAAATCAAATGATCTGTGCTATTTGTGAAATATATAAGAAAATAAATCTATAAACGAAGCAAATACTTCAACTCTGTGTCATTCCGAGCAAAGCAAGGAATCTAAACCATATGTTGAAGATATTCTGTCATTGATTAGACAGACTGAGCAGATTAAATGATATGCAATAATCTGTGTTATTTATGCAATCTTCGAAAAAACAGGAGTCGTTTCATTCCATATTTAATTAGTTTTTAATACAAAATTCCGGTTCGGGAAGCTTCGCTTCCCGAACCGGAATTAAACAATTTCATTTAGTCTTTCTATTATTATGCCTCGCAGGTATTATCTTTTCTGCAGCATTTTGATGCAAATTCTTTTTTGAATTTCCCTTTAAGCTCTTGATAATCTTCATCGTTCATTTCTCTGATCTTATCCGCCAATCCGAAAGGGGATTTTTCTTTAATTCCATATTCATCAAAAATACCTTTGATAAATCTTTTTCTTTGTGCGGCTTTTTTAGCGATTAGGGCTACACCTACAACGGCTAGTGCTCCAAGAGCTCCTTTTAATACTGAATTTTTCATTTTTTCAAAATTTTAAATTTTACTACTTCCTATTTTTTATATAGACGAATGAATTTTAATTTTACTTTACTACTTCTTTAAAAAATTTCAAATTATTCGTTGTTTCTGTTGAAGAATCCGCCTGAACATCTGTTTCTCCAGACTTCCTTGAATTTTTCTCTTTCCTCAGGTGACCAGGATTCCATTTTTTCTCTCATCTTTCTTTCCTTGAAATCTCTCATCCCTTTTCCAAAATGAAAGCCTCCGAAAAGAATCTTACTTAAAACCAGAATTCCCATGGCCTGCCAGAACGTGATAGCCTTTACTCCTAAAATATCAGGAAGAAGACAATTCCAAAGCGACATTACAATCCAGGTAACGGCAGCTAAGATCAACGGTGGACATAACAATAAAAAAATCCAGCCTTTTTTGTGTTTATAATTCATAATTTCTTTTTCTAACTTTTTAAATCTTCGTATAACTTTCTCAATCTGTTTCTTAAATGCTTCACAGCATAATTTTTCCTGCTGATGATGGTTTTGATGTTTTCTCCCTGTTCATTGGCAATCTCCTGGAGGGTTTTGTCGTTCAGTTCGTTTTCTACGTAGACCAGCCTTTGCTTTTCCGGAAGTTCATCAAGGGCTTCAAACAGCTTTTTCCAGATTTCATCCTGAAACATTTTTACCTCAGGGCCTGCGCTATCATCCATCAACAAGATATCTTTGATAGAAAAACTTCCGTCTTCATCTTCATAGACAAAGTCTTCAAGATTTTCTGTTTTCTTTTTACGGTAACGGTCAGTGATCTTATTTGCCGTCACCCTATACAGCCAGCCCCCTACATTCACAATCTCAGAAAGATTGGTAAGACTGCTGAACTGATACCACACCTCCTGCAGAATATCTTCCGCATCCTCAGTGTTTTTCACTTTGGGACGAATATACGACATCAGCTTCCCTCCGTAGTTGGAAACGGTTTGTGAGATGATGCTTTCTTTCTCCTTTTGTGGCATTGTTATTTTTTCGACAACCTCCATATTGCTATGACGACTATCCTTTTGGTTTTACTTTAATAAATTTAGAATATTTTTCCGAAACTTCAATTTTTCTATTATTCATCAGCTATTCAATTGCCAAAAAATATACTACATCCTCCCACATTACTCATTACTCATTACTCATGTTTCCCAGAGCTGTTTCCTGCTATCCGCTCATACTCCTCGCGCCAGCGCGCGCTCACGCTCAAACCCATCCACCCTCCGACGCATACTACGGGGTAACCGCTGCTATCAGGGCTAGAAACGGCAATTTACCCTTTTTCACAGTCATTGCGAGCAAAAGCGAAGCAATCTCAGCATCAGAATGAATATCTTTAAAAACATAACCTTTTAATCAATTGTTTCAGTTAGAGATTCCTCGCTCCACTTCGTTCCGCTCGGAATGACAAAAGGAAGCGCACACTTTTCAATATATTTATAGAAGAATAAAACTTAGTAGCATCAATTATAATAACAGTTGATTGTAAATTGAGTATCTGCGTAATCTATGAAATCTGCGAGAAAAGAAATTATTAAAGTAGAAATTCCTCGCTCCACTTCGTTACGCTCGGAATGACAAAAGGAGGTGTATGTTTTTCACTATATCCATAGAAGAATAGACTTAGTGTCATCAATTATAATAACAGTCGATTATAAATTGAGTATCTGCGTAATCTGTGAAATCTGCGGGAAAAGAAATTATTTAAAGTAGAGATTCCTCGCTCTACTCCGTTCCGCTCGGAATGACAAAAGGAGGTGTATGCTTTTCACTATACCTATGGAAGAGTAAAACTTAAATCATCAATTATAATAACAGTCGATTATAAATTATGGATCTGCGTAATCTGCGGGAAAAGAAATTATTAAAGTAGAGATTCCTCGCTCCAATTCGTTCCGCTCGGAATGACAAAAGGAAGCGCACACTTTTCAATATATTTATAGAAGAATAAAATTTAGTATCATCAATTATAATAACAGTTGATTATAAATTGAGTATCTGTGTAATCTGTGAAATTTGCGGGAAAAGAATTTATTTAAAGTGGAGATTCCTCGCTCTACTCCGTTCCGCTCCGAATGACAAAAGGAAGTGTATGTTTTTCACTGTATCCATAGAAGAATAAAACTTAGTATCATCAATTATAATAATAGTCGATTATAAATTGAGTATCTGCGTAAGCTATGAGATCTGCGGGAAAAGAAAATATTAAAGTAGAGATTCCTCGCTCCACTTCGTTCCGCTCGGAATGACAGAAAGAGGTTGAGAGTTTCACCTATCTGTGGAAGAACAAATTTTATCGGAGATAAAATCTTGGCGCCTTAAGAACATACAGCTTGTCAATAACCTTGCGCCGTTGCGTTTTTCCAACCTCTCATTTTTATTGATATATTCGTGTCATTGTGTTTAAAATAACAAAAAAAGAAACGGAAGACATCTAATGCCTCCCGCTTCTATTATTATAAAAATTATCGGTTACTTATTAAAATTTTCCGCAAAGAATCCAAGCATTGCCTTATACAATTCAATTCTGTTGGGTTCTTTTCCGAATCCGTGTCCTTCATCATATTTTACCATATAAGGAACTTCAAATCCCTTGGCACGCATCGCCTTCACGATCTGATCAGACTCATTGATGTTTACCCTTGGGTCATTGGCACCCTGTACCACAAACAATGGCTTTTTGATTTTATCAATCTGAAATACCGGTGATACTTCTTTGGCTATTTTAGCTTCTTCAGGATTATCAAGGTCATACCAGATCTGTTTTACCATTTCTTTGTAAGGTTTCCAATATTCCGGGAACGAACTGAAAAATGTAAAAATGTTGGATACTCCTACATAATCAACTCCACAAGCGTATAAATCCGGGGTTTTAATTAATCCCATTAATGTTGCATATCCACCATGACTACCCCCATAGATAGCTACTTTATCTTTGTCAATCCATCCCTGGCTGATGGCATATTTTACTCCGTCTTCTACATCATCCATTGCTTTTCTTCCGATTTGCTTATATCCGGATTTCTGGAATTCTTTTCCATAGCCACCCGAAATTCTGAAATTCACCTGAAGAGTAGCATAGCCTCTGCTTGCAAACAATTGTGTTTCGGGATTGAAACCCCAATGATCTCTGATTCCTTGTGGTCCACCGTGAGGATTTACAATTAATGGTACTTTTTTACCCTCCAAAGCGGCTTTAGGTAAAGTAATATATCCACGGATGGTCAATCCGTCTCTGCTTTTAAACTCAATGGGTCTCATCTCTGCCATATCACTTTCTTTAAGTTGTGGCATCAGATTGTACAGCAGTTTCAGCTCCTTTGTTTTGGTATCGTATTCGTAATATGTTCCATATAATTTATCACTGGCAACAACAACCAAAAGTTTATCATTATTGTCATCGGAAGAAACGATGCCAAATTCCTGATCTTTAAACTGAGATTTTAATTTGTTATCAATTTCCTTG
The DNA here is from genome assembly GCF_003815875.1 of Chryseobacterium lactis. Classification (NCBI taxonomy): domain Bacteria; kingdom Pseudomonadati; phylum Bacteroidota; class Flavobacteriia; order Flavobacteriales; family Weeksellaceae; genus Chryseobacterium; species Chryseobacterium lactis. The sequence continues at coordinate 4,655,429 of NZ_CP033924.1, forward strand.
TAAAATTTACTTACCGGAACCGTTTCTCCTTTTGTACCTTCATAACTGATGTAATCAAGTTCATAATTCCTGTTTTTACCGGCAACACTTATAGAGCTTACATCATATACCGGGTTGGAATAAACTTCTTTAATGACCGCATTTTTCTTCAGATCATATAAAACAATTCTGGTTTTGTCGCTATCCAAATCGGTGATAACATACGCTTCATCCTTGTTTTTAGAATTGTCATTGAATCTGATAATACCAAAAGTATTCGACCAATCTGTCGATTGAATAAGATTAAATTTACCCGTTTGCAGGTCTTTATAATATGTTTTGTTGGTCAATCCGTTTTCCAGAATAGTATACCCTCTCAGGTTTCCGTCTTTATCAAAGATATAATTGTCAATTGGGCTATTGACATCTTTATTCTCATACAGTTGCGTCGTCTCACCGGTTACAAAATTGATTTTATACGGCTCAAAGATCTGCTTATTGTTTTTGTTCATTGTTACGACAACAAAATCAGTATCTTTTATAGGTATGATGGCTCCCAGAGTAATTCCGTCAAACGGCGTCAGATCCTTAAGGTTATTTCCGTCAACATCAGCAGCATAAAGATGAATGTTTTCATTCCCTCCTTTGTCCTGGGTATAGAATAAACGATTTTTGTTCAACCATCCATAACTTTTGATCAGATCATCCTTTTCAACAATGGCTTTCGTTATCTTTCCGGTACTAAGCTCTTTAACGTAGACATGATTTTTACTGTCCTTATCTTTTTCTTTATAGGAAAGGTATTTACCATCAGGAGATATTTTAAATGCTGAAGCTTTTGGTCTGGCAAAATAATCTTCAACTTTATATTTGAAATTTCCTTTGTCGTAAGAAACCAGTTTCTCAAGACTGGCTTTGGAAGAAGGTAAGGTAGGGTCTCCAGGCAGTTTAGCTGTAGAATTTTGTGCGTTAATCATAATCGAAGAAAGTACGATATAAGCCGTACCGAAAATTTTGGAATTAAGATTCATAACTTATGTTTTAGGGTTAAAACTAGTCAGTATTTAAACTTTTACATTCATAAAAGAATAAGCACCTCTTATACAATAAGACAGCTAAAACCTTAAAATGTTACATTATTTTTTATTTTTATTTCGAAAAAGTATGAATTTTTTTAAATAAACAAGTCTATAAGCAGTACTTTAATGTAAATAGATTCCGAAGTACCAGGTCCACGCTATTAGAATAATTTGCATGGGAATTCTTTGAACATACAGATATCTCATTCCGGGGCCGGTATGATCAGCCTTGAAGATATTAATATTTTTCCTGGAAGAATTGATGTTGGCTATAAATACCAACAGGTAAAAAATAATAAGTAAGATGGCCGTCATTTCCCTGATAGAAGGGATCATCAAGCCTATTCCTGCAGCAATTTCCAAAACTCCGGTAGCATAAACCCAGAACATTTTACCCGGCATAAAATCAGGAATCATCATAGCCATTCCTTTCTGGAATTTAAAATGTGAAAAACCGGTGAATATAATAAAAACAGCCATTCCCAGATTTCCTGAAAATAAAAAATCCGGCTTTCCGTGAAACACTGTTGTTCCCAGCAAAGCCAGAATAAATGTACCAAATAGGACTACTAATAATTTCATATTTTTTCCTTAAAGATATTCCACTTGAGATGAGTGCCGGCTTATCAGACTGCGCCAAAGCTCACTCCTTCCGCCAGGCTTTTAACGACCATTAATCCTTTTGTAAAGCCTGTATCCATATGATCCTGCCATTCTTTTTCAACCTGAACTTCAGTATGGAGTTTGGTTTTTCCGCCAAAATCAATTAAAAAATACTTTTCAAAAGAACCATTCCACTCCATAACTTCTTTGCTTTGAGTGTCCTCATTTCCGTCTTTATCTACCATTCCCAGATGTTTAAAAACAATCTGGTTAGGTTCATCGAGGCTATCAATTGTTGAAACCATTCCTTCTCCTTTGGCATTCAGAAAATAAGTTTTCCCGCCAACTTTCCAGTCAGATTTCATGATTGATCCCGTACCAAAATACTGGGTCCATTTACTATACGTTTCAGGATTCCACAATATGTCCCAGACTTTCTGCATGGGAGCATCGATTACTGTTTCATACGATAGGGTTTCCATATTTTTTATTTTTGTGATTAATTGGTATTTTGTGTATTTTTTGTTCGGTTTTAAAGCTGATTTTCTGAAAGATGCTTGACAATAAGTAATGCTTTAGGAAACTTTTCTTCAAAGAAATCTTTAAATTCCGCCGGAGTCTGAATTTTTGTTTTCAACAGCGTACCTTCATCATTTTCCTCAAGAAAATAAGATTCTGTGGCATCTCCCCAATCTTTAGCAACTTCAATACCTTCATAAATTTCTCCGAGATGCAGAAATTTTATTTCCTCATTGGGAATCACTTTTTCAACCCTGCTGTACATTCCATTATGCTTAGGATCCAAAAACTTAATGATATTATTCTCTTCTAATGTTCCTTCATAAAAAGAACCTTCCATAAAAGCTGTTGTCCATTGTTTATAAGTGATCTCTCCCCAAAGAACGCTCCATACTTTTTCCGGTTCTGCATTGATTTCAATTTCGTATGACAAATATTCCATATTATTTATTTTAGTGTGATTAACAAGATTTAAAATCTCTCAGGTGAGATATTGTATAATTGATTACTTATATTTTTAATTACCTTCCAACGAAGTCGCCACCACTGATATGAATCACTTTTCCTTTACTATACCTGAAACTTTGGAAGCCAGAAAATATAGGATGAGACAACTTCTGAAGGTAGCCCTGTGTTTTCATAAGCAAATCCTTTCTCTACATCACATCAAACAATAAGCCGAAATAACTTTAAGAATTATAAGCGTCTTCTAAATCCTGTATAATAATTTTCTGCATCTTCATCATTGCCTGCACCACTTTATAGGCTTTTTCCTGATTCGAATCATTCATTAACTGAATCAATCTTTTGGGAACAATTTGCCAGCTTAATCCATATTTATCTTTTAACCAACCACACATGCTTTCTCTTCCTCCGTCGTTGGTGAGGGTATTCCAATAGTGATCTGTTTGCTGCTGATCATCAGTCATTACTACCAAAGAAATACCTTCATTAAAATCAAACTGATGATCGTAGGAATTATCCATACAATACAAGCTATAATTGTTTATGCTAAACTGAGCATGCTGTACATTTTCCGCCGGTTCCTGTGCTCCATGTCCTTCACTTCCTTCACCGTAAGTTAAAATATTCCCAATCTTTGAGTTGGGAAAAGTTCTGGTATAAAGTTCCATAGCTTCTCTGGCTTTACCATCATTTTCATGGATAAACATTAATGTAGGAACTATTTTTTGATCACCTGATTTTTCGCCCAGAAATAGCTGCCAGGAAACTCCATACTGATCTTGTACCCAACCGTATTTTTTACTCCATGAATAAGAGCCCAGTTCCATCAAAGCCATTCCACCTTCCAACAATTGATCCCAATATTTCTGGAGTTCATCTTCTGTATCACAGATTACCATGAAAGAAATGGAAGCATTTTTCTTGAACTGAGCGCCACCGTTTAACAGCATTATTCTTTGCCCGAATAGGTCAATATTCATAACAACAGGGGTATCCGCAGTAATTTCACCTCCAAAAACCTTACAATAAAATTCTGCGGATTGTTTTGCATCTCCGTCATACCAGAGACATGGGAAAATATCGTTATTCATAACTTTAAGTTTTAATTTGATTTAATGATTTTTTGATGTTGATTTTTATGGACTGGATTTTCACATTGTGCTTCGATTCATTCTTAGCGACAAGTATTTTTACTGCGTTGATTCTTTTCAGCCATAATTTCTACTGAAATTACGTCGATTGTTAAAAAACATATCCCAAAAGAAATCTCATGCCTTCGCCCATAAATTGATTACCTCGCTTTATTTGCAATGACACGTACAATTTCCCTTTTTTTATTTATGCTTCTTTAAAAAATACCTGATTCTCTTTCATATGATTCTTCAGTTTCACCATCGTATTTTTCCCAAAACCATGCAACTGCATAATTTCTTTTTCAGAATAATCCGACAGCTTTTCCAAAGAATCTATTTTTTCTTTTCCCAGAGATTTCCTTGCCGGTATGGCAATTATATCCTGAAGAAATTCATCTTTAGAATCATAATTAAGCGCATAAATGGAGTTTAAACTCTTTGACATGATAATCAGATTAATCATGGCTGCAAAAAATGTTTTTAGTGGTTCTCAACGTATTTGTGAAAATTATTGAGAATGGCATACCACCCTTCTCGCTGCATCTCCACAGAATTTTGTTTTTCGGGATCAAAAATTTCAATAACTTTCGTTGTATTCTCGTCGATTTTTTCGAAAATCACTTCCACTTTTCTTCCGTCTGCAATATGATATTTTATTTTTTCCTGAGGAATAATTTCGTCGTACGTTCCTTCAAAATCAAATCCGAAGCTTTTATCTTTTGCTTCCATTCTGTTTTTGAATTTCCCGCCTACCCGAAGGTCATTTTCAGAACTAGGGCACTGCCAGCTTTCATGGGCAAAATTCCATTTCATAATATGTTTAGGCTCGTTAAAGTAATTCCAAACCTTTTCTGCCGGTGCTAAAATTGTAATGTCGATTGTAATTGGATCCATAGTTCTTTTTTTGTGATTGAATAAAAGAGCTACCCACAAAATGGGCACTCTTTTTTATAACGGTTAAATATAAGATTATTTTGTGTATTCGTCATTATAATTCACCATCCAATGAACGCCGTACTTATCCTGGAAGCTTCCGAAATAATCGCCCCAAAACTGGTCTTCAAGCGGCATTTCTACATTTCCTCCATCTGAAAGTCCTTTGAAAAGTCTTTCTGCCTCGTCTCTTGAATCAGGGAAAATAGATACATAATTGTTATTTCCCACGGTCAGAGTTTGTCCAAATCCCGGAACGATATCTGACGCCATCAGAAGATCTCCTCCGATTGGTAGTGCAATATGCATGACTCTGTTTTTTTCTTCTTCTGAAAGATTTTCTGTACCCGGAGCATTTCCCATTTTATGAATTTCGCCCACAAATTCTCCCCCGAATACGGTCTTGTAAAAATTGAATGCTTCTTCAGCTGTTCCATCGAAATTTAAGTACGGATTTAATTTAGCCATGATTTTTAATTTTAAAATGTTATTATTTTTATTGATTCACAAATAGTTTCAATGTTTAAACGACTATTTGTCTTTTAATTTTTATGTAAAAATTTTTCTACTTCCTGAGTGGTAAAATCAATTTTATTTTTATCGACAAACCCCTCGAAATCTGCCATCATATACGCTCCGTGAACGCCAGGAAGAATCATAAGCTGAGAGCCTTCCACCAAACGCCACATGGCAACTGTATGTTCAGGTTTCATAACGTCCTTATCTCCACTGATAAATAATGTGGGACATTGTATTGAAGTTAAAACCTTATCATCCCAGTCTTCAAAAGTCTGCATTCTCTTGCTGTCTTTATCAAAAAGGTTCTCCAGTTTCGAAAAATCCGGATTGAGATTTAAAAAATTTATTTTCAGCGGTTCAGGCATAGAATCTAACCTCGCTTCCTGCATCGATTCAAAGAAACCATCCATCATTCCGTTTTTTTTATAAAATGCTGAAGCCACTACCAGATTTTCTACTACTTCGGGATAACGATACGCTATCTGCATTACGGTGTTCCCTCCATTACTGAATCCCCAGAACGAAGCGTAGTCAATATTCAGTTCAGCCAAAAGAGCTACTACATCATGAGCATCCTGTTCAAAAGTTTCAGGGATGTCACGATGTTCGCTTCTTCCATGATTTTGCAGGTCTACTCCAATAAGCTGAAATTGATGCTGCAACCTTTCAATAACTTCTTTGAAATCGAATAAAATAGAAGAACCTCCACCGTGAATTAATACCAGTGGTTTTCCGGAACCATAGATTTCATAATACATCTCGATTCCGTTCACATGTTTATAGCCTTTTTCAACCGGATTCATCGATTAATATTTAATGTTTTCATCCATATCATACTTCATTCCCGGATAGCCTAAAATCTTACGCATCAAACCTATCTGTCCGCAGAGATAATCTTCCCGTCCGATGCACATTCCCGTGAAATTAAGTTTGGTTTCTTTAACAAAAGGAACGTTCATTCCTATTTCAAATATCTCATCCAACTCTTCATCTGAAGCTTCCAGAAGTTTCTGATAGATCTTTGGTGAAATTTCATGGAAATTTTTTTTCAGTTCCGCTATACCCGGATATTTAAAACTTTCATCTAATGCTTTTCCCTGAAAAAACAGATCATTATAAGGATCCTGTTCCTGCAGCCCAAGTACCCAGGCCAGGCCGTAGCGCATGTTGATAAAGTTCCCGGCCATCCAGACGATATGATTGGTTTTATTTTCAATTCTTTTCACTGTGTCTTCTTCCGAAATGCCGTCCAAAACGTTTATAAAGCTTTGGGTATGCATTCTGTAAGCGGGAATAATGACTTCTAATTTTTTTGATTTTGGTGTGTCCATTTTTTATTTTTTTATGGATTGGTTTGTAGTGTTGGAAAAGCGCTAAGGCGCAAGAGAATTGACAAACTGTATGTTGCAGGACGCGAAGATTTTATCTTCGATAAAATTGAATACTGCATATTTCATGTACTTTAGATAAAAAAGATATTGTAAAACCTTTGCATCTCTAAGTTTTCAACTCTTCATCACGCAGATTACTTTATAACTCCCGGTTTTCCTAAAATTCTGCGAAGATATCCCAGTTGTCCGCTATGGTAGATTTCATGCAGGCAGAGTATAGAAATATCGTTGATGCTTTCAGGTTTGAAATAATCAATATTATTCAGTTTTGCTTCCAGTTTATCCTGAGATTGATTGAAATAGGTTTTTAATTCTTCAAAGTTTATCAATTCATCTTTGTGTTCCAATGCAATTTCACCCCGGTTGTAAAAGGAAAATTCCCCCATGTCCCAAACAGATTCTTCACCCAGAATGTTCAGGAAAGCATTTCTGATATAAATTAAATGTCCAAAGATCCAATTCATACAATTGGCTTCACCATTGGGGAAAATCATTGATTCTTCATGGGTGATTCCTTCTATATTTAAAGAGATGACTTTACCGTTACTGAATACCTGAATTTTGGCAAATTCTATTGTTTCTGATTTTGTTTCCATGTGATGAGTTATTTATTCTGATGGCAGTTGAGAAAGATCTCCATACATTATTTCCCACTGATGTCCGTCGATATCTGCAAAAGCACTTTGATACATCCATCCCTGATCGTTTGGTTCACTGTATTTTGATCCTCCGTTTTCGATGGCCGTTTTTACCATTCGATCTACTTCATCACGGCTGCTAACCCCTATAGCAAGAAGAACCTGGGTAGTATCACCTTTAGCAAAAGGTCTGTTGGTAAAAGTCTGGAAAAATTCTTCTTTCAAAAACATGGTGTAGATATGATCTTCTTCCATGATTACACATATTGCTTTATCATTTGAGAATTGTTCATTGATAGAGAAGCCGAGCTTCGTCCAGAATGATCTGGTCTTTTGTACGTCCTTTACAGGTAAATTGACGTAAATCTGGTTAATTTTCATTTTGTAATTTTTGGTGTTAAACTGTTACTCAAAATTACCAGTAACAGAGGAAATTTCACTTGTCATACGGCAAGATTTAATTTTCTCCGGATGGCAAATGATGAAGATTTAAGATTTATTGTGCCGGCATTTGAGAAGGATCGGCAAACGTTATATTCCAGCCATGCCCGTTGATATCCCAGAAAGAGTTTTGATACATCCATCCGTAATCTTCAGGCTCTTCATGTTGTGACGCACCATTTTGCAAGGCAGTATTTACTACATGATCAACTTCTTCGCGGCTGTTCAGGCCAATAGCAACAAGAACCTGAGTCGTATTAGCCGGAGCAACAGGCCTGTCGATAAAAGTCCTGAAATATTCTTCTACAAGAAACATGACATAGATACTGTCTTCTTTCATCACAACGCATGCTGCTTTGTCATCTGAAAATTGTTCATTGATGGAAAACCCTAGCTTAGTCCAGAATTCTTTTGTTTTCTGCACATCTTTTACGGGAAGGTTTACATAGATTTGATTGGCTTTCATTTTGTAATTTTTAGTGTTAAACTTTAAACCAAAATTACCAAGGTTGAATGAAAGTCTACTTGCCATAAGGCAAGATTTAATTTTTCTTGGGATGAGACACAATTTCCTTACGGATGCGGCTTAGAGATGTATCTGTAACACCCAGATAGGAAGCGATCTGCTTCAAAGGGGCAAATTGTACAACTTTGGATTTTTGTTCCAGCAGATTGAGGTATCTTCTTGTCGCGGAAAGGGTAAACATCTCCACAGATCTTTGTTTATAATCGAAAAGCTCTTTAGACATCCATGATCTTCCCCATTCTCTAAGGTTGGGGATTTTATGAAATAATTCCTGGAATGTATCATAATCAAGTTTCCAGCATTCACAATCTGTAATACAAACGATGTTTTCCTGAGACGGTATTCTTTGAAACATGGAAAGAACTTCGATGATTACTTCATTTTCTACAAAAAAGTGAGTGGTTACTTCGTTTCCGTTAAAATCATTGACAAAAGAACGGGCAAGGCCACTATCTAAAATATAGTATTCATTGGCTGTTTTGCCTTCTTCCAGGATAAAATCTCCTTTCTGAAATGATGTTTTCTCATGAGCCTGAAATATTTCGTCAAGTTCTTCTTGAAGAAAAAACGGAAAATCGTAGCATATTTCCAGGGATTTATTAGTCATCAGGTCAATTTTTTTAAGATTTTAAAAATAGAATTTTTAATTGAATTATGAATAAAAAATATTAAACAAATCATCAATTAACCTTAAAAAAACGCACACATCTTACTGAAATCAAACTATTCAGTGAATAATATTAATTTAAACACCAAAAAAAATATTAATCGTAAAGCATTTATTATTACAATCCGAAAATATAGTTGTAGTGTTACTCTTACCAGCTTTAAAACAATGATAACTGAATCGGCTTTGGTTTCTGAGCATCCCCGAAAACCGCTTTACCTCCAAACTGCCACGAGTTTTGCCTTTCTTCTTCAATCACTTCCTGAATATCAAAATCAGGGGTAAAATCTTTTTCTGCGGTGGTTATAATTTGGTGAAGTTTATTCAAAGATTTCAGTTTGTCAGAATTTCCAAGTTTTGATTTTTCTATTCCTTTTCTCAGGATATCAATGCTTTCGTCATACGTTTTTGTAGGCACCGGAAAAGGATGACCGTCTTTACCTCCGTGAGCAAAAGAAAATCTTGCAGGATCTTTAAATCTTGATGGCGCTCCGTGAATAACCTCACTAACTAAAGCTAAAGACTGCATTGTTCTCGGCCCAACACCTTCCAGCATCAGCAAATCTTCAAAATTTTGAGGCTGCTGCTCCCGGGTGATGTATAAAAGAGCACCCAGACGTTTCAAATCTACATCAGAAGTGCGTACATCATGATGTGCAGGAAGAATCAATCTTGAAAAATCACTCATTACGTTAACGGAATCGGTATGAGAAATATCTAAAATCCCTTTACGGTTTTCTGAAGCTTCTGAAGCGGTAAGATTTAGAATTTCTCCTCTTGAAATCCCATTGATTCCGGTATGAGGTTCTTCGATAAACGATTTTATATTTTCAGAATGCCAGTGGTAACGCCTTGCTGTTCCATCAGATTCGTGCATTCCCTGCTGAATGACGCTCCAGTTTCCGTTATCTGATAATACGAAATTATGCAGATACAATTGATATCCGTCCTGAATAGCAGTATTATCCACTTTGGCAGATAGTTTACTGGCTCTCACCAGTTCTGTTCCGTTCAGGCCTGTTTTATCTGCAATCCGGATTAATTCTGAAGGTGTTTCTCTTGAAAATTTCCCTTTCCCTCCACAAATATAGATTCCCAGAGATTGTGAATTGGGATTGATGGAACGTTTCAAAGCGCCCATAACGGAAGTGGTAATCCCAGACGAATGCCAGTCCATTCCCATAACGGCTCCAAAACTCTGGAACCAGAAAGGATCTGCCAGGCGGCGAAGAACTTCGTCTTTACCATAATCCATCAGAATCACTTCGATAATGGAAAGTCCAAGTACAGACATGCGCTCATACAGCCAAGGTGGTACCTTGCCATAGTGAAGTGGTAAATCTGCTGTTCCTGAACGTTTCATTTCTGATGTAAAAAGCAAAGTTAGTTTTAAAATTTTAAAGCATTAATGATTTGAATCAATTTTAAATTATCCTGAAAAATCAGTAAATAACTATTTTTTTTCGATTTTTGTATGCTAAAACAGTAACCAGTTTTTAAATACATGAAAAATATAATTTCTATTATCCTCCTTTCTTTCTGTCTTTTTTCCTGTAATTCATTGGATAAAGATGAGTATGAAATACTGAACTTAACAATCAACAGATGTGTTTTTGTACAAACAGATATTGAAGAATTATCAAAAATTGCAGATGAACAAAAGATAAGTCTTGATGACGCTCTCAAATTTTCAGATGCAAAGAACAAAGATCGTCAGTATACGTACACTATATCAGACACCTTATACTCTCCAGACTTGCCTACAGATATCAGAGAGTCGCTACGCCGCTATGATATTTTTGATGAAGGCAAAAACAGATCAAATCAATCTGTTCTCATAGATTTTAATAAAATCAAACCTATTAAAGCAAAAAAAAGAATAAACTCTCCTGTAAAAGACAGCAATTATCTTGGAAATTTTAAGTTTCACAGGGTTCTTTTTGACAGAAGTGGAAATAGGGCTTATATTCAGGTAGAATCTCCCAAAAACTATCTATTCAATACGTTTGGGTTAATGTTGGAAAAAAAGAACGGAGAATGGAAGTTCAAAAATTAATTTCTACCGGTACCTTATTCGTCAGAGTGAAGTTTTAACGCACCATGTTTCTGCGCATCAAATTTTTCATTGAAAATAATTTTATTTCCAAACGGATCATTCACCGTGAAAGATATCGCATCATAAAAGGCTTTTTCCAGGCCGGGGCGGTTGTATTTGTAGTTTTTATCAATAAGTTCCTTATGATACTCTGCAATTCCTTCTCCCCAGATAAAAACACTGCTTCCGGGGCTTGCATCTCCATGATGTTCACTCAGATGAAGAACAATATTATCCTTTTTCACTTCCATGTAAACAGGTGTATTTTCATCAAAATGATGCTCCCAGGCAATTTCAAAGCCTAGCCAATCGATGTAAAACTCTATCGTTTTTTGATAATCAAAAATCCGAAGAACGGGGATAACTTGTTCTGCTTTCATATCAGAAAATGGTTTTATTGGTGAGAAAGAATATTAATAAGTTTTCCAAAAGGATCCTGAACAAAGAATCTGCGAACACCCCAGTCTTCATCAGTAATTTCATAGATTATTTTAAACCCGGCTTCTTTCATTTTATGGTATATTTCATCCACGGCATCAACCTCAATGGAGAGATCCGGGACTTCGGTGTCGTTTCCACCCTGCTCAGCAAAGCTGATCTGAACTTTAGCTTCTTCATCACTTCCAAGAGTTTTAATCCAGCCATGATCCATTAATAGGTCAAGTCCTAAAATCTCCTGATAAAAACGATCGGCTTTAAAAAGGTCATTTGTTTTTATATTAACTATGATTCTTTTTACCATTTTAAATTATATTTTAAAAATAAAAAAAGCCCTGTGAAATTACATAAATTTTCACAAGGCCTGATCAGTTTTTCTTATTATTTATAATGCTAAAGTGAAGCTGCCGCTTCCAAAATCAGCTCTGTAACTTCTTTCGGATGTGAGGCTAATGAAGCGTGTCCTGCATCCAGAGTAATTATTTTCTTCGGCTGAAGTCGCTCTGCCATTTCTTTTTCTGTTTCTGCCGGAATCATGTGGTCATTCGATGAAATCTGATACCAACTTGGCTTTGTTTTCCATGCCGGCTCGCCAGCTTCATCTCCAAAGCACTGACCATGAATCGGTTTTTGCGACAGAGCCATTACTAAGGCTTTTTCATCATCCAGATCCTGGCAAAAAGCAGATTGAAATTCGTCGTATTTAATCCAAAGGAAACCTTTGCTATCCGGATAGATACTGGCTCCTCCGGGAGACTCTCTTCTTCCTAAAAGCGCCCCCAAACTGTCCCCGGCATCAGGAGCAAAAGCAGCAATATAAATGAGTCCTGCTACTTTATCATGATTTCCTGCACCCGAGATTACAGCACCTCCGTAAGAATGCCCAACCAAAAGAACTTTTCCATCCTGAGCATCGATGAGATCTTTTGTTTTATTAATATCATCCTGTAATGAAGTCAAAGGATTTTGAACGCTTCTTACTTTATATCCCGCTTTTACAAGAGAAGGAATAACATATTGCCAGTGCGAGCCATCGCCCCATGCTCCGTGTACCAAAATAATGGTCAGATCTTTTTGTTCCATAATAATTAAGTATTAGAATTTGATGATCATAAAGCTACAATTAGTAAGACGGACGGACGTTAACTTAAGTTAATTAATAATGCGGCCTCGTATTCTGCTCAGCGATTGTTCCGTCACGCCAAGATAGCTTGCAATATGTTTCTGAGCTATTTTCTGAAAAAGTAAGGGTTCTTTTTTTAAAAGATTCAGGTATCTGTTTTCGGGAGAAAAACACAAGAGATCGTCGATTCTTTTCTTTGCATCCAGATAGATTTTCTCACTCATCATCCTACCAAATTTTTGCCAGTAGGCTTCTTTTTTATATAAAGCCTGAAGATGGTCTTTACTCAACAATAAAATCTCGCAGTTTTCAAGAGCCTGGATGTTCATATTGGATACGGTATCACAAAGTATACTTTCATAATCGGTAAAAAATTCATTTTCAAAGTAAAATCCGAAGTTAATTTCACGACCCTGATCATTGATATAGAAACATCGGATGGTTCCTTTTTTAATAAATCCAAGATACTTGCACTTTTCGCCCTGTTTTATAAAAAAATCAGATTTCAGCAGTTCAGTATCTTTAAGTAAAGCGTAGAATTCATCAAAATGTTCCGGATCAACCTGAAATAGTTCTCCGTACTTTTTGTAGTTATCTGACATAATTTTTTATTTGTGTTCCATAAAAATAAAAAAAGCCTTGCAAAAATTTACTTTTACAAGGCTTTTTTACAAAAATTATTTTTTTCTATTTATTCAGAGCGGCAAGTGCTGCATCATAATTAGGTTCGTCAGCAATTTCTGAAACCTGCTCGGTATAAACTACCTGATTGTTTTCATCTGTAACAATTACCGCACGGCTTAGTAATCCTTTCAATGGAGAATCAGTAATCGTTACTTCATAATCATCACCGAAACTGCTTCTGAAGTCTGATAACGTTTCTACATTGTTCAATCCTTCTGCAGCACAGAATCTACCCAATGCAAACGGAAGATCTTTTGAAACGTTAATTACTACCGCATTGTCCAATTTTGAAGCTTCCTCATTGAATTTTCTGCTTGAAGCTGCACAAGTTGGTGTATCAATACTTGGAAAGATATTGAATACTTTTTTCTTTCCTTCAAAGTTTTCAAGAGTTTTTACATTTAAACCGGAATCTACCAAAGCAAAATCTTTAATTGTGCTTCCTACTGATGGTAATGCTCCTATAGTGTGTACTTCGTTTCCTTTTAAAGTGATTGTCGTTGACATAATGTTATTTTTTATAAGTTTTTCAAATTTACTTAAAATGCAAAGTTTTTCCGCTTAAATAAAGGTTAAATAATTCTTAAAGTAAAAAAAACATGCTTTTGTCTGATAATCAGTTTTTCAAAAGATTTTTTTTCTATATTCGCTGTCCTAAAAATTAATATCCATGCGACAAAAAATGAGTCTTCTCTTGTTCGCGGTGCCTGTTTTTGGTTTTGCCCAATCTGTGATTGGAAATATCAATTCCGGAGCAGTTTCTGCAGACAACCTCAGCCATTCGGTGGGAGAAATCTATGTTATTCCAGATCAGCCGGACCAGGCTAATTCAGGCACAATGGGAATGCTTTACCAAACCGGTTTACAGGTTCTGGGCGTTTCTGAAATAGAAAAAGAACAGGTTAAAATTTATCCCAACCCAACCACCGACTACATTTATATCACTCTGAATTCAAGATCAAAAATTGAGGAAGCAGAGGTTTATGATCTCTCGGGGAAATTGGTATTACAAGCCAAATTAGAATCAGGGAAGCTTGATCTGAGACATCTTTTACAGGGAATCTATGTAATCTCCTTCAAAAATTCTGATATCAAACCTGTTAAAATCATTAAAAAACCTTAAAAACTATTTATACATGAAAAAACTTTACACTACTATAGGATTATTTGTTGCCGCTTTGCTCAGCGCACAGGTTCCACAAGCTTTTACTTATCAGACTATTGCGTTTAATGCTGCCGGAGCTCCTGTTTCGAATGGAAATGTATCTTTAAAAATCAGCATTCTGGAAAACACTGCAACAGGAACTGTTTTGTACACAGAAACTCATAATAAAACGACCAATTCGAAAGGTCTGGTGAACCTTAATATCGGACAGGGAACACCTTCAACAGGAAATTTCGGAGCTATTAACTGGGGAGCCAACACAAAATTTGTGAAAATTGAATTAGATCCTCAGGGCGGTTCCAATTATACGAATGTAGGCGTCAATCAGCTGATGAGTGTCCCTTATGCTCAGGTGGCAAAAACAGTAGTAACAGGTGCCGGACAGGGAATTACCCTTGTTTCACCCAACGGAACCAACTATACGTTAACCGTTGATAATTCAGGGAGCCTGAATTTGCCGGTAACGTCTGGTTCTAATGCTGCATTTCCTGCAGATTTATATATGTATGGTTCCTATAACAGCTTCAATGCAACTTCTGCCGAATTACTAAGAAATGCCAATGGTAATAATAAAATCGGCTATAAGTATTTACCTGCCAATACCCAGATAAAGTTTATAGCGGCACCGGCAGCATCTGCACAGACCTATGGAGCTAACAGCTATGGAAGTTTAGCCGTTAACGGGACCAGTTTCAATGCTACTTCTAATGGATTTTACAAAATTGCTTTGACAAATTACGGTTCTTCCGTAGGTGTTGTACTAACCAACACTGTTCCGGTAATTAATGCGGATAGTTATAATTCTGCGGTAACAATTTCTTCCGTATCTTATAATCAATCAACTCAGAAATTTTCAGCCACCATAAGCGGAGCATCTTCATCCAATTTTACAGGATTTAAAATCAATATTTCATCTACTTCAGGATATGGTGAAACTTTTGGCGATAATCTCAATGACGGAAGCCTGGATATTGACGGAGCATCAATCATCATTCCCAATTTAACATCTGCCCCTAAAAACTTTAAAGTTGAATTTGACATGAGCTTTAACGGGAATGGAACCTATACTATTACCCAAATATAAATTTAAAGAGGCAGCAGCCTCTTTTTTTATGGAAATATCTCAAATAAAACAATGATATTTAGTAAATTTGTGGCACTTAAAATTTCAAATAAAAAACAACAGTATAATGTCAGACAAATCAAAAATCTATTACACTCTTACTGATGAAGCTCCAATGTTGGCGACTCACTCATTTTTACCTATCGTAAAAGCTTTTACTAAATCAGCAAATATTGAGATTGCAGTACCGGATATTTCTTTGGCAGGAAGAATCTTAGCAAACTTTCCTGAATTCTTAAAAGATGATCAAAAAATTGGTGATGCTTTATCTGAACTGGGACAACTGGCTACTCAACCTGACGCTAATATTATCAAATTACCAAACATTTCAGCTTCTGTACCTCAATTGGATGCAGCCATCGCTGAATTACAAGCTAAAGGTTTTGCCATTCCAAATTATCCTGCAGAGCCTAAAAATGATGATGAAAAAGCAATTAAAGCTAAATATGCTAAAGTTTTAGGAAGTGCTGTAAACCCTGTATTAAGAGAAGGAAATTCTGACAGACGTGCTCCAAAAGCTGTTAAAAACTATGCAAAAGCAAACCCTCACAGAATGGGTAACTGGGCATCTGACAGCAAAACTGATGTAGCTCACATGAATAACGGTGATTTCTATGGTACAGAAAACTCTACAACTCTTGAAAATGCTACAAAATACAAGATCGTATTTAAAGGAAATGACGGATCCGAAACTTTATTAAAAGATTTCGCGGGTCTTCAGGCTGGTGAGGTAATCGATTCTTCTGTAATGAATTTAAATGCATTGAAAGCATTTGTTCAGGAAGCTATTGAGGAAGCTAAGACAAGAAATGTACTTCTTTCTGCTCACCTTAAAGCTACGATGATGAAAATCTCCGACCCTATTATTTTCGGGGCTATCGTAGAAACATTCTTCAAAGAGGTATTTACTAAATATGCTGAGACTTTCAAATCTTTAGATATCAACCCAAATAACGGTCTTGCTGATCTATTTGAAAAAATCAAAGGAAATGCTCAGGAAGCTGATATTAAGGCTGATATTGAAAAAGCACTTGCTGCCGGACCAAGGGTGGCAATGGTAAATTCTGACAAAGGAATTACCAACTTCCACGTTCCTTCAGATATTATTGTTGACGCATCTATGGCTGCTCTTGTAAGAGGCGGAGGTAAAATGTGGAACAAAGAAGGAAATGAAGAAGATACGGTTTGTATCATTCCTGACCGTTCTTATGCCGGTTTCTATCAATCTGTTATCGATGATATGAAAGCCCATGGAAAATTGGACCCAACGACGATGGGATCTGTTCCAAATGTTGGATTAATGGCTCAGAAAGCTGAAGAATACGGATCTCATGATAAAACTTTCCAATTGTCTGCTGACGGAACTGTAGAAGTTCAGGATGAGGCTGGAAATGTTCTTCTTTCTCAAAAAGTAGAAAAAGATGATATCTTCAGAATGTGTCAGACTAAAGATGCTCCGATCCAGGACTGGGTAAAACTAGCGGTAAACAGATCAAGATTATCTGATACTCCTGCCATCTTCTGGTTAGACAAAGGAAGAGCTCACGACAGAGAAATCATCAAAAAAGTAGAAAAATATCTTGCTGATCACGATACAACAGGTCTTGACATCAGAATCCTTGATGTGAAAGATGCCATGACTGAAACTCTTAAAAGAGCAAGAGAAGGTAAAGACACCATCTCTGTTTCAGGAAATGTATTGAGAGATTACTTAACAGACCTTTTCCCAATTCTTGAATTAGGAACTTCTGCAAAAATGCTTTCTATCGTTCCATTGATGAATGGTGGTGGTTTATTTGAAACAGGTGCCGGAGGTTCTGCTCCAAAACACGTTGAGCAATTCCTTGAAGAAGGTTATTTAAGATGGGATTCTCTAGGTGAATTCCTTGCCCTTCAAGCTTCTTTAGAGCATTTAGCACAAACACAGGGGAATACAAAATCTCAGGTATTAGCTGATGCGCTGGATGAGGCTAATGCTAAATTCCTTGCTACTGATAAGTCTCCTGCAAGAAAAGTAGGACAAATCGACAACAGAGGTTCTCACTTCTATTTGGCAATGTATTGGGCGGAAGCGTTGGGTAACCAAACTGTTGACTCTGAATTAGCGGCTAACTTTGCTCCGATTGCTCAGGCATTGAAGGAAAATGAAGAGGTGATTAACGCTGAATTAATTGGTGCTCAAGGTAAGCCTCAAAACATTGACGGTTACTACAAAACAGATACTTACAAAACGTATCAGGCAATGAGACCAAGTACTGTATTAAATGAAATTATTGACGGAATCTAAGTTCCGGTTTTGAAATACTACAAAAAGCTCCTTTTTAAGGGGCTTTTTTGTTTGGTAGAAATCTTTAACCACCCTGTCAAAAATTCTTTGAATTTTTGACACCCCTCCAAAGGAGGGGAATTGAGCACTTCCTTTACATAATAACGGCAACATTTTCCTTTTTATCCTGAATTTTCAGCGGATAAAATTCCTGATTTACCCTACGATTTGTCCGGTTTACCTTTTTTTACATTTCATCCGACTTCGATACGATCTACTTTTGAGCCAGAAAAAAACAATACTCATTATGGATACTGTAAAGAAAAAAAGAAGCCTCATCGCCATAGCTTTTCTGGCAATTTTGGGAATCTTCGGAGGACTACAGCTTTTTAACCCGCCTTTAGAAGGAAAACGTGTTACCGGAAAAATA
Organism: Chryseobacterium lactis; assembly: GCF_003815875.1. Taxonomy (NCBI): domain Bacteria; kingdom Pseudomonadati; phylum Bacteroidota; class Flavobacteriia; order Flavobacteriales; family Weeksellaceae; genus Chryseobacterium; species Chryseobacterium lactis. The sequence continues at coordinate 4,673,646 of NZ_CP033924.1, forward strand.
GAAGCTCCGAGGGAAGTCATTTCTATTCTGGAAAACTCATGTTTTAATTGCCATTCCAATCAGCAGAATTTAAGTTGGTATGATCAGATTGCTCCTATTTCCTGGGCTGTGAACAAAGATGTAAAAAGAGCAAGAGAAGTTCTCAATTTTTCGGAATGGGAAAAGCTTTCACCGGCCGAACATCAGGGGAAAATGTATGCTATTCTGAATATGATGCAAAGTGGAAAAATGCCACTTCATGAATACACTATTCTGCATCCGTCTGCTAAAATAACAGCTAAAGATGTGGCAGCTATAAAAAAGTATACGCTATCGTTGGCAAGTGCTCCACAATCAGCAAAACCTAAAAATCCAATTGCTGAAGCTATTGCAACGTTACCTGCAGTCTCACATTCAAAATTCCCTGTTTCTCCTAATGGTGTAAAATACACAGATGATTTTAAAAACTGGAAAGTCATCAGTATGAGTACGCTTTTCGATCATTCAATCAGGGTTATATATGGAAATGATATTGCAGTAAAGGCTGTTGAAGCAGAAAATTTTCATCCATGGCCGGATGGCAGTATCGTGGTAAAATCGGTGTGGAAGCAACAGGAATTTCCTGACGGGGAAATAAGGCCTGGAGCCTTTGTGAATGCCCAGTTTATGGTAAAAGATTCAAAAAAATATACTGATACTGAAGGTTGGGGATTTGCCAAGTTTTCAGGAAATGATCTCCATCCGACCGGAAAATCCGCGTCATTCGCTAAAGAATCATGTATTGCCTGCCACAGACAATTAGCAGAAAAAACAGGATATCTGTTTGATGTTCCCATGAAAGTAAATACCCAAAGATTAATTCAAAACCTTCAGAAAAAATGAAAAATACCATATTGATCCTGCTTGCAGGTTTTATCTCGCTGGTATCCTGCACCAAAGAAAATAGTAATGACAATAGACTCATGAGAGTTGTATTTGATCCCGGAAACCTAAAATTCATTTCTACTTCCCTGAATCCGAAGAAAGAAACGATGAGCGCTTTATATGGAAATGAACAAGCATTGAAATCTCTATCAAAGGAAGCTGTTCAACCTGAAGTCGGGGCAGTTATGAAGCTGGTAACCTGGCGTTATCATGACAACCCTCAATATATTGGAGGGACAATTACCGGAGAGCTTTTACGTGTGGAAACCATTCAGGTTGATGGCAATGGAAATATTTCTTATGATGCTAAAGATAATCAGGATAAAAACCATCAGCAATACAAAAAAGAAGAACGCGTTCAGTATTTTATGAGCTACCGTCCTGTCAACAGGCCATAGCCAAAGGGAACCGAAAGGTTCCTTTTCCGGGATAGATGATTAGTTTAAATGATCAATCTCTTTTAGAGTCAGAAACTGATTAACACAACAATTAATTATTTTCTATTTATCATAATATATTCTTCATTATTTCAATAAAAACATTAATTTAACTTCTTCAAATCTATAGTTTTGATGCAACAGCAAAAAATAAAAATTTCGCAGGCTGTCATTTGGGTAAGTTCTATTTTCCTTGGGATTTTATCTTCAGTACCTCAACTTGCCTCCCACGAATTCAACTGGAAAGAAGCTATTGTAAATTCTGTATTAACAGCAGCGTTTTCCGTGATCATGTGGTATATCAATATTTATATGTTGAATAAAACAGCAGGGAAGCGTAATCAGCATATTTCTTATTCAAAACTACTGATCATCCTTGCTTTTGGGATGGTAATCATGTTTGGACTGGCATGGATTCAACAATTAATTCTATCACATATCAACTTTGGTCCGGTTATGCTGATGGTGGAAGTGAGAGGGATTTTGATCAATCTGGTGTGTTATATGTTTTTAACTTTATTACAAAACAATTACACAGGCCAACAGGTACAGCTTGAACTGGAAAAAGTAAAAAGCGACAATCTCGGAGCGCAATATGAATTATTAAAACAACAAATCAATCCTCATTTCCTGTTCAACAGCCTCAATACCTTAAAATTAATGGCGGAAACTCATGACACAGAAACGGTTGATTTCGTTGTAAAACTTTCTGATTTTTATCGGTTTACGCTTGAAAGCAGGAAATTAGATCTGATCAGTATTCAGGAAGAAATGAAGATTGTAGATTCTTATCTTTTCCTCCAAAAAGCACGTTTTGGTGACGGAATTACCTTCACAACTGAGCTTGATAAGAAAACCTACTCCACTCTTATTCCTCCTTTTACTCTTCAGCTCCTGGTTGAAAACTGTATTAAACACAATATTGTTTCACAAAGCAAGCCCTTGCATATTAAAATATATGATGTTTCCAATACTATCATTATTGAAAATCCTATCCAACGCAAAATGGCTGTTGAAGATTCCTTAGGAGTGGGACTTGACAACATTAAAATGCGCTATAAGCATTTATTGGAACAGGATATTACTATTCACTCAGACGAAAAAATCTTTCAGATAAAACTACCATTAATCCATGAATATCATCATTATTGAAGACGAATTCCGAGCGGCAAAGGCTCTTCGGAATTTAATCTCAGATTTACAACCGGACTCTCATATATTGGGAGTCTATGACAGTGTTGAAGCCAGCATCGATGCTTTATCCAAAGATATACAACCCGATCTTATTTTTATGGATATTCAACTTTCGGACGGGCTTTCTTTTGAAATTTTTAAAGCTGTAGAAATTACCTGCCCGGTGGTATTTTGTACTGCTTTTGATCAGTATATGTTGGATGCCTTTAAAAGCAAAGGAGTAGATTATGTCCTGAAACCTTTTTCCCGGGAAGATATCGCCGAAGCCTTAAAAAAAGTGAATGCACTTAAAAAATTCTTCCGGAAAAATGAACTTCCTGACCTGGAATCTCTTTTACAAAAAATCAATCAACCTGAAGGAAAATCTAACTTTCTTGTTTTTAAAAATCAAAAGTACACCACGATTCCAACTGAAAACATTGCTTATTTCTATATTCACAATGAAATTACTCATTTAGTAACATTTGCCAAAGAACAGTTTCAGTTATCTCAACCTTTAGGGCAGGTGGCAGAACAGGTTTCGGATAAACAGTTTTTCAGAGTCAACCGACAATATCTTGTGAACTTTAAAGCCATTAAAGAAATGGAACATTATTTTCAACGCAAAATTCTTGTAAAGCTCACTATTGAAACTCCTGAGAAACTGCTTATTAATAAAGAAAAAACTCATAGCTTTTTTTCATGGTTGGAAGAGAGATAGCAGTAATGATGATTGATGATTGATGATTGATGATTGATGATTGATGATTGATGATTGATGATTGATCAACTTTCAACTTAACATTCTTACGGCTTATATTTTCAGGGTTGAACCTTTCATTTGTCCAGTTGAACCCTTTTTCTATTCTTTTGAGTGTGCAGAGTATCTACTTTTGAATCAAATTAAAAGATATGATACTAAAAAATTTAATCACTGTTGGCACTTTCACTACCCTAATGTTTGCGGCTTCTGCATTTATTCAAAAAGAAGATAAGCAACAAAAAGCACAACATCATCCGGTTTCTGAAAACAATGGTTTTGCCGTATTGGAGCTTTTTACTTCTGAAGGCTGCTCCAGCTGTCCGCCCGCAGATGATCTGATGGGAAAAATTGAAAAAGAGTACCAGAATGAACCGGTTTACATCCTCTCCTATCATGTTGATTACTGGAATCGACTTGGATGGAAAGACAGATTCAGCACTGCTGAAAATTCGCAGCGACAACAACAGTACAGCCGTACATTAGGTTCACAGGTTTATACCCCACAATTGATTGTCAATGGAAAAACAGAATTTGTAGGTTCTGACAGCAACGCCATCACAACAACGATTGACAAAGAACTGTTGCATTCAAAAAATACGAAAATAGATCTGAACGCAAAAGCTTTTCAAAATCAGGCTACCGTGCAATATTCCACAATTTCCACAGATGCAAAAAATGTACTCCTTGTCAATCTCGTTGAAAAACAATCTTCTACCCAAGTAGGCAAGGGCGAAAATGAAGGTCGACATTTGCAACACTGGCAAATTGTTCATCAACAGAAGTCTATTTCATTATATAAACAGCATGAAGGGGTTACCACCTTTACACTTCCGGATGGTTTTTCACCTTCTCAGTGGGAAATCGTTGCCTTCATTCAAAATCCGAAAACCGGACAAATTTTCGGGTCTGCAAAAACTGCATTCAACTAATTTTTTTAATTCAAAACTTAAATACTACAACAATGAAAACAAAAACAACAAAAATCCTCTATTGGTCAGGCGTAATTTTTATGTCACTATGGTTTGGAGCTAGTGGCTTCTTTGAACTTACAAAAAATCCGGTGGTATGGGATATTACTCAACAACTAGGTTATCCTCCTCATTTTATTTACATTCTGGGCGTCTTTAAAATAGCAGGTATTCTGGTCCTGCTTCTCCCTAACAGATTATTAAGATTGAAAGAATGGGTATTTGCCGGAATGTTTTTTGACATCATTTTCGCCTTCTTTTCAAAAATTTCAGTTCTTGGTCTTGCGGCTACAATTGATGCTGTTATTGCATTTTCCGTTCTTTTGCTGACGTATGTACTGTTTAGAAAATTGTATAGCCACGAATTGATTTTTTGAGAAATTATGCTTGTCAAAGTTAAAACCTTGACAAGGATAATATTAAAGCAAGTGGAATTATTGTTTATAAGAAAAGCGGACTTTAGTCCGCTCTTATTGATATTTCAGATACTTATCTGTTCTTTAATTATTACAATTTAATTCATAAAAGCTTCCGGAATCCATTCAAATGCGGGAGTTTTTTTCTTAGTAAATCCTAATCCCGGCCATGGAAGGTGAGAGGCAAATGCTCTGGTTTTCGTATCGGCTAACTGCTGAAGAAGCTTTTTCCTTGAAGCGGTAGCAATATCAAGGTCTGTATCACCGGAAAAACCCCAGTCAGGGTGCGGAAAAAGAATGACATCAGAATGAATCAAATCGCAGATATACATTAATTTTTCATTCCCGGAAGTGATGGTAGTTACGGTTAAACCCGGAGTATGTCCAGGAGCCAGCTGAAAATTAAAATAATCATACAACGTTGTATTCATATCATAGAATTTCATTTTAGGCTGAATGGCTTTCAATATATTCTGAAGTGCCGGAATAATCTGATTAAGCATTTCCGGTTTTGCTTTTAAGCCACTATTGCTAAAATCTTTCAGTGTCGCCTTCATCCAGAAATCATATTCTATTTTTGAAATGAAAATGTTTGCATTAGGAAACACAAGATTATTCTGCTTATCCACAATTCCACCGATGTGATCGGGATGGGCGTGAGAAATAAAGACGTCCGTGATATCTTTTGTCGAAAACCCAGCTTTTTGAAGGCTTTTTAACAAAAATCCCGTTCTTTCGTCTGCAAAAATTCCCATTCCGACATCGAATAAAATCAGCTTATTTTTGGTTTTCACCAAAAGGATATTCACTGCCATGTCGATATAATCATCAGGTCGGAAGTTATCTTTAAGAATCTCCTTCATTTGCGAGACATTTCCTCTTGGAGAAAATGAATCAAGACCGGTTTCATGGATATATCCGTCTGTAAGGATAAATAATTCCAATTCGCCCAATTTAATTTTTTTAAAACCTGATAAATCATCTTCCGTTTTTTCCGGAATTATTTTCGTTTCTGCCCATACATTGGAAAACGGAACCAGGCTTAATGTTCCTGCTAATAATCCGTTTTTTAATAGTTCTCTTCTGTTCATATTTTAGTTTGTGATGTTATCGTTTGGTCAAGTTTTAAAAGTTCAGTTTATAAGAAACTGAGCATCCTTTTATTCAGGAGCTCAGTTCTTTGTATCCATTTTAATTGTTTACTAATTTCATTGAACCCTCATTGTATCTTTCTCCTACATTAGGGTATTTCTTAAGAATTGAATCAATAGTATCCAAATCCGATTGAGAAAGGTCAATATTGACAGCTGCAATATTCTCTTCCAGGTACTTGATTCGTTTGGTTCCCGGAATTGGAATCACATCATCACCTTGATTCAGCACCCAGGCAAGAGCCAGCTGGGTTCCTTTCACTCCTTTAGAAGCTGCAAACTCATTAATTTCTTTGGCTAATTTTGTATTATTATCCAGATACTCCTGCTGATAGCGCGGAAGAGATTTTCTGAAATCATCATCACCCAAATTCTGTACTTCCGTAATGTTCGCAAAAAGGCCTCTTGCCAATGGAGAATAAGGAACTAATGAAATTCCAAGTTCTCTGATGGTTGGTAAAATTTCTTTTTCAATATCTTTAGTAAGGATTGAATATTCTGATTGTAAAGCTGAAATCGGATGAATTTTATTTGCTCTTCTGATGGATTCTGCTGAAGCCTCAGACAGACCGATATATTTTACTTTTCCTGCTTTTACCAGTTCAGCCATCGCTCCTACTGTTTCTTCAACCGGTATATTCGGGTCTACTCTATGGGCATAATACAAGTCAATGGTATCTATCTTCAATCGTTGAAGACTCTGATCTACGGCTTGTTTTATCCATTCCGGCGAACCGTCAAAATAAGTTCCGGGCGCGCCACTGTGACTGGCTTTGCCATTTTCAAATCTGAAACCGAATTTTGTAGCAATAAATATTTTATCTCTGTTTGGAACCAAAACTTTAGAGATCAGTTTTTCATTCTCTCCATTGGCATACATATCGGCTGTATCCCAGAAGTTAACACCTAAATCTAATGCTTTGTGTAAAGTATTGATACTTTCCTGTTCGTCTGCAGGGCCATAAGCAAAGCTCATTCCCATACATCCTAAACCGATAGCAGATAACTGCTCACCAGTATTTCCTAATTTTTTAAATTTCATGATGGTTGTTGATTTTAATTTATAGGACAAAATTATAACATCAAAGACTCGCCAACGATATAGAATTCAAACTAAGAATTATAAAATTCAAACAGGGTTCGTTCGCAGAGTATTGGGAGCGATTCCGGTTTGTTTTTTAAAATAGTTGGTAAAATAAGCCGGTTCTTCAAATCCCAGTCCATAGGCGATTTCTGCAATATTCCAATCCGTATGTTTCAGTAAGGCACCGGCTTCCTGAATAATTCTGGCGGTAATCTGCTGACTCGTGGTCTTCCCGGTAATTTCTTTCACCGAACGGTTTAAAGAGTTGACATGAATGGAAAGGTTCCTGGCATAATCATTCGGAGTCTTTAGTTTCAGAAAAGCTTCAGGGCTGTCTATAGGAAATTGTCTTTCCAGCAGCTCCATAAACAGAGAGGCAACTCTTTGGGAAGCATTCTGATAAGGTTCAAAACTTTCCGCCGGATGCATTTTGATGGTTTCATGAATCATCAAATAGAGGTATGCTCTGAGCATATCATATTTATGAACGTAATCCGACTCAATCTCCAGCATCATTTTGTTGTAAATATCAGCAAGTATTCGTTGTTGCTCTTCCTCTACAAAGAAAACCGGAGTTCCTCCAATCTTAAAAAGCGGAGAATCCTGAAGGTTTCCCAAACGGCTTCCATTCTGTAAAAACTGTTCTGTAAAAAGGCAGAACCAACCTTTCTGATCATCATCTTCCGCCTCCCACGAATAAGGAATAATCGGATTCGAAAACAACAATGCAGGGCGATCCACATAAATCCACTTATCAGCGTAGTGAAGCTTTCCTTTTCCTATGATAAGTGAAATTTTATAATAATCTCTCCTGCTGTAAGGAGTCAGTGGCGAGCAATATTCACGTGAAAACACGTTGAAATGTCCCATCTTACCCGGATCAAGGCATGGTGGCCCAAGACTGGATCCGTTACGATCGTAAAAACTTTGTAATGATTGATTGGATTCCATCTATCAAAGTTATAAAATTCAAACAAATTAATTTATAAAAATTGTTTTTAATTAAAGTAACAAAAGAATTAAAAAGCTCGGGACCTGGAAAGAAGCCCGTCCTCATTAATAAGATGCTTAGCAAAAAAATCATTCATCATTCATCATTCATCATTCATCATTCATCATTCATCTATTATAACAAAAATTACCGGCAAAAACTGCCAGCCACTTAAAAATTGAGTATATATAGTTGATAATGGTCTAATCCCAATCACCGTCGTGCCCATGACCACGGTGTTTATTTTGTTTTTTATAATATTTTTCCTGGTTTTTATAATACTTATCCTGTTGCTTACGGTATTTCTTGTAATCGTTTTTGCTTACGTTATAAACGATAACAGGATTTTGTCCTCTGTAATATCTTTTTTTGAATTGTGCATATTTTTCTCTTCCGAGAATTCTTTCCAACTCTGAGTATCGATCGTTTCTCCATCTTCCAGGCTCTACGACGTATACTTTGTTCCAGGTATTATAATCACGATATCTGCTGTTTAAGTTATTAATTTGATTAGCTTGTGTTGTAGAAAGCAGTAAATCTGCGACTACACTCTGCCAGTTAATATCTGTAATACTTCTTTGATAATCATTATAATAATTTGATTGAGCGTAACTCATACTGAATGTGCCAATCAAAAATGCGGTTAATAATAACTTTTTCATTTCACTCCACTTTTAAAAATTAAACACCATCAAATGGACAATTAGAGTGCCAATAATGAATCGTATTTCCCAATGTTTGTTAAATAAAACCTTAAATCATTGATTATCTTTTAAATATTTTCTCTATTTAACTGAAATAAAGAAATATTAATTAAGCTAAAAATTATTATCAATGGACGATCTGATGCATTAAACACTTTTTAATCTTAAATAGAATCCGGAGAGTAAGAACATGAGCTATCTTCAAATTATAAATTTCGTTAAGATTCCTGAAAAGTATTATTTCATATTATTTAAATTCGTAATTTTAAAGGAGAGAATCTTATCTATAAGAGATTCTTAGTGAATTTTCAATCAACCAAATCTCAATAATTATGGAAAATATAAAATTTGAAGTCTCTCCATATCAGGATGAATTGCAGTTACTTATTGACGGGCAAAAGGCAGGATATATGTCCATAAAGGTTGACGGAAGACTGCTGATCGTGTATTACACCAAACTTGAAGAAGAACTTGAAGGTAAAGGCTATGCGAAGTTATTACTGGATGAGCTGGTACGCTATGCAGAAGAAAAAGATTTGCTTGTAGATCCGGAATGTGATTTTGTACGACAACAATTTGAAAATCATCCAAGACGGTATAAAGACATCTGGCATGCCTGATCAGTCTTCCCACCATACTTTAAACTGCTGATCCGAAAGATTTAGGTCAACGACCTCTCCAATCATTGGAGTAAGGATATGAAGCCCTTTTTCTTTTCCAAAGCTTGTAACCTTTTGTAAGGGCTCATTCCAGGGATGAAGTGCCAATGCAAATTTTGAGGAATGAACCGGAATAATTGTTTTGGCATTGAGGTCTATACTTGCCTGAATCACATCTTCCGGCAGTGTATGGATATACCTCCAGGCTTCTCCGTATTGCCCGTTCTCAAGAATAGCGTAATCAAAAGGACCATATTGATCCCCAATCATTTTAAAATGTGAATCATAACCACTGTCTCCGCCTAAAAATATTTTCCGGGTAGGTGTTTCCAGAACGTAAGATGTCCAGAGCGTATCATTTTGCCTGGTTCTTCTTCCTGAAAAATGTCTCGCCGGGGTAAACGTGATTTTCAGCTGGTTCTTCAATTCAACTTTTGTACCCCATTCTTCTTCGATAAGCTGCTCTTCGGTGTATCCCCATCTTTCCAAATGGGCTCCTACTCCCAGCGGCACAATAGCGGCTCCTGTACGATCTTTAATTGACTTCACGGTCGGATAATCAAGATGATCAAAATGATCATGGGTGATTACCAGATAATCCAGTTCAGGAATATCTTCAGGCTTAAAAATATCTGAGCCTTCGAATGCTTTATTAAAAAATTTAAAAGGAGAACCATAAGAACTCAATACCGGATCGATCAGAAATGAGACCCCATCAGTTTGCAAGTAATAGGATGAATGCCCCAGCCAGATAAATACTTCCAGATTTTTATCTATCTTTTTCAAATCGGTATGGATTGACGGAATAGCCTTCAATGGTTTGAGCAGCGGATCTTTTTTACCTAAAAAGAAATCATAGGTCACTTTTGACATTTTGTAGCCTTCTGCAAGAGACGGTGTATGACTGATATTTTGAAACTTTTTGTTTCTATACAATTTAGACTGTCTGATACGTGCCAACCTCTTTCCCTTCGGTACTCCACCAAACACTTTCATATTGATGACGATAAAAAATGTAATTGCTAATACGACTACCGATGTAATAATCCAATAAATCATTTGTAATAAAATAAACATCAAATGTATTGACTTTTGCTTTTAAATGAAAATAAGAAGTATTAGCCTGCATTTTTTTAACTAAATTTACCATGTTTTTCGGAAAATTTATCATTCATTTGGGTGATGATTAACTTTAAACTTTTTATTTTAGCAGCTTAAAAAAACTACAAAAGTACATTGAAAAATTATTCGGCAATATTTCTTCTAGCTATGCTTTCGTCATGTGCATCGATCAGAAAACATAACGAACAGCGGGCTTCATGTATTCCACCGGAGCAACTTAAAGAGGATATAGATTATGCCTATTTGAAATTACAGCAAATGCACCCTCAGCTGTATTGGTATATTCCCAAGCAGGAATTGGACCATAAGTTCGACAGCCTTAAACAGACGATCAACGAACCTCTTACTCCCCTACAGTTTTATTTCAAGCTGCAACCCGTGATTGCCGGCATCCGTGAAGGACATCTTTCATTGCGGATTCCCCGTAAGAAATTCACCAAAAAGGAAATTAAAAAATTAGAGCATAAAACCGGGCTATTCAGTCGTTTTGAATATTATATTAATGATGATCATCTGTATATTATTCAAAACAGGGATTCTATTGAAAATATTCAGCCGGGAACAGAGATTCTGTCGATCAACCATATTCCGGCCGCAGAATATATCCAAAAATACAGACGACTGATCAGTAGTGATGGATATAATACCACCTTTCAATCTTATTTTTTAAAGGATCTGTTTTTTAACTTTTATACGGCTGAACATGGACTTTCCGACAGAGCAACGATCGAAACCCTGTATAAAGATGAAAAGAAAACCATTACTCTTAGAAGAGAGCTAAAATCTGATACAGATCTTGAAAAGGATAAGGAGATGAAAAAAAGAACTCCTGAAAAGAAGATGAATGATTATGTGGCTGCCAGTAATTCTTATAACCGAAGTTTCAAATTTCTGGATAAAGACAGTACCATCGCTTATATAAAGGTAAAAAGTTTTTCAAGAGAATATTCGGATGAGTTTTATAAAAAAACATTTTTAAAGATTAAAAATGCGAAATCTCCATACCTTATTATTGATGTCCGCAACAACTACGGAGGTTCTTTATATGAGATTAATAACCTGTATTCCTATCTGGCCAGTGAGCCTTTCACTTTAATAAAGCCCTCTCAGGTTACTTCCAGGGATATTCCGTTAAGAACAAATTATTTCAGAAAAAGCACTCCTTTGGAATATGCTTTTAAAAGCATTGCGTATCCGAGCTATTTCTTTGCCCAGGCCTTCAGTACATACAAGAAAGACGGAAAGGTCTTTTATAAAATGAAGGCAGATAAGCCTACAAAGCCTAATAAAGAGGCATTCCGTGGAAAAGTTTTTGTTTTGATCAACGGCGGAAGTTTTTCAGCTTCTTCTATTATTACCGCAAAGCTTAAAAATGATAAAAGAGCAATCCTCGTCGGAGAAGAAACGGGTGGCGCCAACGACGGAACCGTGGCTGGCTTTTATTCTTATCAAAAGCTTCCCAATTCTGAAATAAAATTTCCTATCGGACTGCTTCTTGTACAGCCCAATATCAATTTTTCAGATTCCAAGAAAGGAGTCGTTCCTGATGTGATTATCAATGAAAGCATGCAGGATATTATTGATAAAAAAGATCCGCAGCTGGAATGGATCAAAAGCGAAATTGCTGTAGAAAAAGAAAATAAAGATTTGTAATATAAGGGTTTCGGCGGGCTTTCAGCCCGCCGAAACTATTTCACATCCACTGAATTATTCCTACGATTTATAAAAATAAAAAACCCGACAGAAAATACTGCCAGGCCTCTCATTGTGTTTTTTTTTAAAGTTATTCAAGCATTACCTTCTCTGGATAATGTTTGAGATGAAATAATTTTTATATGCATTTATTTTAATCGCCAATTAAGGCAGATATACTTACATATTTTCACAGTTAGTAGAAAAAAAGTAAAAATGTTACACTTATTAACAAAAAAAATGACAGAAACTTTTCTGTCATAACGATTATTTTTTGAAGCCACATGCTTTTTATCAAATAAGCTAATTTAATCTGTTTAAAGCCTGTTGTAAAGTAATAATATTGATAAAACCTAGCTTTGCACCAATGATAATAATGATCAGCAAAACCAATGTCAGAAATAAAATAACGAAGATATACACTGATATAAACCATATAACCGTATTCAAGATATTTCCTTTGATTCCCAGTTTATTGACGAAGAACTTCTGAGAGCGTTCAAACCATGTTTTTCTCTTTTGGGGTTTGGGTTTTACGTCAATTCCATTCAGCTCATCTACTAATAGAACAATATCATCGATATATTTTCCATACATAAAATAGATCCAGTATTTGATAATAAAACAAACCAGCAATAAGGTAATCAAAAGGCTTACGCCGAAAATGGACAGGTTATACTCCATATCAAAATGAAAATTGATACTGATAAGGCATAGCAGGAAAGCAAGAGGAATATAGGATATATAATACGAAATGTAAATCTCTTTTGATATTAAAAGCTGAGTTTTAAGATTAGACAGATCATAATTGGTATTAATACTATTCCTTTGAAGCAGCCGATATAATTTCAGGAAGCGGGAATAAAAATAGACAATAAAAGCCAATGTCAGAATGGTGACAAATATGGCTATTGTTTTAATATTAGAGTCTTTGGATGCAAACGGAAAGCTGGTTAGAAGTAATGGTAATGTAATCACCATCAGCCAGAATTCTGTTTTCATATTCACTTTCAGCATCTGTAGCGGAGAGTGTATTTCACTTTGTTTTTCTAAAGAAATTTCCGGAGGGTTCTGGCCTGTATCTTTATTCCAAAGTTCTTTAAAATTGTCTAGTTCCATCACGAATGTTTTTAAATTGAATCTGTTTTTTGTTTTTCAATGATCTCTTTCAGCCTATCTTTTGCTCTTTTCAATTTTACTCTGGCATTAACTTCAGTGATTCCCAGCTGGTGGGCAATTTCTTTCCCCGGGAAATCTTCGAGAAAGAAAAATATCAACGCTTTGTCAATGGGGCTCAATTGGTGGATGGCTTCATACATGAGCTTCATATTCTTATCATCAGTATCATTGTAAGACTCTTGCGGGGAACTCAATCCGTCAATACTCTGATTCTGTATAAAACTACGTTTTTTTTCACTTCGGAGAAAAACAATTGCAGTGTTTAACGCAGTTCTGTATAACCATGTTGAGAAATCACTTCTCTTTTGGAAACCACCATATGATTTCCAGGCCTGGTAAATAATCTCCTGATAGAGATCATTTTGATCGTCTTTGTTATCCATATACATTTTAGAGATCTTGAAAATAACACCTTTATGTTTCTCAATTTTCTCCAAAAATTCTTTTTCCAGTGAAGACATGATTTTATACACTAAACCTAAGTGGCAATTTCACAAAAAACGCCACGATATAACACAAAAAACTAAAATTCCAGGCATTAAGTTAAAAAATCCTTAAAAAACAAATGCGTTTATTAAGGATTTTTATTTTATGTTAAATACAGTTTGAGATTTAGACTAGAAAATATAGTCGGTACTTAGAAAATTGGAGTCATGTTCTCTGACGATGGTATTCAATAATTTTGTATTGGAATCTGTTAGTTTTGCAGCAACCAGGGATCTTATTGAGAATGAACGCAGGGCATCAAAAACAGAAAGTGTACCTTCAGCACTATCTTTTCTTCCGGTAAACGGAAAAACATCCGGGCCACGCTGAGCCTGACAATTGATATTCACACGACTTACCAGATTCACAAACGGATCGATCAGTTGTGCTACTTCTTTCGGATCTTCGCTAAAGATGCTGACCTGCATCCCATGGGAAGCATTAACCTGATATTCAATCGGCTCTTCAATATCGTCAAACGGAACTACGGGAATCACAGGTCCAAACTGTTCTTCATGATACAATTTCATATCACTGTTTACGGGATACACCACTGCAGGAAAAACAAAAGATTCTTCCGTATACCCTCCGCCTTTATTTAAAACTGCAGCTCCTTTCATCACGGCATCATCAATACATTCTTTTAAATAAGGAGGTTTATTCACTTCCGGAAGCGGAGTAACCTTAACATCTTTTTCCCATGGTAGTCCTGGTTTTAAAGCAGAAACAGCTTCACTCAATTTAGTGGTAAATGCTGCTGCAACTTCTTTTTGAACAAATATCAGCTTTAATGCAGTACAACGCTGTCCGTTAAAAGAAAGAGCTCCCAGGATACATTCGCTCACTGCGACATCCAGATTGGCATTTTTAGTAACAATAGCTGCATTTTTAGCATCAAGACTTAAAATAGCCCTTAAACGGTTCACTTTAGGATGCAGCTTTTTCAATCCGTTGGCTACTTTACTGGAGCCGATAAAAGCCAGCACATTCACTTTTCCGCTTTCCATAATCGGAGTAATGATTTCTGACCCTTTTCCATATAAAGTATTGACAGTTCCTTTCGGGAAGGCTTCTTTGAAAGCATTTAATAAAGGATAATGTGCCAGCACCCCATGTTTTGGTAGTTTAAACAAAATGGTATTTCCCATGATTAACGCAGGAATCAGTGTTGTAAAAATTTCATTCAAAGGATAATTGAATGGTCCCATGCTCAAAACCACTCCCAGCGGAGCTCTTCTGATCTGGGCGATGGTTCCTTCTGCCTCCTGAAACCGGGAAGATTCCCTGTCAAGATCCTTCAAAGCATCAATAGTTTGATTGATATAATCTACCGTGCGGTCAAATTCTTTCGTAGAATCGGCCAGTGTCTTTCCTATTTCCCACATCAGAAGCTTAATAACAAGATCTCTTTGCTGGATCATCAGATACACGAATTTCTGCATGCATTTAATTCTTCCTTCTACAGACATGGTAGGCCATTCACCAAGGCCATTGTCATAAGCTTTTACACAAGCTTCCAGAACTTCCATTGCTTCTTCCGGCCCGATATTCGGGATACTTCCCAGAAGTTTTCTTTCCAATCCGTTTTCAGTGGGAATACAAACCGGAGAATAGATATTTTGGGTTTCCCCGTGCCATTCTACCAGTTCGCCATTGAGAAGATAGACTTTCTGGTGAATTTCAGGAACTTTATATTCTTCGGGAATGTCATTTTCACTTTTAAAAATATCGTGAATTGAAAAGCTGTTTGCTGAACTCATATTTATATCTTTTAATAATTTGAATACGTTTTGAAGAATAAAGTTAGACGTAAAAATTGATTTTAAGAATAGTGATTCAATAGATTTGCTCTATTTACAAGCTATTTGAATGAAATTTAATCCAGGTAACTGAAAAAATGAATAATTTTGTTAAAAATAAATTTCAATGTTTTCAAAAATAATACTCAGTACACTTCTCTTTCTGTCAGTTTCCGGTTTTGCTCAAAGTACTAAAGCAACCCCGAACACTGTTTTGATGAAAGGGCAACCTGTACGTACTTATTCTAAATTGCCGGCACTTAATAAACCCGCTCCCAAATTTGTACTTACCGATGTTAATATGAATGATCAGAGTCTTGAATCCTACAAAGGAAGATATGTGATCCTGAATATCTTTCCGAGCGTAGATACAGGCGTTTGTTCAGCATCTGTACACCATTTCAACGAAGATGCGGCCAATCTTCCTAACACGGTGGTTCTTTGTATTTCTAAAGATCTGCCTTTTGCTCAAAAAAGATTTTGTGGCGCTGAAGGTATAGAGAATGTGGTGATGCTTTCAGATTTCCGTTCTGATTTCGGATGGAATTATGGAGTGGAAATGATTGATTCTCCTATGAAAGGACTTCTCAGCAGAGCTGTTGTCGTGATTGATCCTTCAGGAAATATTATCTACGAAGAGCAGGTACCTGATATTTCGCAGGAGCCGAATTATGAAGCGGCGATTAAAGTTGTACGTCATTAAGAAAACTCTTTTTTACATAAGAAAAACCTCTGATAGTCATTATTATCAGAGGTTTTTTATTTTATTTGCATCATGACGGAAAACAAATCGGTGAAATTCAAGATATGCTTGAAAATCCGGTTTTATTTGAAAAACTTTATTCAGAAGCATTTGGAATATGAAAATACCGCGGATCCGGATATTGAAATTCAAAATTCAAATCTGAAATTAATCTGGCAGGCGAAATGGTTCTGCCTTCCGCAGTACGATCCCCGGAATAAGGGAGGTCTTTCTGGGCATTGATTACTTCTTCTTTATTAGGATGAACGGGAGCCACCACATTATAAACTTTGGATTGAGATTGATTATCCAACATTTTTTCAACCACTGAGCAAATATCAGCATAATGAATATGATTAACCAGCATATCCAAATTTGAAATATTATAATTCTTTAAAAGCCGCTGATCTCCCATTAATCCAGCCAATCTTAGAATATTGACCTGAGGGAATTTATTTTTTATAACACTTTCACTTGGAACATCATCTGCAGATTTGTTGTCTTCAGTAAATTCTTTTTCGTCATTCGGATACACCCCGGTTGAACTCATCAAATAAACCTGACCTTTATAGTCTCCAAGAAAGGTCAGCAAATTGTGAGCTTTTTCATATAAAGGAATTTCGGTTCCTCTTACCCCTGAAAACGGAACTGTAATAATCACTGCATCTAGTTGTGGTGCGATTTCCCATTTCGACAAGGTTCCAGTGATATCATGGTCCGGAAAATCAACTTGTGTAACCTGATAACCTTTGTCGGATAAATCTTTTATTTTAGACTCTGTAGTAGTAGTTGCAAAAATTTCATAACGACCGGATAATCTCTCTGCAATATGACCACCCAACCAGCCACATCCTATTATTCCAATTTTTTTCATTCTTAAAGGTATAAAACTTATCTCAAAATACCAATGATAAGCTGCTATATAGATTCAATATACTACTTTTTACTTTCAATAATAATGATTCCATTTTCCCCCAGCTTTCCATAAAGTTTTACCGCCCCTTCACCTGAAAGAACTTTAATACTCCTTACTTTATCACCATCTATTTTTTTCATCTTTTCTTCAGAAATCCTCTTCCCATCAAGCAATATCACCGGTTGGGTAGATTCTATATCTTCTTTAGTAGGCATTCCCAGCCACATCGTTTTATGTAAGGTTTTATTGATGACCTCAACGCCATCTATCCCTTTCTTAAAGTCCATTTTTTTGACCTCTTCTCCTTTTAATTCCTGTCCGCTAACTGTTGTTAAGGCACCACCTGCAGCCAATAATCCCAAAGCGATTTTACCGGTTAACGAGAAATTTAGATTTCTTCCCAACTGATCATTTCTGAATCTCCCGCAAATATTTTCAGCCTGGCCAAGGCTATTGACTAATTCTTCATCTGAGAAATTGGTAAAATCATAAATCGTTTTAGAACAAACCGCACAAAATTTTCCTTGTTCATCAATCGTCATGTTTCCCCAGTTTTCATGGCAGGGCTTAGGTATGGTAATTTTCATAGAATGTCTTTTTTATATAAAGATGCAGAAATAATAAAAATGGTTGGAAAAAATCACTAAAAATATTAAGCAGATTTTTATTCAACCCTAAATCAACATCTCTCCATCCCTCAAAACAACAAACTCCTGCCCCACTTCCTCCGAAGTTTCCTTCAACTCATTATCATCAAATACCTGGGGAATATAGAACTTCTCATGCACAAACAAATCATAATGGATGGGAACCAATTTTTTAGCGTGTAGTAAATGCGCTGCTGCAAACGCTTCTTTCAGATTAAGGGAAGCGGGAACGGGACTGTATTCCAGGCCGATGATTTCAAAGTTTACCACAACTCCGTTTACCGGTAAAAACGCGTAATCAATATGTTCATTTTCTTTTCCAAGTTTCCAGAACTGATTGTGCCAGATGGTATCACCGCCATGAAAAATTTTGGTCGTTTGATCGTAAACAATCCAGGAAGATTGTATTTCACCGACTCCATCCATCGCAAATACCGGCTTAAAGGTGATATCGTGTTCAGTGAATGTTTCATTCAAATCCAAAACAATCATTTCAACTCCTTCTATATACTTTTTTACAAACGGCTCCAATCCTGAATAAACGATCACTTTGCCGTCCTTTTTTAAGCATTTTTTGATCACACTTTTGTCAAAATGGTCTAAATGTAGATGGGTAAACAAGATGTAATCCGCCTGTATATCATCAGAAAACTCGATCAACTGATCTACAGCATCTCCTAGTACAGGTTTATAATAAGAGAAATCTTCTACAGCATCTATCAGGACTGTTTTATTGTTGGAAACGAGCTTTATTCCTGCCCAGTTTAACTTTTGTATTTCCATAAGTTCTTTTTTCACAAAGGAAAAGACTTACGGAAGGCCAGTCAATAAACAAAAGTTAATTAATTTAATGATTGGAAGATGGAAATCAGAACCTGGGAGTTAATCAGTAGCTTTTCTCTTCCAGCTTCACACTATTTCAAGAAATTCTCTTTCTGATCCTGCTTAAGGAAATAGGGGTAATTCCAATGTAAGAAGCAAGATATTTGAGTGGAATATTCTGAATATAATGGGGTTTGCTTTTCAACAAGTATTCATAAAGATCCTGGGGTGTATTTTTAAGCAAAAGCATTTCGCGTTTCATAGCAGCATTGAGTTTTCTGCTTAAATAATAATTTTGAACGAAACGACATTCCGGATTAACCGCGAACATTTCTTTGACTTCATCCAGCGTAATTTCCCACGCCAGACCTTTATTTAACGATTCATACACAACTTCAGACTCTCTTTCCTCAACAGTAAAAATATCTCCCGGAAAATAAAACTCCGCAGATATTTCAGTGTCAATATCTGAAGTTGTAGTGATATAATATTTACGGACAAGCCCATCTTCAACGAGATAGGCTTTATTGTCCGAAAATATATTCTTTTTTTGAAATTTAACTTCGACAAATTTTTCCCATACCGGATCATTATCCTCAACATTAAGGTGTGAAAACAGCTGTTTATTAATATTTGCCAACTATATATCTTATTTAAAGTAAGTTTTCATCTACAAGATTAGGAAGTGTTACTTTCAATTTCGGTTCAGCTTCCATCGCTCTTTTGATTGCGAAAATAGCGCCTTCGTTTCTTGCCCAGCTTCTTCTTGAAATTCCGTTGTTCACATCCCAGAAAAGCATAGATTTTAATCTTCTGTCTGCATCTTCACTTCCATCAAGCAGCATTCCGAAACCTCCGTTAATTACTTCTCCCCAGCCTACACCGCCTCCATTGTGAATAGAAACCCATGTAGCTCCACGGAAACTGTCACCAATGACGTTATGAATCGCCATATCTGCTGTAAACCTGGAACCGTCATAAATATTAGAAGTTTCTCTGTACGGCGAATCTGTTCCCGATACATCGTGATGGTCTCTACCCAGCACTACAGGACCGATTTCGCCATTTTTAATCGCATTATTGAATGCTTCTGCAATTTTCATTCTTCCTTCGGCATCTGCATATAAAATTCTGGCCTGCGAACCGACTACCAGTTTATTTTCCTGAGCTCCTTTGATCCATTGGATGTTATCTTTCATCTGCTGCTGGATTTCTTCCGGAGAATTTTTAATCATTTCTTCTAATACAGCACAAGCAATATGGTCCGTTTTCTGCAGATCATCAGGGTTTCCACTGGCACACACCCAACGGAAAGGTCCGAAACCATAATCAAAACACATCGGTCCCATAATATCCTGAACATAACTAGGATATTTGAACTCTCTGCCCAACGTCGGATTATCTGCCATTACATCGGCTCCAGCTCTGGAGGCTTCCAGCAAGAAAGCATTTCCGTAATCAAAGAAGTATGTTCCTTTCTGTGTATGTTTATTAATAGCTGCAGCGTGTCTTTTTAACGTTTCCTGAACTTTTTCTTTGAATAATTCCGGATCTTCAGCCATCATTTTATTAGATTCCTCGAAACTCTGTCCTACAGGATAATATCCCCCTGCCCATGGATTATGAAGTGATGTTTGATCCGAACCTATATCAATTCTTAAATTTTCCTGATCAAATTTTTCCCAAACTTCAACAATATTTCCAAGATAAGCCAGTGAAACGGTTTCCTTATTTTCCTGTGCTTCTCTTACCCTTTTTACCAATTCATCAAGATTTTCATGAATTTCATTCACCCATTTCTGATCGTGACGGATTTTTGTAATCTTTGGATTGACTTCCGCACATACGGTAACACAACCTGCAATATTTCCAGCTTTCGGCTGAGCTCCACTCATTCCTCCTAATCCGGAAGTGATGAAAAGCCCGCCTTTTGGCTCTTTTTTAATTTTTCTAAAAGCATTCAGTACCGTAATTGTTGTTCCATGTACAATCCCTTGCGGTCCTATATACATATAGCTTCCCGCGGTCATCTGACCATACTGAGTTACTCCTAATGCATTGAATTTTTCCCAATCATCCGGTTTTGAATAATTCGGAATCATCATTCCATTCGTTACCACTACTCTTGGTGCATCTTTATGAGAAGGAAATAATCCCATCGGATGTCCTGAATACATCACCAACGTTTGTTCATCCGTCATTTCCGACAGATATTTCATCGTCAGCAGGTACTGCGCCCAATTGGAAAAAACAGCTCCGTTTCCTCCATAAGTAATCAGCTCATGAGGATGCTGCGCTACAGCGTAATCCAAATTATTCTGAATCATCAGCATAATAGCTTTTGCCTGCTCAGATTTCCCCGGATAATCACTGATTGATCTTGCCTTCATCTCGTAATCCGGACGAAAACGATACATATAAATTCTTCCGTACTCTTCCAGTTCCTTCCTGAATTCAGGAATCAGTTCTGCATGAAACTGAGGATCAAAATAACGCAACGCATTCTTTAATGCCAGTTTTTTCTCTTCCTCTCCTAAAATTTCTTTACGTTTCGGAGCATGGTTGATATTGGTTTCGTATGGTTTTTGCTGTGGCAGCTGATTAGGAATTCCCTGTTGAATTTGTTCTTGAAATGTCATATTGCTATTTAAAGTTCTATGTTTAAACAATTTTTTAAGTTTTAAAGATATTCAAATTATAAAATATAGGCAAGTAAAGGCGAAAAGGATAAAAGAACAATATGGCAATGTATTTACCCGAAATGTGATTTGATACGCACCGTTATATCATTCATTATTTTGTTTTATTTTAAATACTACATTTGAACATACCCACAATTCCCCTCCCTTGGAGGGGTGGATTCCAAAGTTCAACTTTGGAAGACGGGGTGGTTTAAACACATATGATAATGAAAGAAATACTAACTTACATCAATGAAGTACCCATTGGAAGGGACTTCGTTCAAAATCCACCCTACAATCCCCTCCTAAAAATATTTTTAAAGGAAAAGCGTAAAGCCAAAATTTTGGGTGAAGTTATTTTCTGGAAAAAAGTTAGGGCTAAAAGCTTTTATGCTATTGATTTTGACAGACAAAGAATAATCGGGAATTATATCGTTGATTTTTATGTAAAAACACTGGGACTTGTTATTGAAATTGACGGAGCAAGCCATGATGAAAACCAAATTTCTGATGGAGCAAGACAAGAATATCTTGAATCTTTAGGGCTATTGGTTTTTAGAATAAATGATTTTGATGTAAGAAATAATCTGGATTTAGTAATGAAAGAATTGGAAGAATTTATTATTGTTCATTATGGAACCACCCCGTCTTCAAAAATTTAATAATTTTTGAATCCACCCCTCCAGAGGAGGGGAATTTCTTCGTACGGAATAGGGTTATCATTTCTAAAGTAAAACCTCACTGAAATTCAGTGAGGTTTATTTTATATCTATAACTTTTAAGTTAAAACATCATCGTTTTCCTCTTCATGGTCATCATCATTATCACTTAAGCTCCAGTAATTGTTTTCTTCGTCTTCGGATCCTATTTCTTCCATATCATCATCATCTTCAGCTCCGGGAATATCCAGTCCTTTATCTATTTTATCCTCATCCGGATCTTCATTTAAAATAGGGTTGCCATCTCCATCGAGCGGAATATGTTTCTCTTTTTTAAATATATCTTCATTTGGATTATAATCCATTTGCTCCAATTTTCTGTTTTGCTCATTAATATTATTTTCCGGTGCCATGATATGTAGATTTTGGGTTGATATATTAAGAACAAAAATAATTCCAACTTATTATAATTAGTGAGAATAAACCTCGGGATTGGCACAATGCCGCATTTTTTTACCTCTTGAAAAAGCGATAATATTCTCTGCAGCCAGTCTGGACATTCCGTTTCTGGCTTCTATGGTCGCAGAACCGATATGTGGCAATACACACACATTAGACAGCTTCAAAATAGGATGATCGGGCGACATCGGTTCAGGATTCGTTACATCAAGGCCTGCTCCCCAGATTGTCTCTTCAACCAATGCTGTATACAAATCTTTTTCATCCTGAAAACCACCTCTTGCGGTATTAATAAAAATAGCGTTTGTTTTCATTTTCTCAAAAACAGAACGGTTAAAAAGATTTTTATGCTCGGCCGTAAAATTGGCATGAACACTCAATACATCCGAATTCGCTACCAGCTCCTCAAAAGAAACATAGGTTGCCCCCAGCTCCCTTTCAGCCTCTTCATTGTGGTGACGGTTGTGATAGATAATATTCATATCGAAAGCATTTCCGGACTTTTTTGCCATTTCAAAACCTATTCTTCCCAACCCGAAAATTCCTAAGGTTTTTCCATATAACTCCTGACCCAAAGCATGTAAAGGATCAAATTTATCCCAATTCCCATCTTTTACTTTCTGAAAATTATAGCTCGCCCTTCTTGCCACAGCCTGCATTAATAAAAATGCAACATCTGAAGTTGCCCTGCTTAATACATCAGGCGTATTACCGACCGGAATATGTCTTTGAGTTGCCTCTCTAATATCAACATGATCAAACCCTACGGAGTACAGCGCAATAGCTTTAATATTGGGGCAGGCCTCAAAAAATTTTTTGTCATATTTAAAATCATTGCCTATACTTAAAATAGCATCGGCTTTCTTACAATAGCCGAGCCACTCTTCATGAGACATGTTTTCTTTTTCCGGAGATATTATTTCCAATCCTGCTTCTGTCAGCATAGTAATGCCTGTTTCAGGAATCCTTTTATTGATAAAGACTTTCATTGTTGTTTATGAATCAGTTTAAATAAAAAACCTCACTTGCAAAAAGTAAGGTTATGAACTTTAATATTAAAAATTATTTCTTTTCATCGGAATGGTGCTTATTTTTCTCCCATGCTTCTGAAGCCATTTCCTGGATTTCATCCCAAACATCTTTCGCAGATTTTTGTGTCTGTGTCATAAACCCTTGTTTGGTAGCTTCCTGATTGTTGCTTTTCATATCATTAATGTAATCCTTAACCTGCTGAGAATAGCTTTCAACACTATATCCCGGGTTATTATGCAGATTTTTCTGAATATTACTAAAGTCATGAGAAGACTTGAATCTATTCGTGTCCATAATAATAAAATTTTAAGTGGTTTGGACTTAAATAAGTCCAATTTTCATTCCGAACCTTATTTAAAATTGATTAAAAAAAGTCAAAAAAATATTAAAATCAACAAATCATAGAAGGCAGGTCATTTTGTTTTTCAGACATATCAGTCCATTTAAAAACATTAAAATGATCATGAATAGAGGACAAATGATATTATTGGTTGGTACTTCCCAGCATCGGAACAAACTTATAGGCTCCAAATTCTTCTTTTTCAAATTCTGTAGGACCTACTTTTGTAAAACGGAATAAAACCTGCTCATCCGTAGGACCTAACGGGATTACCATAATACCTCCTACATTCAGCTGTTTCAATAATTCTGTTGGCAAAACCGAAGCTCCGCAGGTCACGATAATTTTATCAAAAGGAGCAAAAGTGGGAAGCCCGGCAAATCCATCACCAAAACTCTGAAACTTTGGAAATAAATGCAGCTCTCTTAATTTCTTTTTGGAAAAATCAAACAAATCTTTCTGCCTTTCTACCGTGTATACATTGGCTTTCATCGCCATCAAAACCGCGGTCTGGTATCCACATCCGGTGCCGATTTCGAGTACTTTTTCTCCGGCTTTTACCTGCAATAATTCCGACTGTTCCGCGACCGTAGAAGGATGAGAAATAGTTTGATGTGCCAGAATCGGGAAAGCCCGGTCTTCGTAGGCAAAATCTTCAAAAATACTTTCGATAAAAAGATGTCTCGGAACTTCACTCATTGCCCGAAGTACATTTTCATCCGAAATTCCAATTCTTTGTCGAAGATATTCAACTAAATTTTTTCTTTTTCCTTTATGTACAAACGAATCACGCATCATTATTTAGATAATAGTTATTAGGGTTACCGCTATAAGTTTTTACAAAAGTAACGAAACAAACTGTATTGATCAACCTAAAGCGTATTCCTTTTCTTCCTTCATTTTTATTTCTTAATTCCATTTTATCACTAAAGGTCCATAGAAATCGCTAAAGGAATTATCAGCGCATCTTTTTCTGACAAAAAAGTTATAGGTTGTCATTTTACTTAATCCGGCATAAATATAACCCGGGGCAATTAAATCTCCATTTAATGGTGGTGCAGAACTCGTCGTCAAAAGTGAAAAGTCATGTATTTTTATAAATGTACATTCACTATATTTACAAAAATTTAATACAGCTATGTTAAAAGCAGGTTTGGTAGGTGCCGGACACTTGGGGAAAATACATTTAAAACTTCTTAATCAATCAGATAGATATGAGTTCGTAGGTTTCCACGATAAAGATGTTGAAAACGGAAAGAAATTAGAAGCCGAATTCGGATATAAATACTTTGAAAATTTTGACGAATTGCTAAATGAGATTGACATGCTTGACATCGTCACTCCAACACTTTATCATTATGATTATGCGTTGAAGGCCATTGAAAAAGGGCTTCATTTTTTCATTGAAAAACCGGTTACCCAAACTCTTGAGCAGGCAGAAGAAATTTTACGTTTGTGCCAGGAAAATAATATCAAGGCACAGGTAGGACATGTTGAGCGATATAACCCCGCTTTTATTGCGACCAAAGAATACATCAACAATCCTATGTTCATAGAAATCCACAGACTAGCCGAGTTTAACCCACGCGGTACTGATGTTTCTGTGGTATTGGATCTGATGATTCATGATTTGGATATCTTATTAAGTATGGCCAAATCTAAAGTTAAAAATATCCATGCAAGCGGTGTATGTGTCGTAAGTAAAACACCTGATATTGCCAACGCAAGGATAGAATTTGAAAACGGATGCGTAGCCAACCTTACCACTTCCAGAATTTCCATGAAAGCGATGAGAAAAAGCAGGTTCTTCCAGAAAGACGCCTATATCTCAGTTGACTTCCTTGAGAAAAAAGCAGAGGTTATCAGAATGAAAGATGCTCCTGAAAACCCTACTCCATTCGATATGATCATTGAAAATGCTGATGGAGAGAAAAACCAGATTCTCTTTGAATACCCGGATATCCAACCGAATAATGCGATCCTTGATGAATTAAACTCTTTTGCAGATGCCATCACAGGAGATAAAAATGTAGAGGTTTCTCTTGAAGACGGAACTGAAGCGTTGAAAATAGCTTTAAAGATTATGAAGCTGATCAGCTAAAAATAAAAACAAGCTGTTTTCTTGAGCAGCAATCATTACAGTGCTATCTTATAATCAAAAGAAAAATGATTATGAGATAGCATTTTTTATTAAACCTTCTTGCTAAACAGTAAGTAACTATTGATTTAATAAGAGAAAATCTTTTTTAAAACAAAAAAAGCAATATATTTGAGAAACAATTCAATAAACGATTGAGAGATTTTGTTGTACATACCCAATGGATTCCTGGTAAAATAAGTAGTCTGAATGTAGATTCTCACTATGATGTGGCCGTCCATTATGATTAAATTCTAACTATTACTTCTTATTATTTAAAATTAAAACCACTATGAAAAGAGTCATTCTATTATCCGCTTTATTATTGTCCCAATTTGGGACGTCACAGTTATTAAAAACTTCGGGACAAAAAATAATTAATGATAAGGGTGAAAATATCCAATTGAGAGGTTTAGGATTGGGTGGATGGATGCTTCAGGAAGGCTATATGCTAAAAACGGCAGATTTTGCAGGCCCACAATATAAAATTAAGGAAAAGATCGCTGAACTGATAGGTGAAGACGGAATGAATAATTTCTACAAAGCCTATCTGAAAAACGGAATTACAAAACAGGATATTGATTTTTTAGCAAAAGCAGGATTCAACTCTATCAGGCTTCCTATGCACTACAACCTGTATACGCTCTCTATAGAAAAAGAGCCTGTAAAGGGTAACGATACGTGGTTGAATGAAGGTTTTAAAATGACCGATGATTTACTTCAATGGTGTAAAGACAACAAAATTTATCTGATCCTTGATCTTCATGCTGCTCCCGGCGGCCAGGGAAATGATGCCAATATCTCCGATAATGACAAATCCAAACCTTCACTTTGGGAAAGCCAAGAAAATCAAAGAAAAACTGTTGCTCTTTGGAAGAAACTTGCAGAACGGTATAAAAATGAACCATGGATCGGCGGATATGATATTATCAATGAGCCTAATATTAATTTCACCGGAAAGAACCCCAACGGTACAGACGAAACGTCGAATGCTCCTCTTTGGAAATTACAAAAGGATATCACTGACGCTATTCGGGAAGTTGATCAGAAGCATATTATTTTCATTGAAGGAAACGGCTGGGGCAATAACTACAACGGCCTGATATCGATCTGGGACAAAAATATGGCATTCAGCTTTCATAAATACTGGAATTACAATGACGATAAAACGATACAGTTTGCCTTGGATCTAAGGGAAAAACACAATATGCCGATCTGGCTTGGGGAAACGGGAGAAAATTCCAATGTGTGGTTTACAGAGCTCATTCAACTGCTAGATAAGCATAATATCGGATATGCTTTCTGGCCTATGAAAAAGATCGATAATATTGCAGGAATTACCAATGTGAAAACGACTCCTGAGTATGAAAAGCTACTGGAATACTGGACAAAAGGAGGTGAAAAGCCATCTAAAGAGTATGCTTCAAAAGCGTTGATGAAAATTGCCGACAACTATAAATTCAGCAATACGGAGGTTAAAAATGATGTGATTGATGCAATGTTCAGACAGGTTACGGACGCTTCTACCCTGCCATTCAAAAACCATCAGATTCCGGGCAGAATATTTGCGTCAGAATATGATCTTGGAAGGATAGGTGCCGCTTATCAGGATAAAGATTTTATTAACCTTTGGGTGAGTGATCCTGCTAAAAGATCGGAATGGAATTCCGGGCAGCAGATGAGAAATGACGGCGTAGATATTTATAAGTGTCATGATAAAATAACCAATCAATATTACGTCGGCAAAACTGAGACTGGTGAGTGGCTTCAATATACATTTACCACTAAAGCAGGCAAAAATTACAGTTTTGACATCAGATATTCTGCGCAGAAAGATTCAAAAATAAGAATTGAAACTGCTGCAGGAAAGTCTCTGGCATCTGTATCGTTAAGTGCTACCGGAGGAGATGAAAACTGGAAAACGATCTCCGTGAAAGATGTACCTCTTCAAAAAGGAGAAAACAAAATCAGAATTATTTTTGAAAATGACGGACTAAACCTGAATTATTTTGAAGTGAAATAACAATAAATATCTTAAATTGCAAATCCCTTTTAGAAGCCTAAAAGGGATTTCTTTTAACTCTATTACTATGAAAAAAATAACATTTTTACTTCTTTTGGTTTCAGCATTTGCTTCGGCTCAGAAATCAACACTGGATCAAAAAATCAATTCAATAATCAAGGATAAAAAAGCTACCGTGGGCGTATCTGTTCTTGGTTTTGAAAATAATTTCAAATACAGCAAAAACGGAGACAAAAAGCTTCCTTTACTAAGTGTCTTTAAGTTCCACCTGGCCAGTACCGTTTTGGATATGGTGGATAAAGGCAAGTTTTCAGCAGATCAGAAATTTTTAATGAAAAAAACGGATTTACTTGAAGATACATGGTCGCCGCTGCGCGAAAAATATCCTGATGGAAATATTGAACTTTCTTTAGAAGAAATTCTCACCTACACAGTTGCTCAAAGTGACAATAATACCTGTGATTTTCTTTTACGACTTATAGGAGGTCCACAAACCGTCCAGAATTTCATGAATTCTAAAGGAGTAAAAAACCTTCAGATCAAATACAATGAAGATGATATGCATAGAGACTGGAAGAATCAATATGGCAATTCCGGCACAACCAATTCTTCAGTTGAGCTCTTAAAAAAATTCTATGACGGAAAGCTGATTTCTAAAAAATCTACCGATCTCTTGATGCAGATTATGATTGGTACAACAACAGGAACCAATAAAATTGTTGAGCAACTACCCAAAGGCACCCCGGTTGCCCACAAAACAGGCTCTTCAGGAAAGCCAGATGGCGTTCTTACTGTAGCAGAAAACGACATGGGAATTATTACGCTTCCGAACGGAAAACATTATGCAATTGCTGTATTTGTAAACAATTCTACAGAAACAGAAAAAGTGAATACGAGAATGGTTTCCGATATTTCCAAGATCGTTTGGGATAATTTTAATAAGTAAAATATTAAGCTTAATTTTAGCGCTGAGAATTGAGTACATACTCAATCAAATTCATGAACATGAAAAAAGTAGTATTAGTAACGGCTTTATTGTCTTTCGCATTCTTTTATTCACAGAAGAATCAAAATTATTTGCAAATCACCTACGGAAGTGTTTGCTGCGGGCCGCCTTCTGAAAAACCTGTCATCGGCTATCTGAAAGAGTTTAAAAAGAAAAACCATATCAAAAGTCTGGAAATATTAATCCAAAGAGGATTAGGCAGAGAAGGTGAATACAACCTCTACGTAGGTACCGATTTTCTCACCAAAAATCAAAAAAGCAGGCTCGTGAGAGGTCTTATGGCAGCAGTTTCTAATCAGAACAACGACAAACCACAAAGCAGCAAAGGAAATGTTTTCTTTGATTCTACGAGTGTTGTCTCTCAATCTGATCTTACAAATGCTAAGAATTTAACTATCTATAAAAAATAAAGGAAAAATGATTAAAAACATTGTAGTTATTGGGGCTGGAACCATGGGTAATGGTATTGCACATACTTTCGCACAAAGCGGATTTAAAGTAAATCTTGTGGATGTATCACAGGAAGCTTTAGATAAGGGTTTGAAAACTATTACCACCAATCTTGACAGAATAATTGCAAAGGGAAACCTTACAGAAGAGCAAAAAGCTGAAACTTTAGGAAATATTACTACTTTCACAGCATTGAATGACGCTGTAGGAACGGCAGATCTTATTGTAGAAGCTGCTACTGAAAATATGGACCTGAAGTTAAAAATCTTCGGTCAAATGGATCAATTGGCTCCGGCAGGTTGCATCCTGGCTACCAATACGTCTTCGATCTCGATTACTAAAATTGCTGCAGCAACTAAAAGAGCAGATAAAGTAATCGGAATGCACTTTATGAACCCTGTGCCTATCATGAAGCTGGTAGAAATCATCAAAGGATATTCTACTTCTAAAGAGACATTTGATGCCATCTACGAAATGAGTAAAACGCTAGGAAAAGTTCCTGTAGAAGTGAACGATTATCCAGGTTTTGTAGCGAACAGAATTTTAATGCCGATGATCAACGAATCTATTGAAACGCTCTACAATGGTGTGGCGGGTGTAGAGGAAATTGATACGGTAATGAAATTAGGAATGGCTCATCCGATGGGACCACTTCAGTTGGCCGACTTTATCGGACTTGATGTATGTCTTGCTATTCTGAATGTGATGTATGACGGTTTCAAAAATCCAAAATACGCTCCGAACCCATTGCTTGTAAACATGGTTATGGCAGGAAAACTGGGTGTAAAATCAGGAGAAGGGTTTTACGATTATTCTGAAAGCAAAAAAGCTGAAAAAGTTTCAAAAATGTTTTTGAAGTCATCTTAAGTCAATAATTTTATTTATCTTTGAGCAAGTTAAAACATTAAAAAAATGAAATTACCAAAGTTTTTATTAGCAGATAATTCGGAATTTCCAGAAGATTTATTCGTAGTTCACACAGAATATCCAAGATTTATCTTAAACGTTGAGGAAGAAGAAGTTGAGTGGTTAGATGATCTTGAGGGTGACGATGAAGAAACGATGGCAGACGAGGCTACGAAAGTGGTAGAAGCAGCATTCAAATGGTGCGACGAGGAGCTGGCTAAATATGACGAAGAAGAGGAAGATTAATCAATCAATCAACAACACTCTAAAACATAAAAAAGGAACTCAATTGAGTTCCTTTTGTTTTATTCTGCCTTATTGAATTTCAATAATAAAAGATTGTCTTTGTACAATTCTAAAGTATTTCCGGAAATCACATACTTATTGGCTTTCCCCATCATATCCATAAAGTTCTGCTCTACCCCGATGTTATTACACATCATTTTGGTAGATCCCATCTGACCTGCAGAGAAATCTCCTGTAGACGGATCTATTTTAGCGGTTCCGAAGTAGTTATTACAACCTGCATTACCTGTGATCTTTTCTCCTTCAATATTCAATGTCGGAATTTTTCCTTTTACATTGTCAGCCAACGTCCACTTTGTATTGACAAGCGCCGGTTGAGCTTTTCCTACTTTAGACGCAGATGGACTAGTCATTGATCCGCAAGATGCTAAAACCGCTGCCGCACATATACTTAAAAAAAGATTTTTCATTTTTTTCTTTTTGAATTCATCCAAATTTACGGAAATAATATTATTTAAACGGGTTGTCATGAATTTTATTATTCTTTAACACTCTATAGTTTGAATATTTTCCACTCCAATTTTAAGCACTAATGACACTAATGCTTTTCACAAATAAACACAAAAGTGTTGGGAAAATGCTGGTCGCAAAGAAGGTCATAAATCTTAAGACAAAATCAGAGTTATCCGATTGAATGAAATAATAAATGATACAGACAAACATTGTCATTTCGTAGGAATCCAAACCCTTACCAGACCTTCATTACCATTACTAAATAGCTCGTAAAGCTCACTCCCTAAGATTGATCCGTATAAATATTTATAAACAAAAAAAAACGGACTTTAAAAAAGCCCGTTTCAATATATCTGTCATCTTATATCATTAAGATCTTAATTCTGCATTGAATTCTTTCTGGAAAGATTTAATCAAAGAATCCATTACTTCTGTGATTTCCTTTTCTTCAAGGGTTTTCTCTTCGTTTAATAATTCAAAGCTCATAGCGTATGACTTCTTACCTTCAGGAAGGTTTTTGCCCTCATATACATCAAACAGGTTAATACTTTTGATGAATGGAGACTTGTTCTTTTTTGCAATCTGATATAAATCTTCGTAGTTTACATTCTTATCAATCAATAATGCAAGGTCTCTCCTGATTTTATTGAACTTCGGAATGTCTTTAAACTTCAATTCATTCTTAGCACGTAATTCCTGTGCAAATTCCAGCTCAATTTCAGCATAGAAGCAATCCTGATCAATATCAAAGTCTTTTAATAATGCAGGAGCCACTTTTCCGATTCTTACCAACGCTTTTCCATCAGCTTCATATACCAAAGCATCGGAGAATCTTTCGTCAGATAAAGCAACCTCTTTATAATTGATAGCCAGTCTTTCCAATAAAACTTTTACATAAGCTTTAAGGTTATAAAAACTTACAGCAGATTTTGGCTGCAACCAGTTTTCAGCAACATCTCTCCCGGAAATAAGAATGGCTAATTGCTTTCTTTCTTCATATTTATCTCTCTTGTGATAAATTTTTCCGAATTCGAAGAACTTAATATCCTGATTCTTTCTGTTGATATTATAAACTGTATTCTGAAGAAGCCCTTCCAATAAAGACTTTCTCATGAATGCAAGGTCATTACTTAACGGATTCAATAATTTTACAGCATCTGTTTCATCTTTTACAGAAGTCAATGAGTTGTTCATTACTTCGTTGAATCCAAGACTTTGTAAATTTCTCGCCCATGTATTTTCCAGCTCATCCTGATCGTTTGCACTCAGTTTTACAGGAGTAAACGAAATCTTTTGTGGAGCATCTATTTTGTTGTATCCGTAGATTCTAAGAATCTCTTCAATAACGTCGATTTCTCTTGTTACATCTGCTCTGTAAGCAGGTACAGAGATTTCAAAACCATTAGGAATTTCATTTAAAACCTGAATTTCCAAAGCTTTTAATATTTCTTTTACTTTTTCTCTGTGAATTTTTGTTCCTAAAATCTGTTCTATTTTAGAAAATCTCAGGATCACATAGTTATCTTCAATTTTCTTAGGATATTCTTCCAACAACTCTCCTACCAGCTTTCCTTCAGTGATTTCCTGAATCAGTTTAATAGCATGAGTAATGGCTGTTCTTGTAAGATTAGGATCTACACCTCTTTCAAATCTGAAAGAAGCATCTGTATTTAAGCCGTGTGCTTTAGCACCTTTTCTTACTGCAATCGGATTGAAATAAGCGCTTTCCAGGAATACTGTTTTTGTTGTTTCAGATACCCCTGAATTTTGTCCACCAAAAACTCCTGCAATACACATCGGGTTATCTTTTCCATCTTTGATCATGATTTCTGAACCGTTCAATGTTCTTTCTACTCCGTCCAAAGTTGTGAATTTTGTTCCCGCTTTTACAACGCCAACTTTCACCTTTTTGTCTGCAATTTTATCTGCATCAAATGCGTGAAGAGGCTGTCCGTACCCGTGAAGAATATAGTTGGTAATATCTACAACATTATTGATAGGGCTTAGTCCGATTGCTTTCAAACGGTCTTTCAACCAGGATGGAGATTCTGCAACTTTTACCCCTTCAATTACCGCTCCGATATATCTTGGACAAAGCTCTGCATCTTCAATTTCAAGTTTGAAATCATGTGAACCTTCACTATTTAAAGCTTCGGATGCTACTTTATTAAACTGAGATTTCAACTGGTTGGTAGAAAGGTAAGCATGAAGATCTCTTGCAACCCCATAATGAGACATAGCGTCTGTTCTGTTTGGCGTTAAACCAATTTCAAAAACCTCATCATTTGTTAATTCAAAATAATCGGCAAAGTTTTTTCCTACTTCATATTTCGTTTCATCCAGCACCATGATTCCACCGTGATCTTCGCTAAGGCCCAGCTCATCTTCTGCACAGATCATTCCCTGAGAAACCTCGCTTCTGATCTTTGCTTCTTTAATTTCAAAAAAGCCTCCGGTTTTATCATAGATTTTAGTTCCGACAACTGCTACAGGCACTGTTTGTCCTGCTTCCACATTAGGAGCTCCGCAGACGATATTCAACACTTTTCCGTTTCCTACATCTACAGTGGTCTTCTTCAGTTTATCGGCATTCGGATGTTTCTCACAGGTTAATACTTTACCTACAACTATTCCTTCCAGACTACCTTTTACACTTTCAAATTTATCTATCCCTTCAACTTCAAGACCTATATCTGTAAGAAACTCACCGATTCTTTCAGTTTTCAATTCCGTTTTTACAAAGTCCTTCAGCCAGTTGTTTGATATTTTCATCCGATAATTTTATTTTTTCTAAAGCCAGAGGTCACCTTCACGGTTTCATCTGATATATTTTCAAAAATTTATTTGAATTTTGCACGATTATAGTCGTACAGTTTTAAGCGTACAAATGTCGGGTTTTTTTGAGAAATACAGAAATTTACAGGCAACTTTAAGATAATAAATTTTCGTTAATTATAGTTTCACAAATCATCAGATGAGAATGTTGTTCTCTTGTATTTTAGCAAAAAAAGTACAAGATTAAAGAGAATAAATTACTGTAATGGTTTAACGACCTTTTTGAGGCTATCTGAAAACAGCAGAAGCCCTCCAGCCATCATGATGATATCTTTCAATACCAGACGCCCTGCTCCCGACAGATAAGGAAATCCGTATTGAGGGGTCGGATAATCACCACCCAGATTGGGCACATATACTTCCGGCGTAGTGACCAGGAATGATAAGGTTACGAATGACATTAAAAACGTCAAAGCGCCACCAATAGCTCCCAATTTAGGAAACCAGATGCCCAAAACCACCAAGATACCAATCACAAGAATCATTGTCCCCAAGCCATATGAAAACAAATAGGTACCGTTTTCTTTATGCCAATTGATGTTTTTCTGTACTACTTTTCCTTCCGGATTTTTATATAAATTATATTCTGCAACCAGTTTTTGATCTTCGTTAAAAACCTTATTCTCTGCATTTTTATAAAAAAAGCTCATGAACGGACTATTGGCTACAAAAGGAACAATTCCCTCGGCTTCATATTGAAATGCTTTAAGCCCGCCAATCCAGGCCATGACTACGAATATTGAGATTCTAAGGAAATTAAGGAAATAGGTGTCCCATTTTAATAAACTGTTGTACAATTTAGTGTTTTGCATATGATTAACTTTTTTACAAAGGTATTCACATGCTCAGCGCATAACCATAGATATTTAAGGACATTACATGGACATTTTCGCCACCACTGAAATCCCCACTTTTTCTCTATAATTTTTTGGAGAACATCCGACTGACTTCTTAAAATACCGGCTAAAGTAGAATTCATCAGTAAATCCCAATTCTGAAGCAATTTCTTTTACCGAACGATAGGTTAAGTGCAGCAATTTTTTAGATTCCAGGATAATTCTTTCATTGATCAACTGAGTAGGTGTTTTGGCAAATTCCTTTTTAACTGCCTTGCTTAAAGTATTGTTGGTGATATTTAGTTTATCACTATAAAATGAAAGCTCTTTTTCATTTCTGAAATGAGCTTCCAACAATTTCTGAAATTCAACCGCGTTTTTATTCGGTAGTTTTTCATTGGAAACAGAACTGCTGCTCAAACCACTTTTCTGTTTACTGCAAATCGCAAGAATCAGTTGGATATAGGTCTTGATGATCGATTCGGAAAACTGGTGCTTTTCAGATTCTTCTTTTTTGATATAACTAAAAAGTTCTAAAATATATACATAGTTCTCTCTAGTAAGCTCAATTCCAGGATTTAAATAAATATTATTGAAAAGAAGTCCGTTGCAGGCTACTTCCTCTTTATGGTATTCAATACAGTAATAGTCTCCATGAAAAAGAAGCACGGAAACCTCCTCATCAGATTTTGAAGACAGTTTCAGTTTTTGATAGGGCGATAAAAATAAGATTGTATAGCCTTCGTAAGAATAATTGATATCATCCACAGAAAATACACCGGAACCTTTCCATACCACAATGCTGTAATTTTCAGTAGTAAGCTCTGAAGGAAAATCTGAGATGTGACAGGATTGTATTTTTACTTCCATAATCAGGTGAAGAATCAGTACAAAAATCGGAAAAATATATTTTCTTAAACACAAACAGCACAACTATTTTCACGAATAACACTATTTAATATTTAGTCCAATCTATAAGTAGTTGTGATATTTGTGCAATTCATTAGTGTAATTTGTGTTTAATCTTGTTCTGACGCTATTTGAACCATTAAGTCTTTTTAAGTGATTAAGAAAAATTAAGAGATAGCTGAAGCTATTTTTCAGATGTTTCCTTTATTCACCTTTGATGTAGCTTAATTTTTCTTACTATTTTGACTTTTCTTAATGGTTTTAATTAAAAAAACAAAAGCCGGAAAATTAATTCCAGCTTCTATTTTGTATTGAATTCTTAATCTTACAATCCGATTACCGGCATTGATAACATTAAGATGTTTTCGTTTTCTTCAAGACCATCAAGAGGCTCAATGATCCCCGGTCTGTTAGGTTGAGACATTTTCATTGTGATATCATCGGACCCTAAAATCGTTAACATCTCTGTTAAAAATTTTGAGCTGAATCCAATATTGATATCTTCTCCGTTGTAGTCACAAGGAATCTGCATATCTGCTTTGTTTGCGTATTCAGTATCTTCTGCATGAAGGTGAAGAATATTTCCTGAAAGCTTAAATCTTACCTGGTTGGTAGATTTATTAGACATGATCGAAGCTCTTTTGATTGCTCCCAACAAAAGGTTTCTGTTGATCGTCAATACATTTGGATTTTCCTTTGGAATTACCGCTGTATAGTTCGGGTATTTTCCGTCAATCAGTCTACAGATCCAGATATGTTTATCAAAAGTAAACTTAGCCATATTCTCATTGAAGTCGATTCTCACTTCTTCATTGGAACTTGCCAGGATATTTTTGAAAATGTTCAAAGGTTTTTTAGGCATGATGAATTCCATAGGTTCGGCATTCATCAGGTCTGCTCTTTTATACACTACCAATCTGTGAGAATCTGTAGAAACGAAATTGGTTTCATTTTCTCCAAACTGGAACAGAACGCCTGTCATTACAGGGCGAAGAGAGTCGTTACTTGTAGCAAAAAGGGTATTGGTAAGCGCTTCAGACAATACTCCAGCCGGCATGATTACGCTTTGTGAGGCGTCAAATTCAGGCAATTCAGGATAGTCATCAGCATTATCTAATGCTACTGCGAAATTGTCTTTTTCATCTAAAATCTCAAGCTGACTTCCCGTTCCTTCTGCATTGTCCTTTACAACAAATGTAAGAGGTTGTTCGCCATATGTCTTGATAAAATCCTGAAAAATTTTAGCAGGAACAGCAAATTTACCTGAGTCATCAGACTTCACCTCCAAAGAAGTTACAAGAGTCGTCTCGCCGTCAGATGCTGTAATGGTAACATTATTTCCGTCTAGTTCAAAAAGATAGTTTTCTAAAATCGGTCTCGATTGAGAGCTTGATATTACGCCACTTACAGTTTGCAAAGCCTTCTGCAGTTCACCACTTGAAATAATAAATTTCATAGATTTAAAAATAAGTTTCTACAAATATAATAAATAGATATAACAAAGAAAAAAATAATCTTGAGGAGTTTTTAACAAACATCATTAATCTGTTTTGAGACTTGATATTATGTTCATGTTTCGATAGTCATTTATTCTGACATCAAAAATATCGGCTGTATAGTAATTTGCCGTTACTTTTTTGTTCAATAAAGAGCTATATTCCTTCGGTAAATCCAGGTTGGATTCTATGCCGGTTACCCAATTTAATTTTTTCAAATTTTTATTTTCGTCCATCAGATAGAATACCACAAAATTTTCTTTTTCAATTTTTGTAATGGTTCCTTTGAGGACAAAATCTTTCTGCTCCTTCGATGGTGACTCACCATTTTTTATAAAATCTGAAAAGGTATCTGAACATTCTGTCATCATCATCAATGACAGATTTTGAAAAAACCGATCTGCCTCCGGACTTTCATCCGCTCCTAAACTTGTTGTGTCAATATTGTAATCCCGTTTCAATTCTTTGGTGTAGGGCATTGCAGATTTTATGACGCAAAGACCAAATTGGGTGTTTACCTCTTTAGGACTGAGATTTTTATTTTTCATTTCTGCAGTACACTCGCATGAAGCTTTCGCTATTTTCTGTTTATAATCCTGCGAAAAGGCTGAAAACGAAAGAAAAATAAGCAGTAATAATGATAGTTTTCTTTTCATAGTTAATATTGTATTCCAAATATAGGAGATAGCCACTGACAATCAAAAACAAAAACTATCTTTGTTAAAAATAAAAAATCATGCACAAACCTCCTATCCATAAAAGTTTTCTGAATGCTTTCCGGGGAGTTTTTGTGATGATCAAAACAGAAAGAAATTTTCAGATTGAGCTTCTGGCTTTTCTTGTCAATGTAATTCTGATTTTTTATTTAAAACTTTCTTCCGTTGATGCGGCTCTTATTCTTTTCGTTTCATTTGCTGTGTTAAGTGCTGAAATTTTCAACACAGCGATTGAAAAGATATGTGATATTATCCAACCGGATTTTGATAAAAGAATCGGCTTCATTAAGGATATTGCTGCCGGAGCGGTTGTACTAATGGCAATTGCCTCGGTTATTGTCGGAATTCTTGTGTATTGGAAGTATATTTTTTAACCACCCCGTCAAATATGAGATTTGACACCCCTCCGGAGGAGGGGAATATTACGTCTTCAATTCAAAGCTTGTGAGAGTACAATATTGTTTTTGTGTTATTGTACGGCAATCAAAATATCTACTTCTGCATCTTGTGGATTTTGTGCCTTTTCTCCATATACTTCAAAATCTGCAGTAAATATTCTCCCCATATCGGCTTGCCATATTTTCAGCCATTCATTAATTACCAACCCTTCTGCCAGGTTTCCTTTTGCGGTGAGCTTTACATAATTTCCTCCATCAAAAGACTTTCCTATCATTCCTTCAGGAATATTTTCAAGACTATTTACCTTACATCCTAACAGTGTGGTATAAGGCTTTGTGTGATCCTTTTCATACTCTGTATAAATGGAATAAACGGTATTGTCAATTTTATGTGGGATATTCTCCAGCACATTTTCTTTCATGAATTTCTCCCATAGTCCCGGAATATCCTTTGCGGCCTGTTCATTCTCATTGGTGGTTCTTACTGCAATTCCTATTACCTTAAACGGTTCTACTTTGACATTGTTCATTTCTTTATTTTTTGTTCCACGCCAAAGATAGAGGGAAGTTGTGACAACTGTTTGTCAGGAGAGATTGTTAAGGTGAATGATAAATGATAATTGATAATTGACGATTGATAGATTATTTTATGTTTTGGCTAAAGCCTTTTTCAATTGAGGTTGATATTAAGAAGATGAAGCACAATATGCATAAAGCTTTATAAATATTTTTCAATGATTGGGATTGCGATTTCGGCCATCATTCCATAGCCTTTTTCATTCGGGTGAACGCCGTCCGCAGAAAGTAAAAACTCTTTATCTTTCAGAAATGCTGTGTGGAAATCAATATATACCAGAGCGTATTCTGCTGCCAGATCTTTGAGAATCTTATTATAAACAACAACTTCTTCATTGGTTCTTAATTTTCCTGATCCCACCACTACTCCATCTATTTTTTGAGAAACAGGAAGAATACTTACCAGATAAATATCATTGGAAAACGGCTTTACCTGCTGAATTGCAGCTTTTATATTATTTTTAAAAGTTTCAGGATTTACGATATGAGCACCGTCTTTTATGGCAAGATCATTAGCTCCGTAGCCCAAAAAAACTAAATTCCCGTCCTGAGAATTTCTTGCACTGAGATCATGAGGCAGTCGCTTCAACAATCCTTCGGTACTTTCTCCTCCAATTCCTAAATTGAAAAGGATTAATTCATCCCCATTTCCTTCATGAAACTTTTGGAGTGCATATCTTTTCAGAATATCAACCCAACCTCCAAAAACGCCATCATATTCTCCATACGTTATACTGTCCCCAAAGAACAGTCCATACACTATTTTCTTCATTCAATTAATTCTTTTGTTTTTTTGATCTTAACTCTTCATAATCCAGAGATTAAAATATTTTTCAAAGTAAAATAAAATCTACCGAATCCAGCTAATCTGCGAAAGATTTTTTACCATAGAATTGTGTTGAAAGAATTTTGAACCCTTAAGAGTTTTTAAGCAATGAGTTAAATATTCATCTTTGATGAACCCTAATGGTTTAAATTCTGTTTATTTTTTACGCAAAGGATTTATTATCATTCCGTAGATTTCAGGAAGCAAAGGTGCAATCAACAAGTTGATTAGATAAAGCAGGCTGTAGAGTATTGAAAATAGTGAATTATTACTGTTCGAAATTTTCACTCATTACTCATCAATCCAACGTCAAAATAATATTCTTGTGTGATTCGATAATTTCTATCAGAATATCAAACAATGTTTGTCCTTTCCCTTCGTTCAAATCATTCAGTTTTTGCTGAATCAGCTCTATGTTAAAAGGTTTCCCCTGTTTGATTTTATTTTCATAAAATTCCTGAGTTACCTTTAAACCGAGATCTTCTCTTGATTTTTCTGATTCTTTCCAAAGAATTTCAATTTCTTCATGATTTTCAAAAACTCCGAAACCTCCGTACAAGATATCATCAAAGCCATCCAGCGTTCCCACTTTCCAGTCTGTATCTTTCATCAGAATTTCAGAAGCTTCTTCATAGAAACCTTCTAAAGATGAAAAATGACCGCCATGAATGACGATCATTTTTCTATTATTTTTATTTGAAGTATTCAACACCGTTTTTGAATATATTGTGGTAATTCGCGGTTGGTATGTTCTTCATAAGACCGTCTGTGAAACGTTCCGGGTGTCCCATTCTTCCGTAGATCTTTCCACATGGGCTGGTAACTCCTTCAATTCCGAATAATGAGTTATTGGGGTTGAAAGGCATTCCGTGGGCGATGTTTCCATCAAAGTCTATGTATTGGGTAGCGATCTGTCCGTTTTCATACAATTTCCTTATCTCTTCTTCTGAAGCTATGAAACGTCCTTCCCCATGAGAGATTGGAATCGTGAAAGTCTGATCTTTCATTCCTTTTAACCAAGGGCTTTCGTCATTCACCACTTTTACGGTTACCATTTGAGAAATGTGTCTTCTGATCGCGTTGTGAGCTAGGGTTGGAGAGTTTTCATCCAAATCTTTGATTCTGCCATACGGCAATAGTCCTGATTTAACCAAAGCCTGGAAACCATTACAGATACCGATGATCATTCCGTCTCTGTCTAATAACTCGTGAACGGCATTTCTCATCTTCTCGTTTTTCAACATGTTAACAATGAATTTTGCAGAACCGTCCGGCTCATCACCTGCGGAGAAACCTCCTGAGAATGCTAAAATCTGAGATGTTCTGATTTCTTCCACCCAGGCATCTATGCTTTCTTCCAGCAACTGGTGATTGATATTGATTAAAGGTAAACTGCTTACCACAGCACCTTCTTTCTGGAATGCGTTCAATGTATCATACTCACAGTTGGTTCCCGGGAACACCGGAGCAAAAACTTTAGGTTGTGCAATTCCGTGTTTTTGAATGATGATATTTCGTGGGTTGATAGAGTTTGATTTCTCATCAATTTCAACCGTGATCTTTTCTTTTTCTACTGTTGGGAAAAGGTTTTCGAATGTACCAGTAAAGCTGGATTCGAGATTTGAAATTTGAAATTTGAAATTGTTGATGGTTAAAATCTCATCCGCAACCACATTTCCAATCAACTGAATTCCTGCTGAGCTTAATTCTTCTTTTGATTCGATGATTAAACTACCGATATTTTTAGCCAGCAATGTATTTTCATCCACATTGATTTCTGCTCCTAATCTGTTTCCGAAACTCATTTTTGCCAATGCTACGGCAACACCACCCTCTTTCACTGTTTTTACAGAAACGATTTTTCCTGCTTTAATATTTTCAAAAATAAATTCAAAAACTTCTTTTAAAGCTTTATAATCCGGAAGTCCGCTTTCTTGTGCAATATGGTTGAAGAAATATAGTTTGTTTCCTGCATTTTTCAATTCAGGAGAGATAATATTCTGTTTTTCTCCGTTGGCACAGGCAAAAGAAATCAGTGTTGGCGGTACGTTCAGATCCTGGTAGGTTCCACTCATTGAATCTTTACCTCCAATTGCCGCTAAACCAAGGTTGATTTGTGCATCATAAGCTCCTAGTAAAGAAGCCAGAGGTTTACCCCATTTTTCTGGAACCTGTCCTAATTTTTCAAAATATTCCTGGAAGCTTAATCTGATATTTTTATAATCTCCTCCCATAGCAACGATCTTCGCCACACTTTCTACAATGGCGTAAGAAGCTCCTAATAAAGAGTTTTGTTTTGAAATTTCAGCAT
Organism: Chryseobacterium lactis; assembly: GCF_003815875.1. NCBI lineage: Bacteria > Pseudomonadati > Bacteroidota > Flavobacteriia > Flavobacteriales > Weeksellaceae > Chryseobacterium > Chryseobacterium lactis. Next base: position 4,715,655 of record NZ_CP033924.1, read on the forward strand.
CAAAGCCCCAGCTCGCCAAAGAAACGGTTTTAATATCTTTAGCTCCCAGGATAGGCAGCGTCTGAACACTTCCTTCCATTAGAGTCTGCTGATATTTACCTCCTAAAGGCATTGCTACCGTGGTTCCTCCTACTGAAGAATCGAACATTTCCAATAGTCCTTTTTGAGAGGCTACGTTTTTATCTTTTAAAGCGTTCAGGAAGTTTTCTTCCGTGAATGCTTTGGTTTCTTCTTTTACTTCTCCAAGATGGTTGATTTTTACCGTCTGGGATTTTGAACACCCGTTGGTATCAAGAAATGCTCTTGAAAGGTCTACAATTTTGTCTCCTTTCCAGAACATCTGCATTCTTCCTGAATCTGTCACTTTTGCTACTTCAACGGCAACAATGTTTTCAGCTTCACAGAATTTGATGAACTGCTCTTTATCTTTCGGATCTACAACAACAGCCATTCTTTCCTGAGATTCGGAAATCGCCAGTTCTGTTCCGTTTAATCCTTCATATTTTAATGGTAATACATCAAGGTTTACTTCTAAAGAGTCTGCAATTTCACCAATCGCTACAGAAACGCCTCCTGCTCCAAAGTCATTTGATTTTTTGATCAGCTTTGTTACTTCGGAATTCCTGAATAATCTCTGGATCTTACGCTCTTCTACGGCATTTCCTTTCTGAACTTCTGAGCTCATGGTATGGATAGAAGTTTCATCCTGCTCCTTTGAGCTACCACTTGCTCCACCAACACCATCACGACCTGTTGCACCTCCTAAGATGATAATGGAATCACCTTTGGCAGGCTTTTCACGTCTTACCCAATCTACAGGAACGGCTCCGGTTACGAAACCAACCTCCATTCTTTTTGCCTTGTAGCCTTCATCATAGATCTCAGAAACCATGGTTGTAGCCAGACCAATCTGGTTACCATAAGATGAATATCCGTTGGCAGCCTGTTTAGTAATCGTTTTCTGAGGTAGTTTTCCCGGTAATGTTTTATCTACAGATTCTAAAACGTCTGCTGCACCGGTCAATCTCATTGCCTGGAAAACAAAAGATCTTCCTGATAAAGGGTCTCTGATTGCCCCTCCCAAACAAGTTGATGCCCCTCCGAAAGGTTCAATTTCCGTCGGGTGATTGTGCGTTTCATTTTTGAATAATAAATACCAGGGTTCTTTTTTACCGTCGTATTCTGCTTCAATCTGAATGGTACAAGCATTGATTTCATCAGAGATGACAAGGTTATCAAGGTTTCCGGTTTTATGGAAATATTTACCGCATACTGTTCCCAGATCCATTAAAGAAATTGGTTTCAGCTCACGGCCTAAAAATTTTCTTTTTTCGATATAATCATTGAAAATGGTTTCCAATGTATGTTTGAACTGTCCTTCAAAACTGATATCTGACAATTCTGTTTCAAAAGTAGTGTGACGACAGTGGTCGCTCCAATACGTGTCTAAAACTTTTAATTCAGTTTCCGTAGGGTTTCTCTGTTCGGTTTTAAAGTATTCCTGAATGAATTTCAAATCATCCAGCCCTAATGCAAAACCGTGATTATTATAAAAACGTTCAAGTTCAGCATCATTAAAGTTGATAAAGTTTTCGTGAACGATCACTTTTGAAGGCACTTCATCTGCCGGAATATCCAGTATAGACAAGTTTTTTTCCTGAGATTCTACCTTATTGATCAAAAGTTCTTTGATGGTCACCAAATCGGTATCCGAAACTCCTTCAAACTCGATCAGCTTTCCACTTCTTACTTTTGATTTTTCATTTTCCGTCAATAAAGCGATACATTGTTGTGCAGAATCTGCTCTCTGATCGTATTGACCGGGCAGAAACTCCATTCCGAAATGGATGCTCTTTGCAGGGTTTTCTGAATGTAAAATATCAGTAACAGGGTCTACGAAAGTATTATTTACTACTTTTTCAAATTCTCCGTCATTCAAATTGAAAATATCATACACATTGTAGACTTTTACGCTTTGAACTCCCGGTACAACCGCTTTTACTTCATCAAAAATTTTTGGACTTTCAACATCGAAAATTCCTCTTTTTTCTACGAAAATTCTTTTGTTTTGAGACATTAGATGTCAGATTTTATTTAATATTAGATTTATTTTCTTTTTACTTTTTCTGAGTTCAGAGCATTTATACAAAATGTTGTTTGTTACCTCATCTGTACGAACAACTCTTTTTAGATATTCTTATCCGACTCCCATTTTGAGTACAAATTTAATCTTTTTCCTTTCTTTAACCTCGATCTTTTTCCTATAATGCTATTGTCAGATTATTATGGTCTGTTCCATCGGTATTAGTCGCTGTTTTGGGTGCTCTTGTCCACCCATCTTTATTGAATACAAATTTAAACGGATATGTTTTTCCTTTTTCAAATCTGGAGACAGGAATTTCCAGTTCAAAATGATCATTTCCTTTTTTTATCATCTGATATTCTTTATCTTCCGGATTCCAGTTATTGAAATCTCCGGCTACTGCGATTGTATTGATAAGGTCCGCATTCAAATTCTTCGGATGGATATAAGAAAAAATGACTTTATTTCCCTTCACCGAATACCCATATACCTGCTTTTCTTCTGGTACCGAAATTAAATCATCAACTAAATCTGACGCTGTATTATACAACACGTCAAAGGTTTGTGGGCCGCTGATATTGACAATCAGACAAATACCGATATTTAACTCAGGATATATGGTAAACCATGTTTGTGTTCCATAAGAGCCACCATGTTTATATGCTGTTTTTCCTTTATCACTTATATAATACTGATCCCAGAAGTACCCGTTCCAACCTTTTTTACTGTTGTCAATATTTCGTTGTGATTCCTGTACTATTTTATTTTTTGAATCAAGTTCTTCTTGTAGAAGCTTCACCATATCTTCCATGGTCGATTTGGTTTTGGCTCCTCCCGCTCCCCACAACTCACTTTTTGAAACCGGCATCAGACGATAATTACTGTGATAACCACTTGCCTGAACTTCATTTTTATCTAATTGTAATTTGGTATGATTCATTCCTGCTTTTGAAAAAATATTTTCTTTTAAAAGGGTTTCATAACTTTTTCCATATATATTTTCAAGCATCATCCCTGCAAGTTCCAGACTCAGGTTGCTGTATCTGTATTTTATTCCCGGTAGTGTATCTAGTTTAACAGTTGCCAGGTCCCTTTTAAAATCTTCTTTTGTATAATTTTCATTTAATTTGTTATACAGAAAGGGGGTTTCATCTGTCATATTTTTCCTTAATGCATCATCATTAGGAAGGTTTCTTGGCAATGCTGTCCGAAAAGAAATCATATTTTTCACTTTTACCGGAACTCCTTTGTATTCCAGATTTGGATATGATCCTTTCAGGTATTTACGAATGTCGTCATCCAGATTTACTTTTCCTTCCAGTACTGCCTGTGCCAGTAATTGCCCTGTCAGAAGTTTTGTAACGGAGGCTATTTCAAAATAGGTATGATCATCTGCTTTATTTCCGTTTCCCTTATCTATTTCCCCAAAGTGTCTGGTGTAGACTTTACCGTTTTTCACAATACCTATAGAAACCGAATAGGCTCCTGATTTTTGTGCTAATTTTCGGGCATTGGTATTTATTATCGAATAAACTGTCTGATCATTTTGTGCATGATTTTTCACAAACATCAGAACAAATACAAGTAATAAGAGATTTTTCATGGGTATAGTGTGCTATTAGTTGTTCAGTTTATTCGGATGATTAGGATGTTCTTTTTGAAATTTTTCTGCTTGTTTCATTTCATCTTTTAACCATTTTTCAAAAGGCACTTTTTTCTCGTTATAATCACCTATTCCATAAAATGTTTTTCCATCTTCCGATACAAGGAATTTAAAACGATAAAACAGGTTCAATTCTTTCTTCCTGTAGTCGTAGGTATTTACCTGGTAGTAAGGAAAATTTTCTTTCGGTCTTTCTACAATTTCAAAAAACAAATTCTTTTCGGCATCAGAAAGCTTATTATAAACATTGACATGGTGTATATCAGAAAGCTTTTTAGTCTGTTTATAAAAAAACTGAAGGATATTCTGTTCTTTTTCATTGTATTGAAACGGATTCGGATAATACTTACCGTTCACCTCTACATCTTTGTCTGAATATTTTGCCAGTGGCTCTACAGTTTGCCCCTGGGTATTCATAACACCCCATGTTCCTCCTACAATTGCCTTATGTTCGTCGTCTGTCTTTTCCCAATCGCAACCATCACAAAATGCTGCATATCCATAATTAAACGGTGAAACAAAATCATGTATCGGTTCAATACTAATTTTTCCATTTCTGTCTGCAAAACCGATTTTTCCATTTTTAACCAATCGTCTAAGTCCTTCAGAAAAATAATCCGGGCCATTGTCGTATAAAAACGGACGGTAAAGAAAATTTCCTTTTCGGTCATAAATATAACCCCAGGTATTTTTTTCAGGCTTTTCGCCATTTTTTTCACCATCAAATAAAATGGTTTCTCCTTCGACAGGATCTCCGTCTTTGAGGTAGGCAAAAATTCTAAACTGTGCAGGAACAATGATTTTCCCTGCTTTATTTTTAACTCCTACCAGAGAATCTTTGGATTTAAAATATCTTAAAACTTCTTTTTGTTGGGAAAAAGAAATGATGGGTATTAATACAATGGTTAAAAGCGATTTTTTCATATTAATTGGGTAGAAATAAAAAATGCAGCCCGAAAGGACTGCATATCATTTATACTTTAAGATCAGCTTCTAATCCTATAAGATCTTTATTATCATCCAGAATCGGCTGAACTTCATTTTTAATGAACTCCTCCGTCTGAATCGGTGCAAACCCTATAAAGTTTTTAGGATCCAAAACTTCTTTTAATTTTGATTTGTCTAATTTTAAAGAATCATCATTTAAAATCCTTTCGATCAGGTCATTTTCTTTACCTTCTACTTTCACCTTTTTGGAAGCTTCCATAGAATGTACTCTGATCACCTCGTGAATTTCCTGACGGTCACCACCGGCTTTTACTTCTTCCATGATAATGTATTCTGTTGCCATGAAAGGAAGTTCTTCTTCAATATGTTTGTTGATTCTGTTCGGATATACAACAATACCGTTCATAATATTGTTCCAGATCAACAGGATTGCATCTACTGCTAAGAATGCCTGAGGAATAGTCAATCTCTTGTTTGCAGAATCATCCAATGTTCTCTCAAACCATTGCGTAGAAGCTACCATTGCTGAACTTGTTGTCAGAGACATTACATATTTCGCCAATGCACCGATTCTTTCGCTTCTCATCGGGTTACGCTTGTATGCCATAGCAGATGAACCGATCTGGTTTTTCTCGAATGGTTCTTCAATTTCCTTAAGGTTCTGAAGTAAACGTAAGTCGTTGGTAAATTTATGAGCAGATTGAGCGATGTTTCCTAATAAGGCAACCACTTTAGCATCAATTTTTCTGTCGTATGTCTGTCCTGAAACTCCGAAAACTTTCTCAAAACCAAATCTTTTTGAAAGTTCTTTGTCCAGGTGTTTTACTTTGGAATAATCTCCGTTGAAAAGTTCAAGGAAACTTGCAGCAGTTCCTGTTGTTCCTTTTACTCCTCTGAAACGTAATGTTTCAAGGAAGAAATCAAGTTCTTCAATATCCAGCACCAGACTCTGTAGCCAAAGTGTAGCTCTTTTTCCAACAGTTGTCAGCTGAGCAGGCTGGAAATGGGTAAATCCTAAAGTCGGAAGGTCTTTATATTGAATAGCAAAGTCTGCTAATCCTTTCATAACGTTCACCAACTTTTTCTTTAAGATTAAAAGTCCGTCACGAATTTGAATCAAGTCTGTGTTATCTCCTACAAAAGCTGAAGTAGCTCCCAAGTGAATAATTCCTTTTGCTGAAGGGGCAACGTCTCCATAGGTATGAACGTGTGCCATTACATCATGACGGAATTTCTTTTCATACTCTGCTGCTTTATCATAATCGATATTTTCAGCATTCGCTTTCAATTCAGCGATCTGCTCTTCTGTAATTTCAAGACCAAGGTCCTTTTCAATTTCAGCTAAAGCGATCCAAAGCTTTCTCCAGGTACGAAATTTGTTATTGTGTGAGAAATTAAATAACATTTCTTCACTGGAATAGCGCTCTTCCAATGGATTTTTGTAGGAATTCATTCGTTCTTTTACTTTTTAGATGTACAAAAATACGGTTTTTCGGTGAGAGATGAAAATGCTGTTTTTATGATTTTTCAACTAAATTTTGTTGATTTTACATAGATTTTCATTTATACTTTTGCCTTGAAGCAAAAGTATACAAAAATTCAAGACTGGAATCATCCGCTAAAAGTTTAAATTGAATCCTAAAATCCCCAAACTCGCATGGATCATGTGGTTCTGCTTCGATTCTAAATTCCAAGCCATGCTCAGACAATGGGAATTTTTTAACGGATTAAATTTAAATTTTCTTAACGCTCCTAATTCCCAGGTCGAGTATTGGCACCATGATATTCAATCTTATCCTTTTATAAGCTTAACATTGAATTGTTACCATCAGAAAAGCCAGAAAAGCTCCTAATACAGCTATAACAGTTCCAAGCACATTCAACACCAAGATTATAAATTTACTTCTTAAATCATTGAAGAATGTTGCTATTGCAGGAATAATAAAAATATTCGAAATCATTAATAGTAGAGAAAAGTTCATTCCTCCTTCAAAAGGAGAGAATCCTTTTTTAATGATGTATATATTCACTGCTATTATAAAAACATTAAGAATAATAGTACAGACAGCAAGTTTAAGATTTGTTATGTATCGCACGAAAATTGTCTAATTAAGGCCACAAAATAACAAATAAATGGAGTAAAATTATATAGATGTTTGTTAATTTATACTTTTGCCTTGAAGCAAAAGTATACAAAAATTCAAGACTGGAATAAATTATAAAAATAGGCTATCCCATTTCTGAGATAACCTTTTTTACTTTATTTTTATGAATCGGATTAATCAATAAGTCCACACTGTGATCCTATTGCGATACATTTTTTGACGAATGAGCACCAGAAATATCCTGGCAAACACATTGGGATACCTCCCTGAACGGTTTTCAATTCTCTTTTTGAAAGTTTTCTTAGGTTTTTCATAATAACATTTTTTGATTTTTTTCCTACTCTCTATGCTTTTCGGATTACGCTTTAATTTGGTAACACCAAGATACATAATTTTCATAAAAAAATACATAACCTACTAAAATTAAATTAATTACCTATTTAAAACAAGAAATAAAACAGCTCCTATCTTCGTTCATCAGCTCTATCTATTTTAGCCTAGTTCCAATTGATTCTTTACAAGATGGTAGTAATTCGCCTTGTTATTCACCAATTCCTGATGACTTCCCTGTTCTACTATTTCACCCTTTTTGAGAACAACGATGTTATCGGCATTTTTAACGGTAGAAAGTCGATGGGCAATAATAATAACTGTTTTCCCTTTGAAAAACTCCTGCAAATTATCGTGAATCACTTTTTCATTGTCCGCATCCAATGCTGAAGTAGCTTCGTCAAACAAGATAAAATGAGGATCTTTATAAACAGCTCTTGAAATTAGAATCCTTTGTTTTTGTCCACCCGAAATACCGTTACCTGAAGCTCCTATCTTTGTATTCAAACCTAGAGGCAATTCATCTACAAACGATTGTATATTGGCAATATGCAAAGATCGTTTCATCTTAGATTCATCTATGATCTCATCACTGGTTCCAATATTTCTCTCAATTGTATCAGAAAATATATAGCCATCCTGCATTACCACCCCACAATTTTTTCTCAGTTCACGCGGTGAAATTTCTTTAAGGTTGGCATGATTAAGATAGATATCTCCTTCTACCGGATCATAGAATTTCAAAAGCATCTTCATTAATGTAGTCTTACCGCTTCCACTTGCTCCTACAATAGCTGTAATTTTTCCTTCCGGAATAAACATATTAATATTTTTGAGAACATATGGAGACTGAGGCCCTTCGTACTGAAAAGAAACATTTTTAAGATAGATTCCTCTTTCTATACCGTTTTTCTTGGCATATTTTTCATGAGTAAGATCAATTAATCCTTCTGATTCTTCTTCCGCATGCTCATGTACTTCATTTAAACGAACCAAGCTTAACTTCGCATCTTGTAACGACCTGAAAAAATCTACCAACTGATTGATCGGTGAATTCATTTGCCCTATAATATAAGAAACACTCAGTAGGGCTCCCAAGGTCATATGTCCTTTTACAACAAATGAGGCAGCCAGAAAGGTAACGATAATGTTTTTTAATTGGTTGATAAATTCGAATCCTGAAAGCTGCATCTGATCGATCTTTAGGAATCTCATATTTATTTTAAAGAGTTTCTGCTGTATTTTTTCCCATTCTTTTCGTTTAAAATCTTCAAATTGATTAATTTTCATTTCTGATACTCCATTAATCATTTCGTAGATAATTTCCTGATTTTCTCCTCTCTTTTGGAATCGGTAGTAGTCCAGCATTTTCCTTTTTTTAAGCCATATTACCGACCATAATACAGATAAAGCAGTTAATACCAAGTACACCAACAGTATTTTATAATCATAATAAAATAACACCCCAAAAAAGACAGAAAATGTGATAATAGAGAAAAAAGTCAGCAAACTATTTGAAGTTAAAAACTGTTCTATCCTTTCATTATCTGCTATTCGTTGTGAAAAATCACCAATCATTTTACTATCAAAAAAATTGATCGGAAGTTTTAAAACTTTCTGTAAAAATTCTGAGATAATATTGATGCTAAGGTGAGTTCCTATATACAGCATCAGCCAGTTTCTGAAGATATTGATGATAATTGACCCCAGAAACACTCCCAACTGGGCGAGAAGTATGATAAAGATAAAATTAAGATTCTTTGCATTCACCCCTTTATCAATCAGAGCTTCGGTAAGAAATGGAAAAACCAGAGTCAGAGCACTTCCTACCAATAATAGCAAGAACATGGTAAAGAGTTGTTTTCTGTAAGGTTTTACATATTTAAGAAGATGCTTAGTCGTTAATTCATCTACAGCGGGAGGAGCAAGGTCATGAAATTTCTGTGTAGGATTGACGAAGAGTGCGATTCCCTCATGTTCGTCAGAGCGCCATAATTTTTCAAATTCACTTTCGGATAAGCTGATTAATCCATAAGCAGGATCTGCCACTTTATAGGTTCTCTTTTTTGTCCAGATAGATTCTTTGACATCGTAAAGAACGACAAAATGCTTTTTTTTCCAATGCAAAATGCATGGCAAAGTACCATGATCATTGAGGGTATTTATATTTATTTTTGACGCAATGGTTTCTACGCCAAGCTCATCGGCAGCCTGTCTGATACTAAGCAAGGATACTCCTTCTTTAGAGATATGAGATAGCTTTCGCAAATATTGGATCGGATAATCTTTTCCCAGAATATTAAGAACCATTTTCAAACATGCCGGTCCGCAATCCATCCTATCGTGTTGTGGTGTGAACTTCATACTTTATTAAATTTCATTTTCCCGATTCTTTCTTTATAAAACTTATGCAGAATATTGTATATCAAAAGTTCATGTGCTCTTGCATTGGCTTTGATATACCTGTTAACATGCATATGGATAATACTGTCAATGAACTCTCTCTTCCGGGGGCTCAGATGTTTACAGATTTTTTTTATTTTCAAAAATCTATTTTCTGTTATATCATGATAATCTGATCTTTCTATGATTGAAGACAGAAGATTCTGATGATCTCTGAATTTTCTGTCCATCTGTTTCTTTATATTTTTATCAACATTAAATTCATCATTAAACCTGGCCGCCAAACTCTCCAAAACAGATAGTTTTTCATCATCACTAAATTCAAAGGCATCCAAATATTGATTAATTGTCTGACACGCAATCATCCACAATCCAACATCCTGTTTTTCTGAATGGGACTCTAAAATATCAGTTACCAGCTCACTGTCATAGTAAAATATTTTTTCAGCATGATCTATCATATTGTATCCATATCTTTCCAGTTCACGATCATAGGTTGACAGCTCAACTTTCCATATACTTCCATTTTCAATATAATTTCTAATGTTCAAATTGAAGGATGCTATAATGGATCCCACTTCCTCTGCCGATGTGATTTTCATTCTGAATCTTATATGAAAATCAGGGTCATTATATCTTATAAAAAACCATTCTTTTATCAATTTTCTGTTAATAAGATCTTGTGCTAACGGCTTCAAACAAGAGATCAGAATTTCATCGGCGATTTTAACACCGGTATATATTTTGTAGTACAACCACTCATCTCCGGGAATAAATTTTTCACGAGTGGCATCGTCTGTGATCCTGTGAAGCGAAGAATTTATCTTAAAATCTTCATTTTTTAATGATAAAATTATTTCATTCGCGTAGTTGTCTTTTTCTATATCATAAATACATTCTTTTACATATACATTTTTATGTTTTTTCAATTCTTCAAACAGAATTGAGGTAAGAAGATCATTGTTCTGATCTATAAGAAATGTGTTATCACCCTGTACAAGATAAAAATACCTTGGCACTTTATGATCATTCAGGTGTTCTAATAAAGAATCATAACTTCCGGAAATATCATCTATACTTATTTTCCAGGTGGCAGCTGATAAGATAAGGTCTTCTCCACAAGTGACTCTGGGGAAAAACTTGAATACGGCATTATTGGCTTTTCCAAAGTTCATGAACAGATACGATGAATGATCCTGATGTTGAAAATCGCACAAAAATTCATAAATAGGCAATGCATTATAATTGTAATTGTGCGCTGTGGAATTGTAGATTTTAATTTCTTTATTATGTTTTTTACTAAAAAGAATAATCCTGTTGTTCCAGACTTTAATGTAAATGTCATCCAGACTTATTTGTTCCGTATTTTCCGAACCGGTGGTCAAAAAAGAAACTTCATAGCTGCGTTTCACATTTCTGGCCAGAATGTTCCCTACTCTGTCGTCCTGAACATGTAACAATTCACAATGTAAAATATTGTCATCAGCATTTTCATATTGAACAATTTCTGAAGCCAGTTCTTCAACCTCCTTATCCAGGTTTGAGAATCTTCCAATAAGGTTGATCGCACTATTATTACCAATGCTTTCAATAATAATTTTATCTCCGGCCTTATTATACATTGCTGAAAAGGAAGCCGGTAAGTTTTCTACTTTGGTTTCCGAAAATGCAGAAAGGTCAATATTTTCGAGATCAAGCGCTTTATCTTTATAACGAGAAGCTTCTATAAGTTTTGTTCTCCAAAAATTGTGTAACTGATTTTGGTAGGTAAGATTATTGGTTGAGCTGGCAGCAAAATTCCACTCGATATCATCAATCAGATCAGAAAATGTACTGAAAACGTTATTATCCTGCTTATATCCGATTCCTGTTTCATTATCCAAAGCGGTCGTTAATGGAATTGCCTTATCCTCATATCTTTTATAAAAGGTTTCTTTAAATTTTTCCAGATTTTGCTTACTTCCGGTATTTTCTGCATTTTGGGTCAAATGGGAAAATATATTGATTGCTTTTCTTATTTTTTTTAAATCTTCGTTTGAAGGCTTTACAGGAGAAGCTACTTTAAGATTTGAGTTGATGACTTGTTTTTTGTCGTACTGAGTCTGTATAATCTGATCAATATTTTCGTAGACTGAATTATAAATCTTTGTTGTATCACTGAATACCTGCTCATCTAATTTTCGAAAACCAGCTAGCATAGCAGAAAGATTGTTATATATTTCTTCAAATTTTGCATCATATTGCAATTCTGTATTGTGGTCTTCCAAGAAGTTAAAAATCTGAAGAAGAGGGTGAGTTTCGTTAATACAAACGTCCAGATTACTTACAATAACCTGGCTATCAATAAGACCTGAAATATACATCTGTATGTCTTCCTCAGTTACATCTTCTACATTTTCATCAATAAATGCTGCTATTTCTCTGACAGATCTTGGGGTAGCACAAAATGGAAAAAGAATATTCAAAACCTCATCTTCCTCCAAGGATGTAAGGACATGTTCTCTTTTACCATTTAATTTTATTTCGATGTATCTGTACCCATTCCCTGATTTATATAATGAATAATTGGGTGTATATTTTAGAATATTTTGTACTGATGGTAAACTGTTAAGCAGACGAACGATTTTGAATACTATAGAAAGATCCAATGTTGTGTATCTCTTATATTCCTGATCTGAACATTCTTCCTCAGCATTGATTTTCGCCAGAGAATATGCAGAAAATAATCCAAACGGAGTTGATCTGGAAACAGATCTGATATAATATTTAAGCAGGGAAAGACCTATTTTTTTTTCTTCCTTTTCCGGCAATCTTTTAAAAAAAATAATCTTTTCCCATTCAGCATATAATTCAGATGAAGCGACATAAAGAGCATCTCTGAACTGCACATTATTCCATAAGTTTTTTATAAAATCATATAGATTCGTATGGCTATCTGGGACATCATTATATTTTTCCAGTTGAAACAACGGAGTTCTTATAAATGCAGTATTGAAGAAGCTTATTTTCATAATATTTAAACGCTAAGAGAAAATTTCTCGCTTATTTTTTTTAAATTATTTATTTTTTCATCATTTGTTGGGGCAAGATCATAAATGATGAATTCGTGGATTCCAAAATCCTGCTGCCATTTTTGAAGTAATTCCTGCAAAGTATCAATCGTTGATGGGATGATAATAAATGGATCTACAGAATTCTTTTTAGCTTCCATTTCTAAATTTTCAACTTTTTCTTTAGCCACCGAAAGAGTATCTTCCAAAATGATTGCTAAAGAAATCGTTAATCCAGGTTTTCTTTCGTGAATTGAATAAAACTCTTGACTTGATCTATTGATATGATCCTTATCAAACCCTAGATTATGAATATCCTGTCCAAAATTGTGAAATACAGATATGCAATGATTCATATTGATATCTACGGTCTTATGAAAAGTATTAAAGCTTGTAGAAAGATGCCATAACTCGGGTTTCAATCCTTTATAAGGAGGGATTAAAACTGATTTTGATTGTAGATTTTCTTCTTCATTTTCCAGTAAATCAATTATTTCCCTGAAATTATCCTGAAACTTACTAAAGTTATTATTCCGATCTACATTGCATGCATTCTGAATATAAGTACTATCGGGAATTCCTTTTGAAAGCCCTAATGCGATACGATCATAAAACAGATTATTCAACAGCTTGTAAGTAGAAACCGTTGCATAAGGAGTATACAAATTGATCGATGTGCCGGCTGATGCAATTTTTATTCTTTCTGTAGATCCTGCAATTAAAGAAATAAGAATATCAGGATTGGTATACGGATGATTTTGAATGTGGGTATAATGATGTTCTGCCAGCCAAAATCTTGAAAATCCGTAATTCTCTGCTTCAACTGCATAATCGATAATCTCGCTGATACTTGTTACAGAATCAGAAGTTTCCCGATACCCTAAATCAATAATGCCTAATTTAATTTGTAAATCTTCCATCTCTTATGTTAAAAATTCAAAATAATTACTATTCTCATAAGTTCCTTCGAGAACCACTAATGCTCCTGTTTTCCCATATAACAAGGACAAATCTCTTATAGCAAACTCCTGATCTTTAGCTTCCTCAAGAAACTCCAGCGTCTTGTTTTTCCATTCTTCACACTTTTCTTTATAAATGTCCAGAGGATCTAGCTGATGAAGTTTGTGATATAAAAATGCAAGACCTGAACTGCCATGACAAAAATGCTCATCTTCTACCCCTGTCACAGTCGAAGGGCTTCTTTTAGTCGTTTCCAATCCTATTTTTTGAGAAAGACCTATATACTTATCATTGTCTAAAAGCTTTCCTGCTTTCAACAGATAGTAAGCGAAAGTAAGATCACTATTACACCATGCCAGCCTGTTGTTTTGATGTTTAATGAATTGATCATCCTTGATATGGATAGAATGGTATTTATAAATATGTACATTTTCAGCGATGTAGTCCTCATTTAAATTATCGATAATATAGTCTAAAAGATTTTCTATACCTCTGCGAACTACAGGATTCTCTCCAAAGATCAGAGTATAATCGATATATGTTTTTATAATTCCTAGATACCCATGTTTTAATCCCAAATTATATCCTTGTGTGTATGGGTTATCACATATAGTGTAGAATGAATTATTAAATTTTTGTAGTGATTGTATAATCCGGTCTGCTTTTTCCGGAGTAGCCTGCCAATGCAAAAAGTACTGAAGGTTTCCAAAAGGTCCGCCCAGATAATCAAAATAATTATTGGCTATCATCTCCAGACTATTTTCTAAAATGATCTCATCAATAGTGTTTAACTGATCTTCAAAGTCTTCTGCATCCAGAATATTCTCCGCGATCAATAATTTTAAGGTAAACGCAAGCCCCGTTAAACCGTCAATAAAAGTTGATTTTTTATATAAATTCTCTTTAGTTTCATGTTCCAGATTGGTAAAGATTACTTCCAGTAATTCAACAATTTTATCAAGATAAATCTCGTCTTTCGTATGTTTATAGCATACTAGAAAGTAATTGGCAACATTTAGTTTTCCAAGAGATATATCGTCATTCAATGTTGAAAAATCGAAGTTTAAAAATTTTTCTTTGTAAATATCTGCAATATCTGTGTGCAATAAATTATCATATATCATATCCGAGTAATCTTAAAAATGAAGGGGTAGATTTCTTGTTATTCAGCAGGTTTATACCTATACCGGCTAATCCCTGAGAAAGACTAAGTTGGGCAAAATCATATGTTCCGTTAAAGTAGGTATTATAGCCCGCCCATTGACTATTCTCATTTCCTAATTTGAGGATCTCATGATACCAATGAACTTCAGCTTGCTTAAATACATCCATTCCATATATTTCATGAAAATGGGCAAAAAGTAAATTCAGGCCTGAAGCTCCATAGATAATATTGGCATCTTTGATAAATTCTTTGTGCGGATCCCTGTAAAGAGCTGCATTTTTTAATATTTCTAATCCTTCACTAATCAGAAAATCGTCTTCAAATTTCTTTCCTGTTTCTGTAATGATATAGCCAATCCCAATATCACCGTAAGTAAAATTATGATATCCCAACATGTCTTCAGTAAAGGCATTTTGAGGAAACATATTAATCTGACCATATTTTTTTTGAGATAAAATGAAATTGATGGCTGAGTAGATCATTTCCTTACATTTATCTTTATGAAGAGCAGTGATGGTATAAAGTTTCAATAAAAATGATACAATTCCCGCACTACCATGATGAAGGTTGAGTTCAATATTTTTTTCACCTCTTAAATCAAACTCCCAGTAGATCATATCTTCATTCAATCTGATACTTTCTTGCTCAATCAAATTGAAAATTTCCAATAATATTTCAGTCTGGTCACTGTCTGTTGAACGTGATAAAAAATAGGTTCCCCCGGTCAATGCACCTGAAATATTGTCAAGATTCTTATTGTTGATTTCTAATCTGGTAATTTCAAGAACGATCTGATCAAATTCCAGCATAAATTCATCCTCTTTCAATACATTATGATGGGTAAGAAATTGAAGATACAGTCCTAGCTGAATGATATCTGTTTTGGTTGTAAAACTGGTATAATCTCCATCTAATTTCTCTATACATTCTTCTACTATTTCCAAAGAAAGATTTAAAGAGTATTCATCCTTAGAATCCAAAAAGCAGTAATAATAAAATAATGACAACCCCAAAATCCCATTGGAAAGGCCAATGCCTTGTAATTTTTCCTTACTTTTTTCCAGACAGCTTTTAATGCTGCTTATTTTATCGTACAATTTATCTGAGCTTACATCCATAGTATATTTATAAAAAAGAGACTGCTCTTAGACAGTCTCTTCCAGGAAACTTAAAAAGTATTCTTAGTCTTGTAATTTTGTTGGCACCTTAGTGTTGTTATTACAAGATCCACCAACGCATGAGAAAGCAGCTGCTCCTCCTTTGATGCTCTTAATTTGCTCGTCTTGTAATTTACTGATTGCTTCTTTGTTGATTTGAAGACCTTTGTTTAATTTTAACTTTTTCATAATGGTTGATTTAATGATTTAAAATGGTTTTATTTAAACAAGAAAGAGATTGAGAAATCAATCCCTTTCTAAATAATAGTTTTAATAGACTATGAAGGGTCTTGTAGCTTAGTAGCTTCTTTTGTATTGTTATTACAAGATCCACCTACACAAGAAAAAGCTGCTGCTCCCCCTTTGATGCTCTTAATTTGTTCGTCTTGTAATTTACTGATTGCTTCTTTGTTGATTTGAAGACCTTTGTTTAATTTTAACTTTTTCATAATGGTTGATTTAATGATTTAAAATGGTTTTATTTAAATAAGAAAGAGATTGAGAAGTCAACCCCTTTCTAAATAATAGTTTTAATAGACTATGAAGGGTCTTGTAGCTTAGTAGCTTCTTTTGTATTGTTATTACAAGATCCACCTACACAAGAAAAAGCTGCTGCTCCCCCTTTGATGCTCTTAATTTGTTCGTCTTGTAATTTGCTGATTGCTTCTTTGTTGATTTGAAGACCTTTGTTTAATTTTAACTTTTTCATAATGGTTGATTTAATGATTTAAAATGGTTTTATTTAAACAAGAAAGAGATTGAGAAATCAATCCCTTTCTAAATAATAGTTTTAATAGACTATGAAGGGTCTTGTAGCTTAGTAGCTTCTTTTGTATTGTTATTACAAGATCCACCTACACAAGAAAAAGCTGCTGCTCCCCCTTTGATGCTCTTAATTTGTTCGTCTTGTAATTTACTGATTGCTTCTTTGTTGATTTGAAGACCTTTGTTTAATTTTAACTTTTTCATAATGGTTGATTTAATGATTTAAAATGGTTTTATTTAAATAAGAAAGAGATTGAGAAGTCAACCCCTTTCTAAATAATAGTTTTAATAGACTATGAAGGGTCTTGTAGCTTAGTAGCTTCTTTTGTATTGTTATTACAAGATCCACCTACACAAGAAAAAGCTGCTGCTCCCCCTTTGATGCTCTTAATTTGTTCGTCTTGTAATTTGCTGATTGCTTCTTTGTTGATTTGAAGACCTTTGTTTAGTTTTAACTTTTTCATGATAGTTGATTTAATGTTTTGTAATTGTGAGTTATCTTTTATTGTCATAAAACTCTTTACTGGACCTTATTTGCAAATAATATATTGATACTTTTCTCTCTTATTGCGCACTAAGAAATAATCAGTAAGTCAATCAGTTTTTAGCTTGATGCTCTTGCTTTTTCATCTTCATTTCCAAAATCTTTTTGTTCTACAGATACCTTTTTGTTTCCAAATTTGTATGTTATCGATATTCTGAAATTCCGGGTATCGTAATAATTTTTGAATGATATTTTCACACCGTTTGAATAAGCGGAATAAGTAGTTCTCTGACCATCAAACAGATCATTGGCTACCAATCCGAGTCGCAAATTATTATTGAGCAGACTGTAAGCAAAGCTAATGCTCATATTCGATCTTGAAGTCGATTTATAAATATCCTGAACGCCTGGTAAGCTGTATTCATAATTTAAGCCCGCCTGCAATGTTTTACTTTTGTTCAGGTTTAAAGTATTGTAAACAGAAAACCCGAGATTCCATCCTGCTAAACTAGGATTCGTGAAGTTCACTAAAGATTTCGAATCCGAATAAAAAGCATCGGCTGAAGCTACCGTTTCTATCCAGCTGAAAGCTTTGAATGTGTAAGATTCATTAATACCAAAAGTGTTGGTTTCAAAATAATTTTCAGGTCGTACGATCTGAATATTGGTAACAGGATCAATAACCGGTAATTGTTGAAAACCATCACTTAATCTTGTATAATAAATTTTATTCGCCCAGTTTTTATAGGTATAATTGGCTTCTACATTATCAGTATATGAAGGCTGTAAAAAAGGATTTCCTTCTATATAGGTATATTGGTTTGTAACTGTTCTAAACGGATTAAGAAACTCAAATGAAGGCCGGTTGATTCTTTTACTGTAATTGGCGGAAAGACTGCTATTTTTGTTCACAGCATATAATACATAGGCCGTAGGGAAAAATTTGATATAGTCTCTGGTAAATGTCTCATTACTGTTACTCCCTTTAATATTGGTATTTTCAGCTCTTAATCCCAGCTGGAAAGTCCATTTATCAATTGCCTTTTCTGCAGAAACATAGCCTGCCTGAGTATTTTCCTTATAATCAAAATTATTTACCTGTCTGTATCCGGGATCCGTTTCTCCAAGGTTCAAATTAAACAAACTCAGATCATTCGTGGTATTGGAAAACGATATTTTAGCTCCCATGCTTAATTTTAAGCCTTTCATTGGAATTTCCAGATCAGATTTCACAGACGTATTGTTGAGATTCAGTTTTCCGTAATTAGAGCCATTTTGTTGGGTTGAAATATCTTCAACGTCGTTGTAAAAATTTCCCGAAGTAAACCTATAATCTGATTTTTCTTTATAATTAAAATAATCAACGTCCAGACTCAGTTTTGTTCCTACACTATCTATTTTATACAACGCATGAAAATTAAGTGAGTTGGCAGGTGATTTTGAATTTGACTGAGCATTTGTAATAATATCGTACTGCTTATTAAGCATCGAATTATCAAATACTGAGATTACATTATTCCTGTTATTAATTTTCATATTGCTGACTTGCGTTAAAAAAATTGCCCCTAATGAAATTTTATTACTGATATCATAGTCTGCGCCAACCCTAAATCCCAATGACGGGTCGTAGGTTACTTTTCTCGGCTGGTATCCAACCCATGTTTCGCTGGAAAAACCCATCACATTCTGATCAATATTTTTTTGTGCCCCCTCCGAATAACTAAAATTGCTGCTTACTGCAAGCTTATTCTTTTTGTATAAAAAGTTTCCCCCAACAGCACCCAATGCATAAGTCTTTTGGGTATAAGAACCTCTTATCGAAGCATTCCAGTTATTATTTTTTCCTGTTTTATATTTAATATTAATAAGTCCGCTATTTCCCTGAGCATCGTACTTTGCAGGCGGAGTAGTGATTATTTCAATAGATTTGACATCATCAGATGAAATCGATTTCAGATAGTTCACCAGATCATTTCCACTAAGCTGAACAATTCTGTCATCAAGCAGTACAGAAACTCCGCTTTTCCCTATAATTGATATCTCATCATTCTTTACCTGAACTCCGGGGATTACCCTTAAGGTATCCAAAATATCACCTCCCTGCGCAGATACTGATTTTTCAACATTAAAAACGAGTCGGTCTATTTTCCGATCTATTAATCTTTTTTCAGATTTTATTACAACACCCTCGATATTCTGAACAGCCTCGATTTTAAAATCTTTATGAAGATCACTATTTATTAATGTTTTTTCACTTATAAGTTGCTCTCCGTTTTGTATGATTTGAATAGTATAATTCCCTTCTTTAGGAACTTTGATCTGAAACTGACCATTAATATCCGTTATAGAAGAAAATTTTTCGTTAGCCTCAGACATAGCAATGACTTCTACATCTGAAAGTTTTTTGTGGCCTGCATTCAGTACATTTCCCGTAATGCTTTGTGCCTGGCTAACAGCTCCGAAACAAAAAAATATCACCAATAAAATTAGCCTTGGTACTCTACATCTCATCTTCTTTCGTTTCACGATTATACTAGTTTTTACTCATATACTTATGTATATTTTAATGTATTTCTCTATTTATTGAAAAACAATTAAATCCAAATATAGGGATATTTTTGACTCAGCAATATTTTTTTTATTTTTTTTTATTATGTTAAATGAAATTAAAATTTTACTCCAATATCAAAACATTATAGTTTTTAATTAACAATCATCACCATTGAAATGAAAAATACAAAACAAAAAAAGCCACTCTTCCGAGTGGCTTTTAGTCGTTTGAAGACTTGATTTTATTGATAAATCACAACATCATCTTTTTTAATTTGGTAACCCGTTTTCTTGTAAGGAACCAAAAGATAATTGTCCTTAATGTAGCTTCCGCTTTTCCAGATTTTATTTTTCCCTTCCCTTTCAAGAATAATACTCTTTGCATTTCCATCAGGAATGAAAATTTCAGCTCGTTTCATATCTTTACTAAAAATGACTGCTGTCATCGTAGTATAGCTTTTATCCGAGTTCACCTCTTTTAATTTGATTTTCTGTTCAAAAACTCTTACACAATCATTTTTGATTTGTGAGTAGGTATACCCTGCGGAACCCTTACAGCCATGAACATCTCTATCACCTCCTAAAACCGGAGCTTTTTGTTGAGCAAAAGCCAAAGAGCCCAGGAACATAGCGCTAAATAAAATTGTTTTTTTCATATTTAAATTATTAATGTTTTCAGTTTGGTAAAAGTATTTCGACAATAAAGATATTAATTTCATTATTAGTTACAAAAAAACCATAATTAGGAGATTTTATTTGTCAAAATAATTTGCCGGCTTGCACAAAAAAAAGACCATTCCAATGAATGGTCTGATTTTTTTAAAACCTGATTTTATTGATAAATCACGACATTA
Organism: Chryseobacterium lactis; assembly: GCF_003815875.1. NCBI lineage: Bacteria > Pseudomonadati > Bacteroidota > Flavobacteriia > Flavobacteriales > Weeksellaceae > Chryseobacterium > Chryseobacterium lactis. Next base: position 4,736,172 of record NZ_CP033924.1, read on the forward strand.
TCCTTTTTAAGCTGATATCCGCTTTTTTTGAAAGGAACCAGTACGTAACCTTCATTTTTCCACGCTTTAGCTTTTCCCGCTCTGGTAAGAATTACACTTCCTCCTTCTGCATCTTTCACAAAAACTTCAGCTTTTTTCATGTCTTTGCTGAAAATAACAGCAGCCATATAGTCTCCGTTGGTAGAAACTTCTTTGAGCTTTATTTTTTGTTCAAAAGTTCTTACACAGTCTTTTTTGATCTGTGAATACGTATACCCTGCCGATCCAATACATCCGTGTGCATCTCTGTCACCACCTAATACCGGTGTTTTTTGTGCAAATACTAAAGTACCAAGGAACATTGCGCTAAGTAAAATTGTTTTTTTCATGTTGTTTTGTATTATTTATATTACTGCGTGGGTACTATAAAAAATCATGCCAAAAAAAACATAAAACACATTTCTGTGAAAAACTTTTTCTCTCTATTACCTTGTCCAATTGATTTTCGTGAGCTTCACTTCATCTGAACTTGTACCGATCATAATGTCAAATTCACCTGATTCCCAGTCATATTTCAGATCTCCGTTGTAGAATTTCAGACTTTCCGGATTGATATCAAAGGTTACTTTTTTAGATTCTCCTTTTTTCAAAAATATTTTCTGGAAACCTTTTAATTCTTTTACAGGTCTCGTAATACTTCCTACTCTATCTCTTATATACAACTGAACAACCTCTGCCCCGTCATAGTTTCCACTATTCGTAATTGTTACAGATGCCTGAATCGTCTGATCTCCTTTTGGATTGGCATTAGAAACACTGATATCAGAATAATTGAACTTTGTATAACTCAATCCGTATCCGAAAGCATACAACGGAGTAACACATTCATCCATATAATTGGAACGGAACCTTTCGTAGGTGCATTTTTCAACTTTATCCTGACTTAACGGACGACCCGTATTTTTAGCATTATAATAAATTGGAACCTGCCCCAGACTTCTTGGGAAGGTCATCGGAAGTTTCCCTGATGGGTTTACTTTTCCGAAAAGAACATCTGCAATTGCATTTCCAGCTTCAGATCCGGGGAACCATGCATTTAAAATGGCATCAGGAGTATCTTTCACGTTGGTTAAAGCCAATGGACGACCTGTGAAAAGCACCATTGCAATTGGCTTTCCTGTCTTTTTTAATTCATTTAATAAATCAACCTGCGACTGAGGAATTGTAATTTCGGTTCTTGATGAAGATTCACCACTCATTTCCGCAGATTCTCCGATGGCAAGCACAATTACGTCCGCTTTATTGGCTACCTCAACGGCTTCTTTTAATAATTCCTCCTTTGAACGGTTATCACGGTCTGTTTTTTTACCATGAGCCGCATAAATATCTTCTAATTTGGCATCATAATCAATATTCGCGCCTTTAGCAGAAAGGAATTTCACTTCCTTACCGTAGTTAGCCTGAAGGCTTTGCATCATATTTACGGAAATAGCATGTTTAGTTGCTACACTCCATGTTCCCGCCATGTTCATTGAGTTATTGACCAACGGACCGATTACAGCCACGGTTCCTGATTTTTTTAACGGTAATACCTGGTTTTCATTTTTCATCAAAACCATTGACTGAGCGGCAACATTTCTTGCGATGTTGCGGTTTTCCATATTATAAACCTCTTTGGCTGCCAATTTTGCATCACCATGTTTGTAGGGGTTATCAAATAAGCCCAGATCGTATTTTGCTTCGAGAATTCTTTTGGCTGCGGTATCGATTTCGGCTTGGGTAACTTTTCCTTCAGCTAAAGATTTTTTTAAAGTGGTTAAAAATCCTTCGCCTACCATATCCATATCTACACCGGCTTTTAGGGCTAAAGCAGAAACCTGCTGAAGATCTCCCATTCCATGGTCTACCATTTCATTGATTCCGGTATAATCTGTTACCACAAACCCTTTAAATTTCCATTGATTTCTTAAGACTTCCGTCTGAAGCCATCTGTTTCCTGTTGCAGGTACACCATCCACTTCATTAAAAGAAGCCATAACAGAAGCTACTCCGGCATCGACTGCTGCTTTGTAAGGTGGAAAATATTCATTGAACATTCTTACGTGGCTCATGTCAACCGTATTGTAATCTCTTCCCGACTCACCTGCTCCGTATAATGCAAAATGCTTGACACATGCCAGAATGTTTGTACCATTTGCAAGGTCTTTTCCCTGGTAACCGTATACCATATTTTTTGAAATTTCACTTCCCAAATACGGATCTTCACCGGAACCTTCGGAAACCCTTCCCCATCTTGGTTCGCGGGAAATATCCACCATTGGCGAAAACGTCCAGTTGATCCCATCAGAAGCGGCTTCTTTAGCGGCCACTCTTGCAGATTGCTGGACCAGATTCATATCCCATGAAGCGGCTAATCCTAATGGAATAGGGAAAGTAGTTTCATATCCGTGAATAACATCCATTCCGAAAATCATCGGGATCTTTAAGCGGCTTTTTTCAACCGCTACTTTCTGCACGGCTTTTATTTTATCTGCTCCTTTTATATTGAACAATCCACCTACCAATCCCTGCTCTACTTTCTTTCCGATGTTTGAACTCTGAGCCTGTCCTGTCGTAAAATCTCCGGAAGTCGGCAAATTGAGCTGACCGATCTTCTCGTCCAATGTCATTTTAGATAAAAGATTATCTACAAAAGCTTTCTTTTTTGCCTGATATTGAGCTGTCTGATAAGACTGTACGGGTTTATCTACCATTTCCTGCGCCGAAAATACCGGTGAAAGGGCTAAGGCGGCAAGTACGATTAGTTTTTTCATAAATCTAACTTCTTATTGTTCTATTTGATTAACGCAAAAAGCGTCATTTTTTTTAACTGATTTATTTCAAATCTTCACTTTTTTATTGTCTCCAAAAAAGACAATAATCAAAAATAGGAAAATTATTCAATATTATTACATCATTTCAAGGTTTTACATATCCTGAATAATGACTCATTACATAGGAGACATCCGTCATTTTCGACTCATGTCTTCCCATTTTATTTCTTTTTTGAAAGCATCCACTCATATAGCTTAGGATCTGAATAGGCAGAATCCCAGGAGTTATGATTATCGTTCGGGAAAATCACCAATTCTGCTGATGGGTTTACGGGATGAAGCTTTTGATAAAATTTAAAAGCATTCTCCGGCAATACAACATCATCTATTCCTCCGTGGAATATTTTCATATTCAAATTTTTATATTGTTGAATGTTGGCGGTCATCACCTGATCCGTAGGTGCACAAACTGAAGCCACCGCAGCAAACATTTCAGGATGTTCCATTGCCAGTTTCAAAGTTCCCCAACCTCCCATAGAAAGTCCTGTAAGATAAATTCGGGAAGCATCAATCTTATATTTTTTCTGAATTTCCCTGATCAGATTATAAATGGTAACGGTATCCCACCACCTATCGGCCGGACATTGCGGAGCCAAAATGGCAACCGGTTCTTTGATTAGTTCTTTATAAGTAAAAGGACTGTGTGCTTTAACCATTTCAAGATTATTCCCTCTTTCTCCTGAACCGTGAAGAAAGACAATCAAAGGAACGTTCCCTTTTGCATTCTGGGGATAATCCAGGATATAAGATATCTTTTCTGACCTTTTAATTTCTTTGTTAAGTTCTGCTTTTATTTCCTGGGCATTAAGCGGTAAGGACAATGGCAGCAATAAAAGGGGAATATGTTTTAATTTCATTATGCTTTTAGATTTTGGCTAAAGCCTTTGGAATTGGTTTTTTGTTTATTTTAAATGGGCTATCCTTAGACTAAGCTCAGCACTTTACCATTTCTATTGAAAATACATCTTTCTGTATATTGTCTTTTCTCTCGCAGGTTTTACAGATTAAGCAGATTATTATGTGTAAACAAAATCAGAGACCTGCTTTATCAGACACAGCAGCGAGATTTATTTGATTTACTTTATCCCATATCTTGCAGATTGGAAACTCAGTTTTTTTAATCCTTGCTGAATCTCCGGAGCATTCATAAATAACCTCCAGAGAAATCCTGTTCGGTAGTTTTCAATCATGGGAGCAATAGTTCCCTGATCGATTGCCAGGTATCTTGGAGTAAACCAATTATTATAATGGATGGAGGTAGCATCGTAAGGTCCTGCAGTCCCAATGAATTGGGGCTTTTTTGTATACATAAATCTCAGAAAATCCATTGATTCTTTTGGAGTATACGGAAAGCTGCTTAAGGCGGCAGTCGGTGTTATCACTCCGTTGTCATTGGTAGGCATGTGAGCGGTATATCCTGTGGTTCCGTCCTGATTTCGGGTATATCCGGCTGTCAGCCCCCAATAATTTTTACCATAACCTTTCCATTGTTTTGGATTTTCGACACAATATTTATAATCGATAAGCGATTGGTTTTTATTGATATCAAAATAATTTTTCACCAACTTATCGGATAATCCTGTAGGATCAAGCCCGATGTAGGAATATTGAGACCAGAAAAGAGGTCCACCGTATTCTTCTGCGTAGTTGTGTTTTACATAAAGCGGCAACCCGTATTTTGTTTTGTCTGTAAGATAAGTCCCGTTTCTCGTCCATCCTTTATAATACGTTTCAGCATCGATGGAATAGGTTGGAGATGAAGCTGCTAAAATATAGGTAATCAGGCATTCATTATATCCTTCCAACGGAAAGTTCATTTCCCATTGATATTCCGGTGACCAGTGCCAGTATAGGACTTTTTCACCTCCTTTTGTGTACCAGTTCCAATTTATTTCTCTCCAGAGCATGTCGCATTTTGCAGCTAAAAACTTTTCGTCTCTGTTTCCGTTTTTGAAATATTCACGAACCATCAGAATTCCTGAAGTAAGGAATGCAGTTTCTACAAGGTCCCCACCATTATCTTTTTTACCAAAAGGAACTGTTTTTCCAGTTTCACCATTAATCCAATGTGACCAGGCTCCTTTATAGCGATCAGCCTTTGCCAGGAAACTCATAATATGAGAAAGTCTTTTTACGGCTTCTTCTCTTGGAATAAACCCTCTCTCAACGCCAACCAATATCGTTGCTAATCCAAACCCGGAACCACCGGTAGTAATTACATGTTTATCGTTATCCGGATAAATACCGTCTTCATGATAACGTTCTCTTCCCAGAAAGGAATTGGGTTCGGCATAGTCCCAGAAATATTTCAGGGCATCTTTTTGAACCTTATCCATGAGCTGTTCATCGGTAATGCTGTTGCTAATCGTTTTATCCGGGGTCATTTCCTGTTTGGAAATCTGAGTGTTTTTGCATGAATACGCAAAGAGTAAAGAGGTTACACCCATTGAAAGCAGAGTCCTTTTCATTGAAAATTGTTTACGGGTTTATAAAATTAGAGGAGAATTTTCACTCTCCTCTCAATTTATGATTTTATATTAATAACCAGGGTTTTGTTGAGACAATCCTCCGGCTTCCATGATAAAGTCTTGAGGAAGTGGGAATAATTCATGGGTTCCAACCTTGAATACTTTTCCGCCATCTGCAGCCATGGCAGCTGCCGCCTGACCTGTTCTCACCAAATCAAACCATCTGTCATGCTCAAATGCAAGTTCCAATCTTCTTTCTTTCCAGATTGCTGTTCTTACATCTGCTTGTGAGCTTGCCGTAGTACCTCCAATCCCAGCTCTTTGTCTTACCTGATTCAGGAAAGGAATAGCTGAAGAAGTCTGACCCAGTTCGTTCATTGCTTCAGCTTTGATTAATAAAACTTCCGCATATCTCAGATAACGGATATTTACATCTGTTGAAGCCTGATCTCTGTAATTTGATGAATAGGCTTTATAGTTGTAGAATTTATTATCTGTATTTGGACCTACATAATAACCATCGTACAAAGTCATATCTCTATGGATGATTGTAGCATCTCTTCTTGTATCACCAGCTGAATAGGCATCATATAATCCTTGCGTAGGAGTTGCAAATCCCCATCCCCATCCGGTAGTACCTCTTGCGCCTTGTACCTGACTGTATTGCTGAATAGCTCTTCCTCCGGTTCCCCCAGAACCATTGATTTCAAAGATAGATTCAGCATTATTTTCTCCGGAAACTTTATAAATATCCTGGAAATTAGCTGTAAGTGAATATCCTGTAACCAAATTAGATTCGTCTACTGCTAACTGCCACTTTTTCTGATAAAGATAAACCTTAGCCAAAAGAGCATGTGCAGCACCTTTTGTTGCTCTTTCTCCTCCGGTTTTTGTTGGCAGAACTTCTGCAGCTTCTTTAAGATCTTTTTCGATGAAAGCGTAAATATCTTCTTTTGATCTTCTTGTAAGTGCCATGATTTTATCAGCTTCAACTCCTGTTACTGAAATATGGTCTACTAAAGGAACTCCTCCAAAAGACCTTACAAGCGTAAAGTACATGAATGCTCTTAAAAATTTAGCTTCACCTTCCAGTCTTTTACGTAAATCCGGACTTGCTTTATCCAACAAAGGAAGATATTTCAATGCCTGGTTACATCTGTTGATCCCCTGATAATTGGAAGCAAATAATTCTTTAAATGATGGAGTTGCTGCTGTAAAATTCAGAGCATCCAGGATATCTTTATCTGAACCGGAATCACTTGCACTGGAACCTTTATCAGCATCATCCGAAACAATGGATGTTACGCCAATCCAGGCAAATGTACTCATATTCCAATCTAAAAATTTAGCATAGATAGCTGTTACTAAACTATTGGCACCTTCATCGTTATTATATATTTCACCAAGTGCCGATTCTGGAATTGCTTCCGTAGGTGACACATCAATAAAGTCATTACTACAGCTTTGGTTTACAGCACCTAAAATCAGGAATGCAGCTGCTATGATATATTTCTTATTCATTTTTTTAAAAGTTTAGATTAACACCAAATACAAAAGATCTTAAGGTAGGGTATGCATCCAATTCAATACCTGCTCTTTTATACGGATCTCCTTCCGTTGTAGTATCTGTAGGATTATAACCTGATAATTCCGAAGAGTATCCTGAATATTTCTGGAATACAAAAGGATTAATTGCACTTACATACAGTTTAATTGATTTCATGTAGTCGGTTACATTTTTAAATGTGTATCCTACTGAAATGTTATTAATTCTGAAGAAATCCCCGTCTTCAAGATAGAATGTCGACGCCACCGGAATATTTGCGGGGTTTACGGGGTTTGCAGCATTTGTGTTGTTGGGTGTCCAGAAATTATTGGCCACGGAAGCCTCTACATTTTCACCACCGTTTCTTTGAGCCTTCTTACCATTATATACTTTAAATCCGAAAGATCCGTATCCATTAAGTGCAAAATCCCAGTTTTTGTATGACATAGAAACGTTGACACCTAAAGTTGATTTCGGAATGTAAGAACCTAAAAAGCTTTTGTCTTTAGCATCTATAACTCCATCACCATTTAAATCTTTAAACTTCAATTCTCCTTTTTCATTATAACCATCAGCCTCATATAAGTAGAAACTACCTAATGCATATCCTACTGCAGAAGCGTTGAAAAGTTTAGTATCTATTCCGTTGCCCAGGTTTCCTCCTACGATTTGGGAAACAGGTTTAGAGGTATCCATACTGGCAAGTGTATTCTTGTTATATGAATAATTAGCACCAATGGAATATGAAAAATCCTGTCCTACTTTATCTGCCCAATTTAAACTTACTTCAAAACCTTTGTTCACAACACTTCCCATGTGAGAATAGTTCAGCTCGGAAATTCCCGTTGACATGTACGGCACTACACCTAAAATAAGGTTTTTGGTCTTTCTGTTGTAAACATCAAAAGTACCGGTTAATCTATTATTCAGGATTCCAAAATCAAGTCCTAAGGAAGATTCCTCTGTCACTTCCCAACCTAAGTCCGGATCATATCCTTTGTTTACAGTGACTCCATTACTTACAGAAGGGTTTCCATATCCATAATTGTAAGATGATCCAAGCGAAAGTGGTAAATAGTTCAGAGGTACAGTTTGATTACCAATCTTACCCCATCCTCCTCTTAACTTCAACATATCAAAGAATCCGTCCTGCATGAAGTTCTCCTGAGAAATAATCCAACCTGCACCGAATGATGGGAATGTTCCCCATCTTTGACCCGCTGCAAACTGAGAAGAACCATCCCTTCTGATTGTTCCGCTTAACAGGTAACGATTCATAAATTTGTACTGAAATCTTCCGAAATATGAAATGGTTGTATTTCTGTTTCCTTGTATGGATTCAATAGCTTTTGTATCGCCCTCGCTGAACAAGTCTCCATAATAATCAACTCCGCTAAGGTTCCAGTAATCCGGTGAAACAGGAACATTTTTTCTATTGATAACTGTTGTCTCAAGACCACTTTTTACGGATGCTTCCGTACCTGCCACCAATTCAATATCATGATCTCCTACTTTCTTGGTGTAGGTAAGATAATTATTAATTAACCAATTATAGTAATTCTGACTCTTATTGGTTAATCTTGTTTTTGGAGATGTTGCTGAGTATTGAGCCTCCGTTCTCATTGGATCACTATCCAGCCAGAGAGCTCTTGAATTTACGAAATTATAATATTTATAGTTACCATATTCGCCGCTAAACTGAGAAGTAAACTTTAAATCTTTAATAATATCAATATCCAGCTTCAATCCGCCCTGCAATAAGAAGTTTTTAGCTCTTTGATTGTCATAGGCCATTTGCATTACAGGATTTGCCACATTATTAAACCTTCCTCCCTCATAACCCAGTTCACCGGTAGCTTTATTAATAATAGGCTGTCCATATTTTCCATTCGGGTAATATACCGGAACTACTGAAGCCTGCTTATAAGCGTTGGTAAATGCTCCGAATGATTTAGGGGTATCATTTGTAAACGTAGCACTTAACGTTTGAGCTAATCTGATTCCCTTAGTAATTCTGAACTCGTTATTTGTTCTAACGGTAGTTCTGTTGTAGTTGGTTCCGTTCAGAATAGATTGCTCATCATAATTCCCTAAGCTTAAAAAGTATTTTGCAGCTTCTGAAGAACCGGAAATGGAAAGGTTGTGTTGATTATAAACCCCTGTCCTTGTTATTTCTTTGAACCAATCTGTGTTATAGGGTTGATTAGGACTTATAAAATCGCTTTTAGAACCTGCATTATTATAATTTACAAATTCCGAAGCATTAGCCATTTTGATCGTCTTTAACGGAGTTCTGAATCCTACCAGACCATCATAGGAAACACTTAATTTTCCCTTTCCTGATTTTGTTGTAATGATGATAACTCCGTTGGCAGCTCTGTTACCATAAATCGCTAAAGCAGCAGCGTCCTTTAGGATATCATACGTAAGAATATCGTTGGAATTGATATTATTAATGTTATCAGTAAACATTCCATCAACAACATAGAGTGGTGTTCTTCCTCCTAAAACAGTCCCAAGCCCCCTGATCATAACAGTTGGTGTTGAACCGGGCGCATCTGATGCAGTTACCTGTACCCCCGCTGCTTTACCCTGAATAGCTTGTGAAGCGTTTAATACCTTAGTTCTGGTAACTTCCTCCGCACTGATAGAGCTTATCGAAGTAGTATTATCTACTTTCTTACGACTCCCGTACCCGATCATGACCACTTCGTCAATTTTCTGAACTTTGGCAGAGTCTGATGTAACCTGCGCATTCACGTTCATGCCGAAATATAACACGGCGATGAGACAAGAATACTTTAAATTACTTTGTTTCATATAGTTTCAATTTTATTCGTACAATCAAATTCAGTTTAATGGCTCTGTTTGAGGCAAATTAATTTCTCAAAAAAAGACATTAGTCAAAAATATAAAAAATATCGAACGGTGTTAAAATATCTTAAAAATTTAAAAACAATAACATTTTATTATTTAAAAAATGAAAATCAATCACGTTTTATGATTTTATATTAAAAATATTCACCAATTTACCATCATATTACTAACGGGAAAACGATGTTTTTAACAAAAAAAATCACCAAATACCCTTCTTGAATTTAATATTTTGTTAAATAAAGAATAGTATCTACCTTTGGTGCAGTTTTTGAAAAAAGCAATAAAAAGATCAATGAAAAAATATATCATTGCAGCCGCTCTTATTATCGGAACCGGTGCAGTTATCACAACTACTGTGCAGTCTTGTACAACGCTGGCTACTTCTGATATGGGGCTTTCTATTATTAAAAGAATCCTACTCAACGGAATTGATAAAGGAGTGGGCATTTATACAAGTAAAGAAGCATTTCTTCAGAACAATATGGTAGACAAAGCCCTGCCAAAGGAACTCAGAGATATTAATTCTATGCTGGAAAAAGTGGCTCCTTCCCTGGTTGCCAAGGAAAGAGATTTCATTGCTCAGGCAGCAGCGTATACAGTGAACACCTCAAAGCCTATACTTCAGGGTGCGGTCAACAGCCTGAACGCACAAGATGTTTCAAGAATCATTCAGGGTACAACTGCTACACAAATTCTGAAAGAAAAAACTTCCCAACAACTTATTTCTGCCATTGCACCAAAAGTAGATGAGAAGCTCAATGAATATGGAATCGTTAAAACCATTAATACAGCTTTATCAGGAAGCAATTTTCTGGGAAGTCTTTTAGGAGGAAATAATAATACGGTAAATGCAGGTGGATTAAGCCAACTGGCTTCTGAACAACTGGTTAACGGACTGTTCAATATTATCGAAGATTACGAGCATCAGAACTCCAAATCCCTGTTGGGGCCATTTGGAAAATAGGAAAATTTTCGCTATATTTATATTATATTAACAATTGCAGATGGATATATTACAAGGAAATCAACACGCAAGTCCTGAAGATTTTTATAAGTCTTTAAAGGAAAAACTGGAAGGTCATCATGATTTTCCAGAGGATTATTTATTTAAATTTATTATTCCTACAGACCAATCAAAACTTACTGAAATTTACAAAGTTTTTGATAACATCAAATTTACATTAGGAAACCGCGAAAGCAAAAATGGAAAATACACTGCCTGCAACATCAATGCATTTGTTTTGGATGCGGATCAGGTTGTGCATATTTATAAAGAAGTAGCAAAAATAGAAGGCGTTATTCTATTGTAAAAAATAAAAGGCTGTCAGGATTTGGCAGTCTTTATTTTTTGATCCGGAATGAAACTACCATAATTCAAACTATTTATAACATATACCGTTTAAAATAAAAAAAAACGACCGCTCCACAAGTTGAAACGGTCGTTTTCTGTTTGTTATTTATTTATTTTTCAATAAAGAACTTTACATTTTCAATAGGTCTTCCCAGCATCGCTACTGAGCCTTTTACAATGATAGGCCTCTGTATCAGCGATGGATTTTCAGATAAAATCTTTATCCATTCTTCTTCGGAATAGTTTTTATCCGCATAATTTTCTGTATACAGTTTATCGGTCTTGCGAATGATATGGAAAACACTTTGATTAAGCTTCTTCAACACTGTTTTAATTTCCAGAATACTTAACGGATCGTCAACGATGTTGATGATCTCAAAAGATACTCCGTTTTCATCAAGATACTCTAATACAGCATTTGACTTTGAACAGTTTCCGTTATGTAAAACTTTAACTAGCATTTTTAATTATTTAAAAAAAATTAAACTTGTCTATCCAAATTTAATCAAAAACTTATAGATTTTGTCTTAATCATTTGATAAAAGTTTGTTAAAACAAACCGTGCAGTTCAGCTTCGATCTTTTCCAGAATTAAACCAAAATCTTCCGGTTTCTCTACAAAATCCAGGTCATCCACTTCAATAATCAATAGTTTTCCTTCTGTATAGTTCGAAATCCATTTCTCATATTTCTGGTTCAGTTTTGAAAGGTATTCAATACTGATTGATGCTTCATACTCACGTCCTCTTTTGTAGATTTTCTTAACAAGATTAGGAACATCCGATTTCAGATAAATCAATAGATCGGGTGCTGATACAAAAGTTTTCATCAGGTCAAAAACTGACGAATAATTGTTGAAATCCCTGTCCGAAAGAAGATTCATATCATTAAGGTTTTCAGCAAAAATATGGGCATCTTCATAAATAGTACGATCCTGAATAATATTTTTACCACTTTCTCTGATCTCTTTTACCTGACGGAATCTACTTCCCAGGAAATATACCTGCAGGGCAAAACTCCACTTGCTCATGTCTGAATAAAAGTCCTCCAGATAAGGATTGTGATCTACGTCTTCAAATTGTGCATCCCATCCGTAATGCTTGGAAAGCATCGTCGTTAAAGTTGTTTTTCCTGCTCCAATGTTTCCTGTAACCGCAATATGCATATTCTTTTTCCTTGTATTTACTGATTAATTGATGAGTTTTTCTACCGCTTCAGTCTGAACTTCAGAAGCATCTTCAATCAACTTTCCCAATGTATTGTCTGAAGGTTGTTTTTTAACTTCTGTCTCATTCGGCTTTCCATCGGCATTTTCCACCGGTTTTTCTGTGGATTGTGGAGGAACTTCCGGTTGAGATTCGGGCTCATCTGACTGTTTGCGTTTCTTTACTTTTTCAAGGCTGTAAAGATAGAGTTTGTTCCCGTTGATTTCAAAATAAGAAAGAATGTTTTTATCCACAATTTGCGCATCCTTATCTTCAAAAACAATGGCCATCCCTTTTTCAGGAACATATTTCAAAATAGAATTATTGGCAATAACCAGAATCGTATCATTTTCCCTTCGGAATCGTTTTCCGTTATCCAAAGGGGCTTCAAAGATTTTTTCGAATTTTAGAGTATACACCCTGATGTGTTTTCTAGTCAGAATATAGACTTTATTTTCATATACCAATATATCCATCAGATCTTCAAAACTAATATCAAAAGGATATGAATTGATAGTCGTGTCATTTCTGAAATTATACTGTATCAATCTTTTTGTACTGTCATCCAGGAGCCATAACTGCTGTAAATCCTCTGCATATGCCATTCTGATAAACCCAAACTTCTGTTTGAAATCAATTTTCTGGATTTCGTTCATATTTTGGTCAATGAATTTCATTTCCTGAGCATTTTCAGAAAATAAAGGAATATTCAACGGGTTTTGTACATTTTGTACTTTATAGGGAACAGTAAGCATCATTCTCCCGATTTGCTTTCCCAAGGAATCATATTTGGTAAAGCTGAAATCTTTGTTTTTGTAGATGTACAAATTACCATAGTCATCAGCAAGCATATCTTTGGCTTCCTTGAGTTTCAAAGTGTCTAAAGGAAGTACCTTCTGCGCAGCGGATGAGCAGAAAATGAAAACGCACAGTAAATATAGTACTCTCAAATTTTATTTTATTAAAGGAAATTTCTATGAACAGAACCTTAGCAATTTACATACTTTAAACTAAAGTTTTTAATCATTCTTCAAAAGTACTAAAATTTAGTCCTTACATAAAAAAAGCGCCCCAAAAGGAACGCTGTTTTTTCAAATTCAGGCGCAATTATTTGATCTGCACTTCATAAATCTTTGACCAGTTTTTACCCGTCACCAGCATATTATCTCCTTTGAAAGCAATTCCGTTTAACACATCATCACTTCCCTTGTTATTTTCTTTTACAATATCTTTAAAGTCAAATACTCCCACAGCTTCGCCTGTAACGGGATTGATCTTTAAGACAATCGGCTTCTGCCAGACGTTGGCATAGATAAAGCCACTGTGGTATTCCACTTCATTTAATTGGTCATAGGTTTGTGTATTTCCTGCCACAGCAACCGTTTTCACCACTTTTGAAGGATCATTTACATCCAAAAAATAGAGATTCTTAGAACCGTCTGTGGCGACAAGATTTTTCCCATCATAGGTTAATCCCCAACCTTCTCCGATAGCATTTGCCAGAGGGAATTTTGAAATCTCATTCAGTGTCTTTTTATCATAAATAAAACCAATTTTATTACGATAGGTCAACTGGTAGATTTTATCTCCCACGATGGCACATCCTTCAGAAAAAATATCTGCAGGTTGTTTTTTGATGATTTCAGGGGTTGATGAGCCTAAAGTATATTTTATAAGCTGAGAAGTATTCAGCAATCCATCACTTTCATAAATTGTATTGCCTTCGATCAGAAATCCTTCAACAAAGTTCTTAGGGTCATGAGGATAATCTGCAACAATGTTGTACGGAATATTCTGCTCAGAATTTTTGGTAAAAACATTAATTGTCGCATCCTGATTCAGAACTTCTCTGCCTTTGGTTTTAATGGTAAATACCACTTTATTATCTCCCAGCGTGAAAAACTTAGGATCAATCGTTAAGCTGGAAGTTTCTTTATCATCAAGAGTAATGGTAATGGATTCTGCATTATCTGTGACTTCTTTTGGAAGCTCAAGCTGATCGCCGAAATGATACCCTTTTTTCTCTTTTGAATTATTATAGTCCGCCAATGAATCAAGCATTTTTTCATTATTATGACAAGACACCAGCAAAAGAGCTGCTGCAAAACTTAGTATTTTGATATTTTGTGTTATAAAATTCCTACCCATTCTTCAAAAGTACTAAAATTTAGTTTTTACATAAAAAAAGCGCCCCAAAAGGAACGCTGTTTTTTCAAAATCAGTTACAATTATTTGATCTGCACTTCATAAATCTTTGACCAGTTTTTACCCGTCACCAGCATATTATCTCCTTTGAAAGCAATTCCGTTTAACACATCATCACTTCCTTTGGTATTCTGCTTGGCAATATCAGTAAAATCAAATGTTCCCACCACTTCACCGTTCGCAGGATTAATCTTAAGAATAACCGGCTTTTGCCATACGTTGGCATAGATGAAACCATTGTGATATTCCAATTCATTTAATTGGTCATATGCCTGAGAACTTCCTGCTACTGCAATATACTTGATTAATTTTGAAGGGTCATTTACATCAAGGAAATATAACAATTTACTTCCATCTGATGCGATCAGACTTTTCCCGTCATAGGTTAATCCCCAACCTTCTCCCAATACATTCGGATAAGCAAATTCAGAAAGAAGTTTCAGAGAACTTTTATCATAGATGTATCCTTTTTTGCTTTGCCACGTCAACTGGTATACTTTGTCGCCAACGATAGTACTTCCTTCTGAAAAATCTTCAGGAGCCTGTTTGGTAGAGGCAAGCGGAGTGGTTGTTCCCAATGTATATTTCAATATCTGAGAAGATCCGTTCTGACCATCACTTTCATAAATCGTATTGCCTTCTATCTGAAATCCCTGTACAAAGTTTTTAGGATCGTGGGGATATTCTGCAACAATCTGATAAGCGATATTTTTTTCAGGATTTTTTGCAAATACATTGATCGTTGCATCCTGATTCAGTACTTCGCCTCCTTTTGTTTTGATATTAAAAGTAACCGCATTATCTCCCAATGTAAAAAATTTGGGATCGATGGTTAAATCTGTAGTTTCTTTATCTCCAAAACTGATGGTTACACTTTCTGCATTTTCCGTTACCTCTTTGGGAAGCTGAAGTTTATCTCCGAAGTGATATCCTTTTGATTCCATTGAATTATTATAAGTATTCAGTGTATTAAGAATCTCTTTATCCTTATTACATGATGCCAATAGTAAAATTGCTGCGAACCCCGCTATGATATTTTTTTTCATTTACTTTCTAAATATTTCCCCAAAAATAGCAAATTTTATTCCGTATTACCAATATTATCCACAGGTTCACCAAATTGTAAGATATATCCGTTGTTATCATAGATGGCAAATTCTCTCATTTCCCATTCAAAAGTTTCAATTTCATAACAGATTCTGGCTTTTGATTTAAGATCTCCCCACAATTCATCCACTTGATTTACATTAAAATAAAATGACCCGGAAAAACCAATTTTACTCAAGTCCTCTTCTTCATTGGGTTGAGAAATCATAATATAAACTTCATCCTTACGGATCGAAGCCCATTGCCAGTCATCGTTTCTGCTTATCAGTTCAAAACCGAGAATATGCATATAAAACCCTAACGTTTCATCCATATTTTTTGTCCAGAGCATTGGGCGAAGTCCTGCAAATTTCATGATTCCTGTAATTGAAAAGTATTTTTATGGATTTTCATATTAAGAGAAACCCATGTTTCTTTGTCAATCTTTGCCTCACTTTTTACATGGGGATCAAAAGTGAAACCTACCTTTTTATAACATTCAATGGCACCGGTATTCCAATCGTATACGTTGAGTTCTGCCGTTTCTTTATCAAAATGAGTAAACCCGTATTTCAGAAGCTCCTGCATCACCTTCTTTCCGTAGCCTTTTCCTCTGTTATTTTCATCCCAGATCAGAATTCTTCCGAGCAGAAATGTTTGTTCTTTTAAAAAAATCTGAGCATGTCCAATGGTATTTGTCTGATCAACAATTTTAAACAAAGTTCTGTTTTCATCAGCCAGGTCAGCGTTCAGTTGATCCTCTGTCAAAGGAAAATGATACTTAGGTCCTGCAAATTGGAGAAGCATTTTTTCATCGAGAATCCTTGTGATTAATTCCGGAGCATCATCTATGGTAAAAAGCTGTAATTCTATCATTTTTATTTTTCTAAATACTCTTTTAAACTTTCGCCCAAAATTGAATTCCAACCTCCTGTAAAACTCTCTCTTGAAAAGCCATCACCCAAATCGTTGAAGTTTTCAATATCTTCATGAGTAATTTTCACTAGAGTGGCGCCGTTATCAGAAAGCAATTCCCAAGTTACTATTGTTTTTGCCTCTGAAAAATCAGGATAGGACCAGCTATATTTTAATATCTGATTAGGTACAATTTCAACAATTTTGCATTGATGATGAAATTTATTCTCTCCTCCCGGTTCATAGAAATTGAATTCTTTACCAACCTCGGGTTCAAAATCCCCGATATCAAAATACCAGGATTTCATTTCATTTTTATCCGTTAATGCTCTCCAGACTTTTTCAACCGGTGCATTTATTTTATACTGTACGATGATTGGTAGGCTCATTGTCTTAATTTTTACAGATTGATGATATTACAAAGTCTTTATACTTTAGTCACAAAAGCCATAAATAACTTTTATTTTCAAACACTTAAGCATCATTTAGAAAGTTCCAAATAGCGCTATATACTTTTGTGACTCTTCTGGTTTATTAATTTGTTTAAATAAGTTGACTATCCGTGTGAGAATCCTGTAATTTTTGCTTCATCAAAATCCAGCTGCATTTCAATCGTTCTCATCACATGATCATCAAATATTTTCTCTCTTTTCATCCTGTGTAGCTCGTTCCGTTGTGCCTGGATAACCTGTCGCAGCACATCTTTGTTTTCGTTAATGGCTGTCACATAATCACCGTTGGTAGATGCCATACATTGAACTTTATCAGCCATAAGCATCATTTCATTCTCCAGTTTATGTTTTTGATGACGTACCAGACTATTTCTTTCTGCGAGTTCTGAAAAATCGTTATCGAGCTTATGCAAAGCCGTTTCTTTTAATTTACGCATCAGAATTACTTCCTGTTTCTCCTCCGGAAGCTCACTCCCCGTATCATTTATTTTTAACCATTTCAGAATCGGACTCAGCAATAATCCCTGACCAACAAGGGTAATCAATATGATAACAAAAGTTACGAATAAAATAATATTTCGATGTGGAAATGCCTCTCCATTTGGCAAAAATGCAGGAATTGATAACGCTGCGGCCAATGAAACCACTCCCCTCATCGCAGCAAAACTGATGATAAAAGGTTCCCGCCAATCCGGCTTAGGAACTTTCAATCTCAATTCTTTTGAACACAGTCTTGGAAAGTACATTAATGCATAACTATACAATATTCTTGTTCCGATAATGGCACCGCCAATTATGACACTATAGAAAATCCCTTCGGAAATTGTATAATCTTCCATGGCCTCAACCACTACAGGTAATTCAAGACCAATTAAAATAAAGATGATGGTATTCATCAAAAAGATCAGCACACTCCACACGTTCCCGGATTGAATTCGTGAGGTATGGCTCAGATAGCAATGCGAATTGTATGACATCAACAACCCTCCGGCAACCACAGCCAGCACTCCTGAAAAGTGAAAATGTTCGGCACCTACATACATGATGTACGGCACAATAAGGGTAATTACCGTATCAATATTAGAATTGGACGGTATGATTTTCAGCAATGCTCCAAAAAGGAAACCTACAGCAACTCCTACAGCAACTCCTCCAACAGCCATCGTAAAGAAATCCTGAATAGCATCTCTCCAGATAAACTGGCCAGAAATAACGGCTGCCAAAGCAAATTTAAATACAATCAAACTGGATGCATCGTTGATCAGACTTTCTCCTTCAAGGATACTGGTGATTTTTTTAGGGATTTTCATGTGTTTCAGCACCGAAGTAGCCGCTACCGCATCAGGCGGAGAATTTACCCCACCCAACAGGAATCCCATAGCCACTGTAAGCCCCGGAATAATAGAGGACGAAAGGTAAGCAACAACAATTGAGGTCAGAAATACCAATCCGAAAGCCATGGAAAAAATTTGCTTTCTCCATTTATGAAAGTCCTGCCATGATGTAAACCAGGCAGCTTCAAACAAAATAGGCGGCAGGAAAATAAGAAAAACAAGATCCGGTTCTATTTCGATCGTCGGTATTCCCGGAACAAAGCTTATCAAAAGTCCTGCAATCACAAGAAAAATGGGATAGGCAACTCTTAATTTCTGCCCGATCATCACCAATATCATCACAGACAGCAGTACTGCAATGGATATTATAACATAACTGTGAATCATTTTGATTTAGTTTTTTTAAGTGTTATTTTTTTGAATAAAATTCCCACAGATTGGTCCTTTGGTACATCGCTGCAACGTTGGAATCTATGGGATTTATTGATGTTTAATTTTATATTATGTTAAAGTACAATATTATTCTTCGGACTAATGGCCGGCGGAAGGTCAGATTCATCCAGCATATCTCTCATATCAATTTCAATAGTGCGGCTGATCTGTGTAATCGGAACATCATTCGGACTTCCTTCAAAAGGGTTTACAGAAGCTTCTCCTACACTGTCCAGGGTATGAAAACACCAGGTTACCAGCAATGAAAAGGGAATATTAAACCATAATGTCCAACCTTCAAGGTTCGTTCCCTCACCTAGCTTATCAAGCTCTTTCAACAATCCGAAAGGAACAAAAAGAATAAATAACAACAAAAGATAAGTCGTAATTGAAGAAAAGTTTCTCGGATACGGAAAGTTTTTAATTCTCTCTGCTTTTCCCTGATCATCTGTAAACTTTATCAATTGCTGATTGATCTGCGTCCATTGAAAATCATTGATTTGCCCTTTCTTATAGACTTCAGACAATTCTTTACTCTGGCTTGCCATAAGCTGTGTAGCCCTGTTTTTCTTGCTCAGAATATACTGAAGTTCCTCTTCAGAAAGATAGTTTTTCAATTCCTCATCAAGCTTTGTCAGTCTTTCGGGAATATCATATTTCCGTGAATATTCATCGAATTGTGCTGTCCCCATATTTTCCCAGGCTCTTGGCTCTCTAAGCTGAAAGCGAAGTGCCGTTAACCAGGCATAATGACGGAGGAACATCTCTTTTACTTTTCCGGAATCTGTTGCGTTGAGTGCATCCCTTAGAATGTATCCAAAACTCCGGCTGTCGTTAATAATGGAGCCATAAATCTGTCTAGCTTCCCAAAGTCTGCTATAACTTGCATTATTTTTAAATCCGACAATAAAAGCAACGGCAGTTCCCAAAATCGCAATCGGCTGCCACGGAATGGAAAGAAACTTCCATCCTAAAAAATACAATACCGTAGGAATGGCCGAAAATATTGTTAAAACGTAAATACTGCGCCTCGTCCATGTCATGAACTCACGCGCCCCAAATCTTTTTCCTGAATGCATATGTTGTGTTTATTTTTTATTTTTTTCTTTACAAAATAACGATCTTCAATTTCATCGGAACATTCAGCAGAAACGGTTATTTTTAATTTTTGGTAAAAGGAATATTGTTATAAAAACCAATCTGAATCTGTCCTCTGTTTTTATTTTCCTGAAGTTGATTCATATACCCCGCTTCAATCCTCATATTTTTATTAATAACATATCCTAAGGCTCCATACACTCTGTTTCTATCGAAAACCGGACTGTTGAAATGCAGGAAAATCTCATTATATACTGAAGCATACAAGGTTTTCGGTAACATTTCTTTTTGGGTAATCGGAATTGTTACACCCAGCATATAACGGAATCTCATTCTAAAATCATCCTCCAGAAAACGTTCTTCTAAACGATAGCGATGCTGAAGGTTAAAACGTCCGAACTTCTGCTTGGTAATAAACTGCTGGAAAATTCGGTGTTCAATATTCTCCTTCTTTTCTCCATTCACATAAGGTTGGCTCAAAATAAAACCATAGCCCAGCAACACATTGTTGTTGTTCTCTGTAAGATCATAGCCAATCCCCGTACGGATTAAAAGCTGCTCCAGATCTCCGATTCCATCAAAGTTCCGGTATTGAATTTCATTATGCCAGTTTAATTTTTTACTGATTTTATTGTTTCCAAAATACATATACCAGGCCCCCAGATCACTCTTTTGTGCCCATGCCGATATCGATCCTAAACTTAGTGCCGTAAGTGCCAATTTTGTAAAAACCTTTCTCATGTTCATCAATTACTATTATCTATCGTTTTTAACAAAATTAATAATTTAAATCAATAATCACAAACAATATTTTTACCCTGAACAAAAGAAATCATCAAAGTAAATAATTCTAAATCCAGCGTTTTTATTCATTTTAACCAGGAATCTGCTCTACCAAAACTTCATTTCCATCCTGATCCAAATACGTACAGGTCATGATATTTAAATCCATTTTCCAGCCTTTTATTCCGTTTTCTGCACAGTCATTGCAAAATGTCATATAATCTGTGCCTCCCTGCTGGTGAAGTTTTAATCTTGCTTTAAACTGATCAAGATTTAATTCATTGGAAATAGTCAGAACATCATATTTACTTTCCGTCTGCTCTGAATTGTGGTCCACATCAAAATATTCCGTGCTGCCATCAGAAACACCGACTGTATATTGATACACCCCTAAATTTTTTACAGCTTGAATATATTGAGGAAAGTCTGCCCCGCTTTTTACTTTTTTGTGTTCAGCTTGAATGTCTTTGATTGTAAATTTCATCGTTTTGTATTTAAAAAATTAATAATAATAAATATTCAAATTTAATTTTTTTTGGAATGTAAATCATATCAAAAAAAAACCGACAGAGTAACTGCCGGTGTATTGTACATTATAATTCCAGATAAACTGGTATTAAGGATGTTGTTGCATTTTTGCCGGATCATCATAGTTAACCATCCAGTTGATTCCGAATTTATCCGTAAACATTCCGAAATATGCACCCCAGAAGGTATCTGCCATAGGCATTGTTACTTGCCCACCGGCCGAAAGTCCATTGAAAACTTTACCAGCTTCTTCTTTAGATTCTGCATTGACAGAAATTGCAAAATTATTTCCTGCTTTGAAATTCGAAGCCCATTCTCCACCCGTATCACTTCCCATCAACATGGTTTCCTTAGAAATCGGAAGCGTTACATGCATGATTTTATCTTTATCTTCTTCAGGAGTTTCCTTACCTTCCATTGGAGGCATTTCTCCGAAAGTTCCGATATAAGGGTATTCCCCTCCGAAAACTGATTTATAGAAATCGAACGCTTCTCTGCAGTTTCCATTAAATGTTAAATAAACGTTTACTGATGCCATGATTGTTTTTTATTAGTTAAGTTTTAATTAGTTTTTGCTTTCCTGGGGCTTTATTAACGATGCTGATCAATTAAAATCATATTTCCATCCGGATCTTTAAGATAGATATGATCAGGCCCGGAAGTCGTTTCATCAGCTTCCCGGTCAATCTCCACCCCATTTTCTTTTAAATGCTTTTGAATATCCCTTACGTCCTTAAAAGACTCAAGGTTCTGTGCATTTTCATCCCATCCGGGATTGAAAGTAAGCATATTTCCGTCAAACATGGCTTGAAACAGACCGATCAAAGTGCTGCCATTTTTCATAATCAGATAGTTGTGTTCCATACTTCCGCCCATCGCAGAGAAACCTAGCTTTTCATAAAAATCCTTGGATTTTTGAAGATCTTTCACACTTAAGCTTAATGAGAATACTCCTAGTTTCATATATATGTATTAAGATTGAGAGCTAAGGCTGAGCCTTTTAAAATATTATTAGTGATTTTTCAAACGGGTTTTAAAATCCAAAGTCCCGTCATAGCTTTTCCAGTCTCCTATCAGTTCGATATATTGTCCTTCTACTTTTTCAGTTTGTCTGTTCCACTTGAAATTATACACAAACTTTCCTTTAAAAAGTCCTGAATGCTTGCCTTTATTTTCTTCTGCCAGCTCATATTCCCCAAAGATGGTCCCTTGCTTCTTGGCATCTTTATACTTTGATATGGTTATTTTACCTTCAAATTTTGCATAATTGTTATCCACAAGAGAATAGCCTGAAATAAAATATTCCTGGTCGTTTTTTTTATTCTGCTCTGAAGTATTAATTTTAAGCTTTAATTCCTGGCCTTTACTGCCTATCGTTCCGATATAAGGATTGCTGTTATTCAGCCACACCGTTGAGATATCCGGCATTTGCCCCAAAACAAAGTTGGCCGCGAAGAGGAAGAGTAATAAAAGTTTTTTCATAGTGTTGTTTTTAAACGCCAAATTGTGACAAGTGGTGGTTCAGATGTTTGGCAAACATATTATTCCACTCCTGTGCTTTTAATTTTCCGAAAGAAAAAGATTCTTTACCATCAAAAGCATCCGCTCCCAATTGTTGAGTCTTTTGAATAAAACCAATCAATCTTGTTTTTTCCTCGTCAAAATTCTTTCTTCCCGTCACTAAAAATTGTGGTGCCGTTGGAGAATCTCTTGGATATGCTTTCTCACCAACAACTTTAGGCTTTACAAAATTTTTCAGGATAAATTTGGCGATAGCTCCCGGTTTTTTATGTTTTTCCGGCTCATAAATCATTTCATACGTTACACAACAGTGAGCCAGCATTTGATCTACTGTCATTTTACCCCATAATCCGTGGGTATCTTCCACTAATTTATTAATCCTGTCGATATAGTTCTGTGCATCTTTTGTGTCAAATACGTTTTCCATACTTTCTCTATTTTACTACAGACAAATATATCAGTTTTTTTGTTTGATTTTTATGGTGGAGAGATTTTTTGTTGTAAGGTGCGGGATTCGAGTTTCGGGGTACGAGTTGGAGAGTCTTAGAGTATTAAGGTTTTAAGGTATGAAAATTTGGAGCTTTTATTATACATTTTATTTATCCCACAACAATCCTACTCTGATAGCCATCGTACATGCGACCATTCCCCTCCTCTGGAGGGGTGGCAAAAATTCAAAGAATTTTTGACGGGGTGGTAATACACACCAACTCCACATTTAACATCAAGCAAATTATTCCCCTTCCTCTTTTGAGCCTTCTTCTACCGGAACTTCCTGTGGAGTTACTTTTTTAAATATAAACCAAAGCTTGATTTTCAAAGCAATCCATCCTATAATGGCGTAGATGATTAAAAGAATCGTTAAATGTTCCAGATAAGGAAAAGTAAGTTCTACCGAACCTTTCTGAATCAATAAAATTTTAAAGGCCTGTAAGAAAGGAGTCAAAGGAATGATATTAGCAATAAACTGGACAAAAGCAGGCATCGCACTTAAGGGCCATGTAAATCCACTAATAATAAAGGCCGGTGAAGCAATTACCATAAGAATCTGAGTCGCTTTCAAAGCATCCGGAATTAATATACTGATAAATACTCCCAGAAAAGAAACTGATCCTACAAAGACCGCGGTCAGTAAAATAAAGTTAAATATTCCTTCCGGCATCGGAACCCTGAAAATCATATGCATGAGGTAGTAGATGCTTACAATAAGGATTGAAAATACCCAAATCGGAATGACTTTAATAAGCATCGTTGGAAATGCCCATTTTTTCATTTTAGCATATTCTCTTACAAAAGTGCCTCCCTGGAATTCTGCGGCAAAACTTACAGCCATTGCCAATAAAATCACCTGTTGTAAAACCACCGCCAACATAGCCGGCCACATAAAAATAAGATAATTACTGGTGGTATTAAAGAGGGTAATATAATTGGTTTTGAAAGGTTCATATTGTGTCACAGCCTTTGCTGCCGGCATTCCTGCTTTCTGAAGAGCCTTGATCGATGCTCCCGCAGAGAAAGTTCCGATAGTCAGCTGAAGTGCTTTAGAGGCGAAATTAGCAGTCAGGACATTTCCTGTATTCACATACACATTCAGTTCGGGATATTTTTTCTGCAGCATATCCCCTTCAAATCGGGACGGAATAATAACGACCGCCGCCGCCTCATTCCTGATCACCTCATCTTTAATGCTCTGGGGCTCCTGCAAGTATTTGATCACCCTGATACTCTTATTGTCACCAAGCATTTCCGTCAACTGGTTTGATAACGGAGTATTATCTCTATCCACCACCAGTACCGGTGTGTTCTCAACTTTTCCGCTTTTGTAGACAAACCCCAGCAAGGTAGCATAAAAGACCGGTGCCAAAAAGAACACCGTCCTTAAGGTTGAATTGCCGATAAAAAGTTTGAACTCACGTTGTAAAAGACGGAAAAATTCTTTCATCTGTATATTTTTATTTCAGGATAACATTCGCATTGACTAAAATACTTTTAGCCTTATTCTTATCTTTTGGTTTTACCTTGATCTCGTAGATCGCATCTTGCAGCTGATAGTCCGGATAAGCCGTCGTAATATCAGCATATCTTGTCAGCTGTTTGATATAAACAACATTCCCTTCAAGATTTTCTTTATTGTAAACCACCTGCATCGTTACATCCTGGCCTTTTTTATATTTTGAAATAGCACTTTCAGGAACGGTAAATCTGAAGTAGGTACTTTCAGGAATATATCCGTTGAATAGGGCAAATCCTGCTGTTGCCAATTCCCCCGCATTAAGACTAATGGTTTCTATTTCCATATCATTGGTGGCAATGACATATCTTTCAGAATAGGCTACATTTGCTTCCTGCAAAGCACCTTTGGCCTGTGAAGCTTGTCCTGCTGCCATTTCTACTTTTTCGAAACGGGTTCCTCTTTTTACATCATCCAATTCAGCTACCACTGCATCATATTGTGCTTTTGCTCCCTGAAGTTTTGCATATACTTCATCATGTGCCTGCGGAGACATCAGGCTGTCGCGGAACATATTGTTTGCTCTTCGGTAAGATTTCTGGGCAAAGTCATATTGTTCTTTTAACCCTTTATATTTGGCATTAAGTTGTCTCAGCTGATCTGCCGTAGCTCCGTTTTTAGCCATTTGTTCCTGTGCTGTGGCCGCACTTACTGCGCCTTGTGCCTGAGCTATTTTCGCAGAAACTTCCGGTACATCAAGTTGTGCAAGGGTATCTCCTTTCTTCACCGTCTGACCTTCAGAAACGTATATTCTTAAAATTCTTCCGGTTACCTTCGGAGCGAAAGAAATAACATCTTTTTTCGTTTTTCCTTCCGATTCCTTCACCTTTTCATTCTTTTGGCCGCAGCTCCCCAATAAAAGCAGAGCAGCAAAGAGTATAGATATATTTTTATGCATCATTTTAATTTTTAAGGGATTAAATAAAATTTGGTAATATCCAGCTCCTGGGTAGCCCTCATCAGTTCTATTCCCGCTCTTCTCTGGTTGAAAATTGTATTCTGATATTCAAGCTCGGCAACTTCAAGGTCATTTTCAGCATCGATAAGCTGAGAAGATTTGCTCATTCCGTATCGGAATTCTTTTTCAGCCTGCACCAGTGCGTTTTTTGCGAGCTCTTTTTCTTTTGCTTTCAATGTAATCTGCGCTGTGGCAATATCGTAATTGGTTTGATTATTGGCCAGGTTCAACGTTAATTTTTTCAAAGCATCTTCTTTCTGGTTTTGCAGAACTTCTTTTCCAACGCGGGCGGTTTCTTCAGCGTGTTTCCCTTCTTTTCCGTCAAAAATTTCCCATTTAAATCCAACTCCTGCAGTAATCAATGGAAAAACATTAATGTTATTGGGACTCCAGTCGAGTTTTCTTCCTTCATACCCTAATAATGGAACTGCCGGAACTACATTTTCAGAGCTTTTGATCCGGTTTCCGTACAATCCGATATAATACGCAGAAGCCATCAGCTGTACTTTTGGAATCATCCATGTCCTTTCTGCTTTAATTTTATAATCTGAGGCAGTGATTCCATGTTCTAAGGCTCTGATTTCTGCTCTTTGCTCAATCCCGTTTTCTGCGGCAAGCAAATCTACCGGAGACAATGTAGGATCAATCATTCTAAGACGTTCTTTATTAATACCTGTCAGAACATAAAGCTGGGTTAAAAGCAGTTCTTTTTTTCCCTCATATTCTACCATTTTGGCATTTAAGGTCGCTTGTGCCAGTTCTATTTTTTTATGATCATAAGGAGTAATCAAGCCATATCCTAAAGCTTTATCAGCTGTTTTCTTGTTGATATCCAGTCTTTTATTACTTTCATCCAGCACTTTTTTTGACTGATGGATCAGCGCCAATTGATCATAGGCCTTAGAAATACTGGCGACAACATCATCTTTGGTTTTCTCCAGCAGAATATCTTCCGACTTTTTCTTTTCTTCAACCGCTTTCTTCAGGTATTTCACTTTTCCGCCGGAGTACAAAAGCATTTTGGCATCTGCCTTGGCAACGCCTGAAAATCCGGAGACATTAAAATTATTGTTGAAAGTTCCTTCGGGAATATTAATGAAAGGGGCTAAATTAATTTCCGGAGACGTCAGTCTTGCTGTTCCATTCAGATAGCCAACTTTACCACTTACTTCCAGCGTAGGAAGAAAGATATCTTTTAATTTATGCTCGTCAAGATCGGTAAGTTTATTCTGGGTAATCTGCATTTTCAGGTTCGAGTCCCGAACCATTGCACTATCTAAAAGTTCTTTAAAATCCGGCGCAGACTGTGCCCAGCCCAAAGCAGGAAAAGCAAAAAAACTAAACGTAAAAATCAATAAATTGTTTTTCATGGTTTATGTTTATAACAAATATAATGCAAAAAATGTTACGATCCTCAAAGATAATTCTACAAACCAGTGAATTTAAAATATGTTTAAAATGTGTTTAAGCATAAACCACTTCAAAATAAAGTTTTAGTCAAACTGTTTAAGTCTTAATTAAATCTTAAAAAATTTTAAAAAATTTTAAAAAAAAATAATAAGTCTACTTTTGCACTGTCTTTTTAACCTAAATTTTTATTGTATTGATGAATGTTTTACTGAAAATTTTACTAAAAGATGAGTTTAATATTTTATAGGAACTCATAGTAACAGATGGACAGGTAAAACCTGGCTGGGTTGAAATTTCAAAGAAACTATAAACTGATAAAAAACGAAAACTCCTCACATCACTGCGAGGAGTTTTCTATGTTATAATAAGCTGATTTATTTCTGAACTGCTTTTTTCATCGCAGCGTCGGGACGTAAAACTCTGTAACGAACTTCAATATCTTTCGGCACATAGAATACTAATGGTAATTTACTGTTGTATCCTACTAATTCCGGTTTAAGGGTTACAAATTTCTTGGTTAACTTTTGCCCCGGGCAAGCCATTAACGTACCTCCTGTCTCCCCTTTAGACTCTACTTCGTAATAGTTGTATCCCCATCCCTGAAGATCCTGATTTTTCATCTCACCGATCAAAAAGTAGTTGTTACAGTCTAACATTTTTTCGGCTCCGACAAAAACCTCGACTTTTAAATCTTTTTCGTTTTTTGCAACCGGAAGCTGAATATATACCTGCTTATATCCATCTTTAGCTTTTGGGAACATTTCAATCTGTAGTTTTTCAAACTTTTCTGCTTTCTTTTGCGCGAAAGCACTTACTCCAGCCATCAATACCAATCCTGTAATTAAAGTTTTTGAAAATTTCATTTTATTTGGTTTTACAATTTAATTACTTCCCTATAGCCAAAAATCATTCCAAAATCTGAACACCGGTTCCTTTTGTATGGGCATTCATCTGCGGAGCATAATAATTCTGCATCGTGGTAATTCCATTAGAGAACTTACCGGATGCGTTGGCAACCACATCATATTCAAATACATATTTACCTTTCGGCATATACTGAATATAAAAATTGGTAGAAGCATCTTTCGTCGACTGGTAATAGCCTAAATTATTTTTCCACTGGTATCCGGATAGTGCATCAATCGGCTCAAATCCTGCAGCACGCATATCTTTAATATGAATAAATTCCATAGCTCTGTCCGTATTCAGAATCATTCTTACGGTTACTTTATCTCCTACTTTAAGTGGAGTTTCAGTTGAAATTTTCTGAAGTTCTTCCCCATTTACTGTTTTTACTTTTTTATAAAGTTCTTTGGTTACGGAGATATAATTTTCAGAAGATTTGATTTTATCCAGATCTTCATAATATTGCCAGAATAATCCTCCCTGAACAATACCCGGACCAGGCTTGGTTACAGTAACAGTTCCCAGGTTTTTATCTACGGCGTCTGTTTTTACGGTAGACTTCACATATCCTGTTGCCTGAGTCTGAGGAGTCAGTTCTTTTCCGCCCCAAACAATGGTTGCCTTATCGCTTTCTGCTCCTGTCCATGTTTTCCCTGAATTCAGAATGGTAAAGATTACTTCTGAAGTTCCTCTTGAGCTTCCCCATGAGTTTACTTCTTTCTGTGTTACCAGCCATATTTTCATATCTTCAATAAAGTTCTGATCATTGGATTTAAGCTTATTGAAAGCTTCCAGCGCTCCTGCGTGATTTACTACTTTTGATCCGAACCATCCCCAGTCGTTCAAATTCTGTTTCCAGTAAACTCCTTGCGTTTTGGTATCTGTAGAGGTTTCTTTGAGGTAAGTCATCAATTTATCGGAAACATCTTTTAATCCGTAATCATTCATTAATAAAGCCGCACGATGAAGTCCAAAGAATGTAAAATCTGTAATTTTTGCTGTCTTTGCCTTTTCTTTTACTGAAGATTTCAAGCCAGCTCCTTTTCCTTTCAAAGGATATTGTTTTTCCCAATAGTTTCGGGTATCAAGGTAATCCAGTACCCAGTTGCTCCAGATATTTTTGTCTTTTACATTCCAGTATTTATCAATCTCATTATCCACATATTGAATCAGTTTTGCTACCAGTTCTTTTTGTTCTGAGCTTTGATAATCTTTTACGTTATCTTTTAACCAATCGTTGATTTTCCCTAGATTTTTAAGGATATACAATGATGTTCCGTAAGAACTTGGATAGCCTGCATACCATGAGAATCCACCGTCAGGGTTTTGTAATTTTCTGAACTCATCCCAATCCTGAGTAATCGAATTTCTCATGGTGTTGGTATCAAACAACAATGCCAGTTTTTGCATTTGTTCGGTTTCATTCTTGCTTTCCAGCACCCAAGGTGTTTCTTCCAGCAAGAGTTGTTTTAATTCCTGATTTTTTTCAAGGTTTGAATTTAATAATCCTTTGCTCTGATATTCTTCAAAAACAGTTTTCATTTTTGGATTTGCTTTAAATATCTCAGAAGCAATCACATCTGCAAACCATTTGTTGAAGATCACATCTGCCGAGCTATTTTGATCATTTTTCAAACTTGGAAGAGCAAACATCACTTCCCAGATCGGATTGGTCGTCAGCTCCAACGTATTGGAAACATTAGAAGCCGTTGTAGAGGTATTGTTTTTAAGGTTATCCAACACAAATGTTTTGGTCTCCCCTTCTTTCACAAAAACCGGAACGGCATCGGTAACCAGCATTCTGTTTGGCAATACGGCTACAGCCTGTTGTTCTCCATCGGAATAAGCGCCTGCTTTGGCAACGACTTTTAAAATGATTGAAGAAACATTATTCGGAACTTTTAATTTCCATGTTAAGGCTCCGTTTCCGTTTTCAATTAAATTAAAGTTTTGAGTTGATCCGGTAACTCCAAATTTTGAAGAAATATCTTCATTGGTAAATGCGTCAAGAATCTTAAGCTCGGCGGAACCATTCAGTTTTTTATCGGTAAGGTTTGATAGTTTTGACTGCAGGTTCAGTTCGTCACCTTCTCTTAAGAATCTAGGATAATTTGGCGTTACAGAGAATTCTTTTTGAGTAACCACCTGCTTTTCTAAGGTCGCTGCTCTGGCATCTTTTGTATGAGCCAGGAACATCAGTTTCCATTTTGTCAATGCTTCAGGTGATGTGAACTCGAAGTTTACATTTCCTTCGGCATCAGTTTTCAGATCGGGATAGAAAAATGCGGTTTCATTCAGGTTTTGACGTACCGGAACTTTTTCAAGCTCTTCTTTTTGTCCTGCCTGATCCATTACCCCATCAGCATCAGCTACAGTTGCTTCTGAAGCCACAGCTTCTTCTGCAACGGCTGCTTTCCTCATCATCACATTGTTTTTTGCGCGTGCTGTTGGCGCTGGCGGTACGGAGTAAGCAGATATCTTATTACCTACTTCTATTCCTCCGCCATTTCCAGCTAAACCTCTTACAGTAGCATAATACAACGCACCATCAAACCAATTGAAATTCGGTACATCAACATAATTTCCGTTGATATATTTTAATCTTTTCTGATAGCTTTTTTGCACCAGATAATTTTTCAATGTATAAGAACTGATCATATTGATCGGTACATATAGTTTATTCCAACTATAAGTATTGGCAGCAAACTGGTCGAGAGACATATCGTACATGTTGGCCAACACTTCAGCATTGATCTTTTCTTTCTCATTACCCGTTACTTTTACCGTCCATTTTTCTTTTGAATTAGGCTCCAGTTTATCTCTGAATGTTACAGTTTCAATTTTTAAAGGTTGTTCCGTATCCTTTATCTTCAAGGTAACGGATTCGGTACTTACATCATTAAATGCTACAATCTGAAACTGGATATTCAGTTGTGATACTTTTTTGTCCTTCGGAATATCCGCTGTATATTCTAATAATCCTTTTTTCAACTGATAAGATTCCGTGATGGTCTTTCCTAAGCCATCCTGAACGAAAACATTCACCAAAGCATCAGGAATTGCCGAGTATACATACATTTTAGTTTTCTCTCCTCTTGACACCTCATCTTTTGGGGCAATCACTGTCAGGAATGTTTTCTGAGTCGGTTTCAAAGAATTTTTGTCCCAGACACTGAAATATTGTGAAGACTTGATGGTATCTTTTCCTTCGATATTAAACAAATCCAGCTGATAATCGCCTGCTTCAAGTTTACCTAAGTCTAAGTTTGTAGAAAGCTGGGCATTATCGGAAGAAGGCTGCTGTTGCTTTTCTACCACTACTTTTTCAGTTTTCCAGTTTTTGATCTCATCATTTTTGTCAAACAAATCATGCGGGAACTTGCTGATGAATTCATCTTTTGAGTACTGGGGAAGATTCTGAACTTCCGTTTTAAAGTTATCTCTGAAAATTCTGTTAGGAGCTGTCAGTTTTAATAACTTCACCTGATAGGACTTCTTAAGGTTTTGTTCGTTATAATTCTTTGTTTCAACTTTTATCTTAACATTTTCATCGCTGAAAGTATTTTTAATATCATCAGCCTTGATGTAGTGGGATACTGAAGCTACTTTAAGTTGTGTATTTCCGGATTGTGTTTCTCCGTTGATATCTGTTACGGAAGCATTGATTTCATAGTTGTCAATCTGTATTCCATCTAATTTTTCATCTTTTTTAAGATCAAGACGAATTACAAATTCTCCCTTTTCATTGGTTTTAGCTTCTCCCAGGATTGAATTCTCATTATCATTTCCTTGTGGATACCACCAGAAATACCTCCATCTGATATTATGTTTTTTAATTTCATAATTCACTGTGGTATTGCTCAGGGCAACCCCTGAAAACATCATTGCTTTTCCTTTTAATTCGATGGTCTGCCCATATTTATATTCATCTTTTACCGGATCAAAAGTTACCTCAAACTTAGGTCTTTTATATTCCTCAACTCTGATATCTTTATATCCGCTGTTTCCATCGGTTCTTATGTAGAAAATACCGTTCAATTGTCCTTTTGGAAGGACAAAACTACCGTGATAAGATCCAAATTCGTTGGTGGTAAAATTTTGCGAGTTTACTTCCTGACTGTTGGCATCCAGTAACGTTATTTTTTGTTTTAACCCCGAAAGTACCGATTCTACTTCTTTATCTATTTTCGTATTGATGACTTTAAAATATACAGTCTGCCCAGGGCGGTAGATTGCTCTGTCTGTAAATATCTGTGCTGCGGTACGGGATTCTTTGTTGGGATTATACTCTTCTGCTGCTCCTCTGGCTCCGTACACCTGCATGATCTGAAAATCGTTGGTTTTAGGCTGTTGAATCAGAAAAGTTCTGTAGTATTCGTTATTTGCCGAGGAAGGGAATGTAAAACTTCCTTTTTCATTGGTTTTCCCATCTAGCTTATTTAAGGTTTTGTTGGATACAAACTCATAAAATGCAAGGCTTTCATTGGCTACAGGTTTTCCGTTTTCACTATTGACTAATTTCAATTCGTTTGAAAGTGCATTTCTGTCCGTCTTAGACTGATAAACGATTCTGTTTCCTGAAACCAGGAAGTGGAAATTCTGTCTCGAGTCATTGTCTTTCAGATCTGCTCCGTCTACAAGATATTCCGCAATATAAATTCCTGACGGAAGCGGCTTAATCTCCAATGATGTTTTGTGAAGCTGATAATCCTTCTGGTCAGCAAGCTGATAGGTCTCTTTTCTTACTAAGTTCTTTTTAACTTTCCCATAGGTATTGCCATATGAATTCTGAATATATTGCATCAGTGAAGTAAAATCATCTTTTACCTCATAAATATTTAAAGAAAAACTGGTTACATTTTTATATTCAGCGACAAAATGAATCGGCAGATTGTTCTGTGTCTGCTGTTCATATTTAATGTTCAGTAATGGATTGGTAATCTGTTCCTCTTTGTTTTTAATATTTTCGAGGAAAGAAGATTTTGGATATTGACTTTTTGCCTGTGCAGCTACAGCAATAGCTTCTTTGTCTTTCTTTTTAGCAATCAGCTCATTCATGATATCTTCCATGATAAGCACTTTATAGTCTCCTTCCGGGCCAGATTTCAGAAGATTCTGCAATTGCTCCAGTTTGTCTTTGCATTGATTAAAATTACAGTTATTAACCAATTTCTCCTTCATAAAGTACAACTTCGGATTTCCGGTATTCTGTGCAACTAGTTCATCAAAAGTGGCATTGATTACAGTACGGTTTTCCGTAAGCTCATTTTTGGTAAATAAATTATTTTCAGAAAGAAAACCTATTTTCTTCAAGGCATACCAATCAAATAAGGAAGGGAAATAGCTAAGATCCTTAGTGTCTGAAAACAGATCTTTGTATTTGGACAGAGAGGCTTTCTTCATCTCTGATTTTTGCTGATCAAGTTCCTGATAACTTTTGGTTAAGTAGTTTTTAAAGTCAAGCTTACTCCATGTTTCAATCTGGGAAATATCCTGTGAATTGATATTGGTTCTCCCGTTTACTTTCCATGAATTCTGATTGTAATAATCAAGGAAAAAGCCATTCAACAAAACATCATAGACCAATTTCTCTTCGCCTTTCAGTTTGGCTTTTGCCCCCTGAAGTTTACTGAAAAATTTTGAAGCAGCATCATTCTGATCATCATCTGCAGTTTGGTTGACAACACTGAATTCCGCCTTTAGAGAGCGGATCAGCTGAAGGGCGTTATTTTCTTTCATTGCTTGGTTTTGTATATCTAAAATAATCGGAAGATTAGATTTGTAAGCTCCTTTTTTGCTGTTTT
Source organism: Chryseobacterium lactis (assembly GCF_003815875.1). Taxonomy (NCBI): domain Bacteria; kingdom Pseudomonadati; phylum Bacteroidota; class Flavobacteriia; order Flavobacteriales; family Weeksellaceae; genus Chryseobacterium; species Chryseobacterium lactis. The sequence continues at coordinate 4,769,913 of NZ_CP033924.1, forward strand.
CAGTAATCTTTTTCCATTGGTCATCGTAATATTTTTGCCCGAAAACCGTTGAAAAGCTTAGCATTAAAAGCAAAAGCATAAAAATCTTGGAAAATCTTTTCATATATATTAATTTTGATAAATGAACATCTTAAAAATACTGAAAAAATTCTTTATAGACAGTCAGATTTATGTCTCCTTAATGGGAACTCTTTTTGCAGTATTTTTTATGAAGGAGCAAAACACATTCCGTTTCCCTACTATGCTGCTTATTTTCATCACTTATTTCAGTGGTTATCTTTATACTAAGTATCAATACACCCAACATTTTTTTAAAATTTTAGTCTTAAATGCAGTAGCCGGAATCATATGTGCTTTTCTGATTATTCACAATCATAATGAGATCAGACTTCTGAAATGGTTTGTCATTGTAGTCCTGGGATTATTGTATAATAGTTTTTTTCTGGATGTTTACATTCGGAAAATTCCCCTTCTGAAAGTCTTTTATGTGGGGCTCGTTTGGGCATTGGTCAATTGCTGGCTTACTTTACCGGAATTTAATCTGCCTATTTTCCTGATCAGCTTTTTCTTTATTACAGCCCTTGTACTTCCTTTTGATATCAGGGATATGAACAGTGATACGGTAAAGACTTTTCCAATGATGATAGGAGTTCAGAATACGAAATATATTGCCTATGCCCTGGTTTTTATAAGCAGTATTATTGCCGTTTTTTATCTTAAACCTCTGTATGCGGCTTCTTTTTTTCTTTCCAGTATTATTACTTATATTTTCATTTATTTCGCTGAAAATAAAAGAGATGACACCTATTTTTCATTTGGAGTGGAAACTTGTTCCGCACTTCCTTTTTTATTTTTAGTAATAATGGAGTATTTTTGACGAATGATTATCAAGAAGCTTTCTCTTTACAATTTCAAAAACCATTCAGAAAAAAAGTTTGAATTTTCCCCACAGATCAACTGCTTTGTAGGTAATAACGGGGTAGGAAAAACCAATATTCTGGATGCTCTTCATTATTTATCGGTAGGAAAAAGTTTTTTGGGAAATACAGATCTGAATAATATCAAAATAGAGGAGGATTTTTTCACTCTTGATGCTGAAATTCAGAATGAAGACAGCGAAGATATCATCAGAATTACCCAACCGAAAGAAGCAAAAAAAGTCATTAAGAAAAATGATAAAAGCTACGACAGACTTGCCGATCATATCGGTTATCTACCGAGCGTGATGATTTCGCCGTATGATTCAAATCTTATTTCGGATTCCGGGGAAAGCAGAAGAAAGTTTCTGGATGCCATGATTTCGCAGACCGATTCTGAGTATCTTTATGACCTTATACAATATCAGAAAACAATACAGCAGAGAAATGCTTTATTAAAATATTTTGCCAAAAACAGAACCTGGGATAAAGATTCTCTTGAAATTTATGATGATCCGATCACCCGATTCGGGACAAAGATATTCAACAAAAGAAAGGAATTCGTAGAACAGTTAAATCCTATCGTTAAGAACTTTTATCAGATTATTTCAGGAGGTAACGAAACCGTATCGGTTATTTACGAATCTCATTTACTGGAAAATTCTTTCGGGGAACTTTTAAAAGAAAGCATCGAAAGAGATCGCATGCTTACCTACACTTCGAAAGGCATTCACAAAGATGATCTTCTTTTCGAGATGGATCATGTTTTAATTAAAAAAATAGGATCTCAGGGACAGCAGAAGTCGTTTCTGATTTCATTAAAATTAGCTCAGATGAACCTTGTAAAAGAGCTCACCAACAAAACACCAATTCTTTTACTTGATGATATTTTTGATAAACTTGACGATACCAGAGTTTCACAGTTGATTGAACTCGTAAATAAAGAAAATTTCGGACAGATTTTTATTACGGATACTCATAGAGAACGTACGGAAAGTGTGGTAAAGAAAATTAATGAGGAAAGTATTATTTTTGAGATATAAATGGGATATGAGTTTCTGAATCAAGAATTAAAGCTATGATTTAAAGACAATTACATCCTATTTCATAAAATAAAAAAGGTATTAATAACAAAAAAAGGTAAAATCAATTTATCTAAAAAATGGGTACAAGAAAATTGGAATATAAATAAATAATTTACATTTTTGCACTCCTTTCAAATCACTTAAAACCTCGAACCCACACAACACAATTATGAAGAAGAAAAAACGTGAATATCAATCCTCTGAACTGGTAAAGTCTTTTGCCAGAATCCACGGTTTTGAGGGAAAACTAGTTGCATTTGAAATTAAAGATTTTCTTGAAGATTATCTTGACGAGAGCCTTTTCAAAGAGATCAGAAGTGTAAATATAGAAAACGGGTGCGTTATTATCAGAATTGATTCACCATTACTAAAACATGATTTTAAAATGCGTAAAAGCTTTTATTTAAAAAAGTTTCAGGACAAATTCGGTGAGGATAAGTTTGATGATCTGCAAATATTTTAAAAAAAAACGCAAGATAATTCAAGGATAATTGATATATTTAGAATCTAAAACTAAAATCAAATTACCATGAAAAAAGTACTTGCTTTAAAAAAGCTAACAAAAAAAGAGTTAAAACAAATCAGCGGCGGAGATCGGCCAGTATGTTGTAAAAGAGATTGCGCAACAGATGAATGTATTGAATGGGGATCATTTCCAACATTGTGCCCTATTACTGATTGTAGATAATAATAAACTGTTGCAGTAATGCGACATTTGGGATAACAAAAAACAGACTGGCTTTGAGGCAGTCTGTTTTTTATTTATATTATTAGATCTAATTAATGCTCTTCCGATTTATTAGAAATCGTACTACTCATCAGGTCATCGGCTTGTTTATCTAAACCTGAACGTAATGGTAAGAAGAACTTCAACGGATGTTTTATGAAGTATCTGAAAATCTCTTTATAAATTTCGCTTACCTGTCCAAAGTTCATTTTTCTTGACCTGAATGCAAGGAACATCGATAAACTAAAACTCACCAGAAAGTTGAAAAATCCTATTAAAAATACTGTAAAAAATGACATCCAAAAGGTATAGGAATCAACCGAAAAGTCTTTTCCGTACAATCCTAAGGCAAAGTTTCCGGCTGCAAAGGTAATGTGTCTGATGTCCAGATCAAGTCCGAAGAATAGACCTACAGGTGCCGTAGCACCTAGGAAAACCCCAAACCAGAAGTTGGAAACGATTCCCGGCCAGTTTTTAGCATAATATTTTGATAATCCTTTGGCAAACTTTTTCCCAAAGAAATTTCTGATTGAAAGGTTTTTTGCAATTCTTTCCGGAATCTGATAGAACACGGAATTATTCCCGATATTTCCCGAAATAATCCCTGAAATAAACAGATAGAAACCAGCAATACTGGCATGCAAAATAGCTTTGGATTTAAAAGGATCAAGGTCTTTTAATAATTTATCAGAACGATCAACCGCCAGGTTTTGTGAGAAAAATACATCCAGTCCATAGATAATGGCAAGTGCGATCGGAAAGGCAAGCAAAACATTTCCCACAAAGGCAATAAACTGACTTCTGAACAGTTTTGAAACAAGATGGGCAAATTCAGTATTATGTCTTTTACTGTTTCCTTCCTCGGATAAAACTTTAGTCATTGTAGCAGCGGTCATCGCCGGCTGTTTTGTGGCTAATGTGAATCCCATCAGATAAATCATCACGAATCCCATCGCATAATTCATTGAGTACAAAAATGCATGTGAGAAATCACTTCCCGGAATATATCCGTACAACATTTTCAATACGCAAAGCGCTCCTACAATAATCCCACCACCACTTGCCTTATAGAACATGGTCATATATTCTTTTCGGGTTGATGTGATATAATGTGCTCCGGCTTCTGCGGTATGATTGGTAATAAGGTGAGAAATCAACCTTGTACTATCATTAATCAGGTCTGCAATATTGTTCTTATGAGACTTGTAATTTAATATATTAAAGACCAGTTGCTTGGATTTAATCAGAACATCTTCATCAGTATCAATCACCAGCAGCTGTATGATTTCGTAGATTCTTTCTGTCTGCTGACGAATCTTCAGCAGTGATTGATTAATCTTCCCTGAAATCCCATATTTAGCGGAATTTTTAAAAGCGATATTAACAAACTCCTGACATTGTTCTGCATAAATCTTGATCTGCTTATATCTGCTGTCTTTGGAATGCAGCTGCATTTCAGGATCCTTTACCAGGTCTTCTGCCAAAGTTTCAAGCTCATTTTGAAGGGCGAGGAACGGGTTATCAAGATTCCTGTATTGAGGTGCCATTCTTACCACTTCTACTTCCATGGCCATTCCTGTTACCCTCCAGGAAAGGATATTCATCGAGAAAATAAGCTCCTTTTTTACATTTGGTTTGATAATAAAATCTGAAGCTCCCATAAGGTTCAGAAATTCATCAATTTCATTTTCAGGAAGGTTGTGAAGGTATTGTAAATCCTTTTTTGGTCTTAAACACACGTTGTCGATCATGTACCATATGGTCTTTTCATTTTCAACGGGTGGCAGCACCTTGTTTAATATTCTCTTTTTAAGTTCCGGAAAGAAGGCATTTTCAGAAAGAATATTAGCCTCTGTCAAAGACAAATTGAAAGGCCTTCCTTTAAAAATATTGTGGATGTAATGTTTAAAATTATCGGCAAAATTAGGATTGCTTCTGAGAAAATTGAGCACATCTGTAAAATCAGCTTTTTTTACACTCTCCAAAAACTCTGCAAATGGTTCTAAAGAAAGCGTTTCGTTCTTAAAAGAAAAATATTTTTTAAGAACTGACTCAAAATTTGTGCTGGAACTAAAGAATTTCATTAGTACAAAGATACTATTTCAAACTCACATTCCTCATCTGTCTCATGATCCAATTGTGTTTCTTTCTTAAATAAGGTGAAGGATTTTTTGGATCATACTTCTTTGGATTCGGTAATACTGCGGCAATCCAGGCAGCATCTGAAGCACTTAAGTCTTTAGATGATTTTCCAAAATAATATTGAGCGGCCGCTTCCACTCCAAAAACACCCTTCCCCATTTCAATAGAATTCAGGTATCTTTCAAGAATAATGTCTTTGCTCCATACCTTTTCGATAATAAAAGTGTAGACGGCTTCCAGTCCTTTTCTGACCCAGCTTCTGCCCTGCCATAGGAAAACATTTTTTGCCGTCTGTTGGGAAATGGTACTTCCGCCTCTTATTTTTTTCCCTTGTTCATTATGCTTCATCGCTTTTTCGATTGCGGTGTAATCAAATCCGTTATGGTCAAAAAACTTCTGATCTTCTGATGCAATAACTGCTTTCTTCACATTATTTCCCATTTCATCGTAGGAAATATAGTCTCTGTGCAGCTTTCCGTATTCGAAAAGTCCTCCTATCTGAGTGATCGTGATTGGCGGATTAAAAAATCGACCCCAGATGATAAACACAACATTCATTACTAGAATGATAAAGATAAGCTGTTTAATTTTTTTCCACATAACTTTATAAAAGGAAAGGCAAAAATAAGCAATAGTCCGGCTTACTGCAACTCTTTCATATAAGTCAACTGATAATTTGGTAAAAGTTCCGGATGAAAGATTTTAATATAGTCTTTCAGGATAAGATCAGCTCTTACAGCACCGCTTTCAAAGAAATCATTGGCTTTTTGTCTTTCCTTACCACTGATCGTATAGATTTTCCCCTTATTGAATACGTCAAGTTTACCATAAAACCCGTTCATTTTCAGCATTTCACTTTTAGAAGCATGGTTTCCGGCGTTCACCCAGTACTGAACTCCTCCTGATTTTGCATATACCTCTTCAAAGCCCATAGTTAAAGCTTTTTCATCTTTATTATCTTTTAAAATATAAGAAGCATTGGCATCTGCAATATAATGGGCTACGGAAGTATTTCCACCCGGAAGATACCAAATGTCGCCATACATTTCATTAGCCAGAACAACAGGCTTTTCTTTTGCTGTTAAAGCCAATTGTTTTAATTCATTATAGTTTTTCTCAATTTCCTGAAATTTAGTATCTGCTTCTTTTTCTTTTGCTAACAATTCTCCAAATAGCTTTATATAGGCAGTTTTGTCCAATGGTTGCTGTTCCATATATTCATCCAGAAATACCACCTGGATCCCATTGTTTTTTAATAGCTCATAGGTATTGTCAAAACTTGCAATATGATTGGTGAAAATGGCATCCGGTTTCAGAGAAATAATTTTTTCCACGTCATACTTCTGATCACTTCCTACATTCTGAATTTTTCCTTCCCTGATCATATTTTGGATTTTTTCCGAGTAAATATATTCCGGGCTTGAAATTCCTACGATTAGATTTTCTGCTCCCAGCTCTGAAATATAACCCGCCATACTTGCATTTAAAAGGATAATTTTCTTAAATGGAATTTGATTCTGCTTAAAATTATAGGTGAAATTTCCGGATTTCAGATCCACCACTCCATCATGTTCCTTAAATTGAGTACGGGCCGAGATATTTGTCCATTCAGAGGACGAAATTTTTGTTTCTCTTTTACAGGCAATTAGCGAAAATACCGTGAATAAAAGTAAAATTTTCTGTTTCATTCTCCAAAGAACGGAAAAAAGTGGTATATTTGCAACCGTTAAACAACAAGATAACAAACGGCCTCGTGGCGCAACTGAATAGCGCATCTGATTACGGCTCAGAAGGTTACAGGTTTGAATCCTGTCGAGGTCACTGAAGGAGACAACTATTTTATAGTTGTCTCTATTTTTTTACGCATAAATATATTGGAATTGCCACAAAAACCGGTCTAAGGCTAAATCTTCACCCTTACTTCTTCACATTATTGCATCTTTTTAATCTTTAGCTTCTTTTTCACCTTTTTGTCGAAAAGCAAAATATACAATAATTACACTCATAAACATTAAAATGGATGCTAGAAAAAATGGAGCTCCTGAAAATTGAAATGGCGCTTTATCATGAGTGAAATAATAGAATAAATTTGTCATCATTGGAGGTCCAAAAATAGAGGTAGCACTCACTAAACTTGATAATGCTCCCTGCAGTTCCCCCTGTTCATTTGCAGGAACATTTTTACTGATTATTGATTGAAGTGCAGGCCCGCAGATTCCACCTAAGGAATAGGGGACGAGAAAAACAAACATCATCCATCCTTGATTAGTAAATGCAAAGAGCATTAAACCTAATGCATAAAATAGCAACCCAAAATATACACTTTTATGTTCTCCTAATTTTGGAGTTGTCCACCTAATTAGAATTCCTTGTACTAAGCCAAGCAATAAGCCAAGCAAACCAAGCGACAGACCTACAGTTCTCTCCGTCCAATTAAATTTATACATAGTAAAAAAATGCCAATTGCTTTGTACAGCGTGGAGGGCAACATAGACCAAAATTAAAGCGATGACGAGATTTGATATTTTTGACTGTTTTCTCAAAAAATTAACTGTTCCAATAGGGTTTGCACGTTTCCAGCTAAACGACCGACGTTTATCTTTTCCTAAACTTTCCGGTAGTATAAACAGGCCGTAAAGAAAATTCACCATGCATAATATTGCCGCGAAATAAAAGGGAACTCTTGCTCCATAATGTCCAAGTAAACCACCTATTACCGGACCTATAATAAACCCTAATCCAAAAGCTGCACCGATTAAGCCGAAATTTTTAGTTCTATCTTCATCGGTGGAGATGTCGGCTATATATGCACTAGCTGTTGAAATACTAGCCCCAGTAAGACCGGCAATGATTCTTCCAAAAAACAACCACCCAATAGAAGGTGCTAGTGCTAATAGTAGATAATCAATAGCAAATCCGAAAAGAGAAATTAAAATAATTGGGCGTCTCCCATACTTATCACTAAGATTACCCACTATAGGTGCAAATATAAATTGCGTAATAGCATAAGCGAAGCCAAGCCAACCTCCATATTTTGCAGCTTCACTAAGGTCACTATTGATAAGTTCTCCAATGAGTTTAGGAACCACGGGTAGTATAATTCCCCAACCTGTAATATCGATCAACAAAGTGATAAATATAAATCCAATAGCTGCTTTTTTACCTGTTTTTTTCATGTTGTAAAATTAAACAGAGATAAAAAGCAGGTATTAACAATTTAATGGTGTTTACGTACAATCTGAAAGCTAATCATGTTCAGCAATCTGTAAATAGCTTAGACATAAAAGAACATAAATTAGTATTCGTTTCTATAGGTTTTTGGCGACACTCCTACTATTCTTTTAAAGTATCTGCAGAAGACACTTGTTTCTTCGAAATGAAGCTCATTGCTAATTTCTTTAATTGATAAATTAGAAGATTTCAATAGTGTTTTAGCATGTAGAATTGTGATATGATCAATCCACTGTAATACAGATTTCCCCGTTCTCTGTTTCAGGAAAGTGGAAAGATATTGTGGTGTTAAATGTAGCTTTTTAGCATAAAACGCAACACTTCGTTCTTGGTTAGCATGCTTTGAAATGAGTAGATAAAAATCATCTATAATCTCATGTGTGCGGTTTTTCACCAAGCTTTTGTTATTCGGTAAAGAAGAATATACTTCAGAAATCATACTAATCAGAACCATAACAAGATGTCGAAGCATTTCTGTTTTATTATGGCTAGGTTTTTTATTGTAGAAATTCTGTATAAGCGTCAATAATTCATTTTGCAACTTTATTTCTTCAGGTTGAAGTCTGATAACTGGCTGCCATCTAATTTGGTTGTTCATTATAAACTCACGTAAAATTGGAAATGCTGTAATAAAATCTAAGGAAAGACCAATGGTTACAATTTGGGCATCGTCACTCAATGCTTTTGTGTCCATCATCAATTGCGGCTGTAAAACAGCAATATCACCTGCGTTCATTTCATATTCCAAAAAATGAATCTGTGCTTTCATGGATCCTTGTATCAGGAATCCTAGCAATAAACCATCAAATAGACGGCTATTGTTTGTATATTTCTTTTTAGGATCATTTTGTTGATTGAGAATAACTATTCCTTCCGTCTTTTTTGAAGAATCAAGATTGTACAATTTATAGACATTATCCAAAGTTATCAATAGAGCCATGTGCAAATATCTAAAAAATGAAATCATCTATTAAATTAATAAGGTACTAAATCAGCAACATGAGATAATTCATCTCATTATCAGTAATATAAATCCAATATACAGTAAAGCGAGTTACAAAAATACATGTCAATTACAGGCAATATCATCCAATGTATAGGTTAAATCCTTTATTCATTTATCCCGTTTAGTTGCAATATAGTCATCATTCAAGCTCCGATTCCAAAAGCTTTCAAATAAATTCTTTCGGTAATACTGTAACGATCACATTGAGTATAAAAATCCATTGACATTTATCAATGGATTTTCTTACCTTTTATCATTGCTAAAACTATTAGAAATAGTCCAAATTTGTTATGTGAACAATTACTCACAAAAAATGAAATATGGAAATAGGAATTGACAGCTTTATAGCTACAGGCGCTTATGAAGGTCCTCTTAATCCAAAAGAGAATCAGGAAGCAATGGAAACCTTGCTCGCCAGAATTGAGTTTGCTGACAAGGCGGGGCTTCATGTATTTGGACTGGGAGAACATCACAGGAAGGAATTTCTGGATGAGGCACCAGCAGTTATATTAGCAGCCGCCGCAGCCCGTACCAAAAATATACGTCTCACCAGTGCCGTAACCGTACTGAGTGCAGCAGATCCTGTACGCGTTTTCCAGGAGTATGCTACACTGGATATCATATCCGGAGGCCGAGCGGAAATTGTTGCGGGACGAGGCTCTTTTGTAGATGCTTACCCTTTATTCGGACTGAATCTCAACGAATATGATGCTCTCTTTGCTGAGAAAATAGAATTATTGTTAACACTCCGCAATCAGGAAACAGTATCCTGGAAAGGCAAATTCCGTCCTTCTCTACATGAACAACCGATATATCCCCGTCCTTTACAGGAATCACTTCCTATATGGATTGGAGTGGGTGGAACTCCGGAGTCTTTTGTACGTGCCGGCACCTTAGGTGTGCCCCTCATGGTGGCTATCATTGGTGGGGAAACCCATCGTTTCAAACCTTTGATCGACTTGTATTATGAAGCAGGAAGAAAGGCCGGTCATTCTCCTGATCAATTGAAGGTAGGCTTACACTCTTTGGGCTATGTAGCGGATACCACCGAACTGGCAAAGGATGAATATTTCCCTGGATATCAGGAAATGATGGGAAAGATGGGCAAAGAAAGAGGGTGGTCAACTCCTACACGTGCTCAGTTTGAGGCTCAGGCCGGATTAACCGGTGCTTATGTAGTGGGTAGCCCTGAGGAAGTAGCTGCAAAAATCCTTCGTCACAGCAAGGCCTTGGGAGGAATTTCAAGGTTTACCTTCCAGATGGACAACCCCGGGCTAACCAAAGAACAGGTATATAGATCCATTGAGCTTATCGGTTCGAAAGTTATTCCATTACTGAAGGAATCCGAAAAAGCTTAAATAAGATAAATCAGCCATTCCTGAGCTAAAATTACAGGAATGGCTGATTCATTTAAGGTCCTAAGCTATTTAAAAGAAAAGCTTACTTTAAGCATTAACTTAGTGTCTGAAATAATTTGGATACAATTTTCCATTCTTCATTAACCTTGATCAATGAATGATAATCAACCCCATCCTTCCCTGCTGCATTGTTTTCATATCCTATACGTGCCAGAGCAATATCATTCGTTTTATGAAGCACATCAATGTTCACCTTAATGTTTGGTGCTATTCCGTGCTTTTCCACTGAATCATATAAATTAGTGATGCTTCCCTCCACAAGGAACTCATCCCAATACCCATACATGATAGCATCGGTATGGAATGATTGTTTCAGTTGTTCAATATTGCCGTTTCTCAATCCTTCTGTGTAGTTTTCCAGAACTGCTTTTATTGCTACATAATCCTGAACAGTATTTTTTTCTGACGTTGCCATATTTCTTTTTTATTGATTACTTAATGCAAAAGTATAGCAAGCTGTTTCACTTTGTTTTTCTATATCGTTCAGTTTACTTTTCTATTTAGCTCAATTTTAAAGTGAAGTTCTGTAAAATGTGGGTGCCTGCCCATGATATTCTTTGAAAATTCGTGAAAAATGGGAGATATTTTCAAAACCAAGTGAGAAACAGATCTCCGCTACAGGTAGTTGAGTTGATTCGAGCATCTCTCTGGCCTTATCCAGACGTTTTTTCCTGATCCAGGCTGCCGGTGCCATATTATAAATAGCTTTGAAATCCCTTTTGAAACTGGAAATACTTCTTCCCGAAAGAGAGGCAAGATCCTCCATAGAAATGGATGAGGTATAGTATTGTTCTACGATGTGCTGAATTTCTTTCTGTACAGGTTTACGCAACTGCAATAATTCCTGAAACAAACCATCATTTCCTATCCCCAAATGATAGAGCATTTCCGTCATCTTCAATCGCAGCTGCCCTGAATAGACGCCCTGGGAATCGTCAAAATAAACACGAAGTGAATCCGTGAAGGTAATAAGGCATTCGCTCATACGGTGTACCCCTGTCCGGATTTTTCCATTTGTACCTTTTGGAATTATTTTTTCGGTAGTTGCTAAAAAAGTACTGATCATATCTTCGCTGATGCTGAACATCATTTCGCAATATTTTCCATTATTTTCAAGGTTTCCATGCCTTTCATACAGAACACCCGTCGCCTTCCTGAGCAGCGTCATTTCATTTTTCCCTACCTCGTATTGATCCTCACCGAGTGAAAGCGTTGAATGTCCTTCCAGAACGAAGAGCAGCGCATGGTTCTCCATATACATCATCCCTTTTTCTTCCTTCCCTTGAAAGCTATGCTGCAGTACAGAATAGTCATCAAATTTCAAACTATTTTCCTTTGCAGAGACAATATCCGGGCTTTCAGGTATTTTAATTACTTGCTTCATAATCTGTAGAAGTTTCTAATTATTATTCAACCTTAGTCCGCATCACTTTCTGACCATCTGCGTCCGGATTCTGCTTAGCGTTTCCTTGGTAATCCCCAGATAGGATGCAACCAAATGCTGCGGAAACCGCTGTAGAAAAGCTGGATAAGTTGTTAAAAAATCAATATATCGCTGTTCTGCTGATTGACTGATAAAGGCATTGATCCTTTTTTGAGAGGAAAAAGAATGCTTATCATCTAAAACTCTGGCCATTTCGTTGAAGGCAGGAATCTTCATCAGTTCTACAGAGTCTGCTTTGGAAACTAGCAATACCTCAGTATCTTCCCAGGCATCAATATTAAAGGCAGAAGGGATCAACATTGTAAAGCTTTCACGATCAACCACCCACCAATCTTCCAGAGACAACCGCACAACGTGCTCCACTCCTTTCTCATCCACACTGTATTGCCTCATTGCACCTTTAACAATAAATGCTGAATATTTGCACACTTCACCTGCCTGCAAAAAATACTGTCTTTTCCTTATCTTTTTCGGAATGAAAACAGATTTGATAAATTCAATATCAGCTTCTGATAGTGACTGCGCCGAATGTCGTTGAATATAATTGATCAATGATTCATGCATAAAACATTTAGGATTTTGGATGATAACAAATATAATGATTCTCTTATGAAGCCGTCAAATTGGCTCCAAAACTTAGTGCATCCAGATACAATACACTACATCCGGATGCATTTATTTTTTATTTTGTTTCTGTATCTCTTGTCAGCTGAACTTCGCAATTGATCCAGACATCTTCGCTTACCAGTACTCCACCGGCTTCGAGTGCTGCATTCCAATTGAGCCCCCAGTCTCTTCTGCTGATTCGTCCTGTAATATTGAATACCGCTTTCTCGTTACCCCATGGATCTTTAATGATACCTCCCGATTCCATTTCCAAACGGATCCGCTTTGTAATCCCCTTTATTGTCAGATCACCAAATAAACTGTAATTTCCATTCTTTTTTGTCTTTTCATAGGAAGTGCTGGTAAAGGTCATTTCGCTAAAATTTTCCACATCAAAGAAATCAGCGCTTCTAAGATGTTCATCTCTCCGCTCATCGCTGGTATTAATAGATGCAGTATTGATGCGGACGTTGATCCTGACTGTGGTAAAGTCATTTCCGACGGTGTGAATATTAGCATCATATTCATCGAATATTCCTCTTACATTGGTAAACATCAGATGCTTTACCTTGAAACCTATCTGGCTATGCATCGGATCAATGATCCATTTTGTCAACGTTGCAGTTGTCGTTTCCATATATATGTTTTTTAAAATTAATTGATTTTGTGTTATTCTACACTATAGTTGATCTTACCGTATTTACCAGCATAAAAATCATTATAAGCCACTCCTATTTCCTCCATGGTATTCATTACAAAGGGACCTTGTGCAGCAATCGGTTCATCATAATGGAGCCCACCGAAAAGTATAATATCTGTAGCGGAGTCTGAAAGACTTTTCATTTTTACACTGCCAGCTTCCTGGTCAAAGTAAAGGAACTGCCCTTCAGGATACTGATTTTCATTGATGATGGCTTTGTTAAGAGGTAAAAACACCGCCAGTTCCAATCCTTTTTCAATATCAAGGACTAATTCTTTTCCGGCTTCAAGATGAACATGATAGATAAACTGTTTCAGATAAGTGGGGATCTTTGATTTCATGGTTCCGTATTCTCCTGATATAACCCTCATCCACCCGCTGCTATCGGCTAATTCCATCCTGGATACCTCATTTGCCTGTACAGGAATATATTGAGGTTCTTCTGCCTTATTCTTGCTGGGAAGATTTACCCAAAATTGTAAGGCATGGGTAGTATAATCCTGTGTTTCAGGGTCTGGATTCATAGATTCATCATGGATAATCCCCGTTCCGGCCTTCATCCATTGGGCACCACCTGAATATACCTTGGCATGATGCCCTGCACTGTCAAAATGATCCGCTTCTCCGCTCAGTACATAGGTTAAGGTAGCAATACCCCGATGCGGATGCGCACCGCTTCCATTGGCTTTTTTTAAAGGCCCATCAGGCTCGTGGACAACGGGAGCCGCATGGTCCAGAAATACGAAAGGGCCTACTGCATCAAAAAACCTGTTAGGCAATAATCTGTAAATGGTATACTCGCCTACATCAGCTCTGTGTCCGTGTATGGCAAAATTGATTTGTTTTTCCATGACTTTTTTATTGATATTATGGTACAAAGATCGTGTCATGGGTAAGGAGAAAGCGATGACAAAGGATATAAAAAAATGATGATATAGGTCAATGGTTTTTCTTAATGAAGGTCAACCTATTGAAGTCTTTCCTCTTGATAATTTTACGGTATATAAAAATCTGAATTTCAATATTAACATTAAAATCAAAAATTATGTACACAAAATCAAAATACATCTGGTACGCCGAGGACTCTGTTCTGATCCTTATTGACTTCCAGGAAGAAGTAATGGACTTTATTCATGATAAAGATCGAAAATTGGTAGAATTGAACGCTATTACTGTAGCAAAAATGGCTGTAAAACTAGATATCCCAGTAATTTTAAGTACCGTGGCAGTAAAAATGGGTGTTGGTACTCCAACAATAGCAGCACTTAAAGAGGCACTTCCGGGAATAGAGGAAATCGACAGAACATCGATGGATGCCTGGGAAGACGAAACGCTGGTGAATGCAGTTAAGGCCACCGGAAAAAAGAAACTTGTGATGGCAGGAATCGTTACTTCCACCTGCCTGACATTTGGAGCACTGCACGCTCTTTCCGAAGGTTATGATGTCATGTTCATAGAAGATGCGGTAGGCGATAAATCAAAAGAAGAGCATGAAAATGCTGTTCGCAGACTTATCCAGGCGGGTGCAGTTCCCACTTCCAGCATTGCACTTACCGCAGAATGGTTCCGGGATTGGGCTTCGCCCATAGCGCAACATGCCAGAGAGATTTATCCTCCATTCCTCACTGAATCCGCTAAATTGAGAGGACAGCCACTACCAGCATGGGCAAAGGAAAATGGTGCATAATTCGATTTTATAACTAAATATCAGAATCCGTCTCACAACTGTCAGATGGATTCTGATATTTATCTATTCATAAGCTTAATCAGGAATACCTTTTATTCCCAATATGAATAGGAAATAAGGACTGTATTATTTCCGACAGTATCCATGTGGACAAAGGCTTTATCATTTTCCAATCCATATTGTTTTGCCCACTCTGCAATCCGTTCCACTAAATTCATTCGCTTGAAATCAGGATTAGCCGCTTACTACAGTGGCAACATGAAATACGCAACAGGATTCAAACCAAAACAACATCCATATAAACATTTATTTTCCAAGCACATACATCTAAAATATCTTCAAGATCTTCAAAAAAAGTATTTGAATAATATTGTCAAGTTC
Organism: Chryseobacterium lactis; assembly: GCF_003815875.1. Lineage (NCBI taxonomy): Bacteria > Pseudomonadati > Bacteroidota > Flavobacteriia > Flavobacteriales > Weeksellaceae > Chryseobacterium > Chryseobacterium lactis. Next base: position 4,785,257 of record NZ_CP033924.1, read on the forward strand.
ACAAAAGCCAAATGGTGCCAACTACAGATAGTGGACGCCATTTTTTTAAAGATACTTCTAATAAATTTCCAGTTCTACCGTCTTTATTTTTTAATGACTTTTATGGTTTCAAGATCTTGTTTAGTTTTTACTTTAACCCAATAAGATGCTGGAGTAAGAGATGACAAATTAATTTCTGCTTCAACGCTATTTATTTCTTGTTTTATAACAGTCTGTCCTAGAAAGTTAATTACTTCAACATGTAAAATGGGTTGTTCGGATCTCAGGAACAACTTGTTTGTAGCAGGGTTGGGAAAGAGTTTAAATTTCGTTTTTTCTACTGAGGATACATTTAAAGTAGAACAAATAGTTCCGGTATTTATAACACTATTACCGACCCAGTTAGAGGAGGTTCCGTTTAAAGCAAAACCATTAAGAGTTCCATTATAATTATTTCCACTACTATCTTGCAAAGTTGTTACGGAGGCATTATTCGCATTAGCGATACCCTGATTAAATTTATAATACGCAATTAATCCTGCTTCAGGACCTAGCAACTCACAGTTCATATGGCTTGCTATTTCACCGGGAGACAAAGCTCTATTCCAGATTCTTACTTCATCCATAGTTCCTGTAAAACTATTGGCAGCATTATTAAAAGCGCCTAATCTAACCATATTTCCCCCATCAACCGGATCAACATCAGTATTAGTATCTACCAATTCTCCATTTTTGTACAATTTCAGTGTGGTAGTAGCAGCATCATAAGTTACGGCAACATGATACCAGGTATTGATAGACAATGGGACAGAGTCTTCTACGCTGAACCAAGCGCCATTATGCCCCGCAGTAAGTTTACCGGAACTATTGGGTATCCAGAAAGCGTGCTGTGCATCTGAATCACCACCAGAGATAATGTTGTTTTGGGTGCTTAGACTTTTCACATAGATCCACGCTTCTTTGGTATAACTTGCAGGTAAAATGTTCCCACAATTTACATAGTCGTTTACGCCATCAAAATCCAGCGCTGATCCTTGCTGAGAAAATCCAAATTGGAAAATAATAAAAAAAGAGGCCAACCAGATTTTTTGAAAATTCAGTTTCAAAGGCGTTAAAAGTACTTTTCTTTTCATAATAATAATTTTTATTAATTACCTCACAAAATTGTGTCATTCTTCCGGAGATTCATACAAGGGTAAACCCCTGAATTGAAGGTTCTATAATTTTCAATATTATAAATTGATACATTTGTAAAAAAATATAGGTATGCCTGCGATTAAGAAAATCATATTCTTATTCATTACTTTTTTCACATTATCATGTAGAGAAAAAAAGGAAAATTTTTATTTTGAAAAAGTAACTCCGCCAAAAGAAGAGCCTACAAAAGTTTGGTTAAGAAAAAATGAAAACTATAACGCAGATAAAGAACATTACCTGAAAGTTTTTTTGGACTACTATCACAGTAAAATGGCTCAAAGTAATTATTCGGACGCTTCCAAAATTCTGGATTTAGTGACTACAAAATTTGTTTATTTTTATGATTTTGACTCTCGTCTTACCCAAGTTGTAAAAGAATTTGATGAAAAATATAGGAGTGAACTACCACCATTAAAAACAATTTACATTGATAGTTATTATGGCAATTTAGAATTTGACAGAGACCATCTCAATAAGGCTAAGGATTACTTTTTAAAAATTACAGCTTTAGAGCCGGTTGATTACAAAAGTTGTTACAAAATAGCTCGTGCTTATTATGATTTATCATATACTTATTTTGTTTTAGGGGATCTAAAAAACAGCATAGAAGCGAATGAAAAATCAAGAAACTACTCCATCAGAATCAGAGATCAGGAAAGTATAGCTTCTGTAGAATCGAATTATGTCAATATTTACAAAGCAAACGGTTCTTTTCAGAAGGCAATCGCAAGTGCGGATGAAGTGATAAAGATCTCTAAAGAAACCGGGAACACCTATGATTATTTTATGGGCAAATATAACAAATGTTCAGTTTATGGCTTTTTTAATAAGCATCAGTTAAAAAATGAATACATCCACGAAACTTACAAAGAATATATAGCCAGCCAATATGATAATGATGTACTTCTGCTCTGTATCTCTGATTACGAAATAGAAGCTTTCATTGAAGAAAATAAATTAAACGAAGCCCAAATAGTTTTAGACAGGATAAAGCCTGTTGCAGAAAAAAATACCTCTCAAAATTGGCAAAAGGATTACCTGGCGACTTTGGCTTTATATCAAATCAATAAAGATGTTAAAACGAGTAACACAAAATATATAGAACATTCACTACCCAATTTGCTTGAGCATAAAAACTACGAAAGAGCCAACCTGTTTTTCACTGTTTTATTGGAAAAAGCAATTCAAAGCAGAGATCCGGACAAGGTTGTTTTTTATAGTAATGAAGTTTACCGTACAAAGGATAGCTTATCGAGCGCCAAAAGTAAGCTGATCAATTTAGAACTTGCAGCAAAATATGAAACGAAAGAAAAAGAACAGGAAATTAAACTCCAACAAGAAACTATTATCAATAAAAATGCTGTTATTGTGGCTTTAATACTCGTTTTTATTACCTTGTTATTGGCAATTATTATTTATTATTTAAAACAAAAACAGAAGAAATTGTCTTTAGAAAAAGAACGATCATTACAGTTTACCAAAAACCTTCTGGATAAAACCGAGGAAGAACGCAAAAGAATTGCCTCTGACCTCCATGATAGTGTGAGCCATGAGCTATTATCGCTTAAGCATTCGTTTGAGGTAAGCCAACTTCAATTAAACGAAAAGGTGGATAGCATTATTAATGACATCAGAGCCATCAGCAGAAATTTACATCCTGTTCTTTTTGAAAAAATAGGACTCGAAGCCAGTTTGGAGCAATTCATAGAACGTATCCAAAATACACATCGTTTTATGATCACCTCCGAAATCAATTATCAAAATGGCCTCACGACTGAAAAAGAATTACAAATCTATAGAATTGTGCAGGAAGCTGTTTCAAATATTATAAAATACGCAGATGCTATCGCAGCAAAAGTAATTTTAACTGAGAATAAAGACACCGTTATTTTAGAAATTATTGATAATGGAAAAGGTTTTAATGTAAAGGAAACGCTGGAAAAAAAGGATGCTTTCGGTTTACACAATATGATAGAAAGAAGCAAAGCAATTGGTGGACAAGCCCATATCACGTCAACTGATAAAGGCACAAAAATAGTAGTTCAAATAAAAAAATAATAACATGAAAATTCTAGTTGCAGACGATCATCCTTTAACCCTGAATGGAACTGTTTCTTACCTTACCAATTTGGGATATAACGTAGTGAGTGCCTGTTCTAATGGAACTGCAGCACTTAATTACATTCAGATTTATTTGCCGGATGTAGCTGTTTTAGATTTAAATATGCCGGGTTTGGACGGATTGGAAGTGGCCAAAAAAGTAATGGAAAATAAATGGCGTACTAAAGTGATCATCCTTACCATGCACAATGAAATCGGCGTTCTGAACAAAGCAAAAGAATTTGAAGTAGATGGTTATATTTTAAAAGAAAAAGCGGCTCCTGATTTGGAAAGATGTATGAAAGAAATTGCTTTAGGAAAGAAATATTATTCCGGGACATTACTTCAAAATTACACGATAGAACACACTGATGACCTCGGCAAAATCAATCTATTAACCCTTTCTGAAAGAAAAATAATAGAATTAATAGCCGGTCAAAAAACCAGTAAGCAAATTGCAGAACTTCTTTTCCTATCCGAAAAAACAGTAGAAGGACACCGTACCAGAATTATAGAAAAACTGGGTATTCTCAAAGAAAAAAATGCATTACTGATCTGGGCTATACAGAATTATAAGAAACCCTTGTAGACTTAAAATAATTATTAAAAATGAAAGATATCTTTCGCCATATCATAAGCACTGTCAAAATGGAACAGATTCTGATGAACATCCAATTTCTCTGATTCCGTAAAGTGAAAATACCACAAACCAACTTGGAAATGCAAAAAAAACAATAAATTACAGCAGACAACCATTTGATAATTGTTTCTTTTTTTCACCCATAAACAATTATTTATCAGGCTTTTATAACCTGAAGTCTCATGTTTGACACAAGCATAGAAATACATGGATGTAAATTGATTTTTTTTCTTATCAATACTTTTGTCTTGAAACAAAAGTATTCAAAAATTCAAGACTGGAATCATCCGCTAAAAATTGACATTGACTCCTAAAATTTCCAAACTCGAATGGAATCAAATGGTTCTTCTTCGACTCAAAATATCAGCCATGCTCAGACAGTGGAAATTTTTTAACGGATTCAATCTCAATTTTCTTAACGCTGCTTCTTCCTAGGTCAATTAAGAACAACCCATTTAGTCTGTTTGTTCTTAATCACAATCTTTCTGTTTTAAGGTAAAATTTAAATTTTCCCCAACTTTTGAGACTGATTCAAAATGCTTAGCCTGTTTGAAATCAACAGTCTGAAATTGCCTCTGTACTGATCTTTAATACTCTATCAAAATTTAAAACAAAAAAATCCCGGATTAACCGGGATTTTCATTTCTTATATTGAAATTTATTTTATTTCTACAGGAACTGAGATTTTATCCCAATCCATTGTGAATCCATTACTGTTTATTTTATACACTAAGGTTTCCTGTGTTGCCGGTAAAGCTTTTGTTTTTACATCAACACGTAAAGCATCTTTAGCTTCTTCGTATTTATAGGCGCCCCATTGTTTTGGCTCTTTGTTAAAAATGGCAGTCCAGGTTCCGGATGCCTTAGGAATTAAGAAAAAGCTGTATTTACCTGCAGGCAGTTTTTTACCTTGAACGGTTATATCTTTATCCGTTTCAAAAGTTGTTGCTTCATTAGCCCCTGCACGCCAAACTTTATCATAAGCTTCTAACCCACCCCAGATGGTACGTCCTTTAACAGAAGGGCTGCTATAAGCTATCGTAATGGTTGCATCTTTAATTTTTCCCGTTGCTGTAGCCGGAGGGCTGGCAGGTTTTTTAGTGTCCTGAGCAAAGGCATTCACTGAAATTGTCATTGCAGCAAAAAGCATAGTAGCAGATTTAATCATTGTTTTCATACTATTTTTATTTATTTGTTTAGTTGTTGTTTATTTGTTTACGAATTTAATGCTTTCGGCTTATAAAACAATAACCCGATTGCAGAAAATAGAATGACTGCCGCTGCGCCAATTACATTAAGCCAAAGGAAAGAAACGATATCAAACTGATAAACGGCAATCACCGTAATTTCTGATAAAATGGCAGCAATAAATACATTGGGGCCAGTGATTTTTTTATAGTAAAATGCAACAAGAAAAATCCCCAATATTGGACCGTAGAAAAGAGAGCCTAATACATTAACCGCTTCAATGAGGGAACCCATTTGAGTCGCAAACATGGCAACGCCGATGGAGAAAATACCCCAGGCTAAAGTGTGCATACGGCTATACTTCAGTTCGGTGGCATCATCAGGAATATCTTTTCTGAATATCAAATGAACATCTTTCAATGAGCAGGCGGCAAGGGAATTCAGCGCTGCGGAAATGGAACCCCAACTGGCCAGAAAAATAACAGCAAACAATAAACCTATCATTCCTACAGGCAGTGTGTTTTTCACGAAATACAGGAAAATATAATTGGTATCCGTTTTCTCCGCATTATAGTTTGAATTGTTGATCGCTTCCTCTACCCTTCCGTGAAGTGCTTTTACTTCGGTTTGTGTATTTTTAAAATCCTGAATTGTTTTATTAAGTTCTGGCGAATTAGTTTCTTTTAATTTTAAAATCTCTTTAGATTCTGCATTAAATTTGAGTTGTAAATCCTGATGTTCTTTTTCAAAAAACGCAGCCTGTTCAGGTTTTGTTTCCTTTAAATATTGATAAGATCTTTCATTAAAATAAATGGGAGCCGGTTTTAGAGAAAAGAAAGCGAAAAGCAAAGCACCGATCAGGAGAATAGAAAATTGCATCGGAATTTTAACTAATCCGTTCAACAGCAAGCCCATTTTTGCATTGGTATTGTCTTTCGCCGTAATATACCTTCCGACCTGACTCTGGTCTGTACCGAAGTAAGAAAGGGCCAGAAAAAAACCACCAATCAGCCCGCTCCAGATATTGTATTTATCTTTCCAATCGAATTCTGTGGTGATGACATTGAGCTTTCCGGATTTTCCGGCCAGATAAAGTGCATCGTTAAAACCAATTCCGTTCGGCATATTCTGAATAAGCAGATACCCTGCAAAAGCCATGGTTCCCAGAATAATGAGAAACTGTAATTTTTGGGTGTGAGCGATCGCTTTCGCACCGCCAACATAGGTATAAATCAACAGAATACCACCTGTTAAAACATTCGTTAAGTAAATATTCCAGTTTAAAACACTTGATAAAATGATACTCGGGGCGTAAATGCTGATTCCCGTTGATAAGCCTCTTGAAAAAAGAAATAGCAGTGAAGTGAGTACTCTTGTTTTTTTATCAAAACGGTTCTCCAAATATTCGTAAGCGGTGTAAACATTTAAGCGCTGAAAAATCGGGATAAAAGTGATGCAGATCACAATCATCGCCAAGGGTAAACCAAAGTAATACTGAACGAAACGCATCCCGTCTGTATACGCCTGGCCCGGTGCTGAAAGAAATGTAATGGCACTTGCCTGCGTAGCCATAATACCGATAAGCACAATATACCAGGGCATTTTATTATCTGCTTTCAGGTAAGATTCATTGCTTTTTTGGCCACGACCGATGAATACGCCGTACACCACCACTGCAACAAGTGTAAAAATAAGAACTGTCCAATCTATAGTACTCATGCCCAGAATTTAGTAAACCAATAATAAAATGCGATCTGCAATACTAATGCAACAGCTAATAGTATGTACCAGATATTCCAGTTTTTAAGTTGCTTGTTCATCAGTTTTTCTGTGCAGATAAAAAGTTAAAAAATAAACGTGCCGCACCCACATTTCCTGCAGGCAACTGTCTGAAAAATGCCAACGGTGTATAAATAAAATTACCCTTTCCGTATTTGGCATATAACGTTGATCCCTGAAGAGGTTCTTCATCTGTATCATGCATTTCAAAAAGCGGTTCATACGTTGCATCCCATTGAGCAGGGAAATAGGCACCACGCTCCTGTACCCAGCCTTTAAAATCATCCGCAGTAATTTTGTTCGGAAAGTTCAGTAATTTATGATTTGGATTTAAAAACTTAACGGCTGCATTTTCTTCGGTAACCCTCTTATTGGCAATACTGAAATTGTACATTCCCAATTGGTCAACGGTGGTATCCTGGTTGGTGTTGTACTGCATCACCAGATTACCGCCAGCTTTTGCATAAGACCATAAAAAAGGCATCCAACGACCCAGCTTTTTCTCCGTATTATTGGCACGAACACCAAGTACGATGGCATCATATTGCGATAGCTTGTTTTGGCTACCGTTTTCTATGTTGCCATAAAAATCTTCATCTTTTAACACGTCTACCTGAATACCTGCAATGCGTAGAAACTCAGGAATGAAATCGCCCGCACCTTCTATATACCCCACTTTTTTAACCTTTGCCTGAATATCACCTTTCATTACGGTTACCGTGGCAGGCGCAAAATATTGTAAGGATGGTAAATGCGGGTACTGAATTAATATTTGTTTTTTATTATATGTGACTCCATCTGCAACAAAATTGGCATCCAATTGCAAACGAGATGAATTAATTGAAGCAAGCTTAGTTTTTGGAATAACGTAATCGATGGTAATATCTTTCCCATTAATTGAACTTACATCAGTACCGCCTAATCGCTCTCCATTATACATCAGGTTTAGAACTCCTTTATTGAACTGTTTGTTAGAATTAACCTTAACATTTAAACTCAAATGTAAATCTTCATTTTCTTTGACCAAATAAAGGGGTTGTGTAAATTTCAGTTCCAATGCAGGAACAATACGCAAGGCTTCAACTACATCACCGCGTACTGGGTCTAGTTTCTTGAACGATAAAGGAAGTTTAACCTGAAAATTTTCCGAACCGATTTTTAAACCAAGTAAAACATTCAGTGGCGATTCTGCCTCAGGCAAACCGACTAAAGTATCATTTGGAACAGAGAAAGTGGCCGCATTCGTAGGTGGTTTTGCTAGCCAGTAAGGTTCTGTGAGTGCTGCATCAGCAGGAATCTGGATGTCATGCTGAATAGTAATTAAAGAATCTTTTGATAGTTTTCTGTTGAAACTTTCTGACTGCCCTAACCATTTTACATGGTCTAAAACGACAAGATTGGCAGCTCTTGAAATCAAATTTAACCTAAAATTATAATGATCCCCGGCAACAGCTTCAGCCTGATTGGTAACCACCTCGCCCATAAATCCGGCACAGCTTAAAATAATTTGGTCAAGAGATTTAAGTTTATCCCTTTTCAGATCTCCATCTTTCAACGTCATAACCTTTTTTCGCAAAGCAAGCAAAGCAGGCAAGCTCTGATCTGGCTCGTTGAAATTGAAAGCGGAAATAATTGTATCTAAAGACTGGTCAATGTCAGTATTTCCTTGTGAAGTCCAGGTTTTCACTACTCCATCAAAAAGGGTCGTTTTTGCTGGCTCGCCAATAACGTGACTAAAATATTCAGTTCTGATGCCGGCCACAGATTGTGTTCCCGCACCCTGGCTTTTATGCAAACTTCTGCTTAATCCTGCCAATTCACCGTAGCCCATTCCCAGTTGCGCATCATATTGCCCAACGGTAACTTTCAGTTGATTTTCAGCTGTCGTATTAACCCCACCAAAACGGAAAGTATTCCACAGTACACGTTTGGGCTGCCATGTATTAACATATTTTAGTTGATCTGGAAAAGCATTTTTATCACCTGCGAGCTTAAAAGCTTTTTCCGCAACCACAGCCGAAGCCGCATGTTGTCCGTGACCAGCCGCAGCAGTAGGAGGAAAACGACAAATGATAACATCAGGACGGAATTTACGGATTACCCAAACTACATCTGCTGTAATGCTGTCTGCATCCCATTGTTTAAAGGTATCGGTCGTATTTTTAGAGAACCCGAAATCAATTGCCCGGGTAAAAAACTGTTGGGCACCGTCTAACTTTCTTGCCTCTAAAAGCTCATGCGTTCTGATTAAACCCAATGCAGGTCCTTGCTCTGTGCCTAGTAAATTCTGACCACCATCCCCTCTGGTTAAAGACAAATAGCCTGTTTCTACATTCTGGTCGTTGATTAACCAGGAGAGTAATCCTGTATTTTCATCATCAGGATGAGCCGCAAGGTATAAAACTTTAGGCAGATGCTTCAATGTTTTGAGTTCGCGGTAAATTTCAGATGATTTGGAAGGCCGAACCTGCTGGGCCGAACAAAAAACCGCATAAAAGCCAAGAATAAATACAGTACTTACTTTTTTGAACATTTGAATTTGCTTTGCGGGGCAAATATAAGTAAATCATCTTTCTTTCAAACTTAAAAGAATCAAACTGTGAATTTCACAAAAAAAGCCGTTTAAACTTTTGATTAAACCACAAAAGGCCAAAAGATTTTAGACACTTTAGTTTATTTTAGTGACATGCTAAATACTGAGAAGAGCACTTAAGTTTAAAAAAATCAAAGATTCTTATTATTCTCACAGATGCCCCCCAGATTGAGCAGATTTTTCACCCATAAGAATTCTGAGATTTTTTGGGAATTATCGGATCAAACCTTATAGGTTTTTAATATGCATGAGTTTTAAAACCTATAAGGTTTAGCCTGTTTATACAATCAACGTCGTCTGCAAAATCTGCGAGAGAAATCATACACAACCATCCATGAAAATTGCGGAGCTGTGGAAAACTCCTTCAATCACAAACCCAAGGTTCGACAAATTTAAAAGGAATCCAAGGATTGATAATCATGTATACATTTTTTCCAAATAAAATTTAAACAGGTTCTTATGTTTTTCTAATTGTATTCCGCGTAAGATAGATATAATTAAACATACAAAATGTGGCGACCGCCCCAAAAGTATGCCATAAAAAGTGGGTTCCGAAACTCAACCATTCCCATTTATCGGCTATACGAAAAGTAAGTGCGAGAACAAACGACAATAAAGCAAAGCCCACCCATTTACCAGCTTTCCATTGGGTATAGATTAAATAACTCAATACTGAGAAAAGGACAAATGAAGCCATGATTGCATAGTTTATGTTGATAAAAAGAGAAGTGTTATCTATCAAAATCCAATTTCTCAAAGCAAACATGAGCACCAGATATATAAGAACCGTTACTACAGCATAGTACCATCTGGTAATCTGAGCTACAAAATAAAATCCGGCAGATAAACAGAGCAACATGATGGGCAGCCAATCCATCATAATGAATACCGGCCATTGTCTGAATGAATGATAAATAGTTCCTCCTATGGCGCCAATATATAATAAAACCAGGCAGTAGGTTAAAAAAGGATATTCTTTAAAATTACCTCTTATTTTAATGGTCCAAAAAATGGCTATGGCTAAAAATAATACAGCAGTGAGTGCATTTAACGGCTCAGGGAAAAACTGAGCCATATCTGTTTCTTTATATAACATGCCTCCGTCCGGAGGTAATAGGTTTATTGGCATTGTCTTTACTATACTTCTTCTAAATATAGAAAAATTATGACATTATATACCCGGATGTGCCCGATTATATATTATAAAAATGTTAATTCTATTTCTTACACCAATAAACCAGGTTGATTATAAAACAAATATTATTTGATTCACTACATTTAAATGTATAGTATCCTATTTTAATTTCATAAGAATTACATTTGTATTTCTTCTTAAAAACCATGGACAAATACAGCTTTTTGGAAATAACAGCATTTGCAGGAATATTTTTAGTGCTTCTTCTTGCCCTGTTTTTACTTACTGTTAAAACAAAGTACAAACTAAGAAATTGCCTTCTTGCTTTTTTTCTCTTTACAAATGCTGTAGATGCCTTAAAATTTTTGCAGCGCGAATTTCCGGTTAATTATATCAACCTCGAAGCGTTTCGCTGGAGTATTGTTTATTTGGTTCCGGCATCGTTTTATCTCTATGTATTGTCCGTTTGTTACTACAACTTTCGATTAAAACGAAAACATTTACTGCATGCGATTCCGTTTGTTGCTTACAATTTGTATTTGATGTGGGGAATTTATTTTGTAGACAGAGCCTCGAAAATAGATTTTATCAATGGCATGAATGATATGCCTCTCATGCAATTTTTTCAATTTCTTTTCGAATTTTTGTTTCAAGTCTATTTTATTGCTTCATTTCTGGTGATCAGAAAATCTAAAACGGTGTATCTCGAAAATTATACAAACCCCAATATTTCCATCCTTAACGCGCTATATACCATAACAATTCTATATTATGTCTTACATTTTATAGTTTTGATAAGATGGCTGGTCACTTTTATTTTTGGGCTGGGTGAGATCCGGGCTTGGATTGTAATGCTTGATGGGTTTGCATTTTTATTTTGTACGTGTTGGTATCTATTTGTTGCATTAAATAATCCTGAGTTTTTCCGAGGAGTGAATTCTGATCTGAAACCTATTACAGAAGTTGTTCCCAAACAAAAAAGCACCTCATTAATAGTTGAGGAAAAAAATGAACAAATCGAATTTTTAAAAAACTTTATGGTTGAAAGAGAACCTTATCTGGATTCCTCATTAACCATTCAGGATTTATCAGAACAAGTAAAAATGTCCGTTAAAGATTTATCTACTTTGATTAATTTGTATATGGATAAACATTTTTTCGATTTCGTTAATGAATATCGAATTGAAAAAGCAATGCAAATCCTAAAAGATCCGTCTCAAAAAGAACTGACTGTTTTAGAAATCTTATATTATGTTGGTTTTAATTCAAAATCTTCGTTTAATACTTCTTTCAAAAAATATACAGGAAAAACACCAACAGATTACAGAAAACAAGCTTTGTAAAATCAAATTATTTTCAGAAAATGAGTTCGATTTTTTTTAATCGGTCGCGTCCTGTGACTTTCTGATGCATATTTGCATCAAAAAAATTAAATTCAAAAAAACTCATGAAAAATATAATTGTACCCTTTCTTTTTCTTTTTTCAATATCTGTATTTTCACAGAAAAGCGAGAAAAATATTCAACTCGCTACGCAACAAAAAACAGATACCACAGGTGATAAAATGAAAAAAAGACTCATCAGCTCAATTGATTCCTTAATGGCAAAATCCTATGAAAGAGGCTTATTCAATGGAAATGTCCTTATTGCTAAAAATAATAAAGTCATCTATCAGAAATCATTTGGTTTTACTGATGAAAAAAGACAAACCCATCTAAATGATAAGTCGATATTTAATATTGGATCCATTGCAAAGGAATTTAATGCTGTTGCCATCATGATTTTAGTTGAACGTGGTCTTCTTCATCTTGATGACAAGGTTTCCAAATTTAATTTAGGGTTACCAAAATGGGCTGAAAAGGTCACTATAAGACATCTTATTAATTATGCCAGTGGCATGCCCCGAATAGAGTCAGGGTTAACGATCATCAATGATGAAGGTGCATGGAAGATTTTGAAAAGCAATGATACCTTATTGTTTGAACCGGGAACCGGCTACAGGTATGATAATGGCAATGTCTTTTTGCAAAGAAGAATCATTGAGAAGGTTACCGGAATATCATTCGAGGAATTTGTTATTAAAAATATTGTGAAACCATTGAAAATGACCAATTCGGTATTTGAACCTAAATTGGGTTATAAAAACCGAACATCCTGTTATGATATGGATAATGTCCGATGCCCGGAACTAAAATTTATCAGCGGATGGCTTTGGGTAGACATCAATGATCTTTATAAATGGATTGATGCATTGAATTCTAATCGATTAATTTCCAAAGAATCTCTTCAAACTTTGCTGAATAACCCATATGCAAAAGATGAAGGTGGGTCACTTGGCAGATACTTTGAAAAAGAAGACCTACAACGACACAATGGAGTTTCTTATAAATTTGAATCCATCTATTTAAATGATTTTAAAAATAATATTACAATAATTCTGGTGTCTAATAATCTAAACAGAGTGTGGGATCTGGGACATATTATTCACAACTTAATGTTGGGAAAAGAGTATGAAATTCCTAAAAAATCTATTTATCAGGAGATCAGAAAGGAATCTCTCGGTGACATTATTAAAGCTATAGAAACATACTATGTACTCAAAGAAAAATCTAAAAATGAATATAGCTTTGAGAACCCAGGTGAGCTTAATAAGCTAGGATATGAACTATTAAGAAGTGGAAATGTAGATGCAGCCCTTAAAATTTTCAGTCTTAATGTCTCTGAGTTTCCCGGATCAGCTAACGTTTATGACAGTCGTGGCGAAGCCTACTTCAATAAAAAAGAATATCAATTATCAAAAAACGATTATCAGAAATCATTAGAGCTGGACCCAACCAATAAGAATGCGAAGGAAATGATTTTGAAAATCGACCCGCTTTTGTCCACTAAAAAATAATCCTGCTTTTAGGAGTTGGGAAGGTAATTATTTTCTCGCTGGACTAAACAAATCAAATCATCTATAAACGTGTAAGAATGTGATTTAAATAAAAATTTGAATACTGTCTCTTCAAGTTCTCTTGATAACCAAAAAAAGTGCTTACGATTTAGAATTTTATCAAGAAAAATCGACGGGTATATTTTAAACCTTGAACAATCTATCAGACTCACGTATAACCATTTATATTTAGCTATACTATAATTTGTTTATATATTCACGATATTAAAACCGATTGAAATAAAATAATGAATACAAATATCTATATATCAAAAAAAAATCATCTTATTTTAGAGAAAAATAGAATTGACAGGATTTGATACAAATAGCATTAATCAAACTTAAAACACTGAAATTAAACACATTACAAGCCAACTTCCAATTCACATATTGTAATAGAATATTACTAATTAATTAATTTTCTTCAATTATAAGGGCGTTTTTTTATTTTTTCATTAAAAAAAGTTATATTTGATTTACCCAAATAACACCTTAATATGAAAACAAAATTTACACAATTCAGTGCTATTCTGATTTCCGGATTCTCGTTTGCCCAAGTAGGCTTCAATACGACTATACCAAAAACAACTGTGGATGTATCTGCTAAAAGAGATAATTCAGGAGTGATTACGGATAACACCCAAACATTCGGATTGCAGGCTCCGAGGCTTACAAGAGCTGAACTTACTGTAAATACCGCAACTTATGGCAGCGATCAGAGAGGAGCATTGATTTATATTACGGATGTTACCGGTGGAGATGCCACAGGACAGCGTATCAATGTTACTGCTATGGGCTATTATTATTTTGATGGAGCAGTATGGCAAAGACTTACGGAAGCAACAAATACCATCGCTCCCTCAATTTCCGCATTACAATGTACTACGGCTTACTTAAATCCTTCTACGTATACTCCCGGTACTCCTTTCAATGGAAACCTGAGAATTACCTATAACCAGGGAAACGGAGGTTCGTATAATTCAGGAGCTCCTTTTACAGTGAACGGATTAACCTTCCAGCTAAGACCTGGAACTTTAGAGTTTGGTGATGGCGAATTGGTATTCTCAGTCACTGGGACTCCTACCACGGCTAATGATATGACTCTTCCTATGACCAGTACTGCAATTCCTTTCCTAACAGCTGGACAAAACTGCACCGCTACAGTGGGAAATACCAGCCGTGCAGACATTTCATCTGTCGCTGTGATGGGATATTCTACCCTAACAACTGATCCCAACGGGAAACAGGCCTATACTTTCCCTCTTGCTACCCCGGATGGTAAGTATTCGATCAGGGTAATATTTGATACCACAAGTGGTACAACCGCTGCAGTTCCTAATGTACAATTGTTTAATAATACAGGCTCTACCGTTAATCTGTATTGGAATTATAATACCGAATATGGTGGTTATATTGGTTCAGCGGTAACAACCAACAATATTACTTCAGGAGTTTGGGGCGGTATGGCAGATTCATCAACTTCCTGGGTTCCTCAAGGCACAGGGCCAATAGGAACCGCCTACTGGGGGAACATAGGGATTATAGATGGAGCCAGTGGCGGACCTGAGCATAGAAGATACACCTGGATAGACAGTAATCCTTCTTCTAAAACCGCTTATACCGCAACTATTATGGCAGGAGCGCCTACTTCAGGCAGTGCCCAACCCAATCTTACTAAAATATTCATAAAGCTAGAGCAAGTAAGAGCACAATAATATACAATGCCCCTTTTCAGGGGCATTTTTTCTTGATTAAATATATTGAACCATTAAGATTTTTTAAGGGTTTAAGAAAAGTTAAGGGAACAGCTAAAGCTATTTTTAAGCGAACTGCCCTATCCATCTTTGATAGATCTTAACTTTCCTTAAAATCTTCATTTTTCTTAATGGTTTAAATACTACCCTCTTTTTTCAAACCAGAAGCTATTCAATTGTTTAAGGTCCATATTACATAAACTTCTTATCCTGAATTGATGTCAGCCATTTTCTTTTCTCTCTTTCTTTGAATGATAAGGTGTGCCGCATCCAGCATTTTAACCGTATGAATGTAGGGCATCACGATATTTCTTTCCGGTAGATTTTCATAGACACCCATGGAGAAATAGACGATTCCGGACATAAAATAATCAAATTCTTTGAGGGTGTATGCTCTGAATGCTTTTTTGAAAACCAGCACCGGATTCCGGTATTCCTTCTCAGAAAGCAGGCCAAGAAGCCACGGGGAAATCTTATCCGGTTGGGTATCAACAGTCCATTTTCTTTCCTTTAGCATCATGAGATATCCTGCCCGGATCAATGACCTCATCGACTGATGAAACTGGAAGATGACCGCCGGATCTTTATGGATCCAGCTATTTCTCTTTACCGCATAGTTCACTAAGTTACTAAGCATTTCTTTGGAATCATCCAGCTCATTGAAGTGGAAGAAAGTTTCCATCAGCTGCAACCCTGAGTGCTTTTTGTCTGCCCGAAACCGAGTATCGAAATATGTTTTTATCTTTTTCATGAGGTTGTATTTTTTTATAAATGTAATAAAAGAAATTCAATTACGGTCGATCGACCGTAGTTTTTTATTATTTAATTATTTCATTTGTTTTATGACAGATATAAACGAGAAAATTTGTTCATACATTACAAAAAAATGGTTGATACCTTGGCTTCAAGAAGGCAAGTCACAAAATTCTTTTGCCAAAAATCATGGTGTAGAAGAAAGTACCATTAGAAAAATTAAAAGTGAAGAAACATACAGAATACCAGTCGAAACACTTTTTAAACTATGTGAAGCAAGAAAAATTAGTTTATCTGATTTCTTTAAACTTATAAATGAATAATCCTGACGAGAGTTGGGATTTTTTTGTGATTAAATTTTCGCAATCTTTAAGAAATTCCGTGATAATACTGATCGAAAATTTTAGGGAGATTTTTATTTTTGGTGTTTACGGAAAACCATAAAAATCAAAATATATTAATTTATATATTTGGTATTATATTACATTTTAACTAAAACTAAAAAACTATGGGCAGTACAGGATCTGGAAACTTTTCTGATTTTCAAGGACATAAGAGCAACAACCCTAACCAAGGTGGCAGCTCAGTTAATTCTGAATGTGGTAAAGCCTTTTCTACAGACTTGGAAGATGTTGAAATATCAACATATTACACCACTAACAATAAACTACCAGAGGTAAATTCTAAAATTAGCATATCATTCAATGGAACGCGAATTGTAGCTTTATTAAATGATTATGAAATTGGAAATTTGCCTACAAAATTTAATTATTTAATAGCATGCTTACAAGATTACAATTATGTCGGAATCATATCAAGCACAACTATAACCCCCATTTCAACAGTAACAATTAATGTAACGCCTAATGAATAATATTTGTCTCTTAGGAGATATCATGGTAGATGTTACATTAAAAAACAGCAAGGATGACCTTAAAATGCGGTTAGGTGGTATTATTCACTCAGCTCGAGCTCTATGGGCAGTATCTAATAAATATGAAATAGCTTACATATCGCCTGAATATTTAGATGAAAGAATAAAAACATTTACTGAAACCCTTGGAAACCCAGTTACATTTAAAATAGCAACAACCACAAACTCTCCAAATATAATTTTAATAAGTGAACCAAAAGAGATTGGTGACCAAGGTTATGAATTACTTCTACGTGATGAAATAATTTTTGACTATAATAATGATCCAGTTATAACTGAAAATCGGATATTAATAACTTTAGGTCAATTCGACATACAGGAAGTACTATCTAAAGTAAAAAATAAAAAACAAAAAATTAGTCTAGAATTAGGCGAAAATAGTATTGAAGTTCTAAAGGTAACTCAAACAAGATTTGAGAATATTTATGTATCCACATCATCAAAAATTTTTAAAAAGTTTATAACTAATAATGATAATTTTTCTTTTGAGGAATTTGCAAGTTTCTTTGAACCACATTGTAATCAACTTATATTAAAAGAAAACAGAGGAGGAACTAGATTATATTCGTTCAATGAAAAAAAGGTATATCAAGTTTCATCGCAAACAAAACCTGTCGTACATTCGGTAGGAGTTGGTGATGTATTTAATGCTATTTTTGAATCTGAAATTTATAATAATATATTTGATAATTTAACCATCGCTTCTTTTATAGCCATGGAATATGCTTCAACTACTTTTCCAAATAATTTCAAAGAAGCCGTAAATCGTTATATGGAGATACCGATTGAAAATCTAAGAAATCTCACAGGAATAACTTTAAATTGGGAAAAGAGAAGTAATATAAATATTTACTTAGCAGCCCCTGATTTTGATTTTGTAGATACCAATCACATAGATTTATTATTTCAGGCTTTACAATATCATAATTTTCGTCCTAGAAGGCCAATTAAAGAAAATGGCCAAATGAATGAAGACGATAGTGAAGATCAGAAAAAACAAATTTATCAAAATGACATGAAAATATTAAATGAATGTCAGCTTATGATTGCGACTCTTTTATATAATGATCCTGGAACACTAGTCGAGATAGGAATCGCATCTGAAAAAAGAATGCCTATTATCATCTTTGACCCCTATGATATTGCTAAAAACTGTATGTTAACAAATTCTGTTACTTTTATTTCAAATAATATGGATGAAGTAGTCAGTGAAGTATTTCAATTAAGCTCTAAATTATGATGAATCTAAATGAAGGTGTAATCCTTGTATCTGGAGGTTTAGACTCTACAACTCTATGTTATTTATTTATAAAAAATAATATAAACTTCACTCCATTGATAATAAATTACGGTCAACATTGTTTTGATAAAGAATTACAGAGCCTAAAAGTAGTTCTTCCCGAAAAACATTTGAATGACCTTGAAATAATAGATATTTCAGATATATATAAGTTCTCTAATTCAAAATTTATCAATCCTGCAAATTTATGGGAAGATAATATTACTGCGGATGATTTATATATTCCCTATAGAAATGTATTGCTATTAACCGCTGCAGCATCTTTTGCAAGAACTTTAAATTATAATTCTGTTTATTCAGCTTTTATTAATAGTAACCATGCAAAAGAAATAGATTGTTCAAATGAATTCTTTAATAACCTTGAATCTTTGCTTAGTGAATATGGATCTGTTAAAATTGAAATGCCTTTTAGAAATTTGTCTAAATTTGAAGTCGCAAAACTTGGTATAGAATTAAATGCTCCTATAGGAAAAACTTTTTCATGCCAAGCATCACCCATAATACCTTGTGGAGCATGCCCTAATTGTGTTGATAGGCTAGATGCATTGAAAAGAATTAAAGATGAATTATAATATAGAAATAAATAATTTAATAAAGTTTATTGAAAACAATCCTGATTTCAATATAATAAAGAGTAACATATGCTTTTATAATAACCATTTAGGAGCTGTGTTGGCTGATATAATTCTCCAAGCGGGGTTAAATTATAAAACAGTTGTATTTCCTCGGGTATTAAATATTTATAAAAATTATGAATCAGCAAATGATTTAAATGGCTTAATTACTATTTTAGAACAAACAAACATATCAGAGTTTTTACAGTGGAAAAACGAAATAAAAATATCTAGGTTTAAATCTGTTATAGAATATTTAGTAGAAAACAGAATATCTGACAGCTACGATTTATCTATTCATCTGCAAAATCCTATCCATGCTAATGAATTTTTAAATATACAAGGTATTGGTAATAAGACTTTAGATTATTTCCTTAAGTTGATGAATGTAGAAACAATAGCTGTTGATAGGCATATTATAAATTTTTTAGTAAAAGCTGATATCGAATTTGTAAATTATAATTCAGCAAAAAAAATTGTAGAATATACAGCCGATATTTTAGAAATATCAAGAAGGGATATGGATTATAGTATTTGGAAATTTATGTCTAATAAAAATAAGCCACAAATACTGGAATTAGAATTTTAAAACTTCTATAATACAGTTAGTCAGTTCCTCTGTTCACTTTAACCTCCCACCCTTGGAGCAAGTTTAAAGGACATGAGCTTAATTATCAATTCAAAGTCGGAAGATTTTATGCAGCAGAGGAAATCCTGTAAAAATACGAATCAAAATTCTAAGATGTTTTTTATTTTTGTTCATTACAGAAATCCGTAAGAAACTTAATCCATTGATTTATACATTTGAGAATTTAAATTATGTTTTAACTACAATTAAGGCCTAAATTAATGACATTAAAATTTAATAAAACATGTTCAAAAACAAACTGTAAATCAGAAGATTATATATCGGGTTAGCATTTTATAATTATCGTTATCAAATGCTTAAGATATACAATATAAAAACTTAACCATGAATGAACTAATTGAAACTTTTTTCAATCGCTATTTTGAGCCTCAAATATCCAAAATCTTATCTGGATTTATAAACTTCGGAGCTATTGGTACAGCAATAACCATCATCACTAAATACTTATATAGTTTATTTTTAAAAAGAAAAAACAATCTTAATCTTAAACCATATTATACAAATTCAGTTCTAAAATCTGCTAAAAAAAAGTATATCCGTTCAAAATGTCAAAATATAGATCCTTCAAACGAAATTGAATACAATAGTAATTTTGCATTTGTAGTTCGTGAGGATTTGCTTAATTTTTTTTTAAAGAATGTTTTTAGAATAAAAGACATTGAACAGAAATTTTATTTAATTTTAGGAGATGCTGGCATGGGAAAAACTACATTTCTTCTAAACTTATTTAGACTCTATAACAAAAACATTCGAAATATTGCTTTTTCAGACACAAAAATAAAGCTATTACCTTTAGGAGAAAATTTTGATGAATTAAAAAAAATAATTTCTGAAATTTCAGATCCTGAAAAAACTATATTACTATTAGATGCTCTCGATGAATCTAATCTTTTTTTCCATGAACAGACAAATAATTATGCCTTATTCTTTGACAAATTAATAAATTTAGTATCTCATTTTAAACAAGTAATAATAACTTGTCGAACTAATTTTTTTATAAATGAAAAGGATGAACCATTCGAACTAAAAATAAAAAAATATAATACAGAAGGGAATGGTTTTCACATTATCAAAAAGGTCTACCTTTCTCCATTTAATCAAACTGATGTTAACAAATATCTACATAATACATTCCCATTTTGGGAAATTGAAAAAAAGGAAAAGGCAAAAAAAATTATTCTGAGTACAAAAGATATTTTCTTCCGCCCTATGTTACTATCCTATATTGAGGATTTGGTAAAATTAAATAGGAGTGATTTCTTAAAATTTGAAGTATATGAAACATTAATTGAAGCTTGGATTGACAGAGAATCCAAAAAATATTTTGATTCAGAACGATATATCTTTAAAAACAATTTATATTTCTTCACATATGAACTAGCAATATCTATTTATAATAACTATAAAGAAAATGGATATTTTATAAGTTTTGAAGAATCACAAGCAATTGCCGTGAGAAATAATATCAATTTAAACGAATTAGAGATTCGTAGCAGAACACTTTTAAACAGAAACTCAAATGGAGATTATAAGTTTTCTCATAAAACAATTTTGGAATGCATTTTATCGTATTTTTCTTTTCTATCAAGAAAGCACATAGTTGGTTTAGATGAATTTGAAATTTTTTATGATTTAGAAAATTTTGATTTTGCAAAAAATTTAGTTGAAGAATTACATCTTAATTATAAGCGTACTTTCAAGCTCCCTAATATTTACGAAAGTGATATGATTGCAAATGAACATATTTCTAAAGTAATAAAAGAAAAGTATAAAAATAAGAATCCTACAATAGTATGGCAAAATGGTTCAAAATATAGAGTCCATTTACAAGATATTGGATAAATCCTCACTCTCTGAAGTCTCCTGACTTTGGAGTAAATTTAAAGAAAATAACCTTATTTACCAGTCAAATCCAAAGACTTTACGATTGAAAATTCATAGGTCTGCAGGCTTCGCTTTTAACAATAAACTTTTGCATTCGGTGGTTTGGAAAAGCTCCAGTCCTTCCTGCCACCATTTCGTCATCTCCTCTTTATCAAATATAAATGAATGGGTGGTAAGTATCCTGTTGATAAAAAAGAAATTGATGTGTACATTGGTGGTTGCCGCTTCCAACTGTGAAATAATAAGATCGTCACTGGCAATCTGATTCAGCATAAAATCTGTGGTACGGGCAAAAACATCCAATACATTCTGGAGAGGTGGATTATTGTATGACGTTTTTTCCAGCCGCAATACAATGGCATCTATGGATGATGCTCCTTTTTCCAGGGCGTACTGTAAAGGGATAAGGTTTCCAAAGCCTCCGTCAGCATATTCATTTCCGTTCTTCCGGCATAAGCTCATTAGAGGAACCATATTGGATGAAGCCCAGATCCAGTCGCAAAAATCCTCATAACTGTGTTCATTAGAAGACTTATACTCTATTTGCTGCGTTGTAAGGTTGGCTACTGTGACTACAATTTCTTTTTTCAGCTCTTTTATTTTTTCAAAATCCCGCTTTGTAAAGCTATTGCGGATAAGATTTCTGAGGTTGGTACTGTCTCCTAATGTCTTTTGTCTTTTTATAAACTGCCTGATAATCGCCAGATGATTGATCCCTACTTTTACTTCACCGTTCTTCTTCGTTATTTTAAACGGACAAACCGTAAAAATATCGGACTGCTCGATGGTGGTATATAGCTTTTTAATTCTTTGGATATCTCCAAGAGCCAGAAAAGGAATCAGAAGACTTCCGGTTGAAGTCCCTACAAAGAGTTCATAGTCGTTTTTATTATGTTCTATAAGATGTTCAGCTACCCCGCCTGCAAAAGCACCTTTGCTCCCTCCTCCTGAAATGACCAATGCTTTCATAATTGATTTAAAATTAACATAGTACTAATGTAATAATAAATCAAATATGTTATTCATAATACATTCAACCCACTACAAGATTGAACACACCAAAGCATATATTCACCTGACTATTCCATGTATGGAAATTAAATCCCCCGTTCTCTGAAGTCTCCTGGCTTCGGAGCAAGTATAAAGGAAATAATCTTATTTACCAGCTCAAAATCAGAAGACGTTGCACAGCAGACTCTGGATAGTATCGATGTTGATGAAGAGACCAATGGCAATTTCTTCACTCCTCTTTCCATTACTGCTTGCTAATGGCTCGTTATTATCAGATATCTTCGTAAATAAGGAACGAGATGCAGCGGTTTAAATTAGTTTTTACTCAAGCAATATCCCTGTAATTTCATCATACAATGTCCGTAACTGTTTCTCTTTTATAGCATCGGTAAGCGTTCCCGCGTTTGTACACAGGACGACGCTGGTATTTTTGGAAGGAAAATAAAAAGCATAGGCACCGGCTCCGATCCCACTACCCTCGTGGCCGATGGCTTGCAGGCCACTATTGGTTTTATAAAAATACAGCCCTAAACCATATACCGGAGTACCCTGATCACTCACCGCAACCTTCATTTCTTCCAGTGATGCGGGTGACAATACCGTTTTGTCATGGAGCAGCTTGTAGTAAAATCCCGCGATATCCTGAACAGAAGCCACAATACCATCATCACCAATGAACGTAAGGACTGTACCCAACTGCAAGTGGCTCATATCAGTAAAAGCGCCATCTATTTCCAGATAGCTGGCCGTCGTCCCCTGAGGAGCCGTAGTGCTTGCCGAGCCCGCTATATAATAGGTGTTGGAAAGTCCAATGGTGTTAATTATTTTGTCCGTAATATACTTTCGATGCCCGTTTGGAGTAACCCTATCTATAATAAGAGCCAGCAAGTGATAATTTATATTGCAATAGCCAAATGAAGTACCGGGTGCAAATTTTGCGGGTTGATTGTATATATAGC
The DNA here is from genome assembly GCF_003815875.1 of Chryseobacterium lactis. Taxonomy (NCBI): domain Bacteria; kingdom Pseudomonadati; phylum Bacteroidota; class Flavobacteriia; order Flavobacteriales; family Weeksellaceae; genus Chryseobacterium; species Chryseobacterium lactis. The sequence continues at coordinate 4,808,661 of NZ_CP033924.1, forward strand.
TCAATACCTGTTCGCTCGTCATAGGCAGTGGCCCTGTAACAGCATCGTTTAAAAACTGTTCGTTATCTAAATAATCAGGAAGGCCTGATGCCATCGTAAGCAGTTGCCTTACCGTAATGATATTTCCGTTTGGCAGATGATTACAAATATCAGGAAGATAGGTGTTTACCCTGGCATCGAGATTAATTTTGCCCTCTTCTTTCAGTTTTAGGACAGCCACTGCGGTAAAGGTTTTTGAAATACTCTGCATATAATGAAGGGCAGAAGCAGCCATCGGCTTTTCATTAATTACCGCGTCTCCTGCAACCAGGGTATAATTCCCTGAAGCTGTCTTTACACTAAGGCTTAAGCCCGGGAAGTTGGACAAAGCTTTATCAAGTTTTTGCTGTGCCTGTACTTTTCTATCGGCTGAGGAGTTTGAATCGTCATTGCTGCATGAGGTGATAAAAATAACAACAACTAGTAATAAGAACTTTTTCATAACATGTAATTTGAATTATTTACATGCAAAATTCATATAACAAAAATGAGAAGAGGTTTCAAAAGCTTAAAAGTGCATAAATTGGTACTTATTTCCTGATATTTTTATATTCGTTTGTGGTCTGGCCGTTCATAATTTTGGAGCAAGCGTAAAGGAAATGATCTTATTTACCGGCTCAAAGTCCGGAGACTTTGCGCAGCGGATAAAACTTCACCCAGTCGATTTCCATTTCTACAGGCAATGTTGTCGGATCAACATGCCCTACCCAGCTACCTCCAAGCTGCATGTCCAGCAATAAATAATGATTCACGTCCGCAAAAGGGAACTGATTTGTGGTGGTACGGGGATAAGCAAAACTTCTTTTATTATTAACAAAAAACACGATACTATCCTGATGCTTTTCAATGGCGTACGTATTAAAACCTTCGGCAATCGGAACCTGCGCAAAACGCTGAGGAACATTCGGATTACCATTAGCCAGTGTATATTTGGTATGAATCGTTTGATAGACAAGTTTATCATAATTTAAATGCTCCATAATATCTATTTCACCCCCTTCCGGATAGTTTCCTGTTGATGAAAGCATCCAAAGCGCCGGCCACGCCCCTCTGGCTGAACTAAATTTTGCCCTGATTTCAATACGCCCCAAACCAAAGTCTTTCTTATCTTTTGATTGCACACCTCCTGTTAAATAGGGCCTGGAGTCAATCGAAGTATTGGGATTTACAATTCCTCGTAATACGAGTTTACCGTCTCTCATGGCATAACATGCATTGTTGTCACTCATGTGTTTATCCCAGTCAGATTTTCCTGCAGGTATTTTTGACCATATTGTGGTATCAAAACCATCTTTTTGATTAAAATCTTCTACCCATGCGGGATTGTCATCAACTTCAAACCCTGTTGCTTTAATTTTTTGACTGATCCCTGGTTTTTTACCAGTACTTTCCGGAGCTAACTGTTTTGAACAACCAGTGAAAAAGGCAAGACCTGCTATACAGCTGGCGATAGGCAAATTCAACGTAATTCTCATACAAATAATTTAAAATTGGTTAAAGTGTAAAATAATTTTGAATTACCGGAACATAATACACAATCTTATCTCATTAATTATATTAGGTTGGTCAGTTGTCCCGAACTCATTGAAAACAAAAATACGTTATTATACTGAAAATCAATTAATTTACTAAACCCCCTCTACCTTTTTACATTTCGCATCTACGGCAAAAGTAACATACCTTTTGAAAATGATTTCAATGCCTATATGAGACCAGTAGCAACTTCTAACCCGGTTGCCGGCAGGCTGGTAAAATCAGGAAGTTTATGTAATGAAAATGATCTTATTTACCAGCTCAAAGTCGGTGAGATTTTGCAGCAGCAGAAGGTAATAGATCTAATTTATTTTTGACTGCTGACACACTGCTGTCACATTGCAGGTGTAAGTTTGCATCATTAATTAATCTTTAAAAGAATAAAAATGACAAACGAAATTAGCTCAGTGTTTAGCTCAACCCATTTTCCCAATCCCACTCTTATTTCAGTCAATGGTGTAGAGCTGGAAGTCTTTGAAGCAGGTAAACAGAATGCTGGAAAACCTATTGTACTCTGCCACGGCTTTCCGGAACATGCTTTTTCCTGGCGTAATCAGGTGTCAGCATTGGTTGCAGCTGGGTATCATGTGATCATTCCAAACCAGAGAGGTTATGGCAACTCATCCCGACCGACCGAAGTAACTGAATATGATATTGTACACCTGACAGGTGATCTGGTCGCACTACTCGATCACTTTGGATATGAAGATGCCACTTTTGTTGGTCATGATTGGGGTGCAAATGTTGTTTGGAACCTGGCACTATTACATCCTGAGCGGGTAAATAAAATAATAAACCTGGCCTTGCCTTATCAAGAGCGTGGAGAACAACCATGGATTGAGTTGATGGAAGCTATATTTGGAGGAGACTTCTATTTTGTTCACTTCAATCGACAGCCGGGAGTAGCAGATGCTATAATGACTGAAAACACCTCTCAGTTCCTCCGTAACATATTCCGCAAAAATGTACCTCCAACACCACCAGAGCCCGGAATGCTAATGATCAATCTTGCAAGAGCAGAAAATCCACTGGGAGAACCTTTAATGGAAGACAACGAACTGTCTGTATTTGTTTCTGCTTTCGAATCATCAGGGTTTACAGGAAGTATAGACTGGTACAGAAACCTTGATAGAAACTGGCACTTAATGGCGGACGTACCCCCAATCATTCATCAGCCGACTCTTATGATATATGGTGAACAGGACACGATTCCCCAATCTGAAAACCTAAAAAATATTGTTCCTAATCTGGATATTGTGAGTCTGGATTGCGGCCATTGGATTCAACAAGAAAAGCCAGAAGAAACGACCCAGTCGATTTTGAAATGGTTAGAACAACAGAATGCTTAACAAGGAAGTAGAAACCTATTTTCCTTAAAGCCAAACAGGTTGAAGACAATGGTTGGAAAAAACCACCAGTCCAAACAATCTGTTTGGCTTGTTTGTTACACAAAAAAGCCTAACCTTCCTTCAATAAGTTGGAGTGAAGCTAATGTCCATAACTGACTACTCTCGAAATTTTCCAGCCATCAGGAGTTTGTTTCCAAATATGTACAAATTTGAAAGTTCCACAATTAATTAATTCTTTATTTTCCAGACGACAAAATTGATGAAGACCTGTTTGTATTGCTCCATAATCTTTTATTGGGTATACTTCAACACTATTAGGAACAAGAATCCTTCTGGTGTATCCATAATTTTTGGCCACTCTTGCAAAATTATCAATGGTCTCATCGTATCCTGCTAAACCTCCGACATCGTGAAAGAATTCAAGATCTTTAGTGAAAAAAGTTTTAAGCGTACTAATATCTCCTGCATTGGCTGCACTGAAAAGAAGACTATCTTTCTTTATAATCGTATTATAAAGTTCCTTTGAAACGGGTTCATAAGTTTTGGATTGTGAATGGTATTTAGACCCTGATACAAAGCATATTGCCAATAAGAAGAATCGAATCAGTATTATTTTTTTCATATTATTTTGTTTAGTTATTTTTTAATGATTGAATGCATTAGTCTTATAAGATATTTATCTAAGACTAAATTATCATTTTTGTCATGACATTCAAACTATTGCAAAATTTAACGTTGAAACAAAAAAAGTATATCATTACCATATCTAATTGTAGGCAATTCAACCTCAAGACTATTGTAACTATTTATTCCTTCTTATCACTTCTTTTACCCCACCTTTTGTCAGAATTATAGAATTGTAAAGTCCTTTACTATCCGGAATAAATTCAATGGTTCTGTCATGATTATCAGCCCTAAAAAATTTGGTCTTAGACTCTGGGATGAGCTCCATTTCCGTACTGTTAAAATAAAGTTTACCGTCAGTTTTCAATATGGTAATTTTATCATATGTACCTACGTATTGATCATATAAACTTGGGTCTATTTCAATTCGATGGTGTTTGTAAGGAAGCTCCACCTCTTTTCCCAACGCAATGGCGGAAAGTCCATAACTGATGATATAGGAAAATGATTCATTATTGGAAAGTACAGTCACAAAAAGTTTGTCATCCGTAAATCGGTTAAAGGAGGTCATGGTACCAAAAAAGCCACCATCATGGGCAATTAACTGATGCCCGTGATTGTAAAACGGATTGATGATAAAGCCATATCCCCAGTTTTCAGTGCCATAGGGCGTAAACATTAGTTTTTTCATCTGTGCGGAAAGAATACCTGTTCCATATAGTGCTTTATCCCATAAGGCCAGATCTTCAACGGTAGAATAAACCCCATCATGCCCTACATTAATTTCCCAGTTGATATAAGGATTGTGAATCAGCCCGTTTTCTGTGTGATAGTAAGCTTTTGCTTTCTTTTCAACTATAGATTCATTATTACTGACATCGGTATTCTTCATTCCTGCTTTTTCAAATATATTCTTCTTTAAGAAAGCGGCGTACTTCTCACCTGATACTTTTTCAATAATTTTAGCTAATAAATAATAGCCGATATTACTGTATCCGCTTTTAGTTCCGGGAGAGAATTCATAAGGCATTTTCTTTATTTTTGCATAGGCAGAATCCTTATCCATCGAGCTTACGGCAATTTCTTTAAAACCCATAGCCAAGCCGGAGGTATGTGATAATAGCATATGGATTGTAACACTATCGGCCCTGGGATAATCCGGCAGAAATTTACTCAGTTTATCATCCAGAGACAGTTTCCCTTTTTCAATCAATAGAAGTATCGCTGTGGCAGTAAATTGTTTTGTAACTGAAGCCAACTGAAATTTAGTGTCTATGGTGTTTTTAATATTCCACTCATAATCTGCCAAACCGTACGCTTTTTTCAGTAAAACATGGCCGTCTTTCGACACAAGAACAGTTCCACTAAAATTATTGATATCAACCTGGGCTTGCATATATTCCGCAAGAGTAGCTGACCTATTTTTCTGTCCAAAAATAAAAAATGGAAATAACAGGATGATTAGGATGAGCTTCATAAACTATTGAATGATATTATTAGGCTGTAATGTTACCACTTAATCAACCGGCATCATTGTATTTTTGTAAACCCCACTAAATAAACATCCATTTTATGAGATCTTTTTCAAGTGTTGTTGTTTTTGAAAAAAAAACTTTTGGCGTAAAACCTGTCAATTTTTTAAAATCCCTGATCATGTGAGACTGGTCAAAATAATCCACACTATAGGATAGCCCAACTCCATTTTTATCATCAAGCTGACTTTGAATAGCGGCTCTGAATCTGATAATCTTCTTGAACTGGGAGGGCGTTTTACAAATATGTTGATCAAAATGCTTGTTGATCGTTGTTCGCGACCGGCCGGTTGTATATGACAATTTCGTCATAGACTGATTGATGTTATTGGTATCGAACATTTCAGCCAGTACCTGTGTCAACAAGGTATCTTCAAACGGTCGAAATTTTGAAAGCCAGTACAATTCTATTGCCCTTATTTTTTCATGCGGGTCTTTTATCGAAAGAATAGCTGCCATAGTTTCTTTATAATCCTCGTATGGATTAAAATCAGGAAAGCTTCCTTCTGAATAATCTCTTAAATCATTGGGTATAAAAGCATTGATCCCCAATGGTTTGAAGTACGTAGTAACTTCATTGATGAGGCCTTCATAGCTAACCAATACAGGCTCATTAAAATTGCTTACCAAGTTCGTTTCAATTGGATTGTACTGGCAGTATCTCGTTATTATTCTATCTTTGGTGGCCAGAGTTTCTGTTTTCTCACTGGCGGTGACAATGGTATAGATGCTTGGAAAGGTGAAATAAGTTGTGTAGGATTCTTCAGAAGTCTGTTCGAGGATATAAAAGCATTCAATATATTTTTTCAGTATGGGGTTCTCAGGTTTATATACTTTTATGGTCATCCTTTTTAGCTTATAAATGTATGTAAATCTAGTTCAATTAACCAATAAAAAAAGATACAAGCTAAAACATTCAACAGGATTCAAACCAAAACAAAATTTATAAAGTCATAATTATCAACCACATACACCTAAAATATATTTAAGATCTTAAAAAGCAGAGTTTGAATAGCTTCCTGTCAAGTTCATAAGAAGTGGATTAAATTTTGATCTTTTTTTATTTCCATTTAACTATCTAATTATCATTAAAGATACAATAAAATGCCTTAAAATTAAACAATCACAATACACTCACATTTTATAATTTTTGTACTTTGAAACTTGAATATTAATTTCTTCGGGAGTTAATGAAGATATATAACTTAGCAGTTTGGGTAAGTAGCTTTCAAAAGTAGGATACTTTATTCTGTTACGCTCATATTCAGCGATCTTAATTTCCAACATTGGTATTAAAACACACTTAAACTCTCCAATGTGTATACGTCTAAGACGTTCAGCTTCTTGTGGATTTTTCATTGCTAAAGCAACACGGATTTCACCGAGTCTAACCAGATGTTCAATTAAACATACATACCATCCTCTAATATTGTTTTTTTCTACTAAAGCAGCAAGCTCATGTGTATATAATGCAGAATCTGCCTGAATCTGATCTTTGAAAATATCTAATAATGGATTAACGAAAGTATGTCCGATTTCATGGCCGCTAATAAAGGAAGTTACTTTTGGATTGTCAAATCCGAAATGGCGGTATGACGCTAGATTTTGTTGCAAAGGAAGCATTTTACTGGAACTTACAACCATAGAAGGAATTTTACCGTCAGCCGACAAAATATTAGGCCCAAAGCCTCTATAATTGTCTTTACCAGGTGTAATGGGCATAGCAGGTGAAATATAAAGCATATAGCCAGGAAATATCTGTCCATACCATTTTTCCATATATTGATAGCTGTCAGGCGTAATATCTTTTGCCGTTTCTGTTAGTGCCCCCTTATAAAATGCATTATTTTTTTTTATAAAACTTCCAATATCTGCATGGGTATAAAAGCTCCTAAGACTATCAGTAAGTTCTTTAATCATTGGCTCTACTTCCGGATGTTCTTTTATCTGTGGATCAATTTTTACTTGTATACCATCATAAATTTGACCTTCCGCCGGAAAATCCTTTTGATTAAGCAGATGGTCTAATATGGGTCCGTTATCATGCAAAAGATCTCTAATCTGTCTTAATAGTTCTGCAATGCGAAGTATTGAAGGTTTCTCTTTATATTTTTTAAAATGTTGGAAACCAAAATAGACAATCGGTTGGTGGGAATAATCTACTGTATTATGATCAAACACATAGTAACCAATATGTTCCACCGCCAGTTTTTCGGCAAAAAAATAGGTTTCGATATTTTTATTAACTCCAACTTGTACTTTTGGGGACAGCTTCTGGATATATTGAGCCTTTCCATTTGTGGTAGTTAATACTAAAAAAAATAAAGTTATTAAAATTCGCTCCATACATAGTTATATATATACAAAAATATCTCACTTTTACCTAAATATTTTGTATAATATTGCTGTTTTTTATCATTCTTAATGTAACTCCAAAGAAACGTTTGAACGCAGAATTTAAATGTGCAGCATCATAAAATCCCATTAAATAGCAAACAGTGAGTATGTCTTCTCCTTGAAGCAACATCCTCTTTGCATTTTTTAGTCTTTTAAGCATAATGTAAGCCAGAGGAGAAATTCCTTTCGCTTTTTTAAATTCACGGGCAAAATGAAATTTGCTCTTGAAAAATTTTTCAGAAAGACTCTCCAGATTTATGGGTATGTATGGAATACTATCTGCGATCTCATCAATGAGGGAAAATGAGGATTCCAGCTGTTTTCCGCTATCTTTTTCTCCAAAAAAAACAAGCTTTTTTAGGGCACTTTCCATATCCTGTAGACTGTTTTCTCCGTTTATAGACAGATTACTAAATGTTTGAAATAAACCAGGATCATCTATGGTACGCTCAAGCTGATTAATTGTTTTTCCATTATTATAAAATTTTAATACATCTGGATTTATATAAAAAGTTTTATAACTATACGGTAAAGTATCAATTGAACTATTTTTGTGCACTTCATTTGCCTGAGTAATACTAATCGTGCCTGAAATTGCATAATGATCTCCACCTAGTGTTTGGAGATGTTCTGTCCCCTTATAAATAAGAGATACACAAAAATAATCATGAAAATGAAATGGAAAATATTCTATCTCATTTTCAGATGAAAACATTTCTATGTTATCTAAAAATTCAAACTTCAAATTATGAAAAGATTTGCTCATTTTGACTTTAGGCATGTATAAAGATAAGGATTTCTTCTTCTAATTATTCTTGTCTCAATCTTCTTTTCGTAGAACTACAATAACCAATAATGATGCTATTGCTGTTGGTCTTTAATTTCAGATAAGTTTATTTTCTAATCTGAGACATGGAATCTGCCTCAATGATGGCATCTGCAAATGCTTTTGGAGCTTCCTGTGGTAAATTATGCCCTATTCCTCCTGTTATTGTGTGATGCACATATTTTCCGGTATATTTAGAGGCGTAACTCTCGGGAGCCGGGAACGCAGCTCCGTTTGCATCTCCTTCCAGCGTAACGGTTGGGACTGTAATATCAGGAGACTGCGCCAGTTTGGATTCAAGTACATCGTATTGTTTTTCCCCTTTAGCCAATCCCAGACGCCATCGGTAATTATGGATGACGATATCAACATGGTCAGGGTTATCAAATGTTCCTACAGAGCGCTGGTAGGTTTGTTCATCAAAAGTCCATTTTGGTGAGGCTGTTTTCCAGATCAGTTTATTGAAAGCTGCAGTATTGGCTTTATAGCCTTTATAACCTCTTTCAGTCGAAAAGTAATATTGATACCACCATAAAAATTCAGCGTTTGGTAGAAGAGGTTTTTCATTTGCCTTTGGACTTCCAATCAGATAACCGCTAACAGCCACTAAAGCAGTGCAACGCTCTGGCCATAGTGCTGCAATAATATCCGCCGTTCTTGCCCCCCAGTCAAAACCACCAATAATTGCTTTATCTATCTTTAGAGCATCCATAAAAGAAATGATATCCAGTGCCACAGCGCTTTGCTGGCCATTGCGTTTTGTATTGGGAGACACAAAGGTGGTTGTTCCGTAACCTCTCAAATAAGGTATCAAAACCCGATACCCCTTTTCGGCAAGGATAGCAGAGGATTCCTCAAAACTATGGATATCGTATGGCCATCCATGAAGAAGGATCACTGGTTTCCCTGTTTTAGGTCCTACTTCTGCATACCCCACATCCAGCAGTCCGGCCCTTATTTTTTTTGTATTTTGAAAAGCTGATCTGATAGCTTCATTTTCTAAACTTTTCTCACCAGTTGTATAAGTCTGTGCTTTTAAAGATGATAATCCTATCCCTGTAAAAATAATCAGCGATAAAGTAACGAGCACCCTTTTACTAAAATTCAATGTCGTATTCATAATGTTGATCTTTTGTTAGAGTAAAATTATTTCAAAATAAAAATGGTGAGAAGATCAAATAGGTTGAACAGGTCATATTGAAGCTTGAAAACTGATTTTCGGTTGTTAAACCAGACAGATAGAGGTAACGTAATAAAAATCAATCTGGTGGATCTCCAAAAACTGGTAATAAACATGATTCCACAATGGGCAGCCAAATAACCTATTGGTAGGAAAACAATCAGTATATTTGTAATACGTCCTATTGTATTTAAAAATGTTGACCGATAAATTTGGAAGGAATATCAATTATCTCCGGCTCGCTATCGTGGACCGGTGTAACCTTCGCTGCACTTACTGTATGCCGGAAAAGGGCCTTTCCTGGATTAAGCAAAAGGATTTAATGACTGATGAAGAGATGCTCAGAATCTGCTCTGTATTTACGGAAATGGGAGTAAATAAAATCAGGATAACAGGAGGAGAGCCTTTTGTCAGAAAAAACAGTATAGAACTCATCCAGAATATATCTCAACTAGATGGACTTACTGACCTAAGTATAACAACCAACGGCCTTCTTACTGAACAATATATTCCGCAACTAAAAAAATACGGGATAAAATCCGTCAACCTTAGTCTTGACACCCTCGATAAGGAACGCTTTTTACGAATTACAAGAAGAAATAGTTTTGATAAGGTAATGAAGACCTTATATAGTTTATTACAAAATGATATAAAAGTAAAAATCAATACGGTAGTGATGGAAGGGGAAAACATGGAAGATATTATACCTTTGGTAATGCTTGCAAAAGACCTTCCTGTTGATGTCCGTTTTATTGAAGAAATGCCTTTTAATGGCGGCGATACTGACATTTCTTTGAAATGGAATTTCACACAAATTTACAGCTATATAAAAGAGTGTTTTCCCGAAATCCAAAAAGTAGATGATCCTAAAAGTTCAACCTCGTATAATTATAAGATTCCCGGATTTACAGGTGATGTAGGGATCATTGCAGCTTACACACGGTCATTTTGCGGAGATTGCAACAGGGTAAGAATCACTCCTTCAGGTATTCTAAGAACGTGTTTATATGAAGGTAGCGGTGTCAATCTAAAAGATGAAATCCGTGCAGGAAAAACAGATGAAGAGCTGAAAAATATTATTATCAACAGCATACATAATAAATCAAAAGACGGATGGGAAGCTCAAAAACTGAGTTTGACCGAATCGCAAATTCATCAGTCAATGGCAACAATAGGAGGATAACTATGGAAATGATTAGCGTACAACAGGCAGAAGAAATCATACTTTCCCAAATTAAAGACTTTGGAACGGAAGAGATTTTCTATGAAAATGCCTTAGGCAGAGTCTTAGCTGAAAATATTGTGGCCGATTGCGATTTGCCTCCTTTTAACAGACCCACAGTAGATGGAATTGCGATAAATTTCAATTCGTATGAAAAGGGAATTCGCTCTTTTACAATTAAAGCTGTGCAGGCAGCCGGAGAAGTTCCTTTTTCCATAGACAATGAGGACGAATGCATTGAAATTATGACCGGAGCAGCGCTACATACTTCGATAGATACGGTTATCCGGTATGAAGACATTTCGATTGACAACAATATCGCGAGTCTTACGATCGATCTTAAACAAGGACAGAATATCCATAGGAAGGGAAAAGATAAAAAAACTGGAGAAATATTGGTACAGGCCCATCAGGTAATTACTCCCGCTATTCTCGGAATTGCTGCGTCAGTCGGGAAAACATTATTATCTGTAAAAAAACTTCCCAGAGTTGTTATTATTTCCACCGGAGACGAAATGATTTCGGCTGAAACCACTCCTACTCCATTTCAGATAAGACGTTCCAACGGAATTACCATAAAATCCGTTTTGGAAAAATATAAAATGAATGCAGATTGGCTGCATTGGAATGATGATTTTGAATTCATAAAAAAAGAACTTTCCCGATGTATTGATAAATATGATATTTTGCTGATGAGCGGCGGAGTTTCTATGGGAAAATTTGATTATCTCCCCAAAGCCTGTGAAGAATTGGGGATAGAAAAGCTTTTTCACAAAATAAAACAAAGACCGGGAAAACCGTTCTGGTTTGGAAAAAGTCCAAATGAAAAATTAGTTTTTGCATTTCCGGGGAATCCGGTTTCCGTATTTATGTGCTTACACAGGTATTTTATTCCCTGGTTGGAAAGATCTTTAAGAATTCCGGAAACAACACAGTATGCCGTTTTACAAAACGATATAGATTTTCCTTTTCCGCTTCAGTATTTTGCACAGGTAAAACTGAGTGTTAATCAATCCGGACAATTAATTGCAGAATCAGTCGACACCAACGGTTCCGGGGATTTTTCCCATCTTGCCGATACCCATGCATTCATAGAACTTCCTCTGGAAAAAACAGAATGTAAGAAAGGCGAAGTATATAAAATATGGAAATATAATTTTTAATCTTACTCATGACAAACTTTTCACATCTTAATACAAAGGGGCAGCCGGGCATGGTAAATGTTGGCAGTAAAAAAATAACGCACCGGAAAGCAGTCGCTAAAGCGGTTGTGATACTTCCCCGAAATATTCTGAAAGCGCTTCAAAAAGATGACTTTAAAACTAAAAAAGGTTCTGTTTTCCAGACTGCAATCATTGCAGGAATAATGGCCGCGAAAAAAACTGGTGACCTCATCCCACTCTGCCATCCGATAGGTATGGATAATTGTGAAATAGAGATTGAAATCAATTCTCAGGATGAGATTGAAATCTATTGTACTGCTGAAATCGAAGCAAAAACAGGTATTGAGATGGAAGCATTGACAGGCGCATCGGTTGCCGCACTTACCATTTATGATATGTGCAAAGCATTAAGCCATGATATTGTGATTAAAGAAATAAAACTAATAGAAAAATCAGGAGGTAAAAATGATTTTAAAAGAGAATGATTTCCCCACATTAAACGGACTGGTACTTGCCGGAGGAAAAAGCCAGCGTATTGGAAATCCTAAAGACAAAATCAACTGGCATGGCAAAGAACAAAAGTATTATGCCGCTGATCTTTTAGCTGCAATTTGTGATGAAGTTTTTATTTCATGCAGACAAGACCAGCTGGAAAATTTTGATACAAATTACAATTTCCTTACCGACACTTTTTTAAATATGGGTCCTTTCGGCGGAATACTTTCCGCATTACGTTCTCAAAGAGATAAAGCATGGCTGGTAGTAGCTTGTGACCTTCCCCTTCTGGACAAAAATTCATTAGAATTTCTGATACAATCCAGAAACCCGGAAAAAGCAGCGACAACCTACGAAAGTCCTTTTGACGGCTTACCCGAACCATTGATTACCATTTGGGAGCCTAAAAGCTATCCTTTACTCCTGAATTTTTTAGGATTGGGAAATACGTGCCCCAGAAAAGTTCTGATCAACAGCGATACATTAATCCTGAAGCCTGCCAACCCGGATGCTTTAATGAATGTGAATACCCCTGAAGATATGGCAAAGGCAAAGGAGATTTTAAGAAAATAGGTTTAATTGAAGATAAAAACAAATGAGTGACCCGCTTGAACGTTATCATTGCCAGATTGCTTTACCCGGATTTGGTATTTTGTCCCAGGAATTACTTAAAAATGCTAAAATTCTGATCGTAGGCATGGGAGGACTTGGCTGTCCTTCGGCTCAATATCTTGTTTCTTCAGGTGTTGGAACAATTGGTCTTGCAGATGATGATACAGTCTGCGAAAGTAATTTACACCGACAAATTCTATACACACCCGATGATATCGGAACCTGTAAAGTAGATGCCGCCGCAAAAAAGCTGCAACAACAAAATCCTTCTGTGTCCATAATTCCTTATCGTCTTAAAGTCACTTCTTCTAATGTGATGAATTTGATTTCGGAGTTTGATTTGATTATTGAAGGAACAGATAATTTTGAAACAAAATGTTTATTGAATGATGCTTGTGTATTATCTGGAAAACCTTTGGTTTATGGTGCCATTTACCAGTATGAAGGTCAGGTAAGCATTTGGAATGTCTTACAAAAAGACGGCACTTACTCTCCCAATTATCGTGATGTTTTTCCTAATGCAGAAGAGTCGCAGGTTCCCAACTGCAGAGAAGGCGGAGTACTTCCTACCCTGGCAGGAATTGTTGGCTGTATGCAGGCCGGTGAAACTATAAAATATTTTACAAATCCTGAAGATTCATTGGCAGGAAAACTCTGGATGATTAACGTTCTGAACGGCAGCGCCCAAATTATTAAATTAAGAAAAACGTCTGTCCAGATTACAGATTTGCCTCAAACTGTCCAGATCGTTACTTTTGAACAACTCATGCAGGAGAAGCATAGTTTTGAAATTATTGATGTACGCAGACCGGAGGAACATCAACATTTCAATATTGGCGGAACCAATATTCCTGTAGAAGAATTGCAGGATCATTTAGATTATATTTCCGGTTGTTCCGGACCTGTTTTATTCTATTGCCAATCCGGCAAGCGCAGTGCAGAAGCTGTAAGAAAAATAAAAAAGATTTTCCCTGAAAAAGAAGTATTTTCATTAAAAGATGGCATTCACAAAAAAACTCAATAAGCCTGCAAACCAAATCTTTTAATCAATCAATAATATTCTGAGTTATTTTTTGAGAAACAGCAATCTGTTCTCCGGCCATCTCATGAATGGTTTCATTAATCATAGTACACATACTGTTAAGAGCCAGATCATTTGCATCTGTGCCAAACGGTTCTTCAATTTCATCAGCTATCGCTTCAAATGCAACAAATGTATAAGCAACAAACACAACAATAAGCGGTGTAAACCATCCCAGCGAATCTACAAGCCCGAAAGGTAGCAGGAAACAATAAATATACACCGTCCGGTGTAGCAGAACACGGTAACTGTAGGGAATCGGGGTTGAAACGATTCTTTCGCATCCTCCCAAAATATCAGAGAGCTTATCAAAATTCTCATCAAAGCGTGCCTGTTGGATAGAATCTAAACAGCTTTCATCTTTTGCCTTCTGAACCCATTCTCCAAGTAGTCGCATAATAACTGCCGGTTTATATTTTGAAGCTGAGACTATTTTCAGCTGGTCTTCATTAAGTCTGGATTTTAAATCCTCATTGGCCTCTGTTCCTCTCAACTGATGCTTCAATGCAAAGATAAATGCGCTCAGCAGCTGAACAAAATCGTGAACTGAAACATTATTATTTATGTTTTTAAGGGTCATTGCCTGACGTGTCAATGAGCGTGCTGTATTCAACAAAGCACCCCACAGTTTTCGCCCTTCCCAGAACCGATCATAGCTTGCATTGTTCTTAAACCCCAGGAATAAGGCCAATACAAACCCGAATAATGTAAGCGGTGCCGGGTTTAAAGGAACCTTAAACGAAAAAATTATCCCACGAAAATAGGTAACTAGCAGAGAAATAATAAGAAGTAGTCCCAAACGGGGAAGTAAGGCAGGTAAAACGGAACCGTGCCACACAAAAAGCATTCTGAACCAGTTTTCCTTTTTTCGTATAATCATTATTGAATTTTAAAAATATTGTTTTTTATAATTATTTTTTAACTGCTCCGATGATAAGTTCGGTAACCTGATAGCTACTTCGGGCGGGCTTTTTTTCTCCTTCAGCAATAATTCGTAACGGACCTTTTCCATCTGGTAATGGCTTTCCATCTACAGTATCCGCCACAATCACTGTCTTATCGGCAATTGAAGGATCCAGTTCTGCTAAGGAAAACAACACCTGGTATCCATCTGCACATTTAACAAGAAGATATTTTGACATGTTTTCTCCGTGTAACTCCTTCCCTGAAGGCACTTTTGCTGCAGCAAGAATATCCAGAACAGAAACTCCGGTATAAGAATGGACTTTTCCTTCTTTATCTTTCATTGTGGCATTTTTCCGAGGCATTTTCGAAAGATCAGATAAGCTCAATTCCAAAGTTTGAGTAATTTCACCGGAAATTTTTAGTTTGAAACCAGTCTGAGCTGATGCTAAACTGCAAAAAGAAAACAGGATGAAAAAAAACAATTTCCCCATGATTTATTATTTATTATTTGAAAGTTTTAAGTAATAATACGGGCTATTATTCTGCATTGGTTCCGGTTGCTGCAATGACATGGTCTTCAATCTTTTTAAAAATTTCAGGACTATGCTTACGAATCTTTATACGGACATATTTGGAAGCCGGCATATTGGCTCCATTAACCACGTTATTGATCGATACCAAAACATTGGTCTCCGGAAAATAAGTCATGGTACTCTTCTGTGGAATGGGGTATTTTACGACAATAAAAAGAGGTGCAATTCTTTCGATACCATCATCATAATTGAAAAGATCTACGTGGTCTCCTTCTTTTAGCCCGGCTTTCTCAATATCTTTTTCATTCATCATGACAACCCTCCTTTCATTGAAAATCCCGCGATAACGGTCATTCAATCCATACACAACCGTATTGAACTGATCGTGCGTTCTGGTTGTTCCCATCAGATATTCGTCATCCGCAAGCGAATTGTCCGGTACCGCCGTTATATTGAAAGCTGCTTTTCCCGGATAAAATTCACTATTGAAAATACCATCCCTCGGTTCGTTCGGAAGATAGAAACCACCTTTCTGAACTACTCTCTTGTTATAGTTTTCAAATCCTGGAATACATTGTTCGATATCATTGCGAACGGCATCATAACTGTTGATAAACTTATCCCAATCCACGACGGAACGTTTACCCAAAACAGCTTTTGCCATTCTGCAGGCAACATGAGTTTCATTAATCAAATGATCTGAAATAGGATCAAGAACACCTCTTGACCACTCTACAACGCCCATCGAGTTTTCCGTACTCACATGCTGAAGTTCTCCGTTAATCATATCTTTTTCACTTCTGGAAATTACCGGCAAAATAAGAGCTTCTTTTCCATGGATAAGATGATTTCTGTTTAATTTTATAGAAACAATTACAGACATTTCCAGCTTTCGCATTGCTTCCGCCGTAAAGGTTGTATCTGGGGCTGCAGAAAGAAAATTACCACCCATGCAGAACATGAATTTCACCTTTTCTTCGTGCATTGCTTTTAATGCATTCACAACATCATAGCCGCCTTTTCTCGGAACTTTAAAGCCATAATATTCTTCCAATCGATCCAATTGTTCAGTCGTAGGATGATGATTGATCAGTAACGTTCTGTTTCCCTGTACATTACTATGACCACGAACAGGACAAACTCCCCCGCCCTGAATTCCCAGGCTGCCTTTCATCAATAAGAGATTCACAATATTATAAATCATTTCCACTCCATTGTGCTGCTGCGTGATTCCCATTCCCCAACAAATAATAATGCGTTTTTTTGAGGCAATCATTTGTGCGGCTTCCCTTAGATTTTCAATCGAAATTCCACATTCAGCCGATAAAAAATCAAGGTCATACAATTTTAATTCTTCAATCAATTCACTAAAGCCTGCTGTTTTATTAATGATAAAATCCTGGTCAAGAACTTTTCCCGGATTTTTGGCTTCTTCTTCCAGCACCAAAATTTGAAGCGCCTTTAAAAGTGCCATATCTCCATTAATCCTTACGGGAAGATACAGATCTGATAATTCATAAGGCTTATCCAGCAAAGCACGAACTTCCTGAGGATTTCTAAAACCCTTCAATCCAGCTTCGGGAAGCGGATTGATGGCCATAATTTTCGCTCCGTTTTTCTTTCCTTTAGTCAGTGCGGAAAGCATTCTCGGTGAGTTGGTTCCCGGGTTCTGGCCGATGATGATGATGAGGTCCGTATCGTAGAAATCTTCCAGCTTTACCGTTCCTTTTCCGATCCCTATGCTTCTTGAAAGTGCATACCCGGAAGTCTCGTGGCACATATTGGAGCAGTCCGGAAAATTATTGGTTCCGAATTCACGGGCAAATAACTGATACACCCAGGTTGCTTCATTGCTGGTTCTTCCTGAAGTATAAAATATAGCTTCATCCGGAGATTCCAAAGCATTTAATTTTTCTGAAATTTTTGAAAAGGCATCATCCCAACTGATAGGCTGATAATGTTTACCTTCTTTAGGCAAATACATAGGTTCGGCGATTCTTCCAAGCTGACTAATTTCAAAATCTGTCAGTTTTGCTAAATCATATACCGAATTTTCTTTAAAGAATTCTGCCCCGATCTTTTTTGAAGTGGCTTCCTCAGCTAAAGCTTTTGCTCCGTTTTCACAATATTCTCCTAATCGGGAACGCTCGTCATCGGGATCCGGCCATGCGCAGCTCGGACAATCGAAACCATCAAACTGATTCATGCTGAAAAGTGCCCTGCCTCCACGAAGAACGGATGCATTGAGCACCAATTGATCTAATGAATGGATAACAGCCGGGATTCCCGCAGCCCAAACTTTTGGAGGCTTGAGTTTCAAATCCAGCAATTTATAAGGAGGCTCTGCTGAAGGTAATTGGCTATCGCTTTCCTTTATTTTATTGAATACATTTTTGTTTTCCATAATTTCTAAATTTTAAAAAAAATTAAAAATTAGCATTTTAGATTCGGGTTAGGATAGTTGTCACTTTGGTCTTCCAACGTATTATCGATGCAGACAAAATCCTTTTCTACTAAAATCTTTACCAATCCGGCTTGTCCGTCAAAACCAACTCTGTCTGTGGAAATCCATTCAGACACCATGGTTTCAGGCATTTTCAAAACCATCCTGTTTTCAATAAAAGCCGCGGACAGTTCTTCTCCATCTGTGCTTTCAATAGTATAAATAAATGGACGGTCTACAAATTCTGTAAAGCTTGAGATGATTCCTTTTTGTCCCAATTCAGCCACTTCGGATTGAGTGAGACGAAATCTTATTGAGTTGTCTTTAATTCTTATTTTCATAACAAATTTTCAATTTTAAAACAGCTGCCGGAATGGTAGATATTAAAGCGGTTATCCCGGAGGAACCCTATCAGAGTAATGTCAAACTCTTTTGCCAGATCTACCGCCAGACTGGATGGCGCTCCTATCGCTGTAACGATGGTTATTCCGGCCATTGCCGCTTTCTGAATGAGCTCAAAACTGGCTCTTCCGCTTAAAACCAGAATAGTATCGTTAAGAGGAAGCAGACCTGTAAATAATGTATGCCCTATAAGTTTATCCAATGCGTTATGTCTTCCTACATCTTCACGCAAAGCAAGCAGATTACCATTTACATCAAAGATACCGGAAGCATGTATACCTCCTGTAGCGCTGAAATTATTCTGGAAAGACTTTAATTTTTCGGATAACTGATATAATGTTTCAAGAGAAATAATAATATCTTCTTTTTCCTGATGGAGAAAAGGGCTTACTGTGCGTATAGATTCTATAGAGCCTTTTCCGCATACGCCACAGCTGGAAGTAGTATAAAAGTTCCTTTCGGTTTTCATTAATTCGGGAACAAAATCTTCTATAAGCTCTACGATAACAATGTTGTCACTGTTTCTTGAACATTCTGCTTCCGGGCTGTAAACATTTTTAATCTGCTGACGGCTGGAAATAATTCCTTCCGTAAACAAAAAACCAACGGCCAGCTCCCTATCATTTCCCGGAGTCCGCATTGTTACAGATATATTTTTATGCTCTTTTTTACCCGCTACCTCATAGGAAATCCTGATTTCCAAAGGCTCTTCGACGGAAATATCATCTGTACAGGGTAAACTGTTGTTATCCTTAACTTTGACAATTTCTATCTGCTTTACCGACTTATTTGATAACAGATGGGCTTTCATAATTTAGTAACTGGTATCGTAAAGGTACAAAATTTTATTCCTTCAATTAAGGATGTGCAGAAACCCATTCTTCTCCATTCTCAAAAATTTCTTTTTTCCAGATGGGAACGGTTTGTTTAATATTCTCAATTATATGGCTGCATGCATCAAAAACTGCATTTCTGTGACCGTCACTTACTATTATTATAATGGCTGCATCTCCGGGAAACAAAATTCCGGTGCGGTGATGGACTACAATATTTTTTACCGAAAATAAAGAAATGGCTTTATCTGCTATTTTTTGTATTTCTTTACGGGCCATAGATTCATAGCACTCATATTCCAAACGAATGACCGGTTTGTTTTTGGTATGATTACGAACTGTTCCTACAAATGATGCAATTCCTCCGCATGCCGGATCGGAAGCAAGAGCAAAGCAATCTGTGATGCTCAGTATATCGTCTGTTATTTTTATATCAACCATATCTTTATCCACCACTTACAGGGGGAATTATTGCTAGTTCGTTATTGATTGTGATGATCTGATGATCTTCCGCATATTCATCATCAATGGCAATGAAATACGATTTCAGTCTTTTCAGTTCCGGAAAATCTTTTTCCAGCAGTTCTTTTAATTCACCCACATTTGTACCTTCATTTATTTCAACTTCTTTTTTTGTTGTTCCGAGAATATCTTTCGTTATTCCGAATGCTAATATTTTAATTGTCATTTTAATTTTAGCTTATTACCAATATTTTATTAAAACATTTATTCCTGCTATCAAAACCAGTATGGCAGTTACTCTTTTGATCACCAATGGATTCCAATTCAGAGACATTCTTGAACCTATTTGTCCGCCAATAAACACGGCAAAACACAGGCTTCCAATTCTCACATAATCCATATCTGCGGAAAGCTTTGATACCTGGCCGAAGATCCCTGATATTGAATTGACCAAAATAAAAACACTTGAGGTAGCTGCAATTTTTCTTGGGGTACTCCATTTCATGAGATTTAACAGAGGCGAAAGAAAAATTCCGCCGCCGATCCCTACTAATCCTGATAAAAAACCAATTCCTCCTCCTAAAAAGCCGTTTTTGATTAAAGAGCCTTCGTTATATACAGAAGTCTCTTCATTATTTTTCGCGTCTGTTTTTATCCATAATAATAAGGACGCTATGATTAATGTAATGCCTAGAATCAGAAAAAAAGTTTCCTGACTTATTTTTAAAACAGCCCCCAGATAAGCCATCGGAACACTGACGAGAGTGATGGGTAATATTTTGCTCCAGTCGGTTTGTTTGTTTTTGACATAAATATAAACCCCGCCTACAACCACAATAACATTACAGATCAATGCCGTTAACCGTATTTCCTGATAGGGAAAACTATACATTGCCAAAACAGCAAGGTAACTTGACCCGCCGCCAAACCCTACCGATGAATAAATGAAAGCAATGATTAAAAAAAACAATATGATTTCCCAGTGTTCCATCAAACAGATTATTTTAATACAATAATACTTAATTTTATCTCTATTTTCAGTACATATTCAGAAAAATACAGTTGGTTTTGTTATAAATGATTACTGTCTTAATCGGTATTTTTTTAAAACTTGTCTGGCTTATCACAACTCTGAAAAGTATAACCTGGCAGGAATCAAACAAATGAAATAATTTGAGTTAAACTCCTTTTTCAAAACCTAAAAATTCATCGGTGTTAATATCAATTCGTTTTATCAATTCGTATGAAAGGGTTATCTTTAAAGCAACTTTTATATTAAAAAAAATTGATTTATACAGCACTTTTAAGTATTGCGATTTTCCAGGGAATAATCTTAGGTTTAGTTATTTTAAAATCTTCTTTGTTCAATAGCAATTCAAATAAATATTTAGCCTGCTTGCTATTTACAATTTCAATTAAATTACTGAATCATGTTTTTGATATTGAAGGAGCATTTGTTCGCTATCCGTTGCTGCATATTGCAGACAACATCGAGTGGGTATTTCTAATACCTGCTTTCCTATTCCTGTTTATTAAAAACAGGACTGATCACGCTGGAAAAGGTAAACCAAAAAATTATCTGTTTTTCATTCCATTTGCCTATTCCGCTGTCCTTAATATTATCAACGACCTCGATCATGTTGCAGGGATTTATAGTTTTTCTGAATCAGGCATCATGATCATCCAGATACTTGGGCTGGTCCAACTTTTTTTAGCCGTTACATTCATTCCGTTCCTGCCAATTTACTCTTATTTTATGATAAGACATTTGAAAGATTCACAGGAAAAAAAATGGATACTTACCTTATTAACGATTGTTTCTTTATTGCTATTTGTTTGGCTCATTACCGCTCTAGCCGGCTTATTTTTCAACTATGATATTTCGTCTACGATGAGTGCCTTGGCTTTATTTGCAACATTCATCATTCATTGGACAGCGTATAAAGGCATTTACAAATATAAACTGGCCAAAAACAAAGATGCCGTCTACAATTTTCTAAATAATGATTCAGTTATTTCATATCCCAGTTTGCAAATTGTACAAGATAGTACACCCCAAGAGTATAAGGAATCTATTACGGCTGATAATCTTTACTTTCAAAAACTGGAACTTCTTTGCAAAGATCAGCACATTTATACCGACAGCACATTAAACAGAGAAAAAGTTGCTGAAAAACTAGGCATAAGCGCGGGATATCTTTCACAAATTGTAAACATAATAACAGGAGACAATTTTGCCCATTATATTAATCAATATCGGGTGGAAGCTGTCAAGGAAATGATATCAGATCCGGAATATGACAACTATAATTTGTTGACGATGGGATTAGAATCCGGATTTACCTCAAAAACGACTTTTTATAAGGCCTTTAAAAAAGTTACCGGTCAGACACCCAATGAATATAAAAACACCATCAAGTAAGTGCCATTTTATCCATTTTTAAGATTTTGGAACCCGTCCTAACTTTTATTTAAGCTTGCGAAAAATAAAGATTCTATCTGGCATTTTCTAAATAATGATCCCGCTATTTCGTATGCCCATCTACAAATTGTACAAAATATAATAGAATTAAAATACCCGCAAATAAGTACCATTTTATCCATTTTTAAGCTTTTGAAACCTACTCTAATTTTTATTATTTGAATTTTGCCCTGAAATAATTCAAATAACTTTTTTTATGAAAAAAAACTTTTCACTACTCATCATTTTGTTTGCTTTTTATTCTGTCAATGCTCAAAGTGAAACCGGTACAGATCCTTATCAAAAAAACAATGAAATTAAATTAAATTTAATCTCTCCATTATCCGGTGCTGTTGAAGCGGGCTTTGAACGGCATCTCAACAAACACTCATCACTGGGAATCTCTGGATTTGTTGTTTATGATCATAAAAAAGATGAGGATATGAATTACTACATCTCTCCCTATTACAGATACTATTTTGGAAAAAAATATGCTTCCGGTTTTTTTGTCGAAGGATTTGGAGCGTTCACTTCCATTGATGGAAAAAAAGTATACGCAGCAGATAACCTGACATTCACTAAAAATAAAGATGTTTATGATGTTGCACTTGGGGCTGGACTAGGCTATAAACTGGTCACAAAAAAAGGATTGGTTTTTGAAGCCAACGTAGGCTACGGAAAACTTTTGTTCAATGCAGACAAAACTGATCATAGTGTGGTTGCCAAGTATGGATTGAGTATCGGCTATCGATTTTAATATCAAATATACTTAGCAACTAAAGCGTTATAAGGCTTTTGTTTGTGGTCGATTAAAATACAAACCTGAAAAACGAATAAAATCCTGACGAGAGTTGGGATTTTTTTGTAAGCTGAAATATATTCGTTTATACAATTAATCTTCAACATATCTTCTGCTCGCTGCCCTGAAACCAAAAAGAAACATCAGAAGTATAGCTGCTACAAGGAAATAAAAAGAGCTTTGCCAACTTGAATCTAAGTCATGTAATTTACCAAAAACAGGAGGTCCCAGAGCAGCAATTAAATAGCCTACTGATTGCGCCATTCCCGATATTTTAATAGCATTGGCACTAGATTTTGTACGCAATGAAAAGAATAAAATAGAAAGACTAAAAGATAACCCATTTGAAATCCCCAATAATATTGCGGTAAAATATACTGAGTCAGATTTTAGCCAGATGAACATCAAAATGCTTATCAACATCGACACACAAACAAAAATAACCATGCCTTTCTGATCTATCATCTTATTGGCGATAATTGGTCCAAAAAATGTAATAGGAATCGATGCAATCTGAATAGTAAACAGCACCCACCCCGGTGCATTTCCAGTCATACCATAATCACCTAAAACAGCCGGCAGCCAGGAAACAATACAGTAATAAACCAGAGACTGCAATCCCATAAATAGACTAATATTCCATGCCTGAGCAGATTTAAACATATTAAAATCTGATGTACTTCTATCAGTTTTCTGTTGTTGCAATGTATTTTTATTAAAAATAAGTTCTAGCACAACCACCAACAATGCCAGTAATGCTATCACCAACCAGATTCCCAAAGAACCACGCCAACCATATCCTGTCCATTGTCCTATTCTAACGCTATAGCCAGATGCCAAAGCAGCAGCAAGGTTCATAGACACAGCAAATACGCCAGTCATCAACCCAATCTGTTTAGGAAAATTATTTTTGATATATCCCGGAATGATTACGTTACCAATAGCTATACCAAGACCTATAAAAACAGAGCCCAAAAACAATGCCGATATGGAACCCGACACACGCACAAACAATCCGAAACTAAGAATAATTAATGCATATAATAAAAATCTATTGATGCTAAACCGGC
The DNA here is from genome assembly GCF_003815875.1 of Chryseobacterium lactis. Taxonomy (NCBI): domain Bacteria; kingdom Pseudomonadati; phylum Bacteroidota; class Flavobacteriia; order Flavobacteriales; family Weeksellaceae; genus Chryseobacterium; species Chryseobacterium lactis. The sequence continues at coordinate 4,832,623 of NZ_CP033924.1, forward strand.
GGGAAAAACGACTAATCACTACCGAACAACCTGCAAAAATAAATAAGGGTATGGAAGTGAGCAGACTACTCTGGAAACGATTTAGATGCAAAGAATTTCTTACTTCATCTAATACCGGACCAATGGCCGTTATAGGAGACCGAAGGCTGCCGGATATCAAAATAACAACTAAAACATTCATCAACAATAAAAAAAATGAAACTCCTTTTCCTGCTGTGTACTTCATTGGAATAAATTTAAATACAAAAGTAATTAGGTAATTTTATTTATATTTACCATAATGTTAATGTAGAACGACATGAACAATGAGCAATATCCTTTTAATGTAGACAAGGTCGAAAAACCTTATTTAGTATGTTTTGAAGATAGCTGGGTTCATAATGATGAACTTCATTCCCACAATAAAGGTCAGCTGATCTATGTGGAAAGCGGCTTTCAGTATCTTACTGTTGAGGAGAAAATTTATCTTTTACCTAAAAATCATGCTGCATGGATACCTTCCAATTGTATTCACAAAACCAATTGGGGCTCGAAGAAGATTAAACTAATGATTATGTTTTTTGATCTCGAAAAAGAAGCTCCATTTTATAATGAAATCAGTGTCTTTCTTGTTCCTCCTGTTCTAAAAGAAATGATCAAATATGCTGAAAAATGGTCTAAAAAGTTACGTGAAGATCCTAACGAAACATTATTTTTAGGAACCTTACTCAATGAACTGCCACAGTTTGTCGTTCGTTCCCAGCAATTGTATATTACCCCCCCGGCAGATAAGAGACTCAGCAATGCCACTGCTTATTTACATGAGCATTATGCTGAAAACTTAGCTATGGAAGACTTAAGTCAAATTGCAGCGCTATCAATTCGTACCGTGGAGCGGATTTTCAAAAAACAAACCGGACTCACCTTAAGTAAGTATCAACAACTGCTTCGAATTCTAAAAAGCATTGAATTACTGAACGAGCAAGAACTCACTATTTCAGAAATAGCCTTTAGAGTAGGCTATAAAAGTCTTCAGGCATATACCAATAGTTTTTTCTCTGTCATGCAGTACCGTCCCTCTGAGTTTCTGAAGAAATTGGGTGGTATAGTATCTTCCCAGCCGGATTCAATCCAATAGAAAGGGGAATCATAGAATCTGAACTCAATTTTTGTGATTACCCCTATAAATCTCTCACAAGAATACAATTAACCAAAGGCCTGTTCGCAAAATAAATTATCTTTGTTAGATACCTAAATTTTCTCAATCATGAAGTTAGAATTATATCAGATAGATGCGTTTACAGAAGAGATTTTCCATGGAAATCCTGCATGTGTTGTTCCTTTAAAAAACTGGTTACCCGATGAGATCCTTTTAAAAATAGCCTGTGAGAATGCTGTAGCAGAAACTGCTTTCTTTATTGATAACGGCGATACCATTCACCTCAGATGGTTTACCCCTGAAATAGAGATGGATTTATGTGGACATGCTACCCTTGCCACAGCACATTGCTTAGTTTCCATCTTACACTATGAGAATGACAGAATCATTTTCGAAACCAAAAGCGGTGAGTTAACAGTGGATATAAAAGACGGAGTTTATGAGATGGATTTCCCGTCAAGAATGCCTGAAGCAGCTACTCTTCCGGATACCATAGCTCAATCTCTCAATATACAACCTAAGGAAGTCTTTAAATCAAGAGATTATGTTCTGGTATATGAATCTGAAGAAGACATTAAAAATATCAAAATTGAAAGATCCGTTTTTGATCTTATCAATCTGGATCCGGGAGGTGTTGTAGTGACAGCAAAAGGTACTGACAGCGATTTTGTTTCAAGATATTTTACGCCACAGTCCTCGATTCTCGAAGATCCTGTAACCGGCTCTGCGCACTGCTCGCTCATTCCTTTCTGGTCATCAAGATTAGGAAAAAACCAGCTTTTTGCCCGTCAGCTATCAGAAAGAGGCGGCCAGCTCTATTGTGAAAACAAAAACGAGAGAGTGATTGTAGCAGGTAAAGCCAGAACCTATTCTACAGGACATCTATGGATAGAATAATGGTATTTTCAAGACAAACGTGATCTTATAAAAAGTATTTGAAGATATCTTTCCGAGTCCACAAAGAACAAAACACACCAGTTTTCTGAATTGGTGTGTTTTTAACAACTAATAATCAATCAATTACATACTATTAGTTGTGATTTTTATCGTCAGAGTTAATATGATAAAAACGACATTACCGATTGATAGATTGTATTTTTTGTTTGTAGGGGTAGATGTACACTTTGATAATTTCCGCTCAGGATTTTTACAATATCTCCATTTGGTGCTATTAGTACGGATTTACCTTCGTATGAACATTTTAACAAATATCTATGGTTTTCTATGGCTCTTAATCTCACGATATCTAAATATTGCTTTCTTCCATAGAAAGAATTGTTCATAAATTCTTCGCTTGTTAACAGTAATAATTTGTTAGAGTTAAGAGATTTTTTTGCCACAAAATCAGAAAATAAAATTTCATAACAAACAAAAGGAAATGAATGTAGGCTTCTACTTATTTGTGATTCATCATCTACATTATTTTTAAGATAATTGGATTTTCCAAAAAAAGGGGTTAAAAATGGTGAAGTATATTCAGTGACCGGTACATATTTCTTTTTGGTACGAAATAAGGATTTCTCTTTGTCAACATAAGTTATACCGTTAAACTTGTTAATGCTGTCATTTAAAATTTCCGAACCCAATACAATTTTATAGTTATTAAGTGTAAGGAAATTATTTAAAAGATAGGAAGCTTCGCTATACTTGAGATCTTTGGAACTTGTAGAATAAAATAACTCGGGTGTTATAAGCGTGAGTCCTTTAGCTGCCTTTTTTACTTCAAGATATCGTAAGATTAATTTAGTTTTATCATAATTAGATAAACTCATATCTTGCTTTGAAGGGACAAAGCACACCATATTTTCTGTTTTATAAATTTTATCATTTGGTTTCAGATAGGTAAACAATGAAAGGATGGGAATCAAAAATAACAGGAATAATAATGCATAATATTTCTTTCTATTTTCAGAGGTGATTACTATGTAAATGATTAACGCAATACACAGTAACCAGGCAGTTCCGCTGTACACCCCGGTAAAAGAGTACCACTGAACTAAAAACCATTGATTTGCCAACACATTTCCAAAAGTCAACCAAGGCCATGCAATATCCCATTTTGTTAATATCCATTCACTGATCGGCCAGAAAATTATCAAGGTAACTTTATTGCTTATTTTATTTGTTTTCAAGTAAGAAATAAGGACAAAGAAAAGTGTCATTACTGTAGAGTTCGCCAAATATGTTATTATAGAATTAGTAGCATCCACTGTGAAAAGCCAAAATGTTGCAAAAACGTTTAACGCCAGAAACACAGGGAAGATATATACAAATCGATATCCGAAGCTCCTGTGCTGGATATCGTTTAAAAATGTATATAGGACAACTAAGTTAGCGATGAAAATTATTCCAATATAATTCCAGGATATAAATGCCATGCAAGCAAATAAAGTCAGTAATTTCAGGTATCTAAGGATCATTTCAGCAGATTTTGATCAAAGGTATCAGAGAAATACCCAGCTTCCCGTTCAAAAAAGTTCTGGTAATAGTATGTTGAATTTTTGAATTCCAAATTATTTAATAAAATAAATGGTACATATCTGAAATCATAATGAATGAAACTGTTTATTTTGTTTAATGTTTTACTTTTTGCATTCATATTTGCCAGTGGTTTACGTAAAAAGCTTTCTGTAACTGAGAAATCATTTGCCTGAAATATATGAATCACCTCATGCGGGATGAGCTGTACATTATCATGCTCCGAAGATTTATATACAATCACTCCCGGATAGGTCGCTGCAAGCGTGTTGTATTTCTCAAAAAGATCACTGCTGTTTGAGAAGATAACTTGTCCGTTTTGCAGAGTCCTTTTTAATTCAAATTTTGATTTAGATTGTAAAGCGACACCGAGCGTATAAATAAATGCTACCGGCATTAGTTTATATTTTACTTCTAATTTTTCTTTGGCAATCAGTTCAATTCTGCTAAATCCAAAATTAAGATGCCAGTATTCCCAGAAATTATTGTTTAAAGCTGCATTTTCTTTGATGGAAGTTCCTGCTGCATTGACCAATTTGGCAGCCCATATTAATTTCCAGTCATTTTCTTCTTCTGAAAGTCTTACCAGCCTCTTACTTTCAAAAGTTAAATAGCCACCTAGCGCACCCTGGCAAAAGCCTTTTAGTACGACCTTTCCTAATTTCTCATTTTTGTTCTTGTTAATAATTGCCCCAACGACTCCGATTATAGAGCCTATACTCACATTATAAATTAATTCTTTACCGTCTGAAGTTCTGGGCGCCTGTGCTAATGAGGTGGGAAGAGGTAGAATAAAAAGGAAAATAAATAAGTAATATTTAAGCATAATCAATAATTTAAAGGTTGCCATTTAGAATGACAACCTTCTTTTTATTATAAATTTTTAACTTAGTAATTGATTTGGTAATCAGCGCGTACCGCAGTTAATGCTCCCACTGATGTCTCATTCACAACAGAGCCTGATGAATCTATTGTATATGCCATTCTGCCAATATAAAAAGATAGAAAGGCTCCCTTAGGAAACTTCTCAAGATCTTCTTTTGTTACCGTATAGCTTCCGTTATCTTCCACCTTATCATAAACGACTTCATTGTTTGGTTTTGATTCTCTTATCACTAAATCTTCTTGTTCATAAGGGTTATATTCAACGCCCAATATCATCCCGTTTTCATTCTTAGGATCCTTATTCCATGTAATAACGGTACCGGGAACCAGTTTTCCGTTCACAAGACCGGAAACACCAACTTGCACTAATTCAGGTATATAAACGTGGATACCTGATGCACCTTCCTGCTCACCTTTAGCAGTAGTGGAGTTTGTTTCTTGTGCAAAAATTAATTTACCGTTTTTTTGACTGATACTAATTTTCTTTCCAAATAAACTAGAATTATCAACATTGCTGATCCAGGAGTTCCCAAATTCTGAATAGTTAACCTGTGAGCTATATTCTCTACCCCCAAAAGTAATACCTAGTGGTTCTGCACCCTTTGAGCGTGAGGATATACTAAACATCCTGTTTTTACTATAAAGACCTCCCAGGTTTTCAATAAGTATGTGGTTTTTAGCTTCTGAATTATAGATTTTTGATATTACATCCTGGTAAGTAGCTAATTTTTCATCTGCTTTGGTAATGTTTGTGCTTTCATTAGAGCAAGACATTGTTAATAATGCTGCAAAAAAGAGTGATGCGAATATTTTTTTCATAAGTATTTTATTTATTATTGTCTTGACATAAATGCCCATTGATTAAAATTCCATTGCCCAACATAGCCTGCATTAAAATTTTGCTCTGTTGTCCATTTTCCTCTTGCATAAACATTATCGGTCCAAAAACCGTTTCTAACTTCGTAGTAATCAATTGTTACTTTGTAATTATGTCCTCCGGGAACCTGAACTTCAATTGTAGTTTTAGAAGGATTAGCTACATCCCATACTTTGGTTTTTACTCCATTCACTCCCCAGGTATTATCATTGACATTTCTCACCGTAATAAGACAATAATACTTGTTCTGATCATAAATTGTTTGTGCAGGCCCATTACCATTACCCGATCCAATATAAGGATATGACGGACAAGGAAGATTTCTAAAAGAAGGCTTTGGTAAAGCGCTCACCGATTGTAGGGAAACAACTAATGTTTTATCGGGAATTGCCGGCTGTGGAGTTGTTGGTTTAGGAGGTAAAGGGTTTTTAGAACGCCCCGATGTCGCGATCATATAAGTTGACCCTATCATAATCATTAAAACGATTAATCTTGTTAGTTTTTTTGTATTCATGGTTAAATTTTAAAATTTTTTGCAACAACGATTCAATTTATAAATGTTGCATTTTATAAATCGCATACATATTGGAAGACCAGCCCAAAAATGGTCACACAGATTTTGTGTCCTACACCATGTATAGGATATGATTATAAAAAACAATTAAAATTTTAAGAAATGGCGGGTTAGGTGTGTTTTAATTCTAAAATTCCAAATATCCTTGTTACTACTAGATATTAATCAACATTTATATTGTAATATGGATATGTATTTGTAGAATCAAAAACAAATGGTGATTCGAATTTCACAGCATTATTTTTGTAAACTTTTACTGTGGCAGTCAGTTGACCGGCATTCGAATTCTTCTTTGTAATATTACCGTTTATTGAAATTCCGATAACATTTGAACTGGTTTTAAATGTTTTATTAGAAGGTGAACTTACGGGTAATGTAAAAATATAGCCGGTATCAGATATCTTTTGAGATGAATCTATACTTACGCCGGTTATCGTTGGAGTTACGTTGTCTTTAAATGATGTGGAGACTGATAATTTCTCTTCCCAGTTTTGGAGATCACCTGTGTATTTAATTTCAACTTTATAGACAGGATCATCAGCTTTTGTGTTAACATCTTCATCCCTTCCGGAACAGCTTGTCATAGTGAATGAAATAGCAGCCATTAGGATAATTAAAAAAGATATATAGGAAATCTTTTTTTTTCTCATTTCAGGTTATAGTTTTTGACAAAATTAATAAATTATTTGACATAATGATGATTTTTGAATAAAATTTTACATTATCCTATTTTAAATATATCAATGGTAGAAAGCATTCCAGACTAAATGCTATTATAAGCACACTACACCGCATATTTGAAACACCTTACCAACGCATCATACCATTATCAAATTGTAAATCTATTTGTGAAGAATCTCTTTTTTCAGATAACTACTACGCCTACTGTTGTAGAAGATTATTGATTCTGAGAAGCATTTCTTTGGCATTTCCACTTTCAGGATTTAATTCTAAACATTTTTCATAATCTTTCTTTGCAAGTACATATTGTTTATTATTAAAATAATACTCAGCCCTGCTGTCATATACGTTAGACGACTTTGGAAACTCCTTTACATTGAAATCAAAAACATGAAAAGCATCTGTGCTTCGGTTCTCGGCATACAATTGATATCCTAAACTATTCAGTGCATTTTCAAAGTTAATGGTTGGGTACTCCATTTTTAGTTGCTGATATAGAAGTAAGGCTTTTGCCGAATCATTATTAATAAAGGCATCATATAATTTCGTGTCTACAGTCTTAAGTTTCTCAATAGGAATGATTAGTTCTTTTACGTTTTCCTTTTCTTTAAAAATCGTCATTCCTACCAGTTCATTGTTTTTATTGAGATCAAATTGGACAAGATTCGGATAGTTATCAATCATAAACGTATTGTTACCAAGGTAATACATTTTGTTTTTTCCAATTCCTATATCCTGCTTTAGAACCGGTGAATTGATATACAGCTCATTATTTTCCTGAAATATTGTATTCATCCCTATTCGGGTATACCCCAGAAGAAATTCGTTATATACCCCAATGACTACTTTAGCCAAATTTTCAGGTACTTTTTTTACCCGCTTTGTATCTTTTGGAATGTTCCAATGAAGTATGTTGAAAACTTTGTTTTTAACGTGGCTCATCAATGGAAACCTGTTTGGCTTGTCCCCATTCGCTAAAATGACAATCCCACTGCCGTTCTTCATATTCGCCAGAACATCACCACCCACTCCTGTATTTGACCCATCATGAAAAAACCATTCCTGATTTCCCCAGCCTACACCGCGCTGCCAGCCGTACCCCCAACCTCTTGGACCCATAAGCGTTACGATATCCGTAACTTTTCTGGCAACATGAGAAGAAATAACCTTATTCCCTTTTCCCAATAATGCTTTTTGCATTTCTATAGCGATAACAGCCAAATCGGAAGGAGTTGACCATAGACCTGAAGGAGCAACCTGTGGTGTGATTGGTATTCCAGTTCTTATAATCTCTCCGTTATCATTGTGCACTTTGGCAATATTGGTAAGAAACCCCTTTTCATTAGGTTGAATCATCGTTGAATTCTTAAGCCGCAAGGGATCAAGCAGGTACTCTTTCACAATGGCTGACATCGGCTTTTGTAAATGATCCTCAAGGGCAAGCTGTACAATAACATACCCGCCACCACTGTATTCCCAGTTGGTACCCGGTTTAAACAAAAATTTAATCGGTTCTTTGGTTCTTGGTAATAATATACCATTTAAACTCTGTACAATATTCGGTATGGAATCACCCTGATAATAATCTTCAAATCCGCCCTGAGACGTTCCGGAAGTGTGAGATAAAAGATGTTTCCAGGTTACTTCAGTGTCTTTTGTAAAATCACTTTTTGGTAACTCCCATCTTTTAATATATTTCGAAATAGGCTCATCTAAGTTAATCAGCCCCTTTTCTTCCAAAATTGCACATACAATAGCAGTAATCGGTTTGGATATTGAGGCTGTAGAAAATGCCGTATTTACATCAATTTTTTCCGGAGAACCAGCCTCCTTCACTCCCCATTGGTTGGTCCAGATTACTTTGTAATTTTCAAAAACAGCCACACTAAGACCTTTGAGCTTTTTCAATCTCATTAATTTTTCTGCAGAGATTTTTAAACTATCAAATTTTGGATCAGCCCCGTCTTTAGATTTTTTTTTAGTCTGCCCATATCCTGTCATAAAAAGGCATAATAATAAAAGTGTTAGAATTTTTGATTTCATATATTTTCGAGTTTAAAAATGACACTTATAACAATTTTCGAAATGTACATTTTTCATGGATGAGTCTATTGCTCAAATCTATGTGTATTTGTCAGATTCTTTGCTAATTAATTATGTTTTTTTCTAAAATCATCCTAACAGAAACTCTGATGTTGCTGATCCGGCTGACGAAATCACATTCCATTTGAAGAATTCCTTAGCATTGCCTTTGAAATTCCAGCGGTTGTTAAGATTAAAAAAACAATCAGAATATTTCCTGTATGCTTTTTAATCTGTTATTAAAAGAATATTTTAAGTTGAAAAGCTGCTTCATACAGAAACAACAAATAAAAAGGGAAGCATTATCATTTTATTGCTTCAAAGCTTTTTTCAATCGTTCCAGCCCTTCCGTCAGAAGCTCCCTTGGGCATCCGATATTGATTCTGAGAAAACCCTCCCCGTTTTCACCATACATCATTCCCGAATTAAGCCAGACTTTCCCCTCCGTCAGAAGGATTTTCGATAATTCATCAGAAGTTTTACCTAATGCACTGCAATCCAGCCAAACCAGGTAAGTGGCTTCCAATGGGATTACTTTAATTTCCGGCAAATGTTCATTGCAAAAATTTTTCAGAAATATAAAATTCTGATACAGATATTCTTTAAGTTCATTCATCCATTCGTGTCCTTTTGTGTAGGCTGCAATCAAGGCTTCCATAGCAATGGGATTAGGATAACTGTTTTCCTGAAGTTCTAAAGTCTTACGTGTCTGTTCCAGAATATTTTTATCCCAGGAAATAAGATATGATATTGGCAAACCTGAAAAATTAAAAGTCTTACATGGAGACCCACAAGTCACCGATTCAAGTTCGTAATGTTGAGCTACCGAAACAAATGGAATATGCCGGCGATCATTAAAAATCAAATCGGAATGAATTTCGTCAGAAACTACCATCACTTTATTCCGGGAACAGATCTCGGCAATTCTTTCTAAATCTGCTCTGGTCCAGACTTTCCCAACCGGATTATGTGGATTGCACAACAATAAAAGTTTCGTTTTCGCATCAGAAGCTTTCTTTTCCAGATCCTCAAAATCGATGCTATAATTTCCATCTTTATATTTTAAATCATTGCAAACAATATGACAGCCGTAATTCTCTAAAATGGTAAAAAAGTGATTGTAAACAGGGGTTTGCAAAATGATGTTTTCATCAGGTTTCACAAACGTACGAACAATCGCTGAAAGTGACGGAAGAATTCCTGTCGCAGGCAAAAGCCATTCTTTTTCTATGGTAAAATTATGATGAGTTTCCCACCAATCCATCACCGATTGATTGAAATTTTCAGGAATTGTACCATACCCAAAAACGCCATGCGAAACTTTTTCGGAGATGGCCTGAATCACTTCTGGAGCGGTTTTAAAATCCATATCAGCTACCCACATCGGTAAGACATCTTCTTTTGCCCAATCCCATTTTACAGAGTCGGTTCCTCTTCTTTCTATGATTTCGTCGAAATTGTATTTCATGTGTAGATCATTATTTTGAATCCAGATAATTTTTCAGGTCTGAAATATTCTTAATTTTAAGTTCCTGAGCTTGTTTTCTGCGCATCATTAAAGCGTAAGCATTATTAAATCCAAGAGGTTTTAGCCATTCGATTCCATATTGTTTCCGGAACTCCTGATTCACGTAATCAAAAGTTTTTTCCGGGCTTTTAGAAACATCTTCTATTGTTTTGGCAGAAGGTTTCAACAAAACCAAGAGCCCTGTTCCTGTATATTCGGGATAAAAATCGATGGCATCATTCGTTAAAGCATCAAAGCAGATTTTCGTTCCACCCAATCCGGTCTTGGTTTGTACTTTATAATCTGTGTAGCCTTCAATGAGCATCCTGTACATTTCAGTAAGAATATACTGTTCACCAAAAATTTTAGACCCGATTTTTATGGTTTGAGAATTTCCTTTGCGTGGATTTTTATATAAATTCGTTTGTATTAAAAAATCTTTGGCAATTTTCTCAGGAGTTTGTTTGAGATAATCTGCTTTATAATTCAGATCCGTCATTATGGAATCATTAAATTTTCCTGATAAAAGATTTAGTGTTTCTTCTAATCCGGGAAACTTTTCCAAAGTTTTGGTCTTAATAATCGGAGCAGCAAAATAAGGTGGGAAAATCTTTTTATCATCCTCCAAAACATACAGATCAAAAGCTTTGATTCTTCCGTCTGTAGAATATCCGCTGATCAGATCCAGGTCTTTTTCGTATGCTGCCTTGTACATAATAGCATCGCTGACAACCATAGGATGTACATCCAGCCCATACACTGAGCGAAGTCCAAGGTCACCGTCCTGCCGTCCCATAAATTCGGGTGTAAAACCTGCTTTAAGCTTACGATCAGAAACAGAAGCCAGAAGATAAATGACTCCGGTGATGAGTAATACAACCGGAACGATATATTTTAATTTCTTCACAAACTGATAGCCTGACTTCTGTATAACTGCGATAATTTGGTCTAAAAAAATAGCCAGTAACGCAGCCGGAATCGCTCCCGCCAGAATCATATTCGTATTATTAAGGGAAATTCCGCCAAAAATAAATTCACCCAAACCGCCTGCTGCAACAAATGACGCTAATGTCGCCACCCCGACATTGATCACCGCTGCCGTTCTGATTCCCGCAATAATGACAGGCATTGCTAAAGGAAGTTCAACTTTAAAAAGCAATTGTTTACTGTTCATTCCCATTGCTTGTGCGGCTTCGATTACCATTGGATCTACTTCTGTAATTCCGGTGTAGGTATTTCTGATGATAGGTAAAAGCGCATAGATCAGCAATGCTACGATGGCCGGAGCGGCTCCGATTCCGAAAACGGGAATCATAAAACCAAGTAATGCGATACTGGGAATCGTCTGTAAAATTCCTGCCATTCCCAATACAGAACCTGATAATTTTCTTTTCCTGGCAATGAGAATTCCCAACGGTAAGCCTACAATGATGGCCAGAAACAAAGACAAAAAAGTAAGTCCCAGATGCTGAACAACCTGTCCGAGTAATTTTTCGTGCTGTTCGATGATAAATTGCCAAAAACTTTGCTCACTCATACAATCTGGAATTTTCGGTATTCATTAAAAGCTTTAACAAGACTTTCGTAATCTTCGGAAAGTGAAACATCTGCACTTAGCTGCTGCAAAGCATCCCACACACTGGTATGCTCTGAAAACTGAAGCTTTTCGTAGAAATGATGTTCATCAATCAGCGCATTCAGATCTTTCAGTGTAGCCACTTTGTATTCCAGCAAAAGCCGGTTTTCGGTAAAGAAATTTTTAACAAAATTATTTTTCGGCCAGTACAACATTTCTTTGGGAGTTCCTGTCTGAATAATCTTTCCTTTATCCATCAGACAAATTTTATGACCGAGGTCAAATGCCTCCTGAACATCGTGAGTAACCAGAACAATGGTTTTGGTTTTAAGCTCCTCCAATGATTTAAATTCGGCATGAATATTTGCTTTCGTGATATTATCCAGCGCTCCAAACGGTTCGTCCATCAATAAAATGGGTGAATCAGAAATCAAAGCTCTTGCTATGCCCACCCGTTGCTGCTGGCCGCCGCTTAATTCGTGGGGAAACCTCGAAAGTACGTCTTCTGAAAGATGAAGCTTAGGTAATAATTCACGAATTCTGTCTGCTGTCCTTTTTTTGTCCCATTTCATCAAATCAGGAATCACCGCAATATTCTGTTGAATAGTGTAATGCGGAAACAATCCGGAATGCTGCATGACAAAACCGATTCCCATCCGCACCTCTTCCACTTTTTGTGATTGAATATTTTTGCCGTTAATTAAAATATTACCGGAATCTGCTTCGATCAGGCGGTTAATCATTTTCAGTGTTGTTGTTTTTCCGCAACCGCTTGTGCCCAAAAGCACGAGGATTTCCTGATCATTAGCCTGAAAAGAAACTGTATCGACTGCCTTTTTTCCGTTAAAACTTTTTGAAACCGATTCAACTGTAATCATAGGCAAAAATTATTGAGCAAGTCTGATTCCGGTAAACTGCCACTGTAAATGGGTCTGGAAAAAATTTCGGTAGGTATTTCTGCTGTGTCCGGGAGGAGTTGCCACAGAAGCACCACGCAAAACCATTTGGTTGACCATAAATTTTCCGTTATATTCTCCTACAGCTCCCGCTTCTTTTGTAAAACCGGGATATGGAAGGTAGGCAGAATTAGTCCATTCCCAGCGTTTTCCCCAATTGAAATGTGCTGATGCCACTTCCCATTCGGCTTCAGTTGGAAGACGTTTCCCTTTCCATGAAGCAAAAGCTGAGGCTTCAAAAAAATTGATGTGGCAGACCGGTTCATCTAAGGCAATTTCCTGTAAACCATTTAAAGTATAATGCATCCATTGTTCATCAATAAAATGCCAATATAACGGAGATTTAGCATTATTTTGCTTTACCCAATCCCAGCCTTCGGCGTGCCAGTGCCGGAAATCTTCATAGCCTCCCGCTTCAATAAATTCCAAATATTCTTTATTGGTTACAAGGTGACTGCAGATTTTAAAATCATTCAGATATACTTTATGTCTTCCAAGCTCATTATCAAAACAGAAACTTTCCCCATTAAAACCAATTTCATAAATTCCTTCCGGAAAATGTATCATTTCTGAACTTTCTGCATTTTCTTTTTTTGAAATCTTTTCTTTTTTGTAAGCAGGAAATAACGGGTTGTGTCCCAAAATATATTTAATATCTGTCAGTAATAATTCCTGGTGCTGCTGTTCGTGGTTCAAGCCCAGTTCCAACAGAGATTCCAGCGATTCTGTAAGATATCCTCCCTGAAGAAATTCATCCATCTTTTGATCTACATACTCACGGTATTTAAAAACCTCTGAAACGGAAGGACGGCTTAGATTTCCCCGGTCGGTACGGATAACACGGGCTCCGATAGTTTCGTAATAACTGTTGAACACAAAATTATACTGAGGATCAAAAACTTCGTAATCCGGAAAATTAGGTTGTAGGATAAATGTTTCAAAAAACCAGGTGGTGTGCCCCAAATGCCATTTCGGCGGACTCACATCAACGATCGGCTGAACCACATAATCTTCAATTTCCAAAGGGCGACAGATTTCAACGGAATGATTGCGGATTTCCGAGTATTTTTGTTTCCAGTTTTTATGAAGAGTTGTTTCTACAAGTAATGCATCTTTTTTCATAAAAAAATCATTTTTAAATTAGATTACTATCTACAACTTTACATTAAGTTGTTATTTAGTTATTTCAACTTGTCATTCTGAATACAAACTGAAGGTTTGCGAACGTAGTTCAGAAGTAAAATGAAGAATCTAAACTACCAATGAGATTCTTCCTCCGTCAGAATGACAATAGTCTAAAATTATATATAAGCACCTTAAATTATATCATCCAGATAGAATCTACAAACCAGTTTTTAGCATCTTTAATTTCACTAAGAATATGAAAACCTGAATCTCCGGCTAGTTTTTTGATATCCTGTTCCGAAAATTTCTGAGAAATTTCCATATCGATCAGTTCGTTTTCTTTGAAATGAAACAACTGATTTCCCACATGAACATCCTGATCACAAAGGCTTACCAGAAAGCTTCTGCAGGCTCCAGAAACCGGATCATAGGTCTGATAGTGTTGAAACTGCTTCTCATTGAAGTCAGCATTCAGTTCCCGATTGATTCTTGTGAGAAGATTAAGGTTGAACGAAGCGGTAATTCCTGCCGGATCATTGTATGCGGCAAGAATGGTATTCGGATTTTTCTTCAAATCAAAGCCTACCAGAAATAAATCTCCCGGATTCAGTTTTCTTTTGACCTCGCTACAGAAATGTCTGGCTTCCTCAACTTCCATATTTCCAATATTTCCACCTAAGAAAAGGACTACTTTTTTTCTTTTCGAAATACCGGTGGCTTTATCAAGCATATCAAAATATTCACCTTCTAAAGGCAAAATTTTGAGTTCAGGTAACTTTTCCTGTAGGTTTTTCTGCAAAACAGTAAGGATATTTCCTGAGATATCGATGGGCATATAGGTAAAATCGGTCCCTTTCTCCACTAAATTTTTAAGGAGATAAGATGATTTCATGGCATCACCGGCTCCTAGTTCTATCAGGTCAAAAGATTCATTGATATTGGAAATTGCTTTTGCAAGTTCTTCTGTTTTATTTTGAAATATATTGAGTTCGCAATGAGTGAGATAGTATTCAGGCATTGCCATAATCTGCTGGAAAAGATGATCACCTGTTTTGTCGTAAAAGTATTTTGAAGATAGTTTTTTGGGCTGAGCAGACAAGCCCTTCAAAACATCCTGCAGGAAACTACCGGCATAGTCATTTTTAAGCTGATGCTCCTGCTTTAACTGTATATTCATAGTCTATATTTTGGGTTGGTTATTAACTAGCTACAACTATCTTGCCGCCATTGGGATAAGTTTTCATCAACCTATGAGCTTCTACAATTTCCTCTTATTTAAAGATATGGTTTATTTTTTATTTTTTCTCTTTTGTTTAAAAAACTTACCCTCAGGAAGTAATAAATCCGTATTTTGAATTGTTTAATAATAAACTGAGAAAAATAAAATAACCGGAAAACACTTCTTCAAAATGAGAAAAATACATTTATTTATCATCCTTTTTTTATCACTGAATACTTTTGGCCAAAGTCTAAATGATAAAATAAAATTATTTGAGAGCAACCTGAATTATTGGGACAAGTCAAAAACCAAAAAATGGACTTTAAAGGAAAGGATGAGTTTTTACAATGCCAATGCAGTAAGTATTGCAGTCATTAAGGATTACAAAGTAGAATGGGTAAAAGCGTATGGTTTTGCTGATATTTCTGAAAACAGACCAACGACTATTCAGACGCTTTTTCAGGCAGCATCAATCAGTAAATCGCTCAATAGTCTTGGGATTTTAAAGCTGGTTCAGGAAGGTAAATTAGCTTTAGATAAGGACATCAACACTTATTTAACCACCTGGAAATTCCCATATGATGAACTGTCAAAGGGAAAGAAAATCACAATCGCTAATCTGTTGAGCCATACTGCAGGATTGTCAGTTGGCGGTTTTGGTGGGTATGAAAAGGGCAAAGATCTACCAACTACAATACAAACACTTGATGGACTGAAGCCTTCCAACTCACCCGCCGTACGTTCCGTTTTTGAGCCGGGTCTCAAATTTCAGTATTCTGGCGGTGGAACCACTATTACCCAACTTATTCTTGAAAATACCACCGGAGAAAAATATGAGGATTATATGTTGAAAAATGTTCTTTCACCTTTAGGGATGAATGAAAGTTCGTTTAATCAGCCTCCATCACCCGATAAAATGAATCTTCTTGCGACAGGATATAATGCGAATGGCAAAGAAGTGAAAGGAAAATATCACATTTATCCCGAAAAAGCAGCAGCCGGTTTATGGACTACGCCATCAGATTTAGCAAATTATATCATTGAGACCCAATTATCTTTAGCTGGAAAATCAAATAAAATTTTATCTAAAGAACTATCTGCACAAAGAATTGAAAATAATTATGGAGTTTTCATGACTGATTTTAAAGGATCTAAATATTTCAGACACAGTGGCGGAAATGAAGGCTTCGTTTGTCATTATATAGGAAGTGTTGAAGATGGAAACGGTGTTGTCATAATGACGAATGGAAGAAACAGCCAGCTTTTGGGAGAGATTGTAAATAGCATTGCAAGCTTGAATCAATGGAAAAATTATCCTCTTGAGTCTCAAAAAGAATCAATTGCTTTAACCATAAGAAAGGAATGCGAAAAAAACATTGACAAAGGAATTGAGCTTTATAAAAAACTTAAAAAGAACAACGGCAATGATTATAATTTCTCAGAAAATGAACTGAATGAACTTGGTTATGAGTTTCTGCGTGATGGCAATGTAGATGCCGCCATTAAAATTTTCAATCTGAATGTCAATGAATTCCCCAATTCTGCAAATGTATATGACAGTCGTGGTGAAGCCTATTTTAATAAGAAGGAATATCAGCTATCGAAAAAAGATTATCAAAAAGTATTGCAGTTAGAACCAGCCAATCAAAATGCAAAAGAAATGCTTTTGAAATTGAATAAACATTAATTTTTAAAATAAGGAGTAAGTATCTTTTCGAAACCTTTAAATGAGTAATTTAGCATTGGATTAAAATGTGTTAAGATTTCTATGAGAAACATATTCTTTTTATTACTTATTTCAATTGCACAGCCTGTTTTAGCACAAACTAAACTGGAAAAGGCCATTACCAATCTTGAAAAAAATTACGACCAGGAAAAAGTATACCTGCTGACCGACAAATCACAGTATGCAGCGGGTGACCAGATTTGGTTTAAAAGCTTTGTCTTTAATGGATATAATCGCTCTGCATTGTCTACCACTCTGTTTGTTGAATTGTATGATTCTGATAAAAAACTGATAGACTGGAAGACCATCCTTCTTACAAACGGGGAAGGAAGCGGGGATTTTAAGCTTAAAGAAAACCTTCCGGAGCAGGTGTATTTTATAAGAGCTTATACGCCATATATGACCAATTTCATTGAAGATTTTCAGATTGTCAAAACGCTTCCGATTTACAATCCCAACTCAGCTGAAACATTAGAGATTTCCAAAAGTACCGATTGGTCTGCTAAAGCTTTTCCTGAAGGCGGCACTTTCATTAACGGGATGCCTACGAAATTTGCAGTAAGATTATCAGGCAATACTACTCTACCGGAAAGCTGGACCGGAAAAGTAATCGATAGCCAGACTCCAAATGTTTCTATTACAACATTTACATCTTTTGATAGAAATGTGGCAGCTTTTAAAATAACGCCAACTTTAGGAAAAAAATACCAGGTCATTATTCAGGATAATACCGGAAAAAAACAGACGATCGATTTACCGGAAGTGGCAAGCAGCGGGCTTAGTTTAGAAGTCAGCAGTTCCAAAGAAGGAATTAAATACAGTTTAAAAGGAGTTAACTTACAACACCAACTCCAACATTATAAAATTGTAGGAACCGTCAACAACTATCTTGCGTATAAAGCCAATATCAATCAGTTAACGAATGATGTTTCAAGTCTTATTCCTTCAAAAATCAGTGATGGAGCGAACGGTATTTTACAATTAGCAGTGTTTGATGAACAGGACAATCTGGTTGCCCGCAGACTTTGCTTTATAAGACCTAATAATTTAAAGATTAACAAAGCTCAAATTGTTGCCCGAAATATAAAACAAACGCCCGGATCTTTCAGCAGTATCGATCTTTCTCCGGAGACCTTTTTTAAAAACTATACCGTTTTGGTAAGTGAGGATAACGGAAGCAGCAATCCGGAAGAGGAAAATATACTGAGTGCTCTTTGGCTGACAGGAGATTTTACGGGCAAAATAGATGCTCCGGCACAATATTTCTCTACCAACGCAAATACTGAGGCTTTGGATGCTCTGCTTATTTCTGAAAACTGGAAACGATTTGACTGGAATGCTGTATTAAACGGATCTGTTCCTGCCATTACCACCCCATCTCAACAATTTCTTTCTTATAAAATAAAGCCTGTTAAAAACAATGCACTGCTGAAAGATACCAATGTAACGGTAGCGTTAAAGTTAGGTGAAGAAGCACCTGCGGTTAATTTATTTAAAACTGATGAAAGTGGTTATTTTTATTTAAATAATATCAATTTTAATGAACCTTTAAGTATTTCAATATTTGTAAATTCGGACAAAGATAAAGGATCTGACACTAATGATTTATTCTTCACGGCAGAACCTCTTATTAAGCCAACACCATTTAAAGGCAATGTTCCGAATACAAAATACAAATTGGTAAAAGGTACTGAGAATAAGAAAACTCCACTTGCTATTTCCAGAGCGCTCAATAATCAGAAAAACATCAAAAAAAGTGAAAATGCAGAGGTCCAAATCGAAGAAGTAAAAATAACCGGAAAGAAACAAGACCCAAAAGAAGAATTAAACAACCAGCTGTCCACCGGAATGTTTAATTCTATGAATTCTACCATATTTGATTTTGTAAATGAAGATCAGCATGCTGCAGCATCAATCAATATATTAGACTGGTTGCAGGGGCGGGCTGCCGGATTATCGTTTCAAAGAAACAGCTCAGGGCAGAATGTTCCTTATATGCGTGGCAGCCCGGCACTATTATATTTAGATGAAATACAAACTGATGTCTCTATGATCAGCTCTGTTCCTGTCAGCAATATTGCAATGGTGAAAATTATAAAAGGAGCCGGGTTAATTGGCAATGCTGTATTGATCTATACGATGAAAGGAAACATGAGACCTAAAACTAATGAAAAAGACACGAAAAAAAATAACTTATCTATCATAAAAGGTTATGATAAGCCATCAGACTTCCCTATTGGAGTACTAGACGATAAGTCAAAAATAGAAAACGATACCAGAGAAACTCTTTACTGGAACCCGAATTTGTTTGACAGTGATTATGTGCCACCAAGAATTAAGTTTTTTAATAATGACAGGGCAACACAATTTAAAGTTTTGATTATAAGCTTTGATGAGGATGACAATCTTCTGTATGACAAAGAAATTTTTAAATAATATATTTGCTTAAAAAGCCTTTCAATTCTTTTGGAAGGCTTTCTTATTATTTTAAGATCTCACTAAGGTTTCTATTTTGTATTGAAAAATTTGATACATTCATGTCAGAAAATGAATTATGAAAAAGTCTTCGCGATGCCTTATTTTATTTCTTCTTCTTGCAAAAGTTAATTTGTATTCACAAAAAGCGGCTGATAAGGATCATTACTCATTGCAGGTACGAAATGAGGTGGGTGATCTGAATAACGATCAACATGATGATAAGGTAATTGTAGAAATGGATGTAAAGGATGATACCAGACCATTGAGATTACAAATATTCCTCTCCCAGCCCAACAGCAAAAAACTTCAACTCGTTGTTTCTACTACAAAACTCATTGAAAGCCAATATCCGGCCGATAAAAAAGGAGAATACAACGGGAATACCATTCCGGATTTTATCATTGAAGATGGTCATTTAAAAATGCTTACGGATATTAATGACCGGAAAAGCAGCTATGAATTCAGATATAAGCAAAATAATTTCGAATTGATTAAAATATCACGGGTATCTTGGGACGGAAAAAATACAACTGCTGAAGCTGAAATTGACTTATTAGCAAAAACCAAAATAGAGTTTGAGCAAGAATTAGGTTCGGACAAAATCTTAAACAAAAGGAAAAAAGGGATCAAAATTGAAGCCTTGCCCAAAATTCAGGATCTGAGCTTTTCTGATCTGGAACAATATTAAAACAACGATTTTTACTGAAAATGAACTAAGAAGCAACAAAGCCACGGATGAAGCGATATACATTATGTGTTCGCTTAGAAAAAATCAATGAAGTTGATTCCATCTTTGTCCCTTAAAATAATGCAGTTGCATTATGAAATCTTTGCGTTAAAATCAAGCTACACCAGAACAAGTAACTCATTACCGACGTTATTTTAAACCATTAAAATTTTTTAAGGATTTTAGAATAGTAAGGTAGGCTACGTCTTAAGATCCCTATTCTTATTAAAATCTTCGATTTTTTCTTAATTAAACTTAACAACTTAATCATTCTTACTGGTTTAAAAAAAATTAATTAAGCTTTTAGAACGGTAAATTATTGGTGGATGGAATACAATTATAATACCCCAATCGAAAAATTATCAACTCTAAAAAACATAAACAAAGCAGTAAACTTCCTCAAAAAACACAATCTTTCAAAAGAAAATGCTAAATATTCCGTTTAATTCTTAAATTTAACCAATGCAAAAGAATCTTTATTTCATCATCATATTATTTTCTCTTACCAGCTGTTACACTTACCAGGTTAAAAAACAAGCGGATACCTCCACCGACAATAAAAAAGAAGCTAAAAAGAATGCTACTTTGGCTAACAATACTTCGCCGCAAATCAAAACGTCAACAGCTGAATCTCAAAACATGAACGCTCAGCAAATACCTGTTCCGATCAATGTTCAGGACAAACTTTCCCCAGGTAAAAATGTTAAAATTAACGTTGACCGCAGGAGCTATAAAGTAATCGTTGACCGATGGGAAAGTGACAGTCTGGTAGCCCACCCCGTTCATAATCCAAAGAAAATCCTGAAATTCCATAAAAACCAGATTGATGCTGAGAGAATTGCGGAAAAACGCTTTTCACAGCCTATCGCTGATATTATTACGGTTACTGCCTATGCCGCAATTGGTGCCGGAATATGGTTTCTTCTCAAATAGTTTTTAACCATTGAACTTACTGAGCACTAACAGCCTTAATTCTTTTTGCCCAACTCTGATAGATAGGAAACCAAACACGATCTCCGTTTGAACCATTACAGAGAATTACAATACTGCTTTTTGTGGGCAGATACATAAATATAGCCGCACTCCAGCCTTCATTCTCTCCGGTATGCCCTAATGTTTCAAGTCCCTCATAATTCATAAACCGATACCCAAGACCACTTTTTCCCTGATCAGAAAATGGGGCAATAGCCTCCTCCATTAATTGTACGGTGGCTGGTCGCAATACTTTGTGCAATCGGTTTTGTTTGTACCCTAATGAAAGTTCTGCAAAACGCGCCAGGTCTAAAACCGTTGTTTGTAATCCTGCTGCAGCTTGTTCTGTAAATATTCTATTCTTTATGGGTTTACCGGAGGTATCATAAGCTATTGCAGAGTTTTTCATCATTTCTGCTGTCCATTCATAGGAAGTATGATTCAAACCTAAGGGGTTGAAAACATTCTTTTTCATATAGTCTGCAAACTTTTCCTTCGTTCTTTCTTCAAGCATTAACTGTGCAAGGGTGTAGCCACCGCCCGAATACTCCCACTTTGTTCCTGGTTCACTTATTAAACGTACGCTTTCTCCATTTCTTTTTGTCTTTCCGGAAAGGGATTCTTCTAAACTCAACAATTTTGTCCCTTGTTCAGAACCTCCGTAGCCATGTACCGAAAGGCCTGCGGTATGGCTTAGAATACGTCTAAGGGTAACTTTTGATAGATCATATTGGGAAGCGGGCAATTTCCAGCGGGTTAGGTATTGATCAACAGGAGCATCCAATTTTACAAGCCCTTTTTCTGTCAATTGCATAAACCCCCATGCAGAAACCATCTTGGAAATTGAACCTACATTAAAAATAGTTTCTGTCGTTATAGGTTGCTGTTTTTTTTTATCACCCAATCCTATGCACTGGGTCCAAATTATTTTTCCATTTTGAATAACGGCTATGGCTACCCCGGGAACATTATTATTTTTGGTTGCCTCTAAACCTATCTGCCGGATTTCTGTATAGAGTGAACTTTCTTGTACCTTTTCTATTCCAACAACGGACTTTGTCCCTGAACAGGAAATCAGTAGCAAGGTAGAAGAAAAACCAATAATGTATTTTATTGTTTTGGGCGTCATTTTCTTTTTTGTTTAATATAGTCAATTTCAGGAAATTGTTTTAATTTTTTTGATGGGTGAAAGTTAATTCGATTGTCTTTTAAAATTTCATGTAACAAGTAATTACATTGAGATGTTTATATATGGGAGAGTAATGAATTTTTAAAATAAATATATTGAAAAGTTTATGCTTCATAGAATAACTATTTTTCATCTCAATATGTTGTTCATTCCCCATTACCGCATTCTATGATAAAAAGCATTCCTTCCTAAAACGCCCCAATTTCCAACACTCCCTTCAACCCTCTAATTTAAAGTCACTTAGAAAAAGTAATCGTAGTTCTACTACAATTTTTCAGATTTAATATTAATTTACATTTTGTAATCTATTTTTTATCTAAATTCGGTGAGATAATACCAAAAAAACATAAAATATTATGAAAAACACCTCAAATTCTGAGAAAGTTTCAGAAAACCACGTTTCGGGCATCAACCGGGTGGTTAAACTGGAAATTGTGGTTGAGGGTAAGGCTATCAATCACTTTAAACACTTTCGTTTACAACAAAGTGCAAGAAAGCACCATGATTTTGAACTGGTATTGGCTCATGACTCTTTGGGGGAGGTACAAAACCACAACCTGGAGCAGGCCCAAAAATTTTTAGGAAAAAGAATCACCGTTATTTTCAGATATAAAGATTACGAAAATGAAAGCCCCGAAAGAACATTTGTGGGCCTCATTACCAAAGTGGCGTTCAGTCAGGAAAAAATGAGTCTGGGAAATATTATTTTAAAAGGGATGAGTCCTACGATTCTGATGGATGCGGCTCCCCATACTCAAAGCTTCGGAGGAAATCAGACGGTGAATACCAATATTATTGCCAACCGGATTATCAAAGAGACCTTGGGAACCAGTAAATTTGATTTCAGGGTCGATACCCAGAACAAAAGTTATATCAGCTACAGTGCCCAATACAACGAAACCCATTATAATTATCTGACGAGAATTGCAGAAGCTTACGGAGAGCAGTTTTATTATGACGGCGAAGTTCTTCATTTCGGAAAACTCCCCTCTTCTGAAAAACCTATCGTATTGGTATATGGAAGCAATGTCATTGATTTGAATGTGGAGCTGAAAGCCGTTCACATCAAACCGGAATATTTTGGCTATAACAGCAGCAGACATACCAAAATGGTGGGTACTGATGACCGTATCAACCACCCGGGAGAATTATCTTCCAAAGCCTATGCACTGAATGATACTATTTTCACGACCCGATCACTGACTCCTACTCCCATCAATCCCAATGTGTTCCTTGATGTGGATGATTCTCAAAAGAGTGCAAGGGGAAGTAAAGCTGTAGAGGTTTTTACCGTTTCGGGACAAACAACGGTTCCGTTCCTTTATATCGGCTGTGTGGCAGATCTGGCAATGAGAAAGACCGACAGCAATGAAACCTCCCATTTTACGACACTGATGATCACAGAAGTGACTCACGAAGTGAATGCAAGAGGATATTATACAGGAACCTTTGAAGCCATTGCTGAAGGCACCGGTTTTATGCCAAAACCTGATTTTGAAATGCCAAAAGCAGAACCGCAGGTAGCCACTGTCATCTCCAATGTAGATCCATTGAACCAGGGCAGAATACAGGTTAGATTTGACTGGCAGTTAAATGATACCACTCACTTTATCAGAATGATGAGTCCTGATGCAGGAGGAACGGATGCGGTGTCACAAAACAGAGGTTTTGTAGCCGTTCCTGAAATTGGTGATCAGGTGATGGTAGGATTTGAATATCACAATCCTGATTTTCCTTTTGCCATGGGCGGAATGTTTCATGGGCAGGTAGGTCTGGGCGGAGGTGTGAACAATCATCTGAAGTCGATACAGACAAGAAGCGGGATTAAGGTTTTAATGAATGATGCGGAAAGAAGTGTTACCATTAAAGATCCAAGCGGAAATACCTATTTTATGGATGGCCAGGGAAACATTAAGGTTACGGCACCAAAGAATATGACCTTTACCGCAGGAGAAGATATGCATATTTCAGTGGGAAGGAATATGACCACCAAGATCGGACAGGATAGCACCTTGAATATTGGAAACGATCATACTGAATCCATTACTAAAAGATATACTCAGACCTCTGAAAATAAAACTGTTACGGTAAAGCAGGATCAGACAGAAAGTACAGGAAATACATTTAAAAGTACCTCTGGAGAAGCCGATATACAGACCTCCAAAGGTGATTTAAAACTGAGGGGAACCTCACTGGCCGTATTCCAGGGAGGAAAAGACGTTAAAGTAAGCAAAGGCTAAAATCCGGTACAGATGGTGAAAGTAAATTTCCATTTCTTGCCAACGAATATGATGACTACCTCAAGTATTGAATCCAATCCCAAATATTAACCCATGGAAGATCAACAAACTTCAGCGCATAATCAGAAGCTTTCTGAAAAACGGGCAGAAAAAAAGAAAAAAGCCAGCGAAGATTCTCCTTTAGAAAAAAGAGAAATGGTCATACATGGAGCAAAACTGAAATGTCCTTATGCTCAGTCAGCCGGAAAACTAAACGTGACCTCTAATGAGATAAACCTTCAGGATAGACTATTTGCAACAAAGGGCGACGGAAACAACATGGTAAACCTTCAGTTTAAAGGAACCTGTGGGCACCCAAAATGGCCGGCCAGAAAAATGTCTCCCCCACCCTGCATGAGTGTTATAAAATTAAGTCCGTGGCAAAACCTGGGAACCTCTATTATACAGGAACAAACCGCTTTAGTAAAGGAATCTTTTATCAATTGTGATCCTGAGTTTAATGCAGCTGTTGCGTCACCGATTCCGAAAGTTGCGAGTATAAAATCTAATGTTGATAACGAGAAACCAACCATACTTTCAGGATATTGGGTCAACAAAAATAATCAAAAAATAAAGTTGCATCCTTACGGAGATGAAAAGCTACACTTTTTCTTTGAAGCAAATAAAGCAGCAATAGGAAAAAAAATCTCATTTACAGTATATGAATCAGATTCAGGTCCCATTAATGATGATAATGTATATGAAAAAAATTATATAATCGCCTCTGAAAAAAATTATATTAATTTCCCCCTAACGGCAGATCTATTTACAAAAGGAGGAGAGAGCATATTACAATTATATGCGAAAATTGAGCTTGAAAATAAGGCCTATGAATTACCACAAGAAACTGATTATCTCAAAATTCATGCGGTTGAATTTGTTCCCAAGATAGAGGGGGCATTAAAATGGACAAAAGCCAAAATGCTTCAAGAGATATGGTTTGAGGGTAAGGAAAATGATAAACCTTGGTTAATTGATCCTAAAGTTGATTTATTATCCATGGATTGGGTGTTGTCATATCCTAGAATGAAAACCGAATATGATAAAATTATTACTGAAAAGTGGAAATCAAATAATGCAATAAAGCTTCTAAAGAAAAGGATTAAAGAGATGGTAAAAATTCCTACTGTGAATTTAAACCTTCCTAAAAAAGATAACGAAACCGTCAATTTTGGGGTATCTAGAAATGAAATACAAAAGTTTGATAATATTGAACAACCCAAATTAGGAGGACAAAAAGCACAGGAAGCAATGCCATTATTTGAGAAATTCTATTATCAAAGTGTATCCTATAACATCAGCAAAAATGTTTTTTCAATGGAGCCTTTAGATGATTTATTTGGAACTTTGGCAAGTTGCCAATTTAGAGTAATCGCATTTGGGACCATTACACGAAAAAACAGTTCAAATAATTATCTGGTTAAAATCACAAAAATTGGAGTTTATATAAAGGACAGTTTCGATTTTATAACAGAAAGTGAATATTTGGGTGATTGGTCTCCTAAAAAAAATGCAGTATCAGTAAATCCATATGGACCTACAAAAGACACCTACTATAAAATTGAAAATAAATCATACAGAGATTGGAGAAAAGATTATAAGAAAGGAATGGATTTTAACTTATATACAGATGTAAAATATTTAAATGTATCTTATGAATTTTATGCTACCCCTCAAGAAATTGAATAGATTATCCTATATGGCTTTATGTAGTGTTGTTTTTTTCGTCGCTACATCAGTATTATATTTTATCCTGAGTAAATTAGTTGATAAAGTCGTTGGATCTTCTTTTGGATCAGCCTATCACTGGATGCATCCCTATTCATTTATAATGGTATTTGCTGTTTTTTTTATGATAACGATGTTAGTATTAGGAAGAAACAAAAAAATTGTTCATAAAAATATATTCTATTTCATTTTTTATATTTTCTGGATTGTACTTTCCTTGGTTTTCTGCGGTTTATTATGGTCTTTCTATGATATGAATGCGGGCTACTTTCCCCAAGGATATGAGTTGTTAAAAAAAATATTTTCGGATATGTTTTATGGTTTAACCTGGGGTGGTTTAGCTATTTTAGGTGCTATTCCTTTTAATCTTTTGGTATTTGCAGTGTCTTTTTTTATTATTAAAAATTACAGAGCTTATATTAACAATAATTCTTAAAACAAATATTTATTATAAAATCATTCAAATTTTGAATAAATCCCGGAATACAAGACAGATACAAAATTAATTCTAACCAGCTCAAAATAAAATGGTATGAGTGACGAACAAGAAAAAGATAATTACTCTGCAAACCCCAATCAAAAGACTTATGATATGCCACATCAGGTAGATCATGAAGTGAATGTGGTGAAAATATATTTTGCGAAACGGGTTCCTAAAATGACCTGGGAACCTAAGGACGAAATTTATCCGGTAAAAAACGGAGGTCTGGTATCTGACGTCAAAGAGAAGTATGAAAAAAAAGGAAGAAGAAACATCCAGGCCGATAAAGAAGATTCTGTAAGATTAAAAGCAAAAGAAGAGGTAAAAATTACCTGGGAAGAAGAAGTACAGGCGAAAAAAGCTGATGGCAGTCCTGATTTTGATTTTGAGAGAATAAACAGCACCACCATTAAAAAGAAAGTATGGGTGGTAGCAGAATGTCAGGGAGCAACCGGAAAACTTTCCGTTGAGATCCATGAAAATAAATTGAAAAATGCAGAAAACATCTATGAAAATCCAGTAAAATTTTTAGAGGGTGAGACGGAGAAAAGCAATATTGAATTCAATATCAACGGAACACTGGTGTATGCAAAAGAAATAACGATGCGTCCCAAAAGTGATGAGGATTTAAAAAAATTGATAGATAAATTTAATAAAAGAGATGACAGGAATGCTTTTTTATATTTTAAAGCTGAAGTAACAGGCACAGAGGATGAAGTGAAATTTCCGGATGAGACGCGTGAGTTTTTAAATAAAGACAATGAAAGGTTTGAGATCAGATACTGTAATTGCGGAAGCAATTATGATATCACCTGTACCAGATATAGCAAAAGATACGGCCCCGCTTACTGGGGATCAAAAAAACTTGAAAATTATGCCGATTGGGATACATTAATTGAAGAAAAGAAAATTACGACTGAAGAAAAAGCTATCCTGGTAGGAATGTCTGAAAATGAAGGTAAATTGGATTCTGTTCAATCTTATGATTGGGATCTTTCAGGTGAACAGATGATATTAACGGCAGGAGCAATGCAAAAAACAGTAGATCACACCGGACAAGGTGAATTTACGACACAAGTTGAAGAATTTAAAGCTCAGTATCCTGAAAAATATGAAGAGTTATTTGTATCATGCGGATGGACGGTTGACTCCGGGATTCTGTATTATAAAGACCCCGCAGATTCGAAAGCCGATAAAATTACAGGAAATACATTATCCGATAAAATCAGAGAAAATTGTAAAGAATCTTTATTTGGAAAAACAGTAGAATGTAAACCCCTTCAACCTATCGTAAATGCCGTTATTGATAAATCATTTCAGGAAAAACAAGTGCTGGATTTTATCAAGAGATTAAAAGAGGTCGTGCTTCCTTTAACTCCTACAGGCTATTCGTATAAATTGTCAGATTATTTACAATCAAAATTAGGTAAGGCCACTGTATTGGATCATCACATTAACAGGCCTGGATTTGTAAAAGATGATTTCGGTGCTGCATTAGGCAGATTTTTTGCTAAAAAAGATGCCAACACTGCCAAAGAAAATAAAACCAGAAAAGAAGGTGAAAAACTGAAAAATCTATCAAGAAACCCAGGAGAATGGGGAGATAAGCACAGCCAATATGAGAAGGAAATTCTAGATGATTACGGTAATAAAAGAAGAGGTACCGATATGGATAAGCGGTATGAAAAAATGGAAAAAAATTCAAATTTATCATGATGAAACAATTTACAACCATCGTATTGATTTTAGTTATATGTATTACATGCGGAAATACTGTTTCCCACAGAAATCATGATGTTCAGAATAAAACGGTAAAGAGAGATACCATCATTACTTTAAATGATACTTTATCATTGTATTACGGCTCCTACAACAACAATATGAAATTATGGTACAACCTCTACATTGTAAAGAAAAAGAAGCGTATAAAAATAGGTAAAGGGAATGAATATAAAGGCACCGGAAGTGAACTTTTCTCTTCACTCTCCCCTAATGCAAACTATGTAGTAGTGGATGCCATCATCAAAGATTACGTGCATGAAAGTGATAAAGACAGTACACTGCATGAAAATTACACATGTGCCATTATTGATCTGAAGAAAGCCAAAATAGTAAAACAGATGCAACAGGATTGTGATGGATCATGGAACAAAAAAAATCAGTGGGTTTCCTCAGGTGGAAAAGTAGTTTTTAAGTAAAGAAATAATGGAACCGATGTTTCCCATAGATGTGAAATTAAACCTTTCTGAAGGAAAGAAGTTTTATCGTTATACCTATAATGAATATACTATCATCAACGGGAAAATACACAGAAGTGAGCTCAACAAAAATTTTCATGTCACGCTGAAACGTTTAGAAAATGAACAATTTGAATACCATATCGAAGTTTTTGACAGAGTTCACCGGGATAAAGAGCTTTCACCGTCTGAAAAAGATTTTTTAGACAAAATTACAGCAATCAATGATGATGTAGTGCTCATCACAGATGAATACGGTCGTTTAAAAAACATAGAGGGCTTGTCAATACTTCAGGATAAAGTGGAAAAAACAGTAGAAAAGCTATCCCGGTCCTATGTGGGGCAAAAGGCGGAAGATCTTTATCAGTTTTTAAAAGCATTTTATCAAAATGAAACCCTGGTGAGCAAAGATTTTTTAAAGAATATTCATTTTGGAATGATCCTCCATCCATTTTACAGAAGATTTGAGAAGGAAGATCAGGGAAAGCATAGTGTGCGCTACCGTAATTTCATGATCAATACCATAATAGACATAGATGAGAGCGTACAAACGGAGGCTATGCGTTATGATGATGAATTATTGCTGTTGCAGTACATCGGTACTATTCCCTCAGACAAAAACTGGGAAATGTTTTATGGTGAACTGAAAAGAAAGGAAATAGCTTATAATAGTGAAACAGATGTTCCAAAACTAGACAAATATAAAGGACAGATGTTATTGGATTTTATCACCAAAGAAGTGCTGGAGCATAAATTGACCATAGACTTTTCTCTGGGAGACAACTACCAAAAGAAAATTATCTATCATATAAAAGAAATAAGTCATGAAGAACTATAAAAAAATAGGATGGATTGAAGAAATACCAGGCCATCCGGATGAACAATCCGGCAAAGGGCTACCCCATGAAGAATATATTTTTTTATTGTCTGGATGTCTGAGCCTTATCCCATTGAAGGAAAACAAAAGCATAGATCATCCCTGTCAGGAAATATCAGAAACTCCCGAACTAAAAAAAGAAAAATCTTAACATGTCGACACGTATTACCATAACAGATTCCGGGCAAACACAAACTTTAAATCCTCCATTGGCTCCGGATACTCCTGATAATTCATTACAGCGTATCACTGATGTCTATTTTGCTAAAAAAGTAATAACAGACGATGGAACAAGAGTTAATTTCACAAAAATTGATTCCGCCCACGCACAGCAAGACCAACAGAATCAAGCGATTCCTTACGATTCCATATTAGGAAAAACGGTCTATCTGATCATAGAGACCAGCAATATGACAGACCTGAGCATTGATGCAGTGATAAGACCTTCAGCCAACACGCTGACAAATAATACAGATACATTACAACTCATGCGTTTTATATCTCCTGACCGGTATGAAGCACAGAGACTGTTTACCGTACAAGTCGGAAATTTTGGTGCGCTCAACAACAACCGAGGCAGCCATACTCATTATGGTAATTTAAATGATCATATCAATAAAGCCATTATTAAACTGCAGCTCAGACCCGACGGAAGGGCTATTTTTGACGAATGGACCGAAAGACTTGCAGAGGGCAGCATTAATCTGGAAGTGGTAGTAGAGAGAACAGACAATAACCCCTGTGCCTATAAAGATAGCCAGGAAGAAGTTAACGGTGCAGGTATTTTCCTGGATGATGATACGGGAAGATTCAGAGTGGTTAATAAAAATATATATACCATTCACCATGGCAGTAATACATACAATACTTTAACAGTAATTACTCCAGATCCTGAAAGAAGGAGAAGGATTCAGAAGGTTGTAAATAACCACTCCACTGAAGTTATTTATTTCTATTATGATCAACATGATAATGAACACAGAATTTGTTCCAGAACTAAAGAAAGTGTCACCAGAAAAAGAAGAGTTAATACCGTTCCACCAGTTGCCCAAAGAGGAAATCTTTTGGATACCATAGATTTCACAGCCAACAGAGCGGCGGGGGAACAGATTGATGCACATCAGTTATTGATATATTCCACCGGAACCTTAGGAGATGGAGCCACCGACAAGTGGTACGCCAATCAAACAGAAAATGTTGAAATGGTCAATATGGATATATTAGCGAATCAAGGTGTGGGACCACAGATTTTTGAAGCATTCAACTATAATCAGGATGGCGTTATCATCCGGTACGGATTTCAGCATACCCGAAGAAGAAGCATTCAGCCGGATTTATTTGCAGGTTTCTTAGGATCATTAGCACAATTCAGACAGGAAGGACACACGCATTATATCGTATCTCAGGGTTTTTCTTATGCTGATGCGTCATGCTATCCCAGCGCAGAACACGTGAACGGAGAGGCGGGAGATCTGAATTTATTAACGGCTCAGCAGGATGGAGTCAATACCATACTTACGGCAGCCAATTTTGATTACGAAAATCAGGTCATTCTTCGGAATATTCTTTTTGATTTTGGATTTGAATCAGGCCGGTCAGAGAATTTTTCCAATACCTCCAATGCCAGTACTGATGACGATGCTACGACACGGTTACCCCATACCATTCATACCGCTACCCCCAGACATAACAATCATTTGCATGTTCACGGTTTCACCCCAATATCAGATATCTATGCCTAAAATTAATATCGCATGTTTCTCTGTTTTGTTTTTCCTTTTTTCCTGCTATAGTAAGGCTCAAACGGAAAATAAGACCATCCATACAGAAACCCATTCAACCGATAAAGGATCCGTTTTCTTTACCACCCGTAAAGTTGATTGTATCAACCTGCCATTCGGATATTCAGATCTTTCAAAACGAATAACCGTTGACTCTGCTCTGGCGGCTATTCAGGATAAAAATAAATTAAGGCAAATCAATGCTTTACAATTTGAAAAAGTAATCAAAAAAGATCTTGTATCACTCACTGAAGAATATGATACCTTTTTACCATTTAATAAAAATGTCAACGAAAAAGACCGCATTGCGATGGCCTCTGATTTTCTGTGTTTTGGAGACTATTCATTGTATTTTATGGCGGACTATAATACCATTCGTTATGCAGAACCATTTATCGAAAAAATATATCTGGTTTCAACGAAAGGCGGTAAGCTTATCGATATGAAAAGAATCTATCTTCATCATGAAGGAGAAATGGGATTTGCCAACTATACATTATTTAACATCGATAAAAATTATATCATTTCTCTACAGGATTATGAATTCAGTGAAAATCCTTTTCAAGTAAAACCTCTACAGCAATACCAAATCCTGCCTTCCGGAAGATTTGCCAGGTACTTTGATAAAAACGGTTCATATAAAAATGAAGAAGAGCAAGGCATGGTAAAAAATCACAAGAAAGAAGGGAAATGGATTGAAACGAAGGCAAATAGCTCTATAGACTTACAACAATATCCGGAATTTACAGATCCCTATACTTATCTGGAAGCAGAGTATAAAAATGGCCTACCCTCCGGAACATGGAAATGTTACAAATTATTACAACAGTATAATGAAAAAACAGGAGAACCTATCGTTAATACAAGGAAAAAAGGGCGACTCATCTATACTGAAATGTATACCGATGGGGTATTGAAAAAACGGGAGTATCAATAACAAATCAAAGGCTCGCAGCTTCATCCTTATCAAGGTTCTAAACCTTGACAAGGATGCCGACCAAATTAACTTTGCGTGAAACTTCCCATGTACAGGCAAAAACAGCAATATGATTTAAAATTCCTTCCTGCTTTCTGTAGAATCTTCTTTGATCGCTGACACCAGTACTTTGCTGGTAATTTTTTTAAATATCTACAATTAATACCAGTATATTTATACCCTAAAAATCATTTAAAGTCAATGAAAATAAGCCTGTGTCTGATTGTTAAAAATGAGGAGAAAGTCCTGGCCAGATGTTTGGAAAGTGCAACAAAATTTGCAGACGAAATCATCATCGTAGATACTGGTTCTACCGATAAAACCAAAGAAATTGCTGCACAGTTTACAGACAAAGTTTTCGATTTTGAATGGATTAATGATTTTTCAGCGGCCCGTAATTTTGCGTTTTCGAAAGCGACTATGGATTATCAGATGTGGCTGGATGCTGATGATGTGGTACCGGAAAAATCAGTTACAGAAATTAATGAACTAAAGAAAACCTTAAAGGATCATGTTGAGATGGTTACGATGAAATATGTTTTATCATTTGACCAAAACAATAATCCTACCTTTCATTCAACACGTGAAAGATTATTTAAAAGAAGTAAAAATTATCAATGGATCGATCCCGTTCACGAATGTATTCCTTTAATCGGCAATCTCCATTATACCGATATTGAAATTTGGCATAAAAAAACAAACCCTGAAGAGCTTTCTACAAGGAATATAGATATATACAGAGCTTTAGAGAAGAATGGAGAAGAATTTACTGCAAGACAGCTATATTATTATGCAAGGGAACTGAAAGATCATCACGAGACAGCTAAAGCCATCACCTGTTATGAAAAGTTTTTACATTTGGGATCCGGCTGGTTAGAAGACATCATCACTTCCTGTCACCAATTAGCGATTGAATATAAAAAGATGGGTGCTAAAGAAAAAATTCTGCCGATCTTACTCAAAAGCTTTGAATATGATGTTCCGAGACCGGATATCTGTTGTGAATTGGGATATTACTATAAAGAAGAGCACAATTATCACCTGGCATTTAAATGGTTTGATTTGGCTACAAGAGTTCCTGAATCTAATCCTGTAGGGTTTGTATTTTCTGATTATTCAGGATATATTCCTAATATTGAGGCTTGTGTTTGTTTATCTTTTTTAGGGGAATACAAAAAGGCCCATGAATACAATGAGAAAGCATCTCTTTGCAGACCAGATTGTCCTTCGGTAAGACAAAATAGAGAATATTTAAGGGATCTCATATAATACGTGCAAGATCTACCAAAATTCACTTTCTTAATTTTTATCAGTCAGTCTTCATAGAGAAGGTGTAGGATGACAGAAATATCAGTAACCGTTTTATGATTTTTTTTAATTATAAATTAATATAGTTATCATAATATAATTATATATTTGATAAATAATAAAAACTAATAAGATATACACCAATATGATATGAAAACTACACTTTTTACACTTTCTTTGTTTCTTGTGAGTTTCTCGATGCAGGTTTCGGGACAAGAAACCCTAAATACCAGTGGCACCAATATGTCAGGCACCACGGGAAATGTTTCAGCTTCTATAGGCCAGATTTTTTACGAAACAACATCTTCTTCTGCCGGAAATATTACTGCAGGTGTTCAGCAGCCTTATGAAATCACACCGACATTAGGAGTTGACATTACCGAAATCAGTTTGAACCTTACTATTTTCCCCAATCCCACTACAGATATTCTCAATTTGAAAATAGGATTTAAAGATTATAATAAATATCGCTATGATATTTTTGATAATAGTGGAAAGTTACTGATAAGTCAACCTATACTTCAGCCTCAAACTCAAATTATAATGACCGCTTATCCTGCTTCACTCTATTTATTAAAAGTATCAAAAGAGGGTAAGAGCATCAAAATTTTTAAGGTTTTAAAAACAGATAAATAAAATATAAAAACTAATTACCTATGAAAAAGCTTTCTTTTCTAGCAGCCTCTCTGGCTTCTGCTTTAGTGTTTTCGCAAGTGCAGGATGCCATGAGTTATCAGGCTATCATCAGAAATTCAAGTAATCAATTGGTTAGCAATCAAAATGTAGGAATGAAATTTTCTATATTGAAAGGTTCTACAACAGGAACAGTAGTATACTCCGAAACTCAGACTCAGTCTACGAATATAAATGGTTTAGTAACAGTAAAAATAGGTACCGGTACTTTAGTGAGCGGTTCTTATTCTACCATCAATTGGGGAGCAGACACTTACTTCATCAAAATAGAAACAGATCCTGGTGGATCAAATAATTATACCATAACAGGAACATCACAATTATTAAGCGTTCCTTACGCTTTATATGCTAAAACTTCAGGAAGTTCCCTTCCCGGGCCTCAAGGTGCTACCGGTGCAGCAGGGCCGCAGGGTATACAGGGATTGACAGGAGCGACAGGACCAGTAGGAGCTCAAGGATTAGCAGGTGTTACCGGAGCCACTGGTGCACAAGGTATACAGGGGATTACAGGAGCAACAGGACCAGTAGGAGCTCAAGGATTAGCAGGTGTTACCGGAGCCACTGGTGCACAAGGTATACAAGGGGTTACAGGAGCAACAGGACCAGTAGGAGCTCAAGGATTAGCAGGTGCTACCGGAGCCACTGGTGCACAAGGTATACAGGGGATTACAGGAGCAACAGGACCAGTTGGAGCCCAGGGATTAGCAGGTGCTACCGGAGCCACTGGTGCACAAGGTATACAGGGGATTACAGGAATCACAGGAGCAACAGGACCAGTTGGAGCCCAGGGATTGGCAGGTGTTACCGGAGCAACGGGTGCACAAGGAATACAGGGAGTGCCAGGAGCGACAGGACCAGTTGGAGCCCAGGGATTAGCAGGTGCTACCGGAGCCACTGGTGCACAAGGAATACAGGGAGTGACAGGAGCGACAGGACCAGTTGGAGCCACAGGATTAGCAGGTGTTACCGGAGCAACGGGTTCAGGTTTTGCAAATGGTACTGCTTCAGGGCAGGTCTATATAACAGGCGGGACTCCATTTGCCCCATCTAATCCGGTAACTCTAAGTGGAGATGTTACTATAAACACTTCCGGAGTTACAACTGTTGGGAGCTCTAAGATAACGACAGCCAAAATAGCTGATGCTTCCGTTACCGTAGCTAAAATATCTACAACTTCCGGTACAGCAGGTTCTACCACTTATCTTAGAGGAGACGGAACCTGGTCTACGCCAAGTAGCAGTGGTGCGCAACTATTAACAGGAACAACTACTGTGACTTTGCCGGCACCAGGTAATTCCGGAGCATTTACGATGACTGTCAATGGGGCAGCCATTGGGGATGCGGTTATCGTAAGCCCGACAAGTAATATTACAGCAGGAGATTATCCACCAATCTATACCCCAAAAGTAACAGCACCAAATACCATAACTGTTTATGTATACGATTCTGGTAATGTTGGAGGTACGTCCTTTTCTTTTAAAGCTACGGTTATCAAATAATTTGTATCTTATTTTTACAAAACAAATGATAATTGCATAATAATAAATTCAAAAAATCCAGTACTCACTGGATTTTTTGATTTGTTTGGAATATTTACAATGTGGTAAATCAGGATTAAATATTGGCGATTAAGTGCTTCTCTTTTACCGTTTTACCTTAAATTCATTGATCCATTTCAGGTTAAAACAAAACTGACCGCTGTAAGAAGTTCAAGGTCGTCTTTATCCGCTTATGCATTTTATCGCTCCGAAAGCATCTCCCTCTTGTCTGACCTCTATCATCGCACAATAAAAATCATCATTATTAAATTTCCTGTATCTTGGTACTCCTAAACTAATCACAATGAAAATCATTAATTACACAAGAATTTTCAGAAAAGACTGCATCGAAATCTTCAGGAGTAATTTGCCTAAGTTTTTTGCTCTGGAAGAATTACCGCTTTTTGAAAACTTTTTGGATCAGTATACTGAAGAGAACTATTTCGTGGTTAAAACGGATGATAAGGTAATAGGATGTGGTGGATTTTTTTTAGATACAAAACATAATACGGCTGGATTATCCTGGGGAATGGTTCATGCCGACTATCATGCGAAAGGAATAGGAAAAGCTTTTACTCAATATCGGATTGATTTGTTAAAAAAGACCTACCCTTCCCTGCCCTACAAAATTGAAACCTCACAGCATACCGCTGAGTTTTATAAAAAGAATGGTTTTAGAACAGTAGAGATTGTACCGGATGGATTCAGTAAAGGAATTGACAAGTACATCATGATCATGGAAGCATCTGGGTCGTGATATATTCTTTGAATCTCTGAAGTATCCTGACTTTATAGAATTATTCAACTTTACAACTTTTTGACCTTTTTTACGCAATCTTATTCTCAACCCACTTCAATGATCTTAAGTATTTAAAATAAAATATTTTAAACATTTTATTATGTTTAAGGGATTAACAAATACTATATTTGAGATCAACCAATCGCTCAAAATGAAAGATATTAACCTTGAAATACGGCTCAGACCCACAACAATTGCTGATTTAGATATTCTTTTTGAATTTCAGCTTGATCCTGAAGCGAATCATCTGGCAGCATTTACTTCAAAGGATTCCTTCAATAAAGAAGCTTATCTGGCCAAATACACCAAATTACTGAATGATCCAACCGTTAACAACCAGACCATTATGTTTGGTGATACCATCGCAGGAAGTATTGCAAAATTTGTGATGGAGGGCGATACAGAAATCACCTATTGGATCGATAAATCTTTCTGGGGGAAAGGTATCGCCACAACAGCATTGAAAAGTTTTCTTACCATTGAAACAACCAGACCCATTTTTGGACGTGTTGCCTTTGACAATAGTGGCTCACAGAAAGTTCTGGAAAATTGCGGATTTGTCAAAATCGGCACTGACAAAGGTTTTGCGCGAGCCAGACAAACAGAGATCGAGGAATTTATTTACAGACTTGATATTTAATTCGAGGATAAAAGATTAATATCCTGAAACCAGAACATAGGTTCTGGTTATTCAAAGCTTCATGGGTTTGGAGATTTTTTTAAAACAAGCCATAACAATATTAGAAAAAATTATTTGCCAAAATTTTATTTTATCACCTCATCTGACATAGGTTTCAGAGTTTTTACTGCATGTCTGATAATACCTTTTTTAGTTGTTCCAAATACTTTCCAAAATATTGCTTAAAAGTATATTGACTAATTAAGTAATGCATCCCGAATATTGCGCCATATATACCCAACCTGAAGGGAAAACTCAGTTTCGCCAATGCATGAAGCCCTTCCACTAAATCATATTTGTTATTTCTAAGGAATAGCTCACAAAATATAATGACGGCTAAGAAAAACACCCTGGTAATTATAAGATACGTGATATTGGTTTTGATCAATCTTTTTATCTTAGTTTCTATGTCGTTTTTCACTGAACCATTAAACGTTTCTAAGTCATGTATTAATTTTAAGTTAAAATAATAATACACGGTTAATATGGGCAGAATAATTAAGGCCATCCAAATTAGAAGATTATCACTCACGTTAGATATTTTACTAGCTACTACAACTAAAAAAGCAAAGAGAATTGGTAAAATTTTAACTTGATTTTTCGATTTTCTCTTTAATTCCATTAAGGGAGAGATCATTTCTTTCTTTGTTGCAGAAATAATGTCAAATTCATTTTGATTTGTATCTATTGAAATTGTTTTCCAACTATTTTTTAATGTGTCTAGTTCCATTTTTTTATCGATTATGGGTTAACGTTCTTAATTTTTCTTTTATCCTATTCATTTTTACTCTTAAGGTTGCATTGCTAATTCCTAAAATCTCTTCCATTTCATCATAAGATTTATCTTCTAAATAAAGCATAACAACAGATTTTTCCACATCATTCAATTGTTGTATTGCTGCATATAACTGCTGATGTTGCTCTTCCTTCAATCCGATATCTTCTTCATATGGCATTTGTACATTATGAATTTCTACATCACTCATCTGGAGAGAGCGTTTTGGTTTGGAGAAACTCATTAAAGCTGTATTAATAGCGATCCGATACAGCCAGGTACTAAATTTCGACTCTCCCTTAAATTTCGGATAAGATTTCCACAACTGAATAATAATGTCTTGATACAGCTCCTGAATATTATTTTGATTGTTGGTATAAATCCGGCAAACTTTATATATCAAAAGTTTATATTCTTTTAATGCCAGCTCAAACTCTAATTCTAAATCTGTCTTTTTCAAATCTCTGGATTTTAGCTATTTGTTTCCCGTTGTAAAAAAATGTTACCAAATATTTTGACAGAATAGGAAAAAAAATGTTTTCCTTCGCTGTCAGAGCTTTTTCAAAACCTTCAATTCATCAAGAATATCATTTAAAATTTCAAATCTGGCTTTCCCAAAATCCGGTTTTTTTTCAATCGATTGAATGCAATTTGAAAAATAATATACGTTATCTTTAGTTGTAATATACCCTACATACCAACCCACATATTGTTGTCCCTGTTTACCGGCACCGGGTTTCGCCCGTATTACGGTACCTGAAGTATCACTTACAATCATAATGTCCTTTACAATATCCATAGATCGTTTTGAGAAGGGAAGTTTATCATCATGAAGTCTACGCAGAAAATCAATTTGTTCACCCGGTGTAATCCGAAGCCCACCAGATAACCAAAAAGCATCAATACCTCCTGAAATATCTTCATTACCATAATGAGACTTTTTCAGCCAACTTTTCATTCGGTTTTCACCCACACGTCTCGCCAACTCCTGGTAATACCATACTGTTGAGTTTTTAAAGGCATCTCTCATATCAGTATCCTTATTCCAGACATCAAGTGGCCTCTCCTTCCCATCCCATTTAAAAACAATGTTTTCATCTTTGATAACACCGGTTTCTAATGAAATTAACGAATTACAAATTTTAAATGTAGATGCCGGTGTGAACGGTGTAGATATTTGTTCTTTGTTATATATAGTATACCTGTCATCCGCCTGATCATACATAATGAATGAACCTTCCACTCCATATTTATCATAGAATTTCTTAAAATCATTCCGGATGACTTCAGTAGAATCGGATGTGAAAGAAACTATTAAAAAGAAAGCGACCACAGTAAATAAAAAATTGATGTTTATGAATTTCATCTTATTCAATTATATTAAGTGTAATTTATTTTTTTTCGAGCCATATAAATCATAATACCCCTGATTTATATTGTTTTGTAGAAATTATATTTCCCCTATTTCCCTTATGGTTAATTACTTTTTCTAAATATACTGACCCCTATCTTCCCTGACAATAGTTAGTAATAATCATTTTAAAAGGTTCTTTTAAAGTACCTCTACCATAATTTACTTCTCTTTTATTATCTTTTCCTACTATATTATCCAGGTTTATTAAACATAAAAAATCTATGTATTGATTAATTTCTATACTGCCTACAATCTCCGAAGTCTCCTGTTTTTTGGAGATTGTATTTCAAGTAAGCTATAAGAAGAACAATATTAAAAACCTTACTTGCCAAACTCACCTATTCTTCGTCACATCATTGATGATCAATCTAACTTAAAAAAGAAATACACTACTGCTGCCCATTCTTTTTTAACCCCTTTTGCGTAGCCAATAGTACTGTGACTGCTGTTTTCCACCGTTCCGTCGTCTCTGATATAACCCATGGTTGAATGGCTGCTACTTTCTACCGTTCCGTCTTTTTTAACGTAACCCACTGTAGAACGGCTGCTGTTTTCTATGGTACCATCGCTTTTGATGTATCCGATTGTGGAATGGCTTTTATTCTCAATTGTTCCGTCAGACTTGATGTAACCGACCGTGGAATGACTACTATTTTCAATGGTCCCATCGGATTTGATGTATCCTGTTGTGCTGTGACTGCCTGATTCTATCGTTTGTGCATTTACAACACAAAGGTTGAATAAAAAGAAACAAATGACTGCTATTTTTTTCATGATTTTAAAGTTGAATGGTTGATTATTTTTTTCTAACCTGATGTATTCAAAAATATCAATTAATTTGTAAAAAACAGCGCCACTTAAAAATAAGTGACGCTATTAAAATTTCAAACGTACTGAAATCTTAGTTGTTATAAATTATACTTATCGTTTGATGACTTTTACA
This sequence comes from Chryseobacterium lactis, assembly GCF_003815875.1. Lineage (NCBI taxonomy): Bacteria > Pseudomonadati > Bacteroidota > Flavobacteriia > Flavobacteriales > Weeksellaceae > Chryseobacterium > Chryseobacterium lactis. The sequence continues at coordinate 4,873,321 of NZ_CP033924.1, forward strand.
GTCTTTACAAAGCCATTAACAGCATTTACTTTTACAAGATAAATTCCTGAAACGAGTCTGGAAACATCAATGATTCCTTTCGTATCATTAATCTCCCTGGTAAGTACCTGTTGCCCTGCTGCATTGTAAACCGTTACCGAATGAATCTTCTGATCATAAGAGATCGTCAGGATATCCTGAACCGGATTTGGATAGACTTTTAAATGATCTGTTTTTGCTGAAACTTCTTGAACAGCTAAAGTACTTGTAGGACAAGCAATAGGGACAAAAATCGGTTTTTGAATGTTTGTACCATCTCCTATTTGTCCTTTGTCATTGAGTCCACAGCCTGATAAAAATCCATTGGTATCAATCACAAGTCTGTTATACATACTGGATGAAATACTTTTTCTATTGGCAGTTGTCCCTATTTGAGTTGGAGTAAATCTTGTTGTTTTAGTACCATCTCCTAATTGTCCATTCTGATTATTACCCCATGCCCAAAGTGTTCCATCTGTTTTGATGGCAGCAGAAGAATGGTAACGATTAGCACTAACACTCTGCCAATTTGTTGCCGTTCCGATTTGTGTCGGAGTAATTTTTGCAACTGCGGTTCCATCTCCTAATTGTCCAAAAACATTACTGCCCCAAGCCCAGAATGTTCCATCTGTTTTTACTCCTATTGTATGACTAAGTCCACCATCGATATTTTTCCAATTCGCGGCAGTTCCTATCTGAATAGGTGTTTTTTTATCGGTCTTGGTTCCATCTCCCAGCTCTCCTTCATTATTTTTTCCCCAGCTCCATAATGTTCCATTTGTTTTAATGGCAAGGGAGTGATATGAACCACTGGCGATAATTTTCCAGTCATTTTCTGTTCCGATTTGGATTGGAGTATTTTTCTTTACATTGGTACCATCACCTAATTGTCCATAATAATTATAACCCCATGCCCATAGCGTTCCATTTGATTTTATGGCGAGTGCATAACTATCCCCTGCGGCAATACTTACCCAGTCTGTTGCTGTACCTACTTGTGTTGGGGTATTTTTGCTAATATTAGTTCCGTCACCCAATTGTCCATCGTAATTATCACCCCATGTCCATAGTGTTCCGTCTGCTTTAATTCCTACTGAATAATAACTGCCGGCTGCAATTTTCACCCAATTATTTCCGGTTCCGATTTGCGTTGGGGTATTTTTTCCAATAGTAGTTCCGTCTCCCAGCTGGCCATAATTGTTGTATCCCCATGCCCAAAGCGTTCCGTCTGTTTTAAGCCCTATCGAATGATAGCTGCCCGCAATCACACTTTCCCAACAGCCTGTTGCAGAGGTAGGAAGTGTAGTAAAAGAACCGCCATCGATCCAATTAGTCTGGCTATATCCACAGCTAGACGACACCCACCAATAATAAGTTGTATCGGGTAATAAATTTGTAAGATTGGCCGTCGTATTAGAAGTATTTCCCTCTATACCTCCAAGAACCGGATTCGTACTATAAAGATACGAATAACCTCCACTAGGAGCCGGATTCGCAGCTGTCCAGCTGATAGTAGCCGTTGCAGAAGTGATATTTGAAGAAAACAATTGCACTGGAGGGTTACACGTTGGAGGGCAGGCAACAGGTACAAAGATTGTTCTATCAATTGTAGTCCCATCTCCTATTTGGCCAAAGTCATTGATGCCACAGCTTGATAAAAGTCCATCATTATTTATAGTAAGTCTATTAAATCTCTTTGCTTCAATAATCTTTCTATCGGTAGCCGTTCCTATTTGCGTTGGAGTACTTCTATCTACTTTAGTTCCATCTCCCAGGTAACCAAATAAATTATCTCCCCATGCCCAAAGAGTACCATCTGTTTTAATTCCTGCTGAAGAATTGTATTGGTTAGCATTAATAGTCTTCCAATTGGTTGCTGTTCCAATTTGTGTTGGTGAAATTTTATTTATTTTAGTTCCATCTCCCAACTGCCCATTATCATTCCGGCCCCATGCCCATAACGTTCCATTTGTTTTCAATGCAACAGTATGACGCCATCCTCCGCCAACATTTTTCCAATCAGTTGCTGTACCTATTTGTGTGGGGGTATTTTTATTTACTTTAGTTCCATCGCCTAGCTGGCCTTCGTCATTAAATCCCCAAGCCCATAGCCTTCCATCTGTTTTGATAGCAATAGTATGATACAATCCGGTGGTAATAGTTTTCCAGTTATTTTCGGTTCCAATTTGTGTTGGAGTAGATCTATCAGCTGTAGTTCCATCTCCCAGCTGACCATAGGTATTAGACCCCCAAGTCCAAAGGGTACCATTAGACTTTAGCGCTACTGTATGATTAAAACCGGCAGCAACACTTACCCAGTCTGTTGCTGTACCTATTTGTGTTGGAATATTTTTTGAATTTGTTGTTCCATCTCCTAATTGTCCCTGTCCATTACTTCCCCAAGTCCAAAGTGTCCCATTTGATTTGATAGCTAATGTAAAATTTTCCCCAGTGGCAATAGTTACCCAGTCTGTTTCAGTACCTATTTGTGTTGGCGTAGATCTATCAGTTGTAGTTCCATCCCCCATTTGTCCAAAATTATTACCTCCCCAGGCCCATAGTGTTCCGTCTGTTTTAATTCCTACTGAATGAATACTTCCCGAACTCACAGCTTTCCAACATCCTGTTGTCGTTGCAGAAAGCGTGGTAAAGGACCCTCCGGATATCCAACTCCCTCTACTGGATCCGCAACGAGATGCAACCCACCAATAGTAAGTCGTATTAGGTAATAAATTGGTTAAATTTGCCATTGTAGAAGAAGTAGTAGTTCCGCCTATACCTCCAACAATTGGATTCGTACTATAAAAATATAAATAACCTCCATTGGGAACCGGTGTTGATCCTACCCAATTAATTGAAGCTGTAGAAGAGGTAATATTGCTCGTTGAGAACTGTGTTGGAGACGTGCAATTGGAAGGACACTCAATTGAAGTAAAGGTATCTTTTTGAGTAGTTGTTCCATCCCCTAATTCCCCTGAAACATTTCGTCCACAAACTTTTAAAGCACCACTGGTATTTTTTTCAAGAACGTGATAAGTTCCGGCAGAAATCAGCATGCTGTCTGAAAAAGAACCTACCTGCTTAGGTATTAATGTGCTTCCTGAACTCTGGCCTAACACTCCATAAGAATTATATCCCCAACTCCAAAGCGTACCATCTGTTCTGTTCGCAAAAGTAAAACTACCTCCGGCGGATACATTTTGCCAATTGGTTGCAGTTCCTATTTGTATAGGGATATTTTTATAAGTAGTTGTTCCATCACCTAATTGCCCATACTCATTCGTACCCCAGGCCCAAAGTGTTCCATCTGTTTTGATTCCTACAGAATGCATACTTCCTACATCTACACTTTTCCAATTGGTAGCTGACCCTATTTGTGTTGGAGTCGATCTGTCGGTTGTAGTTCCATCACCTAGTTGGCCGGTAGTGTTATAACCCCATCCCCAAAGTGTACCATTAGTTTTGATAGCAAGAGTATGTACCGAACCTGCTACTGCACTTTGCCAATTTGTTTCTGTTCCGATTTGTGTAGGTTCGGTTTTATTTGTCATTGTACCATCGCCTAACTGTCTATATCCATTAAAACCCCATGCCCAAAGTGTTCCATTTGTTTTGGTGGCTACTGTATAATAGACTCCCCCGCTAACATTTTGCCAATTCGTTGCTGTTCCTATTTGAGTTGGGCTCAATTTATCATTTTTAGTTCCATCCCCTAATTGTCCATACTCATTCCTTCCCCATGCCCATAAGGTTCCATCTGTTTTGATAGCAAGGGTATGCTGTGCTCCGGCAGCGATGACTTTCCAATTATTTGCCGTTCCTATTTGAACAGGGACATTTGTGTCAATTGTACTTCCGTCTCCCAATTGCCCATAAGCATTATTTCCCCATGCCCATAGTGTTCCATCGTTCTTTATCCCTACCGAATGTTCAGTTCCTGCACTAAGGCTTTGCCAACAACCGGTAGAAGCTGGAGTTTCTACATTAATAACATTTTTAAAAACCGGTCCCCAGGTCCCGTTGGTATCTTTGACACGAATATTAAATACATGCAATCCAACGGATGGTAAGGCAATTCCTGTCTTTACCAGTTGCTCATAAGCCCTGTCAAAATTTCCGTCGGCGGCTAATACCGGAGTACCGTTTCCGGTCCCTGGATCAGTATCCCAGAAATATTCGGCTTGTGCCAGAGCCATTACAGCAGATACCGTGTTTTGCTCGACATTGATGACGTTGGTAAAAACAGGTCCCCAAACCCCCGTATTGTCTTTGATACGGACAGATAATTTGTGTAAACCACTACCCGGCGTGGCAATTCCAGTTTTGGTTAGTTGTTCAAAAGCACTATTGAAGCTCCCATCGGTTGCCAATACCGGAGTTCCGTTTCCTGTTCCCGGATCGGTATCCCAGAAATATTCGGCCTGGCTTACGAACATTTGTGCCCAGCACAATGTTGCTATAAACAAAGCGATTATACTATAAATATATTTATTCATATTATTCGATGCTTAAGGATTATTTAGAAAAACCAGATCCGGTGATGCTTAAAGTACCACTGCTGATTGTTCTTGGAGTTACCAAATAATTTACCTGAGGCTTTCCTCCGTTATCTGACGGCCAGTAATTCGCCCAGCTGTTAGAGCCACCATAGTGTCCGGCATCGTTTCTCGTTAAATCCAAATCTGTATAGTTTATGGCAGGATTTCCCGCATTTACATTCATTCCGGCTATAGTATATGCCGTGTTATCGAAATTCATATTGACAGCCCCTGAATTGTTGCTTTGGGTCATAGTTCCCTGTGTTACAAATGAATTGGTAAATAAATTATACGTAGCTGTTACATTAACATTAGTACTTTCGTTTTTGATACAGGCATTGGTTTGGCCTACCACAAAAGAACCAGCATTGTTCATAATCGTAATATTTCCAGGAATCGGACCATTTAAGCTAATATAAAACGGACCGAAATCACCAGGATTTGGGTTATAGACCGTATTGTTAATGATTTCACCAGAACCTCCCGCTTTAAAATTGGAAACAATAAAACCGGTACAAAAATTATTGTAGAATTTAAAATTATAATTGAGCTGCGCGTTCGATATCCCTGATTTGGATACATTTCCATACACCTCAACGTCAGATGTGGCTAGACTGGTGTCTTCTGCCTGAGAATAGATATTAATATAATTTGCTTTATTAGCCGTACACCTTCCGTGCGAGAAGATCAAACTTTCTTTAACCGTACAACCTGAAATATTTGTGGTTGTATTCACCTGGTACGTAAAGACATTATTCAAATCACAGTTATAAAGATTAATGGTAGTTCTTCCCCCGGTTGTTGCTCCACTTGCTTCCAGAGTATATCCGCCGGAAATCCCTGAACTCAGGCTGCTAATAGTCACTACTCTTCCCGCTGCCGGGCTGATGGTAACATTTCCCTGAATGATGTATTTGTTATAATTGGTTTCAGAGACAAAAGTCAGTGATTTGTTGATGATCAGGTTTTCTACATAGGCGGTCCCATTTATTTTGGGTTGAATGATGATTCTGTCTCCGTCTGAAGCGGCAGTAATAGCCGCACTTACAGTAGAATATGCTCCACCGGCTCCGGCATTTCTAACATATAGATCAGCTGCAAAAGCCGTCGTACTGAGTAAACCAGTCAAGGCAATGGTAAGTAGTTTTTTTGTCATAATAGTATATAAAATTGGTTGGTTTAATATTAATTGTAAACTTGATTTTTTAAATACTTCACCTGATTATTGAATACAATTTTTATTTATATGAAATAGATTCGTACATAAACAGATTTCTTTAATCAATGAAGAAACATTGATTTTAAAAGTATATGGTTAATCAATAGTGTAGCATCATAACTGATCGGACAACATCTCCTCTTCTGATATTTCTACACAATTCTTTTTTCTCAAATCGACAGTAAAATATCTGTTATGCTTCCATAAATCAGTATTTTTCATCTAATTCAGGGCATACCGAAATGAGCCAAATTTTGGCTAAATAGAATTTGTAACTTTAAAAGAATTCAGAAGATTTACTATTGTTCTCAATTGTTGGAAACAATCAGTTTTGATGAATTAGTATAAATACAGTATAGTTTTGTTCATTCATGGTTTAATTAATTTTCAAGCTTAGGGTTTTAGTTTTTTTTAACAACAATACAATCGAGTATGATTTTATGTTATTGATTACAAAAGTATGTTTTTATTGTTAATCATCAAATATTTAATCGAAAATTACTGTAATTTTATTTCTATATTTTTTTATGAACAAAACAGTTTTCTATCCGAACCAAATGAATACTTATCCTTTGCCTCAACTATTCCGGATAAAATTAATGTACCAACATCTAAAAAGATCAGATGTTGGTACATTGAAGATATTGAGTAATTGTTATCTATTTTTTATTAATGACCTGAACTTTAGTTTGCAAGGAATCTCTCGTTAAGGTAACAGAGTCTATCTTTCCATTGTTGAAATCAAATTGTAACAGGTTTGGATAATCTACAATTTTAAATAATCCGTTTTTCAAATAAACCAGTTCATATTCATTTTTTCCTTTAAAATGTTCCAAAATTGGTGACTCCACATACAGACGGTTATTCTTTTCCAATATTTTGGTTTCCATTCCCTGCCCATAAAGAAAATCATCATAGGTTCCGATTAGTTTTTGTTTTAGGGTGAAAGGCATTTCCTGCGTCTCTACTTTAGGTTCTTTTCCGTTCCAGTTCATCAATGTCAGAATCGTCCTTTGAGTCTTATTCATCACAGGAAAACGATTTGGTTTTTCCCCGTTGGCAAGAAATACAAAACCATTTCCATCTTTCATGGTTGCGAAAACACTACCTCCTACTCCTGTATTGGAACCATTACATGAAAACCAATCATAATTGTTGTACGCAAAAGATTTTTGCCATCCATATCCCCAACCGCCAACCGCGTTTTTGATAGCAGTTACTTTCGTCATTTTTGTTGCAATCTGATGAGATATCACTTTGTTATTTTTGTTTCTTAAGGCATTTTGTATTTCAATAGAAAGTTTAGCCAAATCAGTAGGTGTAGACCACAATCCCGAAGGTCCCACTTGTGGAGTAATTGGCAGGCCTGTTTTAATCACTTTTCCATCTTTATCATGAACCAGAGCTACATTTGTTAAAAATCCTTTTTCATTAGGTTGTATCATGGTTGTATTTTTCAAACCGAGAGGTGAAAAAATATACTCTTTTGCAAGTTCTGCAATAGGTTTATTGAAGGTATCTTCCAAGGCCATCTGAACAATTACATAGCCACCACCACTATATTGCCAATCAGTACCCGGTGTGAACAAAAATTCAATTTCCTTTTCGTACCTGGGAATCTGTCCTAAAAGACTCTGCGTAATGGTCGGAATTTTTTCCCCTTCATAATGATCTTCAAATCCACTCTGTGAGGTACCGGCCGTGTGATTAAGAAATTGTCTCCATGCTGGGCTTATCTTTTCAGTAAACTTACTTTTAGGTAAATGCCAACGTTTTAGTGATTTATCGATTGGATCATCTAAATTAATTAAGCCTTTCTCCTCAAGTAAATAGCAAAGAAGTGCCGTAATCGGTTTCGAAATAGATGCCGTAGAAAAAGCAGTATTTTCATCTATCTTTTCTTGAGAATTCATCGATTTCACTCCAAATTGATTGGAATAAACAACTTTATAATTCTCGAAAACAACCACACTAAATCCGGGAAGTTTATATTTTTCTAATTGTTGATTAATATGCAAACTATCCGTAAGAAAGTTATAATTTTTGGTAGAGGTCAGTGCGTTATTGCTTGTTTTGCAGCTAGACATTATCAATGTGAAAATTAGTAAATAAAGAATATTTTTCATGGTATTATATTTAATGGTAAAAATCTATAGTCTCTTGCCTTCCTTCTAAGGCTTTATTAGCGAATGTTTTTAATTTCTATCGATTGTTTTTACATCGTTTTCAAAGGATTTGTTTTGTGCTTGTAAATTCTGTGTGGTCATAAGTATGATAATTATAGTGACTAAGTAAAGGAAGAAGGTTTCATCTTCTTTTTTCGACAAAGCAACTCAGATAGATGCTTTCAAAAAAATAAGTTTTTTAGGTTTTTATGTACTCTGTCGAATTTCTTATTTAACCTGAATTTTGAAGACTGGAAGTTATTCTATAAACAAGTTTTAAATAATAGCCTCAATTTGAAATCGATGCAACTCTATTTATTTCAATACGTTATCATAAATTTGATTCAACAGATCTTGTCTCAATTTTGAATTTCTCTGATCCAGCAATATGATAATACCCCACTTCTTAGCTCGGTTGTAGCAGATGATTGAAGATTGTCCCATAGAATCGCCTGACTTTAAATAAATGGTATTTTGGTCATCCGTGCTGATGTTCAACCCTAATCCCATTTCTCTTTTTTCATCTTTATAATAGATTTTTTCGGCAATGATAGAGGCTTTCCCTATGGTAGATTCGTTCTTTAAAACTTCTTTTAAATAGGTAACCATATCAGAAGCATTAGATTTTACTAATCCAGCAGGTGCAGTCACATTCCATGTAAAAAATTCCTGGATACCGCCATTTGGATTGTGAGCCGTCGTTCTGTTTTTTACATTAAAATCTTTAGTGAATGTGTGGGTCATGTGTAATGGCTTTATTATTTTAGCTCTGATGATCTCATCATAAGATTTACCATACACTTTTTCTAATATTTGTCCCAGTAAAGTATATCCAATCGTAGAATAACGATATTTACCATAGTCTTTCAGCTCAGTACAATTATTGATGATGGTGGCCAATGTTTTTTCTGTAACACTGCTTACAGGCTGTTGTGGATTCTGTTCTATTAATTTTCCAAAATCTATATCGGGTAAGCCTGATTGGTGAGAAGCCAGGTCGGAAATTTTAATTTTATTTTTAAGATTACTGTTCAGCACATAGCCTTTGGGAAGATAATTGTCTATATAATCATCTAGTTTAATTTTGCGATCAACAACCGCCTGTGCAATTAAATTTGATGTCAGAATTTTAGTAATGGATGCAATTTCAAAAATGGAATTTTTATCAATTTCAGCCGTACTTTCTGCATTCAAACGACCATGGGCAATATAGTGTTCTTCATTATTTTTAATAAAACCTACACTTATACCGATCTCAGGATTTTTTTGATAACTGACATTGATTATTGAATCAATTTTTTTGGTGATATCCTGTCCAAAAGATAAGTTACTTATTAATAAAAGTGCTGCTGCGAATTTTAGTGAAGTTTTCATTGTATCGATTTTTTTATGTTTAAAAATTATTTCGATACAAATATCCAACAGAACCCAATCTTATGCGACCGAGTAAAAGTAGTCGACCACATTTGTTGCAAAAAATGCGTACGACTCCTTAAGAAAAGGCGTACGAGTAATTACAAACTACTGATTTGTAAATTATTACGATAATAAGTTGGGGTATTTCCAGTGTGCTTTTTAAAAGCCGTATTAAAGGAAGATTTAGAATTAAAACCTACTTCATATAAGATTTCAAGAATAGTGACTTTGCTTTTTGTGGTATCTTTTAAAATTTCCATAGCACTTTCTATACGATAGGTATTCACGAAGTCATAAAAATGTTGTCCTAGCTGATGATTAATTAAAACAGATAATTCCCGGGTAGGAATCTGAATATTTTCAGAAATATCCTGAATAGTTACTGAAGGATTAAGAAATGGTTTTTTTTCAATCATATAACTCCTTAATTTCAGCAGCTCCTCATTGTAGTTATCTTCATTAGCTACTGATTGCTCCTTATTTTTTTCTTCCAAAATAATCTCGGCAACAAGTTGTAATTTTGAATCTACATTTCTAAATAATTCAGGGTTGTTTAATGCCTTGAATAAATACCAACAAAATATAAACGGCTGAATTACTAAGATGCCAAATTTGATCCATTCAGAAATGTATGGATAATCGGAAAATTTGAAAATATTCTTTAAAAGTGCGATTGAATATAAAACAGTAAGCACGACCGTAAACTGAAACAACCAATTATAGGAATTAAGATGGGTGCCCGCATTATTTTCAAGATATAATTTTTTTGTCTTTCTCAACAGTATAAAAACAGCAATAAAATAAACCACAAACTGAATATGGAACAGAATATGAATGAACTGTAATTCTATCATATGCTGACGGTTGATAATAAAATTAATTTTAGAAGAAAGATCTACTGTATAAAAACGGGGCAACAAAACAATATTTACTATCAAAAAGGGAAGCAGATGGAAGAAGTATTTAGGTTTAAGCTTAAAATCAGAATAACAAACCGATACTACGTAGAGATAAAAGACAGGAATTTGCAAAAATGCCAATGTAGTTCTCAGCATTCCCAGATTTGAGGGACCATCAACTACTAAATTAAATAAAGGCTCGCTAAGATCTACTGCAGCTAATATGAGAAAAACAGCAAAAAGAATATTACTTGTTTTGTATTTTGTTTTGACGGTAAGAAGAAAAAAGGCAAGAATTAATGAAATAAATATAGAGATTAGAGTTACAATAAGTAATACATTAATTTTATCCATTCTTTACTCTTCTTTATTTATGGTTATCTAATTTTAAAGCTTTTATTGGATTATCAACAGCCTTTTATGAACCAAAATCCAATGGATACAAATATAAAAATTAGATTAACATTTTCTGAGTTTTTTTCTATCATAGAAATGTAGACAGCGACTTAATTTTAAATGAGAATGAAAAGAAATATAAAATTCAGACTAAAAATTTCTAATATCTTATTGATTTACAAACAAATGACATCTTCTTGTTTTTTAGCATTAACATGAAAAGCTGCCAGATATAAACCTTTGCAGCCGTTCAATTCATTATATGTTTCCAGAATCGTTGACGTATAGAACAAAATATTTTTACCTGATGAAATATCAGAATATTAATTTTGGAATTTTACAAAGTCCAAATAAAAGGTAGGATTCCCTCCGTTAAAAGTAGCCGGCACAACTCCATTTGTTTTACCCGCCAATACAGTGTAGGTTCCCGGGGCGGCAAAATATAATACCCGGTTTTGATCCCTTGGGAACATAAAGGCAGCCGTATTTGATCCGCAATAACTTCTCCATACATCGCCTACTCCATTGATATAAAAGAAATAATCATTACAATCAGAATTAATAGCGACACCACATCTGAAAAAATACCATCCTTTAGCCGGGATTGTCACCTGTATCCCTGTATTCAGGCCACCGCCACCTGTTGCCCCTGTGTAAGGATTAACCAATGTCCCGGTATAAGGGGTCCAGTTATTTGCAAAAGCCGTGGTAACGGTTGATGACCACGTTGCTAATCCGTTAGTATCACTCGTCAATACGTATCCCAGCTGTTCAGTACCGTCTTTAATCTGAAGTGCTCCGTTTGTATTGCCGTTATCTATTACAACTTTCGCATTGGATGCTCCTGTAGGTACGGTGTTGGTTCCCACTAAAAACTTTCCGGTACCATTCACACTTAGATTATTTCCCGCCGTGGCAATATTTGTAGGCTGTAAAAGAGTTCCACCTAATTTTATGTCTGTACCTGATACGTTAAGACCATTGGATGCAGTTATATTGTTGTTACCTTTATCATCCCATGTAGAATTGGCTCCGGTAAGTCCTGTATTGATTAATTCCACACTCTGGTTGGCAGGCACTGAAATACTTGTATTTCCATTAATTGTTTCCGGTACCGCCGCATTTACTGTGATTGTAAAGTTTGTATTATTTTTAATTCTGTAAATACGTCCCTTAAAGTTCCCTGCTCCATTAATTGAAGAAGGAAGATTAAATGTTCCGTTCGCAGTACCATTATAGGATACATGAAAATCTGATGAGGTCAAATTATAAGAAGGAGTATTCACTGCATTATAATTGGCAGCTAATGACCCGTTAATATCCATGGTGGAACCCGGATTAGCTGTATTGACTCCAATATTTCTTGCTTGGGCAAAAGCAATAACCGGACTTAGCGCCATGATTGCAAAAAATAATTTTGTAGAAATTTTAAACATTGATCATTATTTTAAAAACATTATTAGACTCTGCTTTTTAACATAATGTAAAAATATTAGAATTAATACTACAGGAAATATCACAAGGTGTAGAAAAAAACTACGGTATTTGTAGAAAATTTTCTACATGAAATAACACATTTATTTTGATTTACTCCAGATATATACTTATGAGGTGTAAGCTTCATAAAGCTTAATAAGATCTGCAAGATTTGTTGTTTTTAATTTGTTATGAATCCTTTTTTTATAAGTACTGATCGTAGACATCTGTATATCCATGGCATTGGAGATTTCTAGATTCCCATTTCCCTTAACCATTAGCACAAAAATTTCAAACTCCCGTTCCGACAGCTTTTTTATAGAGTCAAGTAAAGAAGGTTGAAGAAGTTTATTGACAACACCTGCCGGATAATAATGTCCTTCTGCAAACATTTTTTTTACCGCTTCAGAAATCTCGTGTACTTTACTCAACTTATTAATATAGCCATCTGCCCCTTCTTTGATATACTGCACGGCAATTTCTTCTTCATAAGACGAAAAAACCAATATTTTGATCAGGGGAGCAATAGCTTTAATTTCTGAGATCATCTTTTTGTTTTTACTTCCAGGCATATTAATGTCCAGAATAATAAGATCATATTTTTGTTGACCTATTTTATCGAGAACTTCCGGATAATTCTCGGCGGTATCTATCATCAAATCGGGAATCCGGGACTCTAAGATTAAAACAGTACCCGTTAATACAATATCATGATCATCTGCAATGAGAATCTTTTTAATCATCTTTTTTATTTTTTAATAGTCATCTGAAAGAAGTTCCTTTTATTTCATGCCATTCTATGATAATTTTGCGTTCTATCATCTGCAATAGCTGCATTGAGCATAGTTTTTCCGTAATCTCCAGTAGTGAAAACACTGTCTTTTTCATGATTTCCATAAAAATAAGTAAACCGCTGCTTGCCAAGTGGAAAATTCTTGTATCTAAAAAATGTAAGCCATCAAGCCTTACAATAGCGTTTTCCTTTGTGAACCCAATAAAGCAGAACCTATCCTCTGTAATATCTTTAATACTATCTTGTGGAAGGTCATTATCCGTGTTGTAAATCTGAGTGTTATAGCGCTGCGAGTAAAGCGAAAAAAAAGCAAATAAAAAACTAAATATATAAATTTTTTGGTGCAAAACAACTCCTTTATCAATACTGTAAAGATAATTCATTTACACACACAATTTATCACTTACTATTTTTAAATGTAAATGCAAGTACCTATTATTATAAACGGTTGCTGTCTGCTCAGGAATAATTTTTAAATTTCTGATATCAGTTAAAATTCTATCATTAATTTTAAATTCCTTTAATGGATAAAATTTTAGGGGGAAACGATAGTGCATCAATAGAAATGGTAAAGGAAAACAACATCACCTGTATAGGCAGGTTTTAGTTGATCTTTAATCAGCAATTTTGCTTCAACAACTGCCTTTACAGTTCCTTTAAGATCAGTTACTGATTTTACAGTCGCCTTAAGTTGTACATCACTGTTGACAGGGACGGGTTGTCCGAATTTGAGATTTTCTATTCCGTAATTAATTTCCATTTTCACATTTCTCACATCTGCAATCTGCTTCCAGAGATAAGGAATCATAGACAATGTTAAATACCCATGAGCAATGGTTGATTTAAATGGCCCTTCATTTTCAGCTTTATCTTTGTCTACGTGAATCCATTGATAATCTAATGTTGCTTCTGCAAATCGGTCAATCTGATTCTGGTCGATTCTGTGCCAATCAGAAACTCCGAGTACCTGGCCTTCAAGAGATTTATACTCATTAAAACTGTTGATAATAATCATATGATGGTATTACTCCTTACAGGAATTTTATATTTGGGAATAAAATATGGATGTTTCACAATCGGCATTTAGAAGAGAAAGCCTTAAAAGCAGGCTTTACCATTTATAATCTTCAAATGTCAGTTTGTGCAGTGATGTCAATTAATTTCCAATCTTTCAAAATCCTTAAAAACCTCTCACATTAAGCGAGAGGTTAATGAACATAATGGAAAATAAAAAATAATCTAACTTACATCAATGTTCTTCAAACAATATATCCAGATACTAAAAGTGTATGGATTTTCATTTGTAAAAAAATATAAAAATATGATACTGATATTGCAATGATATTGTATAACACCTATGCAATCAAAATTTGAATTATGCCAACTTTACGTTAACTGCGTTCAAACCTTTATCACTTTTTTGTACATCGAAAACTACTTTATCATTTTCACGGATCACTCTTGTCGTTAATCCTGAAGAATGTACAAATATGTCTTTACTCCCGTCCGCAGGAGAAATAAAACCGAAGCCTTTTGCTTCATTGAAAAATTTTACGGTGCCTTCTTGCATTGTAATTATTATTAAAAATTGTATTTATTTTATCTGTACACTTTACAGATTTTATTTCTTAAATAATCTGAAAGGATTAAAAATCCTATCAGGTTCTGATATTTTTTAGATCCGGCCTCCAAAATGAGATAGCCGTTGCTTCTGCTCCTGTTCTTCCAATCCGACTACTATAAATTTCCGGAATATTGGGACGTTGATGTTGCCGACTGCTTCAATGTTTGCGTTGCTGGCAACACAGGATGAACGGTAACTTCCACAGGATTCTTCATAATCGTTTCTGCAAATTTTCTGATGCTTACCGGCATTGTAGCAGAAAAAAACAGCGTTTGTCTTTTCTGGGGAAGCAGTTTTAAAATTTTTCTTACATCATTTACAAATCCCATATCCAACATTTTGTCTGCTTCATCCAAAACAAATATTTCAATTTTGGACAAGTCAATATATCTTTGATCTACCAATTCCAAAAGTCTTTCCGGAGTTGCTACCAAAATATCCACTCTTTTTCTCAGGGCAGCAAGCTGGCTTCCAGCTGAAACACCTCCAAAAATAGAAAGTTGGGATAATGGTAAATATTTGCTGTAAAGACCAAAATTTTCCTCGATTTGTATAGCCAATTCCCGGGTTGGGGTAAGAATTAAAGTTCGTATTTCCTTATGTTCAGGGGTATATTTTTTGAGTAACTGTAAAATAGGCATTACAAAGGCAGCCGTTTTTCCGGTTCCCGTTTGTGCACATCCTACAACATCCTTACCTGCCAAAATATACGGAATCGCAGAATCCTGTATTTCGGTAGGTTTAGAATATCCGGCTTCTGTAACAGCTCGGATAATCGGATTAATTAAATTTAAATTTTTGAAACTCATTATAAAATTCCCCGGCCTTCCGGTAATTTGTAAGCAAATCTGTTTATCAGAATTTGAATTGGTGCATGATAAGGATAAACAAAGAATATTCTTTCTATTCATCTTATTACTTGCTTTAGCTGTAACAACAACATCAAAATATTATTGATTAACCTGCAATAACGTATCGCTCCTATTGGTAAGATAGGACTTTATAACCTTTACTTTTCACAATTGAAATTAAGACTATAAATTGGTAGCTGAAAAAGCAAACTGAAAGAAAAAATTGTGATTTTAAACTATTACAGAGTAGCAAAGGCAGTGACCTGTTTTATAAATGCTCTGCAAACCTACAATAAAATAAATTAATAAATTTTCATTTAATTAATTGATTATCAAAAATATATTCGTAGCTTCCGCGGGCTTCCTCTTTATCACAGACAAGAATTAAAAACCTCCTCCATTCTTCTCTTCTCCTTACTAATATTGCTTCAATGGGATTCTAATTCAGCTAGTTTAAAGCCTGATTCGAATTTCCATCCTCTACTTTTAGTACCACAAATCATTGACAGGTAAAGTAAATGGTCTTAGAATTGCAGCTATTAAAAACAATCACACTAAATATAATATTATGGCAACCAAAACCGTCACAAAAAAAACAACACCAAAAAAATCAACAGCAGCCAAATCAACTCCGGCTAAAAAAACAACAAAAACACCGGCAAAGAAGAATGCCGCCAAAGAATTGAAGGATCTGTTTGAAGATGGTCTGAAAGACATCTATTGGGCAGAAAAAGCATTGGTGAAAGCATTACCAAAAATGCATAAGAATGCTACAGACAAAAAGCTAAAACAAGCCATTGAAAATCACCTGATGGAAACACAGGTTCATGTAAAAAGGCTTGAAGAATGTTTCAAATCCCTTAAAAAAAGAGCACAGGCAAAAAAATGTGATGCCATGCAGGGACTTCTTGATGAAGGAAAAAACATCATGGAAGAAACAAAACCAGGATCTGTACGAGATGCAGGAATCATAGCAGCAGCACAAAAAGTTGAACATTATGAAATTGCAACGTATGGTACCCTTGCTGCCTATGCAAAAGTCCTTAAAGAAAATGTTTGCCTTAAAAACTTTCTGGCAACTCTTAACGAAGAAAAGAAATGTGACAAGCTACTTACAAAAGTTGCTGATACAGGACTCAATACGAAAGCACTATAACAGGTATCAGAGAAAATGGATAACACAAAATTCATTATCTTCAAAATACCATATAAATAATATCCTCCATAGTCTTACGGAGGATATTATTTATATGAATGTACTGTCACAATCAGGCAGCTATAAATTTTGCTTTACAATGCTAATAGTAAATCTTTCTATTTGTAATTCTGACGACGTTCTGTTTTTCCATCTTTTTTATAGACCGGATAACGGTTTCTACACAAAGCCCAGTTAAATTGGCAATTTGCTGACGGGTAAAAGGAACATGATACGTAAACTGACCTTTATCACCGCTGAACCCTTTGAAATAATTAAGCAAACAACTGATCTTTGTCAAAGGATCTGCCGATGAATTATTAAACAACATAATGTATTTGTAATAAAGGCGATCAGAAAGACACCGGAAGAAATTCAATGTAATATCCTGGTCTTTACGGATAAGATCCAAAAAAACGCTTTTGGGCAGCTTTAAAATTTGAGACCGTGTTTTAACCACGGCATTCATTGGATAGTTATTATCACTAAATAGCAATGATTCCCCGATACTCTGACCCGCAGAAAGAATATTGAAAGTAAATTCTTTACCATCTTCATGATAATTATTCAATTCTACAGTTCCGCTTATAATCTGAAAATAGTAATGGGGAGAATCTCCTTCCTTAAACAAGATCGTTTTAGGTTCGTAATCTTCGCAAATTGCGCCATTTTCTAGTAGCAAATCTTCATCGATGATCATATGATATGTTTAATGGTTAACAATGAAATATCTGTCGTAAAAATAAAAAATCGGAAATTCTCAAAATGCAAATTTCAGACCAAAAGCGCCTGTTTTAAAGGGTTTACATACCACATCACAGTTCATTACAAATCCTTTATAGATAATAAAATCCCCAAGATTGTTTTTCTTGGGGATTTTACCAGTCACTTTATGATCTGTTGTGTTGTTAAAATTCTGATTTAACTTAAAATATTTGTGATAACAAATTGATACTAAATTCGGGAAAGATATTAGTTGTACTCATCGTACATTGAATAAAAAAATCGGGTTTTATTTGTTTTCTATATCGCTGAGGTGGGCTACAAAATACCATTCACCATTTTCCTTCACACAATGATATATCGCCTTTTGGATATTATCTAATCTTTCACCTGCATAATGTTCCAGTTCAGTCTGAATAATTCCTAAATTATTTCCATACATCGTAACATCCTGTTTGGTGATCACTGTTTGGTCAACGCCTGTAGAAGCATCAAACATTGTACGATATAAGCTGACAAGTTCATCATATCCTTTGATTAAATGTTTAGCTACTCCTGGAGCGCCGTCATTGACAACAAAAATTGTAGGAACCTTCCAAAAGTTTTCAAGTTTTTCAAGGTGACCACTTTCACAAGCATCACAATAAGCACGGTAACGTGCTTTGATTTCATTTTCTGAATTCATAATTTTAAATTTAATGATTAATAATGGATCACATATATACGTGTCTAAAGTATATACGTGGTCTCTAATTTCTTTTTTACTATTTCTGATACCAATATATCAACATTAACCATGCATTTGAAAAAAATGATCTCATTTTAAAAACTATTTCACAAGTCTATGATTATTTACAAAACATAGCATGTTTAAGAAATTTACAACAATCTTCGTATCATTAAAATTTGAATTACAATACCATAGAAACAGAAAATTTTTTGCAAGAAAACAAAAATATATACAGAAGAAATAAATGATGATCCACCCGATAGAGATCAGTATTAAAACCTACAGATAGATAGTAATAAATAATATTTTTAATGCCTATTTTTCACTTGAGAAGCTAAAACTGAGCTTATTTCCCCCTGATTATGACAATCAACTTCTGATAAAGGTTGTAGTCATACATTTTGACAAAATTTGTTTTTTTGTCAAAAATAGTTTAATTTTGTATCCGAAAAATCAGGACTTATGTTTTCAACCATACACAACGAACAGGATCAGCTTTCGAAACAGATACTTAACGCTGCTTCTGAGCTATATCTGAAGTATGGTTTCAAAAAAGTAACGATGGATGATATTTCCAAAACCATCGGTAAAAGCAGAACTTCTATTTATTACTATTATAAGAACCGCGAGGAAGTATTCCAGGCCGTTTTAAGTTCTCTGGTACAGGAAGTTGCTGCCGAAATAGGTAATGCTATGGATGAGCAGAAAACCATTGAAGAAAAAATCAGAGCTTTCTGCCTGACCAAGATTACCACTTCCGAAAGCAAAAAACCTTTCTTTACGGCTGTTGAAGCAGGCATGAATGCAGAAGAAAAATCAAGGCACTCCCGGGTTATGGAAGTTGTTCATCAGCATTTAATGGATGGAGAAAAAATCATTCTTACCAAAGCACTTTCTGAAAGTAGCAGCAAAAAAGAAATCCGCCTTTTAACACAGGAAGAGCAGGATACTGTTATTTTCATTTTGCAAAGCAGTATCAGAGGGATTAAACGTGAAATGATTTTAAAAAATAGTTTTGATGATTTAAATACCACCGTTGATGTGTTGACGTCTATGACCATCAAATGGCTGGAATAAATTTTTTTACCTCAATTTTGACATTTTTACAATATATGTCAAAAAGTTTTATCTTAAAATATGAAGAAATTAAGCAACATCAGTACATTCAGAGCTTTTCAAAGTAATAATTATACTTTATATTTTTTTGGACGTTCCGTATCACAGCTGGGAACATGGATGCAGCGCACGGCCGTTGTATGGGTAGTTTACAGTATGACACATTCTGCCTTTATGCTGGGACTGGCTATTTTTGCAGAACAGTTTCCTTCCTTTTTATTTTCTGCATTTGGTGGTGTGGCAGCAGATCGGCACAACCGCTATAAGATTATTAATATTACTCAGATCGCTTCGTTAATTCAGTCTGTTTTACTTGCCGTACTGATCATTAGTGGTCATCAGAATGTATGGTTAATACTGGGGCTGAGTGTAATCCTTGGGATCATCAATGCTTATGATGTTCCTGCCAGACAATCTTTAATCAATGAAGTGGTACATGATCCTGCGGACTTGCAAAGCGCTCTTTCATTGACGGCTTCTATGGCAAGTCTTGCTAAATTGCTGGGACCTGCTCTATCAGGAATTATCCTACAACAATTTGGAGCCGGGGTTTGTTTTCTATTAAATGCTGCAAGTTTTGCCGCGGTGATGATTTCTATTTCTATGATGAAAATTGCGAAAGTCTCTCAACTTCCAAGTACCGCAAGACAAAGTATATTAAAGGAACTGACGGAAGGATTCAGGTATATTAAAAATGAATCTTCCATTGGATGGGTTATTGTAATGTTGAGTATCACAGGGTTGCTTGTACTTCCATATGATACCCTTACGCCCGTGTATGCCAAAGAAATTTTTAAAGGTGATGCTAAAACATTTGGCTACATCTCCAGCTTTATTGGTGCAGGTGCTGTCCTGGGCACCATCATTCTTGCTTCTTTAAAAGAAAATGTATCCATGCGGAAGATATTGATTGGAAGTACAGTCATTCTGAGTATTGGGCTTATTTGTTTTGCCTATACAAGCAATTTTATACTGGCTATGTTTTTTGCCGCGGTCACAGGTTTTGGAGGAGTTGCACAGTTTACAACCTGTAATATTATTGTTCAGTCTGAAGCAGCACCGGAAATGCGTTCCAGAGTGATCAGTATTCTTCTGACAGCAATATTCGGGATGCTTCCGCTGGGAAGTTTGCTTATCGGAATTGTTTCAGAAAAAATTGGGGCTCCCAATACCCTTTTATTTGAAGGTATTGCCGGATTAGTTATTGCATTCGCATTCAGAAATATTTTAATCAAAAAGAAGAACAACACTCCTCCGGATCCACAACTACTAGAGGAATCGGAAGAAATATTTATCAATAAAACATAATCAAAAATAACAAAATGGAAAAAGCAAAAGAGGCATTATTGGTCATGGACATGCAATCCTCGATTTTAGGCTTATTATCAGATACCAAAAAATTAATTGCTGATACTGCGCAGGCAATCAAAATGGCAAGGGACAAAAAAATTCCTGTCATTTATGTTGTGGTAGGTTTCAGACAAGGTATGCCGGAAATAAGTAAAAACAACAAATCATTTTCAGTTATAAAACAAAACATGGCCCATGTTGATATGAAGGAATGGATGGCTATTCATCCCGATCTTTCTCCACAGGAACAGGACATTATTGTTGTCAAAAAACGTTTTAGTGCTTTTACAGGTAGTGATCTGGAAGTACTACTCAGAGGCCTGGAAGTTGAACATCTGATATTGACGGGAATCTCTACCAGCGGAGTTGTTCTTTCCACCCTAAGAGAAGCTGCAGATAAAGATTATAAATTAAGCATCATCAGAGATTGTTGTGCAGATGGAGACGAAGAGGTTCATCGTGTCTTGATGGACAAAGTATTTCCAAGACAAGCTGAAATAATTTCCCTGAATCAATGGACTTCATAAAAAAATATGATAAGTCTTTTACAAAAAAACAGGAGACTATCTCCTGTTTTTAAGTTTGGTTTCAAAATCTAACTGTTGAGTTATATCTTGTTATTTTAAATCCATATTTGTCTTTTGAATGAAACTGTCCCATTCTTTGTTCAAATATGCAAGAGATTGTTTTTTTTCATTATCATTCAAAGAAGAATAATTAATTGAATTGAAAACGAGTTTTTTCAGGGCTTTTACATCCAGTTCCCAAAACACAAATGCAGTCCAGAAATCATAGCTAAGACCATCATATCCATATACTGACGGATCATCACTATTGATAGAACATTGCACCCCATTACTCAATAAAACTCTTGCAGGATGGTTTCTTAAGTCACTCACATACCCTAAAATCTGGTTACTGATGGGACTTACTTCTACCAATCTGTTCTGTTTCTTAATGAGTTCCATTGTTTTTGGGAAATAAATCAAATTAAAACCGTGACCAATCCTCTGATTATTCAATAATGAAACATCCAGAATATTTTTATTAAAAACCGAGGCACTTTCACCGGCATGAAGGAAAAGAGGCATTTGTACTCCATATTTCACTGAAAGTTCATTCAATTTTGACCAGTTTTTCTGAAAAGAATTGATGCTATGCCCAGCTGCTTCATCTGCTACAAGGTCAAAACCGGAAATCATATCCGGGAATTCTTTTTTAAGTCCAAAAGCGATTTCAAGCTGTTTTCCAATACTTTCCGAGTCCAAAAACTTAAAGCTTGAATAGATTAATTTCAAACTGAATTGTGGATCTGATTTTCGTATTTCTTTAACGATATCCTGCAGATCAGTAATTGAAGTTTTTAAAGGATATTTTCCATGCTGAAAATCGTAGAGTTCATCAAAAACATACCTGATTTCAACATGTTGTATTTTGTCCTTCAACAATTCACGGAACCCTTCTTTATAATATTCTTTGAAAAAAGGACGATACGGCAACAGCAGATTAATTCTTGTAAAACGCTTTTCAAATTCAATCCAGTAATCGTTATAGCTGCAAAGATTATCACGCTTCAGAGTGAGAAGCCCAAGCAGTTCATTTTCAAAATCAGGATTTGCAACCAATTTCTTATCAAGACTGACAAATCCCTGAGGAGCTTTTCCATTCTCAAAAAAAGCAAGCTGCCCATAAATAAAGTCTTTGGTATCTTTCTGATCGAAAACGTAGCATTCTTTATATTTTCTTGCCGTTGAAATAACCCATTTCATACTGGCCAATCCTCCGCTATGGGTGTGCAGCAAGCCTCCTTTAGGCATGGTCTGAAAAATTTTAAAAAGGCTGCTGCTTTCAATCAATGGTTTTATTTGATTAAAAGAACTGTTGTATATAGGAATTTTCTGTTTCTCTGTTTCACTAAGGAACTGCTTTCTTACCTCAAACAATTTTTTATCCAATGCCAGTTCCGGATTGGTTAATTGTATATCGGCATCAAAGGCCAGTGCTGCATTTTCTTCCTCCAATGTTACCCAGCTTTGTTGATAGGTGGATTTTCCATCTGTTTTATTTTGACACAAAAACAAAGGAGATCCAAAAAGTAAAATATAGGTAAAGTATTTCTTCATCATGATATTGAGGTGTTTCTGCTTATCGACTATTCAAAACCTTTAAAACAGTCTATATGAACTAAAACTGTACTAAGTAAAGGTATTTCAAAAGTATAATTTATTTTTCTTGTAAAAGAATTTTAAACAGAAAACAATACCAAAAACTACCGAAATATTTGAAATTCATATCATAAACTTTTTAATACCGGATATAGAAATAGATATTATAAATCCTCAAAAGTTGTAGATTTCTATTTTAAAAAACTCAATAATAAAAACCTAATTAAAAGAATTTCTGAATTCCAAAGGTGAAAGATGGGTTTTATTTTTAAACAACCTGGTAAAAGACTGGGGATGCTCAAAACCCAATTCATAAGCAATCTCACTTATTGACAAATTTGTTGCAGAAAGCTTTTCTTTGGCCTTTTCAATCAATTTATCATGAATAAACTGCTGGGTACTTTGCCCGGTAAGTGTGGTAAGTAACCGGCTCAGATAATTGGAAGACATGTGAAGTTTATCGGCAATCTGCTGTACTGTCGGCAGTCCTTTTAACATCAGATCATTATTTCCGATATAGCCATCCAGCAATTCCTCTAAGCGATCCAGAACCTCATGGCTGGTTATTTTTCTTGTGATAAATTGGCGCTCATAAAATCTTTCTGAATAGTTAAGTAGCGTTTCAATATGAGAAACAATAATATTCTGACTGAATTTATCAATATTAGCATGATATTCCCGCTCAATATTTTCTATAATTCCATTGATGACTTGTTCTTCTTTTTTTGAAAGAAACAAAGCTTCATTGACAGAATAATCAAAAAAATCATACTTTTTTATCGTCTTCGCAAGAGATGTATTCCATAAAAAATCAGGATGAATCAGCAGCATCCAACCGGATTTCTGTTGTTGGGGATTTTCATCTGTTTCAATTCTGAACACCTGATTGGGAGAAATAAAGAACATCGTTCCTTCATCAAAATCGTAATCCTGCTGACCATATTTCAACTGCCCGTTAATTCCTATTTTGAGAGAAATCATATAAAAATTCAGCATCCAGTTGACCTCGCCAATATCGGAAGGACGTTTGACATCATGATAATCAATTACACTGATCAACGGATGATCAGGAGGTTGTACGCCTCTTGACCGATGAAATTCAGTGATGGTTTTTATTGTTTTTGTAGCCCGTTGTCCCATAAGATAAAATTACGAATTGTTTTTGCAATGGCTTCCTTGTTGTGATTTGCTATTTTGATTTTTTAAAACCTACGTGTACTTGTCTTCCGAAAACTTTTACCTTAAAATTACTTAAGTGTTCAAAAAGCTTTTGTGACTTTGTGGTTTAAATAGATATAAAGTTTACAGTATCCCAAATCTTATTTTCCCACCTCATCATTTTTATATGCAGCAGCAAATTCTTCAGCAAAATCAGCTAGCTTCACTTTCCCTAAGACAGGTTGATGCTGATAATAGTCTTCATACAAAACACCAGTTCCCTGAGCAGCCTGAGTTTCCACAAAACCTTTGGCGACCTGTTCATTAAATCCGATCTTCAGCCAGCTTTTCAGCAGTTCATCATCTGAAATAACGTTCCATTGAAGACCCGGTTTTCCTATTGAATTCCCCAATGTCTTTGCTATTTCGTTCGGTGAAACCTCATCACTGGCAACATAACGAACTACTCTTCCTTCAAATGGTTTTTCAATTTCTTCAACTACAACTTCTGCAATATCCAGTGGCGAAACCCATGGTTCTTTTTGATCTCCTCCATAATTAGAAATAATAGCTCCGGTATTTTTTATCGTATTGATAAAAGAAAACATATTAAAATAAATACCGACTGGGCGAATAAACTTAATATCGACCTCATCCGGTAATTGCTTCAGGATATTTTCAACATGATGGTGAAAAATGATAATACCGGTTCCCTGATCGGTATGTGCTCCAATGCTGCTAAGGTGTATCATCTTTTTTACACCTGACTTCTCGACTGCTGCCTTATAATGATGCCCAATCTCACTGATAGCTCCTATAAAATCTACATCTTTATCAAATAGATCTCCAGCGGCCTCTATAGTTTCCATTAAATAAACGATATCCGCACCTTTAAATGTTTTAGCCAGAAAATCCGGATCAAACATGCTTCCAATGGCTGCTTTTGCACCCAACATTTCGATAGCAGATATTCTTTCTTCATTACTGCTGATAACTGTTACTGAGTGTCCTTTTTCAACCAGTTGTTGTGTAAGTGGCTTTCCGATGTTCCCGACGGAACCTGTTAAAACAATATTCATTTTATAATTTTTTGTTGATGTAAAATTCTGAATATCATATCAGCTACACTTAGCCGGATCTATCTTCTTTTTAACCAAAACAAACCAAATCATGACAAAGTAAACAGAGTTCAGGAGTGCCCAAATGAAACCATCTTTAGAAGAGATATCGTTATAAAATAGTTAAAAAGTCTACAAAAACAATAGACTTATATAATTAAGTTTAATTCACACTCTGATAAGTAAATTTTTAATACTTTTTAACAAATTCAAAAATCAACACAATATATTGATTTACAAATGAATACATATTGAAAAACACTACAATATTTATTAACCTACTAAATTAGTGGACTAATATGATTTATCTCATATCTCTGTTTATACCGGATTCATGAATTATTAAATAATTTTGACCCAGTTAAAAAAACATAAACTTTATTCTCATGAATAAGAACTACTTTGATTCTTACCAATTTACAATCATAGCTATTACAGCTGTACAACCTGGCAGTTGTACACAGAATGGCTTTTCACAACACCATATTCTTTCTACAGACAAGTGTTTTGAATCTATGACGTATATGTGTACCATGATGATGCTATAAACTTTCGAAGAAATACACATTACTGTAGGAATTAAAGCCCGGTTAGTTCAAAGCTGATGTAATCAGGGCATATCTCCCATACCATTTAATATTTCCTTCTATACCCTCCCTGCAAAAGGAGGCAGGAATTTATTATTTCTTATCCGGAGAAATCAACAGTAATACACCCGTTCAATTTTAAACTTAAATATGATACTAGAATGAGAAAAAAACAATGCAAACTTGGTGTATTGGCCCTGCTGTTCATTGCAGAATATGGTTTTGCCCAAACTAAAGACAGCCTCACCCGGGAGAATACCATTCAGGAAGTGGTCGTAGTAGCTTTCGGGAAGCAAAAGAAAGAGGAAATTACAGGATCGGTACAGTCGTTAAAGGCTAAAGATTTATCAAACCTTCAAAATGGAAATATTCTCCAGGGAATCGGAGGTAAAGTAGCAGGGGTACAGGTGGTATCTTCCGGTCAGCCCGGCTCCCAACCTACCATAAGAATGAGAGGAATAGGCTCCATCAATGCGTCAAGTGATCCATTAATTGTACTGGACGGAATCCCTTACAGCGGAAATTTAAACAGCATAGCAGCCTCAGATATTGAAAGTATTTCCTTTCTTGAAGACGCTTCATCCAATGCTCTATATGGTTCCAGAGGAGCTAATGGAGTGATTATTGTAAATACCAAAAGAGGTAAGAATAAAGGATTGAGTATAGATGTTGATGTAAAAACCGGCGTTAATTTCAGGTCTATCCAGGATTATCCGGTATATACTTCGCCACAGGATTATTATACTGCTTTTTACAACAGGGCAAGAATCGGAGAAGTGGCCAGATTAAAGCAACCAGGTGCAGTTCCTTCCGGATCTACTCCACACGATGTTGGTCTTGCCGCACTGACCAAACTTGGCTATAATGCCTATAATGTACCTTTTGCCCAGCTGATCAGACAGGATGGCTCCTTTAATCCTGAAGCCCAATTATTATATCAGGACAACTGGAAAAAGCTGCTTTTCAAACCTGCATTGAGAAGAGAAGCTACCGTAGGAATAAATGCCAATGGTGATCAGGTAAAGTCTTATACTTCATTGAATTATCTGGACGACAAGGGTTATCTTATCTCATCAGGATTTGAAAGATTTGGAATACGATCCAATGTAGACTACTCTATTACATCCAGATTAAAGTTAACCAGTGCCCTATCCTACACTTACAGCAAGCAGGATTTTGGAGAAACCGGAGGCTTTTCCAATCCTTTCCAGTTTGCCAGAAATATCTCGCCTTTTTATCCCGTATTCCTGAGAGACAACAACTATCAAAGATTATATGACAGCTACGGAAATGCCCTTTATGATTATGGGGACGGAAGCGGGCCGAACGGCGCAGCACGATCTTATGCTGTTTTTGAGAATCCGGTAGGTAATCTTCAAAAAGACAAATCTCAGACTACAAGCAACGTGAGTAACATCAACCTGGGATTAAATTATGAAATCATTAAAGGTCTTGACTTCACTTATAATTTCGGAGCCTACCTTGAAAATGTAAGAAATCTCCAGTTTGGAAATACTGAAGGTGGTACTTCGTCATCAGTTGGAGGTACCATAACCCGTGCATCCCAATTCAGATATACATTGAACCATCAGCAATTACTGACCTATCAGAAGAAACTGGGCAAACACAATTTCAATATTCTTATCGGACATGAATTAAATAAAATAAAGAATGAGAACATGTCAGGTACCAAACAACAGCTTGTATTGCCCAATTCATCGTCTTTTGATAATGCTGTAAAAATAACAGACCTTTCAGGGAACGGGTACGAATATGCTGTGGAAGGTTACTTCTCAAGATTGCTTTATAATTATGACGGCAAATATTTCTTTAATGCCAATATACGAAGAGACGGCTCTTCTGTATTTTCTCCGGAAAGCAGATGGGGTAATTTTTATGGATTAGGAGCAGCCTGGAATGTGGCTAAGGAAGATTTTCTTAAAGGTAATAATGTTATAGATGCCCTGAAATTAAAAGCTTCTTACGGACAGCAGGGTAACGACAATATCCTACTGGACAGCTCTACAAGAGATTACTATGCCTATCAGGATATTTATGGAATTAATAATTTCGGAGATGGAAACCCTGTACTGTCACTTAAAAAGCAAGGGAACAAAGACTTAAAGTGGGAAACATCCAAAAACCTGAATGCCGGTTTTGAGATTTCTCTTCTTAAAAACAAGATAAACCTGAATGCAGATTATTTTGAAAGAAAAGTATCAGACATGATTTATGCTCTTCCGCTTCCTCCTTCCAATTCAGGGTCTTATATAAAGTATGGAAATATCGGGGATATGATCAACAGAGGGGTACAGGCCAACTTAAACGTGGATATTCTTCACACTGATAATCTCCAATGGAATATATACGCCAATGCAACCCATTATAAAAATAAGATCACCCGATTGCCTGCAGAACAAAGAAATACAGGGCTTGTTTCAGGTTTGTTTATTCTGAGCGAGGGTGGAGACCGATACACGTATTATCTTAAAGAATTTGCAGGTGTAAATCCTGAAAATGGTGATGCTTTATGGTACCGTACTGCCATCAATCCAACGACTCAAAAGGAAGAAAAAACGATCACAAACAATTATAAAGAAGCCACAGATTATAACACCGGAAAATCTGCCATTCCTAAAGTATATGGAGGATTCGGAACAGACATCACTTATAAAAGAGTAAATCTGTCGGTGAACTTTGCCTATCAGTTTGGGGGGTATGGCTATGATGATATTTACAGAAGTTTATTCCACTCAGATACCTATGGCTCCAATTATTCTACTGATCTGGATAAAACATGGACACCGGAAAATCCAAACGCCGCTCTGCCACGGGTAGATCTGACTTCTACGAATCAGAATGGAAATTCAACATTGTACCTGATCAAATCAGATTATATCAGTCTTCAGGATGTTACTTTATCTTACCAACTATCTGATGACTTTGCACGACACGCAGGTTTGTCAGGCTTGAAAGTCTATCTGACAGGAAACAACTTATACCTATGGTCAAAGAGAAAAGGATATGATCCAAGAGCTTCATTAACCGGAGTTTCCGATTCATATAAATATTCTCTGCTATCGAGCGTTTCTTTAGGCTTTAAACTTACTTTTTAAAAAATTTATGAAAACAATAAAATACTTTATAGCAACCTTAGCCATTGGCCTTACCACAAGCTGTGCCAATGATCTGAACACGTTACCGGACGGAGATATTTCCGGTGAGCAATTGACTACCGACAAATCAAGCCCGGAAAAAATATTGGGAGGAATCTACCTTGATCTCCGAAGCAACGGAGCCGGCGGCACCACTTCTCATTCTGATTTTGGGATTATGGCCGTAAAAGCAGGTGCAGACCTGATGTCTAATGACGTGATACAATCTACGAACCAGCACCTGGGGATGTTTTACAATTATGAAGCAACAAACGCCAGTAATTTGGCCTCAGAAATTGTATGGACTACTTTTTATGCCAGAATATTTGTCATCAACAAACTGCTTGATGAATTAAAGAACGACAACAGCACTAAAAACAGAGCAATCAAAGGGCAGCTGCTTGCGTTAAGAGCTTATTCGTATTTCCATCTTGTACGGTTTTATGCAAACGATTATAAAGGACATGAATCAAATCCAGGATTACCTCTTGTATTGACGAGCAACAATCCTAACCAGGGACTTCCAAGATCAACGGTAGCAGAGGTTTATGGACAGATCACGAAAGACATTGAAGAGTCCATTCAACTTCTGGACAGCTATGCCCGCCCAACCAGAGCACAAATTGATCAGAGAACAGCTAAAGCCATTGCCGCTGAGGTATATTTACAAACCGGAAATTATATAAAAGCAGGTCAGTACGCTTCCGAAAGCAAACAAGGTATTGCCCTGATGACTGAAAACGAATACACAACAACCGGATTTTCAAATATCAATAATCCAGAAGTAATATGGGGCTTCCATAATACCATCTCTACAATGAGTATCGGAAACTATTACGCCTCTTTCTTTTCGATGTTTGACAATACCAATGAAGGATATGCCGGTGCAGCACAAATCAGAAAATTAATAGACAAACGACTTTACGAAGCAATTCCGCAAACCGATTATCGTAAAAAAGTATTCAATGGCAGCCAAAATGCCCAGTACACCTTTAATGGCAAAACAAAAAATTATCCGGCCTATGTAAGCTGGAAATTTAAGGACCCTACCTTTTTTGAAGGTGATTATATCTACATCAGAGCATCTTCCCTTTATTATATTGAAGCTGAAGCCCTTGCCAGACAAGGAAGGGAAACTGAGGCCAGACAGGTTTTATTTGAAATTACTTCAAAAAGAGATAGTTCTTACAGCCTATCTTCAAAGACAGGTAATGAGCTGATCAATGAAATTATCCTTCAGAAAAGAATAGAACTATGGGGTGAAGGCTATGCATGGTTTGATATGAAAAGACTAAATGTCCCGTTGGAAAGAGTTTACACCGGAACGAATCATACTTTTGGAAGATTTAACCTGACTCCTGATAAATTCAAGTTTCAGATCCCGAATAAAGAAATTAATAATAACCCACAAATCAAACAGAATGACTAGATAACACTCGCTGAAAAGCCTTTACAATTTTAATATATTCTATGTAGGACACCATTTAAAAGAAAATGGTGTCTTTTTGTATACCGTTAAAAGAAATATGTATCAGTGATTTTATTCTATACGCAAAGATTAATAAAAAGACATGTTATTTTTAAGTAAGCTATGACTTCCTCGCTCATGAAGCACTACGAATATCCGCACGCTTAGAAAGAATCAATGAAGTTGATTCCATCTTTGCTCTCTAAAAATATAGAGCAAAATAATCAAAAAACTTTGCGTTAAGAAAAACTTTTCCTGCATCCACATGTAGAACATATTTACTCAAACTTTACAAACACCGGATCAAGATTCAGGGTCATCTTTTTGAATTGACGTATCACCTCCTGCCCGATATTTCCGTACACTGTGTATAGGAGGCTATTACTTTACACATCATTTTCATGCCGTCATGTTTTACATTAATTTTCTTTTCGGATATTAATCTCCTATATCCTGAATACTTAATCATCATTTGCTTGGAATAATTACCCTATTTCGATACCTCCTGTCCTAATTTATTAAATTCCCTGTTTCAATTCAATACAAATTTCAATAACATTCATGTAATAATTAAAAATATTTCATCCTTTCCGATTTGGCTCAAAAAAAATTAATTATCATCTGTAATTTGAAATTATCTCTACTATTAAAAAAAAATCTATCGAGTCAATACGAGTTATTTTTTTAACATTTTTAAAACATATTCAACTATCTATCAAAAGAATATAAAAACATAGATCATCCTTAAAGTGTGAAATACTTTATTTAACTCACTTTTCCTGAAAATAAAGCATCTCTTTTTGTCAAATTTACAATGTTAATTTTTCCCAATTTTTAACCCTGAATTCTATATTATAATTTGGTAATATTAAGAAAAACAAATCTCTTAATATTGATATATTATGTTTTTTATTATTACCTTTGCTTAATATCATGTTAATTATAATCAATTATTTTTATAATTATCAAGATTGTACTGGCTTGTTTTATACAGATAAATAGATAATATTTATACTTTAATGATATTTGAACAATTGATATCTGATTATTAAAAAATCATTATCAAATTTCACTTATGACTATACTTAAAGCTTAATATCATTAATTTTATCATATAACAACAAACAAATACAGCTTATATATAAAGCATTTGTATTTTATTGTGAAAATTATATTATCATTACAATACCGATTTGCTATGAAAAACTTGACTCATGTAAGGCCACTGCCTTTTGAAAAGCCGGACATTACCCTTAAATCCAATAACTCATTGGATGGCGGTGTATTTTTAGAAAATAATCATCAAACGACCTTAATAATTAAGAATATTATAAAACAATAATTTTATTCTTTTGCAACAAAGCTTTGCTTCTCATTATCAAATGAATAAGCGATTTGTTAAAAACCTCTTTGGTATCATTTCAATATTATCATCGCCATGAAAAACTTGACCATTATTGGATTAACGCCTTTTGAAAAGCCAGACGTTAGCTTAATCCTAAAATTACATCAGGCAGGTGCTTTTCCGGTTCTAAGCTTAGGACTTGAATTAAATACTGCCCAAGAAGCGCTGAACCAACTGAATCAAATAGATGTACCCTCATACGGTATCCACTTTACTAATAACCAATTAACATCGCTTCAAATTCCAGAAAAAGTAAGCTTTGCAATCCTTTCTTCTGGTACCGTACTGCATACATATCCGGATCTCCCGGTTATTTATCAGGTAAGCACTCTGGAAGAAGCTTTACAAGCTGAACAATCAGGGGCAAAAGGTATCATTATCAAAGGAAATGAGGCTGGTGGCCTGGTGGGATATGAATCTACATTTGTATTATTCCAGCGTGTCATTGAGAAAATTCAATCCATACCGGTATGGGTACAGGGAGGAATAGGGCTTCATACCGCTGCCGCTGTAAAATCGTTGGGAGCAACAGGTATTGTTCTGGATAGCCAGCTTGCCTTATTCCCGGAAAGTTCCGTTCCTAAGGATATAAAAGAGGTATGCTCTAAATTAAATGGAACAGAAACCAGAGTTATAGCCCATCATCGTGTACTGGTAAGACCCAATTCGCCTGCCTTACCGGAAAATGCAACCGCTGAAGATCTTAAAAAATATTTTACAGATCTTGATATCAGCAAGAGCTATATTCCAATGGGACAGGATATTTCGTTAGCCATTGATCTGTATGAGGACTTCAAAACATTGAAAAAACTTGTTTTTGGATTTAAAGAAGCCATGTATGGGCATTTAAAACAGGCAAAAGTCCTTAAAGTGATTGATAAGGATAATTCGATAGCTCAGGAACTTGGTCTGCAATACCCTATTGCTCAAGGGCCAATGACCCGTGTAAGTGATGTTCCGGCATTTGCTAATGCAGTTGCAGAAGCAGGCGCCTTACCTTTTGTTGCTTTGTCTTTATTAAAAGGAGAATCAGCAAAAGCTTTGGTAATGGAAACCAAACAACTGGCCGGTGAAAAAACATGGGGCGTAGGTATCTTAGGATTTGCCCCACAAGAATTAAGAGAAGAACAAACTTCCTATATATTAGAGGCTAAGCCTCCTGTTGTCCTGATTGCCGGTGGAAGACCTGCTCAGGCAAAAGTATTTGAAAAAGCAGGAATTAAATCTTTCCTGCACGTTCCGTCTCCTGCCCTACTAGATATTTTCCTGAAAGAAGGAGCGAAGAATTTCATATTCGAAGGACGTGAGTGCGGTGGCCACGTAGGTCCACTATCAAGTACCGTTCTTTGGGAAAAACAAATTGAGCGCATCTTAAAAGAAGACCACCCTGAAAATATCAGCGTATTTTTCGCCGGTGGAATTCACGATGCATTCTCAACAGCATTCGTTTCCATTATGGCAGCACCATTGGCAGCACGCGGTGTAAAGATCGGTGTTTTGATGGGAACCGCTTACCTTTATACTCATGAAGCCGTAGAAACCGGAGCTATTCAGGAGGAATTCCAGCTACAGGCAATGCAGGCAAAAGATACCGTTTTACTGGAAACAGCACCGGGACACGAAACCCGTTGTTTAAATACCGCTTTTGCGAACCATTTCAATGCAGAAAAAGCAAAATTGCTGGCAGCAGGAACCGACAAAAAAATAGTATGGGAGCAGCTTGAAAAATTAAACGTAGGCCGCCTTCGTATCGCTGCTAAAGGAATCGAACGCCAGGGAGACCAATTGGTTAACATTCCCAAAGATGATCAACTTGATTTAGGCATGTACATGATCGGACAGATTGCGACAATGCAGAATAAAGTTATTTCTCTTACAGATCTTCATCAGAATGTCGTTGACAATTATACATATATTCAGAATGCTTCTCTTCCGGAAGAGCCGGCTTCAAAAGAAAAGCCTTTAGATATTGCTATCGTAGGGATGGAATGTATTTTCCCGGGTGCTAAAAACCTGGAAGAATACTGGAGAAATATTATCTTAGGAAAAGACAGCGTCACTGAGGTACCGGATGAAAGATGGAACAAAGAGCTTTATTACCACCCGGATTCTGACGCTTCTGACGTATCTCATTCCAAATGGGGAGGATTCATTCCTAAAATTGACTTTGATCCGTTGGCATTCGGAATTCCGCCACAATCTCTTGCCGCTATCGAACCGACTCAGCTACTGACTTTATTGGTAGCTAAAAGAGCAATGGAAGATGCAGGTTATGGTGAAAAACATATCAACAGAGATAATATTTCTGTTATTATTGGAGCTGAAGGAGGTAATGATCTTGCCAACAGCTACAGTTTCAGAGGGTATTACAAGCAGGTCTTCGGGGAGCTTCACGAAGAAGTAAAAGAAGCTTTTCCTCATACCACAGAAGATTCTTTCCCGGGTATTCTGGCCAATGTGATCGCAGGTAGGATTACAAACCGACTGGATCTTGGCGGAAGAAACTTCACCGTAGATGCAGCTTGTGCTTCATCTTTAGCAGCACTTGACCTTGCCTGCCAGGAACTTGTGCTGGGCAAATCGGATATGGTTCTTGCCGGTGGGGCAGACTTACACAACGGAATCAACGATTATTTGATGTTCTCCAGTACTCATGCTCTTTCAAGAAAAGGAAGATGTGCTACATTTGACAGTGAGGCAGATGGTATTGCTCTTGGGGAAGGAATCGCTATTCTTGTATTAAAAAGATATGAAGACGCTGTCAACGACGGCGACCGTATTTACTCCGTAATCAAAGGAGTTGGCGGATCAAGTGATGGGAAAGCTCTTGGATTAACTGCACCTAGAAAAATAGGTCAGGTAAGAGCATTGGAACGTGCCTATACCCAAGCCGGAATAAGCCCTGCAACAGTAGGATTAGTAGAAGCTCACGGTACAGGAACCGTAGTAGGAGACAAAACAGAATTGAGTGCATTAACGAATCTATTCAGTCGATCGGGCGCTTTGCCGGGTCAGACGCATTTAGGTTCCGTGAAAACACAGATCGGACATACCAAATGTGCCGCAGGATTAGCAGGATTAATCAAAGCTTCCCTTGCCGTATATCATGGAGTAAAACCTCCTACTCTTCACCTTCAGAAACCTAATGCCTATTATACTGCTGAAACCAGTCCTTTTGCATTCTATGCAGAGAGTGGATTGTGGGGTGAAAAAAACCGTTATGCAGGAATCAGTGCATTTGGATTCGGAGGAACGAATTTCCATACAGTGATTGCAAATCATCCAAAACAAAATGAAGCTATTGCCATGCAGTCATGGCCGTCTGAACTTTTCGTCTTCCGTGGAAACACCTATGAAGAAGCCAAAGGACAATCAAGTCAGATTAAAACTTTATTGGAAATCAATGATGGTATTGCTTTAAAAGATATTGCCTACAGCTTAAGTATCAGTTCAGAAAAACCGATCCAGTTCAGCATAGTGGCTGACACGGCAGAAGATCTGATGATGAAGCTTGAACTGGTATTGTTAGGGATTGAAACCAAAGACACTTTCACCGTTAATAAAAAAGAAGGTAAAGTAGCTTTCTTATTCCCGGGACAAGGCAGTCAGAGAATCAACATGGCTCGTGATCTGTTCGTGGTATTCCCTGCAATGCGTACCCTTATTAACCAATATCCTGAGCTTGAAAAAGTGCTATTCCCATCCACTACATTTAGTGAAGCGGCTTTAAAACAACAAAAAGAAACCATTAAAGATACTCGTTTAGCACAACCCCTCTTAGGAATTGTTGATCTTGCATTGGCAAAATTCTTAGAGTCACTGGACATTATTCCGGATATGCTGGCGGGACACAGCTATGGTGAACTTCCTGCTCTGTGCTTTGCCGGAGTGTTTGGGGAAGAAAAATTGGTTGACCTGAGTATTCAGAGAGCACATTCTATTTTAAATTCTGTAGAAGGAGGAGATCCTGGTTCTATGTTGGCAGCTAGTGCAACGTACGAACGTTTACAACCGGTTATCGCTCAGGTAGAAGGATCTTACCCGGTGAATTTCAACGCTCCTACACAATGTGTAATTGCCGGAAGTACACCTGCCATTAATAAATTATTAGACGTCCTTAAACAGGAAGGTATTTCTGCTAAAAAACTGGAAGTAGCTTGCGCATTCCACAGTCCATTATTAGCAAAATCAAAAGGTTTATATGCTGACGTATTGAAAGATGTCTCTTTCAGTGAAATGCAGATTCCGGTATGGTCGAATACTACGGCGACTGTATATCCGACACAGCCATCTGAAATAAAAGAAAGATTGACCGATCATCTTGTACAGCCGGTAAGATATGTAGAGCAACTTCAGGCTATGTACAACGATGGAGCAAGAATATTTATTGAAGTAGGCCCTGGAAAAGTACTGACAGGATTAACGAAATCCTGTATTGAAAAAGACCAGCTAAGCTTGTATGTGGAAGACAACAGCCGTAATAAATTTACGCACCTCCTTTGTATGCTAGCCCAGTATTTAGGTACAGGCAGACACTTCAATATCAATAAGCTTTTTGATGGTCGTAATGTTAAAGTCATTAACATTGAACAACCTGAATTATACAAGAAAAACCCTGCTATCTGGCGGGTTAACGGACAAGCTGCACATCCGACTACGGGCAACCTGCCTTCCAATGGTGCACTCCCTATTTTAAATCCTATCCAAATGAACAGTTTTACAAATAACCAACAAGCACCTGCAACGGAGAATTTATCTACCGCTGAACGTATGCTGCAGGAATATTTAAACAGTATGAAACTCATGATACAGGCGCAACGGGATGTGATGCTTTCCTTTATGGGACAGAATCCTCAGATACAACCTGCTCCCGTATATGCTGCACCAATATCAGCACCTGCCCATCAACCGGTGGCTGCAATCCAGGCTCAGCCAGTTTATCAGGAAGTACCTGTAGCAGTTGCTCCTGTAAAGCAGGCGCCTGCAAGAGATATCAAATCCTTACTACTACAGGTGGTAAGTGACAAAACAGGATATCCTCAGGAAATGTTGGGCATGGAAATGGACCTTGAAGCTGATTTAAGTATCGACTCCATTAAAAGAGTGGAAATCATAGGAACCCTTCGTAGTGAACTCGGAACCTTAGCCAACGGTAATGCCAACGAAGATACAGTGATGGAACAACTGGCAGGAATTAAAACCCTTAGCGGATTGGTTTCATGGCTTACTGAACTTACAGGTTCACCAGCCACAACTAGTTCCGAAAAAAACGGTTCCGCAACTGAATCTGCTGCTCCAAAACCACAGGCACAAACAGCATTCTCTCTTGAAGACCTTCAGAATGCTATTTTAAATATCGTCAGTGAGAAAACAGGATATCCTAAA
Organism: Chryseobacterium lactis; assembly: GCF_003815875.1. Classification (NCBI taxonomy): domain Bacteria; kingdom Pseudomonadati; phylum Bacteroidota; class Flavobacteriia; order Flavobacteriales; family Weeksellaceae; genus Chryseobacterium; species Chryseobacterium lactis. The sequence goes on from NZ_CP033924.1 coordinate 4,910,271, forward strand.
GAGATGTTAGGCTTAGACCTGGATTTAGAGGCAGACCTAAGTATCGACTCTATCAAGCGTATGGAAATCATCGCTGACCTTAAAAATAAAATTGGTTTCGGAGAAAATCTGGAACAGGCTGATGATGTCATGGAAAAACTAGCTGCCATTAAAACCCTTCGCGGATTGGCAGGCTGGATCAGTGAGATGAATGGAGAAACCAGTGAAATCACCAGTGAAGCAAAGGAAGCTAACGCTCCTGAAGGAGCGAACAATGTACTGTCAAGACTTCGTTTTGATATTACTCCTACAGACGCTTCTTTAGTACAAAACACTGAAGTTCTTCACGGAAAACGCTTCGCCATCACTCAGGATAACAGTAAACAAACCTCAGCGATTAAAACCGAACTGGAAAAACACGGTGCTATTGTAGAACTGGTAGATACAGAAAAAGATCTTTCAACTTTTGACGGATTGATTATGCTCGATATCTTCTCCTCTTCTGACAAACCAAGCATCATCGATCATGTTGATTTGATTAAAAAGCTTGATTTTGATAAAGCGAAATGGGTGTACCTTATTTCAGATGTTCCGGCTCACCTTGAGGAGATCAATGATGCCCGTGCATTACGCCATCATCAGGGATATCCGGGACTTTTCAAAAGTCTGGCAAGAGAATTTGATCACACGACATGCAGACTGATCAGCTTAAGCACATCTCAGGAAATGGATCAGATTGCCGAAATCACTTTAAAGGAAATACTGACCAACGATAAACCCGCTGAAGTTATTTATAAAAATGAAAAAAGACATCAAGTAGACATCATCCCGTCTCCGTTGTCAACAAGCCTTGAAGAAGCTCACATTCAATTAGATTCTAAATCTGTTGTGCTGGTGCTTGGAGGCGGACAAGGAATAACAGCGGAGTTGGTAAAACACATGTCTGAGGCATATCCTTGTACTTATATTCTGGTAGGAAGATCAGCAGATCCTAGAAATGAAGCTGACAATCTGAAAGAATTTGAAGGAATGAAAAACAAAGAGGAAATAAGAGCTTATCTTATTAAATCTGCCAGATTCAATGCTCCTGCTCAGATAGAAAAAGAAACCGTAAGAATTTTCAAAAACAATGAAATCTTACGTACCATCCGGGACATGGAACAGCTTGGAAACACCATTATTTATCAATCTTTAGATCTTTGTGACGAAGAAGGATTGAGTACTTTGATCAGCAATATTTATGAAAAATACGATCGTCTGGATGGCGTGATCCACGGAGCAGGTCTTTTGGAAGATAAATTATTTAAACAAAAAACAACAAGCTCTTTCGGACGTGTATTTGATACCAAAGTGAAGCCCCTTCGTGTATTGGCTGAACAACTTCGATCAGACTGTCAGTTTGTAGTATTATTTTCAAGTATTGCTTCCGTTTATGGTAACAAAGGTCAGACAGATTATGCTGCTGCCAACAGTGTACTGGATGATTATGCTAATGCCTTAAATAAAAGATTAAAAGGAAAAGTGCTTTCTATCAACTGGGGTCCGTGGAAAGGAGCAGGAATGGTTTCATCCACTCTTGAAACAGAATACGAACGCAGAGGTATTTCTATGATTCCTTTGGATGAAGGAAAAGAAATCTTCCTTAATGAAATAAAGTACGGGACTGAAAGCCAGGTACTGATCATGTCAGGAAATAATTGGTAAACACTGCATAAACTAAGTATGAAAAAAACAGATGTTGCTGTCATTGGTCTTTCTTGTGTCTTTCCAGGGGCACAGGATGCCAACACTTTTTGGCAGAATATTGTCAATAAAGTAGATTCTACCCAGTTGGCTCCGGCCGACCGGATAGATCCTGTACACTTCAGTGATGCTACCCATCCCGTTGACCGCTTTTATTGTCAGCGCGGAGGATTTATTCCTGATTATGAATTTGATCCCACGGCTTTTGGTATTTTACCCTTAGCAGTTGAAGGAACCGAGCCTGACCATTTGCTGACCCTTGATTTAGTTCAGAAAGCACTTGAAGATGCAGGCGTTTTTCAAAAGAAAACTTCCCTTGAAAAAACAGGGATTATTATAGGAAAAGGAAATTATACCGGACCCGGGGCTACCCGTGCGATAGAAATCGTAAGAACCGGAGAACAAATCTCTTCGCTGCTGCAGGAACTTTTACCACAGGTATCTACTGCAGACATCGAAAAGGTAAAACATGCTTTCCAGGAACGCAAAGGACGTTTTGCAGCTGATACGGCTATGGGATTAATTCCTAATCTTGTAGCGTCGCTCGTTGCCAACCGTTTTGACCTTGGAGGTGCAGCTTTTACCGTAGATGCAGCTTGCGCCAGCGCTCTTATTGCCGTAGATCATGCAGTACAGGAGCTTCAGCGTGGCCGTGCAGATATCATGATCGCAGGAGGAGTTCATACAGGACAAAACGCTGCTTTCTGGAGTATTTTTGCCCAGCTGGGAGCGATGTCCCGTCAACAACAGATCAAGCCGTTCAGTAGTGATGCTGATGGATTGCTGATTGGTGAAGGTTGTGGTTTCGTTGTTTTAAAACGACTGGAAGACGCCGTTCGTGATCAGGATAAAATCTATGCCGTCATCAAAGGAGTAGGTGTAAGCAGCGATGGTAATGGAACCAGCGTGATGAGCCCTGCAGTAAAAGGTCAGTTGAAAGCCCTTGAACAAGCCTGGTCGAATGCGGATCTGGATAAAAATAAAGTGGGTTATCTTGAGGCTCACGGTACCGGAACTCCGCTTGGAGATAAAACAGAACTTCAGACCCTGGCGCAATTCTTCGGAAAAGAAGAAACAGCTCAGACAGCCGGTATCGGATCAGTAAAGTCTAATATTGGACATGCGATGCCCGCTGCCGGAATTGCCGGATTAATCAAAACCTGTCTGGCATTACATCACGACACCTTACCACCAACATTATATTGTGAAAATCCCATTGCGGATATGCAGAAAACCCGTTTTGCTCCCGTACAGGAACCCCAAAACTGGTCAAAAACAGGACTGCCAAAAGTGGCAGCAGTAAATGCCTTCGGTTTCGGAGGAATCAACGCTCACGTAGTGTTGGAAGGCTATGATATGCCGAAAAAAGACGGCGTATTGCTATTGGCAAGACCTACTCATGAAGAACTTCTTTCTGCGCTACAAAACAACGAAACTCATATAGGAGAAGGAGATTTCAGAATAGCTCTATTTGACCCAACACCGGCAAGAATTGAGAAAGCCCTTAAAATTGTCTCCAAAAATATTACCTGGAGAAACAAACAGGATATTTGGTACACTTCTGCCCCGTTATTAAAAGACGGAGGCAAAGTAGCTTTTGTATTTCCTGGATTAGATGGCCTTGCAAAAGGTGAGGTTGAAACCGTTAGCCGTTATTTCGGATTAACAGCGCCTATCGAAACAGAAGGTGAAGGTCTTTTAACCGATGCTTTAAACATTTTCAACAACTGCAGTATCCTTGATAATTCCTTAAAAAAGCTGGGAATTATTCCGGATATGAATGCAGGACACAGTTTAGGAGAATGGCTCGCTGGATATTCCTCAGAACTGGCAGAAGCCAACTCTGTAAAAGCCCTGATTGATGTACTGAATCCTGAAACATTTGAATTAAAAGATTCTAAATTCATTGCCATAGGAGCAGGAATTGATGTCGTAAAACCTTTTATTGCAGAGATTTCAAACTTATATGTATCCAATGATAACTGCCCGAATCAGGTTATCCTTTGCGGAAGTAATGCTGCATTGGACGAGTTGGTGCCGTTGTTAAAATCAAAACAGATTTTCCATCAGGTTCTGCCGTTCCAATCCGGATTCCACTCCCCTTTTATCGCTGATAAACTGGAGGTGATCCTTGCCGGAATGGAAAAAGCACAGTTCCTGCAAACAAAAATCCCTTTATGGTCCGCAACCACCCTTGAACCCTACCCTGCTGATCAGGCTGCCATCAGACAGCTGAGTGCAGAACATCTCGTTCAGCCGGTTCGCTTTCGTGAACTGACTGACAGATTGTATGAGGAAGGCGCAAGATGCTTTATTCAGGTCGGTACCGGAGGATTGATAGGATTTATCGATGATACGTTAAAAGGAAAAGCATTCAGTACGATTGCTTCCAGCGTTCCTACAAGATCGGCATTGGCTCAGTTGCAGCGTGTAGTTGCCTCCTTATTTGTTGAGGGAAAAAGTATAGCGCTGGACTTTTTAGAAATTCAAAATCACACCAAAAAATCGTCAGGAAAAGGAATTAAACTGGAATTGGGCTCCCCGATTATCCGTAATTTTAAAGAAGCCCACGCTTTAGTTCCCGCCTTTGAAACACCAAAACAATACACCGCATCAGCATCTATGGCTAGCAAAACCGGACACCCTCTTGTGCAGGCATTCCAGGATAACGTAGCCGATATGATCCGTATGCAGGAAGAGGTTTTAACGCTTTTCCAAAACCCATCAAATATTAAAATTCAGCGTCCGGCTCCTGTGCAGCCAGTCGCTCCTGTAGCATCGAAAGCACCGAGAAGCACCACTTTTTCAAAAGACCTGTATGTTACCCTGGAAAGTCATCCTTACCTTATCGACCACAGTTTATTGAGACAGCCTAAAGGATGGGCTCATGTAGCCGATATGGAACCGGTCATTCCGATGACCATGATCTTTGAACAGCTGGCAGAAATTGCGGAAGCAGAAATCCCGGGAACACAGGTTCATAAAATCATGAACGTAAGTGTCTTCCAATGGATGAATGTAGCCAAACCTTTTGAAAAAACAGTAAAAGGAGAATGGCGTGCCCACAACCATGCGTATCTGGATATTGAGAATTTTGCCAATGCCGAAGTACTGTTAAAATCTTCTCCGGTTCCGGTTCCTGCCTTCAACTTCTCCATCGGTGATCTTTTACCTATTGAGAGAACTCCTGAAGAAATCTATGACATGCACATGTTCCATGGAGATCAGTATCAGGGAATCACTGAAGTTTCTGCCGTTGGTTCCAAAGGAATCATCGGAAAAATCAAAGGAAACGGTGGTAAAGGTTCGTTACTTGACAATGCAGGACAATTATTCGGGCTTTGGTTACAGCTTACCCTGGTAAAAGACCGTATTGCATTCCCTGTTAAAATCAGAGATATAGAATTCTTCGGAGAGATGCATGATCAGGAAGGTATTTTTGAATGTACCTGTATGCAGACTGAGCTTAATGATGAGTTCGCTATTGCCAATATCCTTCTGACAAGAGACGGAAAACCATGGTGCTCCATTACAGGGTGGCAAAACAGAAGACTTGAAATTGACGCTGCTTTATGGAATGTTTCTATGTCACCGTTGCACAATCGTCTTTCTGAAGAAATCGCTCCTGAAGTGTTTTACTTCCATCAGGCGTATACAAGGGTTGCTTCATGGGATTTTATCCTGAAAAGATATTTTAACCAAACGGAAAAACAGCATCAACAACAATTATTACCGAATAAGAAGAAAAACTGGATGGTAAGCCGTGTAGCGGTGAAAGATGCCGTAAGAAATCTTCTCCGTCAGGAAAAAAATCATGCCTGCTTCCCGATTACCTTTGAGATTCGTTCTGATGAAGTGGGGAAACCTTACCTCATCAGTGATTTTACGGAAGACATTCACATTTCACTGGCTCACAAAGGAAAAGAAGCAGTAGGTATTGCCCGATACGGAAAATCTGTAGGAATCGATATGGAAACTATTGAAGAACGCAGCTCCGGATTCTACGACATGGTATTTACCGACCACGAATTAACATTATTAAAAGACAGAGATCAGGCCGAGTGGACTACCCGTTTCTGGGTTGCCAAGGAAGCCTACGGAAAGTTCCTGGGAACAGGACTGAAGGGAAATCCAAAAGCCTTCGAAGTCGAGCTTATAAAAGATGATCACTTGTGGATCAACAATATTGAAATCAAAACTATTAAACATCAAAATTATATTATCGGATGGACACTGTAAACGCAACATTAAAAATGAACCACGAAGAACTTTTCACTTTATTAAAAGGTTTTATTACTGAAGTGATCGGTGCTGAATTTGTAGAAGAAATGGATATTACTCCGGAAAGTTCATTCACCAAAGATCTGGAAATGGACAGTATTGAGATTGTTTCTTTTTCCGAAAAGATCAAAGCGCATTTTGGAGATCAGATCGATTTTACAGGTTGGTTGTCTTCTATGGACCTTGACCACTTGATCAATCTTGACCTTAGTATGATCATCAATTACATCTACGAATGCCAATAATCACGGTCAATAATAAACAGGTTCATATACAGGAACTCAACAAAGAAGCTGAACAAACCGTGGTGTTAATCCACGGGATGTTCAGCAATCTGTCTATTTATTATTTTAATATTGCTCCGATTCTGGCGAAGCACTTCCATGTTGTTATGTACGATCTGAAAAGCCACGGAATGAGTGAGCGTTTTCTTGACGGATATGACCTTGATACGATGTCATCTGATCTGATTTGTTTAATGGATACGCTGCAACTGAAAAAGGTCCATCTTGCCGGCTATAGTTTTGGTGGTCTTATCGCTTTAAAAACAGCTTTACAATACCCGGAACGTGTCAATAAACTGGTAGTAACGGAAGCTCCGGATCCTCAGGATGAAAAGGCCCGCAATATTATTGATGAATACAGCAAAGAGTTTCTGGAACATTATGTAGCCAATTTCACGGATACCACTAAAGTTCAGATGGGCAAAAGACAAATGGAAAAGAACCATCGTATGTATGAGTTTCTGTTTAATCAAACCAGCATTAAAGCAGATATGATCAGGGAAAAAGATTTCCTGAATGAAGCTGATTTTAACGAATTAAAAGCTTCCACCTTACTGCTTTATGGCGCTGACTCCAATTGCAGACCTACAGGAGAATGGCTGCAGACCCAAATCGGGAATTCCGTATTGGAGCTGATCCCGGGCGATCATAATATTCCTATCCAGGAACCACAGATGATCGCAGAGACCATCACTGATTTTTTATCTAAAATTTTAACACAAAACCATGGCTAAATTCGCATTTATAGTTCCACCCCTTACAGGACATGTCAATCCTACTTTAAGCATCGGTGCTACCCTATTGGAAAGAGGCCACGAAGTAGCGTGGATCAGCCTTGACCCTACCCTGGAAACAAAACTTCCGGAGGGAGGGAAGCTTCTTCTTATTCAATACGATCAGACTGATGAAGAAAAAAAAGAGAGTGAACAATACCTGGATATTATTTCAAAAAAAGTAGTCTACGGCATTGATAGCGTTAAATTTCTGTATGAAGAGGTATTGATTCCTTTAAACAGACATTGCTATAACGGCATCATTGCTTTGTTAAAAAAATACCAACCCGATTTGATTATTGGAGACCATCAGTTATTTGCAGCCCCTATTGCCGCCAAAACGCTGGGAATTCCTTACGCCACTTCCGTTACTGCTCCGGCTGCCATTAAAATTATGAATGAGCTTCCGAAGGTACACGAATGGGAAGTGAATCAGATTGTCAATTTACAGAAAGAACTTGGTTTTCATGAAGAACGTTCTCTGGCAACTTCTGACCTATTGACTCTGGTTTTAACGTCCAATTATTTCTTTGGTGAAATGGATGATTTACCTGCTCAATATCAATTTACAGGACCTGTTCTTACGGAACGTCGTATTTCATGTGAATTCGACTGGGACAGATTAAACAATGCAACCAATAAAAAGATTCTTGTAAGCATCGGAACCACTTTCGATCATGATCATAAAAAAGCATTTTTCCAGAAAGTGGTGGATGCCTTTAAAGATGAGGATTTAACCGTTGTTGTCGTTTCTGATCCTCAGCTTTTCGAGCAATGGCCGGAAAACTTTATGGTCTATCAGCAGGTTCCCCAACTGGATTTATTACCTCATCTCGACGGAGTGGTTTGCCACGGCGGTCACAACACCGTTTCCGAAACTTTATCCAACGGTATTCCATTGGTGGTGATTCCTATTGCCTATGACCAGTCACATGTTGCAGGACGTGTTGTACGTACAGAAGCGGGTGAACGTTTGAATTTTAATAGATTTAAAGCGAATCACCTGAGAGAAGCTGTACACCAGATTTTACACAACCTAAGTTACCGTGAGGCAGCTCAAAAAGTCGGACAATCGTTTGTTGAAGCCGGCGGTTCATCGACTGCAGCTGATTTACTTGAAAAAGCATTAACACCTACCACAGAAATGAAAAAAGCTAAATTCCTATTTGTTATCCCTCCGTTTTTCGGACATATCAGCCCTACATTAAGTGTCGGGGTAAGCCTTATTGCCCGTGGCCACGAAGTAAAATGGTTCGGGATTACCCCACTATCAGACGAACACATTCCGGAAGGAGGATCTTACTATTACCCTCATGAAGATCTTATCCCTTACCAGGACGAAATACAACGCATTCTAAAAAGACAAGATGACGGACCTGCCTGTTCAGGTCCTGAAGTGATGAAACTAGCCCTTGAAGAAACCTATGTTCCCTTTGCCAAAATGATGATGCCGGGATTGAGCCGATTAACAGAAAGCTGGAAACCCGATGTCATCGTGAACGACTGTATTACCTTTGGGGGCGCTTTATTTGCCCACAAACACAATATCCCTTGTGTAACGACGACCCCTGTTCCACCGGATGTGATGGGAGACACGGAAAAAAGTGCTCCAAAAATCTGGGAATGGCAGCAAAACCTGATCAAAGATCTGCAAAAAGAGGTAGGTATTGAGGATGACGGTATTTTCATTCATTCCCATAAACTGAATATGGTATTTACTTCTCAGGCTTTTGCCGGATTTGAAACCGTTCCTTCCCACATGAAATTCGTAGGTCCCGTAAAAGGACGTCCGAACCATGCTCCGTTTGAATGGGATCGTTTGCATGCCGCTACAACTCCGAAGATCTTCGTATCATTAGGAACATTATTGGTTGATATCCGAAAAGCATTCTTCGAAAAGGTGATTGCCGCTTTTGCAGACCAGCCGGTGACTGTGGTAGCTGCTACTCCACCTGATATTTTTGAAGAATGGCCGTCTAACTTTATTGTCAACAGCTTTGTTCCTCAATCGGAATTAATGCCTCATATGGATATGGTGATTTGTCATGGCGGTTTCAATACCGTTAATGATACCTTCCGTAACGGCTTACCGATGTTGATCACTCCTATTGCTTATGACCATTTCCATATTGCGAAATTAATTGAGCAGGCCGGTTGTGGAATCAGTATCCGTTACAAGCGACTTCGTGTAGAAGCTCTTCGCGAAACTGTCTTTGAATTATTGGAGAATCCGAAATACAGAACTGCTGCCAAGGAAGTTCAAAACACTTTCCATACGGCAGGCGGTAATGACAAGGCTGTAGAGTTATTAGAAAATTTTGTACAACAAGAATCCACATTAGCCTCAGTATAAGCTTACTATATGAAAAGACGACTGTTATTTGGCGAACGCATGCTTTTGGGAGATGGCACAGAACCTTTTAATGCTGTTATTCCCTTCAGGCTGAGAGGTACCTTCAAATTAGAAGATATCAAGAGAGCTTTATCCAAGATTCAACATAAACATCCCTGGCTCAGGGCGCTCATTGCTCATGATGAGAAAAACGTTCCCTGGTTTGATGTTCCTGAATCTACGATATCCATTCCGGTAAGAATTCTTGCCCGTCAACACGAAGACCAGTGGCAGGAAGAATCAAAAAGAGAATGGCGTACTCCATTTAACTATGAAAAACTTCCTTTGATCCGTTTTGTATGGATTAAAGGGGAAAATGTTTCCGATATGCTGTTTGCGTTCCACCATTGTTTATGCGATGGTGGTTCTGCGATGGCTTTTTTATATGAATTTTTGCAGGTATTAGACAACCCTTCTGCCGATATTGGTGTTGAAAAGCCTATTCTGGGTATTCAGGATGTGGTTCCGGCCAAGATTCTCAATAGTCGCAGACAGAAACTGAAGGCGAAGTTTATCGGCCGTCTGGCAGCCACCGCTATTAAGTATATTCCTGTGGGTAAAAAAGCAGTTGAGCGACAAAACGATTATCTGATGCACTGGAAATTTGACCAGAAAACAAGCCGCGAACTGGTTTCTTATTGTAAATCGAATAAAGTTACAGTGAACACCTTTTTGTGTGCGGCAGTCCTGCAGGCATTTAAAAAAGTAAAAGGAACAGCTGCTTTTAATAAAGTTTCATGTCCTGTAGATATCCGGCGTTTTGCCACTCAGATTAAAAACGATCATATTTTCGCCTTCGGATTGATGATCGTGGTTTCAGCAAATGAAAAAATGGGCTTTCTGGAGAATGTACGTTCTATGCAGGAAGCGGTAGCCAAAAAAACGGCTAAACTCAATCCGTATATCACGATGATGGTCATGGAATCCGGACATGATGCTCTGAATAATTTCACGAAGCTCCTAAAAAATGGAAAGTCATCGAATGACTGTATGTTTTCCAATCTGGGACGCATCCAGATTCCGCATCAGTACAAAGAATTTACGGTAGATACAATCTTCAGTCCTTCTGTAATTGGGCCGTTGGGAAATACGACTACCCTTGTTGTATCGACCTACCGCGAAGAAATGGATTTTTCTTTTGTAGGAAGTGAAGGCTATTTGCCACATGCAGAAGCATTGGCGATTCGCGATGAGATTGTAAAGACTGTTCACCAGCAAATTGAATATTTAGTGGTATCATGATGAAAAGAAGATTAATGATGGTGGAAAGAATTATGTATGTAGATTCTAAAACCCCTGTAAACTGTATATTCACTGCCAAAGTCTCTGGACAGCTTTTGGAGGAGAATTTCAGAATTGCTTTAGATAAAATCCAACAAAAACATACCTTGTTACGGGTCTCGATTGATGAGGAAACCGAACAATATCCTTTTTTTATAGAAGAAAAAGAGATCAGTCCTATTCCGCTTCGTATTGTTCAGCGACAAACGGAGAATGACTGGCTGTATGAATCGGAAACGGAATGGTTCCGGCTTTTTGATGAGGATAAAAAACCGCTTGCCCGTCTGGTATGGGTAAAAGGAAAAGAATTTTCTGAAATCCTTTGGGTGATGCCGCATTGTATTTCTGACGGAACTACAGGTGTTACTCTGATGCGGGAACTCCTTCAGCTGTTGGATAATCCCGCTGCTGAGCTCCTTCCCTATGAGCCATTTGAATCGGTCAATGATTTTCTGCCTTCGGATTTTAATGCCACCACAAAGAAATTCAAGGCCCGTCTTTACCTGATGTTTGCCCGATTTTTCTTTATGCTGCAATCGAAAAGCAAGAAAAGAAATCTTGGAAAAAACTATGCCCTTCATCGCAAGCTGGATCCTAAAACGACAGCACAGATCACCGAAAAATGTAAAGCCAACGGAATTTCCGTACACGCCTTGCTATGTGCTTCTTTTATGCAAGCTTTCCGTGAGGTACAGGGTGAAAAGGCCAAAGGAAAAGTGATCAGCCCGGTAGATGTGCGCCATTTTATCCCTGAGATCAAACAGGATCATTTGTTTGCCTTTGCCCCTACCGTGGAACTGTCCATTAAAAAAGGGAATCACAGTGTGCTGGACAACGCGAAAGAAATTAAGAAAGAACTTTTTGAAAAGATCAATAAAATGGAAGCCCGTGAGCTTCTGTGGATGGGTGAACAGATGCACCCGATTGTTGAACGCATGATTTCTCTGTTGAAATCAAGTAACGGCGGACATGATGTGACGCTATCCAATATGGGTAAAATTGATATTCCGAGCGACTATCAGCATTTTAAACTTGAAACGATTATCAGCCCCACGGTTGCTTTCCCATGGCTGAACTCCAATACTCTGGTTGCCAGCACCTACAACCGACAAATGGATTTCACCTTTATGTCCAATGAACACTTCCTTCCCAAAGAGGAAGCTATGAAAATAAAAGATAAAGCCCTTGAGCTCCTGACAACCTCTGTATGAAATTGAAATTTAAGCCGAAGCCGCCCAAAAAACTCAAGAAAACTACCCTGAAACGCTTTTTATTAAAGCGGATGATCTACTATGTCCTCCCGAACGTCTTCTTCAACTTTATTATTGCGTACGCTAGCTTCAAAGAATTGGGCTATACCCATTTTTTCTCGGGAGAACAAAATCTCGCCCGTCTTACTTTACCCATGGCCATCTTCCTCCCCGTCGTCCTTACCATTGACATTATCAAAAGAGTCACAGACGCCGCCGGACAAGGTGCCATTGAATTCACCGTAGATGAGCAACTGAATATTAAAAAGCTAATGACCAAGCTGAGTATTTTACACGGTTTGGTTACGGGTTCGCTGGTGCTGTCCTTGTTGTTTCTGGGACAGTTTAATCTGTCAAAGGATTATAAGCTGGATGGTGCAGCGATGGCTGTTGTTGTGGGGGTACTGGCTGGAGTGCTGTCTGTGGTGTTTGTTTATTTGCCGGTTTGGAGGTTGAGGAGGTGGATGTGTAGGAGGATTGAAAATATGATCATAGATACAAATAGATAGTTACAGTAAAAAGGTATTAGTAGTTTAATATCTAAAAAAACTATAATATAAACAACACCAAAATTCACTTTAAAATGTAAAAAATATTATATTCTAAAATATAAAACTTATTGTTTTATAAAAAAACATTAAATACCTTTATAAAAAACAATAAGCATGACATTTTCAGAACACTATGGTATTACGCCAACGTCAAAAGACGATTGGTTTGATCCAATTTTACAAACAGATACATTACTTTTTATTGACCCACTACTATTATCTAATAATGGAATTAAGCCATTTTTAAGGTCATATGAAGAAATTATGGAGTTCTTTAAAAATGCTTTTGAAATCGCAGCAAAAAGTGAAAGAAAAAATTCCGATCTCTTTTTCAAAAAGTTAAATAATATGCTTTTATTTCCAGAAGTCGAGGAGCTTTGTTTAGGATACTCAACTTCCACTAAAGGCGCCGGATCAGGAAGAGGATTTAGCCAAGATATCCTCAATGGTATATATAATTCTATTGAAGCAGGATTAAATAATATTGACAGATTCGAAAATATAGGCCTATTTAGTACAGGAATAGGAAGAGATAGAATTAGTGATATTACAGCAAATATTATTAAATCGGATCTCATAAATTATACCCAAACAATAATAAAAAGGTATTCAGATAAAATAACTACTAAAAAATTTCCAGTAAGAAATACTAAATTCAATATGAAAACATTGGTATGGGAAAAAGAAATTGTAGAATTGCCAATCAACCCGTATAATAATAAAGGACTATTATTATGTCCAAAAAAAATATTGAATATTGATAGTTATATGTCTAAAGAATCTTTTTTAGACTATGTTTGGGATAATCAAAATAGTGATGTTAGAGACGAATTTAGTTTTGCCATAAAGAGTGAAATTGATAAGAAAAGTATTATAAGTATTGCAAAAAAGCATACGGATTGGATATCATTATATAATAAATTTATGATTTCAAGGGATTTTAGCTCTTATGATATTGAAAAAGATATACTTGGAATATATCAACCTTCTAAAGCTTCCTTCAATTATGGAGAAGAAAACCCTATCAGTTTTAATGAACCTCATAATCAAAAGACCTTTGATTATGTTGTATCTGATATTATTAATTACTTCACAAATTATATAGAAAATAACAGTGGCTATAAATTGCTTTGGAATGATGATAAGACAGCAAAAAAAGAAGAAGCAGCTCAGTTAATATTTGTTGCTTTAACCAAGAGTTTGTGTAAGGCAAATAATATTGATTTAAATAGAGAAAATAATCTTGGAAGTGGACCAGTAGATTTTAAGTTTTCACAAGGATATAAAAATAAAGTTTTAATTGAAGTAAAGCTTGCTAAAAACAATAGATTTTGGGATGGTGTTAGATTACAATTACCTAAATATATGCAGGCAGAAGAAATAGATAAGGGATACTTTCTAGTAATATGTTATTCTGAAAAAGAGATTGAGAAGGTGAAAGAATTACAAAAAATAAGCAAGCAAGTTTCAAAAGAACAAAGAAAAGAAATAATTCCAATAATTGTAGATGCAACTCCTGATAAAAAAAGTGCATCTAAACTTAAAGAATAATTAACTTTGCTATTATTGTAATCCAAACATTTATTATGTCAGAAATAAAGTCATTGATTGAAAAAATACGAAAATTCAATCACGATCGAGATTGGGAGCAGTTTCATAATCCCAAAGATCTAGCTATTGCTTTAAATATTGAAACATCGGAACTGTTGGAACTTTTTCTTTGGAAAAGAGGAGAAAAGATAGATATAGAAAAGATAAAGGAAGAACTAGCTGACATATTTACCTTTGCGTTAAATATTGCTGATAAATTTGATTTAGATGTTACTAAAATCATAGAAGATAAAATGGCAAAAAATGAAAAAAAATATCCTGTAGAAAAGGCAAAAGGCAAATCAAATAAGTACGATGAATTGTAGTATCAAAAATGAAGAAATTTACAATTACAGAGGAGTACAGTTTTGATTCCCTCATAGAAACTAAAATAACCAGCAATCACAAAGACTATTTATCCTGGCCTATTGTGTATTTTTTAAAAAACAAAAAGACTAAATCGGCATATGTAGGAGAAACCACTGATGTATTGACCCGTATTAGCACACATTTGAAGTCGGAAGAGAAGAAACAACTCTCATCAGTAAATCTCATTTTAAGTGATCTCTTTCACAAATCAGCAACATTAGATTTGGAATCTAATCTGATCAAATATATTTCAGCTGACGGTCAGTACGCCCTACAAAATGGTAATCTTGGAATTTCCAATCATCAATATCACGAAAAGAAAGTATACTGGGATTTATTCAAAGATATTTGGGATGAACTCAGACAATTAGGTATTACTCGTCATTCGTTAGATTATATCAATAATTCAGATCTTTTTAAATATTCTCCTTATAAATCGCTTTCTAAAGAACAGATTAAAGGATTAAAAACTATTTTAAACTGTTTACTGGATGAGAATGCGAAAGTAAGTCTTATCCATGGAGGAGCAGGAACTGGTAAATCTATTTTAGCAATTTTTTTATTTAAGCTCTTAAAAACAAACTTAGAGGATTTTAATTATGCTGATTTTGATGAAGATGATGAAGAGCTTTTTCTTTTATTAAAAAGGGTTAAGGATAAATTTAAAGACTTAAATATGGCACTGGTGATTCCTATGGCATCATTTAGAAAAACCATCTCTAATGTATTTAAAAATATAAATGGTTTATCTGGAAAAATGGTAATAGGACCATCAGATTTAGCAAAGAATAACTATGATCTTATTATAGTTGATGAGGGACATCGCTTAAGAAGAAGAGTTAACCTTGGTTCTTACTTTGGAACATTTGACACGAATTGTGAGAAGCTAGGATTAGATAAATTTACAGCTTCTGAGTTGGATTGGGTTATTTTACAAAGTAGTAAATCGATTATTTTTTATGATCAATACCAATCCATAAAACCTTCGGATACACTTAAAGATAGTTTTAAAAAATTAGAACTAGAACCTCATACACGCGTTGAAAAATTAAAGACTCAACTTCGGGTACGTGGAGGAAATAACTATATAAAGTTGATTCATAAAATTTTTGACGAATCTTTGATATTGCCATCAGAAACCTATAAAACAGATGACTACGAATTCTATCTTTTTGATGATTTGTCTCAAATGGTTGACCGAATAAAAAAGAAAGATAAACTGCATGGTTTATCAAGAATGGTAGCAGGATATGCATGGGAATGGATATCAAATAAAAACTCAGAAGCTTATGATATCATTATTGGTGAAAATCAATTTAAATGGAACAGTGTCTCTGTAGATTGGGTTAATTCTACAAATTCAATTGATGAGGTAGGATGCATTCATACAACACAAGGTTATGACCTTAATTACACTGGAGTTATTATAGGACCAGAATTGGATTATGACTTTACTTCAAGAAAATTTATTGTTGACAAGAAAAAATACAAGGATAAAAATGGTAAAAATTCTATTCAGAATGAAGAGGAATTACTTGATTTCATTATCAATATTTACAAAACAATACTATTGAGGGGAATTCAAGGAACCTACATTTATGCATGTAATGAAAACATGCGACTTTTCCTTAGCCAATTTATTCAATCTTCTAATTCGTTTACAAAGCAAAATTCATTACAAATTTCAAATACACCTTCTGAAAATTCAATACCGTTCTATGATCTTACTATTGCTGCTGGATCATTTTCCGAACTGCAGGAATTAGAAAATACAAAATACATAGAATTAGATGATATAAATAGTAAAGATGATTATTTTGCGTGTACTGTAACAGGCGAATCCATGAATAAAATCATACCCAATGGCAGTATCTGCTTATTTAAAAAGTATACTGGAGGTTCACGTAATGGTTTAATCACACTAGTTGAAGGAAGAAATGTTACTGATATTGAATTTGGCAGTAGCTATACGATTAAAGAATATTCCAGTAAAAAAGTAACAGATGAAGAAGGTTGGCATCATGAAGAAATAACATTGTTACCAAAATCAAATGATTCGAGTTTCAAACCTATTGTTCTTAGAGATGAAGAAACGATTGACTTTAATGTTTTAGGTATTTTTGTGAGAGTACTAAAATAATAGTTCTTCTTACTTTTAAAATAAATTATAAAACCTTCTAAGAAATTTAGAAGGTTTTTATTGTGGGAAAATATTAGATCTATTTCTTAAAATCTACTAATTCATTATTAGATTATGGAATCCCGTAAGGTATAACACATAGTCTGAAATATATTTGAAATAAAATAATATTATGAAAATAATTTCTTTTGGAGTAAATAATTTTAGAGGTATTTCTGGTGGAATAGAAAAAAACACAATCGAATTTAATAATTCAAATACAATTTTCCTTCTGGGACAAAATAATGTTGGAAAATCAAGCTTTTTAAAAGCTTATGATTTTTTTTACAGAAATTCCAGTCCTACATTAGAAGATATACATAGAATGGATACGAATAATGTAATTGAATTTGAAATGGTTTTTCAGCTAGATGAATATGATTTTCAAAAAGATTCAATCAAGAACAAAAAAGAAGGACTAAAGAAGTGGTTAAATGAAAAAAATTATCTAAAGATCAAAAGAATTATCAAGGTTAAAAATGTTTCAAAAATAGCTTTTGAAACAGAAAACCAAACCTGGAATTACTATAGTTCACAATGGGAGGTTAAAAACTATGGTGGTATTGGTCTGGACAGCGTCTTCCAAGCCGCGTTACCAAAACCTATCTTTATAAAAGCTATGCCAACTGAAGCAGAAGGCGAAACAATCATTAACGAAATTCTAAAACAGAAAGCATCTGCTAAGTTGGAAGATAAAGATCGACAGGAGCTTAAAGATGCGCAATCAAAAATTCAAGAGTTACAGGATAAACTTTATAATCCATCCTCCATTAAAGCTTATAAAAAAGAAGTTAATAAGTATTTTCAATTACTTTTTCCCAACTCTAAAATTGAATTAAGTGAAAAAGATAAAACTAAATGGACAGAAAATTCTATCGGAAAAAGTTTTGCAATTCATTTTGAGCATAATAATTCTGGAGGAGAGAAAGATGAAACTATTCCTACAAGTTATGATCGAATAGGACATGGAGCTGTACGATCAGCAATTTTTTCACTCTTGTTAATGAAAGATGTAGCTGAAGAATTCGAAAGAACTGATAATAGAAAAGATTATATTGTATTGTTTGAAGAACCAGAATTATTTTTGCATCCAAAATTAATGAAACAACTTCGCACACTGATCTATAAAGTCAGTGAAGCAGACTCACCTTATCAAGTCCTTTGCGCATCTCACTCTCCTCAAATGATTGATATCACAAAAGAAAAATCTTCATTAGTAAGAATGGTTAAAGATACTGAAGGAACAAAACTATTTCAAATTAACGATGAGTTTTTAAAGGAATCTAAAAACTTAAAAACAAAAGAGCAATTAAAGCAAGAGATGAATGAGGTACTAAGGTTTAACCCTTTTATTTGTGAATCTTTTTATGCAGATGAAGTCATTTTGATCGAAGGGCCTACAGAAGAAATTATTTTAAGGGGATACTTTAACGAAGTCCAGACTGATAAAGACATTTTTGTAGTTAACTGTGGTACAGTTAATAACATTCCTTTCTTCCAAAGAATATTCTCCCAATTCAATATTACATATCATGTGATATGTGATACAGATTCAGCTGAAATATTGGAGATGGACGAAAATAATTTTATACAATTCGAATCTGGAATTCAAATGACTATTTACCAACAAATTAAGGCAGATTATAAAAAAGAAAATTATAAGTGTGGCTTATTTCAGGTAAATATTCCAACTTTTGAACCATTTCACCAGAATGAAGACATTCTTCAAAATTTAAGATATAAAGAATATACAAAGACCAACGGTAAACCATTCAATGCAAATTTATATTGGAAAGAAGTTCTACAACCCAATTTAAATATAAAAGAAATTAATGAGGTTCCTATAATAAAATTTCTAGGAAATATTTTATCTCACTAGTTTTTATATTTTATTTTTATTAAAAAAGGTTCAGCGTGTGCTGAACCTTTTCTATATCTTAAGTTATCCCTTCTCAATCAACCTCTCCAGCCTACCCATCATCTCATCCCTCTCCTTCAACATCCTTTCATAAAGTTCCATCTTTTCTTCATGCAATTTTTTTATTTCATCTATTGGACTAAAATTGAACGTAGAATGCGGATTTCCAACACAAGCATTATCACCAAACGTATTAGAAATAATATTCACCGCCTGCTCCTCATCAAAATTCTGAAACGCTTCCACCGGAATTTTCAATACTTCAGAAATTCTTTTCAGTAAAGGGTCTTCAATAATTTCTTTCTGTTCCAGCAAAGAAACTTTCTTCTGGTTCCAGTCGTCCCCAAGGTCAAGAGCCAATGCTTCCTGCTTGATGCCCAGCATTTCCCTGAATCGTTTTACATTTTTTATAATTGTATTCCCAAGATAGATAACATAAGCATTAATATTTTACGTTTTCCCGTAACCATGAATTAAAGATTTTCATTATTATTGTACTCCATAAGATACAAATACATGAAAACTAATATTATTGATGCTTTAATACCTTAGATAAAGTACCTCTCAATTTAAAAACTTATCATTTTTATCATCAACGACCGGTTCATTATATAGTAATGGATCATATCTATACAGAAAAACTAAAACCAACATGACTTTTACAGAATTAATTGACGAATTAGAGATTTGGGATCACTGGCAGGAAAGATACAACCACTATGTACCCCTGTTTATTGAGGAAGCAGGCACCGGAAAACAATGGGAAGACTGGGATAAGGAAGTTTTTTATGAATTTTTCATGCGCTCGTCCGA
Source organism: Chryseobacterium lactis (assembly GCF_003815875.1). NCBI lineage: Bacteria > Pseudomonadati > Bacteroidota > Flavobacteriia > Flavobacteriales > Weeksellaceae > Chryseobacterium > Chryseobacterium lactis. The sequence goes on from NZ_CP033924.1 coordinate 4,929,674, forward strand.
TCAATGTGTTTCTTCTTTAAAACTGGGCTACTTTACCCATGAAGAAAAAGACCTGATCAAAGAAAACTGGTCAGAATTGTCTGTGCTGTTACAGAATATTACCTTAAGCCAGCAACAACCCTTATTTGAAACCTATTATCAGATTAAAGAACTCATTAGAAAATGCACCAGTAATAATAAGAAAGCCGCAACCAACAGACTTATCGTAGGTTTGCAGCCGCAATTATTGTGTACCATTGTAAATGAAGACCGATTGAGAGGTTTAATTTATCTACTGAACAAGAATGTGGAGGATTTTGAACTGAAACTTACATACGACTGGTTTCAGGACAGCCACAACCTTCTTCAGATTTTTAAACAAAAACTCAATAAAGATGTCTCTGAAATCGTAACCCTTCCATGGCAGGTGTATGATTATTTTCAGGAGCAAAATACCCCATCCTCCATAGAACAAAATGATATGAGTGAAAATAAACTGGACCACCAGATTCAAATTTTAGACTATAAAAAGCAAATCATCCTGCAAGGCCCTCCAGGAACCGGAAAAACTAAAATGGCAAAGGAATTGGCTGTTCAATTATTGAGATTGAATGATACTACAGAATTAGAAGATAATCAGCAATTCAAAATCATCCAGTTTCATCCCAGCTACTCTTACGAAGATTTTGTAAGAGGTATTGTAGCCAAACCAAATCCTGCGGGCCAAGGAGTTCTGTATGTAGCAGAAAACAAAACCTTAGGAGAATTTGCACAAGAAGCAACAGATAATTACAATGATTCTAAAAAAGCTCCGGAAGAAATTTCTAAGGAACATTGGATTCAGGAAAATTATGAAAAATTCAAAGAATTTCTATTAACTACATTAGAAGAGAAAGGAGAAGTCACTATAAAAGATAATACAAAACCAAAAATTATTGCCATAGAAGAAAAGGCAATCAGGGTAAATCGTTATAGTAATGAAAATGACTCCGTTTTAATAAAAGATACAGATATTATAGAAGGCTATAAAGGACTTTATTTCTCTAATCCTACTATTAAGATTAGAGAAAATATTATTTTATCAAAGTCTGCAAGAAGCGGGATGTATTATTTATACCAAAATTTGGTAGAAAATTTCAAAAAATACCTGGATGATAATCATATATCCTTCATACAAAATACAAGTAATGAAAAACAAGAACTAAAACCATATGTATTGGTTATTGACGAAATCAACCGGGCCAATCTTTCTTCCGTTTTAGGAGAACTTATTTATGCTTTAGAATACAGAGGTAAAGCCGTGGAAAGTGTATATGAAGTTGACGGCAAAAGAGACCTGATTCTCCCTCCTAACCTATACATCATTGGCACTATGAATACCGCAGATCGCAGTGTTGGACATATTGATTATGCGATACGCCGCCGTTTTGCTTTTATTGATGTTTTACCTGAACCTCTGGAAGATGACGAGCATATTCATTTTAATACGGAAGGGTTCAAAAAAGTATCAGGGCTATTCAAAAATGGAAATGTAAGTGGTGAATTTGAAGCGAAGGATGTTCAACTGGGACACAGTTATTTTATTGCTAAACATGAAGATATCAGAGCTGATCATACAAAAGAGGACATTTTCAGAATGAAGATGAATTATGAAGTGGTTCCTATTCTTCTGGAGTATGTGAAAGACGGTGTTCTTATCGGAACTTTCGAGGATAAGGAGGACAACAATAAAAAATATGACATCAAAGACTATATCAATACGCTGAAAACAAATAATTAATGGGAATTTTACTTTCGGAACATAAAAGTTTTCTGATCAGAAGAGGTATTCCTGAAGAATCTGTTGCAGACCTTCAGGGTGAGCTTCATCTTGATGATGAGTCTTTTCAGTTATTTGATACCTTAGAAAGTAAACCATTCAATCATCGGTCTTTTTCTTTTTCGGTGGTAAAAGGAGAAAACCACTGTGAGATTAAGGCCGATTATTTTGTAGGCATCGACTGGCTGGGAAAGACCGGCCGGACGATCTATGTTGAGCCAAAGATGAATGTGGGATTATCAGAATATTTCAGAAACTGCCTTAATTCAGAAGAAAATTCCACTGAAAGTCCAGAAGAGTTTACTAGTCAAGAGAAAGCAGCAACCAGGGAAGTGAACTACCTTACGATTCTTCTGGATATCATGTCTCTGCCGGAAACATCCCGATATTCCAAGGACGTGGTCCAGGTCGACTGGAAGGCACCCCCCATTACAATTGATCAGAAAGATGACCGTTTAACGCCTTTTCTGATTGTACAGTTTTTACAGCACCTAAAAACAATTGTACGTAAAGGACTGAAAAAATCCTATTATAAAGCTCAGGAAAACCTGAACAGTAAGGTAAAAGGGAAAGTATTAGTCGGGCAGCATATTAAAAAGAATGTATTTAAAAACAGATTAACCTCTACTTTCTGTGAGTTTCAGGTCTTTGGGGAAGATCATTTGGAAAATAGATTTTTAAAGAAAGTCTTAGAATTTGTGGCCAGCTATATCGGAAATAATTCATCATTATTTCCTTCAGAATCAGATGTATCGGCCATTAAAGATATTCTGAATTATTGCAGACCGGCTTTTGAACATATACGCAGTGATGCCGATGAATACCAACTGAAAAACATCAAAAAAAATCCTTTCTTCAATGAGTACGGAGAAGCTATCAGAATCGGACAACTTATTCTGAAGCGCTTTTCTTATAATATCACGAAAACAACCCAGAAAAAAATAGAAACCCCACCTTTCTGGATTGATATGCCGGGATTATTTGAATTGTATTTTTATTATCAGTTAATAAAGGCCAACCCGAAAGACAAGCAGTTTATCCATTATCAGTTTAGTACCTATGGAAATCATCTCGATATTCTGATCAGTAAACCCGGATGTGAAATGGTTATTGATACAAAATATAAGCTGAAATACACGAAAAGCCATATTCATAAGGATATCCGCCAGGTTTCAGGGTATTCCCGTCTGAAAAAGGTTATCAATGAATTGAAAAGTAAAAATGACGCTTGGGATGAAAATCAAATCATGGACTGTTTAATTATCTATCCACACCTTGATAGTGAAAATGTTCATTCATCCACATTATTATCTGATTTCTCACTTGAAAATATTAAAAGGCAATTTGAAAAAACTGAAAATCAGATTGCGGCTTATCACAAAGTCTTTAAGTTGGGGATAGGTCTGCCTGTCATTTCATAAGACCCAACAAAAACAATAGCTACAAAAAGCATCTTTATGGAACTTCCAAAGGGTGCTTTTTATCTGCCGCCTACTCTTCCACAAACAAAATAGCGAACATTATTTCTTTGAATTTTTCCTTTGAGAGGTCACTCCAATAAGTTTTCTGATATAACTGTCTAACTCCTTGGATTCATAAAAATACAAACATTTAGCCACAATGATATTACTATTTTCTTGTTCAGAATAGTATATGTGCCCCATCGAATAAAAGTTACCTGCCTCTTTAATTGTATAGTTTCTCAGCTTCTTAGTTTGACTATCTGTTAGTTTACCTAATGTTGAAAATTCAGTACTTGACATATCTTTCATCTGGAATTTAGTTAAAAAAGAAGAGTCTATTTTATTATAATTAATGTAAAGACAGTGATCAAATACATATTTCTTCATATTGTCACCTACATTTGAGGTTTGTGCCTGGAGTACATTAGTCAGTAATAAGACTAGTATTAAAAACAGTTTTAAGTTATTGCTTTTTGTTGTAAATAAACTTATTTTAATTCCCATAATGTTATTTCATCTGCTGGATTGAGTATAGCTAATGGTTGTTCAAATATTTATTTTCATTTTGAATATTATGCATATAAGCCTTCGAATCATTAATAAGTTTTTTATACATTTCAATGGTCATGTTTTCACTTTCAAATAATTTGTTACAAAGCAAAAAAGGCGAGCTGTAATCTTCTTTTATATGTTCATCTTTATCTTGGTAAAAGGTAATTACATTGGCCATATTTTTATTTTGAAAATCAATAATTGTTGATTTTACTGCTTCAATTTTATAAAAAGTTGGTAGTGCATAGCCTAAATCATAAAGAGTGTAATAGTGTCTGTTAAATAAACTGTTATTTTTACCTATGGATTGCACACGATATATTTTAGTTTTCTGTATCAGAATATCCATGCATTGACACTTTCCTAAATCCATAAATTGTTGATAAGCAGCATTATCATTTAATAATTTTTGTTGAACAGCATTCAATGTTCCTTGTGAGTATAACCCTACTGACACTAATAAAGCGATTATAAAATATCTCATTTTTATTTTTTTATTTCAATTCCCAAAAATAAATAACTTTCGCATGTTCATAATAATTATGTCCACCAATAGCATTTCCATCATGCCATAAAGTTGCATGTCCGCTTGCCCATCGTGCATCATTAGATATTAAAATATAAATTCCTTTTCTATCCCCTATTTTATCAGCTACTTCATTAAACGATTTTGGATTTTTAATTTCTTCATCAGGTTTACCAAATTGTTTTTCCTTTAACCAAGTTCCCATATTTGCTGCACTAACAGTAATACCTTTATCTTTATTTGGACCTTCTTTTATTGTATATTCAGTTTTAACTTTGATTTTTGCATTAATAAGTCCTAAAGAAACTCTGGTAGCACAGGCATTTGAAAAAACTGTTTTATCATAATTCGAACCAAATATTGTTGTAAACACTTTGGAGGCTGGCATATCATTTTCAGAGGGAGTTCCCGGATTTACTTTTGGGTAACCATGGTAAACGTCATCCCATTTAGGCCTTTTAATTTTGATAGGCTTGGTCTGTTTATTTCCACTTGTCGCTATAATCCCTCGTCGTTGCTCAAGGAATATAGGTATAAAATTATTAATTCTCATACTCATGTGTGTTTTTATATTATTTCACTAAAAGTAGATAAAAATAAAATATCTCATGGTTTGCACATGAGATATTTTAAAATTTGTAGTAGAGCTACGACAAGAATTGATCAGCTATATTTTCAACGATAGCTTTCATTTAACTCCCCGTTCCCGGCCCATTCAAATACTCATTACTCATATCCTTCTCCTTTTTAAAATCCATTTTACCAAACTTATAACTGAAGCTTATTCCGAAGGAGCGGTAAGGAAGTTCTCTTACGGAATAAGAGTCGTAGTCTCCGGTACTCACGGTAGTGACCTGTCTGATGTATTTATTGAAAGGATTGGTAATGGTAAAACCCAAACTTGCTTTTTTGTTCCAGAATTCTTTTCTTCCTGCCAATGTATACGTAATAGATTCTGGATTTTTCCCTTGGATATTTTTGGCGGCTGAGTTATAGTTTCCGAATACTTCCAGAATAAAATTCTTGGGAAACTGGTAATTGAGATTCAGATTCAGGCGATAGCGCATTCCCATATCCAGGTTGCCTACATAGGTATGGCTCATAATATACCGGTGAAACACCATCATATTACTTCTCAGATTCATTTTATTATGAAGGAATGGAAGAGAAAGAGAAATGATACCACCGGAATTGTATTCTTTCCCGATATTGTCTCTGGCTGTTACTGATACATTGGTATATTCCGTTCCGTTCGCTGTAAAGGTGGGATAAAAGGTAGTAATCTGCTTTAAATCCTGGCTGTTGATACGTTCTACCATCGACAATGAAATGTTTCCTCCATTGGCAAAATTCTTTGTGTATCCCAATTCCATATTATCGCCTATTTCAGGTTTCAATGCCGGATTTCCTGTGGTAATATTATGAGGATCACTGATGTTTAAAAACGGATTCAGCTCAGTGTATTCCGGACGCTCTACCCTTCTTGTATAAGATAGCTTTATCGTTTCACCACTTTCAAATTTATGAGACAAAATGAAGGAAGGAACCAACAATCCATAAGATGGAATATTTGTATTAGGGAAATCTATTTTAAGAGTGGTATACTCATAGCGTAACCCTGCTCTTACATCCAGCCAATTGAATATTTTAAGTTTTGAAGAAAAATACGCGGCATAGATTCCCATATCATAATTTAAATGATACGACTGCAAAGGATCTGCTTCATATTGACCGGATGTAGTATTCAAAACATGAACCTCCGTAGCATTGGTGATATGTTGCTGTACTGTTTTCGCTCCCATTTCAAAGATTACATTCTCATTTAAAGGATGAACATAATCTACGGACAGGTTATGGCTGTTATCGGTTCCCGGATTATTACCCGAGATTCCATTATACGGCGACGCTGCTCCTGATAAACTTTGGGTCTGAAAATAACTGGTAGTGGGTGATCCGAAACTAAACACATAATCAGCAGTAAGCTCCTGCCCTTCTTTTTGAAAGGTTTTTCTAAAACTTAAACTTCCATCGACGGAATGAACAGAAGATCGGTTATCTGTAGTTCGGGATCCGATAATCGAAGTTACAGTCGAAGTATTATAATCCGTGATAAACTGCTGCTGATTGATCAATCCCGTATTTTTATTGGAAAAATTATTGTAGGATAATGAACCGCTCAAAGCACTGGATTTACTCAATGTCCAGTCAAATCCCAGACCTGTACGGTATCCGTGTCTTTCAAAATCGGTATAGCCATCCTGCATTAAGTGAGTGCCGGTATTGGCTGCAGGATCTCTGGAAGTTCTGTCCTGTGAAAAGGGAGTTCTGGCTTTTAATTGGGCATTTCCGCTAAAAAAGGCATTCATACTGAAACTATTGTTCTTATAATTCAGATTTACGGATCCGGTTTCAAACAACGTTCCGGCAGATGCATTTACAATTCCGTTGATGCCTTTTACTTTGTTATCCTTTAAAACAATATTGATAATTCCTCCTGTCCCTTGTGCATCGTATTTTGCTCCCGGACTGGAAACTACCTCTATACTTTTAATCTGATTCGCAGGAATGGAGGCCAACGCATCGGCAAGGCTGTTTCCAAATATACTGGAAGGCTTTCCGTTAATCAAAAACCTGATGTTAGAATTTCCCTGAAGTTCCACATTTCCGTCAGCATCCACGGTCACCTGAGGAACTTTTCTTAATACATCAATCGCTGCTCCGTTCTGGGAAGTCACATCATTTGCGGCATTAAATACAATTTTGTCTACTTTATTTTCAATCACAGATTTTTTACCAACGATCGTCACTCCTTCCAGAACCGTTTCGCCGTTAATCAATTGAATATCTCCAAGGTTCACATTGCTATGGGCGGGATCAATCTGAATATCAGCTGTTGTTTTATTTTTGTATCCGGCATAAAAAATAGCCACTTTATAGCTTCCTGTTGTCATATGATCTATGGAAAACTCACCTTTTTCATTAGATGTTGTTCCGTTGACCTCTTTATTGTCCGGATTTAATACTCCAATACTGGCATAGCTGATGGGTTTCCCCGTCTTAGAATCCACAAGTCTTCCGCTTATTTTTCCCTGACCTTCAGCTTCTTGTGCATTGACCATCAGTACAGAAAATAACAGGGTCAGTAAAATCGATAATTGTTTCACAGTGATAGTTGAATTAATATCCCGCAAAAATGAAAATCAATTTGGTAGAAATTCTGAATTTATCATCAACCTGTTACTTTTTCCGGATAAAATATAAAATTGTGCCATTATCCCATAAAAACGGCCGCCGAGGTATTCTCAGCGGCCGCTCCTTGAAAATAGATATAAATGAGTGTATTAATCTCTGATCATCATTTTTTTTGCGTCAATCAGCTTTCCGTTGACCGTCATTTTGTATACATAAGTGCCGGACTGCAGCTCATTTCCTGAAAGTCTTACAGATCCGCTGCCTCTTTCATTCAAAGGCATTGACTTTACCAATTGCCCGGATATGCTGTATATTTCTATGCCAGCCGTACGACTATTTTCAGGAATATAATATCGGATATTGGTTTCATTCTTTGTGGGATTGGGTGTATTCTGAAATAATACCGGAGTATCTGAAGAAGCACCTGCAGTACTTCTGTTGATCAGCATTTGCTTCAATTCGTCTACGGTATTTTCAAGGCTTTGAATCCGATCTTTAAGTTCCTGTATTGTTTCATCGCTACTGGCTGTTCTACTTAAAGGAGTATTGGAAATCATGACATTTCCGTTGGTATCTACGACCAATCCGCGGCCACTTCCTGTTGGTAAGCCCTGTAATCTTACCGTTCCCACCGTATGGAAATTGGCAGTCGGAGTAGTTGTACGGATCCCTACACTTTGGTCTTTAATCAGCATGGTAGAGGTTGCAGACATTCCAAACATAATGGATTGGGGAATAGCGTTTGTTAATTTGGCGCCACCTCCTCCTGCTCCAATCACAAAAGATCGGTTTCCGGTAGCAATCAGATCAATTCCAAAACCTCCGGAATAAAAATCCCCAAGATCAATTCCTACTCCCAACGCAAATTGATTGGCGTTTCTGATGGTATTTTTCCAACCCAGCGCTACGGATTTACCTGCTCCGTTTAATACCGTATTGGCTTGTCCGGCAACAATATTGGCTCCTCCTGCATTGCTTAAGTCATTTTCCCAGCCGCTTACCAAAGAACTATTGGCCTGAGCACCCAAAATATTGGATATTCCGTTTACAATACTGCCCTTGGTTTTTGCAAAATTTGTATTGTTTGTGGTTTCAACGATAAAAGAACCGGTTTCATTGAGAATGGCCTGTCCGGGATTGGAAGTCGCCCCGCCTACCCTCAGATATAAAGGACGTGGATCTACAGTTCCGACATAGTTTGTATTGGTAATTCCGGCATTTCCATTGATATCCCAAAGTTGAGCCTGTAAAGCTCCGGTTAAAAGCAGCATACCGGTGAAGCCCGCTTTCACGAAAAGTAGTTGAATTTTCATAATATCTTGTTTTTATGGTTGTTATGACGCTTTAGTTTTTCACTAAAGTAGGAAATATTTCATATAAAATAAAATATCATTAATCATTTAAAACTATTTTTCAATTATTAATTCTATAAACCCAATAGTAAAGCGAAAAATATAAATTATTATAAATTTCTATTGAATATATTCACTGGATTAATAAATATAAAAATCCTTATTATTCATCAACGTTCTTCCCGATTTTACTCTAAAGCACTGATCAACTACCCATTATATTCCAATATACATATCCAAGTATCAAGATTATCAGCTAAGATACAAACTGCCTTTACGGGTTTCCGTAATTTTTTCATGAGGCTTGTTCGTAGTTTCGAACATTATAAACCATGGTGTTTTTGAAAAGATTTCACTTAAAAAATAACTGAACCATTATGAATAAAAAATTAACTCCTGCAGATCTCTTTCTTGGAATTCTTGCACTACTCCTCATCAGCGTAAGCTTTTACCAGACCTGGCTTGGCCTTCAACAGATTTTTGGACCGGCATCGTTTGTCATTGCGCTTGTTTTATCTCTCTTATTGCTGTTCCTCTGCTGGATGCTGAGGAATGCCAAGCTTGAAGGAAAACCAACCGGAAGCCTGGTCGGAATTTACATCTTTATTGCCTCCTTCTGTTTCATTGCCAATTTTAATGCATTGTATACCAGATTCATGAAAACAGATATCTATACCGATGAACTGAGAGACATTAATAAAAATTTCACTACCCTGGAGAATGATGTAGAATCCAAGCTGAGCTATAAGTACAATAAGCTCACTACCCAGAATATAGAAATTAAAAAGAAACAATTGATGGAGCAGATCAAAGATCCGGGTAATAAGGGAATCGGAACCCGTGCTCAGTCGCTGATCAGAGACATTGAAAAGTTAACGGGTCAGAAAGTTGACCTGCTGACGCCCGTAGGTAGTGATTACGAAGATCTTTCAGAAAGAATGGGACATCAGATCGATAACATGATTTCTGACCTGTCGCCTGATGAAAGAGCCTTAAAAACAGACCTCAATAACTCTGCTTTAAAATGGAACAAAAACATCCAGGATCTGCTTCTGCTTTCCAAAAAAGAAAAAGATGAAATGTCACAAGGCCTGATCGATGAATCACTGGCTGATTATAATAAGCTGGGAAGCCGGGCACAAACGGTTTTAGGAAATGAAAAAATTCACTTTGAACCTGCGGTATCTCAAACTCAGCAGGTTGGAAAAATAGGTTTTGCTTTCGAACATGCCATTAAAAACTTCGGAATGTACCAATTTGTTGTACTGGCAGGCTGCATCTTACTTGATTTTGTGATTGTCATTATCATTTTACTCGTAACGAGCCCCGGAGGATACAACAGAAATAACGGTGGAAGCGTATTCAGCAACAAGAGAAGCGGTAAAACCATAATCCCTAACAATTAACCTATGGAAACTCAGGACCATTTAAAACCATTGTCTTTTGAGCTTGACAATGATGATGCTTTAAAGCCTCTTTCTTTTGAATTTAAAAATGATGCTCCGGAAGATTTTGTTCCGATTGCAAAGACCATTTCGAATGATCTCAAAAACAAGGAAAGCAACTTTGTCTTTTTCTTCGGTACAGCAGAATCAGGAAAATCAGTGATTCTTTCTTCCATGCTGTATTATCTCAGATCGTATGCCGGAGTATTGAGACCCAAACTAGGAACCCCCAATTCAAAAGAAGCCAACGTACTTTTGTCTGATTTTTTTGAAAATATCCGACAGGGAATTTTACCCAACCGAACAACGAGAGATCAGGTAACCCGTCTGGATCTGGTATTTGAACCGAATAATAAGTCTAAAAAAGTGGTTCCGATAGATCTTACCTTTCTGGAAACCTCAGGTGAAAATCACAACGATATCAGAAGAGGCGGAAGCTATCATAGCAGTATTGAAACTTTTTTAAATGCCAATATTCCGCTCACCTTTATCATTGTCACCAGCTTTGAATCTGCTTACAAAGACGATTCTCTGATCAATGAATTTCTGGATGAACTCGAAAGAAAAGGCAAAAATTTAAAATCCGTCAATGCTATTTTAGTGATTTCAAAATGGGATAAATCCGGAAGAATGGATGTGGAAAGTGCCGAAGAGCTTGATAATTTCATCTCTGAACGCTTGCCGATGACTTCACAGCGGATTAATACCTATGGTTTAAGCAAAACATATTATACCATCGGCAGTCTTCAAAACGCAACAGGACAGGAAAAAATTGATTTGCTCAATCTTTCTACCGCAGAGGTCTTATCAAAATGGCTGTATCGCAGTATCATCGGGTACGATCTGGATTATGAAGGAACATTTTGGGAACGTTTAAAATTTAGTTTTACAAGTTAATGAACAGCACTTATTTTTTCTCAGCATTTGGCACTTTCGGAAATCCATACGGTTTCAGGCAATCATTTTTTCTGGGAGGCAGCAGTAGTGTTGCCAAAGAAATCAGAACGTATGATCTGAAAACTGATGCCATCAAGCTATTTCCGGAAACCAGTATCTATTCTATGCGGAAAGATTTTGCCGGCGGAAGCAATCTGATTTCCTATGCAGTTTATAAATTTGCCAAAGAACAGAATTCAGACCGGGGCGGAACTTTCATCGGATCCAGCTTACTTTTTGTTAATAAAACAGCACCGGAAAGCATTACCATCAATGCATTGAATGATTTTCAGAACAATCTTGAAAAAAATAACCTGTCTGAGGGAACAATTACCGTTAACCATTCAGATCATTTTTCCGTTCGTAAGCCGAAAGATTTTGATAAGATAGGATTTAATATCAAAGAAATTGAAGACCTCAATTTTTCTCTGACTACGCAAAGTTATCTGGTGGTGTATTGTGAAACGGATGCCTCCAAACTACAGCCTTTTTTTAGCAAAGCATTGGAACTTTTAAATGTCTACGATACCATTTATTTTACTCAAAGCCACGAAATTGCGGAGTTTGTAAAGCAAAAAGGAATATTTAAAATTGTAGACGCAGGTGGTTTTCATAAGGAAATCGAGAAGTTTCACGAAGAGAGAAATCGTGAGGTTCAACAATCTATCGCTGAATTTGAAAAGGAAAAGGAAGACCTGAAAGAAGAAAAAAAGATACTTATTGCAGAACTTACCCAACAAATTGAATCTAATGAAAGACGACACCGGGAAAATGAACTTAAAATAAAGGAATCAAAAAACGGGATCGACCTCATCGGCAAAGAATACGATCAATACGCCGGAAAAATTGCAGAAGTAACCGACAAGCTAAAACTGGATGGAAAAGTGGAAGCCGCCAAAAAAAAGTATTCTGAATATACAAAAGCATTCACCAACACCATCAGTCAGAATAAAAATATAGATTCTTTACAGTCTATCTCATCAGGTAACAGCACTGCAAGAGAGGTTCCACAATACGGAAATGACCTATCCGGTTTTAGGGGGCGCGAAAGAAATGAGGAAAAAGAATTCAAACTGGACTGGTATAAAGTTGCAACGTTCATCCTTTCTTTTGTTCTGATCGGAATTCTGACCTGTTCTTTCATATTTTTGGACGTAGGAAAGATATTGGGGATCAGTTATTGAGCTATAATACAACCTCCTTTTGGAGAAAAAGGAGGTTTTTATTTTTTTCACATCAAAATTTCTATAATATAATTTCTTTAAATCCTTCCTGATAGAGGCATAAAAAATTTCAATACCAGTAAAGAACAGTGCTGAAATACTTATATTTGGAAACAAAAACTTTTAAACCATCCAAAACATGAAGGCGAAAATTATTTTCACACTATTCATATGTCTTTCCTGCGTACCACTTTTTTCACAACAAAAAGCAGATTTTCATTTAAAAAAAATAGATAGCATTATCTCTGCCTCCACTCCATTACCATTCAATGGTGTTGTATTACTCTCTCAAAATGGAAAGGTACAATACCTGAAATCCAATGGCTATAAAGATTTTGATAAGAAAACTCCTTTGAAAACTGATGATCAGTTTGAAATTATGTCTAATTCAAAACAAGTCACTGCTGTTTTAATTTTACAAGCAGCTGAGCAGGGGAAAATAAGTCTTCAGACTCCCATTAAAAAGTACTTGCCTTCTCTGACCCAAACCTGGGCCGACACCATCACAATACACCAGCTTTTAAATCATACTCATGGCATTACAGATCTAAATAAACCTTCTGCTTTTAAGGCTGGAAGCCAGTTCAAATACGGCAACCTTTCTTATATGCTTCTGGGCGAAATCCTTCATAACACCACCGGGAAAAGCTTTGCTGAACTGGCCACTTCACTTTTCAAAAAACTGAAAATGGAAAAGACATTTGTATACAACATCAGCAATAATCATTCTCTTGTACCCGGATATATGAATGAAAACAATCAGTTTAAAAAGGTAGAAAAATCATTTTTAAATGACGACATTCTTCCCGCAGCAGGAGTGATTTCCACAGTACAGGATCTTGCAAAATGGAATCAGGCATTGTTTAAAGGGCAGCTCCTCTCACCACCATACAAGAAACAGATGCTCACCGCTTCTACAAGCTCTCAACATAATGTTTTTGGAAAAGAAAATATGGGATTTGGCTATAACGTGAGAATCATCAAAGAATCCGGGCTTGATTATTATGCTGTGACAGGTCTCGGCGATGGTTTCACTTGTCTCAATGTATATTTTCCATCTGTGGACACCAGTTTGATTGTTCTTGAAAATCAAATGCCCGAAAACAGAGAGTATTGGAGCCTGAAAGAGGCTGCTATAAAAAATGCAGTACTGAAAATGATTACTTCAAAATAGAAGATACTTCTACCATCTTATTTTTTATTTTTAAAAATCTTTTTTCAATAATAAACCTGTAAAATACTCCGCCTCCGACACAAAATAACAGACAAAGAAAAAAGCTTATAGTATCTGATGTTTCAATATTCACAGAGTCCATAGCTTTCTGGAGCATATGAATAATTCCTTTGTGGGAAAGATAAATGGCATACGATAAAGAAGCCACCTGTGTCGTTATATAAGATGTTGACCGCGAAAGAAAAGAAGATGCGGAAACCGCTGACATAACAATAATTCCATAGCTTACTGCTACCAGCGTAAAACCGAAAATGGAAGCTCCTTGTGAGGCTTGTTCATTGCAGATCCAGAATGACATTCCCAACAACAGTATTCCCAGCAGAAATAACCTGTTCCCATTATGATGTACTATACTTTCAAACCTAGCGGAATACTGCATCAAATAACCGATCAGAACCCCGATTCCCAGGCCATCCAGTCTGGTATGGGTAGGATAATAGATGTTCATGTACCACGACCGCCAGAATTCCAGCGAGTTATTATCAGCTGAAGCTAACAATGTATTCCATGTGATGAACCGGGCAGCAAGGGAAAGGATAACAACAAATGCGATTAAAACCGGAAGATATCTGAAAAATCTGGTCCTCATCAAAATCAGCAGAAGCAAAGGAAGAAAAAGATAAAACTGTTCTTCAATACATAATGACCAGGCGTGGGAAAAAGTTCCCCGATCAATAACATTCAATCCATAATTCTGGGTAAAAGTAACAAATTTCCATACCGAAGGAAGTGCCTCTCTTTCCCTGAAAAAAGGAAATGTAAAGTACAGGAAAAGCGTAAAAGCGTAAGGAGGAATAATTCTGAAAAAACGCTTGATATAAAAGGTTTTTAAACTAATAGCTTCCCTGTTTTTTAATTCTTTAAACAATTGATTCGAAATCAAAAAACCACTCAGCACAAAAAAGAGATCAACTCCCGTCCAGCCAAACCTTCCTACACTGTCAATCCAGTCAGGATGCTTAAAAGCACGGTAATGATATAATAAAACCAGCATAATAGCCGCAGCCCGCAGATGATCTAATCCGTAAAACCTTTCAGAACGTTGCTCCATATTTTTTTAGTGCAAATCTTGTTAAATTCCTGAGTTTTTTTGAACATCAGACTTAGAAAGCAGCTTATTACCTATCAATAGTTAAACAGGTCGTCTGTGGTTCAAATACCGACATTTGTCATTATTTTACCACCTTTTACATACTTCCGCCCGTTCTCCTCTCGGTTTTTTATATTTTTGAAGATTATGAAAATCAAAGCAGACATTTCTTTCAGGCAGAATTTCTATTTCCAGCTTTTCTTTTGGATTGCTTTATTTTTATTTGGTACGGCGAGAACTTATGGAGAATATGAAGGCGGGTTATATAAAGAATCTGTCATTTATAACTTCTGTCACTGGATTTTTCAGATTATAGGAGCCAATTTTATTTACTATATTCTTATCCGTCATTTTTTCGATCGAAAAAAATATCTTGAATTTTCATTATATCTGCTTCTCAGTCTCTATTTCATTTCGGTTATCAACAGAATTTTTATTGTTTATGTGGCCGAACCGTTTTTTATGAATGAGGTAAAAGACAGCTTTTTCAGTATTTTTACAGATATCAGATACCTTTTATTTCACTACACTTTCCCCCTTATCAGTGGAGCTTTTATCTTTATTTCCATCCTGTTTATTATCAGGTATAAAGATGAAAAAGAAAATACAATCCGGCTGCAGAAAGAAAAATCAGACCTCGAATTAAAATCGCTTAAAGCCCAGCTCCATCCACATTTTTTGTTTAATACATTGAATAACATCTATTCCCTTTCACTCACTAATTCTGATAAAACTTCACAATCCATCAGCCAGCTTTCTGATATTTTGGATTATAGTTTATACAAGGGACAGAAAAAATGGGTTTCCGTATCTGAAGAACTCAGCATTATTGACGATTATATAGCCTTGGAAAGTCTCAGGTATTATGATGAAAGACTGAAAATTAACAAAAAATATGAATTACATTCTTCCAATACCATTCCGCCACTACTCTATCTGACCTTGGTAGAAAATGCCTTCAAACATGGTGCAGGGAAAAATTCCGGCCTTACGGAAATCAATATCCAGGTGGAAACGAATCACAGACATTCCGTCTTTAGCATTGAAAATACCTCCACAGGAGATCAGGATACTCATGAACAGGGAATCGGGCTACAGAATATAAAAAAACAACTGCACTACCATTATCAGCATGATTTTTCCTGCCAAATCTCACAGGAAAACAATATTTTTAAAGTTGAAATAACCACTCCTTCACAATATGATTAATTGTATCATTGTAGATGACGAACCTCTGGCAACGGCACTATTGGAGAATCATATCTCCAAAATAGATCATTTAAAACTGGTTGCCAAAGCAGAAACTGCCATGGCGGCCTATAAAATCCTTCAGAATCATCCGGTAGATCTGATGTTCCTTGATATTGAAATGCCCCATTTAAACGGAATTGATTTCCTAAAGTCACTTCCACAAAAACCAAAAACTATTTTCACCACTGCTTATCGCGATTTCGCTATCGAAGGATTTGAATTGGAAGCGGTAGATTATTTGTTGAAACCTGTTACGTTTGAACGTTTCTTTAAAGCGGTGGAGCGGGTCTTGAGAAACAATACAGATTCACTGGAAAATTTTATCCTGATCAGGGCAGAAGGAATGCACCGGAAACTTATCCTTTCTCAGATTATTTATATTGAAAGTCAGGGAAATGATGTTAAAATAGTTTTGAAGACTCATGAAAGCTTTATTTCTAAGAGTAAAATTACTGATCTGGAAGCGGTATTAGCGTCGAGAGGATTTATAAGAATCCACCGGTCTTTTATCATCAATCCTGAATTCGTTACGGCATTCAACAATAATGAGGTACATCTCGGCAGTTATCAAATTCCGGTTGGAAGAAGCTATAAGCACGAGTTTGACACTTTCGTTTCCAATGTTTCAAAGAATAAGTTGTTATAAGTTTAATTTTAATATTTTTTTAAACCAAACTTTCAAAAAACACATATATAACATTGTTTTTCAACAGATTAAAATTCAATTGTATTTAAAATTTATTCAATCAGGTGGCAAAGAATAATTTTCATTAAAATGTAATAAACGGATGATTTACACTCTATTGAGCCTTCGGTAAAGAGCTCTTCATCGACAGGATCTTCTTAACAATATTAAAAAAAAGTATTACTTTTGTTTGAACTAATAAAATTGCTTTTTAGCTTTTTTATGAGTAAGTTTATGGGTACCAATTTATAAAACATTAAAATTCATTCCATGAGAAAAATAATTCTACTTATTACATGTATGTTCGGTATTTCTGTTTTCTCACAGATTAAAGTGTTGAAAAATGAAAGCTTGGTGGAAATTGGTAAAGATAATTCCGTAGGTTTATATAAAAAAGAAGATAAATATACGATCAATTACCAGGATCTGAATACCAGCAACCTGAATACGATCAGAGCTTTTTCATTTCAAAACCTGAATAATGATGTTTCAGGCTTGTATAAGCTTATCCTGGATGGCTTTATAACAGCTCCTGAGGAGAATATTGTATTGGAGCTTCCTAATGATATCATAGAACTTCATTATGAAAAAAACTATGGCCAGCCGACGGTACAGTTTATTCAGTATATCAACAAAAACCGAAAATATGTAGGAAAATCCCAGTTTTTAACTCAAAAACAGGTTGAAAAAGTTTTTGGACGAACAAATGGTAAGTATTCGATGTACGACAAACCTGCTGCTACGAACCATCCTACGAAGGGCTCTACCACAAATCCTGCCTCAGGCGGAGGAAGTAAAAAATCAAGAAAATAATTATAATTCATAAATATTGCGAAACTCATTCTCCAGGATGAGTTTTTTTATTTTATTTTTGCAAAAAGACATTCAACATTATGCCGCTTCAGATAATCAATTTAACTAAAAAATTTGGTGAGCAAACAGCCCTTAACAACATCAATATCTCAATTGACAAAAATGAAATCATTGGCCTGCTGGGACCGAATGGTGCAGGAAAATCGACGTTGATGAAATCTATTGTGGGTGCATTGAAAATTGATCAGGGTGAGATTATCTTTAACGGAATGAATATTTCCAGCCATGAGATCGAAAGCAAGAAAAAAATAGGGTTCCTGCCTGAGAACAATCCCCTTTATCTGGAAATGTATGTAAAAGAGTATCTTCAGTTTGTTGCCAATATCCACAAAATCCCGGAATCCAGAGTAGACGAAGTAATTGAATTAGTTGGAATCACACCGGAAAAATCAAAAAAGATAGGACAACTGTCAAAAGGTTATAAACAACGTGTTGGACTGGCACAAGCTATTATCCATCAGCCGGATCTTCTGATTCTGGATGAGCCAACGAACGGATTGGATCCTAACCAAATTATCGAAATACGAAATGTGGTGAAAGAGATTGGTCAGCAAAAGACGGTTTTACTGTCTACGCACATTATGCAGGAGGTGGAAGCACTGTGTTCCAGAGTCATTCTTATTCATCAGGGAAACATCCTTCAGGATTGCCCTATTGATGAGTTTAAAGGAAGATTTGACAGCCTGGAAGAGGCTTTCGCAAGTTATACGGCAATTTATAAGTAAAGGGCCTACAAGCTTTTAAAATATATTATTGAGATTTCTACGGAATGACAAAATTGGTTAATAATATTCCATTTGTTATTCTGTGGAAATCTTAATTTTTATTTAATAGCCCGGGACTTGTCATATGATGTTAAAAAGTACCACCTACAATGGCTTCATATTTGATGGAATCTGAAAAGTTAACCAATAACCAAAAATCATATGATTAAGCATCTATTATTAGGAACTTTCTGCCTGGCTCAGTTTTCTTTCGCTTATGCAAAAGAGGTTCCATCAGATTCAAAAGTTCACCCTGCGATCACCTCTTCTACTCTTCAAAAAGTACCGAAGACCGTTATTATCAAAACTAAAAAATTTAAGATAAGAATCGATAAGCAGCCTAATGGTAAATATCTGTACCAATCCTGGAATGCCAACGCTAAAATCACTGCCAAACCAAGCATGATTATCAGTGACGGAGAGTTGATTCCTGATGGAACGGGAGGTAATTATTATATCCAGTTCAGTAATGAAGGCCATACCTACCAGATCTGGAGAAATTATCTGACAGATTCTGCAAAAAAAGCACCTTACACCCTGACTGTTAGTGACAGCAACGACCAGGAAATTGTGCGTCAGGACGGATATGTCGTTAAAAACTAGTTTGAAAAGAGAGGAAACGGAAAACAGTCAATTACTATAAAGCAATGATTGGTTGATCAGATTAAACTTTCCGATTATAAAAAAATACAATCCTGTAGTGATACAGGATTTTTTTATGTTCCGGATTGTTTCAATTCTGTGATAAAATGACTGGATTCATAGCTTTCTTTTGCAGCTTCATACCCAATATTAAAAATTTGTTCCAGCCGGTCTTTTCGTCGTTCAAAAGTTCCAAAAGCAGATAGTTTTTGAGAAGAGATAAACCAGTCGCAGTAGTCAAATTTCACTTTTTCGATTCTGTAGGAAAGGAGATCATATGAACGGGAAACGATTGCTTTAATCGAATTGAGATCTTCAATTTTAGCTTCGTTGGGTGGTGAAACAAATACCCCGATCAGCTTATCACAATCATCGCGGATAATATCTGCGGGAAAATTATTTAAAACACCGCCGTCACAATACATTTTCTCATCAATAAGATAAGGCGTCGTAATCCCCGGAATGGAACATGAAGCAATAATAGCATCCACAATTTCAAAATCCTTATCAAAAATCGCCTGGGTTCCCGCCACCAGTTCTGTAGCGACAATTCTGACATCAATGTCCAGATCACCCAATTTCATCTCATGAAAAATCGGCTTAAGATAATTTCTGAAAATAATAGAAGACACCAATCCCGGCTGATTAAAGGTGAAATGCTTCCAGTTGAAAAAATATACGGAATTAAAAAACTCCAGAATCTCTTCAGGAGTCTTTCCTATAGCGTGTAAACATCCTACAATTGATCCGGCACTACAGCAGGAAAGAATGTCTGTCTTTATGTCTTTTTCTTTCAAGAATTTTAATACCCCTGCATGAGCGATTCCTTTGGTACCACCTCCTGATAAAACAAGCCCTACTTTTTCAAAATTCATAGAATAAATGTAAGCAATCGCCGGGAGATAATTGGATTAATTTTTATAAATGTGTTGATTTTAAAATTATTTTAACAGAAAACGATTAGATAGGCTAAGATATTATCAAGACACAAAGATATGGAGGAAATAAAAACCTAACAGGTTTTTGAAACCTGTCAGGTTTAATAGTTTCCTATTGATGGCTTAGATTTTCCATCAGTATCAAATAAAAAAAGCCCAGATAAATCTGAGCTTTTATATGTATACTAAAATAATTGATTAGATGTGAATCACCTCACCATAAGCAGCTGCAGCAGCCTCCATGATGGCTTCAGAAACTGTAGGGTGCGGGTGGATAGACTTGATAATCTCATGACCTGTTGTTTCAAGTTTTCTGGCAACAACAGCTTCAGCAACCATATCCGTAACGCCTTCACCGATCATGTGGCATCCTAACCACTCACCATATTTAGCATCGAAAATTACTTTGATGAAACCATCTGTATTTCCGTTTGCAGTTGCTTTACCACTTGCAGAAAGAGGGAATTTACCTACTTTGATTTCATATCCTTTTTCTTTAGCCTGCTTTTCTGTAAGACCTACAGAAGCTACTTCAGGGTGACAGTATGTACATCCAGGGATATTGCCATAGTCGATTTTCTCAACGTGCATTCCTTTGATTTTCTCAACACAAGTGATTCCTTCTGCAGAAGCTACGTGAGCTAATGCCTGAGTTGGGATAAGGTCACCAATTGCATAGTAACCAGGTACTGACGTTTCATACCATTCGTTGACCAATACTCTTCCTTTATCTGTCTGGATTCCTACTTCTTCTAAACCGATATTTTCGATGTTTGCAGCAATACCTACAGCAGATAATAAGATATCAGCTTCTAAAGTAATGTTTCCGTTAGCCGTTTTAACATTCGCTTTTACTCCTTCTCCTGAAGTATCAACGCTTTCTACAGAAGCATTTGTCATAATTTCGATACCTGATTTTTTCAGAGATTTCTCCAGGTGCTTAGAGATTTCTTCGTCTTCTACAGGAACGATGTTTGGCATAAATTCTACAACAGTCACTTTTGTTCCCATTGTATTATAGAAATCGGCAAATTCTACTCCGATAGCTCCTGAACCTACAACGATCATAGATTTAGGTTGCTCAGGAAGAGATAATGCCTGTCTGTATCCGATTACTTTTTTACCATCTTGCGGTAAGTTTGGTAATTCTCTTGAACGAGCTCCTGTAGCAATGATAATGTGGTTCCCCGCATATTCAGTTACTTTACCGTCTTTATCGGTTACAGAAACTTTTTTCCCTTTTTGTACTGTAGCAGTACCAAGAATTACGTCAATCTTATTCTTTTTCATTAAGAATTCGATTCCTTTGCTCATTTTGTTGGCTACACCACGGCTTCTCTGAATAACATTAGGAAACTCAAAGCTGGCCTCCACTTTATTCAAACCATAATCTTCAGCATGGTTGATATAATGAAAAACCTGAGCCGATTTCAATAAAGCTTTCGTTGGAATACATCCCCAGTTAAGACAGATTCCTCCTAAGTTTTCTTTCTCGATAATTGCGGTTTTGAAACCCAATTGTGCTGCTCTGATCGCAGTAACATATCCACCAGGACCACTTCCAATGACAATAATATCGTAATTCATTACTTTAAAAATTTTTATGCGAATTTAAGGAAAAATATTGGATGTTATCTATTTCTGTAGAGTGATCTAAAAATGCATCAATAAGACTGGTTTCATTCAATTTTAAACAAAAAAAGAGAACACAAAACGCATTCTCTTTCAATATATTTTATTTTTAATTGAAAACTTTTCAAAATGAAAAAATATAAAAATAGTTCTTCCTATTTCAATAAACGTAAGAAATCTCTGTTATTTTGCTTTTTGAAGTAATCGCTTTTCAACTTGAAATCTTTCATTCAGCGCTTTCATCTGATCTCTTTTCATTTTCTTGGTAGCAAGCGGGTGATTCAAAATCAGTTTTTTTTCTGTGTTGTATTTTTTAGTCAGTTCCTGCATTTTAATATTCACCAATTCGTTTTTTGATGGATGTGGAGGAACGGGAGGATGTTTCTGCGCGTAAACATTCATTGATAAACCTAATAGCAATAATGTTGAAATGAATAACTTTTTCATAATGTTTATATTTAAAAAAATTAATTCAAACAATTAATAAGTATTGATTAAATTAATTCAGGTTCATCGTTGAATCTACATATATTGTACCAATATTTTTTGCTTCAAGTAAAAAGTACAAGTATGAACTATTTTTTATAATTTTATTTACCTTATTAATAAAGAATTATGAAAAAAAATATGCTTACCCGAGATAAACTTTGGTTAAAAGAGCCTGAAGATCATGATTTCCCTGCAGCACAAGATTATCTGGAACTTCTTTTTGAGCCGGATCAAGCGAAAAAAATGGTAGAAAAACTAAAAAAGGCAACCACAATCACCAAAAAATCCAAAGACATTTTGAGAGCCAGCAAGCTCGCTTTGCTTCCGGAAACCAATATTCATGTCAAAGAAAATCTGAAAAAAGTTGAAAAGAATAAAAAGCTCTCCCCCATTCTATTGGTAAGAGGGCAAAATGAATTGATTATTGCCGATGGGTATCACCGTTTATGCTGTAGTTATTATTTAACAGAAGATTTGGAAGTCCCTTGCAGATTAGTCTAAAAACAAAACAACATCACCAATACATGAATTATTTCATGTTATTGGAAATATATTAAAACCTAACCCAATACAGATAATATTTTTTCTAGTTTTGCAAAAAAATTAGAAAAGTAGACGCATAATAGCATTTTTGTGAAATTTTTTATTGCCGAAAAAAAGGAAATCAAAACCAATTAGCCGATAAAAAATCCAAAAAAAGGGATTTAAATTTAAAATTTTATTAAAGTTCTGTTTGGCAATAAAATTCAATGCTAATTTTTCTTAATTTTACTTAAAATCAATAAAAATAATTAATATGAAAAAATGCATCTCGATTTTCTTACTATGGGGATTATCTTTAAATGCACAAGTTGGTATTAACACCACAACCCCTAATAGTACATTAGCTGTGAACGGTTCTTTGGGAGCTAACTATAAGCAAGTTACAGCCAATACGTATACGATTCTGGCTAATGATCATTATCTGACCTATAACGGAACGGGTGATGCTACATTTACACTGCCTGTCATTGGAACCGGAACCACAAGTTATACGGGAAGGATTTATAAGATTAAAAATATATCGACTTCTGCTATTACACTTCAGGCATCGAGTGGTAATACTCTAAGAATTGACAATACACCGGTTACTTCTTTTGTCATTCCATTGGGAGCCTATGCGGAAGTGGTCAACAATACGAATACCACCGGCGGAACATGGGATTTATCTTTTACTGTTCTTCCTAAACCCAGCAATGTAGAGATTTATGGTTCACAGCTATCTATTCCACCTCATGGAAACGGAACACCGGGAGTTGCAGACTGGACCAACCATACCACAACTTCATATGATACAGGATCGGGAACAGATCTTTGGTGGGTAATCAGTAAATCTTCGACTACCTACGCGCATACTGCAGCTTATTCTAATGCCAGTAGAATGATGATAGTATATGAATATCAGGGAGCTCCTTTCAATGTAACCAATATGTACCCTATTCTTACTGCAGGAAATAATTCCAGTTTCCCTGACGTATTTACCGCATCGTTTGTGAGTCTGGCCAACAACGGAACGGGAGGAAAAACAAGACTTACTGTATCCGTTTCAAGAATTGATTTTATAGGTGCCAATGGCTCTAATAACAGTAACTGGACCGGTACATTTTTGCTAAATCTTCTTTTAGCCAGAAAATATTAAAAATTAAATATTATATCTTTCAAAGGGCAGGACTTCGTTCTGCTTTTTTCACTTTTACACCTACTTTTTCATCTGAATTACGAGGGCATATTTTAATTTGGATCTTTCTTCCGGTAATTTAATTTCAATGTGACTTCCCGTTTTTTTCCATTGAATTTTTGAAGGAAGACCAAGAATCGTTAATGATTTTGGATTAAATGATTCAGGAACAGTAAAAGTAATGTTACCTGGTGCTTTATATTCAACTGTATCATTAAGATGAAAAACATTTACGGTATTCCCATCTTTACTTTGGGTGTAATAAAAATTCTCTTCATGGTAAGGAGCAATGACTCTCGTTGAAAAGACAGCAGATTGGTTTTTCTCCATCCAGCCGGAAATTTCCTTTAATCTTTCATAGACAATGGCATCGTAATCACCATTGGGTCCGGGAGCGATATTCATCAGATAGTTTCCGCCTCTTGAGATGATTTTCACCAATGTTTCAATGATTTTCTGGGGTGATTTATAGTGATCATCCGGAACATAAGAAAAAGAATCACCCATCGTAATACAGCTTTCCCAAGGAATTGACAGTGCATGTTCAGGAATAGCCTGTTCCGGAGTAACGTAATTTTCCCATTTTCCGGAAACGGTACGGTCTACCACAATAATTCCCGGTTGATTTTTGCGGGCCATGTTCCCTATCTTGTCCATGTCAACATCCTGCTCAACTTTAATCGTTCGTTGCCATTCTACCTTGGGATCGATTGTGCGAAAAGGTCTTACCCATCCTCCATCTAGCCAAAGGATATCAATTTTGCCATATCCAGAGGTAATTTCATTGAGTTGGTTGAAGGTAAACTTTTTAAAATTTTCCCATCTCCCGGGATATTTTTTAGGATCATAATTCACATTTCTGTCTTTTGGCGGGAAATACGGCCACCAATAATCATCGGAATGCCAGTCGGGTTTTGAAAAATAAGCTCCGATTTTAAATCCATCTTTCCTGAATGTATTAAAAATTTCTTTCGTTACATCAGCTTTAGGATTCTTTGAGAAAGGTGTTTTTGAAGAGGTAATTTTATAATCGGTTTGTTGTGAATCAAACATGGTAAAACCATCATGATGTTTTGTCGTAAAAACAACATACTTCATTCCTGCCTTCTTTGTTGCCTCTGCCCATTTTGCAGGATCAAATTGTACAGGGTTAAAAGTAGTCTGAAGATTTTCATAATTCTTCACATATTCGTCATAAGATTTCCCATGTTCCGGGTTTCTCTGAGTCCAGGATTCATCTTCAGGACATAAACTCCAGCTCTCCACAATTCCCCACTGGCTGTATGTTCCCCAATGCATGAACAATCCGAACTTCAGATCCTGCCAATCTTCCAGATTCTGAAGAACAAGAGGGTCTGTAGGCTTCGAATATCCTTCAGACACATTGTGTGCCTGTGAAAACAATGCAGAACTCAACAGGATCGCAGAAAACAACAGGCTTTTTGTTTTTTTTATGACTGGCATAGTGAACTAATTTTTCACTAATTTAATTATCCTTATTCAATTAACAAATACTAGTTTTTCAACAGGTTAAAAATTGTCGTATCAAAGTTTGAATAGGTAAATTGAAAACCGGTTTTTAACAGTTTTTCAGGAAAAACATTTCGACTTTTCAATAATAATTCAGTTTCTGTGTTCAAAAACAGGGACGCTATTTCAAGTTGCCAAACCGGAGCATTTAATCCGAATGGAATATTCATAAGTTTCCTTAGCTTTTTCATCATAAGTTCGTTGGATAAAGGTTCAGGAGCCGTTATATTGATAGCTCCCGCAATATCATCATGAGCAATGATCCAGTCTACGGCTCTGCAGAAATCATCAATATGAATCCAGCTTACCATTTGATTTCCCCGCCCTTGTTTTCCTCCCAGACCCAATTTAGTGATCATTTTTAATTTTGGAAATGCTCCTCCGTTATTCCCCAGAACAATGGAAGTTCTAAGGGCTACTTTTCTTATTCCTTCATTTTTAACGTTAAAAAATTCTTTTTCCCAATTCTTACATATATTCATTGAAAAATCATCCCCGATCACGCCATCTTCTTCTGTATTTAAATGTTTTTCAGAATGCACATAAATCGTTGCTGAGCTGGCATTCAACCAGATTTTTGGTTTTTCAGAACAGTGATCAACAGCTTCCTGTAATATGCGGGTACTATCAATTCTTGAAGAATAGATCTCCTGTTTGTTTTTCTCATGGTAGCGGCAATCCACTGATTTTCCGGTAAGGTTTATCAACACATCTGCATTTTCAAGAATGCTCTTCCAATCCCCTATTGTTTTTGCGTCCCAATAGACTTCATTTTCGCGTTTGGGTTGACGGGTAAGGATATACACCTGATTTCCTCTTTGGGTAAAATATTGTTCCAGATTTTCACCGAGAAATCCGGTGCCACCGGCTATAATTATTTTCATTATTTATGATTTAAAGTTATGTTGTAAGTGAATGGGATGCGGGTTTCGAAAGGATCGGATGATGTTGTGTTTCTCTCAGGCCAGTATTTTCTTTGTTTTCACTTCAATTTCAGAGCCTTCTGCCAGCATTACTGAAATAGGTTTCTGATGGTTCAGGTCATCAAATTCGTGCCCGTAGATTTTATTAAAATCAATATCCAGGTGGTAGTCTTTCACCAGATAATGATCCCATTTCGGATGGCAAACTTCATATTCTGAAACACTGTTTTCTTTTTTCGTAAAGCCCCAGTAATGCTCGGTAATAAATTCAAATTCTGAGTCAGCTTCCATTTTTTGCATTGTATTATCAGCGGTAATACGGATAGAATGCCAGCTTTTATCTTTCCAGGAATACTGGATAAGCAGCTCATCTTCTTTTTCATGAATCAGATTTCTCATAGGCATCGTATGATAATTTTCTTTATAAACGGAATTGGCTACAAAGCTTAAAGCAGGTTTAGGAACTATTTCTTTGATAAAAACCACGCCTCTTTTCCAGATTCCGTTTTCTTTTTTCTTTACATAAAATCGCAGGTTGACTTCTTCAAAGTTACGGTGAAAAGGAATCGGCATCCCTAAGAGTTTTGTATTTAAAAACATAAAACCTACTACACTTACATAGCATTTTCCTTTATAGAAATCCAGCTCGGTACCTTGTGGCAGGTATTTTAATAATACCCCGGGATTTATTTCGTAATTGATGATGGCTAATTTTCGCCATTCGGCTTTTAAAAAAATCAT
Organism: Chryseobacterium lactis; assembly: GCF_003815875.1. Taxonomy (NCBI): domain Bacteria; kingdom Pseudomonadati; phylum Bacteroidota; class Flavobacteriia; order Flavobacteriales; family Weeksellaceae; genus Chryseobacterium; species Chryseobacterium lactis. The sequence goes on from NZ_CP033924.1 coordinate 4,956,670, forward strand.
GATGGGTGTTTTTTATATTTTGATGGATATTTTTTTGACAATTTGATAGAATTTCATTCTATTCTGGAATAAGTCGCCCCTTTGGGGCTCCTTAATGATTCAGCGGTAGTTTTTATTAATTCGTTTCTTTCCAGGAGAAAGTTTTTCAGGTATTGTTTAAGAAAAAATCTGTTGAAAAGGTTACCTAATATGCCTAATGGGGATTCAAATTCGAAGATGTCGGTCATCAGTGTTTTTCCTTCTGTTTCTTTAAAAATATGCTGATGGTGAAGGGATTTAAAAGCTCCCTTCTGCATTACATCGGTAAACTGCAAAGGTTTTTCCATGCTGATAATTTTGGTGGTCAGGTTTTGATAGATTCCCAGATGTTTTGCTCTCCAGGTCACTGTTTCATTTTCTTCGATCAATCCGGATGTACGTCCTGCAATGGCTCTTTCATTACTTCTTGCTGTTGATTTTTGGTGCAGGTCAATATTCCTTGCCAAATCAAAGACTGTATCAATATCGGCATCAATTAAAGTTTCCAGGTAAATTGTTGACATCTTAAAAAGGTTTTAATTTAAATTGATAGGAGTATAATCAGCATCAATGCGGTCATTCGAAACAGTATCCATGAAAAGGTTGGCCAATAGCTTAATTTCAAAATTTTACATCTTCTCATATGTTCCAGTAACATGATCAGAACGACCGCTCCGAAATAAATGAAATAGAAGACACCTGTAAAATTTGTCAATAGAGCCGGGATCAAAAGTAATGTTCCTATTAATGAAACGGTCATCATATTTCCAAGATAATCCCAGATTTTGTCTTTCAAATACATTCTCAGAAATAGGGTCTGCCATAAGAGCTGACCAAGGCACACAGCCAATTCTCTTCCAAAATTATGACTGAGTCCTATATTTAATTTTGCTGAAAACAGGCTTAAAATATAAGCTGAAAAAATAACTACAAAGGCGATGTATGCAAGTCTGTATTTCAGATTGAAGTCAGGAACACAGGATTCTTCCGTATGGTCTTTCGATGAGGGAATAATCTGCTTTCGGTTGTAAGAAACAAAAGAATATAGTTTTTTAAAAAACCAGTACAAAGGTTGAGTTCCCGCTATCTTTTCTAATAATGGGAAGGAGTTTCCAATGATCAGAAGCAGGCTATCAAGGCCATATATTACTTTGTTGGTATTATAATCAACTAAGGCAATTTCATTTTTTGCCCGGTTAAAATCGACCAATTCTTTAGTCTTTACCGATATTTCCGTAAATGCTTCTCTTCCCTTTTCATCAAGCATCCCGCTTTGGATAAAGCCTTTGGAATAGATGTTACACATGGGACATTCGTTGTCATAGATTAGGGTGTGGTTTTTTAAAGCTTTCATACTTTCTGATTTTTAAAGATTAAGAAAGTCTCCTCTGGTTCTTTTGTTTTGTGATCTGAAAGTCAAATACATCCAGATCTTAAATATTAAGGTTTTCATATCTGATCTTTATATCTTTGTTTAATGCATGTTTGCGGCCTTTCAAGAACAAGAGCAGGTTCAAAAGCATCATCAGACCGAGGTATATAGAGAAGCCTCCGATTTTTGTGCTTAGAGCTACTACAAGTCTTTCCAGGGTTTCAATCCGATCAAATTCGATAATACAAAGCGCAAAACCAATATTTAAAAGGTAAAAGCCAATTTTAAACAAAGAGTTTGTTGCCAAAGCAATATCTTCTTTTTGATGAAAAATATCAATCATAAAAGTTTTTGAATTTTTAAATAAAAACTGTGAAACCAAGATCGTAAGGGCAATCACGATCGGTAAGTAAATCATGTACGCTGAGAAATTGTACGTGGCAGTTAAAACTGTAGTTGTCATGATAGTATTATTTTAAAGTTAGTTTTTTCCTTAAAAAATAAAGGGTAAAAATATTCACATAATGTAATAGGCAAAGGATGATAACAATACCCCCGATACGAATGGCAGTGGTGATCACTGTTTCTTCTATTGTACTGATCTTTTCCCAAAATGTGAGGCTTAGTGCGATGTACCCTAAGTTGAGCAGATAGTAACATCCCAATAATATTCTGTTAATTGTCAGACAAAGACCTTCGTCATGAAGCAGATATTTCAGATACGCTTTTCCAGCTCTATAGCACCTTCTACCCACATCTACTGTAATGTATGAGCTGATCGCAAGAAAAATTATATATGAAATAATATTGAACATTTTAAAAATATTATATTTTCAATAATTTTTGAAAGTTTATTTGAAAGAAAAAAGGATTTTCATCCTCTTTCTATTTTAATAAATTGGTTATTTTCCCTACCAGCCAATGATCATCACTTTTTATAGCCAGATCCATAATGTTATTGATTTTCCCGGTTACAGAACTGAAATCATTCATCAGTTTGATAAATTCCTGTGCTTCGTCTGAATCCTTATCTTCAATATTTTTAAGCTCTTCTAAAAATGAAATTACCGGCTCAATTTCTCTCTTTCTACGTTCTTTGGTAATTTGTTTAAACAGATACCAGACATCTTTTTCTGCCACAAAATATTCTTTCCGGTCTCCTTTTATAAATTCTTTTCTCACAATTCCCCAATCAATCAGAGCACGGAGGTTCATATTGGCATTTCCTCTTGAAATTTCCAGCTGCTCCATCACCTCATCGGTAGAAAGCGGCTTAACACTTGCCAAAAGCAAAGCATGTACCTGTGCCATGGTACGATTGATTCCCCAATTGGTCGCAAATGTCCCCCAGGTTTGAATGTATTTTTCTTTGGCTTCTGAAAGTTGCATTGTATCTGATTTTTGAATTTCTATTACAAATGTAATTATATTTTTTGAATTTTCAATAATTTTTGAAAATTAATTTTAAAATAAAGCAGACATTCATTACGAATGCCTGCTTTTATCATTATTTTATTGATTTATAACTTTCTACCAATCTCATAAATTCACTTCTATAGCCTTCTTCATCATTGCTTTTTCCTTCTTTTGCAAGATGGCTGATTGCATTTAAATCTTTATGTTTAATTAATTTTGAATCTCTTAAAACCAATCCGAACCAGGCAACAGAAGACACAAACTTAAAATCCGGGCTTGTTTTTGCCAGTGATATTTCTTCTTTCTTAATTACTTTACTGATTTCTGTACTGGTATTGCCATCCGGTTTTTTATATCTGAATTTTACCGTAGCAAGTTCATCACCGGAATTTTTTGTATTGGTGGTAACCGCAGAATACTTTAACTGATTTACTTTTGGAAGGTAATCTGATTGTACGCCGACAGGAATAATTTCATATAAAGCAGTAACGGTGTGTCCGCTTCCTAATTCGCCGGCATCTATTTTATCGTTGACAAAATCTTCATTTCTCAGTTTTCTGTTTTCATATCCTATTAATCGATATGATTTTACAAACTTAGGATTGAATTCAATCTGGATTTTTACATCTTTAGCGATCGTATAGATACTTCCCGCGAATTCCTTTCCTAAGAACTTATTCGCTTCCTGCATATTATCAATGTAAGCATAGTTTCCATTTCCTTTATCGGCAAGAGTTTCCATGTGGTTGTCTTTATAATTCCCCATTCCGTAGCCTAAGCAGGTAAGATATATTCCGGTTTCTCTTTTTTTCTCAATCAATGATTCAAGATCAGCTGTAGAAGACGGTCCTACGTTAAAATCGCCGTCAGTGGCTAATACAACTCTGTTATTTCCTCCTTTAATAAAGTTTTCCTGAGCCATTTTATATGCCAGTTCAATACCTGCTCCTCCGGCGGTACTTCCTTCTGCTTGCAGATTATCAAGTGCCTTAATAATAGTCGATTTTTCTTTGGCAGAAGTAGACGGCAATACCATTCCGGCATTTCCGGCATAGACTACAATTCCTACCTTATCCTGAGGTCTCAACTGATCCAATAAAACTTTGAGTGAAGATTTTAATAACGGTAATTTATTCTCATCGCTCATAGAACCCGAGACATCTATCAGGAAAACAATATTAGACGTCGGAAGATTCTCCATAGGAATTCTTTTTCCCTGAAGGCCTATTTTCAATAATTTATGGTTCGGATTCCAGGATGCGTCACTATATTCCGTATTAATGGAGAACGGTTGATTTTTTTCCGGCTGTGGATAATCATATTTAAAATAATTGATCATCTCCTCCACTCTTACTGAATTTTTATCGACTTTGCGCCCGTAATTAATCATTCTTCTTACATTGGAATAAGAGGCATTATCGACATCAATAGAAAACGTTGACAAAGGTTGATTTTTAGTCAGTTCAAATGGGTTTTCCACTAAAGCGACATATTCTTCACTGTCGTAATCTATGTTTTTATTAACAGTCTTACTCGTCTTTTTGGTAGTTTTCTCAGATTCGACCTGATGATTATATACTCTTCCCGGTTCAATCTGTGACCTTGAACTTATAACTTCAGATGCCACCATAGTTTTCGGTTTTGGGCACCCATTATATTCCGGCAGCCCAGGAACGGTAGGACAAGCATCATCTTTATCCAGAACGCCGTCGCCATCGGTGTCGGGCCACGGACATCCATTATTTTCCGGTGGCCCGGCTACTGTAGGACAGGCGTCATCTTTGTCGATTACTCCATCACTGTCCGTATCCGGCCATGGACAGCCATCATTTTCAACCGGTCCGGCAGATTCAGGGCATTTATCCAGTTTATTGGGAATACCATCCTGATCTTTGTCTTTTCGCAGACTATATTTTTGAGGTTCTCCGCTTGTATCAGTAGTTTTTTGAGTTGTACAGCTTGCTAATACTACAAGCCCTGACATGGTTATTAGAATTTTTCTCATCTTTATTAATTGAAGCAGGGAAATTATTAAAATAATTTTGAATTTCGTTAATAAATGTTAAAACACAGAAACCCATTAATAATCAATTTATTAGCAAAACGATATAATGAAAAAAGAAACTTCCGGGGAAATTTCTTTTTTTACATTTATTTTTGAATGGTCTTATAGGTTTCTATCAACCTTATGAATTCTGATCGATAGCCTTCGTCATCTTTATTTTTACCTTGTTTGGCAAGGTTTTCAATATCGGAAAGATTTTTATTCCGGATGAGTTCAGAATTTCTCAACACTAATCCAAACCATGCTACTGATGAGGCAAATTTAAAATCCGAACTCGCAGAAGTTATTCCCGGATCAAGATTTTTAATAACCTGACTCATTTCATGACTTTTATCCCCGTCAGGTTTTTTATATCTGAATTTTATGGTAGCCAATTCATCCCCAAATTCTTTCGCAGGGGTATTTTGTGTATATTTCAGATCGTTATCCTTTGGAAGGAATTCTGATTTTGTACCTGCAGGAATAATCTCATACAGAGCGGTAACAGTATGCCCGCTTCCCAATTCACCTGCATCTATTTTATCATTGGTAAAGTCTTCATTTCTCAATTTTCTGTTTTCGTAACCAATCAGGCGGTAAGATTGTACATATTGAGGATTAAATTCAATCTGGATCTTCACATCTTTGGCAATTGCATACATACTTCCTGCAAATTCTTTTCCTAAAAATTTATTTGCTTCCTGTAGATTATCAATATAGGCATAGTTCCCGTTTCCTTTATCGGCAAGAGTTTCCAAGGTATTATCTTTATAATTGCCCATTCCAAAACCTAAGCATGTAAGGAAAACACCTGATTTTCTTTTGTCTTCAATAAGGGTTTTCAAATCCGACTGGGAAGAGGTACCTACATTAAAATCTCCGTCAGTAGCGATGATCACGCGGTTGTTTCCATCTTTCACAAAATTCTCCTGAGCCAGTTTGTAGGCGAGTTCAATCCCTGCTCCTCCTGCGGTACTTCCTCCCGCCTGCAGATGATCCAACGCTTCGATAATTTTTGACTTTTCTCCGGCTGAAGTTGGTGGCAGAACAATTCCGGCGCTTCCGGCATAGACTACAATTCCTACTTTATCTTTTGGTCTCAATCTATCCAAAAGCACCTTGAATGAAGATTTCAGCAAAGGCAGTTTATTTTCTTCATCCATCGATCCTGAAACATCAATAAGAAAAATAAGATTGGATGCCGGCAAATGATCCTGTGGAATATTTTTCCCCTGAAGTCCTATTTTCAAAAGCTTATGGCCGGGATTCCATGGTGATTCATTATATTCTGTATTGATTGAAAAAGGTTCCGCATTTTTAGGCTGTGGATAATCATATTTAAAATAATTAATCATCTCCTCGATTCGCACGGCATTTTTATCTACAACCTGACCGTTATTAATCATCCTTCTGACATTGGAATAAGAAGCATTATCTACATCGATGGAAAAGGTTGACAACGGTTGACTATGTGCTGATTCAAAAGGATTTTCAACAAAAGAGTCATAACTTTCATCATTGGAGGCAGGTGAAATTTGTTTTTGTTTTTCAATTTCTTCCTGAAGCTGCTCCATTCTTTTTTTCTCTTTTCTTGAAAGCCTTTTTGTTGTTACAACAACGACTCCGTTTGCCGCTTTACTGCCATATATTGCTGTTGCAGCAGTTCCTTTTACAATATTTAACGTCTTGATTTTTTTGGTATTGATGAGCGATCTTAATCCTTCGGAATTAGAAACTTCTCCATTAATAATGTACAATGGTTCATTTCCTGCATTAATGGAAGCAACCCCTCTGATCATTACCTGATTATTACTACCAAGATATCCTAAATTGATATTGTTCGCCGTATTTTTAATTTCCTCTTTTCTCTTTCTCCTGCTATCTCTTGAAGTAATTTGAAGTCCTGCAACCCTTCCTTGTAATGCTGATGGAACTGTAGGCTGCGATACAATCTCCGATGTGGAAACGGTTACTGCGCTACCTACAGAATGTTCAACCTTTTTAGGCTTATATCCAACTACTACCACTTCATCAATTTGCTGGGTCTCTTCCTCATTGTTTCTTTTCTGATGATCTCCCCTCACTGTTTTTGATTCCACATAATAGTCATTGGTAACAGGTTGAACCTTGGATAATGATGGTAGCGGAACAGTCTTTGGTGGAGCGGGTGGCATACTCACATCATAAGACTTAAGCGGTTCCGGAACTATATTCGATGCCAATTTTTCTATAGGTCGTTTTGCGTGTCTTTTCTCTTTCTGAATATTCCTTTTTGTGATACTGTCAACTTCTGCTATGTAAGTATTCTGGCTGACAGCCGGTTCTTTTGAAATTCTATTTTCAGCGATAACAGGTTTTACAGGTTCCGCTATATCTTTGTTGTTAAGAAAATAGAAAGCACCCAGGCCAATAGCAATACTGGCAGCAATACCATAAGGGAGCCAGAAAGGAACAGTTCTCTTATTTTCTTCTTTCTTATCTAATTTTTCTTCAATTTTTCCCCATACTTTTTCAAAACCAGGAAAAACATTTGGTTCTTCTGAAAGCTTAGAGGCTTCATTGAATTGTTGATCTATATGATTATTTTCCATTGTTGTAAAGTTTAAATGTTTTGATTCACTAAAAGTTCCTGCAATTTTTTCCGTGCAAAATTAAGCTGGGATTTTGATGTTCCTTCGCTGATGGAAAGCATTGCAGCTATTTCCTTGTGCGGATATCCTTCAATAGCAAAAAGATTGAAAATAGCCCTGCATCCTTCGGGGAGAAACTTTAATAAGCTCAGAATATCTTTTTCAAACGAAATATTTTCCGGTGATCCATCCGGAGAATCCACCATATTTTCTTCGAGGGAAATAAATAAGGCTTTGTTGGTTCTTATTTTCTGCAGGCATTCGTTAACTGCAATTTTCCTGGTCCAGGCTTCAAAGGTTTCAGGAGTTTGAAGCTGGTTGATCTTCGTGAAAATTTTGTAGAAGGTATCGGCCAATACCTCCTCTATATCTTCATCGTTCTTTAAATAGCGTCTACAAACGGAGTAGAGTTTGCCCGCCATTTTTTCGTAAACTTTCCGCTGTGCGTTGCGGTCGTTCCGTTGACATTCTAATAATAATTCTCGTTCCATAGTCAGGCTTTATACTATGATAGATGCAGAAACTTTTGTTGGGGTTGGAATCATGGTTAACTTTTTTAACAAAAACTTACATTTCAAATTTAACTTTTCCTGTTGTAACAAATCTCTATTAGTAACGACTATTAATACAAATAATCTTTTATAGTAATGAAAAATGCGAAAATGGCATCATTACTTTTTGTTTTGTCTGCAGGAAGTATGATGTTTGCCCAAGATGACTTAATCAACAAACTAAAAAACAATCACTCTCAAAATGCTAATTTCCAGTTCACAACGCTAAAAGACGTTGGAGCGACTTCAGTAAAGAACCAAGGTTCATCGGGAACTTGCTGGAGTTATTCTGGAAATTCATTCCTGGAATCTGAAATGCAGAGAATGGGCAAAAAGCCTGTCGATCTTGCTGAAATTTTCACGGCCAGAAATTCTTACCATGATAAAGCAAAATTATATGTTTTAAATAATGGAGCCATCAGCTGGGGTGACGGTGGAGAGCTTCACGATGTAATCAATATGTACAAAAAGTACGGAGCGGTTCCACAGGATGTGTATACAGGATTAAAATCCGGACAAACCACGAACAACTTCAAGGAAATGCAGGGGAAAATAAAACCGGTTCTTGATAGTCTTGTTCAGGCTTCATCTAAAGGAAAACTTACCGATAACTGGATGGATTCTGTAGATACAATTCTTGATGAATATTTAGGAAAAGTACCTTCTAATTTCACTTATGAAGGGAAAAATTATACTCCTAAAACATTTGCTAAAGAAGTAGTAGGAATTAATGCCGATGATTATGTAGAATTATCTTCTTACAAAGACTATGCTTATTATCAGAAATTTGTAGTTCCGATTCCTGATAACTGGAGCCATGATTCTGACTGGAATGTTCCGATGAAAGATCTTACTGCAATTATTGATAATGCGGTAACAAAAGGATATTCTGTAGGTTGGGCTACTGACGTTTCAGAACCTTATTTCTCTTACAAAAATGGGGTTGCTTATGTTCCTGATATGGAGCTTGATCAGATTACTTCTGAAAACAAGCAGACTTTATTTACAGAGCCTAAAAAAGATAAAACCATTACCGAGGATATGCGCCAGAAAGCGCTTAATAACCTTTCAACTACGGATGACCATGGAATGCATATCGTAGGTTTGGCTAAAGATCAAACGGGTAAGGAGTATTATATGGTAAAAAATTCATGGGGTGTAACCAATGACTTTGCAGGATACCTTTATGTAACAAGACCTTATGTTGAATATAAGTCTACTGCTATTTTGGTTCATAAAAATGCCATTCCAAAAAGCATTCTTAAACAATTGAAACCTACTAAAAATATTGGGTTGTAAGAAATCACTTCTGTCATTTGATATGGCAGTTTTAGATATTTAAATCTGTTAAAACCCGCTCCCGGAAATTTCCGGGAGCGGGTTTGTTTTTATTCTGGTTGTAAAGGCTCTATAAACAACTTTAAAGTACTCACAAACGAGCTGCGTTGCTGTGGAAGGATCTGGTCAATCCGCTCGCATTCTGATTGAATATAAGCCGCTGCCTACATTTAACATAAAATATTAATATGTTAAAATTAACGTCAAAGCATTTAATGATTTAAAAAAAATACTACATTTGTTTACACTACAAACTATTAAACATGAAAAATTCAAGAAAATTAACAAAGTCTGATTTAAAGAAAATTAACGGAGGTAATGCTCCCGACTGTCCTACAGGAACTACCGCATGCTATATTCCCAGCAAAAATGGCTTTCCACCTCGATGGACATGTGTTCTGAATACACAAGAATGCCCATAAAATAAACTATTTCAACGTATTCAATGTAAAAAACAGGACTCTGGTTTTTATATACAATTAAGGTTTTAATTTATCTTATTATTTATAAAAATCACAGTCTTTCAAAATTATGTATAACCATCAACAAATTATCAAACATGAAAAATCTAAAAAAACTCGCAACATCGGATCTAAAAAAAATTAATGGAGGAAATGCTCCGAATTGTGAAGGGGGATACATTGCATGTCGTAACAAAGCTCAGAACGGGTCTCCTGCTTACTGGTCTTGCGAGCCTCCTGAAACAGGATGTCGCTTCTAAAACAAATATAATGAACGGGCTTTCAATATTCTGAAAGCCCGTTCATTATTCATAAAAACAATACAATAACAACCAACACTTTATTCATTATGAAAAATCTAAAAAAATTAACCAAATCCAATTTGAAAAAAATCAGCGGCGGAGATGCTCCAGTATGTGGAGATAACGAAATTCCGTGTCATTACTTTAATGAGTCCGGCAGTTCTTCCTACTGGAGTTGCGAACCAGCTGTTTATTCATGTAGAAAATAAAACAAATAGAACCCCGATTTCAGAATTTCTGAAATCGGGGTTCTTAATAAATAGGTGAAAATTAAATATAAAATAAAGTGAATTATGATGATTAATGGGATTGGTAAATAGTTAATTTTGCTCTGCCAGTGAATAAAATTATGCTGTAATAAAATTGCCGGCAAAGCCAATTCAATATCACCTTCTCACATTAAAATAATACGCCCATACTTTCTGCTGAAAAATCCAGAAGCGCTTCGGTATTCCCGTCTTTGATCTTCTGTACCCACTGATAATCCTGTAAAATAGCACGTCCTACTGCAACAAGATCAAATTCTTCACGATCAAGTCTTCTGATCAATTCGGTAAGGTCTGTTTTTTCTGTTCCCTGACCGGCAAAAGCATTTAAGAAATCTCCGTTTAATCCTACAGAACCTACGGTAATTGTTGGTTGCCCGGTAACTTTTTTTGCCCAGCCTGCAAAGTTCAAATCGGAACCTTCAAATTCCGGTTCCCAAAAACGACGTTGTGAACAGTGGAAAATATCTACTCCGGCCTCTTTTAACGGCAATAGCCAGTCTTCCATTTCATTTGGAGTTAATGCCAGTCTGCTTTTATAATCCTGTTGTTTCCATTGTGAAAGGCGGATAATAATGGTAAAGTCCTCTCCTACTGCAGCTCTTATTGCTTTCACAACATCAACCGCAAATTTGCTTCTTTCTTTTAATGTTTTACCTCCATATTCGTCAGTTCTTGTATTGGTTACTTCCCAGAAAAACTGATCAATAAGATAACCATGTGCTCCATGAATTTCAAGGCAATCGAATCCAAGGTCTTTTGCTGATTTTGCAGAGGCTGCAAACTGTGCAATAGTATCCTGAATATCTTCAATGGTCATTGTGGAAGCTTTTTCCATCTGAACTAAAGGATATTCTTCAGACATTCTGGTATCTCCTACGTGCCAGATCTGAGGTCCCATTTTGCCACCGTGCTGATGTACGGTATCGATTACATTTTTCCAGCCGTTCAAGGCTTCGTTTCCGTAGAAATCAGGAATATTCGGTAAGTTTTTTGATCCCGGTCTGTTGATTACAGTTCCTTCCGAAAGAATCAATCCAACCTCGGAAGCAGCTCTTCTTCCGTAGTAATCGGCAATTTCTTGTGTGGGTACTCCATTGTCAGATTGTGCTCTGGTCATTGGAGCCATTACGATTCTATTTTTAAGCTGTAAATTTTTGTATTGAAACGGTTTAAATAATGATGATGTGCTCATGATTTAAAATTCTATTTTATAATTGTTACACAAAGTAACTAATAATAGTTCACTTTTGTATCTTTTATCAAAAAAATAGTGGTAACTTCGCAGTAACTTACATTAGTAACGTTAAAGTAACGTATGAAAAAGAATGAATTAATGCAATATAGCTGTCCTTTAGGCAAAGCCATGGCTGCCCTGGGAAGCAAATGGAAGCCCATTATCGTCCTGGTGATCAAAGACAGAAAGCTGCGTTTTGGAGAACTGGCAGTACGCATTAATGTAATTTCCAGAAAGGTGCTTACGGATCAATTAAGAGAAATGGAAAGCGATGGTTTGGTCATTCGTGAAGAGTTTAAAGAACTTCCTCCAAGAGTGGAATATTCACTTACGGAAAAAGGATTGGCACTATTACCTATTCTATATCTGCTGGAAGAATGGGAAGCAAAATATCAGGTGAAAGGATTGCATTCGGATAAAGATTGTTCTTTTTTGAATGAGGATGTAAAAAATAAAAAGGCTGTCAATGTTTGATAGCCTTTTGCTTTTAATGGGCAAAATTCATTGAGGCTACTTTCAAAAAGGTAAGTGTATCACCAAAAAGTAAGTATATAGGTTCAAAACCATTTCTGATGCAAATTTGCAGAAAAATATTTCATTATGAATTACAAAGAAATTGCAAAAGAAACCATTGGAAATCTGTATAGAGCCCACAACAGCATTAGAAAATCCGGTATAGATGAAAAATTAATTGCCCTCGCCGAGCTCAGAGTATCTCAAATCAATAGCTGTGCTTATTGCTGTAGTTACCATGCTAAAGAACTGTCTGATTTTGGCTTTGAGCAGGATGTCATCAACAGGCTACCAGGCTGGAAACATACCAATGTCTTCAATGATCGGCAAAAACTTGTTTTAGGCTGGGCAGAAGCCGTTACTTACAACAATGATGACTGGTATGAAATGAGAGAGAAATTAATACAACAATTTACAGAAAGAGAAATTGTAGAACTGACTACAAGTATTACTTTGATGAGTACTTTAAATAGATTGCGTATTACATTGGCTGAAGAGGAATAAAGCTATAAGTTTCCAGATTCCCATGTACTCCAATGATTGTTAAAAAGCAAAACAGGTCTCCAATAAGAAGAATCTCCAGAAACCAAAATCTTAGCTATCATCTTATAGGTTTCCTGTTTACTTGGTAAAACTGTTCTGTCATAATGAAACTTGTCTATTGTCATTATTTTTTTTAATTTTTTGGGAATATGCATTTTTATTTCATCTTCTGAAGCATAAAGTAATGAGGGATTTACCTCATTATAATATCTTATTAAATCTCCAAATCCTACCAACCTCTTACCATTGTCAAAGTTCGCTATTTTAATACCTACTTTTTCATAATCTCTATAATTAGGATTAAAAGGCACAAATTGATTATGAATTTTTATTTCTTTTATCTGTTCTCCAATATATTCAAATGTTTCTTGGTCGTTCCCTTCTTTATTTTCAATTCTTGTGAATTCATCACCATCAATTAGAACAATATAATTAGTATTACTAGTATAATTTATATCAGAATATCTTTCTTTGGAATAATTAATACAGTTACCAATATAATTAAGCTCAATTTCTGCTCTTGTTGCTCTATTTTGATATCCGTTTTTTTCAAAAACTACAGCCCATTGCCCTTCATCGTTTGCATATAAATGTATTCGATTTCCTGCTGTCATAAAATAACCATGTTCCAAATCCAGAAAAAAATTATATTGAATTTCACCTGATTTTTTTTGAGGAAAATACTGACTTGGTTTACCATTAAAAGCCAAATCTAATTGATCTAAAATTTCAGTTTCTGTATACTTTTGGGCTTTACAAAAAAATAACGTAAAAAGCATATATATGATGAATGCTCGTTTCATAGACTTGGTTTAAAGATGGGCCAAAAAAATTATTTAGTCCTTAAATGTACAAATTTCCTGCAACTATGGTAAAACAAAACCGCTCCCAAAAAAGGAAGCGGTTCAAAAATTTATTTAAAATCCCAAATTAGAATATCGCAGGATATTTCTCAGGATTTGTTTCATTAAACATCGCGTAAATCTTCTCTACCATATCATCTGTAGACGGCTTACTGAAATAGTCACCATCACTTGCGTAGGCAGGTCTGTGATCATTTGCAGAAATCGTTAACGGATCTGAATCCAGATATCTGAATGCTTTTTGTTTTTCAAGAATCTGCTGTAAGATAAACCCTGTAGTTCCTCCTTCCACATCTTCGTCGATCACGACTAGTCTGTTTGTTTTCTTAACACTCTCACCGATTTCGTGAGATAAATCGAAAGGAATCAACGACTGGATATCAATTACTTCTGCAGAAATTCCTAACTTTTCCAATTCGTTTGCTGCTTCTGTTACTACCCTCCAGGTAGAACCGTAAGTTACCAAAGTAACATCTGTTCCTTCTTTAGTCACTTCAATTTTACCTACAGGAACAGTGAATTCTCCTAAGTTATCAGGTTGCTTTTCCTTTAATCTGTATCCGTTCAGACATTCTACGATGATTGCCGGTTCGTCTGCCTGAAGCATAGTGTTGTAGAATCCTGCAGCCTTTGTTAAGCTTCTCGGAACGAGTACCAGAATACCTTTTGAAAGGTTAAGAATTCCCGCCATCGGAGAACCTGAATGCCAGATTCCTTCCAGTCTGTGACCTCTTGTTCTGATGATCAAAGGAGCTTTCTGACCTCCTTTTGTTCTATATTGTACCGTTGCCAGGTCATCACTCATTCCTTGTAAACAGTAAAGGACATAGTCTAAATACTGGATTTCGGCGATTGGTCTTAAACCTCTCATCGCCATACCAATTCCTTGTCCAAGGATCGTAGCTTCACGAATTCCCGTATCGGCAATACGCAGTGCTCCGTATTTTTCCTGCATTCCTTCCAACCCCTGGTTTACATCACCGATATTTCCGGTATCTTCACCAAAGATTAAGGTTTCAGGATATTTAGAGAAAATTTTGTCAAAGTTATTTCTGATCACTACTCTTCCGTCAACATCTTCTGAGCTGTCAGAATATACCGGCGTGATCTCTTTGATGTTTTCAGCCTTCCATTGAGACTCTGAATATAGGTGAGAAGAATAGTTGTCTTTTTCGATTTCAGAAACTTCATTGTATTTCTGCATCAATTGATTTCTTTCTGCCGAATTTGTTCCTCTCGTTGCTAATAAAGCCTTTCTTGTTAAATGGAATACATCTTTTTTAGCCTTAGAAACCAATTTATTGAACTGAGCGATATACGTTTCCACTTCAGCATTCTGACCTTTAAGGTTTTCTACTAGTGGTAAAATAGATTGAATTAATTCAGTAATCGCTTTCTGGTAGTTATCCCAGGCTGTTTTTTGTCCGGCTTTTGCTTTCTTTTTCGCTTCTTCATCAATTGCTTCCAGCTCTTCAGCAGTAGCAATCACCTCTTCTTTTCCTTCAATTTCAATAGAATAGTTTAAAATCCATTCTTTGAATTTTGCCAGTCCGTCAAATTCTGCTTCCCATGCAAGACGCTCTTCATTTTTATATCTTTCGTGAGATCCTGAAGTTGAGTGTCCCTGAGGCTGCGTAACATCTACAACGTGTACTACAACAGGAACGCTTTCTGTTCTTGCAAAATGTTCAGCTTTTGCATAAGCATCCAGTAATGCCGGATAATCCCATGCTTTCACCTGTATGATTTCACACCCTTGGTTCTCGCCCTCTTTTCTCTGGAAACCGCTTAACATTTCGCTGATATCAGCTTTTGCTCTTTGGTTTTTTGTAGGAACCGAAATTCCATATCCGTCATCCCAGATTGACACAATCATAGGAACCTGAAGCGCACAAGCAGCATTCAGTGTTTCCCAGAAATGCCCTTCTGCTGTAGAAGCATCACCAATGGTTCCGAAAGCGATTTCATTCCCTTGTTTTGAGAATTTTTCAGAACCTTCAAAGGTTACATTTTTATAAATAGTAGAAGCCTGAGCAAGTCCTAATAATCTTGGCATTTGTCCTGCAGTAGGAGAAATATCGGAAGAAATATTCTTTTGTGCTGTTAAATCTTTCCAGCTTCCGTCTTCATTTAAACTTCTTGTTGCAAAATGCCCGTTCATTTGTCTACCTGCTGAAGCCGGCTCTCTGTCTACATTGGTATCAGCATACATTTGTGCAAAGAAGCTTTCCACCGTCAGGGCATCTACTGCTAATGCAAAAGTCTGATCCCTGTAGTATCCTGAACGGAAGTCTCCATTTCTGAAAACCTTCGCCATTGCCAGCTGAGGAAGTTCCTTTCCATCCCCAAAAATTCCAAATTTAGCTTTTCCAGTGAGCACTTCTCTTCTTCCGAGATAAGACATTTCACGAGAGATCCTTCCTAACCTGTAATCGTCAAGTATCTGATTTTTAAAATCTTGAAAGGATATTTGCTGTGTTTCAATATAGGTTGTTTGCATAGCTAAGTAAAAAAGTTTTTTATTCTTCAAGTATTTTGCTAATATACACTTTTTAAATTAATTTTAATTTTTATTAATCTTTTTTAAAAATTTGATAATAATAAAAATTGTGCGTTATTTTGAAAAAAATTGTAAAGATGGAAAAAAAGTCACCTCATATTTTGAATGCATCTAGCAATCTTTTAGGGTTTTCACTGATCATTATTACTTCACTGAAAATTGCTAGAATAAGTCAGAGTACCTATTTAGACGAATTTGCAGGATTTGCCTGTATTCTTTTTGCCTGCAGCTGCTTCTTTTCATTCCTGGCGATCAGAACAAAAAGAGAAAAGCAAGAATATAGGTTTGAGACTATTGCGGATTATTTATTTTTAACAGCCTTATTTTGTATAGTTCTAGCTGTTATTATTGTAACCCTAAAAATTATTTAATTTAAAATTTTCGCTCAATTACATAATCCAGCATACTATGCAATGACCTTTTAGGTTCAGAATCCGGAAATTCATTCAGGATATCTTTTGCTTTTTGCTGGAAATCTTTCATGATCGTAATCGCATACTCTAATCCTCCGGAGTTTTTAACAAACTCTATCAGTTCCTTTACTCTTTTGGGATTATTGTTATAACGTTTTATGGTATCAAAATAATATTTACGGTTCTTTTCATCAGCAATCTTTAGCGTATGAATCAAAGGCAGGGTCATTTTCTGTTCCTTAATATCAATTCCTACCGGTTTACCGATTACATTCGAACTTAAATAGTCAAAAAGGTCATCCTTGATCTGAAATGCCATCCCCGTATAAGTTCCGAAATCCAGCATTTTCTTGGCAAGTTGCTCATCGGCACTATTTGAAAGAACACCAATTTCACAGCACGCAGCAATTAAAGTAGCTGTTTTCTGACGGATAATTTCATAATAAACGTCTTCTGTGATATCCAGTTTTCTGGCTTTCTCCAACTGAAGAAGCTCACCCTCAGACATTTCACGGATTGTTCTGGAAATTACGCCAAGCAAATCATAATCCTTATGGTCTGTAGAGAGCAATACTGATTTGGACAAAAGGTAATCTCCTACCAAAACAGCAATTTTATTTTTCCACAGCGCATTGATGGAGAAGAAATTACGACGCTTGAAACTTTCATCCACGACATCATCATGAACCAAAGTCGCTGTGTGAATCAATTCAATCATTGAAGCTCCCCGATACGTCTTTTCAGTGACCTCTCCTACCAGCTTAGCACAAAGAAATACAAACATAGGACGCATCTGTTTCCCTTTTGTGGTAACAATAAAACGAGTTACTTTATCTAATAAAGGGACTTTACTCTGCATTGATTCATAAAACTTCTGTTCGAAAAGTTTCATTTCCTCATTGATCGGTTGCTTAATGTCTTCTACAATGTTTGCCACAATCTGCGAATGATGGATGAATAAATTATTAATTCTCACAAAGATAATTTTTTTCGCTCAATTTTAAGAGAAAATTAATCTTTGAGTTTATCTTTTGGAATAAAATAGAACGCAGGTTTGGTACTACCTAAGCGCGATTTAAACTTTTCACCGGAGATAAAAATCCCGGTCTCGTCTACGGCAATCCCTTCAATCTGACCAATTGACAAAGAACTTCCGAGATAATAATGCTTCGGTCTCTCATTAAAAAACACTCCGGGTTCCGTTTCTGTAAAAATATCCAGAAACACTTCCGTTTTCTTGGTATATCCCACCAAATAAAGTTTTTTTTCAAAGTAGGCAGCATCTGTCACCATAAAATTGGTTTTATAGGTTTCTGTCATTGCTGCATTTTGCTTCTCATACTTTTCAGGGTCTATCACATAATGATGGGTTGCTTTTGAAGCCCATTCTTTTGTGAAAAGATGAATTTTCCCATTAGTATACACCATGGCTTCCGCATCAAAGTCTGTATTAAAATAAGTGGAAATATAGTCCGTCTGTTCCGGGTAATGAAAAAGAATTTCTTTAACCTGATCGTTTTGCAGGCTGTCATTTTTAAATGGCACTTTAAAAATTTTAAGGTGTCTTCTGCTTCCGTCATTATTTCCGAAATCACCGATATAAAAATGAGTTCCGTCATTGGTTAACGCCTCCCAATCGGTATTTTTACCGTTCACTTTAAAGGTCTTTACAATTTCTCCTGAAGTTTTACTGATCTCAAATAATTCCGGAGCGTTCCCACTGTCGTTAAAGGTATACAGTTTTCCATTCAACATATTCAATCCGGAGGTTTCCTGGATCTTATCATCCAAATAACCGATTCTGTATTTTTTTATTTTAAGGAAATCAGGTTGTTGCGAAAATGCAGATTGGCCAATAACAAAAGCGGCCACCAGAAGGAATTTTTTCATAAGACAAAAATAAGGCTTTCAGTTTAAATGAGTGGTAAAGGTACAGGATGCTGGATTCGGGTAATTGAATTTGAAAGATGGTTGAATAATTTATGACTTTGTATATTGCAATTTTACCGTTTGGGTATTTTTATATAGCAGAAAAACGGACTAAAAAGCCCGTCCTTCTTATAGATTTTTATTGGTATCAATATTGAAATCAAGCAATTTTCTGTTCATTCTGATTGTCTTGCTGTTCTTTCTTTCTGGCTTGTCTTGCAAAATATTCTTTCTGATATTGTCTTACCGTTTTTCCTGTTCCATCATGCCTCCATCCGGGTGAATTGAAAATATAGTTGATTCTATCAGTAAATTTCAATCCCGGCTGTTTAAGGTCTTTCCATATCTTTCGCCATTCATAGAAGAGAACGGTATCCGGTCTGTTATCGGGCATTTTTGGATAAATACCATATTTTACCGGAACATTGGGATCTTCTTTTTCAAAAGTTCCGAATATTTTATCCCAGATAATCAAACACATTCCCATATTCTTATCCAGATATTTTACGTTACATGCATGATGTACGCGGTGGTGAGAAGGAGTTACCAGGATATATTCAAGAATTCCCATGCTCTTTACGGTTTGCGTATGAACCCAGGTTCCATATACCTGCCCGATTGCATAGGCCACCATAATATGCCATGGATTAAATCCTAAAAATGCCAACGGCGAAAAGTATAAATATCTGTAAAGCGGCTGTAGCACAGGGCTTCTGAAACCTGTTGTAAGATTAAAGAATTCTGAACTATGGTGCGTGATGTGAACTGCCCAGAAAGCTCTGGAACGGTGATCTACATAATGCAGCACATAGTAGGCAAAATCTGTGATTATAAAACAAGCGATCAGGTACCAGATACTCAGATCCCATGAGAAAAGTCTGTGGTGATAAAAGAAAAACATCACTCCCATGGCAAAGGCCTTCATGATAAGGTCAAGACCAAAATTCATCAAAGCCAGATAAACATTGGTTGCCAGGTCTTTTCCACTATATAATTTAGCTTCGGAAACATGGCTGTAAATCATTTCAGCTAAAATAACTGTAGCATGTAAGGGAATTGCCCAGGCATACACATTTTCTAACCCGTCCTCGCTCATAAGAAAATCCATCATCATAAAATAATTTTATGCAAAGGTAGGACTTTAGGGTATTTTTAAAGGGCGTTTTAAGGTTTTTTTAAGAAAATTTTAATCCGTTGCTTTATTGGCTAACTGTCCGCAAGCTGCATCAATATCGCCACCACGACTTCTTCTGACCATTACAGTAACGCCGGCATTTTCCAGCTGTCTTATGTAGTTTTCCTCTGCCTGCTTGTTGCATTGGTCATACTTTCCGTCACCGATCGGATTGTATTGGATAAGGTTTACCTTGGAAGGAACCTGCTTACAGTATTTGATTAAAGCTTTGATATCTTCATCCCCGTCATTAATTCCTTTCCATACACAGTATTCAAAAGTAATAACAGAGCCTGTTTTCTGATACCAGTATTGAAGGGCTTCCATAATATCCGTTAAAGGGAACTTATCCGAAAAAGGCATGATTTCATTACGCTTAGATTCAATCGCTGAGTGAAGTGATAGGGCCAGTTTCACACGCAATTCTTCATCTGCAAGCATTTTCATCATCTTCGGAATCCCTGAGGTGGAAACGGTGATTCTTCTTGGAGACATTCCGAGACCTTCAGGTTGGGTAATTTTTTTGATGGCTTCCACTACATTTTTGTAATTCATCATAGGCTCTCCCATTCCCATAAAAACGATATTGGAAAGCGGTCTGTCAAAGTACATTTTACTTTGGCTGTCAATCAGTGCAACCTGATCTACAATTTCGGCAACTTCAAGATTTCTCATTCTTTTCAGTCTTGCCGTTGCGCAGAATTCGCAATTTAATGAGCAGCCCACCTGTGAAGAAACACAAGCTGTAGTTCTTGTTTCTGTTGGAATCAAAACAGATTCAACCAGTAATCCATCATGAAGCTTTACTCCATTTTTGATGGTTCCGTCATTACTTTTTTGAAGCAGGTCAACGGAAACAGGATTAATGGTATATTCCTCGGAAATTTTTTCACGAAGAGATTTCGAAAGATTCGTCATTTCATCAATCGAATGGAGGTTTTTACTCCATAGCCAGTCATAGACCTGTTTCGCACGAAACGGTTTTTCTCCCAAAGACACAAAGTAGTCTTTAAGCTGGTCTAATGATAATATACGGATATCTTTCATAATATTAAAGAGCCAGGTTAAAAGTAAAATTTAAAAACCCTATTCTATTTTTAACCTGGCTCTTTTTACTTTTTTTATAGAATTAACATTGCATCACCGTAAGAATAGAATTTATACTTTTCTTTTACGGCTTCTTCATAAGCGTGCATAATGAAATCTCTTCCGGCAAATGCAGCAATCATCATAATCAATGTAGACTTCGGTGTGTGGAAGTTGGTGATCATTGAGTTAGCAACTCCAAAATCGTGAGGTGGATAAATAAATTTATTAGTCCATCCGTTGAAAGCAGAGATCTTTTTATTTGAAGAAACAGAAGTTTCCAACGCTCTCATTGTAGTAGTACCTACTGCACATACTCTTCTGTGAGAATCTACTGCTTTATTAATGATATCAGCATTTTTCTCATCAATGATGATCTCTTCAGATTCCATTTTGTGCTTAGAAAGATCTTCTACCTCGATTGGATTAAAAGTTCCCAACCCTACGTGAAGCGTAACTTCAGCAAAATTGATTCCTTTGATCTCTAATCTTTTCATCAAGTGTCTTGAGAAGTGAAGACCTGCTGTAGGTGCAGCAACTGCTCCTTCTATTTTAGCATAGATCGTCTGATATCTTTCTGCATCTTCCGGTTCTACTGCTCTTTTGATATATTTTGGAAGTGGAGTTTCTCCCAATTCTTTCAATTTCGATCTGAATTCTTCATAAGAACCGTCGAATAAGAATCTTAATGTTCTTCCTCTTGAAGTTGTATTATCAATAACCTCAGCTACCAATGATTCATCTTCAGTAAAGAATAATTTGTTACCAATTCTGATTTTTCTTGCAGGGTCTACCAATACATCCCATACACGAGTTTCTTTATCCAGTTCTCTTAAAAGGAAAACTTCAATTTTAGCACCTGTTTTTTCTTTATTTCCGTAAAGACGTGCAGGGAAAACTTTAGTATTATTGAAGATAAACAAATCGTCCTCATCAAAATAATCTACTACATCTCTGAATAATTTATGCTCAATAGTTTGTGTTTTTCTATCAAGAACCATTAATCTAGCTTCGTCTCTGTGTTCTGAAGGGTGTTCTGCTAATAATTCCGCAGGAAGATCAAAATTAAAATCTGATGTTTTCATTTTTTAAATTACGGTTTAAAAATTATTGAAATTACAAGGTGTAATTTTCGGAGTGCAAATATACAACATTCAACACCCCTTTGTCAAGTATTATTTACAATGAAATATAAAACCGTGATTATACGGGGATTCCGATAGGAGAAAAAGTTCTATTTTAGCTTCCGGCAAAAAATTATCATGGAAATATCAAACAATTATCTGTCAATACTTCAATATATTATCATAGAATATTTTAACAAAACATATCAGATTTAATAACAATTAAAAAATAATAACAATGAGCAAGTATTCAATCGAAGCATTTATTAACGAAACCAAAGAAAATCCGCAGCAAAGGGATTATTTTGAACTGGAAACCAAACATCTTCTGGAAATCAACCTCAATAATCAGGCAGTATGGACGAAAAGAGGAAGTATGGTAAGCTATGTAGGAAATATCAATTTTGAAAGACAGGGAATGCTGTCCGGAGGAATTGGTAATCTATTAAAGAAAGCCATAAGCGGTGAAGGTGCTAAACTGATGAAGGCTGAAGGAACCGGGAAATTATATGTAGCAGATTCCGGGAAAAAAGTCCGTATTCTTTATTTGAACAACGAATCTGTTTGCGTTAATGGCAATGATGTATTAGCCCATGAACAAAGCGTAAAAAGCGATATTACCATGCTTAAAAGCATTGCGGGAATGATGTCCGGCGGCCTTTTTCAGGTAAAACTTTCAGGAACCGGGCATATTGCGATAACCACTCACGGTGATCCTTTAACACTGCTCGTAACTCCTGACACCCCTGTTTTCACGGATCCTAATGCGACTGTTGCCTGGTCCGGAAACTTAAGCCCCGAACTGAAAACCAATGTTTCATTTAAAAGCCTTATCGGAAGAGGAAGTGGTGAAGAATTCCAGATGAAATTTTCAGGAAACGGCTGGGTACTGATTCAACCCTATGAAGAAGTGTACTTTATGGAAAAATAAAGTGACCTCAACTTGGGCAATTTTTGTATTTTCGTACTTACTAAAATAAAGAGGATGAATAACCTGATCAAGTTAGTTTTCGTACTAATTATCTTTCCTACTACAATTATTGCCCAATCATCAAAGAAAATTTACAATTACAATATAGACCTTCTTCACGTATCCAATGATGAAGTGACGGTTTCTTTTGCTCCACCTAAAAATAATCTTAAGCAAGGGAAGTTTATTATTCCCAAACTGGTTCCCGGGTTTTACCAGGCTATGAATTTCGGACAGTACGTTTCTAATCTGGTTGCCACCGATAAAAATGGAAAAAAAATCTCTACTGAGCGTTTGGATCAAAATAGCTGGATGGTACACGATCTTAAACACGTCAACAAAATATCATATCAGGTAGCCGACGGATGGGACTCTTTAGAAAAAGATACCTATGAAGCTAAATCTGCCGGTAGTATGTTTATTAAAGACAGCGTTTTTGTCATCAATTATAATTCTTTGGTGGGCTATTTTGAAGAAATAAAAGATACTCCCTACCAAATTAATATTACAAAAAATAAGGATTTCTATGCTTCATCTGCCTTAGATTACAAAAAGAAAGATAAAAACACAGATATAGTCTGGGCAAAAGATTACCGACAATTGGTTGATTCTCCGGCTATGTACTGTGTTCCAGATACAACATGGCTGAAAATAGGCCATACTGAAGTACTTGTTTCGTTTTACAATAAGCAAGAACGGCAGTATTCAAAGACCATAGCTCATGAGATAGAGAATATTTTGAAAAATCAGCAAGCTTATCTGGGCGGAACATTACCGGTGAATAAATATGCATTTTTGATTTATTATGAATCTTCAAATGAAAAAGGATTTATGGGTGACGGGCTGGAGCATTCTCAATCTACCGTATGCCTCTACCGTTCGGGAAGTATGAAGTTTCTACCTAATGCTTTAAACAGGGTCGCTTCTCATGAATTCTTCCATATAGTAACTCCGCTTAATATTCATTCCGGAGAAATTCAGCATTATGATTTCCTGAATCCTTCGATGTCTAAACATCTATGGTTATATGAGGGTATGACGGAGTATGCCACCATTCATATGCCAATAAAACAAAAGATGATCAGTTTGGAAGATTTTGAAAAAACCCTGGAGGAAAAGATCAAAGGAATGAAAGAATTCGATGATAAAGTATCTTTCACGGAAATCAGTAAAAATGCCATGACCAGACAGGATCAGTACATGAATTTTTACGAAAAAGGTCCGTTATTGGGACTATGTCTGGATATCAGACTGCGGGAACTTTCGGGAGGAAAAATGGGAACTCAGGATCTGATGCTGCAATTGATGAAAAAATATGGAGCAGGTAAATATTTTAATGATGATGATTTATTTGATGAAATTACAACAATGACCTATCCTGAAATCCGAACATTTTTCAAAGATTATATAGAAGGTACTCAACCCGTTCCTTTAAAAGAATATCTGGCAAAAGTGGGTTTCACCTATGATGAAAATACCGGAAAAGTAAGCCTCGTACCTAATCCGGACTCTAAACAACTGGCTTTAAGAAAAGCATGGATTGACCAATAAAATTTGGTTTAAAAACCTATCATCAAGTATTTACCTTATTAAAACTTTACTATGAAAAGACAACTTTCAGGATTGTTGGTGATGATGATTCATTTTGCCTATCCGCAGATACAGAAAGTGGAGCAAGTGATCGATGCCTGTGTAAAAAAAGATAATTTCAACGGCTCCGTATTACTAGCAAAAAATGGAAAAACCGAATTGCTTACCTATAAAGGCTTATCCAACAGACATTATAACATCAGTTTTTCTGATGAAACAAGGTTTCATATTTTTTCACTCACCAAGACCTTTACGGCAGCTTTAATTATGCAGCTTTATGAAAAGGGAAAAATCAATCTGGATGCTACTATTTCTACCTACTATCCCGAATATAAAGGAGAAGCAGGTACAAAAGCAACGATAAGAAACCTGCTCACCTACAGCAGCGGCCGAGAAAATAAAGACCTCCGTTCACCGGAATTCATCCATCAGGCTTATGACAACACGATCTGGAATCTTGATGATTTTATTACCACTTTTCTTTCTGAAAAGCTGATTGATAGACCAGGAACAAAATTCAGTTACAACAATGGCGATTTCATTCTTCTTGGGAAGATCATTGAAAAAATATACCACAAACCTTTTGAAGAGGTTTTAAAAGAGCAAATCCTTATTCCGCTCAACATGCAAAATACAGGATTTCTTCATCATAACGATATTATCAAAAATATAGATGATGGATACGCTGCCGATTCGTCTGATCCGTTTGCTCTTCATACCCCGACCAATACCTATATTGATAATTTTTATTCGGCAGGAGCTATGTATTCTACTCCTAAAGATCTGCTCATTTTTGATCAGGCTGTGTTTAATTCTGTTCTGTTCAACAAAAAGACTTTAGAAACAATGCTGACTGCTGATAAAAAACTGGAAGATACAGCATTGGGCTTTTGGGTGTATCCTAAAAAATTCGGTTCAGTCAATACTATATTTGCTGAACGTCAGGGAGAAGGATACGGGCACAGTGCCAACTGGGTACATCTGGTGGATAAAGGTCTTACAGTGATCATTCTGTCAAATACCAAAGACATTAAATACCTCAACAAGATGAGGGAAAGAGTAATCAGTGCTTACTATGGACAATGAGAATCTTTAGTAATACGCTAAATCAACATAAACCCCCAAACTCTTAGACTTTCCAACTCAAAAAAACCTCCCTTCCAAACATCAAATTCACATTATTTTTTCTCAAAATATATTCACTATTGTTTGATAAATTTTTAATATATTTAGAAAAAAATATATAAATGAACAAGAATACCTCCCGCAGAGATTTTATTAAAACGGCAACCCTGGCTAGTTTCGGGGCTTTGGTTTTACCTAATTCTTTATTTGCTTATTCAAATGATTTTAAAACAGATAAAAAAGTTCGTGTTGGTTTTATCGGTGTAGGACTTCGCGGGCAGGAACATGTAAAATTACTAGCCAAACGTAATGATGTGGAAATTATAGCGTTTGCAGATCCGGACAAAAGGATGCTTGCCGCTTCCCAGAAAATATTAAAAGACAATAATAAGCCGGCTGCTCAGGAATTTTCAAATGGTGAATACGACTACAGAAATCTTTTAAAATCAAAAAATATAGACGCAGTTGTCATTGCTACTCCGTGGGAATGGCATCTTCCTCAAGGTGTGGAGGCTATGAGGGCTAAAAAGATTGTAGGAATGGAAGTTGCCGGAGCAATCAAACTTCAGGACTGCTGGGAATTTGTAAAGGTATACGAGGAAACAAAAGTTCCTATTTTCATGATGGAAAATGTATGCTACCGCAGAGATATTATGGCGATATTGAACATGGTTCGTAAAGGAATGTTTGGTGAACTGGTTCATGGAAGAGGAGGCTATCAGCATGATCTGAGAGGTGTTCTTTTCAACGACGGAGTAACCCCTTACAATTCAGGAGCTGAATTTGGAGAAAAAGGTTTCAGTGAAGCCAAATGGAGAACAGAACATTATGTAAAACGCAACGGAGAATTGTATCCTACTCACGGATTAGGTCCGGTTGCCATGATGATGGATATCAACCGTGGAAATCGTTTGATCAGACTTTCTTCTTTCTCTTCAAAATCGGTAGGACTTCATAAATATATTGTAGAACATGCTAAAGGAGGAGAAAATCATCCTAATGCAAAAGTAAAATTCAACCAGGGAGACATTGTCACTACTCAAATTGCATGTGCCAATGGTGAAACCATTCTTTTAACTCACGATACAAGTTTACAAAGACCTTATGACCTTGGATTCAGAGTACAGGGAACTGAAGGATTATGGCAGGATTTCGGATGGGGTGACTTCGATCAGGGACAGATTTATTTTGAAAAAACAATGAACCATACCCACCGTTGGGACAATACAGAAAAATGGATGAAAGAGCACGATCATCCGATGTGGAAGAAATTTGAAACTACCGCTGCCGGTGCCGGACATGGAGGAATGGACTTCTTTGTCATGAATACCTTTATTGAATGTATCAAACGAAATATAGAATTCCCAATGGACGTCTATGACCTGGCTTTATGGTATTCTATTACCCCGCTAAGTGAAGAGTCTATTGCCAAAGGAGGTCAGGTTGTTGATATTCCTGATTTCACCAACGGCAAATGGAAAACCCGTAAACCTGTATTTGGAATGACCGATGAGTTTTAAAAAGACCGTACTCATCCTTGCCGGCGGACTGGGAAGCCGCTACAAAGGATTAAAACAAGTTGATGGAATTCTTGATAACGGATCTCCGATTTTAGAATATTCTATCTATGATGCATTGGAATCCGGTTTTCAAAAAATAGTTATTGTTGTCAACAAACTGATTCCTGAAAGTTATATAGAACGACTCAATACCCTATCCGAATCGGAAGGGTTTGAGCTGCATTGGGTGTATCAGGAAATGAATAGTATCCCAATACACAATTTTGACTACTCTGAACGACAAAAACCATGGGGTACGGCACATGCCGTACTTTGTGCCAGAGAAGTCGTACAGGAACCTTTTATCATGATCAATGCTGATGATTTTTATGGAAGAAAAACATATCAACTTGCTGCTGATGAAATCGAACGCGGACATATTTCAGACTCACAGTTTGGAACGGTAGCCTATCCGGTTGATACCACATTAAGTGGTAATGGAACTGTCGCCAGAGGAATCTGCACATTGGATTCTGAAAATTATCTGATTAAAGTAGATGAACAAACTTCTATTCAAAAGGTCAATGATTCCATCATCTATACTGAGAATGGAAAAAATATAGAAATAGCACCGGACACCTTAGTATCTATGAATTTTTTCATTTTCCATCCGGCTATTTTTGATGCACTTGATACTTACTTTTCTGATTTTATTGCATCTAATCCTTTGCCCACTCAGGAATTCTATATTCCTTCGGCTGTACAAAGGATGATTGATGAAAAAAGGGCAAAAGTATTGGTAAAAGCATCGCCTTCACAATGGATGGGTGTTACCTATGCAGATGACAAAAAGAGCATCAGGGACTTTCTGATCTCGGAAATTCAGAATAACAGATACCCGGAAAATTTATGGACATCAATGACATTGTAATTCAATTTATCGGAGCGAATAAATATGATCTTTCTCCGATTACCGATGGATTGATCAATACGACCTACCTTTTAGAGGATAAAACCCGAAATGAAAAATTTATTCTGCAAAAGATCAATAATAATGTTTTCAGGCAGCCGGAGATTATCGTCAACAATCATTTGATGATTAATGAACTTCTGAGATCAAATAATTATCAATTTCAAATTATAGAGCCTATTCCCTCTCTTATCGATAAACTTCTGGTAAAAGATGCCAATGGCCAACCATGGCGCATGCTAAGTTTTGTGGAAAACAGTATTACTTTTCTTACTGCTCCCTCTTTACAGACGGCTTTTGAAGCTGCTAAAACCTTTAGTTATTTTCTTACCACCATCAATACTGAAAAGTTACCCGCCATTGAAGATCCGCTTCCTGATTTCCTCAATTTTGAAAAAAGGATTTCGGATTATAAAATTGCACTAAAAGATGCGGCTCCTCATTTAAAAGAAAATGCAAAGACTGAAATAGAAATCACGAACCGGTTTTTGTCCTTACCTGATCATTGGATAGAAATGGAGAAAAGCAATCAGATTCCCAAAAGAATCATCCATGCAGATGTAAAAATCAGCAACATTCTTTTTGATCAAAATCATCATCCTTTAGCGGTCATTGATCTGGATACTATGATGATCTCTACTATTTTATATGATTTTGGCACAATGATCCAATCCTACACCAATACAACCACTGAAGATGACGGAGGCGCCAGAAACAATTTCAATCCTGAAATGTATAAGGCTGTAAAAGAAGGATTTCTATTCCATCTAAAAGAAAAATTAACTCCGGAAGAATCTGAAAATCTCGATTATGCTGCACAAGTCGCCATTTATATCCAGGAACTTCGATTTTTAACCGATTACCTGAACGGAAGCACCTACTATTCTATCAAACATCCTGAACACAATTTGGACAGGACAAAAAATCAGCTGGAATTATTGAAGGGGTTGAGGGAATACTTAGAAAATATGTGATTTTTTTAAATTCTACTTTTTAAAAACAAAGAACATTTAACTTGCTACGGAATAGCAAAGTTTAAAGATTATTTATGTGAGCTATGTTGAGATTCCTCCTTCGTCGGAATGACAATAGGCCCACGCTTTATCTCATTAATGCAAAATGAAATATGCTGCTTCTATTCAAAGTAACAAAAATCTGTGTACATCTGCGAAATCTGTGGTTAATCAAATGACAAAGTCACAAAAGCTATTTGAACACTTAAGTTATTTTAAGTGTACAATCTTTGTGCATAGAAAGTACATTAAAGTTTTTATGAAAATCTCTGATTTTCTTCTAAAGTGAACTTACATGTTTAGTAGCATGATGAGCTTATTGAAGTGAACTTAAGTGTTATAAAAAAAACTGCATTATCTGCAAAATCTGCAAAAGTTTTTATTTCAAAAAGTTCAGAATAGCTTTCCAATCTTCGAGTTTTTTCTCAAGTGGAATTGTATAAGCAGGACTTGTTGAGGGAAGTAAAAATACGGGTAAGCTATTATTCTTCCCTAATAGTTTAATCAGATTTTTATAGGACTTTCCGCCATTACAGAAAATAGCTTTGATATGTGGATGTTCTTCCAAAAGCTCAGCAATCTGATTGGCTTCTTCGTTTTTAATATCAGAATCCAGGCTTCCTTTTCTTTCGCAGGAGTCGATGACATCCCAGAGGGCAATATGATGTTTCTTTATTGTTTTAATTCTTTGGACATACTCTTCAGTAAATTCTTCATTCAGCAATTCAAAAATAATTCTCCAGAATTTGTTCTGAGGATGTGCATAATATTGCTGTTTCTCCAATGACTTTCCACCCGGGATTGAGCCCAGAATCAGAATTTCAGACTGTTGATCAATAATTGGAGGAAAAGAAGAAATACGGTTTTGCATGATCAAATATATGCATTTTGGCTAAAGCCATTGGAATTTTTATATAAAAAAAGCGGGCTAAAGCCCGCTCCCATTGATATTTTTATAATGTTTCTTTCAACCAGTCAAAGAATTCTCTCTGCCATACCAATCCGTTTTGTGGATGAAGTACCCAGTGATTTTCGTTCGGGAAGTAAACCAGTTTAGATTTTAAACCTCTTAATTTTGCAGCCTGGAAAGCTTCCTGTCCTTGCTCGTAAGGTACACGGAAATCAATTCCACCCTGAACAATCATAATGGGCTTATTCCATTTTTCTACAAAGTTGCTTGGGTTAAATTCTGTATAAGCCTTTGGAAGTGGCTTTTCCCATGGAGAACCAAGATCCCAGTTGGCAAACCAAAGCTCTTCAGTCGTCAGATACCATGATTTCATGTCAAATAATCCATCATGTGCAATGAACGTTTTGAATCTGTTTTCGTGGATCCCGGCTAACATGAATACACTGTATCCTCCATAGCTTGCTCCTACCGCTGCTACTCTTTCTCCGTCTACATACGGTAAAGTTTTCGCATAATCAGTAGCTGCCAGATAATCTCTCATCGGCTGTCCACCCCAGTCTTTTGAAATATCTTCATTCCATTTTGTACCCCATCCCGGCATCCCTCTTCTGTTCGGAGCTACTACGATATAATCATGAGCAGTCATTAATGCGAAGTTCCATCTTACACTGAAATATTGTGTCAATGCAGACTGTGGACCTCCCTGACAGTATACTAATGTCGGGTACTTTTTGTTTGGATCAAAGTTGGGTGGATAGTGGAACCATACTCCCATTTCTTTACCATCGGAAGTTTTCACCATCTTAAGTTCGGATTTTCCTTGCGCCAATTTAGCATAGGTATCTTTATTGGCTTCGGTCACCTGCTTCATCTCTCCATTTTTAAGGTTAACAGAGAATAGTTCCGTTGCGTGGTTTACATCTGTTCTTCCTACTAAAAGTGAAGTTTTATTGTCTGTAAAAATTTCGTTAACATCGAAATCTCCTTTGGTAATCTGCTGTACTTTTGCTGATTTTGAATCCAGTGAGAAAAGCTGCTTTGTTCCTCTGTAAGCTGCAGTAAAGTAAATTGTTTTTGAATCTGCTCCCCAAAGAACGTCTCCAGAAACACTATCATCCCAACCTGCAGTCAGATTGGTTACTTTTCCGGTCTTCCAGTCCATGATTTTCACATCATTTTTATCAGCTTCATACCCGTCTCTGGCCATACTCTGCCAGATCAGCGATTTTCCATCCGGACTGAATTTTGGGTTAATATCGTACCCTTTATTAGATTCGGTAATGTTTTTTGTAGTACCTGAAGCCATATCGTAGGCAAAAATATCCGTATTGGTACTTGTTGCATACTCTTTACCGCTTTTAGGCTTTGTAACGTATAAAAGCTGTGCAGAATCGGCACTCCAGATAAAGTCTTCTGCTCCACCGAAAGGTCTTTGCGGCGAATCCCATGTTTTTCCTTCCAGTAGATCTTTGGCACCTTCTACTTTATCGGAAGTATTTACTACAAATACGTGATTGTATTTTCCTTCATTGAAATAATCCCAATGTCTGTGATTCAGGTCTGTATACACCTGAGCTGTGGTCTTCGGAGTATCGGCATATTTATCCTTACCCATTAATTTTTCAACCAACACCTGCTTACTGAAGGCGATTCTTTTTCCATCCGGAGAAATAACGATATTATCGACTTCACCAATTGTATAAAATTCACTCCATGTCTTTCCGGCGTCTTTGGAAAGATAGATTTTATCGCCTTCCTGAGCATAAATCCCATTCTTATCCCATTGGATCAGAGATTTTTTACCGAAATCTATTTTTGCAGATTGATTATTAAGAACATTCAGAAAGTAGTTCTCACTTTTTGTTTTTTCTGTTTTCAGATCTACCTGTCCTACTTTGTAAATAAGAGAAGCCTGATCCGGTGAAACTGCCTGCACTCCAACTTTTTTCAAAGTCCAAAGAATTTCAGGCGTCATTACTTGTTGTGCATTCATTAAAAGCGGAGCTGCCAGAGCCAGCAGACTGTACTTAAGTTTCATATGTCAATATTCATTTTTTAACGGAATTACAAAATCATAGCGATTTCAATAATTCCTTTTATTAAATTCAAAGATTGCCAAAGTTAGTATTTAAAATAAAAATGGACGAAAAAATTAACACTTAAGTTTTCTAAAATTAAAATAATTAATTAGTCAATAGGTAAATTTCATTAATTTTATCAAAAACTAAATATCCAACCATCATGAAAAAAATTTTACTTTTTTCGTCAATCCTTTTTTCATCATTCCTTTTTTCACAAATAGCCATACTTCCTATCGGAACTCATTATAACAATGCTTATCAGGCTACTATTTCAGGAAACGGAACTATTTATTATACTACCGACGGCAGCACACCGACCTTGAGCTCGTCTTCGGCTATCAATAATGTGCAAATCTCTATTAATCAGAATAAGGAAATCAAGGCCTTTCTTGTTGATGGCCAGGGAAATTCTTCCGCTATAATCAGCAAAAAGTATTACACCGGAAGTATTCCTG
Source organism: Chryseobacterium lactis (assembly GCF_003815875.1). Taxonomy (NCBI): domain Bacteria; kingdom Pseudomonadati; phylum Bacteroidota; class Flavobacteriia; order Flavobacteriales; family Weeksellaceae; genus Chryseobacterium; species Chryseobacterium lactis. The sequence goes on from NZ_CP033924.1 coordinate 4,989,123, forward strand.
ATGCTGCCATTTATTTTAAAGCTCCTTCTACATGGACATCTGGAAGTTGTATTATGATCGATATGGTGAATCCAAATTCAATTAACGGATTTGTAATTGATACTTTCTGGCCGGGAATGGCGATGCAGCCTACCGGTTGTGAAACCTGGTATAAAATAAGCCGAAATTTTGAAGAAGCTAATGTAAGTTTTAATAACTGTACTCCTTTCGAAAATATCCCTCAAACGGTTACAACCAATTCGATTCCGATGGGAAGTACTCTATACTATGACTTTACAGATGGAATTATAACGAATCCACCTTCCTGCTTATTTTTAGCAACTCGTGAAAATCAGTCACAAGGTAAAAATGTTTTGATCAAAATTTATCCAAATCCTGTTTCAGATATTCTAAAGGTAAATACTGATCGGTATTTTCAGGAGTATGAAATCATAGATGTTACCGGAAAAATAGTTTCAAATGGTAAGTTTAAAAAAGATATTTCCATTCATGATCTTATTTCAGGAAATTATTTTTTAAAACTGAAAGACCAAAAGGGAGATTTAGTTTTACTGAAATTCATTAAGAAATAAAAAAATCCGTCAGTAATTAAACCAACGGACTTTATAACTTATATATTCAATCAATTAATCTCCATCTGAGAACATTGAGTTGGCCAGAGAAGTAACAATTGACAATAGGATACTGAATATAAATGCCCACCAGAAGCCATCTACCACCATACTGTCAATAAAATAATCTGCAAGCATAATAATTGCGGCATTAATTACCAATGCAAAAAATCCTAAGGTAATAATAGTCAGTGGAAGACCGAAAAGGCTTAAAATGGGTTTTACAAATATGTTTAAAACTCCCAGGACAATAGCAAAAATAATTGCCGTTGAAAATCCTTCAAAATGTACTCCCGGTAAAATTTTAGTTAAAAGATAGGCAACTATGGCCGTCACAAACAATCTGATAATTAAGTTCATTTCGTAATTTTTTTAATGTTTATGGGGGATATGGAGCAAAAGCCATTCCATTTTCAAGATTTTTTTTTAATCAAATTCTATTTATTTAGGAAATATTTTAAGCTAGCAGATCTTTTATTTTATTTTCATCATGGTGACTAGCGAAGTCGCTACATGACTTTCTGCGCCTGAACCTTCAGTCACTACATAAATCTCCGTTCTTATCACACTGATCTTCGCCCCGCCTTTTATGACATAGGATTTAGAGATTAAAGCATCTCCTATTGCAGGACGCAGGTAATTCACCTTCAGTTCTACGGTTACCACATAGCAATCTTCTTCATAATGACTTACTGCGGCATATCCTGAAGAAACATCTACTAAGGAAGCAATCATAGCGCCATTGAACATGCCTGCTTTTCTGGTCATCAGTTCCATTTTTGGAATTTTCATAGAAATGAAATCGGTTTCTACTTCCAGCAGTTCTGCTTTATAAAACTTCAGGGTTTCTGAACGGTCAAAGCTATCGGTAATGAGTTTCTTTTTTTCCGGAGTCATTGTTATTTAATTTGATGGTAAATGTAAGGATTGATTTAAATGTAAACCTAATAGATTGGTGTTGTTTTACTTATAAAAGATTAGTTTTGCAGTAAAGAAACCGTCCCATGAACTTAAAAAAAATGCTTCTGGTTCTCACCTTTATAATAGGCTGTATTTATCATGCCCAGACACTGCATTTATATGGAGGTGCTGACCAGGATCAATATCTGGGATGCCTCAATTGTGATAATTTTGATAAAAACTCGGTGTGGAATAAGTTTAGTGACTATGGCAATCCGTTCAGCTCAAAATCTATCTGGAATACCTACGGAAACTATGGAAGTACTTATAGCACTTATTCACCATGGAGTGCCTACGCATCGTATCCGCCGGCTATTCTGGATGAAAACGGAAACTTTTTAGGCTTCCTAACCCTGAACCCTTATAAATCCGATAGATCAGAACTTGAACTGGCTTTGATTGTATGTAAACATCATGAAGAGATCAAAAAAGATGTTGGAGGCTGGTATGAGAGGCTATTTCGGTAAATTAGCCGGTCAAAGAAACGGTGTGAAAAAATTAAACGCTCTATTTGTCATACCATAAAAATCCACATAATTAAAATATAGCGCGTTTGACTGGCAGTCAAAAGGTCACGGGTTCGAATCCCGTTTTCTCCCCTCTCTACTACAAAGCTTTTTCTATTACTTCGGTCTTCAACGTTCTGGTTGATTATCCTGTAATTCTTTATTTTGACACTATAAATTCTCCCAAACCCTAATAAATATCAGGTTTTTCAGCCGAAATAAAGTTCTCTACTGTAAAGAATTACTACAAATAAAACTATATTTGCATTTATTATTTTTAATAAGACTAAATAATAATAAATGCAACAACTCGGTAAAAAGAAGTCTAAGGGTACATTTAAAAAATATATTCTAAAAGTTCATTTATGGCTTGGACTACTTTCCGATATTATTGTTTTAATAGTTTCTTTGTCGGAAGCAATTTTTGTTTTCAATGAAGATATTACCGCTGCGTTGCGTAAGGAACATACTTTTCATGGTGAGAAGGATATTCAGCATAAAAAATCACTTCCCTTACGTGAGTTAAAAGACCTTGTAAATGCCCAGCTAAAACATGAAATTGTAAAAGCAGATGAAGTTACCATTCCTATTGACCCTTCACGTTCCTATCAATTCGGACTGGTTAAAGGCAATCCTGAGGGCTGGAATCATTTCAATAGCATTATTGTCTATAAAAACGTTTACGTAAACCAATATACTGGCATAAGCCTGTTCTGTGCATCATTGCCGATAACGGGGTTTATGATCTGGTGGGGCCGAAGAAATAAAAAGAAAACAACAACCTAAAAATCAGTTATCATGAAGAAGCACTATATATGGTTACCCTTAATGGCGAGCCTGAATGCGTACGGGCAGACAGAAAGCACGAATGATTCTTTGCAGACAGAAAAAATTTCAGAGCTTAGCGGCATTGTACTCAAAGGTAATAAAGCGGTCTTTCAGCAGAAAGCCGATAAAATGATTTTTAATGTAGAAAATAGTGTCTTGTCTGATGGTACTACTGTACTGGAAATTCTGGGCAAAACGCCGGGTGTGGTGGTTTCGCAGGAAGGTGAGCTGTCTTTACGCGGCAAGAGAGGAGTAAGTGTAATGATTAACGGTAAGCTGAGTTCCCTGTCAACTAAGGAACTGGCCAACTTATTGCGCTCTACCAATTCCACATTGGTAAAGAATATTGAAATTATTGCTAATCCTTCTTCAAAATACGATGCTGCAGGAAATGCAGGTATCATCAACATTGTTCTTAAAAAAAGTTCATTGGAAGGACTAAGCGGCAGCTATTACCTGAACGGCGGAAGGGGTCGGAAAAATAGAATCAATACCGGACTGAGTCTGAATTATACCCATAAGAAACTATCTCTGCATGGGGACTACAGTTATACTTTCCGTGGCGAGGAAGAAAGAAAAAAATTCAATCAGATTTTCTTTAATGAAAAACAACCCCAGCAGGTTACACGAAGAACGGATCAGAATTCAATAACCAATGAACCTTTAACTTCCAACAACTTTAAATTCGGAGCAGATTATACATTTAATGATAAAACGACCATTGGTGCTTTATTCGATGCTAAAATAGGACGATATGAAGATTTTTCGAAAGGTGAAAACAGAATATTTCAACCTGTAGACAATCTGTTTGCTCATGTACTTTCGGATAACAAAAGCAAAGAAAACTGGTATGATTATACGTATAATTTAAAGGGTACACATATCTTTAACGATAAGGATTACAAGGTAGATGTGGATCTGGAATACGAAACTTCGCGCTTCTCTTCCCTTCAAAATCAGCTTTCAGATGCATTGGTGAATCAGGGCACAGAAAAGTTTAACAACAGAAGAGGCAGCATTGCTTCCCGCTTGAAAGTCTTTAATGCTAAAGTAGACTTTACCCTGCCTTTCAGTGAAATGCATAGCCTGGAAACAGGACTTAAATCCACTATAAAATCTAATAACAACCCTTCAGAATATTTTATACAACAGGGCGAAGACTGGATCAACGATGATAAAGCAAGCAATGAATATGTTTACAAAGAACAGATACATGCGCTGTATGCCAACTACAAGCTCAATCTGACAAAATGGACATTCCAACTAGGATTGAGAACTGAAATGACACATACAGACATTAACCAGAAAACTTCCCAGGAACAGCGAAAAAGAGATTATACCAATTTGTTTCCGAGTGCGTCCGTCAAATATCAGATGAGCGATCAGCATGGATTCTATGCCTCGTACAGTAAAAGAATCAACAGGCCGAGCCACTTCGATCTGAATCCGTTCCGCTTTTATGATGATCCCTTCAACTACTGGCAAGGAAATCCAAATCTGAACCCTGAGTTTACTCACGCAACAGAATTGGGATATACCTGGGGAAAATATATTATAGCATCGGCTTATTTCAGCGTAACAAACGATGTAATGACGGAAGTATACAACTATCAGCCTGATACAGGAATCCTGGTAAAAACTCAGGACAACCTGAACAAATCTTATGTATATGGCGCCAACATAACTGCCACTACAAAGCTTGTTAAATGGTGGTCACTTACCTCTATGTTTAATGTTTTCAACAATGAATATAAAGGAAATTACCAGAACTACTCGGTAAACAGTTCACAACTGGCCTTTACACTCAATGCACAAAACAGTTTCAGCATTGCAAAAGGGGTGAAAGCAGAAGCTAATGCACAATACTTCTCAAAATCAAACATTGGACTGTTTATTCGCGATGCTTATTTTGACCTGACACTGGGTGTTTCAAAAACCCTTTGGAAGGATAAAGCAACAATAAAACTGGCGGTAACCGACTTATTAAAAACAAATAATTATCGTGTAACAGGGAACAATTTCAGTTCTACAATCCGGCAAAAATACAATCTTGACAGCCGGGTGGTGACGCTCTCTTTTAATTACAAACTTTAGTCTTCGGAGCCTTGTCAAGGTTTAAAACCTTGACAAGGCTAAAAGATTAGTCGTAGAATTTATCAAAGTGGGCAAAGCCGGAAATATTATCAGGAAGCTTCATTCCTTTAGCTATTTTGTCAGTTTGTACATCATAGATCCATAGCGCCGATACTTTTAGAATTTAACAGACACTTTAGACAATTAAAACTATTCAAATAACACCGATGAAAAAGTTCACATTAGACCAAAATCGAAGATTTTCAAAACTTACGTGTACTTCTTATTCTCAAAGCTTATCACTTAAAGTGACTTTTGTGTTCAAAAAGCTTTTGTGACTTTTGTAGTTTAATTAATGATAATTAAGTGAGTTGTACCTGGAAGTCATCACTTAAAGTTAGAACCCCTTCTGCAATACTTTCAGGGTGAGCACTGAATCCTTTTAGTTTTGAGCTCTTGCCTTTTAACACAAGATCCATCAATTGCTTATCCGTTAATTTTTTACCGAAAATTTCGAAAGTAATTTTAAAACCACAGTTTTTGAAGTCGGAACATCCCACGGCTGTTTTTCCTTTGATCAGGTTGTGTTCTTTACATTTCGGACATTTCGTTTCTTCCCAGGACTGAAGCTCCTTTTTCTGTGCAGGTTCTCTTTTTTTCTTTTCCTTTACTTCTTCTTTTGCTTCTTCCTGAAGGGTAATGACTTTTCCTTTTCCGTACACCACTTTATCCGTAAGTTCCGTCACCATCTGAATCAGTTCTTCTTTGAAAAGATTGGCTTCATACTCGCCTTTCTCAATCTTACGAAGCTTTGATTCCCATTCACCGGTTAGTTCCGGACTCTTCAAAAGCTCGTCTTCGATGGTATCAATCAACTGAATTCCTGTTTGAGTGGCAATCAGATTTTTCCTTTTCTTCTCAATATATTTTCTTTTGAACAGCGTTTCAATGATGTTTGCACGAGTAGACGGTCTTCCGATCCCGTTATTTTTCAGCATTTCACGTAATTCTTCATCTTCAACCTGTTTTCCGGCTGTTTCCATAGCCCTCAGCAAGGTTGCTTCAGTATACGGCTTGGGAGGGGTTGTTTTTCCCTGATGAATCATCGGATCATGCGGTCCTGTTTCACCTACTATAAATTCAGGAATGGTTTGTTCCTCTTCTTTCTCTTTTTCTTTATCGGCAGATTCTTCTTTGGGTTCTTTGGCATAAACCGCTCTCCATCCCGCTTCCAATACCTGTCTTCCGCTGGTTTTGAAAGGAATGGTTCCTACTTTTCCTTCTACCAAAGTATTGGAGATTTTACATTCCGGATAGAATACAGCAATGAAACGTTTGGCAATCAAATCATAAATCAGTTTTTCTTCCCTACTCAGATTTTGAGAAGGAGGAATTTCTGTAGGAATGATCGCATGGTGATCGGTTACTTTGGTATCGTCAAAAACAGCCTTTGATTTTGGAATCGGAGCTTCTAATAATGGAGCAATCAATTCCTGATAAGGATACATTTTCTGAAGAATGCCCTCTATTTTCGGATATAAACTTTCTGATAAATAAGTGGTATCAACACGTGGATAGGTCACATGTTTCTTTTCGTAAAGGCTTTGGATATAATTCAGGGTATTTTCTGCCGAATACCCATATTTTTTGTTGGCTTCTACCTGAAGTCCGGTCAAATCAAAAAGTCTTGGATTCTTTTCTTTTCCTTCTTTAATTTCGAAAGAAACGATCTCAAATGGATTTACTTTAAGGTATTCCAGTCCTTTTTCTGCACGTTCTAAGGTTTTTAAACGATCAATTGCCGCATTGAAAACAACGTCACGGTATTTGGTTTTAAGCTCCCAATATTCTTCCGTGGTAAAGGCATCAATTTCTTTCTGACGCTGAACCAGCATAGCCAATGTCGGGGTCTGCACTCTACCGATGGAAAGTACCGCTTTATTTCCACCGAATTTCTTGGTAAAAAGTCTGGTAGCATTGATTCCCAGCAACCAATCGCCTATCGCTCTGGCATTTCCTGCCAGGTAAAGGTTTTTGTAATCTTCAGCAGGTTTTAAATTTGCAAAACCTTCCTTAATTGCTTCCTCCGTCAGGGAAGAAATCCATAAACGCTGAATGGGTTTGTTGCATTTTGCCTTCTGCAATACCCAACGCTGAATCAATTCTCCCTCTTGCCCGGCATCCCCACAGTTAATGACCTCATCACATTCTTCAACTAATCTTTCAATTACTTTAAACTGATTTTCAACGCCTTTATTGGGAATCAGCTTGATCCCGAAACTGCTGGGAATAATTGGCAGCAAAAATAAATTCCAGGATTTATATTGTGGACCGTAGTCGTGAGGTTCTTTCAGTGTACAAAGGTGTCCGAATGTCCATGTTACGCAATAGCCGTTTCCTTCCATATAGCCTTGTTTAGGCATAGTAGCGCCTAATACTTTGGCAATATCTCTGGCAACACTCGGTTTTTCGGCAATACATAATTTCATGAACTCGGATTTATTGTAGGGGTGCAAAAATCGGGATTTTTTTTGACTTTAGCTAATTTAAGAAGATCATGTAACCGTTAAAATTAACAAACTTTATTCTATTAAAAGTCTATATGTAAAAAGTGAGTTTAATTCGTAAAAACAACTCATTATTTATTTTTCACTTCAGCAATCGCCTCTGAAATTCCTCCGCCCGCAGTTTCAAAGAAAGCATGTCCTGCCAGCAGGTATACTTTTTCTAATTTTTTGGTGGTGGATAACTTGTGTTCTTTCAGATAATTTTCAGAACGGTTGGCATGTACAATACCTCTCACTGCATTTCCAGCTACTAAAGCAGTGGGTGAATCTATCCCCGCATCCTTAAGATCACTGGCAAAGGCAAAATTGGTAACGCCTAATCTCATCGCTTCACGGGCAGCTACCTCTCCTACTGAGGTCATTAAATCAGGAGTGAATTTATTACGGTCACCCAAACCGATCAACAATAGTTTCTTTGCAGGCATCGATCCGGCAGGTGGTGTAATTAAAATAGTTTCCAGAGAATGCCCGTGAAATTGTCCTGATTTTCTAATATTGGTTAGCTCACCTTTTAACGCTTGATCCAGATGGATCAGACCATTTAAGTTGGCTGGCAAAGCCGGTGCATTAAAAATATCCCCTTCGGTATACTCGAAAACGCAGGCTACCTGAAGCTGAACGTTTGCTGAAGAAGGTCCTTCTACCAAGCCTACCATAGAGATTCCGTCTACTGATCCCCAGGTTTTTGAAGTTCCTACAGCCGTTGTAGAACTGGTTGTTTGAGCAAAACTTAAAGCAGAAAATGCTAAAGCGGCAATAACTAAAGATCTGGCAATTGTATTTTTCATAATAAATAAGATTTGTATGGGTAATAATTATACTCCGAAATTACAGAAGATAAAAACCGCCTGCATTGATCTATCATAATAAATACAAAAAGACCCAACTTTCGTTGAGTCTTCTTAATTCACATTAAAAAAGTTGAATAACTAAGGCATTGGTAATGCCACGATATCAAATACAGTATCTGCATAGCTGTTATCTCCGAAGACAGCTCTTACCCCGGAGGCATCCTGTGCAAAAACAAGTGGGTTAAGGTTGGCAGTATAGGTTCCCGGTTGCAAAACCAATGACCTTGTACCGTTCACCTGATATCCGCTATTGGTATAAGCTCCTGTATTGGCGTTGACAATTGAACTTCCTGATCTTACAATTAAATAATTATTATATCCCGGACCGGTTAAGAATACATTGGTCGCCAGAAGTTTTGAGCTTCCACCGCTTAGTCCTGTTCCATTTGCTAATGTAACATTGGTAATAGGAACAGAAAATGTAAACATAACCAATGCGGGTTTGTCGAGAGTGAAACTTTTGGAAATCATGGTTGCCGTCCCATTCGATGAGTTGGCGGAAGTCAAAGTCATTGCATTTCCTGTATTGGCACTTCCGGAAGTTGCTCCTGCTGCAATGGCAGGATACCTGTGAAACATCCTCATCCACTCACCATCTGTTCCGCGGGAAGCATCAAAATTATAATATCCCTTTTCCAGTAGATTGGTAGTCTTTGCACTGGTATCAGCAGGAAGTAAAGGTTGTGTAATATAGACTATCGTTCCATCCTGGGCTGCGGTATACAGATTATCTTTACTTTTCAACTGAGTGCCGGTAATTCTGGGAGCAATAACCCCATCAATTTTTCCGGAATCAGTAGGAGCACCTGAAATATCAAAAGTAGCCTGAGGATTGGTATTGTTAATTCCGACCTGGCTGTAGAATTTTCCTGTACCCGCGACTATTGAGCAGACAAAAATTGTTTTAAAATATTGAGATATTGTATTCATACATTTAGGTTTATACATTTTTCATCTTAGTTATTTCTATTCACAAACTCATACAAATTTATTGATCCGGAAAACGACAAACAGTATCCAAATCATCGAAAAAGTTATTTCTATTATTCCAATTAATGGTACTAAGAAAACCTGTTTTCCTATTTAGTTTCCGATATACAGTTCTTAAAAACTGATTTTTTACTGATCAGTATTTTTCCCTTCGGATACGCTGTAAAGTTCCCGGAATTTTTTTGGAGTCAATCCTGTATGTTTTTTTATAAAGCCCGAGAAATGTCCATAATTTTGAAAATTAAAATCAAACGCAATATCTTTTAACGGATCCTTGGTCATCATCAGTTTATATTTTATTTTTTCCAACGTTTGGCTCTGTATCACTTCAGTTGCTGTGTGGCCCAAATATTTTTTGCAGAGAATATTAAGATAATTGGCATTAATTCGCAATTGATCTGCGTAATACTTTTTTGATCTCTCCTGTCTGAAATTTTGGTTCAGCAAGGTCATAAAGTCAAAAAGCACAGGATGATCTTCATAAATATTCAGGTACTCAGCATTTTTCTGAACTTCGTTAGAGATATACCGGGCAATGATTTTCATTTTTGAATAAATAATTTCGTTCATCACCGGCGACGGATTATTCAACTCATCTCTGATATCTTTAAATTCATGTAAAAGCTTTTCAAAAATCTCTTCATTCAGATTAATAACGGGCTTTTCTTTATACATAAAAACCGGTAGCTGCATCAATCCTTCCAGACGCTCAAATACCTCTCCACTTACAAATAATTTATAAATTTCACCATGCCTTTCATAATCCCACCAACGTACTTGTCCCGGAAACACCATATGAAGCTGCATACCTTCAACGGGATATTCCTTCCCATCAATACTATGCTTTCCTTTTGTCTCTTTAAATAGTAGTAATGAAAAAAAATCATGGCTGACGGGAGTATATAAAGGGCATAAACCTTTTGGCTCATAAAAAAAAATATCATGGTATATTTTTAACCTGCCCTGGATCTCCTTGAACTTTTGAACCGGATTTTTTTTCTCATTCATTCAGAAATACATTTTTATATTGTTTGTTAGTTTAATTTAATAGCATTGGCTATTTTACTTCAGCCTACAGTAGCCTCATCCTATCTTATGCAGGATAGGAACATTTTTTCAGAATTAGAGATAATAATGGAAATTTTAGTTTTTAAAATTACAGGTCTTCGGGGACTGCATGTAAGACGGTTCCTGCATATTTACTTTGAAAATCTTTGGGTGTCATCCCTGTATATTTTTTAAAAAAGGCATAAAAACTACTGACCGAACTAAAGTTCATCAATATGGACAGCTCTTTTATTGAGAGGTTAGAAGCAGCCAGATATTGTTTGATTTCCGACAAGAGCTCACGGCTTATAATCCCTGTTGCTGTTTTTCCGAGATGTTTGCTGCAGAGAATATTCAGATAGTTGGTTGTGACAGCCAGTTTATCTGCATAAAAACTGACGGATCTCTGCTCCCTGAAATGTTCAAAAACGAGAGTAATAAATCTTGAAAGTAGGCAAGCCGAATCCATTCTTTTTTCATAATGTATCCTGTAGACTTCACGGCTTAGCATCAGCATGATCACTTTAAGCCTGAATTCTACCATCAACTTTTCTTCCTGTTGGCTTCTGAGATCGGTTCCCATATGAGCAAATTCATAATTAAATTTCGCGAAACTTTCTTCTGACAAACTGATCTCACCCATTTTCATATAGTGCGAGAATGGATATTTAAGGTAGCTTCCAAAAGTCTCAAATATTTTCTCCGGAATTTGTATCTGTTCAATCTCAACTTCATCACCACCACGGAAATCCCATTTGCTTTCTTGTCCCGGAAAAACAAAGTGTAATTGTTTGTGTTGAACGGATTTAATCTGCCCGTTGATCTGATGCGTTCCCCACCCTTTCCTGATCAGAAATAAGGAAAAATAGTCGTCTGTCATATCCTCTTTTTCCAACCTTTCTTTTTCGAAATATTGGGTTAAAATAATATCTGAAAAATCAGATATACCAGTAGAATGTTGGATTGGCTTATTTTTAAACGAACTGACTATGTGCATATAAAAAAATATTAAGAACTTATTATAACCTAAGATCATTTCGATCAAAAAATCAGCAACATCTATTCCTGCAAAACAACTTTAGTAGGTATGAAAAACAAAATTATTTTTTTCGAATCAAAAAAAACATCAGAAATAATCAAAAAAATTATTCAATTCATATCTTTTTTATCGGTTTTGATAAAGATCATGATTTTTTCATTTTTTCTAAAAGACGGAGCAACACTTCCACTTCTTCATCTGCCAGTGCATTGTAAACTTCGTCAACACCTGATAAATTCGCGGTAACTTGTTGATACAAATATTCTCCCTTGTCAGTAAGTTTCACGTCGATCAGCCGTTTATCACCCTTATTGACGTTCTTTTCCACCAGTTCTTTGAGGATCAGACGATCAACCAACCTGGAAACACCGGCATTTTTCTCCAACATTTTTTTCAGGATATCTGAAGTCGACAAAGGGCCTCCAGCATCGTTCAAAATAGAAAGAACATTATACTGCTGAGAGGTAAGCCCGTAGGTCGCAAAAAACTCCTGAGACCTTTCATAAACGGTATTATATGTTTCAACCATTGTAATACCCAACTTTCTTCGAAGTGGAAGTTTTTCCGTTTTTGTTTTTTTCATTCTTTATTATTTAATTACTGGATCAGGTAACCCCCATCCACTGGAAGATACGCTCCTGTACAGAAACTCGCATCTTCAGAAGCCAAAAATAATACAGCTTTTGCAATTTCTTCCGGTTTTCCCAATCTTTTCATCGCATGTTTTGATTCCATATAAGATCTGTACTCTGCACTTTGAGCTGCGTTGTCCATCAATAAAGGTGTTTCGATATATCCAGGACCAATGGCATTGACACGAATATTGTTGGTTCCGTTTTCCAAAGCAGCTACTTTAGTAAGACCTACCAACCCGTGTTTTGAAGAAGCATAACCGCCAATTCCAAATTCTGCCACCTGGCTCATAATGGATCCCATATTGACCACAGCACCACCCGTTTCCTGCTTTCTCATCTGGGCAATCTGATATTTCATTCCGTAAAAGACACCGCTCAGGTTAATATTAATAACTTTTTGCCATTCTTCCACGGATTTCTCATGAATCGGAGAAGCATCTACAATTCCCGCATTATTCACAGCTACATCCAGGCTACCAAAGGCTGCCACAGTTTCTGCGACTGCTTTTTCTACTTCTTCATGTTTGGATACATCACAAGCAATAAATCTGGCTTCTGTTCCTTCTTTCAAAACTTCTTCCAATGTTTCTTTGTTCTCTTTAAGATCGGCAATCATTACTTTTGCTCCTTCTCTTGCCATCAGTATTGCAACGGCTTTACCAATTCCTGAGTTTCCACCTGTAATAAAAGCTACTTTGTTTTCAAAACGTTTCATAATACCTGTTTTTAAAATTAATAAATTGATTTTTCAAATTTAATGACTAATCATCAATGTCTAATCATAAATATTGTTAAATGTTAAACTTAAAATCACAAACATACTTATTTGCAAACACTTACAATATTTCTATTTCATCACAATCGTTTATTAAATCATTCCGATTTTACCTCCATAAAAGCATCAATGAATTTATATTATTCATAAAAATTTAACCTTATTTTATCTTTTCTATAATACGTTTTAATATGCATTTCAATCCATATTGAATTAAAATTTTATATAAACTTCAATTTACTACTTCCATTTCACACAGAATAAAAATATAAAACACTGTATTTAAACAAATTAAATCATTAACAATAAATTAATATACAAATTCCCTACTTTTTTAGTGGACTAATAAAAATTATATTATATATTTGCACCGTATTCAGGAAAAAAAATAAAATGAAGGCAGTATTAAAGAATAATTCAATAATAAAACACAGCATCAAAAAAATGATGATGGCTACCTGTATGCCTATGTATCAGAAATGCTGTGGGTGACCTTACTTTTATATGACATATTGTAAAGGCCCTACCAAGTTGTAGGGCCTTTTTTATTGAAAAACAAACAACATTAAAAAAATAAAAATGAGTAATTCTAAAAACAAATGGTTGATTCCATTGGCTTTTACAAACATCTATGTAATATGGGGGATTACGTTTTTAGCTATTTCATTTGGCTTGAAAGGTTTCCCGCCATTCATTCTTTCGGGATTAAGATTTCTGGTTGCAGGAATTTTAATGATGAGCTATCTTCTTTCTAAAGGGGAAAAAGCAAATTCGCTGATCAACTGGAAGAAAAATGCAATCACCGGAGTTCTTATCCTCACGGGAGGAACAGGGCTTGTAGCCTGGGGAGAACAATATGTAACGGCCTCAGAAGCTGCCATATCTATCGCAACAGGTCCGTTTTGGTTCATTGCAATTGACAGAAAAAACTGGAAATATTATTTCTCGGATAAATTCATACCTATAGGATTGGCAATAGGATTTGTAGGGTTGGTATTCTTTTTAAAAGGAAGTGTACACTCAAGTGCAGCCCATTCAATGGTGAACGGAAATCTTCGTATTACTGCATTTATAGTATTAGGATTAAGTTCTGTTGCCTGGGTTCTGGGATCTTTATATTCTAAGAAAAATCCGGCCTCACATTCTACTTTTATGAATATTGCTCAACAGCTTATTGTAGCAGGATTAGCCTCTTTTTTCATCGCTTTTGTAAGAAAAGAATGGACTGGTTTTTCAGTTTCTGCGATCCCATTATCGGCATGGTTGGGAGTTCTGTTTTTGATCTTCTTTGGATCTATAGTCGCTTATTTGTCGTACATTTGGCTCTTGTCCGTGAAACCCGCTGCTCTGGTAAGCACCCATACCTATATTAATCCTATTGTTACAGTGATTGCAGGCTGGATTGTTGCCAATCAAAGCATCAACGGAGGTCAGCTATATGGTTTATCAATCATTTTGCTGGGAGTATTGCTGACGAATGTTACCAAGTACTTTAAACTTTCAAAACGGTCAAAGGTTAAATTAAGAAGAGTAAGAAGATTTTTTAAGGCAGGCAAGCGCTATCAGCCTATCTAAAATAATGTAAAACATCAGAATGATAGAAATCAGAAACATATCAAAAACGTTTCACCAGAAAAAACAGTCTTTCAAAGCACTGGATCAGGTGAGCCTTACTATAGATAAAGGAGATATTGTAGGAATTATCGGATTTTCAGGTGCAGGAAAAAGCACTCTGATCCGTACGGTAAATTTATTGGAAAAGCCGGATCAGGGACAGGTGATTATCAATGGAAAGGATTTTACCCAATTAAGCTCAAAGCAACTGGCCGAAGAGCGTAAAAAAATAGGAATGATTTTCCAGCATTTCAATCTTCTTTCTTCAAGAACCGTTTTTGATAATATAGCACTTCCTCTGGAACTGGATCATCTCAGCAAAGAGCAAATCAATAAAAAAGTAAATGAATTATTGAAAATCGTAGGCCTTGAAGATAAAGCCAGCGACTATCCCAAAAGTCTGTCCGGAGGTCAGAAGCAAAGGGTAGCAATCGCAAGGGCATTAGCCAATGATCCTCATCTTCTACTCTGCGATGAAGCTACCAGCGCCCTTGACCCGGTAACCACACAGTCTATCTTACAGTTGTTGAGAGACATCAATCAAAGGCTTGGCATTACCATTCTTTTGATTACCCACGAAATGGAAGTGATCAAAGCGGTCTGCAACCACGTTGCCGTTATAGACCACGGAAAATTATTAGCAAAAGGAACTTTAAGTGAGATTATTTCGGATAAAGAAAATCCGGTAATCCGACAATTTATAAATTCAGACGTCATGACCCTGCCACAGGAAATCAGTAACAGACTGCAGAAAGAACCAAAAGAAGGTTTGTTTCCGCTGGTCGAAATAGAACTTAACGAAAATATCAGTGTTGAACAAATTCTTTCAGCCCTATACAACCAATATAAAATTCCATATAAACTATTGAAAGCTGATGTAGAGTATTTTGGGAATTCCAATTTTGGAAAACTGCTGTTGCAGCTTCAGGGCAAAACGGAAGAAAATCAGCAGGCTATCTATTATTTCAATCAAAATAAAATTCAAAACACAGTAAAAGGATATGCTTAGTGATACGGTAATTGCTCTTTTAGCAAAAGGAGCCTGGGAAACGGTTTATATGACATTTGTTTCAGGATTTTTTGGATTTGTACTAGGACTTCCGGTGGGAATTATGTTATTTTTAACCAGAAAAGGACAACTGCTGGAAAATACGTTATACCATAGAATATTATCTGTTATGGTTAATATTTTCCGTGCCATTCCCTTCATTATTTTAATTGTATGGATGATTCCTTTTACAAGAATTTTGGCAGGAACCTCTATTGGAGTGAACGCAGCCCTTGTTCCATTAAGTGTTGGTGCAGCCCCGTTTATCGCAAGATTGGTAGAGAACAGCCTTATTGAAGTTCCTCACGGACTGATAGAAACGGCCAGAGCTTTAGGTGCATCACCTTTCCAGATTATCAGAAAAGTATTGCTTCCGGAGGCACTTCCTTCTCTCATCAATAATGCAACCATCACATTAATTACTTTAGTGGGCTACTCTGCAATGGGAGGAGCTGTAGGAGCAGGTGGATTAGGACAGGTCGGTTACCAGTACGGTTATATCGGATATGATATTGTTATTATGAATACGGTTCTTATTTTGCTTGTTCTGCTGGTATTTATCATCCAGTTTGCCGGAGACCGGTTTTCCAAGCATTTTGACCACAGATAATTAGAAGGTTTTAGATAAGAAGATTTAGCGTTCAGTGTTTTACCTCTTCTTTGCCCTTAATAATAAATAAAAAAGAATGAAAAAAATAAAGATCATAGGTTTATTAACAGCAGGACTTCTTCTATTCAATGCTTGTTCAGGGAGAAAAGATGATCCGAATTTCATCAGAGTTGGAATCACTTACGGACCGGAACAGGAAATTGCTGAAGTAGCCAAAAAAGTAGCTAAGGAAAAATACAATCTGGACGTGGAACTCATTCCTTTCAATGATTATGTCGTTCCCAATGAAGCTTTAACCAACGGTGATATTGATGTCAATGCCTTTCAGCATGTTCCTTATTTGACGGAACAATCAAAACAAAGAGGCTACAATCTTGCGGTAGTTGGTAATACTTTCGTCTATCCTATTATTGCTTATTCAAAAAAAATCAGCAATATCAATCAGTTGCAAAATGGCAATACAGTTGTTATCCCTAATGATCCAACAAACGGAGGACGTTCATTACTATTATTGCAGAAAAGCGGTTTATTAAAACTAAGAGATGGTGTTGGGCTTCTTCCCAAGGTTACAGACATCACAGAGAATCCAAAGCAGCTGAATATTATGGAGATTGAAGGTGCACAAATTCCAAGAGTTCTTGATGACAGAGATGTTGTGGTGGGAATTATCAATAACAATTTTGCGGCTCAGGCCGGTTTAGATTCAGAAAAACAAGGTATTTTAAAAGAAGATAAAGATTCCCCATATGTCAATGTAGTGGTGGCAAGACAGGACAATAAAAACAGCCAGAAAGTCAAGAATTTTGTGAAGGCTTATGAATCTGATGAAGTAGAGAAAAAAGCAAAAGAAATTTTCAAAGGAGGAGCTGTGAAAGGCTGGTAGTTTTTAGCGAGAGAGTTTGAGAGTAAAATTGTTTCAACGGCAGTTCTATTTTCCACTTTCTTTTATTTTAGTCTCAACAAAAAAAATTTATCTGAAGAAGCATATAATTTGCTATTCTGCTTTTTCACTACGATCGCCTAAAATCGCCTTTAATTAATAATTACTGTCAACGAACTGCGTGGACAGTTTTTTTATGGGTTATTTTTATTTTCTCAATTTGAGATAATAATGAAAATTTTCGTTATTTTTGTTTCAATCAAATAAAAAGGCATTATGTTAAAGAAAACCGCCATCGTAAGTTTATTCACTCTTATTTCTGTTTCTTATATGGCTCAGAACACTACCCTACCCGTTTATTTAGATGAATCCAAGCCTGTGGAACAACGTATTCAGGATGCGCTTTCACGGATGACGCTGGAAGAAAAAGTGGCTATGCTGCATGCACAGTCAAAATTTAGTTCGCCGGGCGTTCCGAGATTAGGAATTCCCGAATTCTGGACAACAGACGGCCCTCACGGGGTACGTCCGGAAGTGATGTGGGACGAATGGGACCAGGCCGGATGGACCAATGATTCTATTATCGCTTATCCTGCTCTCACCGCTTTGTCAGCGACATGGAATAAAAAAATGTCATGGAATTACGGTAAAGCTTTAGGTGAAGAAGCACGTTACAGAAAAAAAGATATTCTTCTGGGACCCGGAGTCAACATTTACAGAACTCCCCTGAACGGAAGAAATTTCGAATATATGGGTGAAGATCCTTATCTGACCTCAAAAATGGTGGTTCCTTACATTAAAGGAGTACAATCAAACGGTGTGGCTACTTCTGTAAAGCATTTTGCATTAAATAACCAGGAAATGTTCCGTCACACAAGCAACGTGAATGTAGATGACAGAACCTTGTATGAAATTTACCTTCCTCCTTTTAAAGCGGCAGTAACAGAAGGTGATTCATGGACAATCATGGGAGCATATGATATGTATAAAAACCAGTATGCCAGCCAGAATCAATACCTTTTAAACGATATTCTGAAAAAGGAATGGAAGTATAATGGCGTGGTAGTATCAGACTGGGGTGCGGTAAACAATACGGAACAGGCTATTCATAACGGGTTGGATCTGGAATTTGGTACCTGGACAAACGGACTTTCGGCAGGAACTAAAAATGCTTACGACAATTACTTTTTAGCAAAACCTTATCTGGATTTAATTAAATCAGGAAAAGTAGGAACGACTGAGCTTGATGACAAAGTTACGAGACTTCTTCGTCTTGCTTACAGAACAACAATGAACCGAAACAAACCTTTCGGAAATATCGCTTCTGAAGATCATAAAGCAGTGGCAAAAGAAATTGGAGAAGAAGGAATGGTCTTATTAAAAAACCAAGGAAATGTTCTTCCAATTGATCTTAATAAAGCTAAAAGAATTGCTGTTATTGGCGAAAATGCCATTAAAGTAATGACTGTTGGTGGCGGATCTTCTTCACTAAAGGTAAAATACGAAACCCTTCCACTAGACGGAATCAAATCCAGATTCGGAAAACAGGCCGATGTACAATATGCCCGAGGTTATGTAGGAGATACCGGCGGTGAATACAACGGCGTAAAATCCGGACAAGATCTGAAAGACAGCCGTTCTGAGACTGAATTATTGAATGAAGCGGTGGAATTAGCCAAAAAATCAGACTACGTCATTTTCGTAGGAGGTTTGAATAAAGCAGATTTTCAGGATAGTGAAGGAAATGACAGAAAGAGCTACGGACTTCCTTATAATCAGGATAACGTAATTTCTGCGTTGGCAAAAGCTAATAAAAACCTGGCTGTAGTTTTGGTTTCAGGAAATGCTGTCGCGATGCCATGGATCAAAGAAGTTCCGACAGTTATCCAGAGCTGGTATCTTGGTTCTGAAGCAGGAAATTCGATCGCGTCTGTCCTCGCCGGTGATGCTAACCCTTCCGGAAAACTTCCGTTTACCTTCCCTGTTAAGCTGGAAGATAATTCTGCGCATCAGCTTGGAGAATATCCTGGTCAAAAGGATGAGTTTGCTGCAGGAAAAGGAAAAGATCAGAAAAACCCGATCAATATTACATATAATGAAGGAATCTTCGTAGGATATCGTTGGCATGATACTAAAAACATCAAACCATTATTCAGTTTTGGACATGGATTGAGCTATACAACTTTTGAATTCGGAAAAGCAAAAGCCGACAAAACAGCAGTCTCTCAAAATGGCACCATTACCTTTACCGTAAGTGTTAAAAACACAGGTAAAAAAGCAGGAGCGGAGGTTGCACAGCTTTACATCAGTGATTTAAAATCCTCAGTTCCCCGCCCTTCAAAAGAATTGAAAGGTTTTGAAAAAGTATTTTTAAATCCCGGAGAACAAAAAGAAGTAACATTCACTATTGATAAAACGGCACTGAGTTATTTTGACGCGGATAAACATGACTGGGTAGCTGAACCTGGAGATTTTGAGGCTTTAATCGGTAATTCTTCTGATGCGATCAAAACGAAAGTGAAGTTTACGCTTCAATAAAATTGAGAGTTGAAAGTTGAGAATGTGTTCAAAACGATCAATATCTGGAAGTTTCAATATAGAGATAAAAAACAGGTTCCTGATTGGGATCTGTTTTTCTTTTGCTTATCCATTTTATTTAATCTGATTTTATTTATTTCGCTCGCGGATCTCGGAGATTACACAGTTTTTTTTTGATCTGCTCAATTTGCTAAATCTGCGTGAGGGTAAAATTAAAACGCAAATTTTACTCACTTTACAACAAATAGTCTGGAAACCGAACCTTTGCATCAAAGTAAAATTGTGAATGTATTTTATTTTCGCTCGCAGATTGAGCAGATTTTGCAGATTTTTTTTGATCTCTTCAAATTTGACAGATCTGCGAGAGACTATTAAAAATAAAAAAGCGGACTCCCAAAGAAGATCCGCCCACACATTTAACAAATTTAGCTTTATTTTCCTCCGCCGGCATTTTTCTCGACATCGGTTTTAGTATTTTCTTTTACTTTCTGATTTCCAAAGCGTTTTACGAACGTAAGTGCTACCCCGTACCAATCCCATTTCGAATACTCTCTAAACGTACCATCCGGACTATAAGTCGTATTATCACCTGAAGGTCTTTTAAAGATATTCATCAGCTGCATACTCAGCTCCATTTGAGTTTTTGGGAATATTTTGGTGACTGAAATATTATGGAAAACGTTGGTATTGTTCGCATATGAATTTCCATTGTTTTGATTCGCAATCTCCATCCAGGCACTCAGGTTGATATTTTTGTTGAAAAGATTGGTGTATGATAAATTGGCAGAACCTCCCCAATAACTGATATAGTTCTTACCTCCCAATTTATTTTTTTCATTAAAATCTTTATTATTGATGTAGTACCATCCAAATCCGACATTGACATTCAGCTTGTTTTTCAGAAAATTCTGATTGGTATTGGCAAAAAGATAGTATTTTTCCACCTTTCCATCGAAGTTTCCGGGCAAGGAAACAGTTCTTCCATTTTCAGTAACATAGGTTGTCCAGTAATCCTGATTGGTATGCATATATCTTGCAGAGATAAAGTACTTTTTCAGAATTCCGAATTTTAGATAAAGACGATCGTTAGGATTCGGATTTAAATATAAATTTCCTCTGGAATATGTTCCATTGATTTCCGGCATCAGGAATGGATTAAATTCAGAATACCAAGGTCTCCATATGCTTCGGTTATAGGTAAAACTCACATCATATTTATCCGAAAAAGTATATTTCAGCAATAGATTGGGTAAAAAAGTTCCATACGATTCCTTTCTCTCTGTTCCTGCTACATCCTGCCCAACTTTGAAATCAATATATTCATATCTTATTCCTATTCTTGTTTCCAGTTTTTTGAAAAATGTTTTACTGTAATTGGCATACAAAGAGCTCAGATTATCTTTATAGTGGAATCTGTCATTTTTAGAAAGATTAAAATATTCCGAGTTGGGATCGTTGATACTGGATCCATACAAATTATTAGGAATCACGTGATTATTAAGCTCGGTCTTTCCGCCCACTTCTATAGTACCTCCCGATTTACCTAAAGGTTGTGTATAATCTATTTTCAGGTAATAATTACGCATCTCATTCGTACTGATAAATCCCAGCTGCTGCGCTGTTTTTACTCCCTGCTTATCTGTTATTTCCTTGTCAATTAAATTATCATTGTTATTGCTGGAATAATTGGTTCCTAAATTAATATCTAAAATTTTATTTTTTTCCTTATCATAGTATTTGTAAAAGGCATTCGTCCCTAAGTTACGGCTGAAACCCCAGGTATTTTGCATCTGATGAAAAGAATCACCAGGGTTCCCATTCAATGAAATCCTTCCGTCAGATTCGGCCAAAGATAAATTTCTGTTCTGTGAATACTCCAGCACAAATCCGATATTATTTTTGTCGTTGATTGCAAATTCTGAAGTAGAGGAAAGTGAAGGACTCTCATTTCTCATTATATTTTCCAGACTGAATTGGGTAAGTTTATTGTTTTCAAACCGATTGTCCCAGGTCTCTGTCTTCTGGACATAATTTCCGCTATTATAACTTCCTATAAAGGTTTGGGTAAACTTTTTTTTATGATAATTCAGGTTAAAATTCGTGTATTGAGAGTTTTTGGTACTTTGTCTGTTATTCAAAGAAATACTTCCCTTCATTCCTTCATCATCTCTCTTTTTAAGGACAATATTAATCACAGATCCTGAAGTTTCATATCGGGAAGACGGACTGGTAATGACCTCAATCTTCATAAGGTTATCAGCAGGAATAGTCTTAAGATATTCTTTTAATTCCTTCCCTGTAAAAACTGATTTTCTGTCATTGATATATACCGTAACGTTTTGTCCCTCCGCTTTTACATCATCATTATTATTGATGCTTACCAATGGGGTCATTCTAAGGACATCCCAGGTCGTATTTCCTGCTACTATAGAACTATTGGAAACATTAAAAACGGTTCTGTCTACTTTAGATTCAACGGTTGGTTTTCTGGCGACAAGAGTAACTCCTTCAATTTCTTTCGCCTCTGCTTTTACAGTATCTTTCACAGCCTTGGTTTGAGCAAAAGTGCAAGTGCCCATTAATACCGCGATTGGAAATAAAATTATTTTCATGTGAGATTATAGTTTATCCTATAAGACCATTCACATACTGTATTTGTTACATCGAAAAATAAAAAAAACGAAATAAATATTTAATTTCCAACGACATAACCATGATTAATTTTAAATAAAAAACAATTATAATTAAAAAAAAGTAATAATATATCAATATAATAAATTCGAAATAATTTTCAATTTGCCAAATTATCAAAAAATAGCATTTTCCTTATAATTGAAAAATTCATAATAAAAATTGTAATAAACTTAATTATTAATCAACAAAAATGCCCGGATCTCACCCGGGCACCTAGCAAAAGCAAATTTACAAGGATTAATATTAAAAAATATGCTAGTTTATATTTTCAAAATAGTGAATGGCACCTACTTCCTCCTGATGAAAACCTTCTTCAGGAAAAGCTGCTTCTTGTTTTTTACTGTTTTCAAGGAAAGAATTGGTGTATAAAGCATAAGAAGGCTGTTCCGCCAACCCGTTTTTAAGGAGCTGATGGGCTTCCACTATTGTTTTTCCGTATAATTTTCTGAAATTCCCAATATTATATTGTGAAAATGTACCGTAATGAACGATAAACTTCAGAGACAGATCAATAGTTGTACTCAGACTCTTACTGAGTTCTTCTATTTTCTTGTTGAAGGCATTTCGCATTTTTTTGAGTATCCCTGAAATATTCTGATAAGACGGCTGCTCATCATAGCGATAGAACAAAATGGCGTCTCCTTCAATCTCTGAAATTTCAAAATAGCGATCATTCATGTCAATCAATGTAGAGAGCAATTCCCTTACAATATACTCTCCTGTGTATAATTTTGTATTAAACACAAATTCCGTAAATCCGCTGAAATCCGGAATAAGAATAACACCCTCCTGTATATTTGTTTTCATAATAGTATAGATTAAAAACCTGCTGTATCATGATAGACGAAGCAGGTTCAATTTTACTTTATTGCCATCCTCCGCCTACAGATCGATAAAGAGCTGTTATTGCATTCAGGCGCTGAGTTTTCAGGGAAGCCAGATCCAGCTCTGCCTGAAGTTTATTGGTTTGCGCAATGATCACCTCAACATAAGTAGCTGAATTATATTTAAATAACAAATCTGCCTTCTTTACTGCTTCACCGGATTTCATCGCCAGTCCTTCAGCAATCTTTTGCTGCTCTTCCAGCTTTTGAATTTGTACCAATGCATCAGAAACCTCTCCCACTGCTTTTAAAACAGACTGCTTAAAGCCGATTTCAGCCTGATCCGCCAATACTTTTGACTGTTCATACTGTGTTTTCAATTGTTTGCCGTTCAAAATAGGCTGGGCAATAGCTCCAGCTACCATCCCGAACAAGGATCCCGGAATATTAAACCATTGGCTCAACTGAAAGGCATTCACACCACCCTGCGCCGTAATATTCAACGAAGGGTACATGCTTACTTTTGCCACATGAATTGCCGCTGCACTTTTCCTTACGTCCAGTTCGGCAGTTCTTATATCCGGTCTGTAGCTCAATAGTTCCACGGGAATTCCGGCTGAAATTTTATCCGGAGATTGTACATTATTCAAACCGGCACTTCTTTCAATTTTTCCCGGCATCGAACCTGTCAATACGCTCAAAGCATTTTCCTGTGTGGCTACAGAACTCTCAATAGCCGGAACAGATTTTAAGATCTGATCTTTCACGATTTCCTGTTGCTGCACAGCTAAAGCTGTTGTCAGCCCAAGTTCCTGTTGTTTGGCAAGAAATTTCAAGGTATTATCCGCATAGACGAGATTGGATTTTGTAATTTCCAGCTGAGTATCCAGCATCAATAAATTATAATACCCCTGTACTACTGCTGCAACAACCTGTGTCTTTACAGCATTGGCCGCTTCCTTAGTCTTAAGATATTCTACCAGAGCCTGCTCTTTCCGACCCTTAATTTTCCCCCAGATATCTGCTTCCCATGATAGATTGACAGAAGCAGTATAGTTTTCAGTATATTTTTTCCCGCCAAACTGCGCTGCCGACATTCCGCCCATACTATTGTCCGAAGAACGAGTGATATTTGCGTTAGCACCAGCACTGAGTATCGGTACATTTCCCCATTTACTTTGATCGTATGCCAGAGAAGCAAACTCTATTTGTTTTATCGCTACCAAAAGATTATTGTTCTGCACCATTGCTTTGTCAATCAGTCCAACCAAAACAGGATCTTTGAAAAAATCTCTATAACTGATTTTAGCAATGTTTTCATTCTTTTCCGCAACAACACTGTCGTTTCTGAAGTTTTCAGGCATTTTGACTACCGGTTGTTCATATTTCTGAACCCCACATGAAACGGCGGTTCCTGAAATGAGTGCGATATATGCTATATTTTTAAATTTCATTTTTAAAATCATTTGAATTAATATTCCCAATCCGCATCCGTCACTACTCTTCCGTTGATTCTTTCATGTAAAAACTGGAATACTACAAAGAGAACAGGAACCACAAAAATTCCTAAGATCGTTCCGAAAAGCATCCCCGAAATGGCAGCGTACCCAATAGAATGATTTCCTAATGCTGAGGGTCCTACTACAAATAGAAGAGGAAGCAATCCCGTAATAAACGCTAATGAAGTCATCAAAATAGGACGCAGACGGGCCTTTGCTCCTTCAACAGCCGACGCCGTAATACTTTTCCCCGCGCGGCGTCTCTGAATAGCAAATTCCACAATCAAAATACCATTCTTCGCTAAAAGCCCGATCAACATTACCATGGCAATCTGAACATAAATATTATTCGAAAGATCAGCGAACGTAATTCCAACAAAAACACCCGATAAACCAACCGGAATAGCAATAAGCACTGCAAATGGAAGGATATAACTTTCATACTGTGCAGATAAAAGGAAGAACACAAACACAATACACAATCCGAAAATCATTACGGATTGGGAACCGGAGCCAGCTTCTTCACGGCTCATTCCCTTGTAATCATAAGTATATCCCGGAGGAAGTACCTGTTTGCTTACTTCTTCAACAGCCGCCATAGCCTGACCTGTACTGTATCCCGGAGCCGGCATTACCGTTAAATTGGATGAATTAAAGAGATTAAAACGAGCTACCACTTCAGCTCCCGTCACCTGTTTTAAACTTACCAATGTATTTACAGGAACCATTCCGCCCGTATTATTTTTCACAAAAACTCCGTTCAGGGATTCTTTATCCTGTCTGGTCTCCGGAGAAGATTGTACCAATACTCTGTAATACTTTCCGAATCTGTTGAAATCCGATGCCTGAATACTTCCATAATATCCCTGCATCACCCCTAGCACATCTGAAACATTGACTCCAAGCTGCGCAGCCTTCACCTCATCTACCAGTACTTCAAACTGAGGATAGCTCACATCGAAAGTGGTAAAAGCTACCGCTACTTCAGGCCTCTGCATCAAAGCTCCCATCATTCCATAGGTAATATTTCCTAAATTTTGAAGTTCCCCATTGGTACGATCCTGAACCACAAGTTCCATCCCACTGGTATTTCCGAAACCATCCACTGTTGGAGTATTAATCACAAGGAAATTAGCCCTTTTATCCTTAGAAAGCATTCCCTGAGTCTGTCCAATAATGTCATTGATATTATTAACAGCCCCTCTCTCGCCTCCTTTTTTTAATTTAACGAAAATAGAAGCTGCTGACGATGACATCGACCCACTGAATAAATTAAGCCCATCAACTGAAATAACCTTTTCTACCGCAGGGTTTTTCATCAAAAGATCTTCCGTGTCCGAAACTACTTTTGAAGTTCTGTCCTTAGAAGCTCCGGGAGCCAGATTAGCTGTCACGATGATAAAACTCTGGTCTTCATCGGGAATAAATCCTTTAGGAGTAGTCATCGACATCCACGCAAACAATCCTCCGAATGCTACAACGATGATCAGTGCAATCCATTTTTTCTTTAAAAGAAATAATATTGCTTTTCCATAACGGAATGTCAGTTTATTAAAACTTGCATTAAAGCCTGCAAAGAAGCGGTCTTTAAAATTCATTTTTTCGTGAGTCCCTCCATGATGTTGTTTTAAAAATAAAGCACATAATGCAGGGCTTAAAGTCAATGCATTGATCGCAGAAATAACAATTGCGATAGCCAATGTCAAAGCAAACTGCTGATAAAACAATCCTGTAGAACCACTCATAAATGCTACCGGAACGAATACCGCAGACATAATTAAGGTAATGGAAACAATAGCCCCTGTAATCTCACTCATAGCCGACATCGTGGCAGCCCTCGGATTCAGTTTTTTATGTTCCATTTTAGCATGAACTGCCTCTACGACTACAATGGCATCATCCACAACAATACCAATAGCCAGTACCAGGGCAAATAATGTCAGGATATTAATTGAGAATCCAAAAATCTTTATAAAGAAGAATGTTCCTACAATAGACACGGGAACTGCAATCGCCGGAATCAAAGTAGAACGTAGATCCTGTAAGAAAATATACACGACGATAAATACCAGGATAAATGCTTCTATCAAAGTATGAATTACCTGTTCGATCGACTGATCCAATGCTTCTTTTGTAGCATACGGAATCTCATAGCTCATTCCTTCCGGGAAAGACTTCTCCAGTTCTTTCATTCTTTCCTGCAGGGCGATTTGCACCTCATTGGCATTCGATCCTGCCATCTGGAACATTGCCATCGTTACTGAAGGTTTTTTGTTAAAATTGGAGGAAACAGTATAACTATATGCCCCAAATTCAACTTTGGCAATATCTTTTAGTTTTAAAACAGAACCATCACTTAAAGCTTTTATGGTAATATTTTCATATTGCTCAGGTTCCGTGAATTTTCCTTTGTAGCGAAGTACATATTCCATTACCTCCTTACTTCTTTCTCCGAATCTTCCGGGAGCTGCCTCCAGGTTTTGGGTCTGAATCGCCCGTGAAACTTCTGCCGGGGTCAGATTATAGGAGGCCAGTTTATTTGGATCAAGCCAGATACGCATTGAATAATCTTTATTTCCGTACACCATCGCGTCTCCTACTCCCTTCACTCTTTTCAGTTCCGGTACAATATTAATTTTCGCATAATTTTCCAGGAAAAGATCACCCATCTTACCATCTTTACTGGTCAGTGATACCATAGCAATCATACTGTTCTGTCTCTTTACCGTGGTAATCCCTGCCTGAATAACCTCTGCGGGAAGCTGATTGGTCACCTGGGCAACCCTGTTCTGAACGTTGATAGCTGCCTGATCGGGATCTGTACCCAATTTAAAAATAACGGTAATACTTAACGTTCCGTCGTTACTGGCATTCGACGTTATATAATCCATATTTTCCACTCCATTGATGGCGTTTTCCAAAGGAGGTGCCACCGATCTTGCAATCGTTTCAGCATTTGCTCCCGGGTATACCGCAGTTACCATAACGGTAGGTGGCGCAATATCCGGAAACTTTGTGATCGGCAGGCTCACCATACCGACTATCCCCAGAATAACAAGCAACACGGAAATAACCGTTGCCAGTACAGGTCTTTTTATAATTTTCTTTAACATGATTTCTTCTTACGATTTTTTCTGTTGAGCATTCTTCTTTTGTGCTACCACAGGAGTTCCCGGCTGTAATCTGTCGAAGCCGGTAGTAATGTACTGATCACCGGCCTTAAGCCCGTTGGATACAATGAATTGATCACCTGCCTTTCCGTTGACTTCAACCGGCAACATTACTGCTTTCCCATTTTTGATGGTAAAGACAAAAACCTTATCCTGGATTGTTCTGGTTGAGGCAATCGGAAGCAGAATAACATTACTGTAAAACTGATTCATTACAATTTTCCCTGTGTTTCCACTTCTCAAAAAGTTGTTAGGATTGTTGAATTTTGCTCTTAAAGTAATAGATCCGGTGGTTTTATTAAACTGTCCTTCCACTGCATCAATTTTCCCGGCTTCAGTATATTTTTCACCACCGGAAAGCAATAGAGATACAGCCGGAGTATTGTTGATTACTTCCTGAACACTACTTCCTACCTGTTGTTTCTGAAAATTATTAAAATCATTTTCACTCATGCTGAAATAGGTATACACCTGATGAATATCAGACAGCAATGTAATAGGCAGCTGATTTCCCGGAGTCATCAAACTTCCCAGACGATAATTGAATCTTCCGATAAATCCACTTACCGGCGCTTTAATCGTTGAAAAGTTCAGGTTGATTTTCGCTGATTGGATGGAAGATGTTGACGAACTTACAGCCCCTCTTGCAGCATTATAAGCAGCTTCTGCCTCTTTCACCTGGATATCCGAAACCATTTTATTTTTAAAAAGCTCCTTTTTTCTGTCCAGATCAATTTTAGAGGTTGAAAGATTGGCTTGTGCTGTAATCAGAGCTGCCTGAGCAATTTTGAGCTGTTCACGAAACACCTGATCTTCAATCTTAAATAAAGACTGTCCGGCTCTCACGTAATCTCCTTCATCAACAAAAATTTTGCTTAAATATCCTGTTACCTGAGGTCTGATTTCCACATTGGAAACGCCCTCAACTGCAGCCGCATATTCTCTGGAAACAGAGGCATCTCCCTGCTTCACTGTTTCTACAGGAAGTTCCGGTGCCTGCTGCTGATAAGATTGATTTTGATTATTTTTCCTACACCCTGCCAGGACGACAAGCGAGAGGAAAATTAGGGTTGATTTCTGAATAAAAAACCTTTGCATAACAATATTCCATTTAAATTTTACCGCACAAAATTCGGACGAAAAAAATTCAATAGAATTATTCGAAAAACCCCTTGTTTTGTCAAAAAGACTCCTCATTTTTTTAAAACCTGATAAAAGTCATTTTGATCTTAGACAGATAAGATCCTTCTTGATCATTTAGATTTATAAAAAAATTTAAATAATGAGAAAGGGATTAAATGAGATTTTAATACAAATCAGCCCTTTTATAAGCCAATGGAGAAATTCCGGCTTGTTTCTTAAAAAATTTACTGAAAGACGCCTGATCTGAAAAACCAAGCTGGGTCGCCACTTCGTTTACATTGGCATTGGAATTCTTAAGCAATAGTCTTGCTTCAACTCCTAATACCTGGTGAACAATATCTCTTGGTGACTTAAACATCGTCTTATTGATTACCTTAGTGAGATATTTACGACTTATGCAAAGCTTATCTGCATAGAACTGTATAGTATGCTCTTCCTTAAAGTGTTCACGGACCAAAATAAAAAAGCTTGTTGTGAGTTCATCTTCCCGATAAGTGATCGGATTTCCTTTTTCTATTTTTTTAAAATAATTATCAATCTCATAGATAACAAGTGAAAAGTGATGCCAGATTAATTCCTTAAAATAATAATTATCGTTTTCAGGATTGTTTAAAATTTTAAGTTCATCCAGGTGAAATTCCACTCTCCGAAACAAATCCGGTTCATTCCTGATTACACTGGCAGGGTCTTCGGAAAGACTCCTTAAGACATCACTCGATCTGTAATTAAAGCCTGCATTAGAAATAAAATCAATTGAGAAGAAAATATATTTAGCCACATAATCTTCTGATACTTCTTCTATCCAAAAGGTCTCTGATGTTGGACTGAATAAAACATCACCTTCTGAAATAATATATCTTTTATCATCAACCCTGAACTTATTATATCCTTTTTTCACAAGAATCATACAAAAATATTCTGACCGGTACGGAACGTTAAGTTTCATAGAATAACTGCTTGTATCAAGAGTTTTTACAACAAATTCTTTAATCCTGAGATCAATTTGCACTTCCTGAAAAAGTTTTTCAAGTGTAAATTCAGAAATGTATCCGGTAGATTCTGTATTTTTCTTTCGAGGCATTGGGATGGAATATTAGGCGAAAATAATAAATATCGCTCTTAAAAAATGACGTAGTCAATTGAAATGCTAAATGATCATCTTACAATTTTTTCACATTGTTAAACCACAATGATCAGTTCCTTATCATAACCGTTATATTTTTCATCAATATAGCCATGAGGATTACAAATAACTTCAGTATCTCCGATTTTATATCTGGATGGTGTATGGATGTGGCCATGAATCCAATATAAAGGTTGGTGTTCTGTAATTAAATCCTCCAGATCAGAAGCATACGCAGAAGTCAAAGGATCTTCTTTGTAATGTTCCGGTACAGATTGAATACTTGGTGCGTGATGGGTTACAACAATATTGTTAAAACCTTTTGAATTTTCAAGGCTTTCTTTCAACCATAATTTTGAATACTGATGGATTTTAAAGGTATCAATCGTTCTCATTTTTGAATAAGAAGGATCTCGTCTGATCTTTTTATAATCATTCATTTTAGGCTGACAAAGCATTCCATATTCGACAGGATTTCCAAAAATTGAAAAATCAGTCCACAACGTTGCTCCATGAAAACGAGTTCCATCAAGGTCTACAAAAGAGTTTTCAAGCACAAATACATTTGACCCCTTTGCTGCTTCTTTAATCCTGTCAAGTGTTTTTGGATAAGAGCCTTTATAATATTCATGATTGCCTAAGACGTAAATTACCGGCTTGTTATGAATTTTAGATTTAATCCATTCCACACCTTTGGTCCCCAGATTAACATCTCCTGCCAAAACAACAACATCTGAATTATCAAAACATAATTCCGTACTGCCAAACTCCCGGTGAAGATCACTAATGACTTGTATTTTCATACTGTAAAAGTAGTAAAGGAGGAGCAAACAGCAAGAACAAAAAAAGAACCGACACCTTAAGTACCGATTCTTTCGTCATATAGTTTGTGTAATTTTAAGGCCGCTTACTGTGAAACTGCGATTTCAGCTTGTTTCAGTTGTAAGCTTTTTACTATAAAATAGCATAACATTCCAAGTGCTAAAAGAGCGTAGCCAATTAAAATAATCAGATTGAGGCTTCCTACGGCAAATTCCGAAGGAAAGACCTGGCTCATTAAAGTCATAAATGACAATCCGATCCCAGCTCCCAGAAAGTAACTTGTAGAACTCAAACTTGATGCCAATCCGTAATTTGCGGGTTCAACATCCTGAATTCCCATTACCGAAAGTGCTGTAAAACAGAAAGTCATCCCAACTCCTGATATACATGCAGCTCCTAATAGTACAGTCGTCAAAGGATGCCCTGCATACACAGAGACCAGCAACAACAAACCTCCGGCCAGCATAAACAACCAGCCAAAAACACCCATTTGAGAAGAGTTAAGCCGCTTTGATATTTGAGGTAAAATAAATTTTGCTGTCAAAGCAGATACAATACTGAACGGCACAAGCATTAATCCTGCTGAAGCAGCACTGTATCCCATATCTTTCTGAAGCATTAAAGAAATAAGGAACAAGAATCCAATAAAGAAATCTCCCAATGTAAAGAATGCCGCATTAGAGACAACCAGAGATTTATGTTTAAATAATTTTAAATCAAACAATGGTTCAGCTACTGATTTCAGTCGATAGAATACCGTAATTAAAAGCAATATAGCTACAACCAGTGAACCTATTACCAGAAAAGGCTGTTCTTTAATATGAATCAGCTCATGTGTTCCGTAGGTCATGCTTAAAAGTCCCAGGACCATCAGAATTCCGGAAATAATATCCGTTTTTTGAGCGGTCTCATTTTTCTCATCTGTTGGCAGATAATAGTAAGACAGCACCAAGGTTATCAGAAGAATAGGAACATTAATCAGGAAAACCCAATGCCAGCTTAAGTAAGTACTGATGATCCCTCCTACGGAAAGACCACTCCCGGAACCAATTGCTGCAAAGGAACTGAAGACTCCAATAGCACGATTCCTTTCCTGTTCTTCTCTGAATGTATTGGTGACAATGGATAAGGCAGCCGGCATAACGAAAGCAGCTCCCAATCCTTGTAAAGCGCGAAATATAGCTAATATATTAAAACTTTCAGACAGACCTGCACCGAGTGATGTTAACATAAAAATAAGTGCTCCCAATAAGAAAATCTTCTTTCGCCCTATCTGATCAGAAAGCTTTCCGCCAATAATCAGAAAACCGCCAAAGAACAATACATAAAGGGTTTGCAGCCATTGAACGGTCTCGGCCCCGATGTTAAACTGCTCCTGAATAGAAGGAATTGTTAAATTAATAATGGCAATATCCAACGCCTCTACAAAAGTTCCTACCGATGCTAAAATTAATATTACATTCTTCCTTGTACTCATATATTCAAATTTCCTGCAAAATTAAAATTAACAGAACGTATTTGAAAATTTAGTCTTAAATTTGGAACGATATTGATATTTAAAATATTTAAAAAGAACAAAACAACTGTTTCACCACTATTTAATTTAAAAAACAGAACAAATGGCAGCAGAAAATTACGTCCCGGACGATAAAGACCTTTCAATTCTCAGACTTCTTCAGAAAGACGCTAAAATGAGTGTCCGTGATATTTCAGCAAGAATCAACCTGAGCCCTACTCCTACTCACGAACGTATTAAACGAATGGAAAAGTTGGGAATCATTAAAGAGTATACAGCCGTTGTGGATCGCAAAAAAGTGAACAAAGGAATGATGGTGATCTGTATGATTGCTCTGAACGTTCACAACAAAAAAACCGCCGGAAAATTCATTGAAGAAGTAGGCAAATTAAAAGAGGTGGTAGAATTTTACAACATCAGTGGAGACTTTGATTTCATGTTAAAAATTCTTGCCCCAAATATGGATGATTTTCATGAGTTTTTTATCAATAAATTATCGGAAATTGAAGGAATTGGTCAAACAAAAAGTATTTTTGTTATGAATAGTATTAAAGAAAGTGTTCAAATTGTGTAATATTTTTCTCATAACAATATCTCATTGCTTTTCAAAAGATTATTGAAGTTTTAGTTATTTTCACTACTTTAGTACTGCTGATTGATCAGCATATTGAAAAGTTCCAATAAACAACAAATAAAATGATGAGCAATAAATTTATTAACTCAGACAATTTTCAACAATTGTCGACAGGTTTTCGTAGACCTATCTGTACAAAAAGTATAAAATTTATTCGGCATACAGTTTCTCAATAAGTTCAAACTGTAATAACAGGCTTTGCTCTAACGGAATAATTACGCATTCTTCAGAACAAACCTGAGATTGACATTATGTAAATGATTACAAAAATCAAAAAAAATCAATGAACTGCATACATGAAATCCGACTGCAAAAACACAAAATACTTTTACTACTTTTCACTACAATTTTCTTTGTTAGCTGCCATAAAAAAGCAGATATCAATGAGCTTGACAACGCGCTATTACAGAAAAATGAAAGACTAAGACTTGAAGGAAAAGATACCGAGCTTATAGCTCTAAATAACGAAGTCATTGAACACGCAAAACAAAGTGGATATCAAAAAGGAGAAGCATTGGGATACATCAATCTGGCGAATATGTATGCTACAATGGGAAAATACAAGATAAGTCAGAAGTACCTGAAATCAGCCAGTGGCATAGCCAATCGCCTTAATGATAATTTCCTATACGCAAAACTATATCATGAATATGGCCAACTCAATTATGTAACAGGTTTAGATAACACCGCTTTAAGCTATAATGCCAAAGCCATTTATTATGGTAAACAATTGGAAAAAAAGGATTGGTTATTAGGGAATATGTACATGCAAAGGGCTGATTTTATCTTTTCTATCAATAAGGATTCTGCATTGATATACCTTCACAAAGGGTTCAGTACAGATCCGTCAGCACTGAATTCTTCAATAC
Source organism: Chryseobacterium lactis (assembly GCF_003815875.1). Lineage (NCBI taxonomy): Bacteria > Pseudomonadati > Bacteroidota > Flavobacteriia > Flavobacteriales > Weeksellaceae > Chryseobacterium > Chryseobacterium lactis. The sequence continues at coordinate 5,022,989 of NZ_CP033924.1, forward strand.
TAGGCAATTATTATCTGTCAAAATCTCCTAATATTGATTCGGCTAATTTCTATACTACTAAGGCTCTGACTCTCCTTAAGAGGTCAGAATACGGAACCGCAAGACAAGGGATTATATATTATCTCTACGCCGATTTTCTTTTTGAAAGGAAAGATTACGAAAAAGCTCTGGAATATTACAAGAAATCAACAGAAATCTTAATAAAAACAAAAAGAATTAATAAACTCCCAGGTATTTATCAGCAAACAGCTCTTACTTATCAAAAACTCAATAATAAGGAAAAGGAAAAAGAATATTCTGCCAAAGCTGAACAGCTAAGTAAAACTTTGGAAAATTCAGGAACTGAAGCGATAGACCTCTCACTTACCGAACTGATTGATCAGAAGGAAAAACAGAATATTAATACTATTTTCATTTTTGCGAGTGCAATTGCTCTTATATTAGGAACTTCGTTATTACTTTACATGAGAAAAAGTAAACAAAATAATCCAAGATTAAAGTCATACACAGAAGAATTATTTACAAAAGATCAGATCTCAAAAGAAAATTTCACAGAACTATTAGAACTGGCCAAAAACAATGACCTTACATTCATTAAAAGGTTCGAAGAAATAAATCCGTTTTTATTTCAAAACATTTTAAAAATCAATCCACAGCTTACGAAATCAGAATTATCTTTATGTGCTATGATCTGGCTTGGCTTTTCATCCAAGAATATTGCAGATTATACTTTTATTCAGCATCGTTCTGTCCAGACTAAAAAAGGCAGGCTAAGAAAAAAACTTAACATTCCTTCAGAAACTGATCTTTATAGCTTTTTCACATCGTTATAATTTTTAATTTTCCCAACAATTACTCTTCACTTAAGCAATATATAATCCTGTTAAACCAGCAGGATTTTTTCGTTCCCGATTCCAAAAAGACAAAGGAAAAAAATTTTAAAAAAAACTCTTAGAAAAATATTTCTTTATTACTACCCATTATCTTCTGATGAGAAAATATAAATTTTACGTACAAAATCTTGTTTTTATTAAAAAAGAACCGAATACCATCTAAATAAAATCTATACATCCAGGATTTTAGCCCGATCTTTTTTCAATAAAACTTTTATTAAAAACAACAAATAACAAAATTCAAATAACTGAAATACAAACAATTAAATATAATGAAGTACACATAGTGTAGCTATGTCGTATGTGTTTTTTTGGAAGATTTCTCGTTAATTGAAGATATTTGTCATGTTAAAAATATAAACTCAATAAAATTTAAACCAAAACAAGCGACTAAAGATTTACACCTAATTTTTTAAATGATAAAAAAGATGATCATATAAAATCTTCACCCCTCTTAAAAAGCACTTTAAATAATCTAGTAAAAAGTATTAAGAACACAAATGACAACACAAATGATGAAACTAAGAGGGGTAAGATTTTAAAAAATTTAAACAGATAGTAATAAAAACACAAACGAAAAAGGAGGCCTAATTAACACAATGTACACTATGATGAAATAATATTTCTAAGATCCAACACAAACAATAAATTAAAGCACCACTTTTATTTTACATAAGCTTAGAATATTAAACACCTATTATTTGTTTAAACACGAGAGATTACATTCCCCTTTTGTAATCTCTCGTTATTTTAATTAATAACACCTATACCACACCTTGTTATTTCACTTAAAACCATCTATTCAAGCAATCTTTCATGCATAAAAAAACAGCTATACATTTTCTATACAGCTGTTTTAATTATAATGTATTCCGGGATATTTTCCGGATATTTTAGATGAGATTTATTTCCAATAATTCCAGACCGAACCATCAAATATAGCCAGGGTTTTACTGGTAGTATCATAGCATATCATCCCAGGATAAGGATTTTTCACATTGAGATGTGGAGTTGCTATTTTAGGGAGCATCATTGCTTTATCCTGTGATTCTAATACTAAAACACCATCCGCTGTGCTGGATGAAGCTCCAATAATTACACCTTTCCCTAGTTCAGCAGAATTATTTACCACAACTGCGCTTGAGCTACCTGCATCCGACAAAGGTTTCCATACATCATTCTCATACACTTTTACTTTATTATCAGTTAGATCAAAGACAAAAGTTCCATTGACCAATGTTCCGGTAGGTAAACCTGATGTTGCCGGAAGGATTACACCTTTTGTGTTACCTGATACATTATTAAAGTCTAAAACCGTACTGTTTCCGTCTACTACTTCTTTTCCGATTGCCACCTGAGCAAAGAAAGAATTAAAAATAAGCAATGCAACTGCTATACTTATGTTTTTTATATTTTTCATACTACTTTACTAATTAAATTAATCGTTACAGCTTCTTTGCACACATTTCCACTCTGTACCGTTATAAAGCTTTATACATTTATCCTGAAGATCATACAAAAGCATTCCTTCTTTAGGATCTGCAATTGCATCACCAGGCTGTGGCGTCTGGCTTACATGCTGTACTCTTGTAATAACAAATCCTTTGTCTTTTGATTCCATAGCAAGAAAACCGTTAGGAATATTTTCAGGCCAAGCATTGCTTTTTTGCTGTATCGTAATCCCGAACTTGGTAAAACCATCAGGCGTTCCGCTTGTTGCCGGTTTTGTACAAAAAGCATCCATATCGTCAATAATTACCGGTGCATTACCACAACTGGATTTATCTTCAGACAATCCTTCAGGCCATAAAGACGGACAAGTAGACTTAGTCGCATTCGGGCCACAGAAACTAGCATTACCGGGTCCTAAATTAGTAACAGTTGACATCGCAATTGCTACAATCTGACTATCATTACTAATAACTGATCCCGGTCCACCACCACTTACATCAGCTTTTGCAATACAATATGCTTTTCCTGTAGGAATTCCCACATAATTTACAAACGGATAAGTGGTTGATTGCTGGCTGAAAGTACCGCATATTTCAACTACACTGCTTGTTCCCATTTCAAGGGTTGATGTAGTTCCGGGAAATGCTCCCATAAAAGAAGGATCTCCCTGAGAAACAGATCCCGTTAATGAAAGAAATGATTTTGTACCTAATTTTATTTTAGAGTTTTTCTGAGTACCGAAGGTTCCAATCGTAATAGAACCTGTAGACCTAACACTTGCTCCGTCATTAATATCAAGTATACCATTTACTCCAACATTTACGGTTTGCAGCTGCCCCGACTGAATGATCAGAGTAGCACCAAAAGGAATATCAATAGTTGTTCCTACAGTAAGGTTACCGTTCGAACAATAGGTATTACCGGCGGTCATCACTTGTCCCGTATAGGGGATACATTGTGCTTTTATTACGCCATAAAAAGCAATCATCAATAAAAAAATAACTTTTTCATTGATTTTAAGAAAATTTAAACTATTCATAGACTTTTATACTAAATTAACAGATTTTTCACATTATAAAATCAAAAAATTAAATTTTTGATATCGCTGACGGCCTAATAAACAATTAACATACCAAACTCATTTTCAAGATGTAATAAACAAATATAAATTCGTGCCGAAATTTGTTTTTATTTCATAATATGTAGATCTATTTTCAAGTTCAAATCAGAACAAACAACTAACGACCAGCATAATACGATTAAAATTAGAAATTATTAAAAAGTAATTTTATATTATTTAAAATTCTAAAAATAAATTACATTATCATTTAATCTAACCCAAAAGGCCAGAATATTTTTTGACAGGATGAATTTGGTATTCATACCTACTACTTGCTACAACGTTAAGCATTTGTATATCTTCAGAAACTTTACATTGGAATCGATTTCTTTTCTTTTTAAATAAAAATTATAGAAAAAGTGTATGACCGCCCTTTATCAAAATATGCATTAAAAAGCTTAAATTTGCAGCATGAATAACGATACCATTTGTGCACTGGCTACAGCCAATGGAATAGGAGCATTAGGCATAATCAGAGTGTCAGGAAATGACGCTTTACCGATAGTTCAGAAAAGTTTTCCGGGAAAGAAGCTGGAAAAACAGAAATCACATACGATTCATTACGGATATTTTATGGATGGTGAAGAGGCTATTGATGAAGTAATGCTTTCAATTTTTCTGGCACCGAAAAGTTTCACTACAGAAAACTCTGTGGAAATAGCTTTTCACGGCTCACCACATATTGGAAAACGTATTCTTGAAACCCTGATTAAAAACGGTGCGAGAATGGCTAAAGCCGGAGAGTTCACCCTTCGTGCATTTATCAATGGCAGAATTGACCTTTCTCAGGCTGAAGCAATTGCCGACGTCATTGCTTCTGAAAATGAAGCTTCCAGAAAAGTCGCTATCAACCAGCTAAAAGGAGGAATTACTAATGAAATTTCATTCTTAAGAACAGATCTTCTGAACTTTGTTTCATTAATTGAACTGGAATTGGATTTTGCAGAAGAAGATGTGGAATTTGCAGACAGGACGGCATTAAGTGGTTTATTGGATAAAATTGAGATCAAATTAAATTCTCTTATTGAAAGTTTCCAGTACGGAAATGCAATCAAAAATGGTACTGCTGTTGCTATTATCGGAAAGCCTAATGCAGGAAAATCTACCTTGCTCAATGCTTTATTGAAGGAAGAAAGAGCCATCGTCAGCAATATTGCGGGAACAACCAGAGATACAATTGAGGAAGTTCTTCATATTAAAGGAAATGCTTTCCGTCTTATCGATACTGCCGGACTCCGTGACACAGTGGATGAAATTGAAGCAATTGGGGTAAAAAAAGCTAAAGAAAAGGTAGAAAATGCCAATATTCTGGTATATCTGGCAGACGCTGCTACTGAAAGTTTTTCGGAAGATATTGAGATGATTCAATCTTTATTGAGAGAAGATTTAAAGCTTATCATTTGTGCTACAAAAATTGATGAAGTAACGCCTACTAAATACGAAAACGTAGAAGATATTTTCAGAAATGCAATCAGCCACGAATTTGATTTTATTAAGATCTCGGCAGTTGAAAACCAAAATATTCAGGATTTAAAAAATGAATTATCATCGTATGTTGAGCATTTAAAAACTGAAGAAAGCAATGTGGTGATTACCAACCAACGTCACTTCGAGGCTTTACGAAAGTCGTTGGACGCGGTGCATCAGGTAAAAGAAGCTATTACTTTCCGTATTTCTACGGAGCTTTTAGCCTATGAATTAAGAAATGCCCTGGAGCACCTTGGTACCATCTCAGGAGAAGTTACAAACGACGAAATTCTGGGAAATATCTTCTCGAAATTCTGTATTGGCAAATAAGTACGACAAATAAAACAAACTAAAACAAACCAAACGATTGATTATTAGCTATTTACAAAAATATTGATTTTGTATGAGTTTTTCAAAGTTTGGTTAGTTTTGTTCAGTTTTGTCCCCCAGTTGTCCCTCAAACCAATAATATTTTATTTTTTTTAACTCGGGAGAGTTAGTGTCACTTAAGGTAATTTATTGTACCTAATTGTACTTAAATGTACCATAATGTACCTTAAGCCAAATTATCTCTTCCACAAATAAAATATTATGAAAATCAAGAAGATTTGCGAACATTGTGGACTTGAATTTATTGCCCAAACAACAGTAACCAGATACTGTTGCAAAACCTGTAATTCCAGAGCTTACAAGATTAATGTTAGGGAACTTAGAGAAAAATTGACTGAAGCAACTCAGGAAGTTTCCAAACCTCAATCAAAACCTAAAGAAGATCCTAACTCTTATTTTGCCCTCAAAACCCTTGATTACTTAACAGTCAAGGAAGCTTCTATTTTATTGAAATGTGATAAGAGAACAGTCTATCGAATGGTTAAAAATGGCAGTATTCCTGCAGCTAATTTATCCATCAGAAAGATTCGTCTATTAAAGAAAGATATTGATGCATTATTTGAAGTCAAGCCAAAAGTAATCCAAAATCCAACAGAAGATTTGGAAAAGATTGAATGGACACCTTTAAAGGATTGCTTCACAATGGGTCAAATTCAAAAAGAGTATAATATCTCTCCGACTTCCTTAAAAAATCTTATAGAAAGACATAATATCCCAAAATTTCAGAAGGGCAAATTTGTATATGTACCAAGAGTTAAAATTGAGCATATTTTAAAGAGGATTGAGTTGGGTATTTATTCAGGATAACACCAATTTATTTGGCATTCTGACGCCAAATTTCCCCTAAGAGAGCCATAAAATCTGGCTTACACTATCAATTTTTAATATTACTCAAAAATCCAAAATTATGTCAAAAGTAACATTAAGGAAAAAACCTATATCAAAAGGCAGACAATCTTTATTTCTGGACATATGGCCTCCCATTTATAATCCAGAAACAGGAAAAATGGAACGAAAACACTATCTAAAATTATATATCTATAATCGTCCCAAAAACGAAACTGAAAGGAAGTTCAATAAAGAAACTTTAGCTTTAGGAGAATATGTAAGAGCTCAAAGGCATATAGAATTACAAAGCAAGAGGTTTGATTTTATTTCTGAAGAAAAGATGAAATCAAACTTTATTGAATTCTTTGAAGCTGAAGCTAAAAAAAGAAACAACTGTTATAACTGGGTAATGTCTGTTAGATATTTTAAGACTTTTGTTGGGCCCGAAATTCCATTTAATGAATTGAATGAAACGCTATGTGAGGAATATGCAGATTATTTGTTAACATGCCCCGCATTGGGACGCAGAAAAACCATAAAAAAGAATACTGCCGTAGCTTATTTTGGAAGATTTAAGCTGACATTAAAGGAGGCTTTTAAAAAGCGCTTTTTACCCACAGACCTAGGTTCAATAATTGACAGTATTGCACCGCAGGAAACTCATCGTCCATTTTTATTCATGGAGGAATTAGAAAGAATGGCAAATTCTGAGTGTCGAAATCCAATAGTAAAAAAGGCAGGACTTTTCTCTGCTATGACCGGTTTCAGATATTCAGATGTTGAAAAGCTATTATGGAGTGAAATTCATGGAACCGAAGGCAATTATTATATAGTATATAATCAGGAAAAAACAGAGAATGCAGAATATCATCCAGTATCTGATCAAACTATAAAATTGTTAGGTCCAAGAGGAAATTCTGATTCAAGAGTATTTGAAGGATTAAATTATCATAACACAGTAGCAGAGTTGAAAAAGTGGTTGGCAAATGCTGGTATAGAAAAACATTTCACCTTCCACGGTTTCAGACATACCTTTGCGACCTTACAAATAGCTGCTGGAACATCTATATATACAGTTTCAAAACTATTGGGACATAAAGATATCAAAACAACAGAGATATATGCGAAAATAGTTGACAGTTTAAAAAAAGAAGCCTCTGAAAAAATTAAAATTAATTTATTTGATATAGGTAAGAACATCGTAAATATCGACCAGATTGATCCTCCAACAGATAATTTAAATATCTAGTAATTTTGAGATTTTATGAAATAGTTAGTAAGCTATAAATACCTTCAAAAGACAAATTACGACAGATCAAGTCATTATCAAGAACGTTTTTCAAGGTCTTATTAACTTGAAAAAAAAAAATGGAATATACATTTGATCAAATACCAAATATTCTTAGAAGAATTGAAGAAAGATTGGAAAGTTTAGAAGAAATTTTATTGGATCGTATCCAAAATGAAATGCCAGAACTTGAATTTATTGATGCGAAAGAGGCTTGCAAAATTTTAAAATTATCATTACCAACATTATATTCTAAAGTTTGTCTACGCGAAATACCGTTTTATAAAAAGGGAAATAGATTGCATTTTTCTAAAATGGAACTATTAGAATGGATTCAAGAGGGTAAAGAAAAATCCTTAAATGAATTAAGTAGTGATGGTAATGCTATCTTAAAAAGAATAACAAAAAAAAGATGGCATTAGAAATCATACAAGCATTTTAAACCTTCCAACTTTATTTTGGAAGGTTTTTATTTACAATAGTTTAGACCATATATAAAGGAGATCTATCTCTTAGCACGTAAGTCGCCTATTAGAACAAATTTTGTCAATTAGTTCCTGTTATATCAAACATCACACAACGAATATTTGCTAATCACACTCAAATATTAAACAGCAAATAATTTCACCTTACATTAATTTAAATTGCTTATGAATCAAATTATGAACGAATAAAATATTTCAATAAAAATTTAAAAATGTAATAAAGGTTATTAGCAAAATAATATATAATTAATTGATAAATTAAATAAATCGCCACAAAGGGAAAAATATTATATTTTTAGGACTGCTGATCACTGGACCTGATAATGAGAACCTTTCAAATATATTTTTACCATGACAAAATCAATTTATGATACAATAGTAAAACGTATTGAAATTCAAGAATGCAAAATTACGCTAACTAAAGAAAAGGTTATAAAAGAAGCCTATCAAATGGCGACCTCTCTCCGAGAATTATTGAATGAAACAAAAAAGCTTGTATCAGACAAAGGTTTCATTGATAAAGATCAGGAGATCAATTTTTTTAAATACGTAAAACCACAACTTCTAGGAAAGCTTATTTATTATAATAAGGTATATAGAATTGAAACATCTTGTCCAACAAAAGCTGGTGAACTTTATAAGATATATTTCGAAAATGAACTTGAAAAATTAAACAAAGAATTTCAGGAGCATTTTGTAGATTCAGATTTTTATCGATATATAAAATCAGATCGTAAAGATCTGGATAAGAAATATTTTGCTTTAGGAAATATTGATATAATAGAAGGACTAAATAGTTTTGTCTTTGAAATCGATCCAAATTTTTCAACATATTATGACTATAAAGTCGCTCATATCATTGCAGATGAACTATTATATACTTATATAAGAAATAGGTTGAGCCCTGACAATGAATATGATTCACCATCGCTAACATATACCAATTACGATGATATGTTCTGGACCGATTCTAAGAACGCTCTAATAGAGTTAATATATGCATTATATGCTGCCAGGTCTTTATCCAATGGTCGATTGGCAATATCAAAAATCAGTACCATAATTGAAACACTTTTCCAGATAGAACTAGGCGATTTCCACCATGCTTTCCACCGAATGAAAGTCAGGTCCGGAAGTAAAACAGCTTTTCTTGACCATCTTAAAGTAAGTTTAGAAGAATACATGAGCAGGAACCTATAACATTATTTGATTAAGACAGCCAATAGGTTGTCTTTTTTTTACCAAGTTATGCCAAGATATGCCAAGTTGACCTAATAAACCAACAAAATAGAAACCTTTCATTCGTGAGAATTGGAGCATCTGAAGAATAAAAATTACAAAAAAAAATTTTCAATTTCTCTTGGCAGCTCTTGATTAAACTTGGGTTACTGAGCTATTTTACTCTAAGAAATTTGTCTGTGAACAAAAATTTTAAACAGATGAATATTGACAGATTAGAATTTATTGCTTGGATGGAAAGAATCATGGATCGATTCGATTTGATTTCCGAGAGCGTAAGAGAAATGAAGAAAACTAACAATGCAATTGATGGAGAAGAATTGCTAGACAATCAGGATTTGCTTCAAATGCTAAAAATTAGTAATCGTTCATTACAGAGATACAGGTCTGATGGTAAATTACTCTATTACACTATTAGTGGTAAGCTTTATTACAAATTATCAGATGTCCACCAATTTATTCGTGATAGTTTTAACACTCCCACTAAGCGTAAGAGGAAATTGAAAGCCGAATAATACCATAAAATTCCAACTTAGTTATTGCTATTGATTTATAAAATACCTTGATCTGAGATTTACAAAAATTTAGAGTTATGAGTACTAATCAATCCAAAAATCAGAAATCTGATCAAGCAAATGATCTAACAGATACATTGCTTGTCCATGATACAGAAACCAATAAAATTCTCGCGGTTAAAGGAATAAAGAAAAAATCCGGCAAAAAACCTGGTGAAAAAGATGAGCTTGAAACGGTTGATCCAACTAAAAGAAAAGAAAATTCTTTTTTGAAACTCAACAAAAATGAAGATATGCTTTCCAATTTTTTAAAGAATTTTTTTAGTCAGATCGGCAATCCCACACGCTTCAATTTTTTTAAAGTTCCTATTGAAACTGCTGTCATGATAGCGAAAAAAATGCAGCAATTTATTGATACAGCAAAACTTGAAGGTAAAGAGCTTCTGGAAGGACTAAAAGATATTTTGAGTAAAAACAATAATAAAAATACTATGGCGAAACAACAAAACAAAACGGAAAATAGTAATGGTAATCACTATTCCATTGAAAAAATCGACTGGAAAAGCCTTGAAAATCTTGGATACAGCCGCGAGGAATTTGAGAAATTCAATCTTTTGGACTCTCTTTTAAAAGGTTATAAAACAAATGACATGCTTACAGTATCGTTAAAAGTTGGAAATCAAGAAATTGAAACCCAAGCTAAGTTATGGCTTGAACAGGGAAAGGATGGTCTAGCGGTATTTAACATGCTTCCCAAAAAAAATGAAATTGAATTAGATAAAAAATTTCAAGGACATGAATTTACCGAAGAGGATAAAACCAACCTATTAGAAAGAGGAAATATGGGAAGAGCTGTAGAACTAATTACAGATAATAATACGAAGGCTTTCCATGTGATAACGCTAGATAAGGATACAAATCAATTAGTTTCTTTTCCGGTTGAAAAGATGCGTATTGATGATATTATCAAAGGAGTGACCCTTACTCCCGATCAAAAAAATCTTTTATTGGAAGGTAAGCCTGTATATCTTGAAGGGATGCTTTCTAAAAGAGATACTTTATTTAATGGTGAAATCCAATTTAATGCTTTCAAAGGTCATATTGAATTTCAATTTGATAAAGGAAATTCCAAAATTCAAAAACAGGATAACTCTCAAAACCAATCTGCAGAAATACCAAAAACTTTTAGAAGGAAAGAATTTACATTCGACCAGTATAATAAACTTAGCAAGGGTGAAACAGTATATATTACCGATTTTAAGGATGGTGCTGGGAAGGAATATCCGGGATATGTATGGCTAAATAAAGAAAAAGGAGAATTGGATTTTAATTTTAAAAACCCCAATAAACTTAAACAAAATGCAACCACAGCTGAAACTCATAAAACCCAGGTCGCTGTTAATTCCGATGGAAAAACAAATGAAGCTACTAAAAATATCAAGGAGCCATTAAAATCAGGTCAAAGTACGCCTGCTAATAAAAGGCAGCAGAACACGCAAAAAGAAACCAACAATGCGCCTAAAAAAAGAGGTCGAAGAGTATCCTAAAATAAATTAATATGAAAGCAGTAATAGCTGAAAAACCAAGCGTTGCGCGAGAAATTGCAGCACTTTTGGGAGCAACAGAAAAAAATGAAGGTTTTTTAAAAGGTAATGGCTATATCGTTACCTGGGCAATAGGTCATTTAATTTCTTTGGGAATGCCTTCGGAATATGGTATTACCGGATTTCAAAAAGACAACTTACCAATATTGCCAGATCCATTCTTACTTACAGTAAGAAAAGTCAAAAAAGAAAAAGGTTATCTTGACGATCCCAGTGCAGTTAGGCAATTAAAAATAATAGAAACTATTTTTGAACAATGTGACAGCATAATTGTTGCAACTGACGCTGGTAGAGAAGGTGAACTAATATTTAGATATATCTATAATTATTTGAATTGTAAAAAACCTTTTGAGCGACTATGGATTAGCTCATTAACAGAAAAAGCTATTGACCAAGGTTTTGCCAATCTAAAGCCAGGAACCGATTTCGATGGATTATTTTTTGCTGCCCAAGCCAGAAGCCGTGCGGATTGGCTTGTGGGAATAAATTCAACTCAGGCATTATCTTTACAAGCTGGAAATGGAATTTATTCTCTAGGAAGAGTGCAAACACCAACTCTGAGCTTAATTTGTAAGAGGTACATTGACAATAAAAATTTTAAAATTGAAACCTATTGGCAATTGGAACTCAAATATTTAAAAGATGGACTCTATTTCTCCAGTATATCGAAGGAAAAATGGGATGATAAAGAAAAAGCTACCGAAGTATTAAAATCGATTGAGCGTTTAGGAAGTTCTATTGTTAATTCAGTCGATAAACGTAATTCAAACGAACAGCCACCTCTACTATTCGATTTAACTTCTTTACAAAAAGAAGCTAATAGGAAATTAGATCTTACTGCCGAAGAGACTTTATCAATTGCACAAAGCTTATATGAGCAGAAATTCATTACATATCCCCGAACAGGCAGTAAATATATATCTAATGACATTTGGCCGGAGATCCCTGATCTAGTCAGAGCTTTGGAGAATCGCGTTGGTTATAAAGAGCGGATAAACAATGTAAAATGGGGCCGATTCAATAAAAGAATTGTGAATGACCTTAAAGTTACAGATCATCATGCATTATTGATAACAGATAAAATTCCTTCAGCCCTATCGAGTAAGGAAAATGCTATCTATGATATGATTGCTATTAGGCTTCTTGAATCAATATGCTACCAATGTACAAAAGAAATTACTGAAGTTAAGCTGGAATCACTGCACTTTGAATTTATTCTGAAAGGAGCCCGTGTGATTGATCCGGGATGGAGATCTATACAAAACCTCTTTAAAAATGAGGACAATGATGAAGAGGTATTATTGGATATACCAACATTAAAAGAGGGTGATTCACTCAGCGTTAATGAGGCAAATATATTAGAAAAAAAGACCCGTCCGCCAGTTCTTTACACTGAGGCAGGTCTCCTATCGGCAATGGAAAATGCAGGGAAGCAAATTGAAAATGAAGAAGAGCGTAAATCACTTAATAATATTGGGATTGGAACGCCAGCCACTCGCGCAGCTATCATTGAAGTTTTGTTTGATCGAAATTATATTGTCCGGGAGAAAAAAAATCTAGTTCCAACCAAAAAGGGAATTCAGGTTTATGAACTCGTAAAAGAAAAGAAAATAGCCGATGTCGCTATGACTGCGCAATGGGAGCTTGCTCTTCAGAAGATAGAAAATAATGAGTTAAATGCTAATCTATTTCAAAATGAAATGGAAGCCTATGCTAAAGAAATTACCACAGAACTTCTATCTACTGAGTTTGTACCAAATACATTGCAATTAAAATGTCCAAAATGCAAAACTCATAATTTAATCTTTAATGAACATGTAGTAAAATGTCCAGATAAGAACTGTGAATGGATTCAGTTTAAGAAGGTCTGTGAGGTTGCCCTAAGTGATAAGGAAATGGAAAACTTAATTACCAAAAAAAGGACATCACTTTTGAAAGGCATGAAAAGTAGATCAGGAAATAAGTTTGATGCATACATTATACTTGACGAAAATGGTAAAACTTCATTTGAATTTGATAAAAAAAAGAAAAAAAATAAGTGATTTATAAGAATGGCGCTTCCAAAGACCGTCATTTTTGTTATTATTCTAGAATTATTACAATATGAATTTTTGCTTTGAATAAAGGAAAGTTATGGTGTTTTTCTAGAATCGTAACATCATTATGTTGCATCATGTTGTTTTCTCCCTCTACATTTGTTTGAATTATTTCTCACGACAGTTTGAAATTTATATCGAAAAAAAAATGGTAATAGCCTTTAAATTTCAACTGTGAGAAATGAAAAAGCTAAAAAACCATTGTCATGCAAAAAAAGAGAATTTTTACGGAGATAGTAGTTGTATTATTGGTCATTTTGTTCCTCTATACTGGTGTAAGCAAATTTGTTGATTTTAAGGGGTTTACTTATGATTTAAATAATCAGCCCTTTCCGAATAGCTTAACACCATTGTTAAGGTGGTTAATACCAATAACTGAAATTTCAATTGTAATTGCTCTATTATTTGAAAAAGCCAGATTGATAGGTTTATATGCATCATTGTTTTTGATGAGCTTATTTACAATTTATACAGCGCTAGTTCTATTTCATGTTTTTGAGTATGTGCCGTGTTCATGTGGAGGCGTCATAAAAAATCTAACATGGCCACAACATTTAATTTTTAACCTTTTTTTCGTTGTGATCACTTCACTCGCTATTCGAGTAAACAAGAAAAACTTGTCAGATCATTTACTTTATAACCAGTTACAATAATTTAGATCAGTATAAATGAATTAAAATTATTGGGTCCAAAATAAGGGGAAGCTGAAAACCTTCAACTAGAGTAAGCAACAAATCAAAAACTTTTTATTATGAAAAATTTTAAATTATTATTAGGTGCGGCAGTAGTATTTGCCGTTGGAAGCGCTTTTACTGCTAGCAACAAAGCTTATGCAGGAGAATATGTTTTAATCGCTCCTAATACTTATGAGCTTAAAACAAATCGACCTGCCGGAGAATGCCGAGAAATGCCAAGTCAAATTTGTGATTATACCAAAATTAATCCATCTGGCAGTAATACAGATCCAAATAACTTCACCCCTAATACGAGAAATGCCCAATGGGTTGAAGGTGAGGACTAAAGAATATTTAAGGTGCTATCATTAATGGCACCTTAAATTTTGTAGTGAATTTATTAATTTAATCTCTTTCTTTATTAGAGTTCTTAGATTTTGACTCCCATTATAAAGATATTTTAAACTTCTAACAGATTGTAAATTTACGTATTAATCGATTTATTTCACTATAATCTCCATTATATCTTGAAGTGGAAAATTAAAAGTCATACTCCAACTAAAGAGCTATTTTGATATTTTATGATTATGTTAATTACCATCCAGCAAACAAGATAAATTCGTCCAATCATTTACTTTATAACCCGCTAGAATAATTTAGATCAGTATAAGTGAATTAAAATTATTGGGTCCAAAATAAGGGGAAGCTGAAAACCTTCAACCAGAGTAAGCAACAAATCAAAAACTTTTTATTATGAAAAATTTTAAATTATTATTAGGTGCGGCAGTAGTATTTGCCGTTGGAAGCGCATTTACTGCAAGTAATAAAGCTGCTGGAGAATATGTGCTAATTGGTTCTACTTACCAATTAAAATCAAGTAGACCTTCGGGGGATTGTGTAACTCAGTCTAGTCAAACCTGTGATTACACTAAAATCAATCCGTCCGGTAGTAATACCGATCCTAATAATTTCCAACCTTATCACACAAATGCTAGATGGGTTGAAGAATAGGAATAAGAACAGTTTAAGCCTAAGATGATATCTATTGGTAAAACCTTAGGCTTAAAATTTTAAAGAAGTGAGTTTATTAATTGAATTAAATTCATCCTATTTTTTTCATCATATGGTCTAGGCGGATTTAAACTTGCAATCTTTCCCAACTTATCTATAATTAATACTGTTGGATATCCACGTATATTATAATGACTAATAAGTTTTTCTTCTGAACCATTTCCGTTAGTATATAAGTTTAAACTTCCTCGATGCGAATATTCTAAACTTCGCACAGATTTAATCCACTCATATTTACTCTTGTCGATACTAATATTAATAAATTTTATTTTAGGATTATCTTTATAGATATTATATATTTCAGTCATTTGATCGTTAAGAATACGGCAATTTGTGCAGCCTGTAAAATAAAAATCTATCAACAAAACTTTTCCT
Source organism: Chryseobacterium lactis (assembly GCF_003815875.1). Lineage (NCBI taxonomy): Bacteria > Pseudomonadati > Bacteroidota > Flavobacteriia > Flavobacteriales > Weeksellaceae > Chryseobacterium > Chryseobacterium lactis. Next base: position 5,038,486 of record NZ_CP033924.1, read on the forward strand.
AAAAAATCACTTTGTTTTACGACGTTTCCTAGAGTATCCTGCAAAGAAAAATTATATGCTAAGCTTCCTGCCAAAGAACTATCGCGATATTTTGTTAATAAGTCAATACAGTAAGGTGTTTTAACTGAATTTGTAACTTCAATAATAATATCAGAATATTTGTCAGATTGTAATTTTTTAACAAGTAAATATGAGGTTAACAACCTATCCTGAAATAGTCCGCTAAAATCCTTTCTAAGAAATGCAACTGCCTGAGGTGGAGGGAAGTCTTTTTTCCGTAAACCAGTTAATATAAAATCGTAGTAATAGTCGGAATACAGAAGAATATCTCTGTCAAATTTTTGGTCGAATTTTAATAAATTTTCAGAGTAAATCTTCTTTAGTTTATTTATACAAGAATCAGCAAATTCTTTATTTTGAGCATTAGCTTCGGAAGTATAAAAGATATAAGCTTGTTGGTAGTCATTTTTATACTTGAACGTTATATTAGCCTTTAGTAATGAATAAATTGATTTAGATAATTTATCTCGGTATTTTTCCAATGCACCTAAAGCCGTCAACTTAGAATTTTCTAATGAGACAAAAGCATTATCAAACCTTCTTTCATAGCTTGTAATATCAGTTTTTCTTAAAGCAAAGTATTCATAACCATATATTTTCTCTAACTTTCGAACCGAATCTAAAGTTTGAACGGACAATTTTTTTAAATCTTTTTGGATATCAAAAAAGAGTTCATATTTCTCTTTACCCTTTCCGGTAACAGTAATAATGTTCCTTTCAATATTAAAAGTTAAATCATCACCAGGTTCAATTATATAATTATTAAATATTGTCTGCCCATTTTCTACAGATAAATCAGCATACAAAAATGATTCATTGTTCTTAAATTCAATTTTTATTCTTTCTCCAGAGTTGGAAGTTAAATTTTTATTATTAACACCTGAATTAGCACCCCATCCGTTATCCCAATAAGCTAATTTGATATTATTTTTTTTAGTTAAGTCATTTATGATAATTCTTAAATATGCCACTTTATTGCCGCCTTTCGAATTTGTTTGAATAGTTCGAGCATTAGCATAATTTACCAAAAGAATGCCTAATATTATAAATTTGACTATCATTTTCATTATCGAATATTTTGAGTTAATGGATGAAAATTGATTTCTACAGGAGGGATTGGGAATACATACCTTGGACTATTGGCTTCTAGAGTGTAGATATTTACGCCTATATTACGTGTTAGTTTTTTTGCAAATTTATCATCCATATTTAAACGGCGTAAATCTTCCCATCTTAAATTGGCAGTAAAGGGTAGTTCTTTTCTGCGCTCATTAATTATTAATAACAAAGCTTCAGTAGGATTTGAAGCTGTTTTATTTGAATATGTACTTCGTCCATTTTCTTTTTTCCACCTCTCTTTTAAAAGCTTGTTTAAGTCGTTCATTGCTTCAACAAAATTCCCCGATCTAGCCAATGATTCTGATCTAATCAAAAATATCTCGTTTGTAGCTATTCCACAAAATAGTGCGCCTGCTCCTGTATATCTACCACCGAAGTTAATTGCGCCATTGGTATTTTTTTTGAAAAAAATTGCCTTACGAAGATCTTCATTTTCATATGTATCAAATAAATCTTTCATTACACATAATTCCTGTCTACTGTTAAAAGTATATGAAATAGTTTGTGCATAAAATATAATTTCAGTATTATTACCTCGAACAGTAGGAAATGGAAAATTCACAGTTGTACTTAAGGTATTGAAATCAATAAGTTCTGAATTTTTAGAAAGGACAATATCTGCAAATTCTTTAGCCTTAGTATAATTTTGCATATTAAAATATACTTTTGAAAGCATGCTTTCTGCCGCTAATTTTGTAGGCCGAGTTTTGTAACTGACTTGCAGAGGGAGTAAAGATTCGGCTTCAATAAGATCATTAATAATTCTATCATAAGTTTCTTTTAATGTGGAACGGTTTGGCAAATCATTTACATCGGAATTTAATTTAAGGGGAAGCCCTAGATCTGAATCTGCGGTACTTTCATTGTATTGTTTCGCATATAATTGTGCTAACTGATAATATGCAAAAGCTCTAAAAAATAATGCTGTTCCTTTTACTTCTGGTATTCGAGTATCATTAATATTTTTAATTTTTTCAATGCCATCAAGTACTACATTAGAATATTCGATAACTTGGTAAGGATAAGTCCAGTCTGGAGCAAATAACTCTCCCTCATAAATGTCGCTTGACCACTTATATGCATTTCTTTCTTGTAATGTACCACCAGAGATGGCAGTTTGATCTAAAATATAGGAATTGTCAGCACCAATTAATCCAATTGCAGGGTATTTGGTATTCATCACATCAGTATTATCTAGTAAAGCCTGAAAATCTTCAACGGTAGATGGGATAATATCTGATTTATTTGATTTTTTCTCTAACCATTCATCTTGCTTTTTACAACCAACAAGGATAAATGTACATATTGCATAGATTATAATATTTTTCATAACTGCATTTATTTTAATGTTGTCCTAATACCAAATGATACTGTTGTCGGATTTGGGTAGGAATTATAACCGGAAAGGTTATATTCACTAACATCCGGATCAATTCCTTTCTTATTTGCTCGCCACACTATACCAATATTATTTATATAACTATAAATTTGTAATGAGGAAATTGGAAGATTTCTAAGTAATTCCTTATTAAAATCATAACTAAGGCTAATATCCTGTAATCTTATATGGTCTCCTTTCTCAACAAGAGATTCAGAGCTTTGATAAAAAATATTGCGATTATAGTTGAATTCGTATAAGACTGAGGGAACTGTAGTTCGCGTTTCATCTCCTGGGTTTTGCCATCGGTCTTGAAATTCTTGATTGGCATATCCGCTATTTACAACGTCTGACAGGTTTAATGAGGTTGACCTTCGGCGAAAGTAATATCCAAATTTATATGTAACGTTAGCGGATAAAGAGATTCCTTTAAAAGAGAAAGTGTTACGTAATGCCCCAAAATTTCTTGGTCTTGACGAACCATGATATACAATATCTTCATTATTCGAACTTGTAATTATATTGAGGTAGTCTTTACTTATAACACCATTTAAATATCCCTGAGGATCTCCATTTGTTGGATCAAGTCCCGCTGTTTTAAAACTATATACTCCGAAAAGACTATTTCCTTCCTTGATATATAAACCATATCTTCCAGGACCATCAATATTAAGCCCTGAACTTGTTAGATATTGCGAAGTATATTTTGTGTCATAAGATATTACTTTATCTTTATTATAACTTAATAGTATAGTCGTATTCCATTTAAAATTACCATTAAGATTTACTGAGTTTAAATTAATATCAAAACCTTTTGTCTTAACAGTTGCGGCATTTCCTTTGTAAGAAGAAAACCCGGTTGAATGTGCTAACAAAGCATCCTCGATAAGATCAGTACCCAACTTCTCATAAATTTCAAATGAACCATTCAAGCGATTACCTTTAGATGAAAAATCTAAAGCTAGATTTTTGTTTCTAATTTTCTCCCATCTTAATTCTGCGTTTGGGGCACTCGTGATGTAGGCAATTGGTAGTCCAGTAATTGGGCTGACATCATAGGTTGCCGTCAAATAGGATGAGGCATTATATACATTTCCATTATATCCAAATGATGCCCTTAGTTTTAAATAAGGTATTAACGAAAATTTATAGAACGATTCTTTGCTGATATCATAAGCAACACCAGTTGACCAAAGTGGTGTCATTTTATCATTTGTTTTCACTCCAAAAATGTTTGCACCATCTTTTCTTCCACTCAGTGAAAAAGTATATTTACCTAAATACGTGTAAGCGCCGTTTGCATAATAAGATATATATCTATTTGTATTACCTATAATTTTCCCAAGAGGAGACGGAAGAACCGTTGATCCAAGTGCCGATGGGTTCATTGGATAAGGAATATTATAATTTAAATTAGTCACAGAAGTTCCAAACTCATCATTGTAGCCATACAACGCTTTATCAGTACTCTCACTTACTATTTCTCTTATCTCAGCTCCCGCAATTGCAGATACTAAATGTTTTTGTGAAAATTCTTTATTGAAATTCAACTGTGTTCTGAAGTTATTGGAATACAATTTTCTGTCTGTTAAATAGAGAATTCCTCCTTTTGGAAAGGGGTATGTAAATGAGCCCTCACTAGATCGCTGGCTGTACATATTAACGAAATTTCTCGCTTCATAACTTTCGGGACTTCTGTAACCACGATTATTTCCGAATTCATTTTCATGCTGATATTGAATTTCAGCATTTAAGAAATCAGTGAAATTATACCGGACAATGCCTCTTATAAGGATGTTATCAGTTTTAGTACTGGTATCATAAAGGTCTCTTTCTTGAATGGGTCTATATTTCCAATCTAAAAAGCCTAAACTTTGGCTATTTTCAAGATAACTGTCTCTTTTTCCATATGGTACCGCAAGCGGATTTTTATTATCATCAACAAAACTTATATATGGATACGGAGAAGTGTATTGATATCCAAATTTATTCTCACTCTTTGTATATAATACAGAACCTGTAATTTCCAAATTTTTAATGGGATGATATGTATTTGTTGAATTAATAGTAAACCTATTGTTTCCAGAACCAAACAAGGTATTACGGTTTTTGTCATATCCTATAGAAAGTGAATAAATAGATTTTTCCGAACCTCCTCTAAAACCCAATGAATATTGTTGATTCATACTGGGACGATAAAAATATTCGGATGTTTGGTCGCGAACATCCACATTTCTCAATCTATTTATTTGGTCAGTAATATTCTCATTTGAAGGATCATTTCTTTGTTTCGATAAAAGCTCAACTACTGGTGATATTACAGGATAGTAATTGTTGTCGTTTAAATTGGGATCATAATACCCCTTATTAAAAAGAAACGTTTCGACATCTATAAATTCAGAGGATTTAAGAAAATTTCTTGAATATTTTAAATTTGGCCTTGCCCCTACGGTTAAATTTGAATTAAAATCAATCTTTAAGGGTTGATTAAATTTTCCTTTTTTGGTAGTGATTACAATGACACCATTCCCAGATCTCGAACCCCAGATCGAAGCTGCAGCAGCATCTTTAAGTACTGTGATACTTTCAATATCATTTGGATTTATATTATTAATATCTCCTTCATAGGGAAAATTGTCAAGTACAACCAGAGGATCAGCGCTAACTTTATCATCAATTGTAACTCTTCCTCTTATGCTTATTCCTAATTTTTCATTCGGAGGATTTAACCCTATTGGACCTGAAATTTTATTAAAAATCAATCCACTTGTAACACCGTCCAGTCTGTCTAAAATATTCGTGCTAACACGTCTGTTTAATAATTGGTTATCTATTTGGACAAATGAGCCCGTTGCTCGTTCTTTAGGTATGTTTTGATATCCGGTCGAAACAACATCTACTATTCCAATAATATTATCGTTTTGATGCATAATAATATTACCTGAATTTATTACAGGAACTTCTACTGGTGTATAACCGATAAATGAAACTTGAAGTACCTCGTCCTTTAATGAACCAGGGATCATAACAATTCCATTTGCATCTGTCATAAAGTTTACATTGCTTCCTTTTACTCGAAGAGAAGCTCCGGACAACGGTTCACCCCGTTCATTAGAAACCTTTCCTCTTATGGGAGTCTGATCTTTATCTATTGGGTTTTTAGAACCTGTTTCCTTCCCCCTATCGACAGAAACTATAATTTTTCCTTCAATAGAATAATCGAACGGTTGGTCATTGAAGATTTCATCTAGAACCGCTTTTAGATCTTTTTCCTTTGCAGATATAGTGACAGCCTTAGCAATCTTCATATGCCTGCTATTTATTGAAAAAGAATAGCCCGATTGCTGGTTAATCTGGCGAATAACAGTCCTGAAAGGTGCATCTTTTTGGATCAATGTTATTTTTTGTGCAGTAAGTTTTGTGCAAGCGAGAAAAATAATCAATATAAAAAATATTAGGTTTTTCATGACTTGTCTTTTTTCTAATTGTTTTTCATTGGTTTTCCGTTTCCATAGGGGAATAGAAATCGGTTTACCATTGTCGATAATGGTATTATTCATTACATTTGAGTTAGGGTTAGTAATTTGCTTTATTTAACTTTTAAAAACCCGCAGCCGTCCCGACTGGACCTCGGGACGGTATATTCTTACGAACTACGGGCATAAACACATATGAAACGTTCTTATCTGATGATCACCTCCTTTCCGTGAATCTCAGTTTTTACACCGTATGTTTTATCTATTACTTTTAGAACAGTGGAAAGATTTTCATTTTTGTTAATGCTTAAATCTGCACTCTCTGAATTTTTGAAATTTTGGGGAAATTTGAAGTCTACATCATACCAACGTTCAACTTCCTTTGAAAGTTCCACGAGAGAAATATTTCCCGAATTTATCAACCCTTCCTTCCAGCCGATAAAATCAAGAGCATCGACATTTTTAATGGAAAGGCTATAATGATCAATTATAGCCTGTTCATTGGGCTTCAATTTTCTGGTAAATGTAGAGCCATTAGATTTAATTTCTACGCTTCCCTGAACGAGAGTCGTATACTGTTTGTCCTCATAGGCACGAATATTAAAGGTTGTTCCAAGAACTTTAACTTCTTGGAGAGTTGTGTTGACGAGAAATGGATGTTTTGGGTCATGATGAACTTCAAAATAAGCTTCACCATTTAATCGGACTTCTCTATTATTGTTTGAAAATTTTACTGGATATTCTAAAGACGAATTGGAGTTTAGCCAAACTTTAGAACCATCTGCAAGGGTAATTTTATATTGGCCACCTCTCGGGGTTTTCAGTATTGCTGATCCGATGAATTCTGAATCATTTATAGAACTCCCATCACTATAGGTTAGGCCGCTGGGAGTTACCAAAATGCCTTCCGTTTCTTTCAGATTAATAGCTTTACCATTCCCAAAAGTTATAGTAGCTTTATTTGAGCCCGGTAAGATGTCGTTTTCTATGGTTTTAAATGTTGGTTCTTGCGTACCCGACTTATAGTTTAAATACCAAATTGACGTTCCGAAAACGACTATGAATCCAGCAGCAATGCTCATTTTTCGGAACAGCATTAATTTTCTTTTCTTTCTGATTTTTTGTTCAATCAGTTTGAATTGAACATTTGAATCAGTATTATAAAGTTTCTTTATGGAATCAGCGACAAGATTTTCATTTTTTAAATTATTGAAATATATTTTATTCCCTTCATCCTTTAATAACCAAGTTTCTAAAGTTGAATGATCACTAAAAGTCAAAGGTTCTTCCTGAACGATTTTTTTTAATATATTGCTTATTTCAAAACTGATGTAAACATCTTTCCTTTCCATGATTCCGCGTTTATAATATAGAAACGGGAAATAGTATAGGTTTCTCTAAAGAAAATTGAAAAATTTATAAATAAAATAATAAAAGGGCGATTCCGGCATTTCCAAGCCGTTTTTTTATGATAGAGACGGCTCTGGATTTTTGATTATTGACAGTACTTACGCTTATGCCGAGATCATCTGCGATTTCCTTTGCATTTTTATCTTCATCTAAAAACTGCCTCATTATAATCCTGCACTTTTCAGGAAGTGCATCAATTTCAGCTCCCAATTGGCTAATAAGTTCAGCATCAATAATATTTTGAAGAATACTTTCTTCTGATTCTTCAAAATCCTGAATGTATCTACCAAAGCGATTAGATCTAACTTTTTCTTTAGCAATCTTGTCCAGACACGCATTTTTTGTTACTATGTATAGAAATGCTTTAATATTTTCAAAAGAATTAAAAGTTGATCTCTTTTCATAAAGCTTGACAAAAACATCTTGTACAATTTCCTCAGCTTCAGAATAATTGTATTCAGGTAAAAGCTTAGAAGCAAAATAAACTATTGCTTTGTGAAATGTTTGGAAGATTTGGTGAAAGGCATATTGATCTCCATTCCGCAGTCCCTGCAGTAATATTTCATAGGCCATATTTTCAACATTCTTCATCTTTAGGTGGCTATAATTTATAAAATTAGCTATTATTTCTAAATTTTAAAAATCATAATTTTTATAAAGGACTGAAAGCGTTTTGAAAATATACTTTTAAAAAGCATCATAGGGGAATTTCTACTATTGGATCATCATCGAAATTTAAGTCTTTCCGTCTTTTTTTTATAAAGGTTGTGGCTTTAATACCATTAATTTTTAGAAACTTTTCATTAAAATTCTGACGCGACCCTATACCACATTCCTCGGCTAAAGTTATAATGGTATATGACAGATATTTCCTATCATTATATAGTTTGTTTGTAATATAATTTATTCTTAGGTGAGCCAAGTAATCGGTGAAATTCATTCCCCTAGATTCTCTGATAATACTTGTGAGATATTTGTAATTTGTATCAAACTTTTTTGCAAGGTCTTTAGATGTTAAGCCCTTTTCTATAAAACCATTGTTCTGTTCAAATTTTTTCAGTTTTTTTAATATCTCATTTATTATTTGTTGGGGAATATAAGGGTCAACCGAATTATTTATGGGAGAAGAATCTTCAGGCTTTGGTTCCTCAACTTTATTTAAAATTTTCTGTTCTAGAAGATAATAGGCTTTAAGTAGTTTATCCTTTTGAGATTGATGCCATATTATCATGAACAATATCACGGAAGAGCTCAAAATTATAATTATTAAAGTTGTCCACTTACTTTTGGAAATCTCCTTTTCTAAACTAAGCTTTGTTTCCCGCAATAACGGGGTATCATATTCTTTATGAATTTTAGAAGAAAGATATCTGAAATCCCTATTAAGGACTATATCTGCTTTTAATAATTGCTTTGTATAAAAATATTCTTTATGAAGATCTTTTTTGGTCTTATAGTAATTTATCAAAGATTCGTAGTTATTTCTTACTTCTGGTAAAATGAAGTTATGTCTTTGAAATACGGAATCCACCATCTTAAAATATGTTGCAGCTTGATCTTCTTTTCCAAGGGCAAGATATGATTTACCAATGTAAGAATAACAAACCGTTAACCAAGCAAAATCATTGACAGCTGAAATGGATTTCATGCAGGAATTTAGGGATGAGATTGCCTGTTCATATTTTCTATTCCTGAATTGCTGAATTCCTTTTTCTTTCAAAAAATAACTGTATTCCTGCATATATTCTTTGCTCGTTGATGTCTGCAATAGACCAACAGCAATTAATGAATCCGAACGCTTAAACTGTCCAAGATTTCTATAACATACTGCCATTTGATGGATAGAATTAAAATAACCTCTTAAATTGTTGTAAATGAGGTTTGGATGTTGAGGTTTTTTAGATTCACTTTTAAAAAATTCACTCGTGGTTCTAAACTGTTCCAGGGATTCATTATAATTTCCCATATAACTGTTGACAACACCCATAAGATAGATTAGCCTATTGTTATAAAAATAATCTGTACTATTTTTGGCGTATTGATATGCCTTTATGTATTCATCTAATGCGAGATTATACTTCTTATACTGGAAATAATACACAACTCCCTTTTCCAAATATGCAGCGCTTATTTTTTCATTATTTTTAGTGAGTTTTGAGGCATAAATTGTACTATCCGCAAATTTTAATTTCTGTTCTGGGTGTGATGAGTACAAAATACCATCCAAATACCCCTGAATTAATTGTTCGTAATTCTTTTCTCTTTTCGCTTTGGCTATATACTGCTTTATAAACTGAAGCGCATGTTCATCATTTTCTGAAAGTCCCTCATAATTTTTTCGCAGAAGATAGTATTCACTAAACTCTTCATCATTCTGTCCTTTCAAAGACATCGTGAAAAAAAACGAAAAACATATTATATAAAGTTTAAGGAAGGCTTTCATGGTTAGGTGACTTTCATATAAAATTAAAAAAAATCACCCAAATATGACCTTTTATTGAATAAACATTAAATGGAAGCAATATCTAGGTCAACATCCAGAAACATAAATAATTACGAATGTTATTTTTCTAGAAATACAACATAATTATTTTAGAAGCGCACCATACAAAGGTTTTCAGAGCGAGAAAAGTCCAATAATTTCGAAGTCAGAATTCTATTAAAACCCCGGGGATAAATCTTCTAAATATTATGACTATGAAAAAGATTATCTCAATTATTTCATCAATAATTACAATTTTAGCGGGAATTGTTTTTATGCACTCCTGTAGACAGCAGGACGATGATCAGGCTTTAGAGCAGGACTTTAAGTTTGAAAAATCAATAAGTAAACTATCCAACAGAAATGCGGATAGTCTAAATCAAGTATCGAATTCAGGTGAATTTGATGCGGCAGAAATTGACTATAAAGATCCACCTCCTAAAAATGGTGGACAGTGGAAAATCAAAAACTAATCAAACTGTTTGTATATATGCAGTGCGCAATGCATATATAACGAACAGATCATGAGGTAAGTCAGAGGCATCTTTTCCAATGGTAATAGAAATTAAAAATTGCTTCCTTTGAGACAAATTTATCCTTAAAATACCAATCACTGCCACATTTTGAAGGGTATCATATTACTTCTTTAAGTTTATCCATTAAAAATTATATTATATGGATATTTTACTTAAAAACCTCTCGTATTTTAGATCAAACCTTCAAGAATTACTATACACCAATTATCCTGAAAAGGCTTACGATTCTAAATTTATTTCTCAACGTTCAAATTGGGCTTTTAAAGCTTATGAAGGTGCTATTCAAGGTAAAAATACTGAAGAAGAAGCTGAGAGAATCGCAAATTCTATTCTTTTTGAAGCTCTATATTTTTCCAAGTTCAATACAATTTTTCAAGTTGTCACCTACGAATTCGACACCTTTTTTGTTGATGAAGAGATAAGACCATTTTCTCTAAAAATGCTGAATGTCTGCGATGATATATTTAAAAAATATGATCTAACGGATGACTTTGCGTATAGTACTGACTATGATTATCTTTATAACGATATCAAAGCTATTATTAGTGAATGGATTAAAAAGAACTTGAATTTATAATCTCTAATAAAAAGCATCCTACATCACCTTATTGAAAATCCAAAGAATTGCTACAGACCTGTTTGATAGCAGTTTTTTTATTATATGTTTTCGGTCAAAAACATAACTAATAATGCCAAATTAATCCTTAAAATTCCCTGAAAAGCCAATTTAATCAACGGATACAGATTCCCAATAATTTCACTTGCAAATTTAATTTTTCAGATATGCAAGGAGATGATGATTTAAGAGGATTAGCAAAAATTATTGCTTTTATGAGGGCCGTAAGTATCGTTCTGATACTTATGCATTTTTATTGGTTTTGTTATAGTGCATTTGCAGACAAGGGCTGGAACATAGAGGTGGTCAACCGAATTTTAAGCAACTTCCAAAGGACGGCAGGTTTATTTTCACATACTCTTTATACGAAGGCTTTTGCATTCCTGCTTCTTGCATTAAGCTGCTTGGGAACGAAAGGAGTGAAAAATGAAAAAATTACCTGGACAAAAATTAATACCATTTTATTAGTAGGATTTGTATTTTATTTTCTAAACACATCATTACTATTACTTTCTCCCGACATAGGCTTCTTTTTATACATTCTTACGACAAGTATTGGATATATTTCATTGATGGTAGGTGGTATTTGGCTAAGCCGGCTTTTAAAGAACAATCTGATGGATGATGTCTTTAATAGCGAAAATGAAAGCTTCATGCAGGAAACCAAATTGATGGAGAACGAATATTCGGTAAACTTACCAACTAAATTCTATTATAAAGGAAAATGGAATGATGGATGGATCAACATTGTTAACCCTTTTCGTGCGACAATCGTACTGGGAACCCCCGGATCGGGAAAATCATATGCCGTCGTCAATAATTTTATCAAACAGCATATTGAGAAGGGTTTTGCGATGTATATCTATGACTTTAAATTCCCAGATCTCTCAACTATAGCATATAATCACCTGTTAAGGAATACTCACTGCTACAAGGTAAAACCAAAGTTCTATGTAATCAATTTTGATAATCCCCGCGAAAGTCACAGAAGTAACCCAATCAATCCCAAATTTATGACGGACATCTCTGATGCATATGAGTCTGCGTACACAATTATGCTGAACCTCAATAGGTCCTGGATAACTAAGCAGGGCGAATTTTTTGTCGATTCACCAATAATATTATTAGCTGCAATTATTTGGTATCTGAAAATTTATGATAATGGCAGATATTGTACTTTCCCACATGCTATAGAGCTTTTAAACAAAAAGTATGAGGATATATTTACCATATTGACTTCATATCCAGAACTGGAAAACTATATCTCTCCCTTTATGGATGCTTGGGAGGGCGGCGCCCAGGACCAATTGCAGGGACAAATTGCTTCCGCAAAAATTCCTTTATCAAGAATGATCAGCCCGCAATTATACTGGGTTATGTCAGGCGACGACTTCACTCTAGATCTCAATAATCCAAAGGAACCAAAAATACTATGTGTTGGCAACAACCCGGATCGTCAAAATATTTATTCGGCTGCTTTAGGATTGTATAATTCTCGTATTATTAAACTAATTTCTAAAAAGGATCAACTTAAATGTTCCATTATCATTGATGAGTTACCTACAATATATATACGTGGACTGGATTACATTTCCTACGCCAGATCCCTAAAAATTTCGTCTCTCTTTGGTATTCAGGACTTCTCGCAGCTAACCAGAGATTATGGTGATAAAGAAAGTAAAGTGATACAAAACTTGGTAGGTAATATAGTAAGTGGTCTGGTTGTTGGAGAGACTGCAAAGACTCTTTCTGATCGTTTTGGAAAGGTCTTGCAGAAAAGGCAAAGCATGACAATAAACCGTAATGACAAATCGACATCCATTTCCACACAACTTGACAGTTTAATTCCTGCGTCGAAGATCAGCACCTTAACCCAAGGAATGTTCGTGGGATCAGTTGCAGACAACTTCGATGAACGCATTGATCAGAAAATATTTCATGCCCAGATTGTCGTGGACAATAAAAAGGTTGCAGCAGAGACAAAATCATATCAAAAAATACCCGAAATCACCAAGTTTATTGATGAAAATGGTAATGACAATATGCAAGAAGTAATTGATGGGAATTACAAACAGATCAAAGCCGACATTAACGGAATTATTGAACGGGAATTAGATCGTATAAGTAATGATCCATCTTTATCTCATTTGATAAAAAAGGAATCTTAGGATATTGAAGGGTTAATATAACAAAGATTAATTTTATTTTTTTCTTAGAAAATCAAAATTATTTCATTACTTAGTAAAATATTGGATTTTCTTTTCTATAAGAAATTTGTTATACTAACTGGCCAATAATTATGAACACTTATTTATTAGCATTGGTAGAAAGTACGTTAAAGGACGCGATTGAAGAGTTTTCAAAACTTCATTGGGTCTCTCCTGCATTTCACGCTAACAAAATTGATGTGATTCAACTGCAGTTGAATAAACTCATGGATTACTACATTGAATTTTTTCAAAAAACCGGATTTCTGCCCAAAGATTTGGATTTAGTAAAAAAATCTTGCCTTATTGAACGAAGAATAAAGGATTTCGATAAAGCACAAGAAGATGAAATTTTATCTGGTTTATCCTTTGTTATTGAAGAAATCGAAGATGATGTCAAAAACCGCATTATTCCCATTCACACCCAATATCCTAAAACCCATAATTTAGCCCTATTGACAGGAATTGCAGCGACTGACTCCTATGGAAAAACGATTAGATTTCTGCTTCATGAATTTGAAATACCGAGAATTTTAATTGATATAATTGCGCAGGATCTTGATTATATTGGAAGGCTTCTTGATCTGTATGATGCAAAGGTAAGAAGTTCGTTAAAAGACTTTGTAACATCATTTAATCGTAATTATAAGAAGTTCCAGAAAGACTGTAAGATTTATCTAGAGGATACTTTTTATCAATTTTATATCAAACTAAAGATGATCGGGGCAAACCGTGATATTCTTTTTTCGGATATGAACAAAAAGGAAATTGCTTATAATAATCAATTTGGAGATTATTTAAACCTCTACAGAATATATAATCAACATTATAAAATCGTGCTGGATGACTTACCCAGATTCAAACAAATATTATAGTATCGATAATTAAATTCCTATTAGTAGGAATTTTTTATAATAAAAAAGCATTTATTTGAAATACATTAGCTCATTCAAGATATTTTTTTTCAAGAAAGGTTTTTGAAATTTGGTTATAGATAATCATTAAACCGATTGTGATGAAAAAATATTTTGCAAAAGACTATGCAAGTATTGTAGCTTATTTCATAGCGCTGCTTTTTGTATATGCAGCTATGAGTAAACTTTTGGATTTTGAAAATTTCCAGGTTCAACTCGCGCAATCCCCACTGTTGAGTGCCTATGCCGGATTTATTTCCTATGCCGTAATTATAGTTGAATTTGCGTTGGCAGTTTATGTCTGTGTTCCAGATTATCAATTATTTGCGTTATATGGCTCTTTGGGTTTAATGACAGCTTTTACTATCTATATTTATCTGATAATAAATTATAGTGATTTTGTTCCGTGTTCATGCGGCGGAATATTAGAAAAATTAGGGTGGACTGAACACCTGATTTTTAATATCGTGGTCGTGATACTAATTTTTACAGCAATTCTTTACAGGGAAAGAAAACAGAATCCACAAAATCGACTGATCTTACCCATATCCAAATCTATTGCCATAAGTATTGTCAGTTGTGGAATTGTTGTATGCTTATTTTTAAGTTCCGAACACATTATTAAGCAGGAGAATAATTTTACAAGGCGATTTGTACCGCATCCACTTGTTAAAGAACAGATTTATGACCTGGGAGTAAATTCTTACTACTTTGCTGGGTTGGAGGATGGAAATATCTATTTGGGAAATACAACTGCACCGCTTTTCATAACAAAAATTGACACCGCACTAAGAGGGATGTCAGATATAAAGGTAAAATTGGACAATAAAAATCATGTATTCCGAAACTTAAAGTTAACAATCCGTAAACCATATTATTATATGTACGATGGTTCTGTACCAGTAATTTATCAAGGGAAGTTGGAGGACTCATTAGCAAAAACAATAAGCTTTGGTGATGCATATTTTAATCAGCTTGCCATACTTGATTCAATGCGATTTGCCATTAGAACTCAGCGGAGGTCTGATAAACGGTATATTCTAGCCTCACTGGATTTAGATAAAAATAAAAAACTGGAATTGCAACCGGATATTTTAGAAAAACAGATTGACGGAATTTTTGATGTGGATGGAATTTTGAGTTCTGATAGTCAGAGCGGAAAACTGGTCTACACCTATGTCTATCGCAACCAGTACATTGTGATGGATAACAATTTCAAGATATTGAATCGTCTAAATACCATTGATACAACAAGCCGTGCAAAAATTTCTGTAGTACGTTTATCCAATGGCAATAATAAAATGAGTGCTCCGCCTTTTAGCGTAAATAAAGGTTCACTGGTTTCGGGTAATTTATTATTTAATCAATCCAACCTGAAAGGCAAACATGAGCCCTCAAAATCCTGGAAAACATCTTCCATAATTGATGTATACAGCACTGATCAACAGCAATATATTGGTAGTTTTTACATTCGACATAAAAATAATATACCAATGTCTGCAATGATCGTTCAGGACAACAACCTTTTCGTCCTTATTGGAAATGAACTTGTTCGTTATAAAATCCGGGATGGTGCTTTTGACGTGAATTCAAAACGAAACAGGCCGCTCAGGGAGCAGCCTGTTGATAAGGAACCCAAAAAAGGGATTGCCGAAAACCTTGAAAAGATTAGGCATAAACCAATAAACACTTAATATGAAAAAAATATTATTGCCAGCACTTATTGTAGCAATGGGTGCAGGCGCAGCTTTCGCTACCAATTTGGCAAGTAAAGCCTCTAAAGTAATTCCGACTTATCGTATTGATGAGAATAACAAATGTGTTCAGGTACAACAAGATTGTAATGCCACAAGCGGATTTGTTTGTACTTGGGATGGAGACGGTACTTCGCGTTTACATGAGTTTATGGATAGTGAAACACAATGTTCACAAGAACTATTCAGAACTACTCCATAAGTTCGAAGAGAAGGCGCTTAAAAAGGCGCCTTCTTTTTTATTTGCTTATTGATCCATGGAACATCTTTTATATCTTTCAGAAAATAATCGAACCATTCTAAGATCTTTTCGTCCCTGTCTTTCTCCTCGAGAGGATGATGGAGAAAATCGTGATTACCATTTTTATATAAAAGGGCTATCACCTGTTTTTGATAACGTCTAAGACCAATATAAAATTCCATAACCTGGTCCAATGGCACGTTTTCATCCTTCTTTCCTCCCCATAATAAAATTGGTGATTTGACATTTTCAACATTTAAAATAGGACTATTCAGTAAATATTTTTCTTTATCTTCAGCCACTGAGTCTCCCATCTTGAACTGCCCAGTTTCATAAAAGAAATAAAACGGTTTAACATACTGATAACTATAAGAATGGTAACTGCTGATCAGATCACTGAAACCTGCTCCTGATACATATGTCTTAAAGCGCTGCGATTGTGTGGCGATGAAATTGGTTTCATAACCACCATACGAATGTCCTAAAAGCGCGATTCTATCCTGATCAATTAGAGGGTTTTTCAATAAAGCATCCAGCGCGCTATTTACGCATTCTAAAGCTGACATGCCGGGGCCATCCTTGCCTTGTTCTATATCGGGGAGATATACAAAATACCCTCGTTCCAATAAAGTCCTGATCTGGAATCCTACAGGTGATACATTATTTGGAGAAAGATAATCATTGCTTAAAGTCCGTTGTACCTGATAGATATGGACTACCATTGGATATTTTCCCTTTGGATCATAGTCTATTGGATAGTATAAAATACCCCTTAGATTTTTTCCAACAGCTTTGAAATTATAAATTTTCTGTTTGATCTTTTGTGCTTCAACATCCTTAATTCCGGCATTGAACAATTTATTTTTATGTCCATTGACATAGGAATACAATGTAGGAGGCTGGTTGAAATTTCTTTCCAACGTATAAAAGGATGTCATATTTCTGTTGAAAAGTAGATGATCAGAGTCAATCCTGTTTTCTGTTTCCGGTACAACCTCTTTCCATTTTCCCTTGCGGTACATATTGTAAAAAGTTTTATTTG
This sequence comes from Chryseobacterium lactis, assembly GCF_003815875.1. Taxonomy (NCBI): domain Bacteria; kingdom Pseudomonadati; phylum Bacteroidota; class Flavobacteriia; order Flavobacteriales; family Weeksellaceae; genus Chryseobacterium; species Chryseobacterium lactis. Next base: position 5,055,721 of record NZ_CP033924.1, read on the forward strand.
AATAATTATCATATACTTCCAGCAATATGGAATCTTCCGGTAAAAATGAATTTAATGTACTTTCACCAAATTCGTTAGTTTGATTTTTAATTTCAACTTTTTTTCCTTTTGCAATGCCCAAAGCGGTCAACTTCTTTCTATTGATGTCATATTTCCAGAGGTCGTCACTGCTTTCAAAATAAATTTGATTGCTGTTTGCCGTAAAAACAGGTTTTTCAAGACCAAATTTTTCTATTAAGGCTTCTCTCTTGCCCGAAGTACTGAACAAGGACCAATTTTTACCATCATTGCTCGCTAGGAACAACCTGCCATTCTTGGAACAAAAAAACCTATTTCCCACAAAGTCGGGTCTCCAACCTTTTGTTAAAGTAGGTATTTGTTTTAAGCTGCCGATTGCTGTTAAACTTTCTGTTGATATATCAAATATATAGGCATCATTGATATCTGGCGTAAACGTATTAAAATTGTAATCTTTTCTAGGTAGATAGGTCAGAAAATATCGAGCATTATTTAAAGATTCAAGTACATGGTTCTCCTGAATTTTTAATGACTGCAGTTTATTCGCTATCGTATCCCATAACCAGTATTCGTTATTTACGTACATTCTTTTATGTAGGTTGACAAATGGATCATTGCCATACCATATGTCAACCAAGGAAGACTGCTCTTCGGAGAATCTTACCCTTGAATTGATGAGAAAGTACTTTCCATTTTGAATTTCCGTCAAACTTAATTCTGATTTGCTTGGAACGTTTAATTGAATTACCTTTTTATAGTCATGTTCTGAATCGAGTATAGTCAATTGATTATGTCCTTTCTGAATCTGAACTTCTGTAATGAGTAGCTGTTTGCCTGATGGCGTAAGTTCGATCTTTGATATTCGATTTTCTGTTGAATATACAATTTCTTGTCTTTTACCCGTTGTTTCAAGGATCTTGGCTTTTCCTTCACTCTGCCTTACAACATATAGCTTACTTTTTGAGTCTGTTGCCATAAGACCATCAATGTCTGCCATTTCCTGTAGCTGATTGCCCGTCAGATCATAAAAAATAAGGTGCTTATCTCTGGAGTAAATGGCATATCTATTTAAATTATCCAGCCGATAATAATTGCTGGCATTATTATATTGGTATATTTTACCAGTCTTAAGGTTCAGAAACTGTAATTGATCGGCTTTTCTCCCAAAAACCCCTTCTTCATTAAGAAAGTCCAAAACTCCCGTCGATACAATTTTATGTATTGTCTTGTCCTTTGTGCTAACAACATAAGCCGAATCACCACCAAGTTTATACTGCTTATTGATTCCTATCCATGTTCCTTCAGATGAAATCTTGGGAACCCCGCCCAATGTTGCAAATTTTGCCTTCCATTGGGTTAAGGTATCCCCCTGCTGTTGAGCAGGTATAAATATGAAGCCGTTAAGAATTATGGAAACCAGTAAATATTTGATCTTAATAGCCATTATTCTGAGGTTTGAGATTTAGATTGAGGAGAATTTCATTTTGGGGGATCGGCCAAAGTTTATGAAAATCCTTCCAGTTAGGCTTTGCAGTTGACAATAAATTGAGTTTATCCATTCTCTTCAGATCAAGAAACCTATGTCCTGTTTCAGTAAAGAATTCACGTCTATCTTCCAAAAGGATTTCATTAAGGAGATCAGCTTGGCTTAAGTTGGTTAATGCCGCTAAACCTGCCCTTTGTCTTATCGAATTTAAATAAATAAGCCCTTCGGTGAGTTTACTCTGCTGAGCCAAAGATTCTGACAATAAAAGATAAGCTTCTTCCACCCTGAATATGATAGAATACTCATTAGCATTTGTATTATCGCGATTTTTGTATTTTTCAGCTCTATACCATATTGATCCATTATAGGATACTGACGCCATCCAGTGCTGTTTTCTTAGGTCATTAGAGTTGAAGGAGTTTACGAGATTCATATTCAACGCATAAGAACTAGGCTTTGCATTTGAGAAATAGTATAAGGTAGCCTGTTTCAGAGAAGCATTATTAATAGGTTTTAATTGCCAAAGAATGTGTTTACCTGACTTTTGAAATACTTTTGTTATATCGGTTTCTATTTGATAAAGCGAAGATTGGGTAATTTCTTTTAACAATTGTTCTGCCTGATTCCAATTTTTCTGTGCCATATAGATCTTTGCCAGTAGAAGCCTTGCTGTCATTTTATTGGCATATATCCGTTCAGCATTTCGATAGTCATCCTGCAATAGTGTCAGGACCTGTTGAAGATCTTCTACCATTTTTTTCAATGCATCATTTGAAGGTGTTTTATTTAAAATCTGATTTATTGTGTAATCCGTTGTTTCAGGATATGGAATATCCCCCCAAAGTTGGTTCAAATAAAAAAACATTAACGTTCTAATAAATAAAGCTTCTCCCTTCAAATACTTTTTGTCGGACATTGAAATCCCGTTAGATTTATCAACACCTTCAATAATAGCATTAGCTGTATAAATATGTTTAAAAGATGAAACCCAGATATTGTATACGGTTTGATTCGTGTCAGTTTGTTGGTTTAGATAAAGTTCCCTAGTTGGAGTAATCGTTGTACTGAATTCATCCAGTTCATCCGTATAAACGCCTAGGGCGGCATCAAGATTCACTCCTGAAATCGGGGAATTTGACATTACATCGGCATATAAAGCCGATAATGCAGCGTTAGCTGTTTGAAGATCCTGAAATACTTCGTTGCTGGCAATCTGATTATTCGGTAGATCAACGTCAATCAATTTTTCGCACGAAATCGAAAAATACAATGAGAAAGATGCGAGAATGCATGTGTATAAATATTTAAAATTTTTCATGAGATTAGAAATTAAAAATTTAACTGTAGTCCGAAAGAGTATGTTCTTAAGGGAGGAAGAAAACCTGAGATTATTGCCTCTGGATCAACACCAAAGAATTTAGTCCATGTTATTAAATTCTGGCCCTGAAAGTAAATTTTAGCACTTTTAAAAGGACTTGACGACATCGGTATATTATAACCAAATTCTAGGTTTTTTAATCTTACAAAGGATGCATCTGAAACAGCAGCAGTACTTCCTTTAAATAAATTATGATTGAGCAAATTTTTTGATGCACTATAAGGCATATATGTTCCGTTAGGATTTTCGGCAGACCAAACATCCAGTACTTCCACAGGTTGGTTAACCATTGTACCCGGAAGAGGCATAATTGAATTTTGGTTATAGTTTTTCTTTTTGACGAATTGAAATAAAAAATATAAATCCCAATTTTTATATCGAATACTGTTATTTATGCCACCAAAAAATTTAATTTGAAGATCTTCAATAACCTGACGGTCATCTGGAGAAGATATTTTGCCGTCTCCATTAAAATCAGTGAACTGATAAAGTCCTGTCTGCGGATTAATACCTTCCAATTGATATAGCTTAACAATCTGCGTTGAAGAGCCAATGGAATATTGACTTGCATAAGGTGAACCGGCTAGACCTGGAAATGATAACAGTTTATTTTTAGGGAATGTTATATTAAGATTAGTTTCCCAATTAAAGTTCTTAGTTGAAACTGGTCTTGCATTTATTTCAAATTCCAGTCCGGTATTCTGCACTGTAGCGTCCAGATTTGCTGTCACACTTGGAAATCCAGTTACGGCAGATAGTTGGTAGCCAACCAATTGATTTGAAGATCTATTACGATAATATGCTAAATTAGTAGTAATACGGTTGTCCAAAAAACCTAGTTCAATTGCAGTTTCAAACTTTCTTGTTTTTTCCCAACTGTAATTGGGATTAAATAGTCTGGCAGGTAACAGTCCGGTAATTCCATTGTATATTAATGTTGAGGAAACATTATAATTATCCAAAAATTGAAAATCCCCGATATTATCACTTCCTGTCGAACCATAGCTACCGCGAATCTTACCAAAAGATAACCATTTAGAATCCTTTAGAAAATTTTCCTTTGTAAAGATCCATGCGGCTCCCAACGCTCCAAAATTTGCAAATCTGTTATTAGGTCCAAAACGACTGCTCCCATCACGTCTACCAGTAACATTCAGGATATAACGATTTTTATACTGATAATTTAACCTACCAAATAATGCGGCATATCTATATTCAATAGATGATTGGTCGCCCATTCTTATCGTTTTTGCAGCGGAAACATTTGTAATAAACTGATTGCTTTCAAATCCTATTCCTGTAATTTCATCAGTATTCCTAACATTTCTCTGAAAACTTCCCCCTATCAAAAAATCAATTTTATGGTTTCCCCAATTTTTTGACCAGTTTAATTGAGGTTCAATAATGAAAGAAAATATATCCTGATCTTTTTTTCTTGATTGTGAAGTTGCACTGGAAGCACCGCTTGCAAGGGATGGATTATTGACTGTATTGGGAAGTAGAGATAATTCATTTATTGCCGTGTAATTTAATCCTGCATTAATCTTAAATTTCATATCCGAGTAAAGCTTGTAATCAGCGTTTATATTAGTTTGAAAGAGCTTGGTATCGTTACTATAAGTGGCATTAAAGGCCGCTAAAGGATTGTTAAAAGTATTTCCGGCCCAATTTAAACTTCCATCTTCATTATAGAGCAGAGGTGATACAGGTGGTAGCGTATAACTACTGCCAGTAATATCAGTTCTAACAACATTGTTTTTCTGATTGGTAAACATATTAGATAAACTGAGCTGAAAGCGGTTATCCTTTGAACGATGTGACAGATTAGAATTAAAAGTATTGCTGAGATATTTATAACCTTGTCCAAAAGGAGTTGTCTGCTCATTGTGTCCGAGGCTGACTAAAAAACTGGTTGTTTCACTACCACCGCTCAATGAAAGTTGGGTGTTACTATAGGTTGCTTTGTTTCCGATCAATGTTTTTTCCCAATCTATTTCATTGTTTCCCCAAGCGCCATTAAGATCATAGGCTGTTGCCGGATAGTTTACAACTCCGTCATTCAGGTAAGCTGTACGGCGCATGTTAAGGTATTGGTCCTTGTTTAATAATTTGAGGTTGGAAATAGCCTCACTTATACCGTAATTGGTTGTAAGTCGTACACTCAGTCTACCTGATTTACCTTTTTTAGTGGTTATTAATATAACTCCGTTTGCTCCTCTGGAACCATAGATAGCAGTCGCATCAGCATCTTTTAGTACCTCAATGCTCTCGATATCACCCGGATTTATGCTATTTAATGGATTAATCTTACCAGAAGGCATCACTGTAGCGCCGATTTGCGTGTTTTCAGCTGTTATTTCACTTAAAGGTACACCATCAACCACATAGAGTGGAAGATTACCGTCAATCGAGGAATTCATACTTGTTCTTAAACTATTCTGTCCCCTGATCTGTATTGTAAACCCTCCACCGGGAATACCGGAATTTTGCGTGATATTAACTCCTGACATTCGGCCCTGCAAAGAGGATAATACATTCGTTACAGGCTGGTTTTCGATATCTTTTGCCTTAACCTTTGAAATACTTCCAGTGCTGTTCCTTTCGGTGACTTTATAGTATCCGGCATTTAAAGTGATTTCTTCAATTTTTGTTTCTTTACCCGCAAAAGACTCGGATTTTAATGTGTCAACAGGTAAACTTTGATCTTGTGGAGTTATTTGGCTAATTGCTTTAATTTTCTTTTCGCGAATGACAACCGTATTATTAAAAATGGTTGTTTCAAAGGGTAATTCCTTGAATAACTTCGCAAGGCAATCCATTAATAATTCGTTATTGCATTTTGTGCTTGGCACTTTGTAGTTTATAAATGACTTCTTTTTATAAGAAAAACGACGTATTTTATTTTCCTTCAAAAAGAGTTCAATTGCATCAACTGCGGGTAATGCTTCCGAATCATAATTTACTCTCATGGTAGAGAGATTCTCTTGGGCATTAAGACCCTGCCATCCGATCAAAAAGAACACGGCGGCTTTGTACAAAATTTTCATATTTTTGTAACGTATTTATAATTAATAATTCATCGAACAGTTATTGGTTGAATACATTGGCCGACGGTCGCACCCGTCGGTCATTTTCTTATTCAACATTTAAATTTTCGGCTTCACGTGTCGTCACTGAGCGAGGGCATAATTAAAGCCCATAGTTTTTCACTCCAATTGAAATGTTTTATCATTGATTTGTTTTATTTTGAAATCCAGCTGGAAAGCAATGATTTCAATAAGGGATTTAGCGGTAGAATTAGTAGATGAAATCGTAATCTTAACCACCTTATCTTTATCAGGGATTATCATTTTTACGTTATAGGTTTCTTCTATGATTTGGGCTACTTTACTTAGTGAGCAATCGTTGAAGGATAAACTTGATTTAAGTTGAGATTCTGTTGACCGTGATGTGGCAGATATTCTTGCAACTTGTACAGTTCCCAAATTTGAAAACGTTTCTTTTGGTTTTAGTTCAAATGATTCGTTAGGTTTTTCAGATCTATAGACCAACACCTTACCTTCATACAGGTCAACACTGAAAGATTTTTCATTTTGATAAATCTTAAAAACGGTTCCCAATACTTTAGTCTCATAATTTCTACCATGAACAATAAATGGATGTTCTTTTGATTTAGAAATTTTAAAGATTGCGTCTCCATCAAGTGTAACTTCACGTGTATCTGAAGGAAATGACTTTTCAACAGTCAGCTTCGCTCCTTTTTGTAAAATTACTTCTGATTTGTCAGGCAGTAAGACCTTACGAGGATCAGAAACGGCCATATAGACATCTGGCTTAATCAAAAAATTATAGCCTAAAACGCTACCACTTAAAATCACGACTGCAGCAATGCCGCCGTACATTATATTTTTACGATTTCTTTTTTGCTTTTCTTTACGACGAATAGCGATTAAAGCATTTGTCCATACTTTATTCTCTTCTTCCTCTGTGAGATAGGGAAAATTGTCTTTCATAAAAGAGCCTTTATTATGTATAGGAGAACGGAGGAAAAAACCACACGGTTTTTATGAAAAATTAACTTATTTTATGATACTTTAACATCATTTAGTAATTTTCACTTTGTCTCTCAGGTAGATCATAGATTGATGTATATGCTTTTCAACCGTTCTTTTGGAGATATTGAAATTAGCGGCAATTTTCTCTTGCGTGACACCCTCTATTTTATTCATTTTGAAAATTTTTCTACGAAGCGGAGGAAATAACTCTTCAATTGCTGTTTCTATTTCTGAGAGATTTCGCTCCTTATTTTCTGCAATGATTAAATCTTCATGCGAAGTATCGGAAAAATGTAAGGGTAGATCGCTAGTTTTATCGATTTTTGCGTTCCTATAAAAATGTGCTATTTCCTGTTGGCAGGTTTTTACAACTATGCTTTCAATATTGCCAGCATCCAGTTTAGACCGATATTCCCATATATGAATAATGACATTCTGAAAGACATCCAAAACATCGTCCCTATTATTGATCTTTTTATAAATGAGAGAAAATATTAGTGGATTAAATTTATGAAGAAGCTTATGATATTGTTGTTCTTCAATTCTGATATGTCGGTTAAGAGACCACATTGTGTTAATAGCAAAATTAGTAATTTTTTAATATATAATTAAATTTATCGAAATAATTTTTAATTATACTGGAAAAATATACCACAACATCAGCATTTTTCATAATTACATTCTCAACAATAAAACACTATTATCATTTGGAATATTTATTTCTAAAAAATTAATATATTAGCAGTCGGAATATTTAATAGAATATTAAGATATAAACGAGCGTAAGCTATCGAAAATTTAATCTAAAGAAAACCGCTAATTTTCAAAAACAGATGCAATTCGATAGACTTACGCCTGTGCCTACTATTGGCATGGGCTAAGTCTTTTCGGCATCTGGGTTCTTAGCGGTACCTCTTTAGACGATTGGCTTCAGTACCATGCCTTTCTTTGTTTATCCCCAATAAATAGGTAAGAAAGATAATTAAACTTCCCAAAGTTTAAAATGCGACAGGTTCTGACGTTTTCCAGTTATAATTTCGCTCCATATATTTTTTGAATGAGAATTTAAAAGTAAAAATTCCGTGAAAATACCTAGAGCCGAAAAACATAAATAGAATTAAATTGCAAATCCCTCCGAAAAAAGCACAGTTATACCGATGAGATATATTATTATACTATTTTTTAATGTCAGTTCTATTTGTCTCGGACAAATACCCAAGTTTCCTGAAATGCCCCAAAAGAATAATCTATTTAGGGTACAGGAAACACAGACGATCACTCCTGGTCGTTATAATCATTCTCGCATTAATTCCCATGCCGATCAACGTATAAATCAACAAGCAGATCAAGAACATATTAATAAGGAGGTTGAACGTCAGATTGCAGAGATAAGGGCCGAATCCTTCGCTAAGAACTTTAGGCTTGCTTCATTAGCAGATCAAAAAGGTACCTCTTCATATTATGCGGCTTATGAAAATCTGTCACAACTTGATCCCGAAAGCTATTCCATAGCAGATGCTGTTTTTATAGTTGAAAATGCTTATTACGATAACAATAAAAACTTCCATGAATCTTACCAAAATCAAATCCAAAAAGCAACTAATATTATAAGAAATGATTTAAAGAAAAACGGAGTGGAAGATTCTGACAACGTTTCCAAGAATCTATCAATTTTTAGGTATTTCGCGGAGGACAGTAAACAGAATGGGAAAGTAGTTCATAAGGCTATGAAATACGATTTTGACGATTATATGGGCGCCAAAGATTATTCAAAAATGTTTGTGTCTAAACTGATGAAAACCAATTCTGGTCAGTGTCATTCAATGCCATTACTATATCTAATATTAGCAGAACAAATTGGAGCGGATGCATATTTGGTAATGTCTCCGAATCACTCCTATATCAGATTTAAAAATGATGATGGAGAAATACTAAGTATTGAATTGACCAATGGAATGTTTTCTGCCAATTCCTTTGTACTCAATTCAGGATATATTAAAGCAGAGGCATTAAAGAATAAGCTATACATGCAAAACTTAAATAAACGGGAAGTTTTATCGCAGACATATGTGGATTTAGCAAGTGGTTATATACATAAATTTGGTTATGATGAATTCGTTTCTAAGGTTCTTGATAAGGCTTTGCTTTTAAATCCACAGAATATCAATGCGACTTTATGGAAAAGCAATACGGATCAAGTTCGTTTTATGCAGTCTTGCGCGAGATTTGGAATTGACCCTCAGATTAAGGAGCAGCTGCAAAATATCCGTAATTACCCACCATTGGAAGACCAATTTCGTCAAATAAATTTGAGCTTTGACTATATTGATCAATCGGGGTTTTCCCAGATGCCACTGGATCAATATGAAAAATGGCTCAGCTCATTAAGAAGTACTGAGAACAAACAAAAAAGTGATGAAATTGCGGAAAGGATCAAAATTTTAAACGCGCAAAAGCAGAGAGAAGCTCAAAATAAACCAAAACCTATCTTACCTAAAAAAGAATCCCCAAAGATTTACAAAATTCCAAAGGAATTTTTATAACTGATAATCAAGAAACAAATAAATTATGAGAAAGATTTTATTTTGTGTTTTCCTGTTTCTTATGTGCTTTTCGCAAGCGCAGGAAAAACAAAAGAAAAAACACACAAAAGAAAAAGAATGGGTAAACCCCGTTAAATTGACAAAAGAAGAGCGATCCCGCCCCTATATGTCGGAAGTGCTTAAGACAAGAGATAGCTTAAGTCCTGCCGAAGCCGAAAGAAGAAGAAAAAATATAGAAGCAGGAAACCCATTTAAAAAATATGGTTACTACCCCAAGGTAGCTACATTAAGTAAGGGAAAATACCTTGAATTTCATGATCAGGACAGTATTGTTACGATAGGATCAGTAAAATTCAACGTCAAAAAAGGTGAGGTTGTTGATTTCATTGAAGTAGATCTTGAAGATCCGGACGCACAACCGATCGGTGATACACATGGACGCTGGATGAGTCCTGACCCCCTGAGTGAAGAGTTCCCAAGTTGGAGCCCTTACAGTATGTCCTTCAATAACCCTGTAAGATTTAAAGATCCCACAGGTTTAGCGCCGGAAGATGCTACTGAGTGTTGTTGGTGGCTACGTTTAATGCCGTTATTTGAAGAATCGTCAATTAAACCGAACATAATTGAAACAGTTACCAAGACTGGTGAAGTAGGAACAAAGCAAAGTGAAGCCGTAACAAAAGCTCAGCAGGAACATTTCAATTTTGGTAGATATGTTGAAGAAAAACAGCTTGCGGAAATGGGAAAGGAGAAAAATACCAAAACCTATGAATACACCGATCCTAAGACTGGAAAGACCGGAAAAACTATACCCGACGCAATGACAGATGAAGGGGGAACTGTGGAAATAAAGCATGTTGCCAAACAATCGTTTACAAAACAGCTTAGGGGCCAGCAGGAAATTTCAAAAGCAAGTGGACAGGAAGCTATTTTGAAAATTAATGAATCTGCAAAACTAAGCGAACCGCTTAAAAATTCCGGTATTAATATTCAACGCTATACGCCTCCTGCAAAACCCAAAATTGATAATCTTAGAGTTACACCTGCTCCTGCTCCTAAGCTTATTCCTGTACCAAAACCTAAAGATCCCTGTGGTGGTGTTCCTGGGTGCACATAGTTTAAAAAGTATTATATTTATTTATGAATAATATTGAGAAATTGCTCAATGCCATAAAAGAGCAAGCAACAAAGTATTTAATTGAAAGTGGTGAATTCGCACCCTATGCTACCTATGTAAGAGCAAATGGTAACCTTACTAATATCTCTGCTTATTCAGAATCAACAAATTCAAAAGAAATGTATGATATTTTGCTGGCTGGCGCATATGATGATTTAAAAGATGAGGATATTCGGGTTTATGCTATTGCTCAGGACGGAAGATATCAGGGTAAGGATGTATTGGTTGTGGATTTAATTCTTTCACCTGAAAGCAGATTTCAGCAAATCTATCCCTATACTAAAGATGGTGAAAATGTAAAATTTGGGGAAATGATCTAAATTCAGATTTATGACGGATAATCCATATTTAAAATTTAAAGATGATGACCTAAAGGAATCTAAAGTTTTAGCCGAAGCATTAAATATTTCTGAAAGTGATTTTTTAAAAATTCAGGATTGGTTTGACCAGTTACTTCTATATCATCAAGAATTAACAAGTGATAAGGAAGAACAATTCAATGCGGAAAAGAACTTGGAGAATAGTTTCCATGAACTGATCTCATCAGAAATTGAAAAGAACAGCTATAAGTACATCCTGCCAAAATTGTTGCATTATAACAATGAATTTAATGGCGCATTTTTAAGGTCGTTATACGTCGCCAGATTGGGAGCTTTGCTCGGAAATAATCTTATCCCAAATTTTGTGAATGACAAGATGATTACGTATTCACCGGAAGATTATTTTCATATTACGGTTTATCTTAAGCATAACTATTTTGTTTCGCCGAACAGCAACTTTTTGGAAGGTATTATAAAAATTGAACAGTCCAGAAGTATTTTCAAAAAAGCTACTGTGGAAGTTAAACTATCAACTTTGAAAAATATACTGGAAATTATAAATCAGATCAGCTTCCACCATGACGTAATCTGTTTTAAAAAGATTTTAAAATTAGTGTCTCCCAAAGACATTTTATTGATTGATTATCTGAAAAAATTTAAAGTTGCCAATAATCAGTGCTGCTACAGAATTATTAACCGAATTATGAATTTGGAAATAGTTGAAAACAGTTGGGATGACTTTGAGATTAAAGTTCAGCTGATTCATTTCTTTGACACAGCGAGAGGCGCAAATCCCAGTTCGAGTTGGTTAAAAAAGTTAGATGAACTGACCGTAAGAGTAGGCAGTTCTAAACTTTTACAAACAGCAAATACAGTTTTGGATAATAATAATTGTACGGATCATAAAATAGATTATGGGGTCCAATGGAGCGATGATACGGCAAAACGATTTTTGAAATCGGCGCAATGGATTAAGGACATTTGTCGGTAAAAAAAATTAAAATTCGCTATTTGCCTAAATTGAGAAAAATTATAAAATTCCTCGTCAAATAAAATGGGTAAAAGAGTAAAAACAGAAATCGGGGACATATTCTCGGTGGAATTAGAAAATGGGAATAAAAAATATTTCCAATACATCGCTAATGACCGAACCCAATTGAACAGCGATGTTATTAGATCATTTAAAAGAGAATATCCAGCCCGTGTAATTCCTGATTATTCGGAACTGTTGAAGGGCGATATTGAATTTCATGCACATACCGTGATCAATATTGGAGTAAAACAGGGCTTATATATGCAGGAAGGTAAAAGTATTGTTTATCCAACTTTAGAGGAAGTCTTATTTCGGGATACAAATGATTATGGTAATAAAGTTGGGGATGAACCGATAAAAGTTTCTGAAAGGTGGTTTGTATGGAAAATTAATGATGAAGGTTTCAGAAAAGTTGGTAAACTGGAAGGAGAAAACCGAATCGCGGAAATTGGAATTGTAATACCGCCTTTTGCAATAGCGGAACGAATTAGGACAGGAAAATACAATTTCGTCTATCCAGATTTTGACTAAATAGATGGCAATATGAATAGCCTTACAATTAAGTTTTTTGGATGCTAATTTTAACCATAATAAAATACCCAATATTACCTATTTAAAAAGAAGCCACCAATTTCCCCCAAAGTATTAAGAGAATAATGGACAATCATATAACAATTGAGGTCGATGATAAATTTATATATAATTTATATAAGGCCAGCAGCACGCTATGGTACTTCGATCAGTTGATCGCAGGTGGATTTACAGGATATAATTCTATAAAGTTCAAAGACAAAAATGATGTTTTCGTTTGGTTGGAAAATATTGAAATTGAAGGAAAATATTACAAAGGAGTTCTCGCTGAAACAGGTCAGCCGGAAATCGTTCTCCGAAAAGAATCTGTTGACTGGCTGTTAATAGATAACCAACGACTGATAGGTGGCTACACCATACGTCATTATTACAATATGCTATCAGAGGATGAAAGAGTAAATTTTGAAATATATTGTGGATATCGTATTGATCATGGGAATGATTTTTTCAGACCAGACCGTTCAACTCCTGAAGGTGCAATAATCACTTTGGAAAATTTTTACAATGAAAATAATATGGAAGGTATTTTATCCTGTAAAGATTTTTATCTGGAAGCGGAAAATGTGATGCAAGAACACAATATGGATTGGGATTCAGAAATCCATTCTAAAGTAGTAAGCGTGCTGAGGGTTTCTCTATTAGAGGATTTAGAGAATAAAGGTTTTCCAAATTTTGAGACCATTGAGCGCGTGTTCAACCTTATAGAGAGAAGAAAAGATCAGGAGCTAATTGAAGAAACGCTTTACTATCCGGACGGATTTATAACGGTCAATAAATTTTGGGTTGGTCTAACAAAGGATAACGGTTGGAAAGTGTTGAATCTTGTTGAATAAAAAAATTAATGCAGGTAGCCATGAAATTAGATGAAATTATAAAAGCAATCAGAAGAAATACGATTAATGATTTCCTCACCGAAGAAGTGAGTGATATGGACTATGAGAAAATCATTCTGTATGGAGAGTACTCTATAGGAACTGATACAAATTATAGATTCTTTAAATTAAAAAGGGCAATGAAGGAATTACTCAATGATAATGGGATTACATATGAACGGCTTTGTTCACTAAAAGAACTTGGTTTATTAATAGATTATTATCTTTCTAAGTATGATCGAAAGACAGATGACGTACTTGCAATTGACATTATAGACCATATTCAAAATCCAGATTTTTAAATATATCCCATGTTGGGAACCAAAATTATGAAATACTTCTATCTCTCTTTATTTATCTTTTTTGCAGGGGTAATCAAAGCCCAGGTGAACCAGTTTTATACCGATGCCTACCAGACTATTGATAATATGCTGGACGATAAGCAGAAATACAGTTTTAAAACTGCTGTTCTGAGTGTGGAAAATGCATATTATCAGGGCAAACTAGACACAGTTGAGCTTGACAGGAAAATCCGATTTATGGCCAACTTTTGCAAAACAATTATTAAGAACCGGGATCTTACTTACAATGAAAAAGATAAGGAGACGGTTAGCAAATATGCTGCAATTTTCTCGGTGATCTGTGAGGAAACGCCAATTTTAATAAACCAGGATACGATTCGCTACAAACCATTTTCTTATGATTTTGAGGACGTGTTTGGACACAGAGAGCTGGCGAATCTGTTTGTTTCCAAACTGATAAATACACAGAAAGGCAACTGTAACTCGTTGCCCTACCTATATAAGATCCTCGCCGAGGAAATTGGTGTAAATGCTAATTTGGCCCTTGCTCCCAATCATATTTATATAAAGCATAACATTAAGTCAATAGGTTGGTATAATACCGAACTTACCAGTGGTATATTCCCACAGGATTCCTGGCTAATGGCATCGGGGTTTATCCATTTGGATGCGATTGAAAATGGTGTATATATGAAAGCGCTTGATGATAAAGAAAGCTTAGCGTTGTGCTTGGTAGATCTGGCAAATGCATTTAATAGGTCTTTTCCGGATAATGATGGCAGCTTCGCTTTAAAATGTGCTGATCGTGCGATACAAATATTTCCGAATCTGATAACGGCCTTAATTCTAAAAACGGAAACGCATAAAAACCAATATTTAAAACTTGAAAAAAATTCTTCAAGTGCTGTCAGGCTGCTTTCAAAAATCAATGCTGAATATAGTTACATACATAAGATCGGATACAGAAATATGCCGGAAGGAATGTATTTAGAGTGGTTAACATCATTAAAAATCGAAAGAAAAAAATATAGTGATCAAAGAGTAGTACTTTGAATAAATCAATAACTGTTAGTTCTTGAAATTAAAAGTTCGACTTCTAATTGTAATTTGTTTACTGCCACTTTTTCAAATATTGCCTAAAAAAAAGATAAATAGATCACAGTTTTCTACGTTTACGTTTACTCTTTCTTTTCATCCGGTTTTCAAAATCAATTTCCTCAAAATCTTCTCCCTGTGATCCTGGTATCATTGAGCCCGTTCCCTCAATAAAATTATCGGTCAGATTGGTTAAAATTCCTTCATCTATGAAATCAAATAATTTATGGATCGGCAGGTCATTTTTTTGACCAGTACCATAATCATCGCTGAGTGGCCTTGCCCCTATCGACCAATACTCGTTAAAGAAATTTGCAGAAAGGTTCTTCCCTAACTGTGAGCCGTTCCAGACAGAATGACTTTCATGGTCGATAAAAGTTACACCATAAATTCTACCTTCATCATTTCTGCGTACTACAATATTGATTCCCTGTTTTGCCAACTGTTTTTTAAATTCTATCTCACTATTGGTAATTGCTAGAACAGATTCACAGGTATTCTTTAAAATTGATTTTGCTGGGCTGGATTTCATAGCGATTTTGCTTTCTTCAAAATGACTGAGTAGAAATTCCATTCCAGCCTTTTTTCCGAATAATGAAGCTTTAAAAGGATTGCTCGCTTTATTACCTTTTTCATCCAACGCAAAATAAACAAGACCACTTTTAGGCTGTCCCTGAATTTCTCCTTTAACCTCTTCGGCGGTGATATTAAATAATGATAAAAGCGCGTTATACCCCCCAAGAGTCTGAAATTGGTAGTGTTGGGGTATATATCGGACCACCGCTGAAATCTGGCTCTTGATATTTCCTTTTTTATGGTTAACAGGTCTAAAATTAAGCTCATCTTTAGTTAATTTTTCCGTTGCGGGCAATAACCCATATTCCTTTTCAATATTCCTGCAGATAGTCATCGATTTGCCGTGATCATTATAATCGGGAATTTTCTTTCCGTCAGATTTTACACATGTGGTAACTATGTGCATATGGGTTCTTTCAATATCTGTATGTTTAAATATAATGTAAGGCTGATTTCCAAATCCCATTTTTTTCATATATTCATTGGCAATATTAATAAGATCATCGTCCACTACTTTATCATTCGGATCAGGATTTAAAGAAATATGACGGATTGGTTTCTCTGTTTTATTGTTAGCTGTAAGATATGGATCAAAACATTTCATTAGATAACTGACCGAATAAGTTCCATCGAAACTTTCCGGCATATTATTAAGACCAAGAATCTCCCCATTTTCACTTGCTACTTTTTGAAAATTGTAGGTAATTACTCCGTAAAGGTTTGCTCCTTTCCCAATTTTAGCGATCATTTTTCAAGGTGTTTTTTTTCAAATTCGCGTGTTAAGTCAATGATTTTCCGACAAAGTTCTGCAAGTTCAGCAGTCTGATTTTCTAATTTGAAAAGATATGCCGCGGCCTTTTTCTCTGAAAAATTTCGGTATAAAATCTTTACTATCTGGTTATAATTTACGCCTATTGATCGGAATTGGCTATATAAATTGGTTAACCTGGTATGATAATCCACTGCATTCATATCAATTTTTACTGTCTTTATGGTTCTATCAAACATGCAAGCTGTGATAAAATGGGCCATTACTTTCATACCTGACTTCTCAAATAGCGATAAGAAACGATCATTCTCCTTATCGTTCAAACTTATGGAATACCGGTGTCTTGCCGGATCAACCTTGGGCTTGCGCCCAGACTTTTTGATTTGCTCTTTTTTTTGATTGTCCATTGTCAAAAATTAATGTTTTAATGAAAACCTCGACTTCGGAGAGTGTTTTTAAAGCCCCGCTAGGGCAAGTTGTTTTGAGCGGCGGAATTTATTTCGAGCTGCTCAAAAGATAACTTGCTCCTTTCCGATGAAAGGATTCCGCCAGCGATGGCGGATTGAGTAACAACGATTAAAGGATTTTATTTTTTAAATCCATCAACAGTATATGAGCTTCTTTTATGTCTTCCACGAATCCTATACAAAGTAAAGGCTAGTTTTTCAAAGGCTCACCATATCAACAAGAGCCAAAAACCGCCGCTTCTGGTCAATCAATTCCAGGTAATTATAGTGCATTAAAAAATACTTCTTCTTTGTGCTATCAAGCAAGATAAGCTGATAGTTTTCCGGATATCAGGCAGGCAAAAAGTCATGGGGGCAAATCATCAGGCCAGTTATACAGCGAACTTGTTTTCAAGCCTGCCAGAAAACATGATTTCAGGACGACAGTCGAGTTATGATCCTGTCCCGCCTGAAAAATATCCGGGATTCAGGGATGAAGGAAGAATTGATGGACAGATTGCTTTCCGGAAATAAATAAGATCGGCAGGATGGATAGAAAGTCTGAAGGATAGGATGAAAATCGGCAAGAATGCAGGCTTGACGGATTCCTTTTGGAAAATCAGTCAGTCATTCTATCTGGAAAGAGAACAATAAATATGGCAAGCCATCACGCAGGAGATCCGGTTTGCAGGATAGACCAAATACTATTTTATAATAATTTTTAAAAATCTAGAAAAATGGAAAAAAAGAAAAAAACATTATTTGTGGCATTCTCCAGCCAAAAGGGAGGTGTCGGTAAAAGTACTTTCACCGCGATTTTAGCGAGTACATTACATTATAGTCGAGGACTTAATGTAGCTGTTTTTGACTGCGACTATCCCCAACACAGTCTTGCCCAGATGAGACAGAGAGACCAATCCGCAATTATGAAAAATGAGACCTTTAAAAAATTGGCTTTCCAACAATTTAAGACAATAAATAAGAAAGCTTATCCCATATTTCAATGTAAGCCTGAACTTGCCTTAAAAGAAGCAGAGCAATTTTTAAAATTGTCGCCCATTCCTGTTGACATCATATTTTTTGATCTACCTGGAACAGTTAACACTCCCGGCCTTCTAAGCACTCTTGCGGGAATGAACCACATTTTTTCTCCGATAACTGCGGATCGCGTTGTGCTTGAAAGTACACTTTCTTTTACCGATGTCATGACCAACGTTTTGATCAAAAATGGAGAGACCTCGATTGAAACAATTAGACTCTTCTGGAATCAGGTAGACGGCAGGGAAAGGTCTGTTCTATATAACCATTATGATAAAATAATTCATGAACTGGGATTGACATTGATGGAAACTAGAGTTACTGACAGCAAACGATTCAGAAAAGAAAGTGAATCAGAAGCGAAAACGGTTTTTAGGTCAACTCTGCTCCCACCGGATAGAAGACTTGTAAGGTCCTGTAAAATGGATATGTTCATTGAGGAATTTCTGAAAACAATAAAACTGAAGGATAATGGATAAAAATGAGAAAAAAGCGAACCTCCCAAAAGTTGATGAAGAATATCTTATGCAAGTTATGGCTGAGGGTACACGGGATCCAAATCTGCCAGTTCAGCAAGAACCTTCTGCTGAAAATAAGCCTGTGGTGAAAGATAAACCGAAAGGAAAAAGACAGCCAGAAGGAAGCTACGGGGAACTTTTTCTTAAAAATCATTCCATGAACCGAAGAGGTGAAAAGAGTATCTATATCAGGCCGGAATATCATGAACGTTTATCAAGAATAGTACAGGTTATTGGCGAAGATAAAATCCCGTTGTATGCCTATCTAGACAATATTCTGAATCACCACTTTGAACTTTTTGAAAAGGCAATTACAGATGACTTCAATGATAAGTTTAAACCAATCTTCTAATTATTTCAATTTATAACAATGAATATCAAAATGAAAAAACAACAGAATAGCCAATTGAAAAAAACACTTCATATAGATGAGTATGAATGTGCTTTTTTAAAGCCGACAAGTACTGTAGCCAGATGTGGAAAATCGGTTTACATATGTTCGGATTTTCACAAGAAACTTACCCGGATCGTATGTATCCTTGGGGACGGTGAAATTACCCTCACTGACTATATCCATAATGTCCTGAAGCAGCATTTTGAAAATTTCGCTGACGAGATAAACACAATCCATGCCCTGAACCAAAAACCAATATTATAACGATGGAAGTATTGATTTTAATCTTTCTTTTAACAATAATCATTCTTTTGTTGAAAGATAAATTGGTTATAAACAAAATTACAAGAACTCAGATCGTCGCTCCTAAGAAAGATCAGAAGGATATCATGGGCAAATCCAACTATGATGGAAGACTTACCGCGCCAAGTGTATCCACTGAAAGCCAAATAAATGAGCGAAAGGATAAAGAGAATAATTTTGAAATGAAAACCGAGGGAAAGGGTTTAGAACATCCTGTTCCAGATGGAAATTCTGATGAAAATTCCGAAGAGCAAATTGACTACGAGGAAGAAGAGGAAGAATTTAAAAACATGGGACTTCCAAATGATGTCAGAGGGTATGCCAAAGGGGTTTCCTTTCAGGAACTCAATGATGCCGGGCAGGTATTAAGGAACAATGATCCGGAACCTGTTTCAGTTAAAAAGGCCGTTGCTGTAGTTCGTAAAATAGAAGGTACCGACCTGTTCTATCTTTTGGAAAATGCTATGGAAGGTTCATCCCGTAAGATCGCAGATCTTTTGAATAAGAATTTGCCAAACGAAGAAGAACCTAAAACTTCTGAAAACAGTGATGATTTTAACATTGGGGATTTTATTTAAGATCCCCTTTGTTTTTTTACCGGCTTTCAAGTCATTAGTTCTTTAAAAAATCCTTCTCATTATTTGCCGTTGAAGTACAAAACCTGTTATATGATTTATTTTTAGGGCGACAGCGCAATTGAAAGACAAAAGATGCCCTAAAATTCCTTTTAAACAATGCTATTGCTTTTCCAAACATTTTTGCTCCATAACAATAACAAATATTCATTATTATGGAACAGACCAAAAGACAACTCCCGGAAATTGAAATAAGTGGAACTGTTTTTCAATTTGACATTGATAGGCTTGCTCTTATAGAAAAAGACAATCCAGCCAATTCGATCAGCTTTGCCTACATGGAAGATCATGGGACACACTATTCCTTTAATTACAGCCCAATCTCTAAAAATCACGATTTTATCGTTATCGATCCCGAATTTGACGACACTGGAAAAATTATCCTTGATCCTTATTTTGAGACCAGCCAGAATGTTAAAATTCCAAGGATTACAGAGATTGATCCATTAGGGTTTAGCCAGAAGTACAATTGCACCAGCAAAGATATGGTTGAGAAGACTGACTTTGAATTGATGGTTAACCAGGATGTTTACAATAAGATAATTGACGGTCATCCCGTCAAAGTAAACATTTGCGGCAATCAATATGTTGTTGATCCGGACAATGATATCTTATGGTCGATTCAGGGAAAACCGGACATTGACCTTGACCTGGTTAGAGATTATTATAGTGACAAAAACAGAGCATATAATATATTGTATGAACCTGCAACCGGACGGGTTATTGATCTCAAAAAGGAAAGTGTTATGGATACTGAGTCTGTTAGGCTTGTGGAGATTCCAGACATAAGAACCATAGATCCTATAGGTAAAAACCATGCGGCAAAATTACCGCTAAAATTTGGCCTTTTATACCATGATCTAAAGCTTGAATACGACCTTGCCTACAGTCTGAACGAAATTAGCCAGGTTATACCAGCAAATAGGAATGATCAGGGCCAACTGGAATTACTGATCGAGGGGACTACATTTATTGTCGATATCAATAGATTTGAGTTCCGTGACAAGTCCGATCCAAATAATGTAATTCCGTTAAAAGAAATGCAGGACAGTGGTGATGGATATCTGATCGAATATAATGACAAGGATATTCACTTACCTGAATTTGTTGTACTTGATCCTTCAGGCATGGCAAAAAAATACAACGTCTCCATCATGGAAGTGGAATCGCATGATGACTTTCATTTTATGGTTGATCAACAGGCTTTTCACAGCCGGATGCAGGGCAAACTTCCAACTATCGATATTGAAGGCCATACCTTTACTGTTGACATCAGGATGAATATGCTCCGTTCGGCAACTGATTTCGCATCTAAAGGGATAAATTTTGATGATATTGACCACTATTATTCGGAAGAGAAAGATGCTTATCTCATTCCGTACGATCCCATAAAACATGAATTTCGCGAATTGGACTACGCAAATATTTCCAGCATTCCAAAAGATCTGATCGCCATTGAATTTCCATTTCAAACAAAACTTGATCCGATTGGATGGAACCGTGAAGGTGGGTGGGATCTGAAAAGTGATTTAAAATGGCTTGGCGTACAGAGCCATTTTGAAGCCAAGAAAATTCTCTGGGAAAAAACTTTTATTGTTGATGTCATCAAAGAAAATAAGGAAAAACAACAAAAAAGTCAGGACAATCAAAAGGCCAATAATCAGTCAAAGAAAAGTAAAGGGCGGAAATTCTAACCATTTCAAACTATAAGATTAAAAGTGCTAGTTCTTAGAATCTAGCACTTTTTTTTGTTCCCCAGAAAGATAAAATCGTCCCATCCGCTGACCTGTATTCTAGGGTTATAAATACTCATTATTTAGGTCGCAAAAGTACCCCCTGACAACCTTAGAAAGCCAAATAATTCCACGGATTTCCAATTTAAAAGAGTGCTTTCAATTCTATCTCACATTTGCCATGTAAGCCTGCAGGGTGCAGGAAAAGAATAACAAAAAATTCGATTAAAACATGGAAAAACAAAGAAAAAGAATTTTGATGACAGCATTGTTAATGATGTCAACTTTTGGCGCATTTGCCCAGGGAAACGGTCAGGGCGGTATTCAGGAAGCAACTCAAATGGTTACTTCTTATTTTGATCCTGCAACAAAATTGGTTTATGCTATCGGCGCAGTAGTCGGGCTGATTGGAGGTGTCAAGGTTTACAACAAATTTAGCTCTGGTGACCCCGATACCAGTAAGACTGCTGCCAGTTGGTTTGGAGCATGTATTTTTTTAATTGTCGCGGCTACGATCTTACGATCATTCTTCCTGTAGCCTTCAATTCAAACCTTCAAATCAACAGCTATGACGACAGCAAAAAAAATAGTTACTCCATTAACATATTATGGGGGTAAACAAAAACTCGCAAAGGTTATAATTCCTCTTATCCCGCCACATAAAACATACGTTGAGCCTTTTGTCGGTGGCGGGGCTATATTTTGGTCAAAACCTATTACCGAGGTTGAAGTTATCAACGACTACAATAGGGAATTGATCAATTTCTACGAAATGGTCCAAAACCAGTTCGTAGAATTGGAAAAGCTGATCAGAATAAGTCTCCACAGTAGATCCTTACACAACGACGCCCTAGTGATTTACAACAACCCTCACTTATTTGACAGGTTAAAGCGTGCCTGGGCAGTATGGGTTCTCTGTAACCAATCCTTTAGTTCAATTATCGGGGACACCTGGGGCTACGACAAAACCAGTTCTACGAGCGCCAGAAAGATCAGCAATAAGCGCAACTCATTTTCAGAGGAATATGCGATCAGGTTACAGAATGTTCAGATCGAGAATACCGATGCTCTCCGCATCATTAATTCACGCGATCACATTTCTGCATTTCATTACTGTGATCCACCATATTACAATTCTGACTGTGGCCATTATGACGGCTATACGAGAGAAGATTATTCCTCACTCCTACGGTGCCTGTCCCAGATCAGTGGGAAATTTCTGCTGAGCAGTTATCCGAGCCCTGAGTTAAAGCAATACATAAAAAACGAGGGCTGGTACACTTTACAGATGCAGTCCAGTGTAATGGTGGATAATGCACATGGAAAACCGCATAAAAAGAAGATTGAGGTCTTGACGGCGAATTACGACCTGAACGCAATTCAGGGAACTATAAACTTTTAGACCATACCGATGAAAACATTTAATATCAATAAAGGTGTGGGCCGTTCGGTTGAATTTAAAGGGCTTAAGGCCCAGTACCTTTTCATTTTTGCGGCAGGTCTTCTGGGTGTATTGATCCTGGTCATGATCATGTACATGATTGGTCTAAACTCCTATGTATGCCTTGTACTGGGAACTACGGGATCATCGGTTCTCATCTGGCAGACTTTCTCACTTAATGGGAAGTATGGTGAACATGGACTTATGAAAATAGCTTCAAAAAAGCGACATCCTAGGTTCATTATCAGCCAAAAGCGGATTTATCGCTTACTAAAATCCAAGTTGAATTTCAAATCAATCAAATAATGAGAAATATGGCAAAGACAAGGACACTTGAATCAAGGTTTCCGCTACTTGCAGTTGAAGAGAACTGTATTATATCGAAAGAAGCGGACATCACTGTATGTTTCAAAGTTATCCTTCCGGAAGTATTTACGGTATCATCTGCTGAGTATGATGCAATGCACTCTGCCTGGCATAAAGCGATAAAAACCTTGCCCGATCATTCAATCGTGCTAAAACAGGATTGGTTCATTAAAGAGAGTTATGAACCGGATCTTTCCAAAGAAGATATAAGCTTTTTAGGGAAATCCTATCAACAGCATTTCAATGAGCGACCATTCTTAAACCATTACTGTTATCTATTTCTGACCAAGACCAGTAAGGAAAGAATGCGGATGCAATCTAATTTCTCCTCGCTTTGCAAAGGTGTCTTGATACCCAAAGAAATACGTGACAAAGAAAACATCCATAGGTTCATGGAGGCCGTGGCACAGTTTGAACGGATTTTAAATGACAGTGGATTTATATCTCTTGAAAGGCTTACGAGTGAGGAAATTACCGGAACTGACAATGTTCCTGGCCTCCTTGACCAATACTTAACCCTTTCAAGAGCCAAAGATGAACCTTTACAGGACATATCTCTTGGAAACGAAGAAGTGCGCGTTGGTAATAAAAGGCTCTGTGTACATACCTTATCGGACACCGATGATCTTCCTGGTACTGTTTCAATAGATAGCAGGTACGAGAAACTATCAACGGACCGTAGTGACTGTTTACTGTCATTTGCTTCACCTGTTGGTTTGTTGCTTAACTGTAATCATATCTACAACCAATACATCTTTTTGGATAATTCTGACGATAACCTCAGAAAATTTGAGAAATCCGCACGGAACATGCATTCGTTGGCAAAGTATAGCCGAAGCAATCAGATAAATCGGGAATGGATCGAAAAATATCTCAATGAAGCGCATTCTTTTGGTCTTTCTTCGATAAGGGCACATTTCAATGTGATAGCCTGGTCAGATGATCCTGCAGAGTTGAAACGTATAAAAAATGATACCGGCAGTGCACTGGCCCTAATGGAATGCAAGCCAAGACATAACACTGTTGATGTCGCTACGCTGTTTTGGGCAGCAATGCCCGGCAATGCAGGCGACTTTCCAAGTGAGGAAAGCTTCTATACGTTTATTGAACCAGCGCTCTGTTTTTTTACCGAGGAAACAAATTACCATGATTCCCCCTCTCATTTCGGGATAAAAATGGCAGATCGGCTCACGGGAAAACCAGTTCATCTGGATATATCTGATTTCCCGATGAAAAAAGGTATCATCACAAACAGAAATAAATTCATTCTTGGTCCTTCCGGTTCGGGCAAGTCTTTTTTCACTAACCACATGGTTCGCCAATACTGGGAACAGGGATCGCATGTTTTATTGATCGATACCGGGAATTCATATCAGGGGTTATGTGAAATGATAAAGGGTAAGACCAAAGGGCAAGACGGGGTATATTTCACTTACACCGAAGATAATCCAATATCCTTTAACCCATTCTATACAGACGACAACGTTTTTGATATTGAAAAAAGGGAAAGTATTAAGACGCTTATCCTAACACTATGGAAGCGAGATGATGAACCACCAAAACGTTCAGAAGAAGTTGCTTTATCGAATGCGGTAAGCGGGTACATCGAACATATTAAAAACAGCGATGTTAAACCGTCCTTCAATGGATTTTACGAATATGTCAAGAACGAATACAAGCAAGTTCTCCAAGCCAAGGAAGTCCGGGAAAAAGACTTTGACCTTGCCAATTTTCTAAATGTGCTAGAGCCTTACTATAAAGGTGGAGAATATGACTATTTACTAAATTCCGAAAAGGAGCTGGATCTACTGAATAAACGGTTTATTGTTTTCGAAATCGACGCTATCAAGGATCATAAAATTCTTTTCCCCATTGTGACCATTATTATAATGGAAACTTTTATCAATAAGATGAGGCGGTTAAAGGGTATCCGGAAGCTAATTCTGATTGAAGAGGCTTGGAAAGCGATAGCAAAAGAAGGTTTCGCGGAATACATAAAATACCTCTTTAAAACGGTCAGAAAATTCTTCGGAGAAGCAATCGTCGTGACCCAAGAGGTAGATGACATCATTCATTCACCCGTGGTCAAAGAGACTATCATCAACAACTCTGATTGCAAAATTCTCCTTGATCAGCGTAAATATATGAATAAGTTCGATGACATCCAAGCGATGCTAGGTCTTACCGAAAAAGAGAAATCCCAGATACTTTCGATCAATATGAACAATGATCCTTCCAGAAAATATAAGGAAGTATGGATCGGGCTTGGGGGCACTCACTCTGCAGTCTACGCAACGGAGGTTTCAATGGCCGAATATTATGCCTATACCACGGAAGAAACCGAAAAACTGGAGGTCATGCAACTGGCTGAGGAACTCGGCGGGAATGTTGAGCATGCCATAAAACGCATTGTTCTCAAAAATACCGCAAATCAAAATAATAATTAATCTCTAAAATTTTAAAACAATGAAAAAGATCATTTTCATGGTGATGATGGCATTTACATTCGCCTTCACACCATTAGCAAAGGCGCAGTGGGTAGTAACCGATCCGACAAATCTTGCATCGGGTATTGTCAACAGTGCAAACGAGATTGTCCAGACATCCTCGACAGTTTCAAATGTAATCAAGAATTTCAACGAAGTCAAGCGAGTCTATGAGCAAGGAAAAGAATACTACGATAAGCTCAAGGCTGTAAATAATCTAGTAAAAGACGCGCGCAAAGTTCAGCAAACAGTTTTACTCGTTGGCGATGTATCTGAAATGTACGTTACCAATTTTGGTAAAATGATGAATGACCCCAATTTCAAACCGAATGAACTGGCAGCCATTGCAAACGGCTATTCTGCCTTGCTTAATGAGAGTACTGAGCTTTTAAAAGAATTAAAGCAGATTATCACTGCCAACGGCCTATCTCTTAATGACAAGGAAAGAATGGAAGTTATTGATAAAGTATACAAGGAAGTAAGGGAATACCATGCCCTTGTAAAATACTTTACCAACAAAAATATTTCCGTGAGTATCATTCGTGCCAAGAAGAAAAACAATACCCAACGAGTTCTTGAACTCTATGGAAATCCTGATCAAAAATATTGGTAAATCATGGAATACGAGAACTTACATGAAATCTTAAGGTCGTTATACGACGAGATGATCCCACTTTCAGCTGATATGGCGGGAGTGGCTAAAGGTGTAGCCGGTTTAGGAGCGCTTTTCTATGTGGCTATAAAGGTATGGCAAGCATTAAGCCGTGCTGAACCTATCGACGTTTTTCCTTTACTCAGACCCTTCGCTTTGGGCATTTGTATCATGTTCTTTCCAACAATTGTGCTGGGATCTATCAATGCTGTTTTAAGCCCGGTTGTAAAAGGCACCCATGCCATGCTCGAAAATCAGGTTCTTGACCTAAATGCTTTACAGGAAAAGAAAGACAAACTGGAATATGAGGCAATGATCCGAAATCCTGAAAAAGCATATTTGGTTTCTGACGAAGCATTTGACAAAAAACTGGAAGAACTTGGCTGGTCGCCTGGGGACCTTGCTACCATGAGCGCTATGTATTTTGAGCGGGGAATGTTCCAATTTGGACAGAGTATTAAAGATTCTTTTAGGGAGTTTCTGGAAATATTATTCAATGCAGCGGCTTTGGTGATCGATACCATAAGAACATTTTTTCTGATAGTCCTTTCAATTCTAGGACCAATCGCATTTGCCATAAGTGTCTGGGATGGATTTCAGTCCACATTAAATCAGTGGTTTACGAGATATGTCAGCGTGTATTTATGGCTACCTGTTGCTGACCTGTTCAGCTCCATCCTTGCCAGAATACAGTCTCTGATTTTGGAGCGCGATATCGAGAATTTATCCGATCCTTCCTTTATTCCAGATACAACCAACACCGTATACATCATTTTTATGATCATCGGGATAGTAGGATATTTTACGGTTCCTACGGTAACAGGCTGGATCATTCAAGCTTCTGGTGCTACAAATTTCACCCGAAATATTCAGCAGGCTGCAAGTGTTGCTAGTGGTGGTGCGGGGGCTGTTGCCGGAAATATTGGTGGGAGATTACTTAAAAAATAACATACCTAAAAAATTAAAAACATGGAATTTAAAACCCTCCGGAATATAGAAAATAGCTTCCGCCAGATCAGGCTTTATGCGATAATTTTTGCCTTGTTATGCACTGGTATCGTTGGATACGCAATCTGGAAGTCATACAGTTTCGCGGAAAAGCAACGGGAAAAAATCTATGTCTTGGATCAGGGCAAATCATTGATGCTGGCGCTTGCACAGGATGCCAGCATCAACCGCCCTGTTGAGGCAAGAGAGCATGTAAGACGTTTTCACGAACTGTTTTTTACCCTGGCCCCGGACAAAAATGCTATTGAGAGCAACATGAAGCGTGCTTTTAATCTTGCCGACAAGAGCGTATTTGACTATTACAATGACCTTGCGGAAAAGGGATATTATAATCGTATCATCAGTGGAAATGTACAGCAAAGGGTCGAAGTTGACAGTGTAATCTGCAACTTCGATTCTTACCCCTATTCAGTAAAAACTTATTCCACTCAATTTATCATCCGTTCAAGCAACGTGACCAAGCGTAATCTGGTCACTTCCTGTAATCTGCTAAACTCCGTTCGGTCAGATAATAACCCACAGGGCTTCAACATCGAGAAATTCGCCGTGTTGGAGAACAGGGATCTGGAAGTTGTAGAACGTTAAATCTATCATTATGAATCTAAGAACAAAAATCGAAAATCGTATCAATGATCTTGATGACTGTTGGCGCGAATTGCCCATAAAAAAGCAGCGAAAATATACTATTTATTTTTTCCTGTTGTACACCATTTTAACGCTTATTGTTGTGGTAAACGTATGTGTCGAAACGGGAGAAGCAGATCAGGAAGTTGCCATCCGGCATATTGAGAATCCTGTCGAAAAAACAGAAAAGTCCGGTCTTATAGCCAAGGACAGTGTATCAATTAACTTAAAAAATGAGAATAATGGAAAATAACGAGAATAAAAGAATCAGTATTCTAGTCGAAGAATCTGACCAGAAATCTGAAGATTTAATCAGTGGGAATGACAAATCCAAGCTGGAAAAATTAAAAAAGCCATTGATCTATCTTCTAATGGGAATTGTTTTCCTTGTCTGTCTATATCTGATTTTCAAACCATCGTCCGATAAGGATGAGAACAAAGATTCGGGCCTCAATGGTGCTGTTCCACAGGCAACAGAAATAGGTATGCAGTCCGATAAACAAAAAGCCTATGAGCAGGCAATGATGGACGAGAAAAACCAGCAAAAAAAGAATATGCTCACATCACTTTCCGATTATTGGAATAGTGACAGTACGATGCAGGCCGCCGATCCGAATTCAGGATTAAATGAGAATCCAACAAATAATCCATCAGGAAAGAGCTATCAGGCCGAAAGTCCGGCATTAAACTCCTATCGCAACGCACAGGCGACTTTAGGGTCATTTTATAACAGTAATGAAAATTATGAATCAAATGAACTTCGCAAAGAGATTGCAGGATTAAAAAGGCAACTTGATGAAAGGGATGCGAATCCTGCTCCCTTGACAGTTAATGACCAATTGCAGCTCATGGAAAAATCTTACCAGATGGCGTCCAAGTATCTTCCAAATAATGGTGGTGAGCAAAAAAAGTCAGACAGTACAGCCATTAGAAATACCGGAGGTCAGAAAACATCCTTTGTTGCTTTTTCGCCTATGCGTGCAAATGTGGTTTCTGCACTTTATCGTGAACCTTCAGATCGGGAGTTTTTGGAAAATATTAACGGAGAAAGAAACCGTGGATTCTACACTGTGGGTGTAACCCAACAGGCTACCAAAGTTAAGAATAGTATTCGGGCATGCATTCATGAAAACACAACCATTGTTGGTGAAGGAACCGTGAAATTGCGGCTTCTTGAAGATTCAAAGACTCCTGATTTCACTATTCCCTCCGGTTCTAT
Organism: Chryseobacterium lactis; assembly: GCF_003815875.1. Taxonomy (NCBI): domain Bacteria; kingdom Pseudomonadati; phylum Bacteroidota; class Flavobacteriia; order Flavobacteriales; family Weeksellaceae; genus Chryseobacterium; species Chryseobacterium lactis. Next base: position 5,084,799 of record NZ_CP033924.1, read on the forward strand.
TGTTACTGCCGGAGCAAAATTCAACAATGGACGTTTAAGCCTAAAGGTTTCTTCAATAGAATCCAGCGGCAATATTTTCCCGGTAGAAATCAATATTTATGATCTGGACGGTCAATTGGGGCTGAACGTGCCATATTCCGCTGAAATGAGTGCCGTCAATGAAATTGCTGCTAACATGAGCCAGTCTTCCGGTACTTCTATCATGATGAGCAGATCCGCAGGCCAGCAAATAGCGGGCGACCTCTCCCGTGGCCTGGTTCAAGGAGTTGCGGGCTATTTTTCAAAGAAAGTAAGAACACCCAAAGTAATGTTAAAGGCAGGTCATCAGGTCTTTTTAGTTTCAAAAAAATAATACTAATTCTTAAATCAAATAGAAATGAAATCGATCATTAAAAAAATATTAATAACGATTTGTGCAATGCTTGGTTTTGTTTATTCGCATGCACAAACAATTACAGACTCATTAAATCATCAGTTAGATTCAGAACACGTTGAGCCTTATCACATCACTGTAACGTATAATAAAACAACGCACCTTATCTTTCCATCTGCGATCCGTTATGTTGATCTGGGAAGTGAATTTCTCACTGCGGGAAAAGCTGATGATGCGGACAATGTATTACGGATCAAAGCAGCAGTGAAAGATTTTGAAGATGAATCCAATTTCTCAGTGATTACGGATGACGGAAAATTTTATAGCTTCAGTGTTTTTTACAGTTCTTATCCCGAGATCCTAACCTATAACCTTGATCCAATGGATAAATCCGTATCAAACTCCAGAGCCAATATACATCTGGAAGACCTGGGTTTTTCTCCTTATGTTCCCGATCAGCTCATGGAAGCTATCTATAAAAAAAACCGGAACAATATCAGGCACATTGCTTCCAGAAGTTTTGGAATTCTCTTTAGTCTGAAAGGGATTTACATATACCAGGGGAAATATTACTTTAATACGCAGATTCAGAATAAAACCAATGTTTCCTATCAGATAGACTTTATAAATTTTAAAATAGTCGATAAAAAAGTAGCAAAACGTACTGTATTTCAAGAGAAACCACTAAATATCGTACGGACTTACAGCGATATTGCCGAAGTTCCGGACAACAAAACGAGCCGTGAAGTTTATCTGCTGGATCAGTTCACACTTGATCATGATAAAATACTTGTAATTGAGCTTTTTGAAAAGAATGGTGGAAGGCATCAACGACTTGAAGTTGAAAATGAGGATCTACTCCGTGCAGTACTATTAAAGGATCTACCACTAAAAATTAAATAACAATCTTATTTAAAACGATATGAAAAAGATATTAAGCATATTCTTAATGGTTCTATTGCCATTTACGTCAATTTTGGCGCAACGATTACTACCTTATCAAAAAGGTTTACAGGTCACTGCTGGCATGTTTTCCAATGATCAGCCAAAGGACAATTATTTTGTGAATCTGGAGCTGACACAAAATCACAAAAAAGGAAACTATCATTTCTTTTCAGCAGAATATCAGCGTAGGACAACATTCTATACTGAAAACCCCATTCCGATTGAAACTTATTTATTATCGGGGGGATATAGTTTCCATGTTATAGGCTTACCAAATAAAATTGTGAATTTAAATTCAGCAGTTGAAGCCAGTGGTGGTTATCAGTTGGTCAATCACAACAAACTATTGCTAGCGGATGGTTCACAAATCAACAATGAAAGCAGTTTTGTGTACGGTGCCGGAGGCAGGCTGACCCTAGAGACATATCTGACCAATTTTATTATCCTATCCTTACAGGCCAGAGCGAAATACGTTTGGGGAACAAATTTTAATCAGTTCCGTCCTTCCGCGGGTATTGGCCTTCGTTTTAACCTTTAAATTTTATCTATATGAAAACATTCTTAGATACAAAATTCCAGTATAGCTGGTTCATTTTATTAATGAGTATTGGCTTATTATTTTCCTGTAAAAATGATGATCTTGATATTCAGCAGAACTTCCCATTTGAGGTTGTTGTCCTTCCTGTTAACAAAGCAATTGCAGTCGGCCAGACGGAGGCAATTTCCATGAAAATCAAAAATACAGGAAGTTTTTCTGGTGTTCAATATTTCTTCCGGTATTTTCAGTATGACGGAAATGGAAATCTGATCTATGAGATTGGGAAGACAGGGAAAAAAGCCTTTCTACCCAATAAAGTATACTTTCTTTCCGATGCCAAGAGTTCGGAGATCACCTTCTATTACACATCGCAATCCAATGTCCAGCAATCATTTGACATTTGGATACTCGATAATTTTGGCAATGAAAGACAATTGAGCTTTCAATTTAACAGTATTGATTAATTAATGTAATGGGACAGCTTAATGATCAAAGCTGTCTCATTTATTTTTCTCTCATTAAAACTTAACGATGACGATTTCAGAAAACGATTATTTGCTGACAATGGACTATCTAAAGAGAACACTTGATAAAGGTGACAAGTATTTAGCCTACGGTGATTGGATAACATTATGCACCCTTGAAGACCTGAAATCACTTCCCACTTTCCGAACTAATTATGATGCGACAGAATATTGTTTTGAAAACACCACGGATCGTGATTTTGTGGTTCAGTTATCGGTAGAATGGCTTTATAAAGCGATGCTGGAAGGCATAAAAGATCCTACCATACTTGTAAGAAAGGGAAACTTAATCGATGTGGAAATGACAGCTTTTTATTATGCTGACAAAGTGGAGAACGAACTAACAAAAATTGAAAAAAAGGAGATCAGTAATGAAAAAAATAACCCAAAAGAAAAAACTGTGGAGCATGTCGGACATTTTGAAAAAGAAAACCCAGTCACTCAGCAAAAAGATAAACAAGACAAAAGTCTTTCAGATCAGAAAAAGAACCGGAAACCGGAACGGAAAAGAGGAAGATTCAGATTATAGATTAAATCAGGATTGCAGGATTATCCGGTTGAGGAAATGAAAATTGGGTTGTTTCACACTGAAACAACCCAATTTTTTCTTAGTAATATCTTATGAAGAAAAAATTTTTTCGTATTTTTATGGAAACCGAAACACTGAATATGATACCGTTATTAGTTATGGGCATTGGCTTTTTAATTCTCGGACTGGCTTTACGTTATTGGATCAACAGGCGTAAATTCTACCGTCGTGGTCCCGCAGGCGCAGAAGGCTTTTCCAGTTATGAGCGATCCGTCATTGTAACCTTAGCAGAAAGATTTGGCAAATGGATAGCGTATGCACTGATCATTTTAGGTATTGGTTTTTTATGGACTGCAAGAACTTTCAAAAAAGATCAGGAAAGACGCCAAAAGAGTATTGAAGCCTATCAGAAATAAGCTATTTAAAAGCTAAAATTCCATATAATCCTATCCTTATATCTCCGGTCGTAGAAATACGACAATTTCTCAAAAATGTGGTATAAAATTTTGTCAGAAATTTTTATAGTTATATATTGGCTTACCAAGTCATTAATTATTAACCTATTAAAAACCGCTAATGAGTCATTTATTTAATCTTCAAATCACCTCTTGTTGAGGTATTCCCGCTAGTTTTCGCTACAATTACAAGCAAGTGAAATTAATGTAAATGGAACAGGGCCTACCTTTTTGTTTGCAGTTGTCCTCAAAGAATCCTACCCAAAGGATTATATTTTAATTAAACACAACCGAAAAAATTATTATCATGTTTCAAGAAGAAAAGGATCTTTCCCAAACCGGAAAGTATTCGGATAAGATGAATTATGAAAACGAATTCAAAAAAAATGTAAATATTGAAAACCTGAAAAGCGATGCTTTAAAAGCCCAAGATGCTATAAGTTCAGGAAACCAGATGTTTAATAAGCCGATAACTCCTAATGAGGCGGAAATTTCCAATAAAAAGATCTGGAGCAATCAACCGACTTCAAAAATTTTCAATGCCCATGCAATCCCGGAAAACGCAATTGCAGGTATTAATCGGGTTATAAATCTTGACATTCATGTTGAAGGTAAGCAAATCAGACATTTTAAACATTTTAGATTAAAACAGAAGGCATCTAACCATCATAAGTTTGAAATGGTTCTTGCCCACGATGCACTGGGAGATCCTGAAAACCATAATCTTGAAAACGCACAGGCTTTTCTAGGGAAAAGAATCACCGTTGTTTTTAAATATAAAGATGTGGATCAAAGCCCTGAGAGAAATTTTGTAGGTGTTATTACAGAGATTGGATTTAGTCAGGAAAAAGGCAGTTTAGGAGACATCGTTTTTAAGGGCTATAGTCCAACGATCCTATTAGATGCAGCTCCACATATACAAAGTTTTGGAGGTTCGCAACCGATAAGTTTGAACAGCGTTGCAAATGAAGTGATTAAAGAAGCCCTGGATCAAGGAAAATTTGATTTTCGTGTTGATTCTCAGCATGGTAATATTTCTTACAGTTGTCAATATGAGGAAACACATTTTAATTATCTGTCAAGAATCGCCGAGGCTTATGGTGAGCAGTTTTTTTATGATGGAGAGATTCTTCATTTTGGCAAATTGCCACCACAGGAGAAACCGATAAAATTGGTTTATGGAAGTAATTTAAGTGATGTAAAGATCAAAATGAAGGCACAGCATGTTAAACCAACTTTTTATGGTTACAATAGTAGTAAAGATGAAAAGTTTATCGGAAGCAGTTCAAAAATTACACATACTTCAGACATTGCAAAACGTGCTTATGAGATTTCAGAACGCACTTTTCAAACACCTTCTTTACGTGTTGCCCCTATCAAAGCGATATCTTTTATGGATATTGATGCTTCCCAAAGAGGTACGGCAGGGAGCAAAGCCGCTGAGGTACTCGTTACCTCTGGGAAAACAAGTTTGCCATTTCTTTATCCAGGATGCATAACGGATATAGAAATGCGAAAACCGGACTCCAATGAGACTACTTTTTTTACGAAATTAATGGTTATTGAAGCTCTTCATCAGGTAGATGCCAGAGGCTATTATGAAGGATCATTTAAAGCAATTGCCTCCGATACGGGCTTTCTTCCAAGACCGGAATATATCAATCCATTAGCGGAGCCCCAGTTTGCAAAAGTAATATCCAATACCGATCCACAAAATCAAGGAAGAGTACAGGTACAGCTTGACTGGCAAAAGGGCCAGGATACCACGGAGTTTATCCGCGTTATGTCACCAGATGCTGGAAGCAGCGATAAAGTTGGAAAAAACCGGGGATTTATGTCAATTCCGGAAGTTGGTGACCAGGTAATTGTCAATTATGTCCATCTGCATCCTGATCGGCCTTTTGTTATGGGAGGAATGTATCACGGTGGGATTGGCGCCGGAGGAGGAGAAGGAAATAATATCAAAAGTCTTAGTAGTAAAAGTGGAAATAAGCTAGAATTGAATGACGGTGAAGGATCTGTTTTCCTTACAGATCAAGGTGGTGCGAACATGAAATTTGATGGTGCCGGGAATGCGAACACCAATGCTACCAAGAATAAATCTGTTTCAGTTGGTGAAAAAAATACGGTAACTGTTGGAGATATCCACAAAACAGATGTTGGAAACGGTCAAAGTGTTCTTACCATGGGAAAAGATGGTGTTATTGATTTAAGTTCGCTGGAAAAGCTAACCTTAAAAGTTGGTGACAACAGTCTTGAAATTTCAACGGCAGGAATTAAGGTCAACGGAGCAAAAATAGAAATTACTGGTGAAGGTTCCTGGAGTGGTGGAAACGTATTTATTAATTAAGGTTATCTGAATGGAATATATAAATTTTAAGACCTTAAGTACTAAGAAATACCTTGTCAACATTACTAGCAATATGCTTTTAAATGGCATGATGAGTGAAACAGAAGTGGAATTAAGATGGATGCTTACACTTAAAGAAATAGGCTCCCACGATTATACATTTGAACTTATTACGCTTGATCACCGTATGGTCAAAGCGGATAATATGGGATACATAGAAATTCATAAAGTTGTCAGCCAATTACAAAAGGCTCTCAATGAAATCACTTTTACCGTAGATAAGCAAGGTACTCTTCTGCGGGTTAAAAATTTGGAACAGATAAAGGAACGATGGGAAGATGTTAAGGCTGAGACAATTGAATACAATAAGGCCAATACCTCATTGGTTGAGTTGTTTAAAATCCAAGATGAAGCTTTTGAAAAGGTTGGCGGTGTGGATGCAATGGTAAAGGCTATGGAATTTTTTGACATATATTTAAATAATATTTATGGCAGGGATTTTTTTGGAAGGATAAAAAAAAATATTCCTAATTTATTTAGGTCAGGTTTAATTCCTTTTGCCTTGGGATATGATGGGAACAAAAGTCCGGATGCGGAAAATATCTATACTATCAAGGTTGATGGATATCCGAATATAGTGGCAGAGAATCATCTGAAAGATTTATATGGTGGGTTCCCGATTTCAGATTTTGACGCTTTAAAACCGGTATATCTGTATAACGCACAATATAATATAGACCTATTGAGTGGCTTTATTATTGACGGGGAAGTGAATTTTTCTGAAGCTATCAATGATAAATTTGGAGGCGAAGTTCATTATAAAATTAGACTGTATGAGTGAATCAGGACAAACCGGCTATGTGGCATTGACCAGTGATATGTATTTTACATGTTCATCAGGTCTTGCTCCGGCAAAGATGTACCCGACGCAAACAAACCACGGGACAAAAGATAAATTCTATTATTTAGTTAAAGATGATACTGCAACACAACAGCTGGGCGATTTCTGTTGCCGCTGGACAGTGGTTATCGCTGCCGCGATAGCTGCAGCTGGCATTGTTACCGGAGGTGCGGCATTGGTTTTATTAGCGGCAGTCGCAGTGGCTGCAAGTGCTGCACTCTGTGGAGGTCTGGCAGCTCCTTTCAGAAAGTGGGTGGGTTACTCCACGTTAAATGCCTATGGACGTAAAGATGCGTATTCTTTAACTTCAAAATGCCAAATGACTTGCATTATAGGTGGCACGGTTACTTATGCAGAAGGAATTACGAGTACCTGGCAGGCTATGATCTACACTGCAAGAAACACTGGCTGGGCAGTTTTAGAAGGTGCTATGCTGGGTAAACTTGGATCAGCGGGCTTTGGTGCTTTCGCAGGAACCGCAACCCCCACAATGTCTACAGCATTGCTCAATTTTGCTTTTCTGAACGTTTCCGCAAGGGGAATTGCTGTTGTAGATCAGGTAGGCTTCGAGGGGATATTAAGAAATGGTAAAAGTCTAAGTGAAACAGGCGATGAAGTAATTTCAGGTTTAACGATGTTTGAGCAACCCTTTATTCAGATATACCAAAAAGCTACTGGCTCAAATCCACAACCGTTGAATTGGCAGGATTTCTATTATGCTGGATTATCACTGGTTGGGCAAAGAGCGATGGCTGAAAGTGCGAGGACAAACCCGAATATGGCGGTTGGAATTTACAAACAGGGAGCGCAGACAGTTAATGCATTGAAAAATGGTAAGCTTTTTGAGCGTGTCACTTTAGAGGGGAGATTTGGATTGCAATCACTTTTTGATAATCCGGTCTGGCGTGCCTTGTGGGAACAAGCCAAAGAAAACAAAAGAAACACGGGACAAGAAAATGCTTTTACTCGATACGAAGCAAATATGCGTAATAATAGACAGATGACAAATACAGAATTGAGGAATGCATTTTCAACGATTGAGCGAGAATTTAAAAAACTGGCTTCTGAACAGGGTGTAGACTTACCGGAAGGCCCAATACATCATACCAATTGGCCATTACAGCGTTATCCAGAGCATGCTACTGATCCTAAAAATTTATATCCAACCCAGAGTACTGACCAGCATTTGAACCAAATACATCCAGCAACTACTCAGGGTCCGCATCCAACCAGAGATCCGGTTAGTCCACAGCATGAAAAACCATTATATGAATATCCTCCTAGACCAATTGACGATAACGACTTAGATTAAGAAGAATGGAAGAATTATTAAATGAATTAAATTTAGGAAAGGAACTTAAATCATTGTATAAAGGTGAAATTCCGATTATTGATGAATATAGCATGTTTAGGTTTTATATTGAAGAAACAAATACAGGCTCATTTGCTCATCCACCGTTTCTCATACCTTTTATGTATAGTTATGACGCAGACCATTATCATGTGGGAATGGTTAAACACTGGTTTTCAGATAGAAAAATTAGTTTTGGTGATATGACAGATGGAGCTGGGTTTCAAACAAGTGAAATTGCTAGAAACGAGAAACAACTGTTTTCGCGATTGTTGTTTAACGAATTCGTAAACAGCGAGGATTGCATAGTTACCGAAAGACTAGAAAAATGTGCGGCACTCATGGGGTTAAGGAATCAGGATTTTTTAGAATTTCAACAAGCAAATCAGAACCACCAAGAAAATCCAGAATGTAATATATCGGTAATCAATACAAATAGACCACTTTCATGTGTAAACGAAAATGAAATTTATGATGGTCAATTTCCCTCTAACGATAAACTGATAATTTTGAGCAATGTTCCAAAGTCTTGTTACTTTGAAATCTTTCACAAAGAATGGATCGGGTATAATAAAGATAAGTCAAGTTTTTCCTTTTTTAAAAAAGATCCAAAATACAAACCAATCGAGGATATTCCCGAATGGCTTTTAGCAAATACAAATAAAAAAGAGCTATTTGAAAAGTATATTGTAAGTGGGGAGTATGACAAAGCCTGGTTCACAATTAATGGTATTGGCTTTACCCCTAAAGAAGTCGGAGAAAGATTACAGCGACTAAAACAAGTCTCTACTGAGAAAGCATTTCATTTATGGGCTGACTTCTGGTGTAGTAAATATGGTCACATGGATAGTTTCATATTCATATAAACAAATACTATATACTTCTTGGATCAGGTCTTATGGGCATTTTTGCACATCTTTGAACGTCTATTGATGGGCATCCATATTCAATGGTAACTCTACCTTCTATCAGGTATAATCCTTTTCCACGAAGGGGGAATTTGAGCAGGCTCTGTGTGAAATGCACGGTGTCTATAAAGTCACCGTTGTTATCCAGGAAGGTTCCAAATTTCATGGGTTTACCGGTTTTCGTCTTTACCCATTTTTCAGCTACCATATAGGCGACGATCCTTACCGTCTGACCTGCGAATAAGGACATATTATCGGCGCATGCATTACCTCGATAATTTGATTTTGCCAGATCAAAAATACTGCCCGAAACAGGAAAACCCATCAGTTCAATCTCATCATAAATATCTTCCAGCGGATCGGTAATGAGGACTGGAAGTTTCGGTTTTTCGTTTGAACTCTGGAAGAGTTGGCCCAACTGAAAGTTCATGTTTTTATTGGAATTAAGGATCAGATGTGCCTCCCACAGCAGTTCCTTTTTATCAACGTCAAGAAATCCGAAGGCTCCGCAACGTATCAGAATGATGATCTGTTCAAGCCCTGCTCCTGTCCTTTGATTGAAATCTTCAATCCCCAGATACGGGCCATTTTTCTTCCGTTCTTCTGAGATCGACTGTGCCAGTTTTGTTTCCAGATTCAAAATACAGTCAAAACCAAGGTAGATATCTTTACCAATTATTGAGGTATCGAATATACTTCTGTTTATACAGGGCAGACAAATATTAGCGCCTGCTTTTTTTGCTTCGTTCACATACACTTCACGGTCATAGAAACCGCCATGATTATTCAGCACTGCAACCATAAATTCAAGCGGATAGTAAGTCTTCAAAAAAAGGCTTTGGTAACTCTCCACGGCAAAAGATGCGGAGTGCGCTTTATTAAACGAATATCCGGCAAAGCTTTCCATCTGCCGCCATACTTCACGGGATATTTCTTCCGGATAATTCTGGTTCCTGCAATGGGAGAAAAATTTATCTTCAATTTCGAGCATATGATTCTTATTTCGGTATTTGCCGGACATCATTCTACGCAGTACGTCCGCATCAGCCAGATCCAATCCCCCAAAGCGGTGACCGATCTTCATTACATCTTCTTGATATACCATTACACCATAGGTATCTTCGAGTTCCTGTTTAAATGCCGGATGGATATACTCAACTTTTTCAGGGTTTAGATGCCTTTCAATAAAAGTCCCCATCATTCCCGACGACGCTACTCCGGGTCTAATTATTGAACTTGCAGCGACAAGCGTCAAATAATCATCGCATTTCAATTTACTTATGAGCTGCCTCATTGCCGGGGATTCAATATAGAAGCATCCGACGGTATGGGCTGACCTTAGCTGATCTGCAATCTTTGGATCGTTAAAGAAACGTTTAGGATCGGAAGTTTCGATGGCTTCGCCCCTATTGGTTCTAACGATTTCCCTGCAATCCTCAATATGTCCGATTCCTCTCTGTGATAAAATATCAAATTTTTCAAACCCTATTTCCTCGGCAACATACATATCAAACTGCATTGTCGGCAGGTTTTTGGGCGGATAATCCAGCGCAGAATAGCAGGTCAGCGGATTTTCCGATATCAGCACACCGGAGGCATGTATCGTACGTTGATTGGGAAAATCTGCCATTTGATTATAAACTCCCAGGATTGTCCTGGTAACTTCATTTTTGTTGAGCATATTGGAGGGGTCACTGATCAGTCGATCAATTTCAGGTTTGGGAAGTCCATAAACCTTTCCAAGTTCCCTTATGATCGAACGGTCACGAAAAGTTCCCATTGCTCCCATGAGAGCAGTATGTTCGCCCTGATATCTTTTGAAAATATAATCATATATCTCATCCCGATCCCGCCATGAAAAGTCAACGTCAAAGTCGGGTGGACTTTTCCTTTTAGGGTTAAGGAACCGTTCAAAATAAAGGTTCAGTTCGATTGGACAAACATCAGTTATCCCAAGACAGTATGCGATAATACTATTGGCTCCGCTGCCTCTACCGACATAATGAAAGTTCCTGTTTCTTGCATAACGGCATATATCATCGGTTATGAGGAAATAACTGGAAAAATTCAGCTCATGAATGATATCCAGTTCATGCAGAACCCGATCTCTGGCAATTTTGTCATTTGATCCATACCGTCGTTCAAACCCGTCCATAGCGTACTTAAACAATAATTGTTTATCGTCATAACGGTTTCCCGTAAAAGTCTTTTTATTTTTGGAACCCTTGAAGTCAAAATCAAAACGGCATTCTGAAAGTAACTTTTCTGTATTTGCAATCAACTCAGGAACCAGGCCATATATTTGCATTAATTTTTCCTTATGAACAAATATTTCATCTTTCTCCGCCATCTGATCAGCAGGAAGCTGTGATATCAGAATATTGTTATCAATAGCGCGCAACTGTTTATGCAACTGAAAATCATCCTGTTTAAATGATACGGGGGAAAGGATTACATATCGATCCATAAAACGTTTTGGAGCAACGATATAACGGGTAAGCTCCGAAGGCCGTATTCCTATAAATTCATTATCCCGAAGAGCAGCTTCTTGAATACTTCCATAAGGATAAATTATAAAAACATCCCGAAAGCCAGGTGCTATTGGTGGCAATAATGTTTTATCACGATTGTGGGCAGTCATAAATTCGTTGAGTTCCCTGAAACCTTTTTCGTTCTTTGCGATTCCGATATAGAGAAGCTTACAATTATTACGAAATTCCATTCCTGCAAGTCCATTTATACCAGCTTCCCTGCACTGTCTGATAAAATCAATTGTTGCTGAAGAATTATTCATGTCCGTGAGTACAGCTGTGTCAAATCCATACTTGCGGATACCCTCAATCAGATCCTTTACGCTTATTGTACCATATCGTAGACTATAATAACTATGTAAATTGAGCAGCATCGTATTATAAATTTGGAAGTGCGAAGCCCCTGAGCACCGAATCGTGCCCATATCTTATTCTTATCCTGTCCATTGCCTCAGACAGCCTGATATCTTCAAGTGTGTCATTGAAAAGATCTGCCTGATATCCACCTGCTATCAGATTGCTGAATTTTACACCGATCAGGCGTATCAGCATCCTGCGGCTGTATAGTTTTTCAAAAAGCTGCATTACTTTTTCAGAAATAACCCTTTCGGATGATGTAAAGGGCAATTTTGTCTGCATGGTATGGGTATCAAAATTGCTGTATCTAAGCTTTACTGTCACACATGAAGTCAGTCTGCCGTCTCTACGCAGATCAAATGCCAGCTCGTCCACCATTGAAAGCATCGTCCGTCTGAGAATATCCATATCAATTGTGTCCTGTTCAAATGTCGTCTCCTTGCTCATACTTTTCTGCTGGCTGAAAGGAATAACCGCATTGTTGTCAATACCGTTGGCTTTGTTCCAGATGCTGACGCCATTTTCACCCAGTACCTTTCTCATGGTAATGACGTCCATCTGCTGTAAAGTAAGGATCTGTGATATTCCCATATTGCGCAATAACGGATAGGTCTTTTCCCCGATACCCGGTATTTTACGAATAGATAGCGGAGCAAGGAAATTCCGTTCAGTCCCTTCATCAATTTTTCGTTCTCCACAGGGTTTCGCTTCGCCCGTGGCAATCTTACTTACGGTTTTATTTTTTGAAAAACCAAATGAAATGGGGAGTCCAGTTTCTTTAATAATGGTTTTGCGGAGTTCCTGTGTCAATTGCCAGGAACCGAAAAATCTATCCATTCCGGTCATATCAAGATAATGTTCATCAATTGACGCTTTCTCAACAACCGGAATTTTATCTTCGATTATTTCCGTAACAATGTCTGAATATTTACTGTAAAGATCATGGTCGCCCCGCACAAGCACAGCTTCGGGACAGAGCTGTCTGGCAAGGCGCATGGGCATGGCGGAATGGATACCATACTTGCGGGCCTCATAAGAACAGGACGCAACAACGCCACGGTCAGAACTTCCTCCGATCAATACTGGTTTCCCGATAAGATCGCTGTTGATCAGCCTTTCAACCGATACAAAGAATGTATCCAAGTCACAATGTACAATCGTCCGCTCCATTTTATACTAATTTATTTAGCAAAATTGAGAAGAAATTTCCCAAGATGGTTTATATTTGTTGGGAAAAATATTCCCAAAATGACATTACAAACTTTTTTGGCCGACAACATCAGGTATTTACGGATGCAGAAAACGCAGCTTTCACAAGAGAAAATAGCCGAGGCCATAGGTATAACAAGAGATCGCTATTCTAAATATGAGAACGGAAAAGTTTCTCTTCCTCTGGAAGTACTTGTGGCGCTTTCTAAATTTTATCATTTAAGTACCGACTTACTTCTTACCGTTGACCTTAGAAAATATAGGTTAGAAGAAATGGTCAATTTACCTGACAACAGAATCCTACTTCCTATAAAAACCGACGAGATGGGTGAAAATAAAATCGAGATTGTTCCATTCAAAGCTTCAATGGGCTATCTTATGAGCTATGCAGATCCTGACTATATAGAGTCCTTACAAACTATGTCTCTGCCGTTTCTTCGAAATGGAAAATATAGAGCCTTTCCAGTAGAAGGTGATTCTATGCCACCTCATAAAGACGGTGCTTATATAATCGGAAGGTATATAGAATCACTGAATGACATTAAGATCGGGAAGACATATATTTTTTTAACACATGAAGGAATTACCTATAAAAGATTATCGGCAGTACAACCGACCGCATTGGAGGTTATGGCCGACAACTCTTTTTATAAGCCATACAATATTCTTTTGAAAGATCTTTTGGAGGTTTGGGAATTTACGTCGAGTATTGCTGTCGAGGAATCACAACAAAATGAACTTCTGTTGGACAACACTACTATTATCAAAATGTTCAATGAAATCAAATCGGATCTTTCAAAATTAACATCGTAATTGAGCGTTTTATATCTTGGAGATCGGATTATAATTAGGGTGAATATATTGGTGAAAAATTGTAAATTGCTTTAATCCCTCAGAACCAACTTTTGGGATCAATTTATACATATTATTAACAATGAATGAAGCTACGTTAGAAGCAAGAATTGATCGTGTACTGCACACAGTATTTCCAACATTCAAGGAGGTAAAAGTAGAACACCAAACCTCATTTACGCTTAAAATAGGACATCACTATATCCCATTAGATTCCGGATATTCAGCAAAAAATATTGTACGGGGAATTTCCGACATTATATTGAAAATTGATGGGCAAAATGTGATTCTCCTGGAACTGAAACAGGAGAATGTGGCTATTTCTTCTGGAGATATAGCTCAAGGAATTTCCTACGCACGACTTTTAGATCAGATGCCAGCGATAACATTAATTTCTAACGGAAAGATCAATCGTTTTTTTAACACCTATACCAAAGAAGAAATTATTACCGATAGTGTAGATTTTGGGATGATAAATGAGTGCATCAAGGATTCTTTCGCCCTGGCAGCAAATGATTTCAAGGATGCCGTAAATCTCCTGTTGAATAACGATCCAGAATTATTCGCTCATGTTATTAACCAGATAACCCAACAAAAATTTTTACGATTGACGGGAGAAATTGGAGATTTAACCAAGCCTATATGCCCAGATTTTGTGATTGACCGCAGCATTCTAGCAGAGGTGATTGAAGCATTCGACGATAAAACCTCTTTGATAGGCGTACAAGGCCAGGCATTCAGCGGAAAAACAATGTTGCTCTACCAATTCTTCAGTAGGTTGAATTCACAGGAAAATTTTGTCTTCTATCTGGACTGTCATGACCATAACTATTCAATTTATAGACAACTAGCCAATACCTTTACAAAAAACTCCGGTATGCGTGTGAGTGACGAACAGATCAGGGAATGGTTACATTCTTCACTGAGGGTGGGTAGTGAGAATAGGTTCTATTTGTTGCTTGATAACTTCAACGAGAGTATCTCCAATGTTATTATGGACGAAATCATTGAGCTAATTGACATTTTTGATGATGGACACCATCGAATCCTTTATACGGTAGACGAATTCAATTTACAACAGTTAGCCTATGTACCTTTTAAAAATTATAAAACTGTTATAGGCGAGAAAAGTAAAATTATAAAATTAGATGCGCTCGACGACGATGAGTATTTTCAGGCAAATGAAATAATGTTTGATAAATTCAAGTTGGTTATTGAAAATGGAGGACATTATGCAGCTGAATATAGAGAACCACGTATTATTAGACATTTAATTTCTCTGTATAAAAATGATGCCCTTGTCGAAGGGCAATATGATAAGATCCAGCCGATACCTGATGTTTACCTTTTAAAGCTCCTTACAAACAACCAAACTTATTCGCAAGAAATTCACCGTCTGATGTCAATGATGGCAGAATGCTTTATGGAAGAAAATAATTTGCGGAAACAAAACTCAGATCTTAATGTGGCTGCATCGTTAAGTGGTTCTATTACGATTGATATATTTAAACGGAAATATAATGACCATTACGAGGGACTGATAAAATCTTCCATAACGGTGATCAGGCATTTTCGGAACAATGGTTTTAGTATACTATACCCCAAACTTCCTGAACTATTAGCCAATTATTGTATTCCAATAATTTCACGCCTTCTCGCGGAAGATTCTGAGACCAGAGATATTGATCAAAATCTCAATTATTTTAGCGAATTGACTATGGCAGTTCCATATTGCGATATTGTGGGAGCCGCTGTACTGATGGAGATTTCTCAAACAAAACCAAAATTGTTTTCAGATCTTATCAACAGAATGCTAAAAGTAGAGCCAAAAAAGGAAGTGATTTCTGATCAGTCAAGATTACTTTTATTTGATGAAAACGCAGGTCACATCGACATCGATTATGAGAAAAAAAAATATGGAAATGAAGGTTTGTTGATCGCAGATTTTTTTCCTTTTGCGGTACTGTCGCAATTGGCTCCGTTCCCAATGGGCGATGAAAATCATTGTGAAAATTCAGATCTGACCCCTTACAATTTTCATCTGACCTTTATTCATAAAATTGCTTCATCCCCTATATTTATCCACAGGGCAGATCGTAGATCTTTGTTGAATATGAAATCCTATGAAAGCTACGAATGGGAAGGGATCGGACAGATTATAAGCGGTAAGGAAGGCATAATCGAACCCATAGTTCAGGCCATACGGAAATGCTTTCTTTTGATACCAAACGAGATGAAATTATTATACCAATTTGGTTTAAAGGAAAAGAATTTCAATCTACTTTACAGGATCTACTTGGCCCTTCATGGTTTAATCAATATTGGAGACACAGATATAGCAGAAAAAGCCCAGACTTATGTTAGAATTTTTCACAGGTTCTTCGCCGAATTTATGGCTGAGTATTTCGGTAAAAACCTTGGAGATAGTAAACAGCAGGATGAACTTTATAATAGCCTGCTGAAACTGAATATTGATCAGGAACTTGATCGACTATTCCTGAATGATGAATAAAATATAACAAGGAATATCAAATTGAAGCAGCAAAAAAATAATCGTATATTAGATCATAACAATCAAGGACATCTATCATGAAAAGCATTGAATTTCATCAACCAGAATTTCTTTTTTGCGAAAAAAGCATTCAGGATTACGAGAATGACGGTGAGCTTGTGTCCCAGAAGGCGGACTCGTTACTGGACGGGTACTATATTGAAGATGAAAGAACCTGGGTCTATCACCTAAAAAGCGAATCACTGATCGAGTTCCTGTATATGAATGGACGGGAGCCCCAAAATTTTACATCAAGACATAAGGACTTTGTATATAAGACTGAAAATTAAACGGGATTTTTTGTTATAAGTAACGCGAAGAATCTTGGACAGGACGAGGACATGGTACTTGATAGAGCCTGGGAATTTTTAAAGGCTAAATTCAATTGGGAAGATACCTACTTTGAACTCGAAATAGAATAATGGAAGAAATTAAAAGCTACATATTTTAATCAGCCGACGTTCTTTTGCTTCTCCTATGTTTGTATAATTATAATCTAAGTGAAGAAGAGTGAGAGTAGATTTTGCTTTAAATAGCCATACGGTATATTCGGGAAAAGAAACTACCTCCTCTTCTTTACCTTTTAGAATCTGAACAGAATGTAAGGAATGCACTCATTATCAAGAGTCGTATAGCCAGTATATCCACTCAGGAGAAAAGATGACGAAAGGTTTTCACTTATCTAAAACAAATAAGATGAAGGTATTATTAAAACAAACGGTAGGCATTGATGTGGCACAAAACGAATTGGTGGTATCACTTGGCCGAATGGATGAGCATCTCAGTATAGAAGTTTATGCTTATAAAGTATTTGCAAATACCAAAAAAGGTTATTCAGCTCTTGTATCGTGGGTCAATAAGCAGACATCGACCTCAACAGAGATACGGTATGTAATGGAAGCGACAGGTGTTTACCATGAATCCCTGGCATACTATCTATACAATGTTAAAAAACAAGTCAGTATCGTTTTACCGAATAAGATCAGCAATTATTCGAGAACACTAGACATAAAAACGATAACGGACAAGAGTGCATCACAAGCCATTGCGAGATTTGGTTTGGAAAGACAATTGGAAGTTTGGGAACCTCCTTTAAAAATATACAATGATTTGAAGCAACTTTGTCGAGAGCGTGAACAGTTCATACAGGAGCGTACAATGTTAAAAAATCAACTGCATGCTGACCATACTTCTGAAACTTCAAATGCCAGTTCAGTGAAGAGAACAAAAAAGAGAATATCCATAATAGATCTGCAGGAAAAAGAAATACGTGAAGAAATAGCTGTACTTATCAAAGGAGATCACGTTTTAGCGGATAAGATGACAATAGTATCTTCTATTCCGGGAATAGGAAGCCTAACAGCTGTAACAATTATAGCCGAAACAAATGGCTTTGAGTTGATAAAAAATAAACGACAGTTAGTCAGCTATGCAGGATTGGATGTAAAAGAAAAGACGTCTGGAACTTCAGTGAAATCGAAACCCCGAATCTCCAAGCGGGGTAATCGCTATTTAAGGAAGGTAATGCATTTTCCTGCTCTAGCTGCAATCAGAACCGACGGAAGGTTCAGAGAGATTTTTTTAAGATTAGTTTCAAAGCATGGAATTAAAATGAAAGCTGTTGTGGCCATTCAAAGAAAACTATTAGAGTTGACTTTTATTTTATGGAAAAATAATTCATATTATGATCCGCAATTTGTAGATTATTCCATAAAATTAAAAAGAGGGAGGTCGATTTAAAACTTATCAGTTCCAAATCGACCTCCCTATAATTTATTTAAAAGGTTTTAGATTATACTACTACCCCTGAATTTTATTGCATTATCTTAAGAATAGTATTTTTTCTTCAGCCACAGACTTGCTCTGACCAGTAGTATGAGTACAGGAACTTCCACTAAAGGTCCAATGACACCAACAAAAGCTTGTGGAGAATTAATACCAAATACAGCAATCGCAACCGCTATGGCCAGCTCAAA
The DNA here is from genome assembly GCF_003815875.1 of Chryseobacterium lactis. Taxonomy (NCBI): domain Bacteria; kingdom Pseudomonadati; phylum Bacteroidota; class Flavobacteriia; order Flavobacteriales; family Weeksellaceae; genus Chryseobacterium; species Chryseobacterium lactis. Next base: position 5,103,149 of record NZ_CP033924.1, read on the forward strand.
ATTATTCCCTGTCGCTGTAAAGGCAATAGATGCATTTTTGTCGTAAGGTACTTTTAAGGATTTGTTTACAAAGAAACTAACGAAGAACATTAGGATAAAATAGATTATCAATGGTATGGCAACTTTGATTACGTCCATTGGAAGCTCTACGATTTTTTCACCTTTCAAGCTGAACATTAAAACAATCGTGAATAACAAAGCATACAATGTAATCGGGGAAATTCTTGGAACAAATTTTCTATTATACCATTCGATCCCTTTTGACTTTACTAGAATGTATCTGCTTAAGAATCCGGCTAGAAAAGGAATACCAAGATAAATAAGTACACTTTCTGTAACATCTTTCATGGATACGCTGACATTGAAATTAGCAAGACCTAATTTACCAGGCAGAACATTGATAAATAACCAGACAAAAAAACTGTAGGTAAATACCTGAAAGATACTGTTTAAAGCTACCAGAAGAGCAGCATATTCTCTATTTCCTTTTGCTAAATCATTCCATACGATGACCATAGCGATACATCTTGCTAATCCGATAAGGATTAATCCTATCATATAGTCTGGCTCATTTCTCAAAAATAAAATGGCTAGAACAAACATTAAAATTGGTCCTATAACCCAATTTAGCAATAGTGAAATACTAATTACCTTTTTATCCTTAAAGGCAGTCGGTAAAAGGGAATAGTCCACTTTAGCTAGTGGAGGGTACATCATTAAGATCAATCCAATTGCTAATGGGATATTGGTTGTACCCATGGATAAGGAATCTGTTACCTTTGAAATACCAGGGAATAAGAAACCTAAGCCCACGCCGATGGCCATAGCAAGAAATATCCATAAGGTTAGGTATCTATCAAGAAATTTTAATTTTGGTTGCATACTATTTTAATTTAATCCTATTGTTTTACTTCTTCTTTCCATGATTACTGTGTCACGCCAGGTATCTCCAAGCTTTCCGATTTTTTCACGGTGACCTATTATTCTAAATCCCGTACTCTTATGAAGAGCTATTGGAGCTTCATTTTCTGGAAACATTCCACTTTGTAATGTCCAAATTCCATGGATCTCACTTTCCGTTATCAATTTTGTCATCAGGGCTTTTCCTATTCCTTTTCCTTTGTGGTCATTGGAAATGTAAATGCTCACTTCAGCCACTCCGCCATATACACAGCGATCACTAACCGCAGATAACGCTGCCCATCCCACTATGATATTGTCAATGACAGCAGCAAAACGGCTATGCTCTAATTTACTTTTGTCCCAATCTTCCCAATTGGGAACTGAGGTTTCAAAAGTCGCATTTCCAGTTTCAAGGCCCTGTCTATAGATTTCAGCAATTTCCCTAAACTGTTCTTTACCAAATGAAATTATATCCATATTATTTCTTTAATTGTGAAAAGACATAAAGCATTTCTGATGCTATCTGTAAACTTCTTTCTGCGTAGACCTGAGTTTGTTCCGGGGTATTGTCAGAAGCTTTGGGATCATCGTATTTTATTGGAAATCTATCCTCTGCTCCAAACACAATCGGACAGCCTTCATCCGCATTATTACAGGTCATAATTGCTCCGAATTCATTTTTTGGATTAAAGTCATTGTTATATTCTTTGGAGAAACAGATTACAGCAGCTTCATTTTGTGCGTACTTTACTGCATAGACAGGGTTTTCGTTCTCGCTAAGTTTTTGGATCTGAAAACCTTGGTTACTTAACGTTTCTGCTACTTTCGGAAACATCGCTGTTGCCTCAGTGCCACCTGAATAGCAATATACGTTCTTAACGTCAAAATGATAAGCCATAGTCTGCGCCCAGATCTGCGATAAATGACTTCTTCTACTGTTATGGGTACAGATGAAATTTAAACGGATCGTCTGGTCAGTTTCTATTTTCCTCTGCACATAATCAACTAAAGGTTGCAAAACTATTTTTCGTTCTTCTGATATCGTACCAGCTGAGAGTGCTTCGATATTTTTTACAAGTGTTTGGTTCATTTCTAAATTCTAAAATTAATAGCCTCTTCTTAAATTTTCTGCATATTCATTAGGTAGTGGGCTGTTTTCAACTGCTTGTGCCGCTTTTTCAATATCATAATCAAATCGAATAAATTCAACTTTGATACTGTCTTTATTAAGCACAGAACTATTGTCATTGATCGTTAACATAACATAGCCTCCCCGCACATCATTATCTTTTGGTTTTCCAACAGAACCGATATTAACTGCATGGCGATAATGCGGAAGATCCTCAGTACCTGAATTTAAAATGCGATGATATGGCTTATGGGTATGTCCAAAACACATAATATCCGCATCCGCTTGCTCCATGATCCTGAGCATGCTTTTTTCCTCCCGGTCTTCAAACAGATATTCATTGATTTTTCTTGGGCTGCCATGTACTAATAGAAGATTTAATTTGTCTTCATTAAGCTGGAACTCAACTTTGATGTGTGCAGGAAGTGTTCGCAGATAGGAGCGTTCATCGTCCATCATAATGGAGTTTGTAAAAGAAATGGAAATGTTACCATTGTCTTTTTCACCGTCAGTTTTATAGGCACAACCACATTCGTTGCTCATACGCCCAATGCCAAAATCATAATTTCCGGCAATGGTTGGTATTTTCCTCTTCCGGATCTCATTGACCACCTCGTTGGGCCAAATATTGTAACCTACAAGATCTCCTAAACAGTAAATACTATCCGGATCACGGAATTCGACATCTTTAAAGAAAGCTTCCAGTGCCGGTAAATTTGCGTGAATATCACTGAATAATGCAATTTTCATTTTAGTTTTGTTGGTTTAAAAATTCTTCGATTTCAGCAATGGTCTGTTTTGCTATTCTGTTTACCCCTATTAATGTTGCAGAGGCGTAACCAGTCCAGTTGCCATATCCTACAAGCCATAGTCCGGTCACTTCTAAGGACTTGCTTTCTGTAGTTTTTGCAATGCCCTTTTCATCCGTTTCTATAAGTGATTTAAGATAAGAGGTATTGTAACCGAAACCTGTGCACCAAATAATAGCATCAAATTCCTCTTTTTCACCATTATACCAGATTACCCCTTTATCGTATAGCTGATGGAATGTACCACTTGATACAAATACGCCTCTTTGTTTAGCCTCCTTAACGGTTGGAACCATTACGATATTACCTAAATTGTATTGCGATGAATCAAACGGTTTTCCTTCTTTTTCCGCCTTGTATCGGGCAGAGGCAACAGTGAATAAATAATAACCATCTACATCATCAGGTAAAAATTCAGGCTCCTTTTTGGTTGACCATTTTACAGTGGTAACTTTTGAAAGCTCTGCAACAATCTGTGCGCCTGAATTACCTTCGCCTACTACTAATGTTTTCAGTCCGATAAATTTTTCAGGGTTCTTATATTTTCCCGAATGTATCTGTAAACCTTTATAATCTTCTATTCCATCAATCGTTGGAATAAATGGATTCTCCCAAGTTCCGGTTGCTGAAATAACTGTTTTGGTTTTAAAAATCCCTTGAAGAGTATGAACGTAAAATAAACCTTCATTTTTTTTAATTTCAGTAACTTCAGTACTCCTTTGAACATTCAGTTGATAATGGTCTTCATACTTGCCCAAGTAATCAATTACTTCTTGTCTTAGCGGAAACTGATGTTCAGATTTAGGCATTAGCCAACCCGGTAATGAACTGTATTCTCTGGGAGAAAAAAGAGTCAGACTATCCCAGGTATGGAGCCATGCACCACCTGGAACAGCCTGTTTATCCAGTATAATATATTTCAGTTTTGCTCGTCTCAGATAATATCCACAAGCTAAGGCACTCTGTCCCCCTCCAATAACAATAACATCAAAAATTTCTTCCATCGGATTTTAATACTGTTTAGAAGTTATATATTACATTCTTCGGATAGTTAGCAACAACCACCTCCGGGTGTACATGTATTGCTCTGATTTACCGTTAACTCAGAAAGGTTTTTCTTTTGCTTTTCTGATGGAATACCACAAGCGTCCTGGGCAAGGCATGCTGTTGTTTTGCTTTTCAACACAAATGTTTTTCCGTTAAACTCCAGATCATATTTACCGATGGTATCACTTTGATATTCAACTTCGATCTCCGAATCTTCGATTCCTAATTTCTCCTCAGAAAGTCTGATAATGTTTAACAACTTACCTGGTTTTAAACGATGTTCATAATCATCCGCATTCCAAAGCTGAAAGTTTACAGCTTTTTCGTCACGGATTACACCACCACAGTCAATGAACTTTTTATTGATCTGACCAACTTCTGTAACATGGAAATGTTCAGGTACAAATGTTCCATTTTCTAACTGAAATTCAACATTTTCTAATGTTGGAAGAATTTCTTTGATTTCTGATAATTTCATTGTTTTAATATTTTATAGTTATAATGCAATATTGCGATATTTGTTGACAAATTTTTTTAACAGCATTTGAGCTGTATCTTTTTAAAGTAATAATTGAATTTCGGACTATAAACCATAATATGCAAAAGGCTTATGATAATTGCACCCGGTAAAAGATTCAATGCTATGATCTTGAAAGTTTGATAGTTTTCTATCTGCTGAAAATTTTCAGTTAAACTGATGCCATCAGCATTTATATTTATTTTAATCACTAAAAAAACAGCGATAGCCGCGAAGTGGAAACCATTTACCAAAAGGTGAACAATATATTCCCATCTTGGCAACCCTCCCATAAATGCTCTACTATCTTTTTCAACATAGGCATCGACCAACAAGGTGATAATATCAACTGCAATCAAAATGCAGCCTAATAAAAACAAATTGTTGTTTTCAATATTGATGAATAGAGAGATTAAAATACCCGTAAATAATAAGGCTCTTATTGTATGTGTAAGATGTTCAAAACGACTTTCTTCATGTTGATAGAGGCGATATTTATATAGGTGTAAGAATACACCATCAAATACTGCCAGTAGTGAATAGCTGATCAATAATATCGATGATATAATGAAAGCAATTTCCATTTTCTTAACAACATTTTTGGTTAGTTACCGTAAAGATTATTTTTGAAAAATACTCTTTCAATATGTCAAAAGTATTTTCGTCAATACAATAACAAACTGAATTACCTTCAATGCTTCCTTTTATCAATCCTGCGTTTTTCAGTTCTTTTAAATGTTGTGATACAGTTGGCTGTGCTAACGGTAATTCATTCACAATGTCTCCAGTTATACAAGTATTGACCTTCAACAAATACTCGATAATAGCAATTCTAGCAGGATGTCCCAAGGCTTTAGCAATAACCGCTATCTGGTTCTGGCTTTCAGTAAAATGCTCTGTTTTTGTAGCTCCCATGTCATAATTATTATATTGCAATATTACGATATTATTTTTGATATAAAAAGATAATGATGATATTTTTTTATATGTTACCGCAAACCTTAAATATAAAAAAAGGGATAATTTAAATTGTTTCTTTGAAGTTTAAGTGAAAGAGGCTGCGTTTGTCATTATAATTTACTCCTTGTTTTTATCCAAGAATTTGTAATTGTATCTAGGTTTAAATAAATACCCAGAGATTAACAGCATTTTTTATTTTCTTGAATTGGCGGACACTTTACAGAGCCGAAACTACAATATACGCAACAATCACCCTTGAGAGGTTTTAAAACTCTCTTGCACTTTTCACATTCGTAAAAATATTGGCAGGCGTTTGTTGGCATTGTTTCCTCTTTCTTGTAACCACAGTCTGGACAAGTTATTATTGTTTGTAACTTTATTTCCATTACGATATAGTTTTACTATTTATTGCTTTATATCCTGTTGAATTGATAGCATTTTCAATTTCCGTGATACTTGTTTGTTTACTGTCGAACTTAACAATAGCGTTGCCCTTTTCATAAGATACTACAACTTCGACAATTCCTTTTAGTCGGTTGATCTCTGTTTTAATATGTTGTTCACACCCAGAACAAGTCATTCCTTTAATAGCAAACTCAACTTTCTGAATCTTGGAAGTCTGAGTTATAATAGTTTTACTTTTAGTCTGGGAAAAAAATATGTGAGAATAAATTGGAAACGATAAAAGTAAACCCGCAAAGACGGTAACAATTCCTAAAAATGAACTTGTCTGCATAAAATTTGGTTTTTCAGTTACTTCACAATTACAATCTATTTTCCTTAGCGGTTTCAATTTTTGATACCATGCAAAGCCAAGCACTAAAATTGTTAAACCGATAAAATATGGACGGAAAGGTTCAAGCCAGGAAAAAGTTGAAGCAAGACCACTTGTTCCAGCTATAAGCGCCAAAACAGGTGTTATACAACACAGAGAAGCTGCAATAGCTGTTAAAAGTCCAGTACCGATAAGTTTTTTATCCGTTTTCATATTGTTTCTAAAACTTTATTATCAACTAGTATTTTAAAAAATGGATCCAGCAATTTTTCGTACTCTTTTGTCAATGAGTAAAAAATGGTTTGTGCTTCTCTTTCTGTTATGATTAGCTTTCGGTCTTTAAGCTTTCGTAAATGCTGGGAAACTGCTGAAATTGTCATATCTAGTATATCGCTTAAATCACATACACAAAGTCGTTTTTCTTCATGTAGAAGAAACAAGATTTTCAGCCTTACATTATTTCCCGCTAATTCAAGTCCACTTGATAAATAATCAAAAGGGTCTTGGAGTTCTAAAACTCGATTTTTACAGCGATTGATCTGTCTAATATCCGCCCGTTGTCTTATGCACGAATTATTTTCCATCTTGCAAATATAGCTAAATTTATTATTTAAGCAAGTGCTTAAATAATGATTGAAATGTTTTAAGAATTGTTCGGATTATAATACAGAATCTATTGCTCAGAAAAAGATACAGTGGATACCTACCTTCTTTACATTCCGATTTTTTTGAACTTTTTAAGAGATATTTTTTTCTAATGGATAAAAGTAAAAAAGCCGAATAGATTAGTATTCGGCTTTTTATAAGATATTATTTTGCTAGTTTCATAATAGAAAATGCGCCACGTATTACAATTGCGAAGACTACCGTTCCAACTATCAGGTCTGGTATTCGGGAAGAAGTAACATATACCAAAATTCCTGCAAGGATAACACCTATATTTATAATAACATCGTTTGAGGTAAAAAGCTGGCTGGCTTTAATATGAGCATCATCACTGTTTGTACGACGGAGAATGATCAATGAAGCAGCATTACCCATTAAAGCTAAAAGGGATATCGTAATCATTGTTGAAAACACAGGTGTTTCTCCATATCCCATAAATCTGCGTATGACTTCGAAAAATCCTAAAACAGCCAAAATAAGCTGTAAATATCCGCTTACCTTTGCAATATTCTTTTTTCGCATAATTGATCCACCCACTGCCCATAGGCTAAGTCCATAAACAAGTGCATCGGCCAGCATATCTAAGCTATCGGCTACCAGTCCCATTGAATTTGAAATAAAACCTGTAATGATTTCCAGACCAAAGAAAAAGGCATTGATCAGTAGAACAAGCCACAATAATTTTCGCTCTTTGCGCTCATCTTTTTGAACTGGATTATGATCAAGTGAATCGACGGAACCGATATAACTGTCCTTGAGATTCAGTTCACTGATAGCCGCCTTGATCTGTTCCATGTTATCCAGATGGTATACTTCCAATTTCCTGGCTGCCAGATTAAAATCCAATCTGGATATGCCTGTAATCTCACTAAGTTTCATACGGATCATCTGTTCCTCGGCAGAGCAGTCCATTCGCTTAATTTCGAAAGTCGACTTCTTCATCGCTTAGAATTTAAGCTTTATGCCAACATTAATTACAAACCCATCAACAGGCGCATATATATCCTGGAAAACAGGGTTTGTAATAGGTCCTGAATAAATCGGTCCGAATTTGGTCTGACGGGTATTTGTATAGTTCTCAAAATTCGCAAAGATTGAAAAACGTTCCCAAATTCTTTCTGCCATCAATCCCGCTGTCCAATAACCTTTACCGGTACTTCCATCATTTAACTGTTGTGGACTGAAATAATAAGCCTCAGCACCCACTTTCCACTTTTCTTCGATTTCATACATCAGCACATTATTGAGCCTGTGTTTGGAAACAAGCGGATAAATTTTTGAAGTACCATCCGTATGCTGATTAACATTGGCATAGGTATATCCCACAAATAGTTTAAAATCCCCGTATGTAAGCTTGACATTTGTTTCCATCCCTTTGGTATCAAAATTTCCGGAAGGTTGGACATACTGATACATGTTACCTGTTGTAGAGGTTAGCAGAACCGGATTGTTGATACGGGTATAGAAAAACATATGATTGATACTGAAACGTACCTGACCATCAAACAATGCTGTTTTGTAATTGATATCATAATTCGCACCATAAGAGCGCTCGGCTTTTGTATCATCCAAATTCAAAGGCAAAACTCCTCTAAACTGGATACGTTCAGCGTCTTCGGTAAATACAGTTGGTGCTTTATAGCCAAGACCACCACCCAATCGTGTTGAAAAATGTTCATTGATCTTCCATAAAGTAGATATTCTAGGAAGAAAAAAGAACCCGAAGCGGTTATGATAATCACCTCTAATACCTGATTCGATGGTAATTTTATCTGAGGTATTCCATGTATTCTGAACAAATCCGCCAACAGTTGTGTAATTATAATCTCTTACAGGAGTTCCAGCTACTTGCTTCTCCGTAAATTTATCGGTCAAAAAATTTGCACCAAGCACCCAGTCAGTCTTTTCGCCATTAAGGGAATAGTTTGCTTCCGTATACGTAGACAATTGATCACCAGAAAATTGATAAGCAGGCAAGCCAATGGTACGGTCATAGTAACTGACACTGTTTTTTATCACAAATTTAGCCCTGTCATTTATTCTACGATCCAATTCTAACTGAGTACTGTAACGTCCGGTTTTATTTTCCTCAAAGTAGGAATGATCTGTACTCCCATTGCCTTTGATATATTCCATATCTCCACCAATTCGTTTTTCGGAAGTTGCATTGATTCCAGCCATTAATGTGGTATTCTCATTGAAATAGAAAAATACTTTGGGATTCAACGTAAAACGGTCAAATTTAGGAATAGCCGTAAGTCCAATATCAGCAGGATCATAGGCAGTCCCATGATTATATGCCGCATATATTGTTGTTCCTATACCATTAAACTTTTGGGCATAAAAGCCACTGGCGTCAAGTCCCAGGGCAGAGGTTCCATTGAGCAGAAAATTAAGCTGTCTTTGCTCGGTTGGTTTTTTTGAAACGAGGTTTACCAAGCCTGCAATTGCTCCGCCACCATACAGTGTGGAAGATGATCCTTTTATCACCTCAACCTGCTGAAGATCCAAAGGTGCTACCTGTAATAGACCCAGACCACCTGAAAACCCGGAATATAATGGAAAACCATCACGGATAACCTGCGTATATTTACCATCGAGTCCTTGGATACGTATGGCAGAGTTTCCACTGGTTGCTGAGGTCTGCTGCGTCTGGATTCCAGTACTTTCAGCAAGCAACATTCTGATATCTCCGGGTTTCATATTGCCTTTTTCTTCCAGTTCTTCGCCGCCGATAAATTCAATCCGAGTTGGGATATTTTGAATGCTTCTCGTACTTCTTGTTGATGTAATTACCACACTCTCTAATTCCTCTGAGTTTTCTTTAAGAAGAATTTCTATTATGCCGTTCTCTTTTAATGGGAATTTTATTATTTCAGTAAACTCTTCGAAGCCTAAGTAACTAAAGTGTATTTCCTGTAATCCATCGGGGATATTTGACAATGTAATCTGTCCTTTTTCATCAGATATTGCACCATTTGAAGTGCCTTTTATAGAAGCTGTTACCCCAACAAGAACTTCTTTTGTTTCGTTATTTTTAACAACGGCTTTTAATGTGTTTTGTGCATATACACAAAGGTTTATTGCCATAAAAAACGACAATATGAGCATTTTCTTCATTATAAAATGATATTTAATGTGATTGTATAAACTTAACGATGCAAAGACATCGTTATTAATTAATTTGTGCTGAAAGCACTACACATTAAGCATATTTCGGGGGATGCCAAACTGAATATCGGAAGTCGGAAATAGCAGCAATAGTTGTTACCATTATCTTTTTTTCAGGTTGCTTCACGAAACCCGATATTGAAAAATGAAATGAGTTTACAACAAAACCTGCACAAGTTTTACAATTAAAAAATGGTGAACAACAATTTTTATTGCAATTATCGTCATTTTGTTGACTATTTGAAGTTTCAAAAGGTTCATCCATACAACTATCTTCTACAAGGCAAGGTGCTATAGATAACAGCAAAATCATTATAGCCGATATGTAAGACAGATACTTCATTCTGCAAAAATATGAAAATTTATATTCACTTTTTTAAGTGTTCTAATAACAATTTAATTAAACTTTTTACAAACTGATAAAAGAATATTTTAAAAAAAAATTGAAAAATAACACAGAATCTTTTCTTTGGTCGCCCATACGACAAGAAAAGAAGATATGCCTAGTGCCCGGAGTAGGGCGAAAATCAATGGGCATATCCTAAAGCGGCTATTTCGCTTTACGCAAAAAGACTTTTCCTGCTAAGGAAATGTCTTTTTGCCCGATGTGATCAGTCTATCAATATCGGGCTAGTCCTGAAATCTTCAAGATTATGGAATAATCCCCTGTACTTAGTCATTCCGAACCTGAATAAACTCCACAGTAACTTGCATCCCATCTGCGCTAAGGAAGCGTTAATAAAGAGGTCTTGCTGTTCAAGTGCTTCTGCAAGGGAACAGCTTGGCGTATTGTCGTCCCGTTCTGACTGCATCAGCAGTTCGCCATATTCTTGGGTCACAAATGGCAGGTTGTTCACAGGAATATATTTTTCAGATTCCGGTTGTACGATGTTACCCACTGTGGAAAGGATAACCTGCCCTGTATGTTTACTATTGCCATAATCCAACCAATATTTGGGCGAATCCCGAACATGGTTACGCTGCCCGTTAACCGATGTGAGTATTTCGGCAACTCCAAATCTTGCCTGTACCGTATCGACACAGGTAATCGTAATTGTCGCATTAGATTGTTTGGGCATTTTTCCAAACTTATCCTTTTCAAATTTGACCGTCTCGGCTTTCCAGTTAGCCCCCGTGCAACGGTTAATACGGTTAATAAGAGCCACGGACTTCGGCAATCCGACCTCACAGTCAAAAAAACGCTGTCTCCCCAAATTTGCGGATGTGACAATATCATCATCCCATAGCCTGACCTGCAGACCAGTATGTCCTAGTGCCAATAGGCTTTCATTGATTTCCATCAATCCAGTCAGTACCTTTGAGCCTGTTCCGCCTGCTCCCACCAAATTGACAGTGATCGGGTTTGTCGGGGCTAACAGGTAGTTATCTGTAAAATGCATTTTTGTTTTCTCCTGATTCATAGCAATATATTTTTAAGGGTTAATTTATGGGGCATTAGCACCTCTATTGGAAAAATCGTTCCCTGTTTTATCAGCCTTTTCCATAGTGTCACGGAATTTTCTTTGCTCTGTCCTCCTGTAACAAGGGCATGGCTAAAATAACTGTGGAAGAAATAGTGTTCCCATGCTTTCATAAAATCCTCTACCGAAGTCGTATTTTTAATGTCTATTTTTATTGTTCCCAAACATACTTTTCCGTCAGCGTATATATTGAAAAAAGGGCAATGGTAAAGCTGTGACTTTAAAGTTGGTCTTCTATTGTTTTTAAGCGCAAATACCGTGAGACTGGATTTGCTAGCCTTCCACAGCATAGGCGGAACATAGGCTTTGCCGTTTGGAATCCCTAGACTTTCGACAAAAAACAGTTCTCTTTGCTGTGCTTTGGTATGCCAGATCACTGTTCCTTTTTCGGTGTTCGGGTCAAGGCTCAAAACATTGCTCGGAAGGACAGATTTAGGTTTTAAAAATGCGCTTTCTTTTTCGTGTTCGAGCATTAGCGTTTTCGCCAGAATATCGGCTTCCATCACTGTCAGGGGATGGGCGTTTATCGGGTTTCCGTTACCGTCCATATCAAAATGTTCTACATATACATCAGGGTCAAGTCCCTGTGATTCATAAAGCACCAATGCACATTTGGGATAATAAAGCTTATTGTCAAAATCCTGCGTAATGTCTATGTTATTGTTTTTCATCGCTCAATTGTCTATAATCGTAAATTAAATCAGTAAGGTCATGCAATAGTTCAAAGAGCCTTTCCTCAAATGCAAGGTCTTTAGTTTCATTTTTCTGTCCGTCAAAACATTGGATCAGGGCAGGTTCCTGCGTTTCACTGTATTCCTGAAACTGGTTATTGACGGATTCAAATACGGTTTCTGCGAGCCAACCTTTATTATCGGCATAGAAAGAAATATATTTTTCCATCGGAATGATCTGATCTTCCAAATATTCTTCATCCTCATCGAACATACTACTGGCATTGCGAAAAATACTGGCATCGGGATATTCACGGTAAATTGCCAGTGTTTTTTGTGCCAAGATCAAACAATTGGTATCAAAATCATCTTTGGCATCGAAATGGGCAATCCGCTGATCGAAAAAAGTGAGGTTCTCACGGTTGTAAATTTTCTGTTCAATTTTATCTCCCACCCATTCCGCAATCTCGATTTCGCTTACACGGTTGTCTTCTTCGTCTTCGTAGGGATCATCCATTATCCAGTCTTTCAATATTTCATACTCATAATATAAATAGCTTCCCTCCTGTCTGTAATAGGGTATATCAGCAATGTGATAGAGATAGGAAAACACGGATAATAAAAGATGCGCTGTTTTTTTCCGTTTTTTGTCATTAAGCATTCTGAAAAGCGGGATAACAGGAATGTAAAAGAGTGTCGCCCCTGTATCACAGCGTTCTTCGGAAACCACATAAAATTTATCATTTTCTTTTTTGAACCGCAAACTGTGAAAGTTCAGCACGTTCTTTTTTAGTTTCCCCTTTATGTCGGAAATTGCAAGATTGATATTGTAGGGAAATTTATAATTATCGGACTTGGCAAACGGTTCGATTTTGTAGTGTTCTGCCAGTCTTGAAAGTGACCTGAAAAAGTCACTTTCAAGTTTTGCAGAGGTTTCATTTACCTGATTCATTTCTGTTTGCCTGAACTTAGGTAGAAATGTGCAGTTTAGTAAACCATTGGCAACATGGCAATCGGTACGGATTTCCTTCTGTCCCTGAAAATTTCCTGTGCATCTTTTGGTTTTTCCATCCATCGGGCGAACTCCGCAATCCTGCGGTGCAGGTTGGTTTCTCTTTCTTTGTCGGGAATTTTTATTGTTCCCGATATGATCTGTTTTCGCATTGTTCATTGTTTTAATTCTTTAATAATTAACCCTTCGTACCCATCACACTTTCAAAAGTGTATACGACAGAATCATCCTTAATTACTGGCGCAGAAACCTTTGAAGTCGTCAAAATGGGATAAGTATTCGCATAAAAATTCATCACTGCATCCACGCCCCAACGTGGTTCGGGGTCGTCAAGGATTATTTTCAATCCCTTGTCCATGAGAACAAACACTCTCGCTAATTCAACGCTCAATAACATATTCTTTCAATTTTATTGTTAAACATTCACTTCTGCCAATGGCTCTTCATTTTGGTTCTGTGGTGAGGCAAAAAGATCACCTGCAAAGTGGGACTGATACAAATTTTGCTTCTGACCTATTGTTTCGGCATGGTCGGGATATTCGGAAGCCTTTGGTAACGCAGTCCATGCTTCTTTGAATTTTCCCTCTTTTTCAAGTGCTTCGGCTTTCGCCATTGCATCGTTGTACTTTTTAATCTTCACATCCTTTTCCTTTTTCGCCTTGTCCGCTTTTTCTTTCTCCATAGCGGACTGTTTTTTTGCTTCCTCCATCTGCTTCATAAAAGCTTCCATATTGGACATAAGCCCCGAAGCGGATTCAATCGGTTTTTTGATATGTGAGAAAAATTCAGCGTCCAGTTCTTCTGCCGTTCCTTTGAGATTAAGTGGGGGGATTATATACTTTGCTTTATCTCCACATCCGTCATTCTGCACCAAAATAGAGACAACTATTTTATCTTCTGTTGCTTTGGCAATCGTAAGCGTTACTTTGCTCTGCAAGTCCATTTTTGCTATCTGTTTAAAAAAATTCGCTTCCATAATATTGTTGTTTGTGAATATTGATTTATTTATAATTGCCCGTATGGGGAAATGATTTCAGTCGGGTTATTGAGTTTAAATCTATCTATGAGAAGATTTGCAATTTCGTCCTCGGAATAACCCAGTTTTTTTAATCGCTTTTTATACCTTGCGAACCGTATAGCTTCCTCGTCCTTTCCTTTGAGGTCAAGTAAATGTGTTTTCCAGTTATAGATCGCATATAAAATACTTGAATAAGTCATGCAGGCGTATTGTTGTGCTTTTTCAGGGTCATTGTAGCTAAAACCGACTTCTATATATTTTGAAATAATTGTCAAATATTTATGTGATCGGCTTTTTCCGAACTTTCTTTCCATCATCAAAAATTCATTGAAAAGAAAGTCCATAAATTGATTGTCCTTGTCCATGATTTACCGTGTGTAATTGTGTTTAGCATCTGAAATATTATCATCTTTGAGAAGCGGTCTATTTCCCTTTCCGTCACGGTCATAATTTATCTTGTAGCCGTTGCTCTGCACGATGCCTTCCAAAAGATTCCTTGCTCCTGTGGCATCCCAATCGTCTGTTGCCGTCATGTTCAGGCAATGCAAGCGTTCAAAATCCTTAACCATTCGGGCTATGATCGAAAGTGCCCGATATTCTGTTTTATCTGCTAGATTGCTCATGATATTTTTGATTTTAGTTCCAAAAGTTTGTTGTAAACGTCAGTCCAGTATTTTTGCCTTACTTTATCGTAGGGTACAGGCGGAACATGGTGCATATCCTTAAATAGTTCCGCCTGCTGAATCGCTTTATCAAGATCGGTCACTGTTATTTCCAGACCGTTTAAATCCGTTATTTTCATTTTTAATTAATTATAGTTCAACCAGATTAGAATCTGCCAAAATCCATTGGGTCTAAACAGATAGTTTTGAGAATACCGTTAGCATAGGTTGCCATGCCATATAGACAATTGCTTATTTCCTGATAGCCCAGTGTAAAATCAACATTATAATGCTTTGCTATCCGCACCACAGCTTGTATGTTGGGTGTCCATCTCGTTTCATATTCCACCATACCGTCATGGTTATAGCTTATATAGCAGAAAAAATGATCTTCCGTACCGCCTAGAAAATCAGGCAGTTTTTCAAAATCTATCTGCTGTCCCATTTGTGCTATTGTGTTAAATAGGACTGTTATCTGCTCGATAGCTCCGGGAGTTCCCACGAAGACAAGCGTGTTATTACACCAATTTGCCATGATTACAAGAATTTTTTAAGGTTTTGGGCTTCCTTCCAATTTTCTATTGCGAGGGGAAACCATTTTGCCGCCATCGTACAAAGAATGGCATGATAAATAATCTTCGCAGTTCTATAACTGTCCTGTGGTTCATCTTCAAAATCCAGTGCGCCACTGTTCACAGCCTTAAAGAAAAGTTCTTCAATTTCTTTTAGGGGTGGGTTTATGGTCATCAATGCTTTGAAATTTTCCGTTAATTCTGCCTGTGTCATTTTGCTTGTATTTACAGGTGACTTTTCACAGTCACCTGTGGTTAAACTTTAATCTTCCGTATTTTCTGTAAATTCTATGGATACTATTTCTTTATCTCCGAACAGTAGTTCTATTGCCAGTTTCAGGCTATGGTGGGGATTTTCACACCCGACAAAGCGCACAAGGCAGTGCATCATAAAAATTGAATTGTGTCCCCAAAAAAGATGTTCGGAAAATATTTTCGGGCTTCTGTGAAGCTGAACATTGAGCCTTTCCAATAGCTTTTCAATTTCTGCGATCAGGCTATACCAATAATTCGCTGTTATCAGGCATTGGGGTGGCCAAGCCAGTTTAATATCTTCCTGCTTTTCCCGAAAATGGGTTATCTCCTTTTGAACAAAGCTGATAAGGTCTTTTAAATCTTTAGGGAATAATCGGGCTAGTACATAAGCCTTTTCTATATTGTTCATTTCGTCCAATGGTTTCATTTTGATAAATTTTGATGTGTAAAATTCAGTTCTGCGACCTGCGGTAAGTGCTTCGGTCAATGAAAGGTTCAATTCTGTATGCAACCCTTTTATTGACAAGATTTGCGTATTCAGTGGCTTTTTTCCTTGTTCGGAAAACCGCACCGTCTACTTTCCAAGTCACCTTATAATGCCTGATTGTAGAAGGCGATCTAAATGCGTAATAGTCTATCCATTTAAGTTCCTCGTCCCTGAACACCTTGACAGGATGGATATACAGCCCCTTTCCGTCAACATTCGGGTAATAGGTAGATGCCAATAATTTCTTCTCCCTGTCGAAGATTTCAAAGCGTACAAAATCTTTGTCGTGCAGGATGATCCTGAATAATTCATCTACATTGAAATGTGCGTTCAGTAGCACATTTTCGTCGTACTTTTTGTATGTTATTACGCCAATATTCATAGCGGTAAATTTTAAATGATTGATTTCTGACCGATTTTTTTAATCCTGATTATTGCCCCTATTGGACATCTTTCACAGGCCATTACCTGCTGAATTGCTCCCTGCTCTCCGCTGAGTGAGGTCACTTTGACCTTGAAAAAACCTGTATCATGTTTCAATGTTATTTTGAATGTTTCCAGTACCATTTTTTTAGATTTATAGGCGACTGCTTTCACAGTCGCCTGTGGTTAAACTTTAGTTATAGAATACGTGTCCGTCCTGGCTCCAATAGCTTCCGCAGAAAAGATCCCTTGCGTAGGCTTCATAATCAAAATACTCTTTCGCAAAATCGCTGAGATCTGAACGACCTTCTACCAGTTCCCGTGCAAAATCCTCCTCACTGTCGTAATGGGCTACATAATCATCTTTAAAATCACTGATAAGCTCGTCAATGTCACTTTTGGAAAAGTCTTTGTGATCATTGTCACACCAGATTAAAAATGCTTCAAGATCGTTATCGTCAAGATTTCCGAGGGCTTCCAGTACTTCAAAAGTGTTTTCACATAACCATGATTCGCCTATTAAGCCTTTGGGTATATGTTCGTAATCCTGAAACATAAACTCTGGGTCTTCCTCGTCACTGTGCAACTCGGCGCAGGCATCGTAAAACTCGCCCCTATCTGCATAATCGGACAGTTTTAGCCATTTTCCGAAAATTGACCCATCGTTATATTTAGCGTATGTTCCTACGTAAATACTAGCCTGTGTTATATCTATTTGAATTGTTGACATGATGTTAAATTTTTGAAGGTTTAAAAATTAGTTTGCACTTGCGACAAGCTGTTTTAATTTGGCTTTTACCGCCCTTGCAACCTCTCCGCGCCAAGTTGTCGCATTTGCAAGGAAATAATTGATTATCGAGCTTGCGGAATCTTCGTAATAGCTTTCATTTACGCTACTGAGTGAGTGCATTGCATCCAAATAAGGCACAGCCCCGAAATAGACGTTTTTCCAGTCTTTTCTAACCAATAGGGCAATCTGTGCTATATTATCGGGTATCTGTACCCCTGTATTTTGGGCTGATTTTTTCATGATGAATTTTAGATTTGCGTTGTTTTAAAATGGTAGATCATCGTCATTGTCCCCCGCAAATACGGATGTAGAGTTGCCAGTTTTTACAGTTTCCTTTTTTACTGTTTCTCCCCCCTGTTTTCCATCCCCACCGTGAAAAACTATGTCTGTTACGTGAAAATTCAGTCCTGCCTTTAGGTTGCCTTCTTTGTCTATCCACGCTCTAGGGCTGACCCTTCCCGAAAGTTCTACAATAGTGCCTTTAGTCAGGTATGGGGCAATGTTTGGAGTTCTCCAGTAGGCACAGTCAAAAAAAGTTGGCTGACTGATTTTTTCGCCTTCTTTGTTTCGGAAGGTGTGCCTAATCGCTACGCCAAAATTTACTACCTCTTTGCCGTTTGAAGTTGTTCTAACTTCTGCTGTTCTTGTGATTTTTGCGGTGATGTTCATAACGTTTTGTTTTATTGTTTTACATTGCTTGTTATGTTCTTCCAGTCCTTCCGAGGCTCGGCCCCGATATTATTTTCAAAAGAAAAAAAGGAAAAAAAGAAAGCAGACAAACAGATCATACAACTGCGTAGACCAAGAGAAAAAATGATTTAATGGGGGGGGCCTTTGGGGGGAAACCGTTCATTCACTTTTTTCTCTTGGTGGGATGTGGGTCGGATGGATGAACTAACTTGGCTGCCTTTTTATCCTTTTCTTTGAAAATGATATTCATTGAATTTCTATGCATAAAAAAATCCGGATATTTAGTTGTCCGGACATCAGAGATTTGAAAGGCAGATGTTGGGAACTGTTTTGGGATCTGACTTACAATTTTCTGATCATGGGAAGCCAAAAGCTCTTTTATGGGACGGAAAGAAGCTGGGAGGTAAATGTGCTTTGGCGTGCGCGATGGGAAACATACAATAATGCGAGAGCGATTGAAGTGGATAGCCCACAGCTCAGCGAGGACTTGGAACAAAAAGCGCGGTCTCAATTTGACACGCCCCGATACGAAAAAGATCACGACAAGTCAGATCTTCCCCTTATGCCTTCTGTCCCTATAATCTCAAAAAATTTAATTGGATCTTAAATGCGTTGTAAGTCGGCAAAATACAGCTATCACCATTGTATCTAACCCACTACACTTGAATTACATTTTTTAATCTAAACAAAACATGACAAATCGATTACTTTTAAAATCAAAAAAGAATTGAAAAACACCTTTTAATTTATTTCTTTTGAATACAAATAAACATGTCTCAATCATATTAAAAAATCAAAATATTTCGGGACAATTTGTTTTGTTAACCGTCTTAGATATAATCTTATGATGGACGAAAAATAAGCAGTTTAAATAACAATTATTAGATGTAGATGAAAAGAATTTATTATCTGAGCATGCTCCTGACCCTATTTGTGGGATTTCAGAGCTGCAAAAAAGATCATGTCAGTAGTTTAGAAAACAGCAATCAACAGGTTCTTTCGCTGAAAGCAGCATTTGAAAAACAGCATAGCGACAGTGGCCTTCCGGCGGACAGAAAAAATTTCAGCAAGAATTTCAATACGCAGATCCTATGGGACAGCGTGACTTTCAAAACGGCAGATACGGCAATTGTGAGGGTAAAATTGTTAAGTGATGTGAAAATATTCACGAACGATTCGATACCTGTCGACTTAAGCAACAACCTGATTTTAAAGGCGACTAAAAACCAAAAAAGAGAATGGGATTTTGTAAAAGTTATCTATCTGCCTGAATATGGGAAAGATATACCTAACGGGTTTACAGGACGTATTATTTCTGAAGGATATTTTGATAACAACTTTACCGTTACTAAATACTATGAAGGAAAGGCATATTTTTCTACATTTAATGCGGATAATAGCTGGCTTAAAGATAGGTCAGCACCTAAGCTGAAAGCAGGCGGACTACCCGGTGATCCAAGATGTCAGCCAGAGGAAGAAGAAGATCAGAGAACTGTTGAAGGTTATGTTGAAGGGCAACTCAATACCGTATGGACTTTTCCCAAGACAAAATTACCCCATGCTGCATGTTCCGATGATCCTATCCCAACAGGTACTGGCGGTGGTGGAGCTCCAGGTGCCCCAAGTGACAATTTCCCTAAACCAAATGTGGATGAACTGAAAAATCAGCTGAAAAACAAACCTTTTGCTTTAATCCCAAATATCGACTGTGCAATAATCAAGAAGTGGTTAGCAATGGCTAAATTCGCTATTGACCAATCGACGAAAGATAAAATTCGGAAATTTGATGTAGCATATTTCGGAAGTCCTGTTTCTCACGCACTTGATATAAATGATGCATTCAGTCCGTTGGTCAATATGGATTATTTCCCTATTAATATCGATAAAATGCCGACTATTAATGGAAAAACTGCAACCCCTGAGCAGTTTCAGGAACATATCCGCAAAAATATCAATAATTTTGTTGACACGTATTATTCGAAATTTTCACCATATGACAAATGGGGAGTTGCTGACCAAAATTTATGGAACTCCAGTAATCCAAAAAACGCTGTTATTACAATTGATATTTTAGGCCCTGATAACGGTTCTGTTATTGTGAGTAAGTATAATAGTGGAGGCTGGACTTTCACAACAATTTTTGAACCCCAATATAAGGGGCATCCAGTGTCCGGTAACCGGGATTTTGGTTTTGTAAAAAATGCGAATGGCTCCTATACGTTTTATACACGTGGCGTGGATAGATTATCCTATATCGACGGCAGCAATTTCCAAGCAGTTGCAAACTTTTTTGGCGTACCGAATGCAGGGCCATTCGGTAAAGCGGATGCATTATGGAATTCTTATCAAAAAATGGTTTCAGATTTCGTGAACAAAAACGGAGGAAAAGCAGCACCGGGAAAGCAAGAAATCCATCGTCCAGACTGGAATACGGTTAAAGATGTAATTGACGGTAAAAAGCCTTTAAGTACACTGAGTAGCGATTGTAAGGATTAATCATTAATTTTAAATATGAAAGCATTAAAAGTTTTATATGCCCTGTCATTTATGGTGTGCTTATTACAGCTCGTGCTCTGGCTTTTTACCCCGTTCATGGGAGTAGGTGCAATCTGGCATATGGTAACCGGCAGCGGTTTTTATTCAGACGCATACCCCGAAAGAATTTCTGAAATATCAGAAAAGTTGGGCATGACGGTTACGACATTTAAAATGGTAAATCAAATAGTATCAATCATCTACTTTATCACCTTGATAATACCGGTTTTGTCCATTTTCTTTTTAAAAAAATTCAGCAAACGTTCAATTTATATAACTGTTAATTGTCTTTTTGTTCTGAATATTCTGATCTTATTCAGTCTGTGGTTGCAAAAATTCCTGTAATTGTAATAAAAGCATCATTAGACAGGATTTGTTGATCGAACCGAGAGGAAAAAATAGAAAGCTATCCCAAAACAGGATAGCTTTCGTTATTATTGGACAACTATTTATATTTTTAGAGAAGATCGTTTTCATGTTAAACCCAAAATTTGAAATAACTTTAGCTTTTTATACGGCAATTTGAAACGATATCTGAATTAGAAACCGTAAATTGTATGTAAAGTTCCATTAGGAGTAATTATCATTTTAAAAGTAAGGTTAGGTGGTGTTACTTCATTGAATTTAAATCTGTCCAAACTGTCGTAATTATGAAAAAGATAATGTTTGACAATAGCCATCTTTATGCTGGTTCAATAGGAAAAATATTGTTTCCTGTCTCTTCCCGCAGCGCATATCTTGAAATAGATATTGAATTTACTGATGGAATCATAGCAAAAGGTGATATGGAAGTTCTGAATGACAAAGAACTGATCCTGAATGTCTACGAATATGTTACAGCTTCTGGAACCAAAATGAGTAAAAAATCCTGGTTCCTTAAAAAACTGGAAGAAAATATATGGAAAGTAGACAAAAAATATTCGGAATATTAACCATTTTCATTTATATTTTAGTTGGGGATAATAATGACAACCCAAAACTGCTCTACTGATATACTTTTTGACTTGAAAAAGAAAGCACCGAGAGAGAATTCGGTGCTTAGCTATATTTGATCATCTTCTAAGGAGGAAGATAACACTAAAATAAAATTTAATTCTGATATTCCGTTTGAAAAAGAAAAAATTAAATAACCATTTCTCTAGGCTAATAAATTAGGACGGAATTATTGATTTAAGTGTTTCAGGATAACGGTCGCCTTTAATAGCACCCATTGAAAAAGTGCTGTCCAAAAACAGAAGCTCTTCATTGGTAAATTTTATTTCAAGTGCTTTCAGGTTATCCGACACTCTCTCAGGACATCCCATTCCGATGATAGGTATAATATCATTTCCCTGATTGAGCAACCATGCAACTGCTATCTGGCTGGGGCTATATCCTTTTTGGGCACTAAAGTCTTTTAGAAAGTCAATGATTTCCAGATTTGCCGTAAGATTTTCGCTGTTGAATCTAGGCAGGGTGCTTCTGTAATCAGATTTAGAAAACGGGCCATTAATATCGCCTGTAAGGAGACCATAATAGAGAACTGAATAGGGTATCACTGAAATTTCCAAAGACCTTGCCATAGGTAAAATTTCATGCTCAATGAATCTGGTAGCCAGTGAATATTCAATTTCAAGTGCGGAAACCGGATATATTTCATTCGCAATCTTAAGCTGCCGGGCATTTACCTCTGACATACCAAGGTATCGGACTTTTCCTTCTTTAATAAGGTCTGCAATTGCTCCTACGGTATCCTCTAACGGAACATTGGGGTCTATGCGTGCGGGCTGGTAGAGATCAATGACCTCAACACCCAATCTGGTCAGGGAATAGTTGCAAAAATTCTTGATCGAAGATGGAGTACAGTCAAGACCGAGATAATCTCCTGTCGGAGATCTTCTGAGTCCAGTTTTTACACTGAGAAAAACTTTGTCTCTCTTTCCTTTTATGGCTTTTCCGATCTGCATTTCATTTAAGCCCATACTGTAAAAATCAGCGGTATTTATGAAATTAATGCCCTTTTCTATTGCTGTTTCTAACACTTTAATTATTCTTGAACTTTCCGTGGAATCAATATCCCTATTTGGTGTCATACTGCGTGTACCAATGGATACTGCAGAAACTTTTGGCCCATTTTTTCCCAAAGATCTATACTGCATCGAAATATAGGTTTAGAGGTAAATTAATTGTTATAGCGATATAAGCTTACTAAAATTAAAAATAATTTGCAGTAAAATAGAATAGCAAGCAGTGTTTTTTTGACCTAAATATTATAGAAATGCCTAAACAAATGATTTCTGTATTTGTTTTATTTAAACGCGCTCCATTAATACTATTAGTAACGTTTGGCTGGGTATTTTGCCCAGCCTCTATTTAATCTCTTCTGTTAATACATACAAATTCTATATCGCACAGTTATTTTATTCGCACATCACTGATATTTAACCAGTTGTGAAATAAGCCATACCACGTAGGATAAATAAATGATTATTGCGCTATATATTTGTATAATTAATAAATTTACTTAGTTAAAATATCGAAAGTTAATTGACTATGGCCCAACCTGAAAATGTAGAGGATCTGAGAATCGAATTAGAATCGCTAAAATATCGTGTGAAAGAGCTGACGGATTTTATCGAAAACGGAAGTATGCCCCTTCACTGGGTAAATGGGGACGGTATTATTATCTGGGCAAACCAGGCCGAACTCGATCTTCTGGGATATACCAAAGAAGAATATATTGGTTTTCCGATCCAGAATTTTCATGCCGATAGTGATATAATTTCGGAGCTATTGGTTAAACTTTCCAATAATGAAACGGTACAGGATTTTCCGGCCAGTCTACTGTCCAAAAATGGGGATGTCAAATATGTCAGAATCAGTTCAAATGTACTGATAGAGGACGGAAAATTTATCCATACGCGATGTTTCACCAGAGATGTAACCGAGCTGGTCAAAGAAGAAAAACGCAAGAACGAACTTCACCATCTACTTGCGGAAAGTGCGGAACGTTTACGGCTTGCGATTTCAGCATCTAACTTGGGTATATGGGAATTAGATTTAATTACCGGAAATATCCAAATTTCAGATGAACTTCGGCAGATGCTTGAAATCCCGATAGAAGTTGATGCAGGTGGTCTGCTTAAAGATTATATTTACCCGGAAGATAAAGAAAAGGTGGAATCCCATATTTCAGATGTGAAATATAGGGATAACGGTGAGTTTGATATTATTTTTAGATTTTTAAAATCGAATGCTATTCCTGTCTGGATCAGGGTGCAGGGAATTATACAGAAACAAGTAAGCGAAGGTTTACACAGGGTCGTCGGCTGCGTACTTGATATTACAGATCTAAAAAATTCAGAAGAGTACCATTCAAAACTTGTGGCCATAGTGAACTCTTCTTTTGATGCCATCATAAGTAAAACATTGAATGGAGTTGTCAGTACCTGGAACAGTTCTGCAGAAACAATATTCGGTTACAGTGCCGATGAAATGATCGGTCAGCCGATCATAAAGATAATCCCTGAAGAGCGCTTGGGGGAAGAAGATTATATCTTGGAAAAACTCAGGGCTGGGGAATCCATAAATCATTTTGAAACGCAGAGGCTGACAAAATCTGGTAAACTATTAGATGTGTCCCTGACAATATCACCCATTAAGAACGCCAATGGTGAAATCATGGGAATATCCAAAATAGCCAGGGATATTTCGGAAAAAAAACAGGAAGAAAGAAGGAAAAATGATTTTGTTTCAATGGTGAGCCATGAGCTTAAAACACCGCTTACTTCCATATTATTAAGTTCTCAGGCCATGCAAAGAGGTTTTAAGAATAATAATTTGGAAATAGGAAGAAACTTGTCAGTCGGGATCGAAAATCAGGCGAAACGGATGACTTCGATGATTCAGGATTTTCTGAACCTCGCAAAGATCGAGGAGGGTAAAATCAGGATGCATTTTGAATATTTTCAAATTTTAGGTTTGTTGCAGGAGATCGTATCGGAGGCAAGATATATCAGCGAAAAGCATATAATAAAGATTCAATGTAATTCCTCTCATGAAGTGCTTGCCGACCGAGATAAAATCGGTCAGGTCTTAACAAATCTTTTGACCAATGCCATAAAATATTCCCCCGAAGGCGGAACTATTGTGTTAGGCTGTGAGAAAATCAGTAATGCTTCTTTAAGGATTTTTGTCAGTGATGAAGGTGTCGGAATAAGTAATGCAGATCAGAAAGAACTTTTTAAAAGATTCTTTAGGGTCGAAAGGAAGGAACTTGCGAATATTTCCGGCTTTGGTATCGGCCTTTATATTGTCGCAGAGATATTGCATTATCACAATTCAATTATAAGTGTGGAAAGTGAAGAAGGTAAAGGTTCTACCTTTCAGTTTGTGTTGGAAAACAAAGATTAAAAAAATCGAATAAAAAAATTAAATCTTTCCAATTTTTGATTTCTTTCTTCGGTTGTTTTTTAGATTTTCATTAGATAAAAAACTACCAACAATTTGCCATTGGTCATTGTCTTTATCATATCTCATGCGCCATACTTTCTCAGGAACTTTGAGTCCTTTGGCATCTAAGTATTCACCTATTCTTAAAACAACTTCAAGAGCATTTACCTCTTCTATTACGGCATATGCTTTTTCACCACCTTGAAATTCAGCTATTGCTGGAATTGACCTTTGCCCAGGCTCAGGAATAAACATAAATTTAGCAGAACATCCGATATGGGCCTTGTTATGCTGAAAAATTATTCCATTCATATTTTTTATAGAATTCAGAAATTAATAAAGAAATGACATATTAGGTTGATCCTATCACAAGGCAATAACAACCCTATACATGCAAAGTTTAAAACATGGAATACATCTATTTGTTTTTGATGGTGCATAAGAAGTCATTAGTATGACAATTCCCATCATCTAACCAATTTATTGACCAACTTTAAATATTTAAAACGGCAACTTCTATGTAATGGGATTTTTTTAGCCGATCATTTTTAACTGTTAGACTTCATAAGAAAGATCAGGGATCTCATCGTAAACGAAAGCCTTTGAAGGAGTACCGGTTGTTTTAAATTCTTTTTCAACCGTATAAGCGACCATTTCAGTAGGATTTATCTGATAGGTTGCCAGCTCAGTAATTCTTTTTTCATCCAGATCTTCCATCATCCATTCCCAGGCAAGGTCATCAGGCAACATTGTTGGCATACGTTTTTTTGAATTATGAATTTGTCTCATTAAGCTATTTGCTTCTGTTGTTACCAGGGCTACGCAGTCAATTGTTTCTCCGGTTTCCTTATCAATCCAGTTTTGCCATATCGCTGCAATAAAAAAATACTCTTTGTCCTTTAAACCAATATGGTAAGGATATTTATCTGCTGTTTTTAAAGGCTGGTTTGTCTTTTTGTTCAGACGATAAATGTGTCGCCATTCGTAGAATTCACTAGACAGGATAAGGCATCTTCGATCAAGTGCAGCTTTGCGAAACATTTTTTCCTTGCCCGAATTTTCATCGATCAGCAGAAGCTCTTCTCCTTTAGCGTTAAGTGTTGTATAGGGTTGATGCCACTTACCCAGGGAGTCTTTGTATCCAAAACGCATCTTTTGAACCGCATCGCGATTTTTAATATAAGAAGGGATGAAACCCCATTCCATTTGCACAATTTCAAAATTACATTTGTCTTCGGAAGGACGCAGAACCGCTATCTTTCCATAATTAAAACCCTCGTGCAGATCCTGATTTAAAAAATCATAATTCACAACCGCTTTTTCCAAGTCCATTAAACGAATGAACTCAGCTCTTGAAACACGTTGTCCGTTATAATAACACATATCATTATTTTTTTAAATGTTTTAGGATTTCATTACCAAATAATTCAGCTTCTTTCTGTCTTCCCTGCGGAACACTTGTCCAGTTATTACCAGAAAAAGTGGAAATACGTGTAATTACAAGAGGTAATCTATCATCGGAAAAGATCAGTCGATATATTTGCTGATCATTTACCGTATGTTCAGATACAGCAATTTTTACACCTTCTGATATGATTTCAATTATTTTATTCTCAAAAAGATTGCCCATTCAATTATTTGTCAATGATTTACCACAATTAAAGTTAATCATTTTTAATTTTTAAATGGCAAAAAAGAAACCACCTTTCGGTGGTTTCAAAAACATTCACATCAACATAAAATCAGGAGAATTTAAGGTCTACTTTAAAATCTCCGCCCTTTATTATATCGTAACCAATGACATGATTTTCTTTGAAGGCATCAATTATTCTTTCGCTAAAAAACGGTCCTGCTGCCTGGACACTTATAATATCCTGACTTTCCAGTGCTTTAGATAAAAACAGATTTTTAACTTTGAATCTATTGTTCTTTTCTGTGAGATATTTTTCATAAGTATCAAAAACAGCAAATCTATCCTGTAATGTACTATAGAAAACACTCTTGGAATAATCAATTGTCTCAGAATTTTTAAGCATAGGAATAAAGAGAAAATAAAATGGCTCTGAAGATCCATCGATACTCAAATCTTCCAAATGGTATTCGGATTTTTTTATATTTAAGTTCTCTAATATTTCCTTTACTTTTCCACTAATAATAAATGGAATTCCCAGGCACATTGGCATGACTTGCATAATATCAATGGGAGATTTCTTTCTCTGATACATTTTGCCTGTTATATTTTTGGGAAAATCCTTATATGGTTCAGTCTGTTCAAAATAATTGTCAACATAGACCAATTTATCTTTTCGGAATGCCAAAAATTGTTTATTGGTAATTTCAACTGAAAGTGCCAATTCACTTTTGCCAATGATTTTACTGTCTATGGTCGGTTCAATTTGATAATAATTTTTCTGTTTATGCATGTTATTTCTTTTTGTTTTTAAAATAATCATTCAATGACTGCCCTGATTCTTTAAACTCTTTATAGGCTTTATTAAGTTCAATATTAGCTTCTTTTATTACTCCTTCAAGTCCTTCTTTCGTAAGATCGCCCTCAGCTAATAAATCGTCAATCTTATTTTTCACCCAATTTGTATAAGCTGGGTGATTTCCATGAAATCTATTTGGTAATTTCTTTAAATTTATACCTGAATTCTTTAATATGAAATCTCCGATTTCTGGCATTAATTTATATAGTTGCTGAGGAATAATGTGGTGTTTTTGTATCTGCGTTATAATTTTTCCACCATATTTAACACCTTTAGCACCATCACCTATATAGGGGGCAACCGATATGCCACTGATTGCAGCATTTTTCCAGTCACCTTCAAAGACGTACCAAATACCATTTGCCGTATCTGAAACAGGAGTAGGATCAACAACACCAGCTGCATCGAGGACAACATGCCCAACTTCAGCCGTTGCCGCTCCTTTAGCAGCCTGTATAGTTCCTGTTCTAAACTCCTGAAATCTTTCCTCGCCTGAGCGAACCCTAGGACCATCTTTACTACCTTCAACGGCTTTCCAAGGATTGATCCCATTCCACATCTTTTTGAGACCATCAATAACAGTATCAACCTGTTTTCCATTTGGATCAGTGTATCGTACAGGATTTTGATAGGTATAAATATATGGGTTTAAATTACCTATGAAATAGAATCCTGAATTATGTTGACCATTCCCATAAAATTGGTGCTCCATAACCGGATTATGGATAGCTAGTGGATCTACGCCATACCAGATGCTCAGTCTTGGATTATAGTATCTTGCACCATAATAATATAGGCCACTTTCACTATCCAGTTCTTTTGCATTGAACTTGTATGGATTTTCATAGACTCCAGGAACCTGCTGTTCAATGAACGTTTCACCAAAAGGTAAATTTAGGAAAAATTGTGTTGCTACGGCATTTGCATCTGTGACAAAATTTGCTGTCGATAAATGATCACTGTGTAAATAATATAGTCCTGCCTGTGAACTGTTTTTAGCAAATTCAGTTTCCAGTTTTGTAATATCTACACCCATTTTTTCTGAGTAAGCTTTAAATTCAGTTTCAACGTCAGGCACACTGTCCTTATCATCGTTGACATTTTGGTTTACTGCTACTCTGTTAAAAAGACCTGGATTGTCTGCCAATCGGCTTGCGATCCTTTGTGTTCCGGCATAATAATGTTTTGTATAAGTATTATCTGAGCTTACCACAACATAGGAGTTCGGATAGACTTTGTATCCATACAGCTGCATTGTGCCATCAACGAGTGACCCATTCTGATATAATTTAGGACCTTCCTGTAAATTATACTTAATAGTTCTGTCGCCTTTATTGTCATAGGAATAATACTGGAATATACCATCAGCCTTTTTAAAGTAGGCTTTCATATTGTCCTCTTCATCCCACGCCATCGAGACAGTGCCATTTGGTGAATTTAGATCTATTGGATTACCGTTCAGGTCATATTTGAAACTTTCTACAAACCCATTGTTCAAATCGGTAACAGAAGTGACCATATGGGTTCCTTTGACGTACTTGTAACTATTATTGTAAGTATTTAAAGGATTTGTTATACCGCTTACCACATGGGTCTGGTTTTTTCCTTTAAAGCCATTTCCAGTAGTGTAAGTTAGGGTTGTCTCATAACTTGCTCCAACATTAGAAGGGTTATTAGGATCTTCTTTTATATCTTTTAGCATTGCCCCTACCGCATGTGTAAGCCTGTTCAAGCTATCATATCCATATAGAAGCTGGTAACTTCCCCCTAATTGGTTAGGTGTTAAAATACTGCTATTGATATTAGAAACTACATTCCCCGCAAAGTC
Source organism: Chryseobacterium lactis (assembly GCF_003815875.1). Classification (NCBI taxonomy): domain Bacteria; kingdom Pseudomonadati; phylum Bacteroidota; class Flavobacteriia; order Flavobacteriales; family Weeksellaceae; genus Chryseobacterium; species Chryseobacterium lactis. Next base: position 5,132,470 of record NZ_CP033924.1, read on the forward strand.
ATATTTATAGCTATTAGCAAGATAGGTTGTGTAATTATCCTTAGTAAGCGTATGAGAAGCAAGATATCTGGTTTTTGGTTCGTAAGTAAACAGTGAATAGGTATCATTTCCATTTAGGATCTTGGTTCGCTGCTCATATTCATCATATTGAATATCTTTTACGTAATCCCCATTCTGCTGGCTTTTTATGGATTTTAAATTTCCGCCTAAATCATACTTGTACTTTACGATTTCTCCATCAGGATAGGTTATTGTTTTAATACGGTTCCAGCTATCATACTCATAGTTAGTAATAAAATTCATTGTCGGAATGTTGTATCCAGTAATTTTTCTATTTTCAGATACTATTTCACCCAATGTTCCGTAAGTATATTTAGTCTGCCCCGTACCGTCAATTTTTGAAGCTAACCTTCCAGTTGCTGTTCCAGCGATACCATAGGTATATCTGACATTATTAGGATTAGTGGCTCCATTAGGAAGATTAGGGTAAGTTATTTCCATCAACCTATTTTTATTGTATTTATAGGAGATCGCACTGGATTGGCCAAGATTTGGAGATAACCTTGTCGTCATTTTACCTGCCTTGTCATATGTGAACCTTGTCGTTCCATGATCAGGATGCTTTTCTGAAGTTCTTCTTCCACCTAAATCATAATCGTATTTAAACTCAATATTTTCAGGATCTTTTAACGAGAGAAGCTGTCCAACAATATCATACGTGTACTGGGAAACTAAAATTGAAGTTCCCAGATAGTTTTTAGCAATTACTGTTCTTCCTTCCGCATTTGATAATGTTTCAGATTTCATTGTACTGCCCGGATTCTGTAATTGACTTACAGTTTTTTTCATGGAAGTACCTTCAATACTATATGAGGTATCTGTCACATTTCCATCTTCATCAATTTCAATAATTGGCCTATCAAGATTGTCATATTGAATAGAACTGGAATAAGGAGAAAGGGTTAATTTGAGTTTTTTGTTCAGAACAGCATCTTTTGCCTCCATTGTAGGATGATACTGTCTAATTGGTCTACCTAAAACATCATATGATGTCATTCCAGAAACCGACATTTTCTCAGCATTTGCAATAAAAATGTCCTTCTTCACCTGTACAGTTTTTCCCGTAAAATCCGCTAATGAAATAGTTTCAATTGGATTTGTTGGATTGTCAGGATCATAGTTCTGCGTAGTTGCGCCGTATAGGTTTATCTGCGTACCTGTGGTTGAATAAGGTGTCAGAAAATAGGAATATTTTACCGTATAAGGCGAAACACCTATTTCCTTTGGTGCTAGAATATTAGTTAACCTACCATAATTATCATATTCATAAGTTATTTTATTACCAGTAGCATCTATGGATTCCAATATGGTATCCCATCTTGAATCATAAGTTGCAGATGAAAATACGCCAAAACTATCAGTTACTTTTGTCACATATTTTCCTGTTGGATCATACTCGTAAGTAAGGAGATAGTCAACGGGGTCTTTCACCGTTTTTACATTTCCAAAGGAATCATATGTAAGTTCTGTATCTGCGGTTTGACTTGAAGTAAGACTCACCTTAATTTTTGTCAGATCGCCATAATTCGTATCAACCTCTGAACTTCGTTGGCGAATTAAAATATTCGAACTATTAAAGACCTTAATTTCCGAAGGTATATTCAATATATTTTTCGCAGTTAAGGATGGTATGTCATGATATCCAATCGAGGAATAAAAACTTCCGGCGGCGACGTTGCTGTTATAGCGATATCCGATTATCTGACCTTTGACATTGTAGGTCATAGTGGAGCTCGTGGTTATAGACCCCCCATTTTCAAATGTCGTGTTGGAAGTTCCGGAAGGTAATACAATCGCGATTCTATTTCCCTGCGTTCCACCAGTATCATAAGTTTCAAATTGAGAAGAAGGAATTTCTTCAAGTTGAGTATAACTACTGTTGTATTTATATAATTTGTAATTATTTTCCGAAGTTGCTTTTAATGTAGTTCCTCCGCTGTATATCTCACTTTTTTTAGGGATTCCATTATTGTAATAATTGGAATTATAAAAAGTCTCCACACCTCTACGGTAGACATTCGTACCGTTCATATCCTCAGTGATCACTTTTTCAAATCCGTAGCTTGTTCGCTCCCTTCTGTCGTATTTAGGATTCTGATAGTCAAATCTTGTTACGATATTTTTATCGGTTGATGTTGTATATCCGTCAGAATCAACATTTGGATTGAGAATCTTTACTTCCTTCATGACCAACTTCGAATGAGGATCATTGTAGGATGGATCTGTATAAGCATAGTCGATGGTAAATGTACCATTGGTAGACTTTTCTGTAACTTTGGATAACTTATTTGTTCTTCCAATTCTCGAATAATTTACCTGTAAGCCGCTACCATTGTTGATTACCAAGTCTGGGAATCCATCACCGTTTACGTCTCTTAATCCTTTTTCAATTTCAGACATTGAAACGCCAATATTCGCGCTCATATCTGCCCCCGCACGGAAATAGAGAATGGTAATTCCAAATAGCCAAACAATTGGAACATTGATATAGAATCCACCATTTAAGGTAAGTGCCCCATTATATGTTCGACTGTCCTTCCCGAAATTAACTATACCCCCTTGTTTTGAAAGACCCTGCGCCGGAGCGAACTTATTACCCATGTTGTAGGATACAGAAGTATTTCCATCATTATCCATTGAAATTAGATCAATCATTCCATCTCCATTAATATCCTGGAACATAAGTTTTGAACTTCCGGTAGATGAAGATCCAGTTAAATTACCTGAGATACCCCAACCAGAACTGAAAGTAGCGGTTTGAGAAATCATTCCTGAAAGACCGCCTCCTATGCTAACAGAAGTTGAGCCAACAGGCTTGGATTCATAGGTTTTTAAATTTGGATAGTCTTCAAAAGGATTATTAACAAGTCCGTTGCCATAGTTGAGTTTATATCTGACCTGGCCATCGTTTAATTCAACTCTATCTACCAAACCATCCCCATTAATGTCGATCCAATATTTTACACCTCTGTCATAGGAATCAGGATAATCAGAGACTCCAACACCTCCTGACCATGCTGCTGAGGTATCAGGTTTAGAATCGGAATTAGAATTTGAGGTATTTCTACCGACAGTTTTCACCGCAGAAACATTGAATGCAATTGTATTTGTTTTCTGAAAACTATCGTTATTTGAAATAACCGAGTCAGGGTTATTTTCTAGATTTCTCCCCTGTGCACTTCTAAGACCTCCCAATGCATTTGTTAATTGGGATTCTGTTCTATATAACATATCAGGATAACCATCACCGTTTACATCAAAGAAATCCTGCGTATTGATGTTTCCATATCCTCTTAGCTCAGAAGTTGAATGTGAAATAACAGGAATGCCGATCCCCCAATTAGTAGTTTTGGCCTTGCTTTTTTGTTTCTTCTCTATTGCGTACATGGCGGTGTTGGGATTTCCCTGCACTTCGATATCCTGCTCATCTGGATCATCGTCTACAAAAAACGGAGCCATAGATTCTTCATCCCTGAAAGACCTTGCCTTTGAGAACTGTTCAGTAAAACCATTATTTATCCATTTCTCCACGATTCCATTATCACCTTTTGTGTAATAGGTATTCATTGGAACAATTGGATTAAAGCCTGCAAGAATGTTTGTGTTTGCTATATTCTGGAAATCTGCCTGAATAATATCACCGACACACTCTCCGTACTGGTCCTGATTAGTTATTCCAGAGCAAGAAGAAAAGTTATAATTGAACATCCCGAATGGCGAATCAAGGAATTCATTATTGATCAATGCTCCATAAGAATCTTTTGGTGTATCTGTGTTGATTGTATAGTCTGGTGTTGTTACGCCCGATGGAGCTGTAGGTATATCACGCGGACCTCCAGGTGGCGTAAGGGAATTATTCGTTTTTTTGACATCTTTACTCTCATTGTAAATAAATTGTCCCCAGTTGCGATAAACCGCACTAATTGTATTGAACTCAGCAGTAAATATTGCTGTCTCCACCGTAAAAGACCAAAGATTCGTATTCGTTCCAGCATAGATATTGAATATCTGATTCTGCAATTGCGATTTTAAAGATTCATAGGCTGCACGATCTTTTTGGGTAGCGCAATAAACAACAATATTAATCCTATCATCGAGCTGAACGGATTGGTAAGGATCACCAGTATAAAACTTAATCGGATTGAGAAAACCATTCAAAGAGGTTTCAGTAATACCTGAATTGGTCAATTTAACCCATCTTTTTTCCAATACAAGTCCGCCTTTTTTTATAACATACATGAAGTTACCTTCCAAAGATGGAGTAAAAGCAAAATTCTTGTTTATAGAAATAAAGTAATCGTTTGTTCCATGTGGTGGGTTGGCTCCCAAATCTGCAACATGAAATTTCTTTTTAAAATCCCTTACATAATAAGATGGATAGTCGGGTACATCAAGGATATTAACATAACCATCTGTCGTTACCGAAATATTCTTCCACTCAATTTCTTTGTTCATGTAAGAATCTGATATGACTGAGAATTTTAAATGGTATCCACCTGGTATTGGTGGTGGTACAAAAAAGTCCATATCCACTGGATCAATGTTTACGGTTCCGAGTGATTGTGAATATGTTTTTTCATAAATTACGGTAACGTCCCAAGGATTTACTACCTCTGCCTTGGATAAGGTTATTTTGAAGGTAACATTATCGTTTAATTTTGGTACTGAAAACCCTGGAATGGTAAGATGCTTGGTTCCAAAATAGTCGTACTTCAATGTCTTTGTCAGGTTGTTAAGAACAAAGTTTTCCTCATATTTTAGATTATTTGGCATGAAGTCATCTATTTCTTCTTCAGGAGAATCAACTATCGGCGAACCGTTAGCGTTTACAAATTCTACCGAAGGTGTGGTGTTTACTTCATAGTTTATACCGGTCTTCTTATGCAGACGGAAATAGATTTTGTCACCTGACTCTACATGAATTCGCGAAGAATTATTGATTCCTAAAGGAGTTCCTGGATATTCATCATATTTTGTGATTTTGAGGTCTATATTTGGGTTTCCTCCTGCTAAAGTGGTCAAATAAACCCTACCATTTTTTGAAGTATCGTTAGGATTCTTAACTTCAATCGAGTAGACGGCCCGTGCTTTGGTTTCCTGGATGTCAGTAATTGAAATATGATCATAAATAGTCACATAGCCAGCTTTTGGAGCGATCCAGACTTTTACGACATCATTTTTTGCTTTAACAGGCTCTTCACCTTCGTCGTCGTCAAGATCTTCGGGTTCTGTGTACGGGACGGGGACATTACCCTTCATGACCATGTTTTCTGTCATGTCACTGGTTGTTACCATTTCTGGCTGCCCATTGGCGTTTATTTTATTGAACCATACTTTATCGTCTTTAACCACATCGGGCAGACCGTCTGAATTAGCATCTAAAAGATAAACTGGAGTTTTAGACTCGCTTTCAGACCAGCTCTTCGTGAAATCGAAGCCCATTTTCCACCAATTGAACAAAACGGTGGCTCCGGCATTAAATGTACTACCTGTGGTTTTCGTGAAATTGCTATTTAAATTCAGTACGTTTAATTCCGGTTTGTTGAAAACCAGATTACCATTTTCCCACGATCCGGGGATAAGCTTGATCCCATTATCTCCATTTCTCTTCCTATAAAGGATATCTACAATCCCGTCACCATTAAAATCAAGTAATTCCTGTCCTCTTTTAATATCGGGATATGATTCACCAACAAATCCGGAAACCATAAAATTTTTATCGCCTGATCTATGTGGAATAAAAAGTCCTAGCCCTGCTCCTGTCCTTAATGCCCATCCCCATTCAAAATTATTATCCGCACTGATTCTTGAAGGGGTCAGTGCAGAATTAACTGCGCCTGAGAATGCATCCGGTGCCGGAGCATTTACAAATTTATCAGGGCCAAATATGGCATTGCCGGTGTCATCATGATAATCCAGCTGATAATTGACACCAGGGCCAGAAATCGATTTTAAAAGTGATTTATAGAATTTTCCTGTGGTATAGGTAAAACTATAATTTCTGACAGCCTGTGCGGTATTCGTGACAGATATATTGTCCAGTCTTTCAATTTCAACCCTTTTTACACCATCTTTTGTGTTTATGGAATAATCCGGCCTTGTGGGTTCTTTACAGGAAAAATGAATCTGATATGGTCCATCATTATCATTTACCCCTGAATACACAATTTTATCAATATGGAACTGTCTTCCTTTTTCAAGATTTATATTATCTCCCGAAATCGGTACCATTCCCTGTGTAAATAGCTTATTGAGATAATAATATTTTATATTATTGTTATGAACGTCAAGTTCTTTTACAATTCCCCATTGGACTATTGATCCATTGTCCTTTTGAACAACGGCATTATTGTCAACGGTAGATTCGGTTCCACCATAATACTTTTTAGTTCCATCAGTGGTGGTTACTACCCATGTATAACTTGTCGGTGAGGAACCATATCTTTCAATCTTTGTGAAGTTGTTATTTTTTCTCAGATAGAAGTTCTTTTTTCCGGAACTTCTAGGCTGTCTTGTTATATCCATACTTCCCTGAGCATTAAGATGCCTGTGAGGAAGGTAGTCGCCTTCATAGATTAACATTTCACCATCCAAGAGGTAAATCTCAGATTCATAGCTTGGATCAAATGTTGGAGTACCCCAACGTGTATCCAATGTGATACCTGAAATTCCAGTAATATCCCAACCTTCACCCATCCAGCCATTTCCTTTGCTACTGTTATAGGTAATGTTCAATTGCGGCTGCATTCCATTGGTTCCTGCCGGAATTTGAATTGGATAGGAAATGGCAGCATCACCTTTCTGATTTGCTGTTGGCGGTGCCATCAGCTGTACGCCTGAAGTCGGATCAGCAGATTTCAATCCACTGATAGAAGTTGGCGCAAAAGAATTGATTGTTGGTGATTCGGGTACGGAGATTATACCATTTATATAATCATTATCCTGTCCCGCATTGAAAACGACAAGTTTTAACTTTTCGTCAACAACGGCTGATGGTTCAATTTTCCATTGTTTATTACTATAATCAAAGTAAAAAATTCGAATATCTTTAGGAGAAGTTTGCCCTAATTTCCTTTCATCATAAGGCATTGAAACTTTAAGCTTTTTACTTAAGCTTCCAGATTCAAGGGATATTCTATATGCCGAATTATTGGGCGTAACATTTTTAATTCCCTGAGTTGTTGAAGGAAAATCCTTATCACGTAGTTTCTGCAGTTTTATCAGTGCAGATTCCGAGGTTCCTTTCTCAACATTGACATTTAAGTGCTCATAACTTAAATCATAAGTTTGCCCATTTAAAATTTCCAGTGTTTTAGGAGTGTAATTATCCCTGCCGACTATCTTGAAAGATTTTACAGCTTCCGGAATTTTAAGTGTCCTGATTTGATTTCCATGATGAACGGTATATGTTCCATTTCGATTGTCCTGTTCTGAGAGATCAATTAGTTTCTCAAATTCCTTTCCGTTATTCTCAACAGTCTCATTATTGATTTTTAAACTTTGTGATTTCTTGGAATATCCTCGGACATAAAGTTTATTTGAAGAAAGTATGCTGCTGATTTTTAGATCATCAGATAAATCAGGATCAGAAGAAAACACTATCCTTAAATTCTTGATCTTATATTTAATGCCAGCGGATGGTGGGGTAAATAATATAGTATTATTGCCACTTTTTAAAAGATCAATATTGAATTCCTCTTTCTGGTGGCTCCAATCCGCATTAGGTCGAATAACTTCTCCGCCTATAGCAATATCATGATTGATAGATCTTGATACAGATTTATAATCATCAAGGCCAAAAAGATCATACTCCAAAAATGCAGTTTTTGATCTGTCAATTTTCCCTTCTATCTGAATGTTAAAGAAATTATCAGAAATATTATCTGTCTCTTTTTCAGAGAAAGTTCCGATAGTTCCCTGATTTTCGTCAGCATCAAAAGCATCAATAACTGAATTTCGGTCGATGTTTTCATCAGTTACTTTATTGCTTTCAAAAATTTCTGTTGATGGCTTTTCCCAATTTTGATTTAGTGGTTGGGAAAGCGAATGTTCTGCTTTTTCCTCTGGCGGATCTTTTGCATCCGTAGAAGATGGTTTGTTACCAAGATTTAATTTAGTCATTAAATCCTGTTTAAGCATGCGTACCTTTTGCCTATCATCTTTATCAAAACTTGCGAATACAAGCATACAGGTAAAGAAAAGCACAAAGAGACACGACTTCTTACTAGGAAGTTTGTGTAAATCGATTCTCATGGTGTTATTATTCTACGATTAATTTGAAAGTTTTAATGATTTTCCCATTCTGCGTGAGATTAATCAGGTATGAACTCTGGGTTGGTAACTGGTTCACATAATGATTGGAGTTCCTGTCAACTTTATCCAACGCGACCAATCTACCTGCGCCGTCATATATAGAAACCGTTAAATTTTCCATTGGCGGAAAACGTAAAGTAAAATTCTGTCCTTTCTTAACTGGATTCGGGTATAGGACAATTTTTTCAAGATCAAGGGAAAGGTTATTAGGATCAAGAGCTTTATTGATAACTGTTTCGTCCTTTTCCTTGATATCTTTGGTAGGACTTATAGCAAATGTAAAAAGTGCGGAATCACCTGTTTCATCATCTTTAATAAAGTCCACTTTGTTGAAAAAAATATAATTGTCCGTTTCTATCCCTTGAATCTTTCTTGTGTCCCCAGCAGTATTGGTTATTAAAAGCCAATATATTGTGGGTAAAGATCTGGGATTTAAGATTGATTTTTCGATTCTTAGGGAATAACCGGATTTTTGGACCTTAGAGCCTAAAAGATTTATTTGCCAATTGCGGTTCAATTTCGAAAAATTTCCCTCCTGAGATAAGTTGAGGTCTTTATCGTCATCGGACCAAAGGATAAATTCATTGTTGTTTAATAGCGACGAGTTTTCCGCATTGGTTCGTTTGATTTCATTTAACCCTATGGTCAGGATTCGATCTTCAATATTGGTTGACTGTTTTTGGTAAAGCTCATTTCCATCATCCCTGCCCATTCCAGTTAACCTGGTCTTAAAGTTTCTGTGTTTGTCGGGGTCCCAAATAACAGTTCCTTCACTATTATAATATTTTGAATTGTCTAATGAGATTCCATATTTTATCGAAAGATAAGAGTGGATATTATTCAATTCTTTTTGTGTGGCCCTTCTTGGATAAAAAATCATTTCATGAAGGTTCTGGTCGGATAATTTAATATTAAGGCTATCAGTTTTACCTTTTGCCCGATCAGGACTGCTCATATAACTAAAAATACTTGGCCGCTTTTTTAATTCTATATCATTCTTTTCCCCTTTCTGGTAACGGTTATTTGAAAGTGCGACATTTTTTTCGGGATTATCCCATATCAATTCATTCGCTTTGGCAGTATGAACAAGACTGAGTGTGTGACTTTTATTCTTACTATACCTGATAAATTTTTTGACGACTTTATCTTTTATTCCACAATGGAAGTTCAAAAGATTTTCGTCCTTACATTTGAGAGCGTCTCTTGAATGAGGATCTATTTTTTCCCAAATTTGAGTTTCCCCGGAAATTAATTGGGAAAATGCTAATTGGGAACCTAAAAGAAACGCACAGAGCATGACTCTTGAAAAATCAATTCTTTTCATAGGCTATAAAATGTTTTTTGGTTAGTGCCAGGAAACCTATGAAAATAAAGATCCATGCATCTTATTATTATAAGATACGTTTAGAAATAATCAACATCTGGTTTCTTAGCGGTATTCTGGCAATATTATAAAAAAAATCGATACACGGTATGGGGGAAAACCCCATATTTTTAATGGGTGTTTTCACGGTATCAAGTTGAGATATAGACTTTTAAATTTTAATAGGAATGAAATGTATTAAAAAAGCTTATGATTTAGGGAGTTGATGCTTAAAAAAGAATGAGCGTCCAACATAGTAAATTTTCAACATCTATACAGGTCTTACTTTTACGTGTTTCCGTAAGGAATTATCGATTTTATAGCCGATAGCGTAATGAAATTGCCCTCCATATATCTTTTGCAAGTTCCTGATCCGCATCTGAGTTTTCAAAATACCAAGTTTTGTCTCTCTTAAGAAGTTTTTGAATCACTCCATCCAGTAGAAGGTCTACTTCAATGATATCCTTAGTAATTCCTCGTTTTAAAAGTCGAATCTGAAAATCTCTATTCTTATAGGTGATCCTAAAAATCTGTCCTGAATTAGCGTCAAATTTTGAATTAATTGTATCTTCCATAGTTATGAAACTTGAAATTAAAAAAATGAAAGTTAAAAATCCAATTTATCGTACTATTTTTTTCTAATTTCAAATAGAAATTTTAGTATATTCCTGATATTAAAAAGCCTTTATTAATGCCTTATAAATATTCAGATGAACAGCGAATAGAATGGTTAAGAAGCCTAAATCCAAAATTTGATGATCAAAATTGGCACGATGACGTCGTAGTCCATTTCAGCCATATCAAAAACTTTGATTTTTTTATATCTGCCGGAACGTTTAGGGAAAAAATAGATCCCAGTAAAATTTGTGGGATTGATTACTCCTATGGCTACAATTGTGTAATGTATAAACCAAAAGACTGGCGATATTATTGGCTACAGTTTTTTACTGATTTGCGCAGGTTGGATCGTGTTATTGACAATTTTCCAACCAAAGAAACGGTGATTGAACATATTCATAATGCAAAAGAAGCGAAAACTGTCGTTCAGTACGGCAACCATTACTTTACAATAGGCGGACAACATCGATTATGCCTTGCAAAATTTTTAGAAGTTCCCGAAATTGAGGTAGACGTAATAAAATATGTTTTTGACCGAGTCCATTTCGCTCACGAGATGCGTTTTCAAAGAACTATTCCTGCTCTGCAGGAATTAGGATTTCTATCACTTGATTATCATTCTGATCTCCATTACGATTTTTTTATCATCGAATTTGCTGGCGAGTATGTCTCCGTAAAAAAAAGATATGCACATTATATATTGAAAAGATATACGACCTTAAAAAAGATGCCATTGAAAGGATTTCTAAATTATGTAAAAGCTATGGACGCAAATTATTATGACAAGAAGAGGATTGATGAAGATGTCAAGCTTTATATCTTGGATGCCTACTTGTTAAAGCACCTTAAAACACGTAAAAAGTTAATTGATGTTTACGTAAATAACCAATAAAAAATATATTAATCATGCTTCAAAAAACGCACAAGATTAGTTTCCATTATTACGACACGGGAGGTGGTGATGCAATCCACATTAGATTTTTAGGAGAAGATTCGAACTGGCACAATATACTAATTGATGGAGGTTACGCTCGTGAATATAAAAATGCTTTTGCTCAACTTATTAAAGAAATTTTAGCTGCTGATGAAATCGTTGATTATTGGATAATCAGTCATATTGACAGAGATCATATCGGTTCAGTTTTAGGTTTCCTGCAGGATAAAACCATAAAAGATAAGTCCAAGGCTGTTAAGGGATTTATATTTAACAGTACCTCCGAACCTATCCAAATACCCCGTGAGAAAATTTCAGTCCGTGATGGCATAACATTGAGAGAATATATCAAAAAGAGTTATTTTCAAACTGAAACGTCTATTAATACGGAAACAAATCCAATTGAAGTTTTTGGCCTGAAAATGACGATACTTTCGCCTACGCCTGAAAAGCAAAAAAAAGCGGAAGATTTATGGACCGAGGAAGAGCGGACAATGAAAATTGGAAGAAAAGCTTCACAGTCAGACCATGCGAAAACTATAGCTGAACTTAAAGACCTTCCGTTTCATCAAGATAAGGATGAGGTAAATGGCAGTTCTATCGCTACCCTTGTTGAATTTGGCGACATTACGGCTTTACTTTTAGCAGATAGCCATCCCTCAGATATTGAAGATAGTCTTTCTGCCTTGCGGTACAGTTCAACAAATCCCATTCCGCTCTCCTTTATGCAATTATCTCATCATGGAAGCAAAGCAAACACTAGTATTGAGTTATTAGAAATGGTCAAGACAGAAAATTTTGTTGTAACCGGTAACGGAATCCATAATCAACATCCAGACAAAGAAGCATTGGTAAGGCTATTAGAATATGGAAAGAAAAACGAAATAAAAATTAAAATTCATTATTCCTGTGACACAAAGGAATTGAGAGATCTATTTAAAATTGATGCAAAGATAGAAACGTGTTACGAATTTGAAACTACCTATAAAGAGATTGGTCCCGAAAACGAACTATTTTTATTTGAAGAAATCACTGACAATATATGAATCTAAAGTTACCCCAGCTTTCTACCATCAGAATTCAATGCAATGAAGACATTGGGACCGCAGTTATATACTTTCCAGATGCTGATACTGATTATGTATATATTTTAACCGCTAAACATTGCTTAGTTGGAGAAAAGTTTAACAAAACATATTCTAAAGAAGGAATACTACTGGATCAAATTTTTAATGATGAGTCTTTGACCTATCATTCATATGTTCTTTCAGATACTGCAGTCGTGATAACCTCTGTAAATAATGAAGAAGATCTGGCCTTAATTATTGTACCTGCGAATGATATAGTAGCGCTAACCGGAAAAAGGTTTTTCAGTCAGGTTATTGATGCGGATGATACTATCCAAGAATATACAGTTAGGGGATTCGCAAATTTTAATGATCAAAAAGACGACCAGCCTTTTTCGCTTAAATTTCTTGAAAATAAAAAGCATAATCCGAATATTTTTACATTGCATCATGAAGGATCACTAGATACTTTTTATCAACAGGCCATGTCAAATGTAGCTGGTCTTTCAGGATCAGGAGCATATGCCGATCTGTTCGGAAATCTCTATTTTGTAGGAATAATTCATACTTACGTAGATGGAAATACATTTATAGCAACGAAGGTTTTAGCTTATAATAACCTCATTGATCCTAACAAATTCAAACTCATCGAAGAATTGAAACCCGAAACTAATCCTGAAATATTGGATAGTTATGGGAAAATGGATAAAAATAGAGAAATAATTAATTTGAGAACTAGGGAGACAGTTGGTTCATTCACTGTTCATCGTGACACATCCCTTTTGATTCGTGCTATTAAAGAAAATAATCTTGTCGTTATCCATGGAAAGCCCGGTGTAGGAAAATCAGCTCTGGCGAAAGCCGTCGTGAAAGAATTAAAATCCGAAGGTGATTACACTGTCATTACGCTTACTCCAGAAAATCTCTACTGTAATACCTTAGATGAAGCGATGAAGAGTGCCGGATATAATGCGACAATCCAACAAATTGTCGGTAGTCCTTTATCCGCACGAAATGTTTTGATTTGGATTGAAAGTTTTGAAAAATTAATAGAATCCGAATTTTCGGGGGCATTTAATGAATTGCTCCAAATTATGAAATCAAATTCGCGCATAATTCTTTTAATAACAGTTAGGGAATATTTATTACAGAGGTTTCGCATTCATTTTTATTTTGAGCTTCCAAAAAATAATACATATTTAGAAGTCAATGATTTTAATGATGGAGAGATACAACTAGTTCAGGATGCCATCCCCCAACTTAAAACATTACTTGAAAACCCAAAAATCAAACATTTACTTCATAACCCCTATTATCTTGACAAGGCAGTTCGTATTATTCCTTTCCTGGAAAGTGAGCAACAATTAGATGAAATAAAATTTAAGAAGTTGATGTGGCAGCACATAGTAGAGAATGGAAATACCGCCAGAGGAGCTGTTTTTTACGAAATTTGTGTAAAAAGATCACGAGAAATGTGCCTCTTCACCGACTTTCCAGGAAGCGAAGACACGATTTCTCAACTTTTGAGGGACAATATTATACAACAGAACGATATCGGAATAAATCCTGAATATAGTCCCTCACACGATATTTTAGAGGATTGGGCGCTGATAAGATTTATTTCAGAGCAAAAAAAGCTGATGCCAGACAGTAGAACTTTCTTAGAATCCATGGAAAATAACCCTGCAATAAAAAGAGCATTTCGGTTGTGGATGGAAGAGTTCTACCTTACTGAGCCGGTCAAATCGGTAAGTTTCGTTCATGAACTTTTGCAAGATAGCTTATTGTCGCAATCATGGAAAGACGAACTTTTAGTTGTATCACTCCGTTCCAGGAATGCTGCAATACTTTTAGATGCACTAAAAGATAATCTTCTTAACAACGAAGGGCGATTCCTGAAACAGATAATGTTTTTACTCCAGATCGGATGTAAACGTATCGACCCGGCCAAACAAAGTTTAGATCAGTTATTGCCAACAGGTTCCGGATGGGACTATATTATTGACTTTATTTGGGATAATTATGCTACAATTTCATCGTTCAAAATCGATACCGAATACATAGCACTTATTGAGGCGTGGTCGAAACAACTACCTGACTTCAATCCTCAAATAATCCCATCATGTGCCAAAAGTGTTGCCAACTTTTTGGAAGACTTCGTTCATCGAGTTCAGAAAGCATTTATTGGAGCGGTAAAATATGATTCAGTGAGCTCGGTATTAGAGCCCTATGTAAAAATAATCTTTCAACTGACCGCTTCGGACCCTTCGTTAGTTGAAAACTTAATACAGGCTGCTAAAAACCCACATGTTGGAAATGAGCGATGGAATAATATCCAATTTTTAAATCAAATTCGAAAATGTATTACTGAAGGCGTCATGGCTGACCAAATATGCCGTTTTTTCCCACATGATGTATTGGAGATTGCGAGGGAAGATTGGTTAAATAAAGAAGAAGATAGAAGACCACCTTATACTCCTATCCATTTTCGTAGGTCCGATGCAAGGGATTTCGGTTTGAGCCGACGATTTAATACCGAACATGGTTTTCCAAGTGCCTATCACACATTTTTTTATTGGATGTTTCTCTATCATCCAGATAAAGCATTAGATTTCATTATCATTTTTTTAAATGCTGCGTTTGAAAAAAACCAAAGCGTTTTAAAATCGCAAGGTGAGGATATTGAAGATATTACCGTAAGCTTCCACGATGGCACTTCGAAGTCTTATTATGGGACCTATGACTATTGGTCTATGTATCGAAGTAAAAGATCTGAAAACCGGCATATCGCCTCCTTATTAATGGCTCTTGAAGCTGGACTTTTAGACTTAATTGGGGAAACAACAGATCAACAATTAAAAGGGTACCTTCAAAAAATTATCAAAGAATCTAACAATGTTGCATTTCTGGGAATTACGATAAGTGTAATACAAGCACATCCTGAACTTTTAGATGAAAATTCGGTTTGTTTATTAGGTATACCAATTTTTTTCTGGTGGGAATCAAGCCGATGGATGTCAGAATTATATACTAATGAAGTATTCAATGATGATGAATACGAGAAAAATGAAAGAACCAAGTCCAATTCAAAAGTTCACCGGCGAAAATACTATCAGGGCCTCGTAGGTTTTGTTTTTGATTATATGTTTATCTATCGGACCCATAATGATCTATTATATAAGGAAATTGATAAAATGTGGGAACAGGCTCCAGCTGAGGAATTTCAATGGAGAAAGTTTCTATTTGATATGGATGCCCGTAAATACCAATTTATACCAGTTGAATATAACGGTAAAAAAATGCTCCAGATTCAACCAGCCTATGATGAGGAAGTTCGAAAAAATGTGACAGAAACTAATGATCTTGACACAATACCAGCTGTTAATGTTATCTGGGCAAAAGATGCGTATGACAATAAACCTATTGATGATCACCATTACGAAAAGTGGCGAGAAGGATATGATTATATTCAACAATCAAAGGGTCACTTTGATTTTATGACTTCGAAAACTCTGATGGCATCATTAGGTTTACGCGATTTTTTTACAGAAATGGACGAGGAGCAATTAGTATGGTGCCGGAAAATAATCATGGACTTTGCAGAAAAAAATCTGATGGGCCAAGAATCTATGGATATGTATCTTGACGTTTTTGGTAAGCAGGCGGCTCTTACTGGTCTTTCATATAATATTAATTACGGAACAGACGAAAAAACTATACTGAAAATAAAGGAATTAATTTTTCGATTGCTTATAAGTGGATTGGACGAACAGGAACGAATTGCGCTTCAAGCTGGGATAGCACATCAACTCGTAAAAGATGATCCTGATTTTGTATTAAATTGCTGGTATGGCCTGTTATCCTTCATAGAATACAAAAAAGAAATGAATTCTATTGAACAACGCCGCAGGGATGCTATGTGGATGTACGGGGAGGAAACGGAAAATGAGAATACAGATGTTGTAAAGGAGGAAGAATTTGTGGATCATTTAACAACAGTGGTTCTTAATGGCAGTATTGAAAAACCTGCAAAACTATCATTCACTCTTGATATGCCCACTCACTGGCTTCTTGATGATGCTCTGCGCATTATACCTTGGACAACGACAGTTGCGGAACAACATAACATGGTACAAGAAGTTCTTAAACTTCACCTGGAATTTTTAGGAGACAAAAAATCTTGGAGCAAGTCTGATTTTTTTGAAAGTAGACATGCATTCACGTTCTTCTATCCAAGATTTTTACTTTCACAATCCGTTGAAATTTCAAAGCCTCTTTTTAAGGAATTATTGAATCTTACCATAACTGAAGACAAAAAGCTAAATACCACTGATGTAACAAATTATTTGTATCGGCTCCTCAAAGAATTTATCCGGTCTGTTGCAAATGGCTCACCTAAAGATAATTTTTGGGCACTCTGGGATGTTTTACGAGAGTGGACACTTGAGAATGAAACAACGGTTTACATACCGCTCTTTTTTATGGATCTTGATTGGACTGCGGAATCGGAAAATTGGCATGTGCTTGAAGGAAAAAGCCTTTATTATAAAGAGTTTATTACCAAATATGGATTTAACAAAATAAACGAGTGCATCAAATTTTTGAGTGGTGTGGCTTTTCAGCAGTTTATGCCGGAATCTTTAAGTTGGGTGGCCTTGATGCTTAAAAGCCAAAATGCTTACGAAGTGAATAGGAAGCTATTGGAAAACTTCGCTGAGAAAGCTTTTTACAAATATGGAAACGACATAAAAACTAACAAAGAATTGCTGGCTGATTATCTCTTTATCTTGGATTTTCTAATAACTATCATTTCCCCAAAAGCATACATGTTGAAAGATGAATTAATACAGTACAAATAAAAATATGAAAATAGAAATCATTGTAAAAAATATCAAAGACGCCATAAATGTTCTACTTGAAAAAGAAACTGGTAATCTAGCAAGAGGTCTTAATGAACTTAATATTTCTACTCATCTGGCCTTTTATTTAAAGCCTTTTTTCCCCCAGTTCGACGTTGATCCCGAATATAATGGTGACATAGATAAGCCAAATGATAGGAAGGCGCTGGATATAGCAGAAAATCGCATGATGGAAATAGGTTTTAAACCAAATGAAAATGATAATTACAAAATAAGTCCTGACATCATTATTCATCGAAGGCAGACAAACGACCATAACTTAGTTGTAATCGAAGTAAAAAAGGACAGCCATACAAGAAAACATAAAGAATTTGACCTGATTAAACTTGAACACCTAACCATTGATTTTCTTGGTAATCATTACAATTACAAATTAGGTATAGCAATAATTTTTGGAACTAAAAAGAATACGGGCAAATACGATATTCGTTTTTTCCAAAACGGCAGGGAATTCCTGGAAGAAAACATAGTTTAGTACTTATAATCTATGTATTTTAATAATTGCATCACTGAATAGTCTATTTTCATAATGTATTCGTCTTCGCCGCCGTAGTCTCGTAGAAATCGGTCAGAAAAACCGTATCCGCCATTAGCTTTTGCTTTTTTTAATACATCGCTAAGGGGGTAAAAGGTATTTCTGTATTTCCCTTTATTGATTTCCAATGATGGCAGACAATCTTTTGTATCGCATATAATCCAATAGCCTTTTCGCTCACCGAATCTTACAGCCGAATATGCCGTATTTGTAAAGCTCGCAATGTATTCTGCTTTAGATCTACGGGGAATGCTTCTGATCAGTATAGGTTTCGTCTTTGGGATGAAATTTCTTAATACAATTTCCCATACGTCATAATAAGCCTTAAATTTTTCACTTCGGTCCGTATAGACCCAGTTACAGATAAAGGTTATTGTATCGGCTGAAGGTATGATATCTTTCTCAAAAATATCAATTAGGTTTTGAGCTATTTCTTGCTTTTTGGAAGTTGTTAGGCGATAATAATCCTTCATGATTGCTTTATTTTTTTGGGAGAAAAGGGTAAATTAATTATTGTATTTAATGTAGCGCTCTAAAGCGCTTTGATATGCGAGAGAATCTATAATTCTGTCGCTCGGAAGACTTGCAAGATACATTTCCAAAAGATCTTCCGTCGCATTATCATACTTCACTCCAATTACACTTCCAAGGAAAACAAAAAGAAAATTTTGACCAAAATAAGTATATGCTGCAGATTGGTATATTCCTCCACAACCTTGTTGTTTTTTATTATTTGATTCAAATGCTGGGATTAAATTCGCAAAATATTTGTTAAAAAGAGCTCGTAATTGCTTTTTATTTTCAATCGCAAAAGCGGGATATAAATCTTCAAAAAGCTGATACCTAATGTTGATAAACTCTCTCCTGAATAATGGATTTTCGTCTTTAACGACATCAATTCTAGCATCAGTGATGGTTTTCCAATCAGAATATCGGTCAAGTCTAACCTTGTCAATATTTGCTCTTTCTGCTGCTTTAAGCCTTTCAATACCGTAATAAGCGAGTATGATTGTGATTGTTGCGGCAAACAATCCATTAAATTTGCTGAATTGATTAATGTAAAAACTCATACCATCAGGTGAAAAGTCGAAATGATTTTCGAACAGTAACCTTTGAGTTGAAATAAATGCAATAAATGATAATACAAACATGCATATGGCAACCAATATGATTATAAATCTGAAAATAGACCCGATGTTCAGAATTGATTCTAGGTATCGATAAATAAGTTGAGAAATACTTTTCATTATTGGTCGCTTTTATAGATAACTAAGATATAAAAAAATAGTAAAATTAGAAGAATGATAATGCGTATCAAATCGTTAGTGTGTTCAACTAAATTTTTAACAGAGGAATCAGCTGTAAACTTACGAGTAAAAAAAGAATGGTGTTAATCAGAAAATAAATAAAACATCAGCAAATAAATCATTTACTTCTTCACAAATATTTCATCTTGTGATACAAAACGTCTTTTTAATTCACAAAAACGATGGTGAATTCACCAGTGATTTCACCACCGATCTAAAGTTATTTTTGGATAAATAAAAACTATTAAATACTTTATTAAGCTGATTATCAATGCGTTGAGAAAAATAAGATAATATCAATAACTAACTGAATAACAGTTATATACGCAAAAAAAACTTACTTATAAACTGGGCATTTTGTCCCTCATTTTTAAAATTATAAAGTTTAAACACAAGTATGAACTTAAAAATCTGTCAGAAATGAGCAATTTTTACTATTATCAAATCGTCAAAATATAACTCATTTTTTGATCATTATGCTTCCTAAAAAATTGACAATAATTTCTTGAATTACAGTGGGAAATAATGAAAGTTGTTTCTATTATATTTTGTTCATTTTTATAAAATCCGTAAATTTGTAAGAGTTATTATTGGTTTGTGCGAATTTATCCCTTATATGTCCCTCAATGGTGACAGACCATTGAAAACTAGGACTTTCCAAGTTCTGTATCGGAAAATAATCCAACAGCTAAAAAAAATAATAAATACACATATCAGTCCCTATATACAGGGACTTTTTTATTGGCTTTAACAAATCAAAAGCAACCGATATTCACCATCATTTTCAACCGGAGCTCTGTGAACACAAGGTAAGACTTTCTGCTCCGGATGATCTACCGCCAGTCGCCAGAGATTTCCCAATCCCAGATTGACAGGTTCCGCATTCGGTTTAGGCTGATAATGGAGATCAAAGAAATTGTCTTTCAAAAAGGCTTCAAATTCAGATTCCGGACCGTCATGTAGTTCTTTGAGCTTATCCCGGATTTCAGGAATCAGGATTTTTTGGATAACCTGGTTATTGGGTATGATATCGCTGGCAGCACCATAATAGGTACATAAAAAAGTATCAGTACCCACAGGTGAACGATCTACATGAAAAGAATACACATCAGTGGAAATAAAGTCGAATTCTTCATCCCGATCATAATTTTTAAGCAGATTGAGTGAAGGCGATGCTCCAAAATCAGTGAGCAACTGCATATCATTTAAAATCGTTTCTTTGGCCATATTTCCTTTTTCCGACAATTGCAGAGCTAAAAGGTCTTCAACGGAAACTTCTGTAATATTTTCATTTAACTGAAGTTGAGATACAATTTCTTTAAAGTCTCCTGTTAAATTTCTTTGCCAGCAAATTGCATTCATTCTTCCTTGAAAACCGGTATTTACGAGTTCAGAAAAAGTAGAAACTACATCAATTTGATTGTTATCAGAAAATATATTGTCCATATTGAGAATAAAATAATTGAATCGCTTAGTGCTTTGCAAAAATAATGAATAGATTAAAAGTAATGCCAGCTAAATATGTTTTTAAACACCATCAACCATCATTACTAAAATACAAAACCCTATACTTCTCTTCGAAATACAGGGTTACTGATACCGGATCGTGTATCCGACACCAACATCAATCACTTATCTGAACTATTTCAGTATATAAAATCTTCAGCCGAAAAAAAAATAAACCAACAACAACTTTATGAAAAACAGAAACCAATAAACGGCTGAAGAATATTTTGAATTACGGCTGCCAAAAGGTCCATACCTTTCCATTATAAACAGCCAGCTGTTTCTTTACGGTATCATAAACCATCATTCCTGCACTTGGGTCGATAATGTTAAGGTGTGGACTGGCTACTTTTGGTAAAACCATTGCTTTATCAGCATCGGCAAGGACCAATATACCTTTAGTGGTATCCGTTCCGCCTGCACCTGAACTGATGCATACTTTGGCTCCCGGCTGCTCTGTTTTATCTGCTCCCTGAATACTTACATCTGCTGCTCCTGTAGTATCTACACTCAGATCAAACCAGCTGTTGGCATCTTTAAGGTACTTTACTTTACGATCACTGACATCATAAAGAATAGTACCTTTCTCTGTGATATTACTTTTATCGGTAACGTAAGGAAGGATCAATCCTTTGTTCTCTGTGTCACCAAATTGCAGGGAAACCGATCCATTGCTTACATTTTCTCTGTTGATCCCTATTTGAGCCTGCAACAGACCAACGATCAACAGCCCGGCTAATTTTAATATTTTTCTCATTTGTGTTCTTTATTATTTATTTTGGTTAAAAACTATAAGATTAAGCACCTATATTCTATCACTTTATAATCAATCCGGGCAGGTTTGGGTCGTGATGCAGTACCAACCTAATGTAGCGCTTCCATCTTTGGATGTATACATTTTCAGGCATTTATTCGTAGTATCATAGACGAGCATGCCTTCTATAAAATTGGCAGCAGCAATCCCAACCGGATTCCCGGAACCATTGAAAGCGACCCTGTTGGGAACAAATCCTTTCGTTCTGGCTTCCAATGCCAGCCAACCTCCTTTACGAATCGCCGGCCAGTTGTCTGCGTTTTGCGCACCGGTTCTTGTCAGTGAGGAGATCCCTATTTTTGTAATCAGCGCGGGTTTTCCTGCGGTAGCAGTAGCTCCCGGTTTATAGCATGATGTGATACAGTTTTGTGTCACGACATTGGCAATGGGAGATGTGGTACTTCCTGTTGAATTGGTGGCTACCACATAATAATAAAGCGTGCCTACAGGTGAATTATTAGGAGGTGTATACGATGCTGAAGTAGCTCCCGGGATTGCGGTTGCGCCTGTCTGCGAGTTTATTGTATTCACCCACCATTGGTAGCTTGTTGCGCCCGTAGCATTGACAGTTATAGCCTGGGCCGGGGTATTAAAACATCTTGTTTGAGTGGAAGGAGTGATTCCTGATATTGTAGGAGCTACTGCCGGGACAATACTTCCACTGCAAAGGTTAAAAACTGAACCTTGATAAGTAATAAGATTTATAGCCCCGTTACGAAGCGTTTCTCCATTCCCTGAAAAAGTCAACTGAGTGTAAGGCATAGTACTTGTTATTTTTATTCTAGCCATACTTGCTTCACCCCATCCATAATACGGTCTATTTGAAGTGATGGAATTACCATTTATTATTGTTTCATTATTATTACATTCAGCTAAAAGAGATACCGTTCCTGCATTAGTTGACACCGTGTGCCACTCATTTGCATGAAGAGCACTAATATTAAAAACAATATCATTAACTGGTTTACTGAACTGAAACGTATAAGTATAATATCCCGAACTAGTACCAAACATATTATTTGGGCCAGTCTGCCCGAACTGAAGCCATCTATCAGTACCACTATTTGGAGCGTCACAATAAGAAAATGCTATTGGCATTGAATTATCTTCTATAACTAATCCATCCTTATATGCTCGTGTCACTGTCACTCCATTAAAAGTCTGAGAACCTCCACGAGGATTAACAACAGCTGTACATTGCCCATAAAGCTCTTGCGATAGGAACATGCCCATCATCATCAATAATAAAAATACGGAACTTTTCTTCCATCCGCTGATTGGTGGAGAAACAGCTTTTGTCTTATTCTTAATCAATTGTAAGTAATTTTTTTCCATTTGTGTATGTTTTTCATCATTTGTATTGGTTTGTATCAGACTATCCTGATAAAACTTGTAAATAACACCTTCTCCAAATATTTTTTTTTCAATCAAACTGGTGCGAATAGGAGAACAAGGGAATAGAGAAGGTGTTTCTTTACAACTGCATTTGTGTTTTCAGAATCTGATATATTGATTGTTCCCATCTTTTTATTGAAAAGGAACAAAGACAATCTTTTTTAGTTTAAAGAAATATTTTGAGATTTCCAGGGTTGTTGTATCGTATACCCAATACTTATCTGAAAGAGGGTTGTATTGGAATAAGAGCGTAAAAAATTCTCAAAACGAATTAAAATATTGCTTTTCATCGTGCTTGTGTTTTAAAATTTAAAATAATTTTCTTCAACAAAGCAATGAAAAAAAAAGATGTAGCCCTTAAAATAAGCCTACGACACAGGTACTATTTAACGGAACAAAATCTATACGTTACAACCTGATAGATAAAATTCGATGGTTTTAATTTTAAAAAATCAAAAGAAGATGAAAAGTAATAAATCAATAAAAAAATCACATTCCACATAAATTAAAAACAAAAAAAAACCAATTTATAAAAATAAATTAATAAAACACAAAGCAAAACCACCAATTTATCAAATTCAATTTTCGCCATTTGATCTATATACATCCTATACAATTGAGTCGCGATTAATATTTTTTTAAAAAAAATCTCTCCGTAACAAGATTTATCTTATCTTATATTTTTTATATTTTATATTAAAAAACAAAGCCATTTTTTTTCGATTGATGTATGGATCGCTTCATTAAAATAAATTGAAAAGCAATGTATTACATATGAAATTCAGAAAATTCAGATCAAAAAAAATTCAGTATTTTGAAATAAGCTTATTATAAACTAAAAGCCATCCTACATATTATGCAGAGATGGCTTTATTATTCATTATGAATTCTGAAAATTTTATGTTCTTTGAGTCATTCTTTCTTTATCCTCTAAATGAATAACCTCAAAAAACTTTATCGGAATTGTTTTGGTCTTCTTTTTTCGGCAGCCTCCTGCACTATTTCATCGATGCGTTTCTTGCGGGTTTCAGGTCGTTTGGCCAAAACAATCCATTGTAAAAGCATTTTTTTAACTGATTTACTTAAGCTTTCAAAATATACTTTTGAACCCTCATAATCTCTAAAAGCATCCTCTAAATCTTCTGGAATGGTCAAATCTTCTACACTATCCAGGATATTCCACGAGCCATTTTGTTTTGCTGTTTCAATGCTGGCAAAGCCTGCCTGCTTCATCAGTTGACTATCAATGAGCCTCTGAACTTTCTCTTTATTGATTTTTGACCAGGTGCTGTTGGATTTACGTCTGCTGAATAACTGCATAAAAGAACCTTCATCAATGGTCTTTCGGGTACTGTCGATCCAGCCAAAACAAAGTGCTTCATCTACCAGGTCACTCCAGTTTACTGTGGGTAAATTAGATTTTCTGGTATTGCAAATCACCCAGACAGATTGCTCTGTCTGGTGATTCTCTTCCAGCCATCCCCGCCATTCTACACTGGCATTGATGTATATTGTCTGCTTTTCCATAGTTTTCATAGGAAGCTATTTCTGAGTTTTATTATTTCTACATAATGCCTATTGGTCATTATTCCTAAAATATTACCAAAGGGATCAACGACAGAAGCCGTTACAAAATCACCTTTTCCCCCACTTCGGTCAATAATCGGTTGGTACAATTCTGCTCCTGAGGAAAGCAGCTTGTCAAGAGTTTTCTGTAAATGATCTACATGCCAGTATATAAGAGCTCCTCCAGTGCGTTCTGTTGCACCTTCGGGGGCATATTGACTATCAATAATCCCTAATTCATGCTGATAGTCCCCAATGCGGAACTCAACGTATCCCGGCGCACTGAAGTACGGCTCGATATTTAAAAAGTTCGTATACCATTTTTTTGCTTCTTCAAGATTTGAAGCATAAAAACTTACTGTTGTTAACCCACGCAAAATTGTTTCCATAGTTTCTTATTTTGTATTTGTTGATATTGTAAATTTAGAAATGATTGACGACAACAGTATGTCAGTATGATAAAAAAATATTCACCCTCCCTTATTTATTATTTTAAATTTAAAAACAAGGTAACTATATACAATTTTACACCATTGTCATTGACTACACCGAATCTTCGATTTCTGACGAAGGAAGAATCTCATATAAGATTAGATTCTTCATTTCACTTCGTTAAATTCAGAATGACAGGGCAAAATAACCAAATAACAACTTCATATAAAGTTGTATATATTTACCAAATTTATATGTAATATTGTTACTATAAACTCATAACGATGAAAAGCATTTTCCCTTGTTTTCTTCTTATTATATATTCTTTCTTTGTCCAGGCACAAAGCACTCTACCACAAGCTACATCCGACTCCGTCCGAAAACCTGTAATCCCACAAAAGGATATTGCAGATATTCTTCATCGGATATTGCATAAAAAAGATAATGCAGATACCGTAAGAGCAGGGAAAAAGTTTAACTGGTCATTGATTCCTGCCGCAGGATATACTTTACAGACAGGATTTGCCGGTGTTGTAAGTGGAAATATCGGTTTTTACCAGGAACACTCGGAAGGCCAGAAAATTTCTAATATCAGCACCAGCTATACCTACTCTCAATACAAACAAACCATCTTTCCTTTATATGCCAATATCTGGACAAAAGGGAATAAAATAAATATCATCAGTGATTTTAAATATCTCAATTATCCATCGGAAGTTTATGGTCTGGGAGGTAAAAGAATTTCAATAGAAGCCAACTCCAACACCGCCTACACCGTTAATTTTAAGTATATCAAATTACATCAATCCATTATGTTCAAGGTGTTAAAAGACTTTTATCTTGGGGGTGGAATTTACTATGATCAGTTTTGGAATATTAAAATAACGGATTCGTTGGGAACAAGGATTAACCGTCTTCTTTCCCGGGATTTAAAAACCTCTGAAAGGGCATCCGGACTGGCCATAAAAGCATTATACGATAACAGGATCAACCAGATTACTCCACAGAATGGCGAATATCTAAGCATTACCTATCGTCCCAATTTTATATTTATGGGAAGCCAGTCTAATTGGTCATCGCTGCAAATAGATGCCAGAAAGTACATCCATTTCCCTGCATCTTCTGAAAATGTTCTTGCATTTTGGGGGTTTGCATGGCTCAATACCAGCAAAACAGCTCCGCCCTATCTTATGCTGCCAAGTACAGGGTGGGATGACCAGAACAATCTGGGAAGAGGATATATACAAAGCCGGTTTCGTGGCCGTAATATGTACTATTATGAAAATGAATATCGTTTTGGAATCACCAGAAATGGATTGCTAGGGGGAGTAGTTTTTGCCAATGTGCAGTCATTTTCTGCAGATCTTTCTGATGAATACAAAAAGTTGTTGTTCGGATATGGAGTCGGATTACGAATTAAACTGAACAAACACAGTAACACCAATTTATGCATCGATTATGGCTTTGGACAAAATAATTCCCATGGCTTTTTTGCTAATATCGGTGAGGTATTCTAGGCCTTTAGTTTTATATTTTATGTTCCTTACTTTTTACCTCAGTATCTACTTTTTAATTTACAGATTTTCACATAAAAAAAGCGCTTCCTAGAAAGCGCTTCATAATAAACTAAGTATGACTATTTTTTAATAAACTTCTGTGAATATTTTTTGTTTTTGGTTTCGACATTGATCATATACGTTCCCGGTTGAAGGGCTCTTACATCAACTTTATCATCCTTTACTGCTGCATTTACTTTTCTTCCCGCCATATCAAAAACTTCAGCTTTGGTGATTTTTGAACCGGTTTTCAGGTTTACAAAATCTGATGAAGGATTAGGATAGATGCCCATTGTTGTATTGGCTCCTATTTCTGAGGTACCAAGTAACGGCTGTTGTGTAATTTTAACATCGTCAATATCTGTAGAAGTTAATCCATCTACTAATCCTTTAGTTCTAAAATAGATCTTAACATTTTGTCCGGCATATGAAGATAAATCAATATTTGGAAGTAAAACGTCAGTCCCAGAAAATTGCTTTTGATAAACAGGTGTTTCGTTACCTGTAAATGTATCATTAGCTTCTAATACAAAGACAGATAGCATATTGGTTTTATAATATACTAGCCATGAAAATGATAACGAATAAGAATTCCCAGATCCCAAAGCTATTTCAGGAGTTACTAAGTCATTAGTTTCATTTGCATTTGCTAGGGCATTAGCACATACTCGCCCTGAAAAAACATTGTATGCAGATGGATATGTACAGAACCATGCCTTACTAAGAATATTGCTACTCCCACGTATTGTTGTCCAACCTGAAGGGAGTGCATACTGCGGTGTTGAATCAAAATTCTCTTCAAAAATAATAGTCTGGGCATTGACACATAACGTCATCAGCAATGCCATAAAAAATAATACTTTTTTCATAATAAGTTTTTTTAAAATTAATATTAAATCACTAAGTCTATGTTTTAGTGACCTAGTATGTTCCAAAAATATTTTGTCTGAGCATAAAAACAAATTCCGAAAGTCATAAAATAGAAATTCTGCCCAAAATCGTTGAAAATAGCGATCACTGTAGGATATAATTCATAATTTTAAGTGAACGATAAAAAAATAATAGCAAGATCACCACACACAAACCATCACATTACCAATAAAAACAACGATTATTTACCAAATTCATACTTTCAAAATTTAAAATTGCGGATTCGCTATATTGCCAAATCTACCTTCTTGCTTTTAGGTATGGTATTTGTAAAGGAAGTGTTCACCTCAGCAACAAGCTTTCAACAGGTATTGTAATCATTATCATAAAGCAACATTGCCAACGAAGATGAAATACTTTATATTTGCTTTTTTTGAGGCTTATCGTAACATTTTTATTTGAAGACTTTCTTTATGAAAAAAAATAGCTTTTTACCGGCAGCAAAAGGAATGGTGCTTGCCGCATTTCTTTCCTTAAACACGTTTACTTATGCTCAGAAAACAGCAGAAGCTCCTGCCATTTCTGAAAAAACCTTAAACAGCATTCTTGAGAAAAACAGAACCTATTATACTCAAGGCAAAGTAGCCGATTATATTCCCGAACTGGGAAAGATGGACGCTAAAGCTATTGCCTTTTCGGTAGTCGATAAAAATGGTAAAGTTTACAATACAGGAGATGTCAGCAAAAAATTTACGATGCAAAGTATCTCCAAAATCATTGCGTTGATGATCGCTGTAACGGAAAGAGGTGAAGCCAACGTCTTTGATAAAATGGGCTATTTCGGATCTGACAAACCTTTTAATCATTTCTCGAATCTTGAAACAACGGGTAAACCGCTTAATCCCATGATGAATGCGGGAGCGATTCTTACCACGTCTTTAATTTCGGGAGATGGAGATAAACCTTTTTTAAAAGTTTTGGATATGGTAAGGTTTATTACCAAAAATCCAACGATTGAATATAGTAAATCGGTCTATGAATCCGAAAAAGCAACGGGACATCGTAACCGTGGCATGTTTTACCTGATGAAAAATAACGGACTGATCTCCGGAAATGAGGATCAGCTGGATAATTATTTCAGACAGTGTTCTATTGAGCTTACTGCCGAAGATCTGGCTAAAATCGGTTATTTCTTTGCCAATCAATGTGTCCGTTTTGATGGAGATACTACCTACAAGAATGCAGAGATCGCCAAATTAATAGAATCACAAATGCTTACTGCCGGAATGTACGAGTTCAGTGGTGAATATTCCCGAACGGTAGGATTACCTAGCAAATCCGGTGTTGGTGGTGGAATTACCGTAAGTGTTCCCGGAAAGATGGGAATCGGGGTTTTCAGTCCTTCTTTGGATCAGCATGGGAATTCACTGGCAGGGTATCATATGATTTTAGATATGGTGAAACAATTTGGATTAAGCATTTTTTAAAATTTAAACAAAGAAAAAATAGAACAACGTCTCTTACTGGTTTTAGGAGGCGTTATTTTTTACTATTTAAAAAAAATCATCAATTAAAAGAAGCTCACCAGCAATCCTTTATCCCAATCTATACGTCAATCATAATACTTTAACATCGATTATAGAGCATGCTTAGATAAATTTTTGTTCTTTTGCAAAAGATTTAATTTTTAAATAATCGCATGTCGAAGTTTGATGAAATCCGGTATTTCTATGACCATGAAGTGAATGAAGCATTACATAGTATTGCCGATGATCCGATGATGAGAGCACTCATGAACTTTACTTTTCCTACAACGGATGACCAGGTTTGGAAAGATCAGTTTAAAGAAGTGTTTTCTATCCGGGACTTCCAGACTCACTTTGTAGCGCATACCATCCGCCAGATTCTTGCGAAAAGTTCTGATGGATTAACGACTTCAGGTTTCGACCGATTGGATAAAAATACGCCCTACCTTTTCATCTCGAATCACAGGGATATTGTACTGGACACTTCCCTGCTCAACCTTGTATTGCTGGAAAGCGGCCTTATCATGACGGCTTCTGCCATTGGTGATAATCTGGTCAGAAAAAGATTTCTCAATGTACTGGCTAAACTGAACCGCAACTTTTTGGTACAAAGAGGATTGTCTCTTCGTGATCAGCTCAGAAGTTCACAGACCATGTCTGAGTATATTGATCAGCAGCTGCACGAGGAAAATCGTTCTGTATGGATCGCCCAACGTGAAGGACGTACTAAAAACGGGAATGATGCTACTCAACAAGGCGTTTTAAAAATGCTGGCTATGGCTGCCGGAGATCAATCACTGACAGATTATTTTAAAAGCTTAAAGATTGTTCCGATCTCAATCTCTTACGAGTATGATCCTACAGATTCCCTAAAGATGCCTCAATTACTGGCTCAGCACAGGGACGAGGAATATATCAAAGGGAAGAATGAAGACTTCACCACCATGCTTAGCGGAATTCTTGGCCAAAAGAAAAGAATCCACCTTCACGCCGGGGATGTTATTGATACAGAGCTGGATGATATTGCAGCTACAATTGAGAATAAAAATAAGCAATTACAGGCTATTGCACAGATAATTGACCGTTCAATTATTGAAAATTACAAGCTTTGGCCGACCAAATTTATTGCTTATGATCTTATTCATCATACCGATAAGTATGCATCACAATACACGGAACAGGAAAAACAATTGTTTATAAGAAGGCTTGAAATGCGTATTGATCCGTCTGATGCCGTTTCTAAAGAATATTTCCTGTCGATGTACGCCAATCCTTTGATTAATAAACTAAAATCTGAGGAGAACTTTTCAGAATAACCTGCATTCAATTGACATGACTCTTTTTCAGAAATAGTATCTTCGTACTACCGACGATTTACTGAAATGAAAAAAAATATCCCTTCTCACCACAACCAGTTGGAAAATTCTACTGTCCGGCTAATGCCTTTATCTGTTTTTCATGAGAAGCAGGCAGAAGTTCATCGGGATGATCATTATATGTTTATTCTTCAACAGAAAGGAGATTTTGTAGTGGAAGTAGATTTCAATACTCTGGAATTAAAAGAAGCGGCTTTGTGTTTTATTGGTCCGGGACAGGTTCATCAGTACATTCACCAAAAAAATAACAAAGGTTGGTTTCTATTTGCGGAGGCAAGTATTATTTCTGAGTATTATCGGGAAACATTGGATATGTATCAGTGGATCAGGCAGTCAGTTATTGTTTCCGAAGATGATTTTATCTTTGATCTGCCTCCGGTGCTTGAAAAAATAGAACAAGATAAGAATCTGCCCGGTACTTCCGTTGAAATTTCATTAGTTGAATCTATTATCGGGATTATTATTTCAAGGATTATGCAGCAACAGATTCCGGAGAAGCAAAACAACAGTCAAAAATACCTGATTACAAGACAATTTAAGAAATTTATTACTGAAAATTTTAAAACACATAAACAAGTTCAGCAATACGCGCAACTTCTTACCATCACTCCACTTTACCTGAATGAAGCAGTAAAAGAAGTGACAGGATATCCGGCCAGTTTCTGGATACAGCAAAAAATTGTACTGGAAGCTTGTCGTCTGCTATCTTATACTGCTATGGATGTAAAACAGATTGCTTTTGAACTGGGATATGACGACCCTATTTATTTCTCTCGTTTTTATAAAAAGGTGACAGGAATGACCGCTTTACAATTTCGGTTAAAAAACCATAATTTGTCTCATCATCACCATTAAATATATCCCGCTTCTTCAGATACCTCATCATAATTTTGTACCATCAATCTCCAAAAAAAAATAACCGGATTGATCAGCAATAATTATGACACAAAAATATAAAAACAAGCGTATCGCTATTATCGGAGCAGGACTGGGCGGTCTTTGCCTTGCACAGAGCCTTAAAAAAAAAGGAATTGACTGTGAAATCTTTGAAAAGGATCCTGCTGTAAATACCCGTTCACAAGGATATAGAATCAGAGTCAACGAGCCGGGCAGAAAAGCTTTACAAGAATGTCTTCCCTCCAATTTATACAGACTTTTTCTCGATACATGCGCAGCAAGCTGCAGTGGTATGCATGTGCTTACCTCCTCTCTTGAATCCTCACAAAACGAACTTGTAGAATCCTGGAGCGATGGAGTAAAAGAAATGCCGGATCTGAAACCTAACCGTCTGACCTTACGTGAAATTTTACTACAGGGACTCCAAAAAAATATTTATTTTGGAAAAGAACTGACCCATTGGAAAAAATCTGAAAATGGTGAAATAGAACTTTCATTTGCAGACGGCAGCATCTCTGTTGCAGATCTTGTAGTGGCAGCAGATGGTGTAAACTCCAAAATCGGAAGAGATTATTGTAAAGATCAAAAAGTGAATACCGGTACTATTACGATTTACGGCAGGACTTTCTATTCATCGAAAACGGTAGAAGAAATATCTACAGAACTTCAAAAAGGAACTTCTGTCATTGTTGACAACCGGTTTTCATTGATTGTAGATTCTATGGTATTTGACTTTTCGAAGAAGAATAAAGCATGGGAAACTTTAAGTCCTATAAATAATTATTTCTATTGGGCATTTATAGGGAATCCTGAAGCTTTTGGGTGGCCGGCAGCAGATTTCTATCCTTATTCGACCGATGAAATTTTTCATTGCATCAATCAGCTCACTGATCAGTGGCACCCTAAGCTAAAAGCCCTGTTTGACCAAGCAGACAAAACTTCGTTATCAGCTACCCCAATCAGGTCTTCTTTGCCGAAAGAAAAATGGGAGCCGGGAAATATTACGGCTTTAGGTGACGCGGTTCATACAATGAGTCCTGCCGGAGGTGTAGGCGCCAATACGGCCTTCATCGATGCAGCATTATTATCGAAAAATATTCATGAAGCCTTGGTTAGTAATTCTGATATTTCAGTGGCGCTTTCCCATTATGAAGACCAGATGCTGATATACAGTAATCAGGCTGTTGAAATGTCTTTACAGGGCGGAAAAATACTGCATGGAACCTCATAAAAAGATTTTGTAAAAAAATATAATAACATGCCTTTTCTTCATTTTCCGATACATTTTTCAAAAAACAGTATCTTCGCAGCGTATTAGTAAAACTTGATGATATGAAAAAAATGTTATTTCTGGCTTCTGCCGTTCTTGTATTAAACTCCTGCGTAGTATCTACGGCTGCAAAAGTAGTGAAAGGAGCAGTAAATGTGAGCTACAAAGCTGTAAAAGGAACTGTAAACGGAATCAGCTGGGCGGTAAGCAAGGCGAAAGGAAAAATAGACGAAGACCGTTTGGATGGAACCTGGAAAGTGGTTGGCGTATATCGCGGTTCTTTTGAAGATTTTTCAAAGGATCAAAATCCGGAAAGCTCCTTTACTTCGGAGTGTACAGATAGTTTTGACCAGATTATTTTTAAAACTAAAAAATCAAAATTCCAACCGGTACATTGCAGCTCTGAAAAAGAAGATTGGGTAAAATATTCTATGGAATTTGGAAAAAACCCTTTAACCAAAGAAAAAGAGAATTATATTGAATACAATTCGAATAATTATATCTCTGTAATTGATGTGAATAATAAAACAATGGTTCTGGAAGGAAATTTAATGCCTAAACTGGCATTTTCCGGAGCTAAACTCTATCTTTTAGAAAAGGTAAAATAACGAAAAGGAGTGCAGCTTTATGTACTCCTTTTTTTATCATTTCATCTTTTGTTTACTTTACTATTGATCTTGAATTCTATTTTAAATAATGTTCTGCAATAAAATACCCTCCACCGATCACCAGTAACGGTAAGGCTACAGAAACAAATATGAGAGGCCATGCAAAAATTCTGAAATAAGTGTACAAACTTGCTCTGGCAGGATCTTCAGGGTCATATATAATCGTCTCTGTATCTCCCACGGACCAACCCGGCGGATTACTTCCCTCAGCCAGTCCGTAGGTATATTCAATATTATTTTTAGCCCGATACGTAAAGACCGGAAAGTACACCAAACCATCTGAGTCTACTTCCCGTAGAGAGGTGACCGTTCCCGTCACTTTTTCAGCAGTCTTCAGAAATGAAAGGGTATTTTTAAAACTGAAAAGGGCAAGAATAAACAGAATTAATCCTGCACCCAACATGAGATAATATTGCCACATAATTTTCTTTTTAATGATGTTCATTTTTACCGAATTTTCTGCAAATACACGGTCATATTAAAAACTCAATCTCTTTTCAGAATATTGATTAGCCTAATATACAAAGATTTGTCATACAGTAATCAATATCCACATGCACTCCATTAGTAATTGTAATCCGGCTTTTTTTTACGGTATTCTAAATGATATTTAATGATGCTTTAAATTATTTATCATCTATTCTGATTTTTTTAATAAATTACCAATGAATTTTAGATTAAATAATTGAAGCATCATACATTGTTGGTTCTTCTTATTTGATCTTATAAACAGAAATTAGCATCTTAAAAAATGAAATCCTCAGTCATAAAAATTATCACGAGTATTGTAATTATTTTAATTTTCATTAAGATAATCTATTCATTCAACGTTGAATATAAACGTGGATTACACTTTGACCATACCATAGGGAATACGATTATTGTAGTTGCTGCTGTACTTATTTCCATCCTTTTGTTTAAATGGTTTAAGAAAAAGTAAGCTTAACTTCTATTTTTCCGTAACAATATCTCAGAAAATTTCGAGTTTTTTGATGATAAATCCGGTCTTAATGTATCAAATTCTTTACAGGAAAGAAAAATTAATATTCTTTTGTTTTTCGTAAACTTGTAGCGATAATAATACCAATTCAATTATATTATGATTCCATTTCACGAGCTTCTGTTTTTCATTCTGGCAGCACTTGTTTTAGTGATGAGCCCGGGACCGAATATGATTTATTTAATTTCAAAATCAATTACCCAGGGGAAAAAATCGGGATTTATTTCTCTGGCGGGAGTGGTATGTGGCTTTTTATTTCACATCGTCATGGTATCATTTGGGCTCACTGCAGTGTTATTAGCCGTACCATTTGCTTATGGTATTTTAAAAACAATAGGTACTGTTTACCTCTTGTATCTGGCTTATCAGGCCATCAAACCGAAAAGTAAAAATATTTTTGAAGTTGATAAATCCAGTCCGCATGATGGTCCTAAAAAACTTTTTACTGTTGGTTTTTTAACGAATGTTCTCAATCCCAAAGTTGCCGTATTCTACTTATCATTCTTTCCTCAATTTATAAAGCCTCAATATGGTTCAGTATTGACTCAAAGTCTGGAACTTGGGGTTGTACAGGTTCTGGTAAGTTTTAGTGTCAACTTTATAATTGTCCTCACCGCCGCAAAAGTGGCCGTATTTTTTTCGAACAATCCTGTCTGGATAAAAGTGCAGAAGTGGTTTATGGCAAGTGTACTTACCTATCTGGCTATAAAAATGGCTTTTTCAAAGGCAAAATAATTAAGAAATCAGCACGGATATATTGTAGCTTTGTGTATAGTTTCAATAAAATGAAGAAGGCCATTCCTACCTACGATTTAAGTAGCATTTCCGAACATCGTTTTCATGTCAAAAGGATGGATCTGCGTACCCTGGATTCAGAGGAGATTCTTATGGATAAAGGGATACACCGTGACAGTCACTATATTTTTACCTGTATGGAAAGCGGACATGTAAAAATGATGGTGGATTTCAATATGATTGAAGCACAACAATCTACTGTTTTCTGTGTATTGCCCGGTCAGGTACATCAGGGACTTCTGATGAAAGATGTCAACGGATGGTTTGTAGCGGTGAAATCGGATCTCATTCCCGAGGTTGTACGTTCTGTTTTTGAAGAATCACTGGAAGGAATCCGTCCCGTCACGATTGACAAAGATTGGGTTGATAAGATCAACAATATTGCTGCACTACTCCATGCCGCCTATATGGATGAAACGCTCGCTTCAAAAGAAGGTTTTTTGGTTACTCAGTCTTTACTTCACACTTTTGTAGGGATGTTTGCTGTCCTCTATTCCCGTGAAAACAATTCTCAAACTACCCATGAAAGCCGTTCTTTACAGTTGACAAGAGCATTCAGAATCAAGGTAAGAAAAGAGTACAAAACCATGAAAAGTCCATCAGAATATGCTGAAATATTAAATGTTTCAAGAGGATATCTGACAGAAGTAGTCCGTGCAGTAACAGGAAAGCCTGCCCAATATTGGATTCATCAGGAAATTTTAATTGAAGCAAAAAGACTGCTTGCCTTTACCCACCTTACCGTAAAGGAAATTGCGTATGAACTGGGCTATAATGATCACACGTATTTCAGTCGTTTGTTTTCAAAGCTAGAAGATGAGTCTCCTACCGAATTCAGAAATCAGAATAAAAACAAGGGAAATTAAGAAGGAAGCCTGAAGATTAGGGCTGGAAGTTACTATAAGGAACTTGTCTATCAAGGATAAATTTTGAGATTATACATTAAATTCTCTTCCACTGGCTCAGAATCTCACATCTTCCATCTCACATCTAAACCACGAATAATCCAATCAATTCCCTGAAACCGCTATCGTTTCATTTTAATTTTGCAGCTTCCTTTGCAATAAAAATTACGTATGCCTAGTTTACCAAAATGGATCAATGACACGGTGGAAAATGTCTGGTCCTCCAAATTTAAAGAATGTACCGTCAGCCATATAGAAAACATTACCAATGATCTTCGCAGAATTCGTTTCGAAACCGATTTGCATGGCGTTCAGTTTGAACCGGCTTATGCGCTCGGTATCAGAATTAATGACAGAGATTTCCGTAATTACTCTCCTTTTAATTTTAACAGAGAAACAGGAACTTTTGATGTGGTATTTCATGTCCATGACCATGAAGCGGTGGGAAGTCATTTTGTAACTCAACTCTCTGCCGGAGATTCCATAAAAATTTTACTTCCCAGAGGAAAACGCTTTTTTGAGCCTAATGCAAAAATTCATTTTTCTATAGGGGATGAAACTTCATTGGGAAGTTCGCTTTCTATTAAAGAAGCAGCGGAAGAATGTGGTTCTTTATTTATATGCCTTCATGAACTGGAAGAAGCTGCCGCTCTTGAAAACCTGAATTTATATGGATATCACAGTCCTAAAAACAGCGCCATGAGAATGATAGAAGCCCTTACCGACTTTCTAAGGGAAGAAAAAGAGGCGATATATGATGATGATGTTGTTTTCTACCTTACAGGCAATGGAGACCGGATGTCATTGATCAGAAAATTCCTTAAGGCTAAAGGAGTTTCACCAAGATGTATCAGATCACAGGCGTATTGGATAGAGGGAAAAAGAGGACTGTAAAAAATGCCGGAAGAAGGAACCTGAACGTTGTACAACATAATAAGAAGATTTATACATGGTCTCCTTATTTTTAATATACATAAATGACTAACGGGTATCCTTCTTCCGGGCTTCTATATACACAAACATTCTATTTCTGCTTCCACCCCAGCTGGCTGACTTTCTTCAGTAACTTTGCCCGATGTTCATCACTGGAATCTCTGATAATCCCTAAATAGGTTACCTTAACAGGTTTTACTCCGCAATATTCCAGCGTAGATTTTTTAAGCTGGTTGACACTTGGTCTTCCGAAGAACAACCGGTAATACCAGCCAGGTTGGTCTAAAGTGGTGATAATATGTCCCGTTTTTCCTTTTAAAAGCTTATCCCACCACACGGAATTCTCTCTGAATTTATAAGCCATTCCCGGTAAAAAAAGTCGGTCTATAAATCCTTTCGAAATGGCAGGCAAACCACCCCACCAAACGGGATGTATCCAAACCAAATGATCTGCCCATTGTATAATTTCCCAGGCGTTAAGAAGATCCGGCTCCAGCTCCATTCTTTTCTGATATCCAAATTGAAGGTTAGGATTAAAATCTAAATCTCTTATGATAATTTCTTCTACCTCTGCTCCCGATTCTTCGGCAGCCTCTTTGTAAGCAGCTGCCACTCCGAAGTTGAAGGAATCTTGATTAGGATGCGCGTTGATAATGGCTATTTTTTTCATTGTGTTACATTGATATTGATGGTTTCATAAGCATTAAGCTGTGCCATCAGAGACAAAGGCTCATGCAATTGGTGACTGAAATATACATTACTTTCATGAGGATTCCTCAACAGCTCCTCGGTGTGTAAAACGGCTGACAAAGCGGTTAATTCTGCCTGTCCTTTTGTACTTTGCAAACTAAGCTTTTTATATCCGTTATTATTTTTGATAACAATTTCAAATATCGACTGATCTCCATTTCCACTGGATCCGAAAATCATTCTCCTTTCTTTTAACGATAAGATATTAAAGATTCTCAGGTATTGAAAACCACCCAATAACCAGGTAATAAATTTTGAATTGTACGTCATTTTCACGCTTACATCGGATATTCTTTCAATTTTGTTGAGAATATACAGATCGGGAACATCAAAGTTATAAGCACTTCTTTTTCCAACTCCAAAAGAAAAATCAAAAGTTTCGGTATCTAAAAAATGTCGGATCTTAACAGGTCGGTCATTTTTGTAACGATAGAAAGGAACGGCCACATTCTCCGCCATAAAATGTGCTGAGCTCTCGCCTGCTAAATCTTTTACGGAATAATACACAAAAAGCTTTGCTTCCTGAACATCTATGCTATTGTTGGAAAGGACATTAACGAGTCCGGGAACGATTCCTCCCATCCATCCTGAACTGAATACAATTCTGCTGTTCACCTCCTTTTTGCCGGCAATACTATAGGCTTTTACCAAATCAGGTGTCGGTTTGGTGATATCCAGATAATCGATTTTATTTTCAATTGCAAATTGGAGAACATGGTCTGTTTTATCATTCACGGATAAAATGATAAGATCAATTTTTTTGTCGGAAATAGCTTGAAAAGTATTAGGATCTGTAACGTCAATTTTAAGATCTTTATTTGTTTTCCCACCTTTTCGTCCTCCGATAAAAATGTTGAGTTGAGGGTTTCTTGATTTTAATATGCGGGCAATTGTTTTCCCTACTAAACCGTTTCCTCCAATAATCAAAATGTTGTGCTCCATCTATTTTTTTTGACAAAATTATAGAGCTCGTCCTTCGATTAACAGGACAAATGTCTAAAAAGAAATTTCTTTTCTGATCCGGCTTAAATGTCTTTGGGTAATTCCCAGATAAGAAGCCAGATATTGTAATGGTATATTTTTAACATAATCAGGGTGATTATTCAGCAAAGTAGCATATCGTTGAGCTGCGGTATCGCGCTGAAGCTGAAAAAAACGATTTTCAAGTTCGAGATATTCCTGCTCTGCGATGGTCTTTAGAAATTTTGTCCAGTTAAGGTTATCCTGAACCATTTTGTCTACGGCTTCTTTTTTCAAAACCAATAATTCTGCATCAGTAATAGCCTGCATATTTTCCCTGCTGAGACAATCGGAAATAAATGAAGAATAAGCAGCCATCATGGTATTAGGAAACCTAAAACAATAGGTCATATCTTTTCCATCATCTGAAATATAAAAAGACCTGAAAATTCCGGATGCTATGAATGCAACTTCCTTACATCTTTCCCCTTCCTGAATGAAATACTCATTTTTATTCACTCTTCTGATCTCAAAAAGCTGTAAAAATGCGTCAATTTCTTCCTCAGAAAATAAATTAAAGCTTTGAAAATAAT
Organism: Chryseobacterium lactis; assembly: GCF_003815875.1. Taxonomy (NCBI): domain Bacteria; kingdom Pseudomonadati; phylum Bacteroidota; class Flavobacteriia; order Flavobacteriales; family Weeksellaceae; genus Chryseobacterium; species Chryseobacterium lactis. The sequence goes on from NZ_CP033924.1 coordinate 5,171,398, forward strand.
CCCTTGCTACCATTTTAAAATACTACAGTTCCAATGTAGCGCGAAAATAGATAAAAAGTGAGAAAGTGGATGTTTTTTTTTAATAAAGTTGGAGTGAGAGGTTGGAGGGTTGGAGAGTTTGAGAGTAATAGTTGATTCATCAGTCTTTTATTTTCGTGAGGTTGAGATTCCTTGCTTCGCTCGGAATGACAGGTACAACTATTCGACATTTAATGCTATATGCCCTGTGTTGGCGGGATTCCTTGCTTCGCTCGGAATGACAAGTAGAACCATTAGACGATTAGTAGAAAATTATTCTCAAGTTTCATTTAATAAAAAAGACCACCTCAGGATGAGATGATCTTACTACCGTTTTGAATTTACTAAGTTATATATGAAGATATGAATGATGTTTTTTGGTAGTCCAAAGATAGCCTGTTCCTGAATTTTATTCGTCAGGGGAATCCCTAAAACTTTATCCGTAAAAATACGGTTGTACAAATAAAAAAGCCCTGCAAGAATACTTACAGGACTTTGTTTATCTAACAATTATTTTGTTTAAGGTATAAGGATTTTAAGAAGGAAATCTTCTTACTCCTTCATTAAAGCGGGCTTACTAATTGAAGGAACCATTCTTTAACGTCTCCTTCCAAGTGAGGAGCTAATTTATCTTCACAAGTTTTGTGATAGCTATTTAACCATTCAATTTCTTTTTCAGAAAGAATTTCTTTTACCACCGTATCTTTGAAGAACGGACAGAATGTTAACGTTTCAAATTCATAGAATGTTCCATGGATAGTTGTTTCTGCTTCTTTTACTGCGATCAGGTTCTCATGACGGATTCCGTAGTGACCTTCAAGATAGTATCCCGGCTCATTGGAACAAACCATTCCCGGAAGAAGATCCTGCGGATTCAGATCTTTTCTGATATTTTGCGGTCCTTCGTGAACATTCATGAAGCTTCCTACTCCGTGTCCTGTTCCGTGGTTGAAGTCTTTGCCTTCCATCCATAACGGAAGTCTTGCAATAGCATCAAGGTGTACTCCTTTGGTTCCTTTCGGGAATTTTACCATGGATAAACGAATCAGTCCCTGTAATACCAATGTTGAGTTTCTTTTGAACTCTTCAGAAGGTGTTCCCAATGCAAAAGTTCTTGTAATATCAGTAGTTCCTTCAAGATACTGACCTCCTGAATCTACAAGGATTGTATCTTCATTCGTAACTTCTTTACTTCCTTCTTCTTTGGCAGAATAGTGCATGATTGCACCGTTATCTTTGTACCCCACAATAGAACCGAAACTTTCACCTACAAAATTTTCTCCTTCTGCACGGAAGCCTCTTAGCTTTTCGCCAATAGAATATTCGTTCATAGCCTCTTTGCCGGCATTGTGCGTCAGCCAGTAAAGGAATTTCACCATGGCAACACCGTCTCTCACCATTACTTTTCTAAAGCCTTCCAGTTCAGTTTCATTTTTCTGAGCTTTCATCAGATTACCAGGAACCGGTGCTTTGATAAACTGATTATCCGCTTTTAAAGTTTCAAATATCTGTTGATTGGTGTTTGGAGACACCAATATTTTTTCATTTTTAAATCCTTTCAGGTAGTTGTAGAATTCTTCATAAGGCATCATTTTAACAAAGGCATCATCCAGTTGTTTTCTGGCTTCTACTTCCATTTTTTCCAGACCTGTGAATAAAACAGCATCATTTTTAGTAATCACGATATATCCTAAAAATACAGGATTGCTTTGTACATCACTACCTCTGAGGTTCATTGTCCATGCTACATCATCTAAACTGGAAATGATATGAACTGTTGCTTCCTGATCTTCCATTTTCTGACGGATTGCGGAAAGTTTATCCGATACTGATTTCCCGGCTCTTTCAACAGGGTGTACAAAAATCGGATTGGTAGAAGGGGTCCCTCTTTCTTTCCAAACTTCTTTTAAAAGCGGGAAGTCAATCAGGGTAATATTTTTTGAATTAAATTTTTGAGAAAGCAGTTCCCAGTTTGCATTAGAAGCTGCCAGGGCATTTACAGCAACTTTACCGCCGGCAGGAATTTCAGAAATAATCCAGTCAATATAATTAGGAGTTCCTTCCATTCCGTCCTTGAAGAGGTCGATTCCTGAACCTTCCAGTTCAAGAGCAGCCTGTGTAAAATATCGTCCGTCTGTCCAAAGTCCGGCTTTATCTTTTGTAACAACCACAAAACCGGCAGATCCTAAGAATCCTGATAACCAAACTCTCTCCTGCCATTCTTTAGGAAGATATTCGCTCATATGCGGGTCTGCAGAATATACGATAAATGCATCAACATTATTTTTCTGCATTTCTTCACGAAGCGCAGCAACTTTTTCCTTTGAAGTCATTCTTTTCTTTTTTTAAACACCGAAAGTTACGAAAAATTTGAAGTCGAAAGATTAAATCACTGCCCTATTTTCCTTAATAATCTGATATTTTTTCATTCATTTGCTTAAGAATCCTGTATTTAGGTTTTGGCTACTTCTTGGAAGGTCAAGATAATTTCATTTATAAAAATCAATAACCTATATTATCTTCAAAATCATTAAAATTTTAAACTTTTTTAATAAAACAAATACCATTTTATTCTAAAAAAACTACCACATTATTAAAATTATTGTTTTTTGGAAAGATTATTGCTGCATTGTACCTTATGAAACAGCAGAATTACAATAATCACAGGAAATTTTATCCGCCTCATCATTTTATATATCTTCCTATATTAATTATTTTGGAAATTTTTGGGATTTATAAAATAGTGAGTGATCCCGGAAATCAATTGATCTGGATCTTATTTTCTATTGTGATCTTTCTGCTTTTCTACCTGGCATTCATGACAAGACAACATTATGCCTTAGGACTTCAAAACCGCATGGTAATTCTTGAGTTCAGGCAACGGTATTTTGAAATTTTCAATATGCGTTCTGATGAAACAGTTGAAAAATTAAGATTTGACCAGATTGCTGCTCTCAGATTTGCCTATGATGATGAATTCAAAGAGCTTTTGTACAAGGCTCTTCATGAAAATATTTCCGGAGATGACATCAAAAGATCGATCAAAAACTGGAAGGCAGACCGACTCAGAATTTAATAATCACCAAAAATATTAATCTATGAAAAAGTGGAGCTTATACAGTATTACCATATTTAGTTTGTTGACACTAACAAGTTGTGAAGCAGTAGGAACAATTTTTAAGGCCGGAATGTGGTGGGGAATCATTGTAGTCTGTGTAATTGTAGTGATTCTTTTACTAATTTTTTCGAAGGGTAAAAACTCTTAACCATGCTTTATGGAGAAGAACACAGATTTAGAGGTAATTTCTCATCTGAAGCCATCAAAGATTGTTAAAATCATGAAGGATCCGGAAGCTTCTGCAAAGGCGGTACATCTTGTATATACCACCGATGCAGAATCCACCGGTATCACCCGCAGGAAAACCGGAAAAAAATATTCCTATTATAAGGATGGCGAAAGGATAAGGGATAAGGACGAAATCACCAGAATCAACAAACTGGTTATTCCTCCGGCATGGGAAAATGTATGGATATGTGCACTGGAAAACGGCCATCTTCAGGCAACAGGTTTTGATGTTAAAAAAAGAAAGCAATATCGCTATCATTCTCTATGGAGCGCTTTAAGAAATCACACCAAATTTTACAGAATGCTTCAGTTCGGATATGCATTGCCTGATATGCGGCTGCAGATGGAACAAGATCTCGCATTGAGAAACTTTGAAAAAAGAAAAATACTGGCATTAATCGTAAGCCTGATGCAAAGAACCAATATCCGTATCGGCAATAACATCTATGAAAAGCTTTATGGTTCCTTTGGATTGACCACATTAAAGGATAAACATGTAGAGGTAAAAGGTCAAAAGATTACTTTTTCTTTTAAAGGAAAAAAGGGCATCATGCATCATGTAGATCTAAGAAGTAAACGACTGGCAAGGCTCGTTCAGAAATGTAAGGATATTCCGGGAAAAGAGCTTTTCCAATATCTGGATGATGAAGGAGACCGCCATTCGATAGACTCCGGAATGGTGAATGATTATATTAAAGAGATAAGCGGTGAAGATTTTACAGCTAAAGATTTCAGAACATGGTCCGGGACTGTAAGCGCCCTGATTGCCTTTAAGGAAATCGGGTATGCCGAAAATAATACCGAATATAAAAAGAAAGTAAAGGATGCATTGGATATTGTTGCAGAACATCTTGGAAATACCAATGCTGTTTGTAGAAAATATTATGTACATCCTTTAGTCATCAATCTCTACGAAAACAATACCATCAAAAAATATCTGGACGAACTGGAAATCATTGAAGAAAATGATGGAAAAGCAGATCTTACCAGGGAAGAAAGACTTGTACTAAAGATTCTGGAGAATGAGAAAATGTAAAGTTTTTTAAGACGGAAGCCAGAGGTTGGAAGTACTGTAGAACAACAATGTTGTTCTGAATTTCTTTTTAATTAAAATCTATTTAATTTACCCTTTCCCTCCATCTTCTCACCTATCCCGGCACTCTGTTATTCAAAAACTGCGTTCTGTAATCTTTCGGGGTAATTCCTGCGATTTTCTTGAAAAGCTGGGTAAAGTGGGATGCAGTATGGAAATTCAGCTCATAGGCAATTTCTGCGATATCTTTACTTGAGTGCAGCAAAGCCTTGCTGTAATTGATATCGATCTCGTTGATCCATTGTTTGGGCGATTTTTGGGTAACACCTTTCACACATTTATTTAAATAACTTTCTGTGACAGACAGTTTATCGGCATAGAAAGCTACTCTTTTTTCGACTACATGGTATTTAAACAAAAGATCCCGGAACTGAAGAGACAGTTCCATGGGACGTGTTGCCGATTTATGATGAGTGTCAGAATCTGTACTCAGCATTTTGATCAGAATAAGGTGAAGCATGGTCACCACTACGTCATTGACATTAAGACTACTTAACCATAATTCCTGCTCCATAATAGGGAGAAGCTGGGTAATGGTGCCATAAGTAAGGCTGTCAAGATTCAGGAAAGGCGTCATAAAGAAAATGCTGCTTTTATGTTTTGGCAGCTCCTGTTCAGACAGGATATTATTTTCATACGCCAGGAAAAATCCTTCAATATCATCGGACAACTCTACCGTAGCCGTTATGGTTCCCTGTTTGATAAAGATCACTCCGCCTTTCTCAGCATTATATTCTTTATTTTCCAGGTATTGTTTGATATGTCCGTTGGTTACGAAAATAATAAAGTTAAAAGTTGTTCGGTACGGAATGACCGGCATCAGAATTCCTTTAAGATAATTCTCGATCCGATACAGTTGTATATCCGCATTATTGGCTAATATTTTCTCCGTAATATTCGGCAGAAAAAGTTTTTTATATTGAAAATTGGACAATACTTCCATATCCGATGTAATGATTATTTAAAGTTATACATAATTTATAAGGTAGAATCAAAGAATCTGAAAATTTGAGAATGCGCTCATTTGAAAATTGACAGAACATTTCTTTATATCTTCCTTCAAACGCTCTCACTCTCAAACTCTCTCATAACTTTAGAACTTATAATACACTCCTACTCTTATCCCAAAAGGGCTTCCCGGTGTATACGTAAGGTCTGTGATTGGTTCTGCTTCTCCTTTTAACTGAGTTTCTGTTGCAAACTGCGCTTCATTCCATTTTACGTTGAAAAGATTATTCAGTTGAATATTTGCGCCCCATTTCTGACGGTTATAGGATAGCATCAGATCATTAACGAAATAAGCTTTTGTCTTAATACTATTGTCCTCAACAGCAGGTCTTGAGCCTAGATAACGGTATTGAAGTCCCAAGGAGAAACCATGAAGAAAATCCCAGTTTACGGATCCTGTACTGGTCACAACCGGTGCCAAAGGAACATAATCCTTACCTTTTTCTTCTTCGATAAATCTGGCGTGGGAATAGTTGACATCAGCATTCAGATAAAAATTTTCCAGAGGCTGAAAACGAATTCCCAGATCTGCCCCAAAACGTCTTGACTTTCCTGAAGGTTCTACAACCGCATCATCTCCTACATATACAAATTCCTGCTGCAGATCCAGATACCATATCGCCGGTGTAATGATTAATGATTTAAAAGGATGCAATCTCACTCCAAAATCGGCTCCGATAGAATAAGGAAGGGTATTTTCATTCTGATTGGTAACCACTACCCTCATATCATTGGAATGGAATCCCATACCAGTTTTCAGGAACCACATCACATTGTCATTCTGGGCATAGGAGAAATTCAGTTTTGGACTTACTCTTGTCGCTTCTTTTGACTGTCCGGAAGGCAATTGTTCTACATCCAGCAGATTATGCATATTGAAAATAAAATGATCTACTCTTAAAGCCGGATTGATGGTCCATTTTCCTGTCTTCCAGATCAGGCCGGTGTATGCATGAAGATTGGTTTCTGTTCCGTTTACATCCGACAATCTGTCCAGCAACAGATCTCTGTGATAAACGTGATTAAGTTGTAATGTATTGATATCGTCGTTTCTTAAACCGATTCCGGAAGTCCAGTTTAAAGAACTGTTGGGAAGAGAGAAAGTTTTGGTATATTTTACCTCAGCTCCATAAATATTTCTTCCGTCAGTCTGCTGAATTTCATCACCATGGTCCTTATCTTTTAAATAAAAAGTAAAATCAGAATACAGATTGAAGTTATATCTTGAGTAAAAGGCCATCGCATCAATCTGTTCGGAAGGAGAAATAATATGTTTAAAATTCATCTGAAGGTTTGTTCTTGAAGTCTTTCCTCCTTCGGTAGGATCAATACTTCCCCATCTTCCTATAATTCCCTCGTCTACGGCACGTTCAGGAATTTGTCCCGACGCATTCCAGGAAGAATTAAAGGTAGAGAACTGAATGTTGAAATAATCATTATCGGTAAGCCATTGATTGTACTTTCCAAAAATATTAACCCTATTAAAATTTTGTTTTACATCAAAAGGCCCGTCCGTATAGTTATATTCCGCTGCGATGTAGGCATTTTTTCTACCCAGATCATCATGCAGAATATTGAACATTCCCAACACTCTTTTTGAATTAAAGGAACCTCCTTCCAGTTTGATCATGCTGTTTTTTAATCCGCCATACGTTTGAAAATCAACATATCCTGCGGTATTGAAATCACCACGATCCATATAGTAAGCTCCTTTTCCGAAGTCAATATTATTGACCGTTTCAGGGATGACAAAATGTAGATCCGAATATCCCTGTCCATGGGCATGGGAAACAATATTCACCGGCATTCCGTCTACATTAACGCTTACGTCAGTACCGTGATCGGCATCAAATCCTCTTAAAAAAAGCTGTTCAGCCTTTCCTCCTCCTGCATGTTGCGCAATAAATAATCCGGGAACTTTTCTGAGTAAATCCTGGGCTGAGTTCACAGGAAATTTATTCAGATCCACTTTTGTAATGGCTGATAAAAATGAACTGTGATTGATTGCTACTTCTGAGATCTGAAAAGGCTTATGCTGTAAAAAAATAACTTTATTTTTATCCTCATCATTGGCAACAACCCATTTTACCTCATCATATCCCTGACGACTGATCACCAGTGTATCGGGAAGAGATTTAACAGGAATAGAAAATGTACCGTCTGTTCCGGTGTGGGTATGGCTGTTTCCGTGGTCATATTTTACCAGGGCGTCAGCGATAGGAAATTTATCATCAGCATCTTTTATTGACAACTGCTTTTCTGTTTCCTGTGCCATCATTTTTCCACTGAAAGCCATGACCAGAAATGCCGCTGCTATTTTAGTTATTTTCATTTTTTTGTTTTGTTAAATTAAAAATTTGGGGCTGATACGAGATTATAGATAATAGACGAAGAGATGATAGATGTTTTAGTTTTAGATTTCAACCGTCAATTTTGCTTCGCAAGTAAATAGTGAATCGTTAATTATTGGTGAAAGGATAACAACCTTGAACGTTAAACTTTAAACATTCCTATTTTCATACTCTAGAACTCTCAAACTCCAAAACCCTCAGGCCCTCAAACCAAGCCTATGCTTTTGCTTTAAGAAATATTTTTTGAATTAAAAGAGTAATCCATGTTCCGGCTACAAACGGAAAAGTAAATACACCACCCACAGCATCCAGATAGTGGTTATCAATCAACAGATCATCAATGATAATGGTTAAGGCAACTGCAATCAATACCCATATTCCATCTGTTTTTTTCACTCCTGAAAACACGATAGCCGAAAGAACCGCATTAAAACCAAATAATCCCATGTGGATTTCTTTGATGGGTTCCCCGTTCAGCTGAGATAAACCGGCACCAAGAATAGATGCTGCCAATCCATATAAAGCCGCTACCGGTGAACTGATAAAAACAGCAAGGAAGAAAATCATTCCTGAAAGCACCCCGCCCTGAAATATGACTTCACCAAAGCCATTCGTACAGGTAAGAAAATCGTCATATTTTGTAGATACTACTTCACTGCTGAACAATTCAGACGGTGGAATATGCGTAAAATGATGCAGTGCAAATACCAATACCCAGGTAATAATAATAAAAGGAAAGGTAAATACCGGAATCTTCTTTTGGATAAAGAAATGCTGAATAATGGCAGCCAGGGCTCCTCCTAACAGGATAAGAATCCATACCATTACTGTTGTTTCAAACAGAAAAGCTAATGCTACTCCTACAAGAGCTGCGCTGAAGCCATACAGACCTGCATTGATCTCAGATTTGTTGTAGTTAAGCTTCGTGGCGGTAAAAGTTCCGGCTGCTGTTGAAAGTATTACCGCAACACCGCACTGCCAGCTCCCCATAAAGATCCCTATCAGAAATAAAAGGCCGGTCCATCTGTTTTCCTGAAGCATAATTTGCCCGATTCCTTTTAAAATAGGATCTATAAAAGGTAGTTTTTTGAAAAATTCGTCCATAGTTTTTTTTAATTGTATTATTGATTGTAGATATTGAAAGACATCAAGATGAGAGATAATAGACGAAGAGATGATAGATGTTTTAGTTTTGAATTTCAATGGTCAATTTTGATTCACAAGTAAATGGTGAAGGAAGAAAATCCTCAATCATCAGTGAATGGCTAACAACCTTGAACTTTAAACATTTAACTTTAAACCTTACCACTCTCAAACTCTCTCACTCTCCGACCCTCAAACTTCATTTCTCGTTTACCATCCCAGAAAGACCATCCCCACTCCGCATACGGTAACAACGGCTCCGCTTACGACCCCCATATATCTTTCCAATTTATCTGTATTGAATAATGTTGAATAGCCATAACGTCCCAGAAGAACCATTCCAAGCATCGTCAAAACTGTAGTAACGGTAAATGAAGTCACCAGTACTGCAATTTCCGACATGGAATGTTTAACCCCCGAATAGAATAATAAAGGAATTAAAGGTTCGCTTGGTCCCATTACGAAGATCATAAAGAGTACAAGTGGAGTCACTTTTATTCTTTTTTGAGGCATTACAACTTCACTGTGATTATGTTCGTACACATAAACGTCATCACCCATTACATCAAAATGCTTATGGGGTTTATTTCTAATCGCCTGGATCAATCCGTACACCAGATAAACGCCACCGAAAATCAGCAGTGCCCACCCTGAGAAATTCCCTCTGATATCCTGAAACCATGATATTTTATTTAGTTGCCATCCGAGAAATACTCCGATAAAACCTAAGATAAGGGAACTAAAAACGTGTCCAAATCCGCAGACAACTGTTAAGATCGCTGTCTTCATACCACTCCATTTCTTGGATTTTGAAATCACAATGAATGGAAGATAATGATCCGGTCCTGATGCGGTGTGTATAAAACTTATTGAAACGGCACTCAGAAGAAGCGCCCAAACTGTACTGTCCATTTTCTATTAATTCTGTTGTTTCAGATTCTTTATTATGTTTTGGCTAAAGCCAATGGAAGGTTTCTTTTTATTTGTGCGGGCTAAAGCCCGCTTCTATTGAATGTATGCTCACACAGATTTTGGAGATTACGCAAATGATTGCGTATAAAGCCTTGCTTAGTTAATAAAAATTTTAACTTAATCGACACCCTTCGACTCCGCTCAGGGTGACAATGTCTGTTAAAGCAATATTCCAGCCTTGTCAAGGTTTTGAACCTTGACAAGGCTCTCAAAGCTCCCCCTTTACTCCAGTGACCAAAGGATTTCCTGAACGTGCAGGAAAAAGTTGTACATCAATTCTCCACCATGCCCCAAAGCTCTTACTACAAAACCATTGTCTTCCATTGCAGAAACTCCGACTTCCATTTCTTCATGATGTACTCCTGCCGCCTCCACAATCTCTTCAATCAGGCCGGTTTTATCTACATCTTTTTTAGTGCTGTAGAAAATCAAGGTTCCCTGGTGGGTATATTGTTCCAGATTTCCGATACTGCTGATCGGAATCAGGTCAGGCTGAATCACTACATTATCTTTTACCACCAATTTATTGTTATGGTAGATCTCCATAAGATTCTGAAAACGTTTTAACTTAAAAACCTCTCCATAATGCTTTCGTCCGCAGGTAATAATCTCGCTGATGATAATCTGGCTGTTTTTACCGATATGAATATTCGCTTTACTTTTAAAATTGGAATCTTCATGCGGTACAATAGGATGAGGCACGTAAGCAAAGGAAGTTTCATCTTCCATTGTCACATTCAATTCCTGAACAGCTTTATCTTTCATGTTGAAAAGCCTTTGGTACGATTGCGACTGCAACTGAAGTGAGGCCCCTTTTTCAAGAGCTACATCCAGGTGGTAATGGTCACCATCGAGAATCCCCGGAGAGGAGCTCATTATCATCTGATAGAGCTTTTTGTCACTTTTTCGCTGTCCTACAGAAACTACTCTGAAAGGGAGCGAGACATAAAGATCTTTCACATATGACTCTCCTCCCTTGAATCCTGCGATAATATTTAAACGACTATCCATCTATCTTACTAAGTTCGGTTCTTCAATTTCTTCTAAAAGAGCATATTTTTTGATCCACCCGATTACCTTATCCAGTCCTTCATCTGTTTTAAGATTGGTGAATACAAAAGGGTTTCCTTTTCTCATTCTTCTGGCATCGTTCTCCATCACTTCAAGGCTTGCTCCTACGTGTGGGGCAAGGTCAATTTTATTGATGATCAACAGGTCTGATCTTGTAATACCAGGGCCACCTTTTCTTGGAATTTTTTCTCCTTCCGCAACATCAATAATGAAAATCGTAACATCTGCAAGATCCGGGCTGAAAGTTGCTGAAAGGTTGTCTCCTCCACTTTCAATAAGAACCAATTCAATGTCAGGAAATCGTGCTGCCAATTCATCTACCGCTTCAAGGTTCATACTTGCATCTTCACGAATGGCCGTGTGAGGGCAACCTCCTGTTTCTACACCGATAATTCTGTCGTGAGGAAGCAGACTGTTTTTAGCCATAAATTCAGCATCTTCTTTGGTATAAATATCATTCGTAATCACTCCAAGATCATATTTCCCAAATAATTTCCTGCTTAAACGTTCTAATAATGCTGTTTTTCCTGAACCTACCGGTCCTGCAACACCTACTTTTATATATTTTCTATTTTCCATTTTTTTAAATTTTACTTTGTTTTGTTTTATTCTTTAACGCTAAGTGCGCTAAGTTTTTGATGATTGTGAAGATTTTTCGTTCGCAAAGGCGTTTCACTCAGCAAAGGTATCTTCATTCATATATCGGATTTATTTTCCTACGACATATAAAGTCTTGAATAGAGCCTTTCGTGTTGCATACATCTGATATCAAAAGCTGTATTGCAAAGTCCTACCAGATCTCTGTCCAGTTCCATGGTTTCCCAGACTGTTTTTTCCATGACAGGATATAAAGCAAATAAGATGTCCTGCCCATCAAGTTGTCCCAGTGGAACCAATTTTACAGCATTAGTAATCATCCCTGCCACTGAAGTATAATAGAATCCCAGAAGTGCCTCGTACAAAGGAATTTTCATTAAATAAGCATAGACTCCAAACACGATACAGTAATGAGAATTGGCCTCTTTATTCTGAATTGCCTTTTCAAAGGCCTCCATAAATGGAAAGCTTTCTCTTCTTTTGAATATTTTGATCAACCTCAACCCTAATTTTTGGCTGGCCTGGCGGATTTCTTTCGGACATTTTACCGCATTACATTCATTATCCAGACTGATTAAAGCCTGTAAATCTTCTTTTTCAGCTGCTTTATAAGCCAGCTTTGCAAAAGCTCCGTCATTGAACTTAAGATTGTACTGCAGCATGTTCTGTACAAATTCCTTTGCGGTTTCCACATTGTCCACAATTCTTTCCTGCACATAGGTTTCAAGTCCGTTAGAATGGGTGTAACCACCGATCGGAAGTGTAGGATCTGCAAGATGAAGCAGTCCTGATAAAAAGTTGATGTTCATATTATTCATCTTTTGGGGCGGCCATTTTTAGAATTTTAGTAAAAATTGTTGAACCTAAACTTCCATGTCCATGAGGTTCTACGTTAGATTTAAGAAGGTTCAGCAGTTTTACGGATTGTTTTTCCGGTTTAAAACCGCTTGCCTCCAGCCATCTGAACATGGGCATTTCAAACGGTAGCAATACTTTATCCTCCTGAATAAAGAGTGGGATATGCTTGTTTCCGATTTCATAACATACGGTTCCCATTTCCAACAGAGAACCCGGTACCATAACGATCGCCTCTGTTTCCAGAACATTGATTGCTATTACTTTTTCTGCGTCCTCAAAAAGAATATCTCCTTCACGCAACCTTTGTCCTTCTCTAAGAAATTTAATCGCTACATCAATTCCCTTTCTGGATTTCTTACGTTGGATTCTTTTGGTGGTTTCAAACCATTCCAGATCGAGGTAATCTATGGTTTTTTCCGTAGGATTTTCGGTCAGATTGCCTATGATTTGATTAATTATCATTTTTGGATTTTTTTCTGAAGTCAAGGTTTTTAGAAATTCCTACTCCGAATGTTGAACCACTGATTCCTGCTACATAGCTTTTCGTCCAGCCTTCTTCTTTCGTTTTGGTCTGAAGCATTGAAAGTTCAGCAAATTTGAATTTCAAAGCCCAGCCTCCGCCTAGCAATATTCCGATCAAAGGATAAGCACGAAGACGGAATCCGTTAAAGTTTTGCATTGTCGCATCAGCTGTTGTTGCCTGTTGCTGTCCCCAAACATAATGGGCATCCACCTGACCGATTAATACAAAGTATTTTCCGAGCATTAATGAAGGGCTATACCAAACTCCCGCCTCATTCTGTTTATACATAACATCATGATTAACAGAATTTTGAGAGTAAGCATAATTAACCCCTATAAGATCATTATTATTGATAAAATATCCTAACCCAAGTGGTGCACTGGAAACGGTACTGCTGCTGTTGGTAGGGGTAGTCACTTTAGAGTAATCTAATGAACCATATACCATAAACTGTCCTTTGGGCCCGTCCTCATCACTTTTAATTCTGTGTCCGCCCAGAAACTGAGCACTTACAGTACCGGAAAGTAAAGACAACCCGGCTACGGCAAGAGAAAAAACTGTTTTATTTAAATATTTCATTTTAAACTTAGTTCTATAATTGTTTTAAATATTACCCGATTTTTTTATTGTTAAATAAACCTAACAGGTTTTTGAAACCTGTTAGGTTTTATTGATAGTATTTATCTTAGAACAAGTAATACAACTGTGTTAAAGGAAGCTTTTCTGCCGGTTCACAAGTGATGTATTCACCGTCTACCGTTACTTTATAGTTTTCAGGATTCACTTCAATTAAAGGTGTCTTATCGTTATGGATAAGGTCTTTTTTGGAAATATTTCTACAGTTTTTAACCGGAAGGATCATTTTCTCTAACTTGTAAGAGGCAATCGTTCCGTTATCGATGGAGATTTGAGAAACAAAGTTGGCACAAATACCATATTTTGCTTTTCCGTGAGCTCCAAACATATTTCTGTAAATAATTGGCTGAGGCGTTGGAATAGATGCATTCGGATCTCCCATTTTAGCAGCAATTACAAATCCACCTTTTACAATCATTTCAGGTTTTACTCCAAATAATGCAGGCTTCCAGATTACTAAATCTGCTAATTTCCCTTCTTCAAGAGATCCAACATATTCAGAAATACCGTGTGCAATAGCTGGGTTGATGGTGTATTTTGCCACGTATCTTTTGGCACGATAGTTATCATTTCCGCTGTCTTTATCTTCAGCCAAATCACCTCTCTGCTCCTTCATTTTACTTGCGGTCTGCCATGTTCTTGTGATCACTTCACCCGGTCTTCCCATTGCCTGAGAGTCAGAGCTCATGATACTGAAAACTCCCATATCGTGAAGAATATCTTCTGCTGCAATTGTTTCAGGACGGATACGTGAATCAGCAAACGCCACATCTTCAGGGATATTTTTGCTTAAATGGTGACATACCATCAGCATATCCAGGTGCTCATCGATTGTATTGATGGTGTAAGGACGTGTAGGGTTTGTAGAAGCAGGCAATACATTTGGATACATGGCTGCTTTGATGATGTCCGGCGCGTGACCTCCACCTGCTCCTTCTGTGTGGAAGGTGTGGATTACTCTTCCGTTAATCGCTCTCATAGTATCTTCCAGAAACCCTCCTTCATTTAAGGTATCGGTGTGGATGGCTACCTGAACGTCATATTTATCTGCTACTTTTAAAGCGGCATCAATGGTTGCAGGTGTTGCTCCCCAGTCTTCGTGGATTTTTACTCCTAAAGCTCCAGCTTCTACCTGCTCTTCAATAGGTTCTTCTGCGGAACAGTTCCCTTTTCCGAAGAATCCAAGGTTCATTGGATATTCTTCAGCTGCTTCAAGCATTTTCTGCATGTTGAATTTACCCGGGGTAACTGTTGTAGCGTTTGTTCCGTCATTGGGACCTGTACCACCTCCAATCATTGTGGTGATTCCGCTGTATAAAGAAGTTTCGATCTGTTGTGGACAAATGTAGTGGATGTGGGTATCTATCCCTCCGGCCGTTACAATATATCCTTTTCCTCCATGAACTTCAGTAGAAGCGCCGATGATCATATTAGGAGATACACCGTCCATGGTATCAGGGTTACCGGCTTTTCCGATTCCCACGATCTTACCGTCTTTGATTCCGATATCTCCTTTTACAATTCCCCAGTGATCAATGATTACTGCTCCTGTGATACAAAGATCCAAAACACCTTCGTCTCTTTTTGCAGTAACATTCTGTCCCATCCCGTCACGTACGGTTTTTCCTCCTCCGAAAACGGCTTCGTCTCCATAATGGGTGAAATCTTTTTCGATTTCAATAATAATTTCAGTGTCTCCCAGTCTGATTTTGTCTCCGGCTGTTGGACCTAATATATTTGCGTATTGTTTTCTGTCTACGTTTAAGCTCATTTTACTGATTTTTAAAGTTTAACTCCTGAACTTTTGCAAGGCTTGCTTTTTTCTGATCTTCAGAATCTACCTGTCCGTCAACAAGGTTATTGAAGCCCATTGCTTTTTTGGTTCCTCCTATTTCTACCAGTTCCACTTCTTTTTCTTCTCCCGGTTCAAAACGTACTGCAGTGCTTGCTACAATATTCAGTCTCTTTCCGAAAGCTTTCTCGCGGTCAAAGCTCATCGCCTTGTTTACTTCAAAAAAATGGAAATGTGAACCTACCTGAATAGGACGATCTCCTGTGTTGGTTACTTTTATTTTGACAGTTTCTCTGCCTTCATTGCAGATGATAGTGCCTTCTTTTACAAAAATTTCTCCTGGTATCATAATGAATAGATATTAACGGATTGGGTTATGTACGGTTACTAACTTAGTCCCATCAGGGAATGTTGCTTCGATCTGAACATCGTGGATCATTTCTGCCACGCCAGGCATCACATCTTCTTTAGTTAAAAGATTAGCGCCTTCCTGCATCAGTTCAGCGACTCTTTTTCCATCTCTTGCTCCTTCAAGCAGAAAGTGACTGATCAGTGCGATGGATTCCGGATAGTTTAATTTCAGGCCTCTGGCCTTTCTTTTTAGAGCGAGTTCGCCTGCCAGAAATAGCATTAGCTTCTCCGTTTCTCTTGGTGTTAAGTGCATAGTATTTTTTATTTAAAATTGGACAAACAGTATCCTGTTCACCTTTCTGTAAAGGCAAATAGAAATGTTTAAAAATGTAAAATGAGGAATGACGCCGATGGATCTGTATCTGTACAATACAAACCACGAGGGATCATTAAAATTTAAAAAAATGAGATTAGCAGCCCGCAATCTGCAGGGAATGATACAGGATGTATCTTGGTGCTGTAATATAAATACGGTTTTGAACGGCCGCAACCGGTGTACTATAAGAGTTTGCAGCAAAGAAATAGTGGAACCATTGCTGTGCAAGTATTGAATAATCAAATTTTACTTTTTCCCAATCATCGGAATCCTGAAGATCCTGAGCATCTGAAAAGCTATACATTTCAGGCTGGCTTTGTTCATCCGATTTTTGCTGAAGGAGATGTATCTTTGATAGGACATCAGAATATGGTTGAGCTTTCCACTTATGTGCAAAAAGACTTGCACATAAAGCTGAGAAAAACAATACAAAAGAGAAAAATATGACTCTTTTTTTCATATCCGATTAATAATGGTGTAAAATTAGAATAATCTTAAAAGGTAGGCTATCAAAAAATTTATTTAAAATGTTCAAAATCGCAACAAACGTAAATTTATATAAATTTAACATTTCATCATAAATCCTTTATTTACAGTACCTCATCACCCTTTTCGAACTATGACAACTATTTTATTGTCCTTATTCCAATAATCACAGCAACCACACCTATCTTTTTATTCTATATAATGAATTAAATAAATCAATTACACATTTTTAAAATTTTATCTTAAAAAAACACGATATAGTAAGCATTATCTCACAATAAAGTTTATTTCATAAAAACAGGCGACATTTTTTCTTTCCTTATAATTATCGTAAATTTGTATACAACTTACTTTAATTTTAAAAAAATAATACACGTAATATGTCAAAAGCAATTTCGCAAGTACCATTAGCGGTAAATGAACCTGTAAATTCATATGAACCGGGATCTCCGGAAGTTAAAAGCCTTATCAGCACATATAAAAAAATGTGGGCTGAAAAAGTTGAAATTCCAATGGTCATTAACGGAAAGGAAGTAAAAACTGATCTTAAAGTACAACTTCAGTCTCCACAGGATCATGCTCATGACTTCGGATTTTACTATCAAGGTGGTATGCAACATGTGGATGACGCTATCAACGCGGCATTAGCAGCTAAAAAAGAATGGAACGAGCTAGGTTGGGAACAACGTGCAGCAATTTTCTTAAAGGCGGCTGATCTTTTGGCTGGTCCTTACAGAGATGTGATTAATGCAGCTACGATGATCGGACAGTCTAAAAATGTACACCAGGCTGAAATTGATGCTGCTTGTGAGTTCATTGATTTCTTAAGATTCAACGTAGAATTCATGACAGAAATGTATGCTGAACAGCCGGTTTCTGACAATGGAATCTGGAACCGTGTTGAATACAGACCATTAGAAGGATTCTGTTTTGCAGTAACTCCATTCAACTTTACAGCGATCTCAGGAAACCTTCCTACTTGTATGGCTATGCTAGGAAACGTAGTAGTTTGGAAGCCTTCCGACAAGCAGGTTTATTCTGCAAAAGTAATCATGGATGTATTAATCGAAGCTGGTCTTCCGGCTGGGGTTATCAACATGATCTTTACAGATGGAAAAGAAACAGCTGAAAAAGTATTGGCACACAGAGATTTTGCTGGTCTTCACTTCACAGGTTCTACGAAAGTATTCCAGGGAATGTGGAAAATGATCGGTGATAATATCCACAACTACAGAACTTACCCAAGAATCGTTGGAGAAACAGGTGGTAAAGATTTTGTAATCGCTCACCCTTCTGCTAACGTAGAAGCTGTAGCAACTGCTTTAGTAAGAGGTGCTTTCGAATATCAGGGACAGAAATGTTCTGCAGCTTCAAGAGCTTATGTTCCTAAGTCTCTTTGGGCTGATGTGAAAAAAGTAATGGAAGCTCAGATGAGCACCATTAAAATCGGTTCTCCAGAAGATACATCTAACTTTGTAAATGCAGTAATCGATAAAAACTCTTTCGAAAAATGTAAAGGATACATCGACAGAGCTAATGCTTCAGGTGAAGCTACCGTTGCAATCGGTGGAAAATATGATGATGCTAAAGGATGGTTCGTACACCCTACAGTAATCGAAACAACAAACCCTCAATACGAAAGTATGGTAGAAGAGATCTTCGGCCCAATCTTATCTGTATTTGTTTACGAAGATCAGGACTGGAAAGAAACTCTAAAAGTAGTTGATTCTTCTTCTCCTTATTCATTGACAGGTTCCGTGTTCTCTCAGGATCGTTATGCAATCGCTGAAGCGTATAAAGCTTTGGAAAATGCATCAGGAAACTTCTACATCAACGACAAACCAACCGGTGCCGTTGTAGGACAACAGCCTTTCGGTGGTGGTAGAGCTTCAGGAACAAACGATAAAGCAGGTTCTAAAATGAATCTTCTAAGATGGACGTCTGTAAGAAGTGTGAAAGAAACTTTTGTTTCTCCAAAGAACTACAAATATCCATACCTAGGATAATTTATAAGTAATTAGTGATGGGTAATGAGTAATTATTGCCTGTTCTATCCATACAGCCTCGGAATTTCGGTTTCGGGGCTTTTTTTATGATTGATAATTGATAATTGATGATTGATGATTGATGATTGATAGAAGGTAAAATAAATACAGTTTGTATGATTTATATCCCGCTTCTTTAATAGGTCTCATATTAAAAGCGTCAAGGTTATAGTCAGAAAATCTTCCGATTTCCCTGCAATACTCTAATATTCTAGTACTCTCAAACTCTCACACTCCTGATTGCCTAACATCTTTTAACAAACTTTACCTATATTTTACGACTTCTGAACCCCTGTTAGGAATAATAGTTGATTTTTCATAAGTACACCCCGAAATAAAATAGTTATGAAAAAGTTATTGTTAACAGTCATTGGAATAGGAATATTTGCGGTGAGCTGTGGAACCAAAGAATCGACGATGTCAACAAGTGCACGTGATTCGGTAAAGGCAGATAATATGCAAAAAAGCGTAACACCTGCTACAACCGATACGATGACCACTAAGATGACGAATCCTGATAGTATCAAGATGAAAAAGGATTCAGCGGTGATGTCCCCTGTCAAATAGTATTTATATACATTCAATTTAAAATGGAAAATCTGCCGATGAAAGCTCTGCAGATTTTTTGGTTACTATTATTTTATTTTTTTGAATAATGTACCGCCTTGTATACCCATATTGGCTCCATTTACATTTCCTTTATCATCAAGGGTAAAGCTAAAATCAAAATCGGGATTCATTTGTTGTGGTACTTCTTCAGTCAGTTTTGATGAAAATAAATCATATTGCTGATGTACCAGTATAAATTTGAACGCCGGAAAGGTGATATACAGATTATTTTTCTCTTTTGAAATGATAAAGGTTCCATATCCTTTATTTGAATATTCTCCGCAATACGCCTCTAAATCATGAGTTGGCTTTTTATTTTCATTAACAGAAGTGCTTATATTCTTTTCAGGTTTTATAATATCATTCACTTCCATTCCGTATGAGTAAGGTTTATTGTTATCCAGTCCCAACATCCGGATCGTTATCATATTACCGATCGTACTTGCAATATCTGAATTATGTTGATTACTTAATACAACCAGCCCGAACTTTTCTGCCGGGAATAAGAAAACTGCCGAGCTAAAACCTGATACACCGCCTGAATGCCATACTTTATAATGTCCTTTTAAAATCTGTGTAAACCAGCCATATCCATGACCCGATAAAAAGGTCTTCTGATCAGAAGTTACAGGAGGAACACCATCTATCATGGTTTTAGTACTCATGGCATCCGTAGCATATTTTTTTGAGAGAACAACCTGATTTTCAAAAGTCCCGTAATTGAGCCAAAGCCTGATCCAGTTCGCCATATCTGCTGCAGAACTATTGATACCAGCTCCGGGCTTGTCATTGTAAGGCTTCTGAAATAGTACTTTCTCAATATTTTTTTGGTATATCCCGTAAGGATAGGAGAAATCTTTTTGTTTAATCATTTCATCGACTGATGTATTGCTGTTATTCATTTTTAGAGGAATGAATATCTTTTCTTTAATCAGTTCCTCCCAACTTTTATGATTAAGCTGTTCTGCAATTGTTCCCAACATAAGGTATCCGAAATTGCTATATCGCCAACTATTTTTGGGCTCTGCATTTTCTTTTAAAAAAGGAAGCTTTTGCATTAAATCGATACGCTTAGTCGCAGGGAAAAAGATATACGTTCCATCTATACTTCCCAACCCGCTTCTGTGCTCCAGAAGATCCTCAATGGTGATCAAATTATTCATTCTATCCGTAGGAAATGTGAGATAGGGAATATATTTGGAAGGTTTGTCCTGAACTGAAAGCTTTTTCTCATCTTCCAACATCCCAATCAATGCAGATGTAAATGATTTTGTATTGCTTCCAATACCAAAAAGAGTATTGGGCGTTACAGGAAGTTTATTTTCATAGTCTCTGTAGCCGAAGCCTTTAGAATACATTACTTTATCATCCTTTACAATGGCTACAGATAATCCTACGGCTTTATAATCTTTTACAATTGTATTGATTTCTTCATCAAGACCTTTCAGATTTTCTTTTGGTCTCTGACTTGACAGTAAGCTGAAAAACAACAAGTTCAAAATGTACAATACTTTTTTCATATTTTCAATTTGGTATTAGATAGAGACTCGTAGAATAAAGGATTTTCAGTAATTTTTGTTTCTAGGTGATATCGGTGATTTTATAATTAGTAGTGTTATTCCCTTATTTATTACATTAAAAACAATTTTATTTGAATATGTAATTGATTTTTAATAAAAATATCAATATTTTCCTATATTTGACACTAATAAACATCAAAAAAATATTATGAAAAAACTATGGATAGGAGCCGTTCTGGGAATACTTTTTCTGGGAAGTTGTGCTCAAAACAAGGAAAAAAGAGAAGAGTATAAAGATGCTCATGACAAAGATTCTTTAAGAAACAGGATGGGAGATTCTGCGGTAGCCAATTCTGAACCGGCACCGGCAACCCCAAACACTTCCAAATCAAAGACAGACAGCACGACAACAAAGACTAAATAAAATCACAAATCCGCAGAACTTCCGCGGATTTGCACTTAAAAAAACTTGACTGAAAAAAAACCGGGCAATCAACCCCGATTATATTGTTGTGGATACATTCTTGATCCGATATCTTTTTTGAAGATAAAAAGAGGAACCGTGGCTATTTCATGGCAGCGAAATATACACGTGTTCCCTATATAGGTTTCATGGTTTGGCTGTATTTTAATTCTGTTTTAGCTCAGAAAAATCCTTAAGGAAAATAAAAGAATTTACTTGTAGTAAGATGGTACTCATTCCCTGTAAAGCTGCTGCAAAGATATACCAGCAGCCTCTTTACGTAAAATATTAGGTTAGCCATTTTCACGAAAATAGCAAGATAGAATAAGAATAATTATCCTTTTTTAATCATTTTCACGAAAATGAACATTATCAGATTTCCCTTCAGCATCAAGATATTTAATATATGCTGACGGAGAAAAATCAGTAACAGCCTTAAATACAGCGGCGAATTTACTATGTGAAGAAAAGCCACACTCATCCGCAAGGATACTGATTTTATATTGTCTGTACTTTTCATTATTAATCAGTTTATCGACAATATAATTAATCCTTAGACGATTAATATACGTTTTGAAGTCAGCACTTTTATGCTGATTGATTACGTAGGAAAGATATTTCGTATTGGTATTCAGTTCACCCGCCAGAAAAGAGAGAGACATTCCTTTATTGTTATAGAGGTTTCCTTTTTCAAATGCTTCCAGAAGTTCCAGTAATTTTGACTCTGTTTCGGAAGTCATCAGGGAGTCATTTCTTCTTCTGTCTGCTTCACTGTCTTTTTCATCAATTTCTTCCACGGAAATATTAGAAAATTCAAAGTCATTAGGTCGCTTCAAAGATCCGGTAATTGTTATCGGTCTTAGCCGGGTTCTGATCATATTTCTCAACTTTGAGCGTTGTCTTCTTTGCTTTATTTTGAAAAAAATAATTAATCCTACTAAAGAAACAACCAAAAGAACGATTGCTGTATTCTTTGCAACATTCATTGACCCACTCTTTTTATTGTTTTTACCGATTGGGGCATCTGTAATTTTTAAGCCAAATCCCTGGTTATGGGCAGCGATACTATCATACGCTCTTACATATTTCACGGCATACAAAGCAGCTTTAAAATTATCACCGGTTCCTTCATAATAATCATTAATATTAGAGTATACTGCTTTCTTAAGTTTAATGCTACGGGAAGTATCTGCAATTTTTTCTGCTTTTTTAAGATACAATTCTGCATCTTTCCAATTTTCCTGTTTCAGACGAATACCTCCGAGCCCGTTGTAAACCAATCCTAAAATACAACTCCCTTCATTAAGCAGTTTTTCGGCTTTTCGATAATAATTTTCAGCAACGGGATAATTATTAAGTTTAAAATAAACATCTCCCAGCAGCTGATAAGAAGCAGCCACTGTTCGGTCTTCATTCTGACTGTTTATTTTTCCAAAATATTTCAGTGAAACCTCAATACATTTGATCGCCTGAGAATCATTTCCCCGCTCCATTTCATAATAAGCCATCTCCTGATTCAGCAGCCCTGCCATTTCATTACTTTTATATGGATCACTGATTTTCTGAGAAGCATCCAATCCTTTTATAACATATTTTTTTGATCTTTCATGAAGTCCGATCTGTCGGTATTGTTTTGCCAGAAGTCTGCAGATATAGGCAGTTTTTTCCTGATCATTCAATTGGTTGATTAATGAATGGGCATTTTCGCTGTAACAAATTGCTTTCTTAAATTCTCCGGCGTAGTGATAAAGCTCTGAAGAAAGGATCAGGCTTTTCACTTTCTCAGACGGTTTTTGTGCCGACATATATAGAGAATCGGCTATTTTTATAGCTTTTGGTAGGTCTTTATGGGAAGTAACAACAGAAGTTCTTTCGCAGATCTCATCGAAACGGTCTTTCTTCTGCGCCAATATAGGAACTGCTGTAGCAAGTAAAAACAAAAGTTTCAGTAATTTTTTAGGCATAAAAAAACAAATTATTATTTTTATAATAACTCATCATTTTTTCACTGGGTGTCTTTTTGTTTTTTACAAAACTACTAATATTTTAGTTTTAATTAAAATATTCTTCTGTAATTTAATTATTTAACCAAAAATTAGATTTACATTAATTTTAATAATAGGCTTGAAATAATAAATGATCATCTTGTATATTAAACTAAACCTACATTAAAAACAATCTTCCTCAACAATTATTTTCAAATGACGAACTTAATTGTCATCATATTTATTACATTTGTAGTGAATGAATAAAAAGTTTTTATGAAAAAAATAGCAATACTTTCTTCTCTGTTTATAGGAGTTCTGGCGTGGGCACAGGGAATAAAATTTGAAGACAGCAACTTCGCGTCTATCCTTGCTAAGGCAAAAAAAGAAAACAAACTGGTTTTCATTGACGCGTATGCATCATGGTGCGGACCTTGCAAACTGATGGCGAAAAATATTTTCCCATTGCAGGCAGTAGGTGATTATTATAATGCCCATTTTATCAATGCCAAAATTGATATGGAAAAAGGGGAAGGAATTGAATTGGCTAAGAAATACAATGTAAAAGCATTCCCAACCTATCTGTTTATTGATGGAAACGGGGAAGCTATACACAGAACATTAGGATATGTTGAAGAAAAAGATTTCATCGAGTTTGCAAAAGATGCAGAAAATCCTAATAAAAGATTAGTCGCTTTAAAGCAAAAATTCGAAGGTGGTGAAAAAGATCCGGAGTTTCTAAAAAACCTGGCAATGCTTACCATGTATAATGACTCTGATTTTGCAGGTAAGGTAATGAATCGTTATTTCCAGCAAAAACCTACTTTGGATCAGGAAGATATTCAGATGCTTCTTGCAGGAACACAAAGTACGGAAAGCCCTTTGTATAAAATATTTCAGGATAAGAAGGCGGATATTGTAAAAATTCTTCCTGAAGATAAATATGAAAAGTTTGATAAAAATATAAAACTGAATACGGTTGCCAAAAAAGCATATAACGCAGATACCAAAACCTGGAATGACAGCTATTTTATGACTGAAACGCAGAAATTTTTAACGAAAGATGAAGCGGATAAAGTTTTAAAAAGAATGAAAGCCAACAGAGCTTTGAAAAATAAAGATATTCCAACTTATGAGAAATTAATTCTTGAACTTTATCAGGACACTTCTACAGCAAGCTCAGAAGAATTGAATTCACTGGCATGGAATTTCTTTGAAAATGTTGATAATAAAACCTCTTTAGCAAAAGCTGTTACCTGGGCTCAGGAATCAGTAAAGAAGGATCAGAATTTTGCAAACACAGATACGTTAGCTAATCTTTACAATAAGATGGGCGATAAGAAAAACGCAAAATTATGGGCTGAAAAGTCAATTGAACTGGCAAAAACTACAGGCCAGGATTCTACGGATACAGAAAAATTATTAAAAAGTCTTTAAGAGATACGGCATAAAAAGTAAAAACCGCAGAAGTAGTCTTCTGCGGTTTTTTTATTGTGTAAACCACCCCGTCAAAAATTCTTTGAATTTTCGCCACCCCTCCAAAGGAGGGGAATTTTCACGTCTCCAACTGGAATATCAGTGAGATCAAAGGGGTTCTATTTCTTTATTAATATTCAAACAAAACGCTTCCCCAGGTGAATCCGCTTCCAAAAGCAGAAAGAAGTACTAAATCTCCTCTTTTGATTTTCCCCAGCTCAATCGCTTCACTTAAAGCAATAGGAATAGAGGCAGCAGTTGTATTTCCGTATTTCTGAATGTTATTAAAAACTTTTTCATCCGGCAATCCGAATTTCTGCTGAACAAACTGGGCAATTCTTAAATTGGCCTGGTGTGGGATAAACATATCCAGATCTTCCACTGTTTTTCCTGCTTTACTTAAAGCTTCATTCATCGTTTCAGGAAATCTTGTTACGGCATGTTTGAATACAAAGTTTCCGTTCATAATCGGATATACTTCTTTGTTGGTAACATTTTCCGGTTCTTTTCTCATTCTATCACTCCAGCCGAATTTAGAACCCGGGAACTGAGTACAGAGTTCATCGGCGTATTTACCTTCAGAATGCATATTAACGGCCAGTATATCTCCTGCATTTTCATCTTCCGTAGCACAAAGTACAACAGCTCCTGCCCCATCTCCGAAAATGACAGACACTCCTCTTCCTTCATCAGAAAAATCCAATCCGAAAGAATGAACTTCTGCTCCTACGACAAGAATATTTTTATAAAGTCCCGACTTGATAAATGCATTCGCCACACTCATGGAGTACACAAATCCGGAGCACTGGTTTCTGACATCCAAAGCTCCAATGGTATCACAACCTAACATATCCTGAAGTAATACTCCACATCCCGGAAAATAATAATCAGGAGAAAGTGTTGCGAAAACAATATAATCGATATCTTTTGAAGTAAGACCTGCATTCTGAATTGCTTTTTCAGCGGCTTTAAAACCTAAATAGGCAGCGGTTTCCTGAGAGTCATTCCTGTTTTTTCTATGTCTTCTTTCTTTGATGCCCGTTCTTTCTGTGATCCATTCATCATTCGTAGTCATTAGTTTCGCTAGATCATCATTTGTAACAACGTTATCTGGGACATAAAATCCTACTCCCTTTATTGTACTTTTAATCATATAGTTTTTTAATTTTGGCAAAGATAAAATTATTTAAAACATAGTATTTCAAAATATTAGTATTTTTACTTTATGCCAATCGATACGATATACAGAAGCACCCACTGTGAATGGGTAGATGTAGAGGCTCCTACTGCGGAAGACCTTAAATTCCTTCATGAAAGATATGAGATCAACAACCTTCTTCTGGAAGATACCATAGATCCCAATCACCTTCCAAAATATGAAGAAGACGGAAACGTAAAGTTTTTTCTTCTTCGTGAGAGCACAGAGCTGGAAAGAAAAAATCTCAACACCATCAGTGATATCAGTACAAAAATTGCTGTTTTTATTCTGGGAAATACAATTATTACCATTCACAGAATGAAAACAAGAAGTATTTCTGAGACTCAAAAAAAGCTTTCGAACCTACAGCAGGAAACAACTCCTCAAAAAATAGCGTTGATGATTGCCATTCTGATCATGAAAAGTTTTGATGATGAATCGATAAGCCTGCTGGAAACAATGGATAATATTGAAAATGAAATTTTCCTTAAAAATACCAATCATACCAGCCAGATCCGAAGATTATATAAGCTGAAAAGAAAATCAGGGTTGAATTCAAGGGTTCTGATTATTTCGTCGGATGCTATTGATAAATTTAAATTATTAGACCTTCAGGATTCTGAAATTGTGGATTTAAAAGACAAACATAAGGATGTAGTGGCTGATTTTGATCATTTAAATATACAGATCACCAACCTTATTTCAATGTTTCTGGCACTTTCCGATCAAAAAGCCAACCAGGTCATGAAAGTACTGGCCATTTATTCGGTTTACTTTTTACCAATTACCTTTATCGCCGGAGTTTACGGAATGAACTTCGAAAATATGCCTGAATTGCATCATAAGCATGGCTACATTATCACATTGGGAGTGATGGCAACGGTTGTGATCAGTACGTTTATTTATGTGAGACGGAAGCAGTGGTAATTTTACGGCTTTTGAAAAGAAGCTTTTATTACTGACAAGTTCTTACTAATTTAGAGATTGCCCGGCCTTACGGTTTGCAATGACAAAACACCAAACAAAATACTATGAAAACTGAAGATCTTAATAAAATCCTTGAAGACCCTTCCCTTTCCAGGGAATCCAAAGAAAAGCTTCAGGATCTGCATACCCATATTTCCAAAAGGGAATTTTCAGATCTTTTAGATGAGTATGGTCATCAATACGTAGAATTTGTACAGGAAGGCGGAGGTGTTTGGGGAAGTGCGCTGGTAGGCTATCTTTATGGACTGGAAATCTTTGGAGTTCGTTTTCTTAAAGTGGCAGGAACCAGTGCAGGAGCAATTAATACCATGTTGATTGCTGCCTGCAGAACGAAGGAAGAGGCCAAAAGTGATGTGATCAAGGATATCTTATTCAAGTGGGATTTTTCAGATTTTATGGATGGAAAAACGTATGTAAAAACGACGCTCCATGCCATGTTGAATAATAAGAATTTCTTTAAAATCAATGCGATTCTTGCCGTCATTTTTATTGTTATTCTGGTTAGCATTCCTTTTGCTGTTCCTGCAGGAACGATCCTGAACGCCAAATTAATGTTTCTTGTCCCGGTAGTTCCGGCTGTCATTCTCTTTTTTTGTATTAAAAAGCTTTACAATAATTTCAGAAAAGCAGACAGTGGACTTAATCCCGGTGACAAATTTTTGGGTGCCATGAAGAATGCTCTGGATGGCTTTGGTGTAAAAACCGTGGCTAACCTTAACGAAAAATTTATTCAAAAAGAATATGACCTCAATCTGAATTACCGCTATGGAAACAGACAGGAATATTACAACCTCGCCCTACAAAATATTGAAAAGATTAAAACTAAAAACCTTGAGCATATCGACCTGACAAGGTATAAGATCTTTTATGACAGTGCAGCCAACAATTACTATTATAAAGACAATCCGTTTTACCAGTTAAAATCAGATTATGTAATTATCACTACGGATATTAATGCTAAAATAAAGGTTGAACTTCCTACTATGGCCAATCTCTATTGGTCTGAGGAAGAGTTAAAGCACAGTAGCCCGGCAGAATTTGTAAGAGCATCGATGTCGGTTCCTTTCTTCTTTAAACCTTTTCAGAAGGATATTAATAAAAATGATGATTCTGTAAAATATGCCTGGAGATTCTGGATGAATACCAAGCAACAAGATATTAATTCTGTTGGTGTTTTCATTGACGGAGGCAGCATCTCTAATTTTCCGATTGATCTTTTCCATGCAGATGAAGTTTTTCATCCAAGGCTCCCCCTTTTTGCCGTACAGCTTACCAGTGATTCCGGCATTCTTTCGGAAAGAGGTAAAACAAGGGAAGAAATTATGGCTACCCCGTTCAGCTATGCCGGAAATATCATCGATACTTTAAAAGGATTTAATGATAAAACATTCCTGACCAAACATAGTTTTTACAGGCTTTACAGTATCCAAACCGTTAATTGCGGAACCAGCAGCTGGCTGAATTTCTTTATGAAAAAGGAAGAAAAAGAAGATCTTTTCAACAGAGGTTTTCAGGCTGCTTTGGATTTCCTTCATCAATTCGATTGGGAAAAATATAAATATGAAAGAGTAATGCTCTCCATGAAAGAAAAAAAAGTACTGAAAGAAGAGGACACGCCAACGGTGGGGTAAAAACACCCAATCATGCAGTAGTATGATCAGGTATTTTTTTATTAATTGTTTTATAAATTATCAATGAATTCCAAATACATCGGAACACTCTTTTCAACCCATTCATCGGAAGAATTGCGCTCTATTCCATAATATACAAAAGGTTCTATGTAATCTGCCTTGATGTAGTCAAAAGTCAACTCATAAGGTCGGAAAAGCTCATTCATGGTATATTTATATTCTCCTGATGCAGCATAACCGTCTTCATCAATTCCTGCGGTAACTGCTAAGGACATTTTCTTCCCTGCAAGTTTGAACCCGCTGTTACTTCCATATGCCCAGCCATACAAAACAACCTCATCCAGCCATTGTTTCAAAAGTGGAGGACTGCTGAACCAGTAAAAAGGAAACTGAAATACAATTTTATCATAAGATTCCATAAGCTCCTGTTCCTTTGCCACATTAATTTTTCCGTCGGGATAAGCTTTATATAATTGATGAACAGTATAATTTTCCGGAAACTTTTTCAGTTCTTCGATCCATTTTTTATTAATCACGGATTTTTCAATATCCGGATGGGTTACAATAATTAACGTCTTCATTAAGTTTAAATTTTCTACTACAAAATTACGATACGTAACTTACATTCCGTACATTAGCTACCCATTGTATGGTACTATAAAAAATGTAAGTAATGACTAAAATAAAGGAATCATCCACCAATTTTGCCAATAAAAAAGCACTTTCAGACGAGTGCCCTGAAGTATATACTTCCAACATCATCGGTGGACAATGGGCTTTGGCTATCTGCTGTTATCTGGTTAATGGGAAAATGAGATTCGGAGAGCTTAAAAAAAGGCTTCATAATATTACTGAACGTATGCTTACGCTTCAACTTCGCCGTCTGGAAGAAGATAAAATTATCACCAGAACAGTTTTCGCCGAAGTGCCTCCACGGGTAGAATATGAGCTGACAGAAATTGGCTATAAATTGAAACCAATCATTCTTGAATTTGAAAAATGGGGATTAGAACATAGAGCTCTGGTAGAAAAAGAAAGCCACAACAAACACTGAAATATTTAGTCCACAACCATCAAAACTGAGGGTATGATGATTGTGGTTTATCTTTGATTATTGACCTTCCGCTTCTTTCCACAAAGGTTTTTGAGCCAGAACCTTTGAATGAATCTGACAGGTTTCTGCATGAGCTCCTTTCAGGTATCCTGTGCTCATTAAAAACTCGTTGACAATTTCTCCTCCTGTAAATTTGAATGTTTTCTTGAAGAGTTTCATCCATTCCGTAAGTGTTTTAGGATGATGATGTTCCAGCCATTTTTCAAATGATCCGAATTCCTTTTGCAACTCAAGAATGGTTTTGGCATTTTCAATCGCTGCGTTTACCTTCAGTTTATTTCTGATGATTCCGCTGTCACTCAGCAGTCGTTCACGGTCTTCTTCGGTATACGCTGCAATTTTTTGAATATCAAAATTATCATATGCCTTTCTGAAGCTCTCTTCCTTTTTCAGGACAGTTTCCCAGCTCAAACCAGCCTGGTTAATTTCCAGGATCAGTCTTCCAAATAATTCATTATCATCATGAATCGGAAATCCATAGTAATTATCGTGGTAATTTTTATGCAGTTCTTTTCTGCTTTCCGGCTGCATCCGATCTATGGCTAAACAATAACTCATTGCAATATCCTATTTTTAAGTTTAATAATGTAAAGATAAGACAGGATGATGACAACTGTTAGTCAGTAGGCTATTTTAATAACAGTTTTTATTGTTTTTCATCCTATTTCAGACCAATAAAGATTGTTTTTTTTCAAATTATTGATTTCCAAACTAAAATAAAGTGTAGTTTTGCAGCAATGTCAGACACCAGAATCCATATAAAGTTCTATAAAGCCATCATTTTGATGTCTATATTGGTGTTCTCCTTGTCACCATGTTCTGTAAAAAGAGATGTTCTTGATATTTTTGACATTCAATACATCAGTGGTTTAAATAAGGTAAAAACGACATCAGGATTTTCTATACAATGTGATGTCAATTCTACCACCTCATCCAAAGTTTCCGTTTCAAAATCCGAAATTAAATTAAAGCATAAAGAGTTCTTCTATTCGAATTCTATTGCAAAAAATACGAAAGGAAAGGCATTTTTCAATGAGTATTCAGGATATACTACGGGAAACAGTCCTCCGAAATATATTTTATTTAAAAGATTGAAAGTGAGCCTGGCTTAAACCTATTTTAAGCTAAGCAAAATCAATTTTTTACAGTAAAAATATTTCAAATTCAATGAAACATACTCTTAATAGCCAGTCTTCTGATTTGGCCGGTTTATATACTTTATCCCTCCGCATGGTAATCGGATGGACTTATTTTTCAGCGTTCTGGCGCAGACTTGTCCTTGAAAACAAATTAATTCCCGATGAGAAAGGATATATCGGGGAAAAATTCAATCATTTCCTGCCTAATGCTTTAGGAATAAAACCGATCATCGAATATCTTGTTACCCATCCGGATGCATTACAAAGGTCCATGATGATTTTTACCATTATTGAAGCTATTGTAGGATTATTTATTATTCTGGGATTATTCACCAGACTCATGAGTATCGGAATTTTCAGTCTTGCTCTGGGAATCCTTCTGGGATCGGGTTGGTTGGGAACAACCTGTGTGGATGAATGGCAGATTGGTGTACTGGGAATTGCAGGAGGTTTTGTGTTGTTTCTTACGGGAAGTAGCAACTACTCCATTGATCATTATTTTCTACAGAAAAACAAGCCTTTCACCCGGACAAAATGGTTCCCGTGGGTGGGATCAGGAATGCTGCCTGTTTCTAATATGAAAACCTTTGTACTGACCGGGTCTGTTCTTATTTTTGGACTGACGCTGTACACGAATCAGTATTTTCACGGTGGAGTTTGGGGAACACTGCATAATAAATCTGTAAAGCCAAAAGTCGAGATTTCCAATATTTCACATAATAATTCGGATTTAACCTTTGAAGTGTACAGAACTGAAGGAGCTGATGTTTACGGGTCTTTCCTGATCGGAATCCATATTCTGGACAAAAACGGGAATATCTTAAAGGAACTCAACCCTCAGGAACTCTCAGGGTTTTCTAAGGAGAAGATTAGGAACCATTACGTAGCCAAAGTAAAACCGGGTAAACATAGTCTTATCATTCCTCTTGGTGCAAAAGCTGATGTAAGTATCAATATCGATGATATTATTCAAAAAAATGAAATCCATATGCTGAAACTGATTGACATTAGTGGTATTGAATGGACAAAACAAATCAGATAAAATGTATTGGTGAATAAAGGGCGCTGAACTCTTCGATGTCCTTTATTGTACCAATTTCAATGAGGGTTCCGAGATGTGTAATACAAGGTTTTATTGCATCGTTTGGCTAAAGCCGGTGGCATTTTTTAATATAAAAAGCGGACTAAAGTCCGCTCCTACTGATGTTTAATGTAATAATCTTTAAATCTTTATTTTTCTGTTACTTTAACTTCGTAGATACATGAGCTATCCGGATCAAGTTTCAGAACCCGGATATCAAGTAAAACATCCAGCCCCATAGTATCGCATACTCCCTGGACAAAAGGTTTTATAACAGGCCATTTCAACAGGTCTGCAATCTGAAGAGCCTGTGTAATTCTATGGTACCGGTCTGTTCCTTTTATCAACATATCAACTTTATGATCATTTAATTCTTTAAACTCAAAACTATATTCGGGACTGGATGTAAAAATTGCTCCAATAAGGACTTTTGCTGCTGCCGGAATCCCAACTTGTAAGCCTGGTTTTGTTTCCAGATTTCTTGTGGCCATTTTGGATCCGAGGTCGTACATAAATGCACGGGAAAGCTGCTCGATGGAGTCGGGGCCAAAAAGCCTTCCTGCCTGCGAGAGTAAACCTCCATAAAATGCTCCTGTAATATCTGAAAGCCGCTGGGTTAATTCTGTAAAAGTTCCCGGGAAAAAATCTGAAATAATCTGATCCTGATCCATTTCAGGAAGATAAATATCGTTTTTTCTGAAATCGGATAATGCTAAAAAGGTTTCCGGTAACTGTATATTATTCATGGTTAAGTTTTGTAAGTGTTTTTGTAGAATCTTAACTGATAAAAATGGTATTCCATAGTGACGAATAAAGAATTATTCAATCATCATCTGTTGTTTTACCCTTCACAGATTTTAAATCTTAAGGCACATCTATGCAATTTGTTATGATTTATTTGTCTGAACAAAACCTTACCATATTGTAAGGATAAAATACCATCGAATAAACACGATGTAAAAGTCAACCTGATCTACCAGTCGGTATTATGGTAAAAATGAGGTATTCTGCTCCGGCTTTTGCCTTTTGAAAAGGCATTCTGAGAGTGAGGGAATGGGTTCATATTTTTTTTGCATTTGGTACTGTAAAGCTAAAGAAAATAAATAAATTCTCCAACAGGTGATATTAGTTTTTATTCAAAAAAAACAATTTATTTCTACAGAGAATGAAAAAATACAGTAGATCCGAACTTATTGTTAATTCGTTAACTTCCAGTATGTATCAAAAATAACTCTTGAGAATCTGATAAAGTTCTATATTTTAAAGTCATAAAAAACCTCCGAAATACTTCGGAGGTTAAGTTTAAATTTAGTGCATGGCTTCACTCAAATCTATTTTTTCTTTACTTTTTCTTTCTTTAATAAATAAGATAAACGGAATACATATTAAGAATATTATTCCAAGGTAAAGAAACACATCCATATAAGATAAAACAGTTGCCTGTTTAGTTACTGACATATCCAGCATTTTATAAGCGGCATTCATTGCTGCATCAGGTGTCATTCCCTTTGCAATAAAGCTTGCTTTTAATGCGGCGAGTCTCTGCTGAACTTCAAAGCTGTTTTCATCCAGGTGAGAAATCAGATTCAGCCTGTACTTTTGTCCTGCATTGGCAATAAATGTTGTAATGGCGGCAATACCAAATGATCCTCCCAACTGTCTCATCATTCCGGTAAAGGCAGCACCCTGCCCGATTTCCTGACCTTTTAAAGTACTCAATGATAAGGACGTAATAGGAATGAATAATAATCCCAGTCCGGCTCCTCTTACAATCAGCATCCAGAAAAAGGCATCTTTACTGGTATCAGGAGTCAGGATTTTATATCCCCAGAAACTGTAGACAAAGAAGATAAACAATCCTAAGGATACCAGGATCTGTTGTTTTGCACCTTTTGCCAGCAATCTACCAATGATAGGCATCATGAAAGCCGTCGTCAATGCTGCAGGAATCATCAACGCACCTGACTGAAGTGCCGTCCATCCTAAAATACTTTGTGTATAAAGAGGAACAATGAATGTCGAACCATACAGCCCAAATCCTAACACAAATGACATCATTGTTCCGATTCTTAGATTACTGTTTTTAAGCACCCTGAGTTCAACAATCGGATACTTAAAGGTAAGCTCACGCCAGAGGAATAATATAAATCCTAAAATAGCTGCTATAGTAAATGCTACAATCATTCCGCTGGCAAACCAGTCTTCTTCATGCCCTCTTTCCAGGATAAACTGTAATGAGCCAACTGTTATGGCCAATAAAGCAATTCCTATCCAGTCTACATCGGAAACCTTACGTTTCTCGGCATATTTCGGACTTTTCACAAACTGTAAGGTCATTAAAGTTGCTGCAATCCCGATTGGAATATTAATATAGAAAATATATGGCCAGCTGAAATTGTCAACGATATACCCTCCTAATGGCGGGCCTAAGGTTGGACCAATAATTACCCCCAAACCATAGATCGCCTGAGCCATACTTCTTTTTTCAATCGGATAAGACTCCGTAATGATGGTCTGTGAAGTTACCAATAAGGCTCCTCCACCGATTCCCTGCATCAATCTGAAGAATACTAATTCCCAGATATTCGTTGCATTTCCACATAAAAATGAAAATATTGTGAATATAATGATGGATGCCGCGAAATAATTTCTACGCCCAAACTGCTGTGAAAGCCAGCTTGTCATCGGTACGATAATTACGTTCCCGATGGCATATGCCGTAATCACCCAACCCACTTCAGAAAGTGTGGCTCCAAGGTTACCCTTCATCTCGTTCAGGGCAACGTTCACAATCGTGGAATCCACAATCTCAAGAAGGGCACAAAGGATCGCAGTAATCGTAATAATTACTCTTCGGGCTCCATATTCTACTAATGAATCTTGCATAGTTTTTTTACGATGTAAAAAAGTCAATTGTGAATTTTACGATGTCAATAGATAGTGAACTTTAAAGCAGTCAGGTTTTAAACTGAAAGCAAAGCTGATTTACTATTGATAACGCGTTAATTGACTTTTAACAATTTTAAATATTATTTCAGGGAAACTTCTGCCTTCACGTTCATTCCTGTTCTCAATCTTTTTGCAATATTTTTATCAAGATTTACAAAATCGATTTTTACCGGAAGTCTTTGTACAACTTTTACGAAGTTACCACTTGCATTGTCCGGAGGAAGGATAGAGAAGGTAGCACCGGTAGCAGGAGAGAATGAGCTTACTACTCCTTCAAAATCTTTGTCAGGGAAAGCATCAATTTCAATTTTTACTTTCTGCCCTTCTACCATTTTATCAACCTGCGTTTCTTTGAAGTTTGCCACTACCCATTTCTGATCATTTTTAACCAAAGCAAACAATTGTGATCCGGCTTGCAGATATTGACCTGCCTGCGTAGATACTTTTCCTACATATCCGTCTTCAGGAGCCAGGATTACAGTATAGGATAAGTTTAACTTCGCATTTTCTACATCTACTTCTCTCTGCTTGGCAACAGATCCTGCAACGCTGATTTGTTGTGAACTCGCTGCCGTTTGAGAAGATGCGATGGTAGTTTGCTGAGCGATCTGATTTCTCTGATCAACCAAAACCTGTAATTGCTTATCTGCAGACTGTTTCGCTGCTAACGCCTGCTCATATTGCTGTTCTGTAATAGAGTGATCTTTTACAAGATTGGCATATCTCTTCAAATCCTGAGAGGTTTTCCAAACATTTACTTTTGCCGCTTCTATTTGAGCATTTGCAGTTACTACTGCTGCTTCAGAAGAACTGATATTTTTTGAAGTGGCAGTGGTCGTTGCCTGTGCATTTGAAATATTACTTTTAGCGGTAGATAAAGCTGCCTGAGCTTGCTCAAGCGTCATTTTCTGATCTCTGTTATCTAAAATAACCAAAGTATCCCCTTTCTTCACGAATTGGTTGTCTTTTACTTTTACTTCAGCTACATATCCGGAGATTTTAGAAATTACCGGTGACATATTGGAAGTAATCTGAGCATCATCCGTTTCCTCATGGTACTGTCCGTATGTGTAAGCTCTGTAACCATAGATTCCTCCTCCGATTACAACAGCTGCTAAAATAATTGGAAAAACTAAACTTTTTTTCTTTTTAGGTTCAACTGCCTGTGTATTATTATTTTCCATTTTGGTTTCGATCTGATTATTTAATTGTTAAAGTTCCTGTTGTTTGTAATAGTTTTCTATATGCTAATACGGCATCTGCTTTTGCATTGATCACGCCTACATTAGCTGAAATCTGAGCTGCGTCTGCATCCAATAGTTCTGTCATGGTTGCAAGACCGTTGTCATATTTGTTTTTTGTGATTCTGTAGTTTTCATTAGCCTGTTCAGCTGATTTCTCATACACAGAAATTCTTTTCTTCGAATAATCTGTGTTTTGATATTCTCTGTTGACATCCAGCTTAATGTTATCATTCAGTAATTCATCATTAGCCGCTAATTGCTTTTCTCTGGCCTGTGATTGTCTCAGTGATGAATTTTCTTTCCAGATATTGGATAAGTTGTAAGAAATCCCAACTCCCACATTGAGTGCATTGTATACGGTAAGGAATTTGGGAATGTCTGCCGCCACATATCCTCCAGTAAACGCTATTGAAGGAAGGTTTTCTGCTTTTGCAGCTTTACTTCCCAATTCTGCAGCCTTTCTTTGTTGAGCTAAAGCCTGTAAGTCCTTACGGTTTTCTCTGGCTTCATTAACATAAAAGTCTACAGGTTTCACTTCTGAACCTTCTTCAATATAATTCTGATCCACTTCAAGTTCTGTGGTTTCAGGAAGACCTAGCAACAAATCCATATTGATATTGGCAATATTGTAATTGTTTTTAGCTTCCAGTAACTGAAGTTCAATATTTGAAGTTTGCAGGTTAGCTTTTAATCTGTCGTTTCTTGCGATTAAGCCGTTATTTTCCATTTTAAGGAAAGTTTCGTCTCTCTTTTGGGAAGCAGAAAGGTTTTCTTCAAAAACTTTGATGGATTGATTGGCTTTGAACAAATTATTATAAGCCTGAGCTACATTGTAAGCAATCGCAATTTTATCATTTTCTGTACTTAGCTTAGAAGCTTCTACCAGATATTTTGCAGATTGAATACCATACTTGATTCTTCCCCCGCTGTAAATAGGAACACTCAGGTTGGCAGAACCATAAAGAACCTGATGAACCTCAGGGCCTCCTGCTCCACCTGACATCCCAGGTAATTTGATATCAACATTGGGTTTTATCGGAAGATACATATAGCTTCCTGAAACTTTCAATTCCGGAAGCTGTCTGTTTTTAGCTTCCAAAAGATCAGCGGTAGCCTCCTCGATCTTGGCTGCATCGATCTTGAGATTCTTGCTGTTCTGGATTCCCAGCTGCACAGCTTCGTCAAGAGAAAGGGTCTTTTTCTCCTGAGCATTTGCATTTGCTATTCCTACGAATAGTGATAATGCAATCACTGAGTTATTTATTCTCTTCATAACCTAAAAGGTCTTTTAGTAAATATTTTATATGTTTATTAAGTTCTGTATAGTATTTTTCGTCAAAAACGTCTTCCTCTTCTGTATCATTAAGGAACTCTTTGTACATTTCTTTTGCATTAAATGCATAAAATAAAGTTCCGCTTACTGTAGAATGAATCAGATAGATGGGTGGGTTTTTCGTAAAAACGCCATTTTTAAGTCCGCTTTCCAAGATCTGGGAATACATAGAGAGAAATCCCATTTTGGTTTGCTTCAAAAATTCTACAATCTGAGGGTTTTTGGTGTGCAATTGTTCCCTCTGCATAATCCTGTAAAAGCATTTTTGAGTTCTTATTTTGCCGGAAAACTGATCAATTACTTTTTCAATTTTCTGCCATTCGTTGATATCCGTTCTTCCCAAAAGATCTTTTGAAAAAAACTGACCTTCATTCATTCTGTACTCAACTAATTTCTCATACAATTTTTCTTTTGAACCAAAATAATACGAGATCATAGAGATATTTACATTCGCCGCTTTTGCTATTTCTCTGGTAGAAGTTCCTTCAAACCCCTTTTCAGCAAAAAGCTTTTCGGCTGCGAATAATATATTTTCTTCTTTTGAAATCATGTCACTATTCTTTTTTCAGGGCGCAAATTTACATAAGTTTTTAATAAGATCAAACGATTGATTGATTTTTTAATATAGATTTAATTTATTATTTATAAAAGACAGGTTCTATTGAAAAAAGTACATCATAAAATATAAAAGCAACAAATAAAACACCATTTAATAAAAATAAATTAAAAAAAACTCAAAATATTTAAAAACATAATAAACAATTATTGAAAAGGCTTATATTTAATGGCTTTTAAAATTTTAATCACAAAAAAACTCCGGTCATACGACTGGAGTTTATATTTATGAGCTTTTATGAATATATCTTGAGAGCTTAATTCCAAGATCTGTCCATACTATTTTAGGATTTCCGTTTCGGGTCAGATGCAGATCGGCAGTACTGATTTCTTCTAAGATGCTTTCAATATTGGCACCACTGATAAATTTTGAAAATCCTGCCCAATTAAATCCATTGGCATCGATCTTTTTATACACTAAATTTTCAGACTGATAATTCTGAAGAAGCGCCAATCTGAAAATCTCTGAGCAATAGTTGAGAAAATTTTTCTGCTTTTCCCTGTTCCATCCTGCAATTTCTCTTGCCCAGATAATAATACTTCTAAGGTATTCAGGTTTCTTTTTAACCATAAATGCATCGCGAACCCATTGTACAAAAAGTTTTTCAAATTCGTTACTTTTATCTCCTGAATTCAGCAGTTTAATGGCTTCGTTAAGATTTCCCTGGGCTTCATGAATAACTTCTCTTGCTTTTTCATCTGATACGGAGAAATTCTTTTTAAGATAAGTTTTGATATCCTCATCATCAATTCTGGAAACTTCTACGATTTGTGCTCTGGAAAGAATAGTAGGAAGTATATCGTTGGTACTTTCTGCGGTGAGAAGAATAACCGTTTTTGCCGGTGGTTCTTCCAAAAATTTCAAAAATTTATTTGAAGCTGCAATGTTCATCTTATCTGCTCTCCAGACAATGAGGATTTTGGTTCCGCCTTCATAACTTTTTAAGGCGAATTTTTGATTCTGGTCATCGATTTCATCCGCAGAAATAAAAAGTTGCTTATTTTCAGATTCCAGAAATGCGGTCCAGTCATCATAACTGGCATAAGGAGATTCCAGGATCATTTCTCTGAATTCATCAAACTTGTTTTTGCTTAATGAATTTTTATTATCTGTAAAAACAGGAAAGCTGAAGTGCAGATCCAAATGATTCAGATGCTCTACCCTGGAAGCAGCATGTTCATTTTCCTTGCTTAAAATCTCCTTTGCATAGGCTAATACCATAGGCAATGTTCCATATCCTTCTTTTCCTACAAAAAGCTGGGCATGGCTTACCCTGTTTTCAGCAATGCTTTCCCGAAGAAGTTTTTTCAGATTGTCCTGTCCGGCGATGTTCTCCCAATTCATGTTTCAAAGATAAAAAAATCTTATTTTATTTTTTTCAAATTAAACGGTATTTAATATCCGGAAAGTTTGTTTACTTATCTTTTTCTGAGTAACAGGACGCTTTATAGGCTATATCTATAATATCATTAGAGTAAAATTAAAAACTAAACTGCAGGCAATTTAATTTTTCACGATAGATTTGCAAATACTTTTTAGGGAAATTGTTGTATTAGTCTCTAAAATATTTAATCACAAAATAACAAGCAATAATGAATAAAGAATCCGAACAAAAAATAAGATATATTTTCCAGAAACAAAAGGCTTTCTTCAAAACCAATCAAACAAAAGATATTGAATTCCGTAAGGCGCAACTGAGACATTTCCGTACAGTATTTGTCAATTATACAGATGCTCTTTGTGAGGCATTGGATATTGATTTGGGGAAAAGCAGAAAAGAAGCTGAATA
The DNA here is from genome assembly GCF_003815875.1 of Chryseobacterium lactis. Lineage (NCBI taxonomy): Bacteria > Pseudomonadati > Bacteroidota > Flavobacteriia > Flavobacteriales > Weeksellaceae > Chryseobacterium > Chryseobacterium lactis. The sequence continues at coordinate 5,211,198 of NZ_CP033924.1, forward strand.
TGTGGAAATCCAGATTGTGCTCAGTGAGCTGGATTATTTATTAGAAAATATCGATGCCTGGGCTGTTCCGACACCGGTAGAATCAAAACCTCATCCTTCCGGAGCAAAAGTAGTAAGTAAGATAATGTATGAACCGTATGGCGTCAATTATATCATCGGACCTTTTAATTATCCTGTACAACTGACCTTCAGTCCTCTTATCGGTGCTTTAATTGCCGGAAATACTGCAATTATTAAACCTTCAGAAAATACACCTCATGTTGCACAGGTTCTTGAAAATATTGTAAAAGAGTCTTTCGATGAATCTTATGTAGCTGTTGTTCAAGGGGCCATTGAGGAAAACACATTGCTTTTGAGCCTTCCTTTTGATTATATATTCTTTACGGGAAGTCCGAATGTCGGAAAAATAGTAATGAAAGCCGCAGCAGAACAATTGATTCCTTTAACGCTTGAGCTCGGCGGAAAATCACCTACCATTGTTCATTCGGATGCAGACTTAGATAAGGCGGTGGCAAGAATATCCTACGGAAAATGGATCAACTGCGGGCAAACCTGCGTAGCTCCTGATTATATTTATGTCCATGAATCGGTAAAGGAGGATTTTATTAAAAAATTTAAAGCCTATTTAAAGGAAAGTTACCCGGACGGGTCCTTAGGAAAAATAGGTAAAATTGTTAACAAACAACAGATTAAAAATCTTGCCGGCTACCTGGAAGCTGCCCCGGAAAAAATAGTTTATGGCGGGCGCTATGATCCTGAAACGAGACATTTTGAAGCGACATTAATGGATCAGGTAAATTGGGATGACAAGGTGATGCAACAGGAAATTTTCGGACCTATCCTTCCGGTTATGGCATACAGTGACATCAATGAAGCTTTGGAGGAGATCAATAACCGTCCGAAACCTCTTGCTTTGTATGTTTTCACAGAAAACCAGGAATTTGCACAGGATGTTCTTAACCGGACAACCAGTGGTGATGCGGAAATCAACAGTGCCATCATCCATGTAGGTTCTCATTATTTACCTTTTGGAGGTGTTGGAACTTCGGGAATGGGAAAATATCATGGGAAATTCAGTTTTGAGAATTTCAGCCATAGCAGATCTGTACTGCAGGTAATTTAATTTTTTCTTCTATATAAAAAGATATAAGGCCGTTTTTTAGCAATAGAACGGTCCTTTTTTATCTTCATTTAATTACATTTTTTATCAGGAATAATTGCATTTTTCCTCCAAAAATAAGGCCTTAACAAACTTTAACCACATATAATTTTTACAATTCATTAATATTTAAGATATTTGCGCATTGTTTTAAAAATAAAGAATGAAAAAAATCTTTGTAGTATCATTCATATCAGTTGGATATTTTCTAAATGCACAGAGTTTAAGCAACTCACCATATGCAACATACGGAATTGGAGATGTAAAATATGATAATACGATCGAAACTGCTTCCATGGGAGGGATATCAACGGCTTTTATAAGTGACTTTACCAGCAGTTTTAATTTTGCGAACCCCGCAAATAACACCAACTTCGAACTGACAAGCATTAAGCTGGAAGCTACCAACGAAAACAATTATTTCAAATCGAATTATAACGATATGAAATCTACAAAGCATTCTACGTATCTTTCTAATATTGCTTTGGCATTCCCTATTTCTTCAAAAGTGAAAATGGGACTATCATATCAGCCTTACAGTTCTAAAGCTTATGATATTGTCACTGAAAAAAAATTAGATGACGGGACTCTTTATGAGAATAGATTCAACGGAAGTGGTACTTTAAATACTGCACAGGTTGCTGTATCCTATAAGATCAATCAGGAATTCGCTGTAGGAGCGAGAGCTAATCTTTATTTTGGAGATTTGTATGACCTTAATGAATTCCGTACTTCAAATTCAGAGTACATCAATGGTTATGAGATGAAAAACAGGGTAAGAAACTTTAATTTCACCTTAGGTACCAGTTATCAGAAATTGAATACCCGTACGGATAAGAAATTAACAATAGGAGCAACTGCTACTTTTGGGAACAGCAGTAATATGACTACTGATTATACCAATAGTACTTACAGATATACTGATACAGCAGGAAATAAAGTAGACCAAAGTATCCTTGAGGAAAAGAGCACAAGCTCTAAAAACCTTCTTCCATTACAGGCATCCTTAGGGGTTGGATATGGAAGTGAAAACCACTGGTTTGTTTCCGGTCAGGTTGATTATAAAAAAGGAGAAACGATTACTTATTTTGGCCAGACAAGACAATTCCAGGACAGCTACAGAGTTTCTGCCGGAGGATGGTACTTGCCAAACTATAATAACTTCAGAAGCTATTTTTCAAGAGTAATCTACCGATATGGGGCTTTCTATGAAAGAGGAAATCTTTCCATCAACGGAGACGGACAACTTGATCCAAATGGTAAAAGCATCAATAAATTTGGTATTACCGCAGGGGTAATGCTTCCTTTCAAAAACAGCAGTATTACAAGAATGAGTGGTCTTGAACTTGGAATAGAGCTTGGTAAGAGAGGAACGCTTCAAAACAATCTAATCAACCAAAATTTCATTAACTTTAAAATTGGTTTCAACTTTGCTGATAAGTGGTTCAGAAAAGCTCTTTATAACTAGAATGAAATTTTCAAAAAAAATATCATATAAAAATATAGCATGCCTTTTTAGTTGTGCTATATTTTTTATATTGACATCCTGTGAAGAAGATCTTACGAAAAGAAATGGAAGCCAAAGTAAAAACTTTCCTTCACAGATTATTAATAATGCCTATATCGTGCAGCGTGATTCCGGCTTTGTAACCCTGAAAGCCAAAGCTCCTATTATAGAAAAATATGAACTTATAGACAGTGCATATACGATAGCAAGAAAAGGAATCAACATTGAGTTTTTTGACAAGAAAAAACCTAAGGTACCCGGAACCATTAAAGCTAAATATGCTAAATTTTACGATTACAAAAAGTTTTATGAGGCAAAAGGCGATGTAAGGATTACTACCAACGAAGGGCAGAAGTTTGCCATGCAAAGCGTCTATTGGGATCAAAGAAAAAACAGGATCTATACAAAAGATACGGTTTATGTAACGATGGAAGACGGTTCTACTCTGGTAGGAGCCAATGGGATGACTGCCAAAGACGACTTTTCCGAATATACTTTTTACAACAATTCAGGAGACTTCAGTTCGAAAAGAATTTCTGAAAACAAAAAATAAATTCCATCATCATGAAAACTCTGGCTATAGGATTGATGTCCGGTACAAGCTTAGACGGTTTGGATATTTGCCTTGCTGAGTTTGAAAAGCAGGATAAATGGACATTTCAGATCCTGAAAGCAGAAACCCTGCCCTATTCTGTTGATTGGGAAAATAAGCTTAAAAATTCTATTTATCTGTCAGCAGATGAACTGCTGGAACTTCATTCTGAATATGGTTTTTATCTTGGACAGCAAGTTCAACAATTTATCGAAAAGCATCAGCTTAAGAATATTGATCTGATTGCCTCTCATGGCCATACTGTTTTCCATCAACCGAAAAGAAAATTTACGCTACAAATAGGTGATGGAAGGGCTATTAAATTAGAAACCGGTTTACCTGTTATTTATGATTTCAGGAGCCAGGATGTGCTGATGGAGGGAAATGGCGCTCCTCTTGTACCTATAGGTGATCAGCTTCTTTTTTCTGAATATCATGCCTGCCTTAATCTGGGCGGATTTTCTAATATTTCTTTACAATCCGGCAATCAAAGAATTGCTTTTGACATTTCTCCTGTTAATATTGTATTGAATAGATTGTCTCAGCAGCTGAATAAAACCTTTGACGAAAACGGTGAGATGGCTAGAAAAGGTCAACTCAATGAAATAGTATTAAAACAACTCAATGCTCTGGATTTCTATCACCATCCTCACCCTAAATCGTTGGGTATTGAATGGTGTAATCAACTTGTATTTCCAATCCTTGAAAATACAGATCCTTTAGATTCACTAGCCACTTTTACGGAGCATATTGCTCAACAGATTTCGAAAGTTATCAATGAGAATGAGATCAAAGATATACTTTTTACCGGTGGTGGTGCTTACAACTCTTTTTTAGTTGAATCCATAAGAGCAAAGACAACATCTGAAATTATCATCCCCAAAAAAGAGACCATCGAATACAAAGAAGCATTGATCTTCGCTTTTATGGGTGTTTTAAAGATGAATAATGAAATAAATGTTCTTTCATCCGCTACAGGAAGTACTTCTGATCATTGCTCCGGAGTGATCGCTTAATTAAACCATTAAATTCTACCAATAACCTGCTACTTCTGTCAATGAAATAGTAAGGATAATCATGGACCTCTACCCTTTCATTTTCATAAACAACACGTTTTTATTTCGGAAAAACGGTCTGTCATATATAATGCGACACCTTCTGTCGCTTTGTCATATTAATTTTGCAATACTACTTTAAACTACGTATAAAATTCTCAACAAAGGGAGGTATAAAAAGTAATATCTTAGCGATCTCAGAAAAAGAAATAAAAAATTAATAAACAAACAACACAGCCATGAAAAAGCTCTATACGGGTGCATTATTCTTATGTGCTACTTCAGTGCTATATTCTCAGGACGTAATTTGGCAAAAAGACATCAAATCCTCTACCCAGGATTTCTTAAGCCAGGTGACTACAACTATTGATCAACAATACCTTATTACAGGAAGTAGTATCCAGTCAAAAAGCCAATCGTCAAATGCCAGCAGCCAGCGGCTCAATAACGGTTATGATTTTCATCTGGTAAAGCTCAACCAACAAGGAGAACAGGTTTGGGAAAAGTATTTCTCAGGATCAAACCATGACTATTTATCAGCTACAGTGACCACTCAGGATGGTGGGTTCCTGCTTGCCGGAACTTCTTATTCAGGAAAGGGACTCGATAAAAAAGAGGATTCGAAAGGAGGATCTGATATCTGGCTGATCAGAATCAATGAGTTTGGTGATGAACTGTGGCAAAAAACGTTGGGAAGCTCTTCGGATGAAGAGGCCCGGGCAGTTATTCAAACCACGGATTTGGGATTTTTTATTGCCGGATCCTTCGTCTCCGCTCAGGATTCTAAATTGAAAGGGTATGGTTCAAAAGATGTTTTGGTTACCAGGCTTGACAAAGACGGGAAAGAACTTTCTCAGCTTATTTTAGGAGGAAGAGGTTTAGACGAAGTGGAAAAAATGATTCCTACTAAAGACGGAGGAGCTTTACTGGGAATTTATTCCCGAAGCACTGCTATTAGCAATCAGCAATCAGTAATGAGTAATAAAGAGCAGTCTGGTACAAAATCGACCTCAATAGCTACCAGCCATATGCCAAAAGCCAGCGGCAATTTTGGTGAAGGTGACTATTGGATCGTAAAACTGGATAAAAACGGTAAAGTTGAATGGGAAAAGAACTTTGGTGGCAAAGGTGATGATCACATCAGAACTTTAGCCTTAACATCAAACGGTTTCATTATCGGTGGAGAATCCAGATCGGAAAGATCGGGAAATAAATCAGTAGGTATTGAAGATGGAACCGATCTGTGGTTAATCTCTTTGAATGAAAGAGGTGATGAGCAATGGCAGAAATCTTACAATTTTGGAAAAAGAGATATTCTAATGGGAATGAACGTTATTCATTCGTCTGATGATCAATCTTCAAAAGGAATTTTGTTGGGTGGTTACACTCAGGCGGAAGGAAGCCCTTCGTCTACGCTTAAGATAGAAAAAGATGATGAAACGTTTTGGATGCTTTACCTGGATGGAAACGGCAATGAGCAGTGGAGAAAGCATGTGAGCGGAGAATCGAGACAAAAAGAAGAAAGACTTTCGGACCTGAAATTAAACAAAGATGGTTCGATTATATTAGCCGGAACGAGTGCCAAAGAATTAGGAAAAGAAAACTGGAAGATTATAAAACTGGGCGACAAACAAGTTGACCAGCTGATCCCGAAATATGACATCAAGATTTATCCAAATCCTGTTTCGGATTATGCGTATGTAGAAATCAGTTTTGATTTTAAAGAAGCGGATATTTTATTGTATGACATGAGTGGGAGACAGCTTCAGAGCTTGAAAACAAAGAATAAGGTGACTAAGATTAATACGCAGGCTTTGGTGCAGGGAGCTTATCTGGTGGTGATAAAAACGGATAGTGATAAAACGGCGAATGCTAAGCTGATTAAAAAATAAATAACAATGAGAATATTAAATAAAATAGTATGGGTGGGAATTACCATTGCCACCACTTTATTATATGGGCAAGCAAGCGAAATTAGTTTTGGGGATTTCCCTAAACCGGTGCCTTCCGTTTCATCCTTATCCACCTATGTCAATTCTCCAATGTCTAATGCATCAGGAATTCCCGGTATTTCTATTCCGTTATTACAGTTACCAACATACAATGGAGATGTCAACCTGAGCATAGGACTTTCCTATAATCCAATGAATGTTTCCGAATATGAACCAGCCAGCCAAACAGGAACTGGATGGTCTTTATTTGCAGGGAGTGTTATTTCCAGAAGTATTGTTGCGGGGATTGATGAAGCATATGATGACGTAAATTATTCTAAGTATATAAAGAATACATTTGATGATATTTATTATTATAATCTTCCCGGAATATCAGGAAAGTTCCGGTTTAAAAGAAATATTGACAATAATACTTTTGAATTAATCAATCTTACTTCAAATAAAGTTAAGATAACATATATCGCTGAAAACAATACTGCAACTCTTATTGTACAATCATTTACCATTATTGATGAAAAAGGGATACAATATATTTTTAATGATTTTAGCAGAAGTAATAAGAATCAGGATGACTTTACCCTTGGTGGTAAAGTATACAAATCCGCATTTTATTTAACGCAAATAAAGGATTCCAATAATGGTGAAGTTGCTAATTTTTCCTACCAAAAAGATACCAGGTATAAAACAGGAAGCTCAACAATCTCCTACGAAATCTGTAAGCTAAAGACCATCTCCTCTCCAGGAGTAGGGAAACTCGAAATTAGTTATGTGTATGATCCTAGTATGGAGAGAACGATGAATGATCCCTATCAGGTGGATAAGATAACGCTAAAGGATAATTACAGCCATCTGATTTCAGGTTACAGCTTTGAGTATTCATTATTAAGTTATGCTTATTCTCATGGCGATCCGTTTATGAATGGAACATCTAAAAGGTCCCTTAAAAAAGTTAAAAAGCTTGATAAAAATTCCATTGTTACAGAAACCACGGAATTTGAATATGCAGATGTTCCTGTTCCGACGCCACCTCTTTCGGGTATAGATTTAAACAGTTTATGTTACAATTATTCCACTTATGTCAGACCTCAAAATATAGGAATCCTCAAAAGAATCATTAATCCTTCAGGTGGAGTTGTTGAATATAATTTTGAGCCTCATCAAGTTTATTTTGATCACTCCAGCAGTACTTATCTGGATACAATTCTGTATGGGGATCGCTATAGTGATCCTGAAGTTCAATACCTGGATTCAGTTCTTGATATTGTATACAATACCAAACAATCTACCAGCTATAATTTTACCGTTACAGGTCCTAAAACAAGAAAAATATTTATAGCCTTTGGAACAGATGTATTATTTCCTCCGCCCTTATATTGGGATACCAATACGCCAACTTATGTAGACTATTTTATACAAGGTGCAGGTGGGCAAATTTATGGAGCTACATGCGGACCTAATACGTTCACAAGAGAGTTTGACCTTTCGCCCGGAACCTACACCCTCCAGATAACAGGTTCCGGAGGCAGAGGAATGGCTAATATTATGAAATTGGAACATCTTCCCCTGCCTTTTAAAGATATCGCTTACGGAGCAGGTGTAAGAATTGGTAACATCAAGCACTACAAAAGTAGATTAGAGTCTGTACCGGTAAGTACTATAAAATATGAATACAGTAATTTCACTGATAGTAATTCATCATCCGGATATATGTACTATCCCGAAGTAGATGAACGCGCCGAATATTACACACTTTATAAAAATGTTAAGGTGAGCAGTTCCCAGGATAACAACGGATATATAAAATATTATTATCAGACTCCGGATGATTTTCCTCAGATTCCATATACAGGAGGCGGGGTTAATGATAAATTCTGGCCCTATTATGCTATTACCAATGGCGGGTTATTGGATAAAAAAGAAGTTTATAACGATCAGAATAAACTTCTAGTATCTGAAAAGATTGATTATACCTTTGATGTAATTCCTGGTGCTGCAGATTATTTAATTCGTAGTGGGGTCTATTCAAAATTGGGATGGTTAAAAAAAGCAGTAAATACTTCGACATCTTATTTTGAAAATGGAAAAACCTTAACGGATAACTCTGAAACAGAATATACAAGCTTTAATTTTCAACCTAAAATAACGAGAAAAAATATTGAGGGAAATATTGAGGAAAAAATATTTACCTATCCTGAAACGGGATATACAAACCTTTCCAATGCGCATATCCTGAATATTCCGGTTGTTGTTGAGGGAAAATTAAATGGAAATCTGGTCTCCCGTAGTGAGACTCAATATAATAATTCTTCTTCTACCAGGCCGACTTCCATTATCTCTTCTAATATTGGAAATACAGCAGTAAAAACAGCTACGATAGACCTGTATGATGAAAAAGGAAACATCCTTCAGTATACAGGCGCTGATGGTATGGTGACAGCAACAGTATTTGGCTATAATAAAAAACTTCCTATTGCGAAGATAGAAGGAGCAACGTATGCCCAGGTATCAAGTTTAATGGCAACTATTGTAAATGCTTCTGATTCAGATGCTGCGGATCCTTCTAAGGAATCAGAGCTTCTGGCTGCGTTGGATGATTTTAGAAACAATAGCCAATTAAAAGACTTTCAGATCACTACATATACTTATGATCCTCTAATTGGGGCAACTACAGTCACTCCAACAACCGGGATACGGGAAATTTATAAATATGATTCCCAAAATAGGCTTATACAGATCCTAGATATGAAAGGAATGATTTTAAAAGAATACAAATACAACTATAAAAATTAAGCAGATGAAGAAAATAATAATATCGTCACTGTTATTTGTAACCAGTATTTTTCAGGCACAGACTAACACCGAAAATTATATACAGAACCGGGTTTATCTTGAGCCTACCGCGACAACGAATACTTCAATAAAACAGGTTCAGACCGTTACATATTTTGATGGTCTTGGACGCTCCATGCAGGAGGTGGCTGTAAAAGCCTCACCCACAGGGAAGGATATAGTCTCCTTTTTTGAATATGATGATTTAGGAAGACGTACTAAGGATTACTTTCCGATACCACAAAAAGGAACGCAGTCCGGAAATATTTATCCCACCCATTTGAACAACAAAACAGATGTATACGGTTCCGAAAAAATCTACTCTGAAAATGTAGTTGAAAACTCACCTTTAAAGAGAATTCAACAGCAACTACTTCCCGGAAATGATTGGAGTGCAAAATCAACTGCTTTTGGATATGATGTCAATACAGCCGGGGAGGTTAAAAAATATAATATTTCAACGAGTTGGACAGAAGGCCGAACGGAAAGCAGCTTATCTCAATCCGGAAACTATTCTCCGGGAACCCTGTATAAAAGCTCTATAGTTGATGAAGATGGAAATAAATCTGAAGTATTTAAGGATAAAAAAGGCCAGACCATATTGGTAAGGAAAAATACAGGAACAGAAAGTATTGATACTTACTATATATACAATGAATATGGGCAACTCGTATATACACTCCCTCCATTAGCTGTTCAGGCAGCTATAAACACCTCAACGCTGGACAATCTGTGCTATCAATACCGCTATGATAACTGGGGAAGGTTGGTAGAAAAAAAGCTACCCGGTAAAGACTGGGAGTATATGGTGTATGATAAACAGAACCGATTGGTGGCAACTCAGGATGCTAATCTGAAAGAAAAAGGACAATGGCTGTATACCAAATATGATAAATTTGGAAGAATTGCTTATACAGGGATAAATACCGGAGGAACAAGATCACAAGAGCAAACTGAAGCTAATACTTTTGGTAGTAATAATGTAGACCGGGGAAACTCTGTATTTTTTAACAGACAGGGTATGGATGTCTATTATGGTAGTTCTGACCTTACCTATCCTAAGTCTCCCACCTGGGTTACGCTGTTATCCTTAAACTATTATGATACCTATCCCGGATATAGCTTTTCGCCTGTGGTTCCTCAATCTATACAAGGCGAAGAAGTTCTCAAGGACACTCCAAAGAATGGGATGAGTACCAAGGGCCTTCCTGTGATCAGCCTGACCAAAAACATTGAGGATGATAACTGGACAAAAAGTTATATTTACTATGATTTTAAAGGCCGGGTTATAGGTGGACATTCCACTAACCATCTGGGTGGCTATACCAGGACGGAAACAGCCCTGGATTTTGCCGGCATGGCAAAGCAAAGCAAAACCTACCATAAAAGACTGGAATCTGATGTTGAAAAAGTAATCACCCAGACTTTTACCTACGATGCCCAAAACAGATTACTGCTTCACAAGCATCAGGTGGATAACAATCCTGAGGAAATTCTGTCTCAGAATGAGTACAATGAGCTTTCTCAGCTAAAAAATAAAAAAGTAGGTGGTACCAATATCACTCAGCCATTGCAGAGCATTGATTATACCTATAATATCAGAGGCTGGCTGACAAAAATCAATGATCCTTCTGATCTGAATGGAAAATTGTTCGGCTATGCAATAAAGTATGCCAGTCCTGTTAATCCTAATGTCGCTCCTGGTAAATTCAATGGGACTATTACAGAAGTGGATTGGAAAAATGCATCAGAAGATGTGTTAAAACGATATGATTACTCCTATGATACTACAGGAAGGTTACAGAATGCCATTTATTCAGAACCTAATTCAGCAAATCCATTTAATAATTACTATAACGAAAACCTTACCTATGATCTGAATGGAAATATCAAAACCCTTAAAAGAAATGCTTTTCCGGTAACCGGTAATACCGCTACACTGGTAGATGATCTGGTATACCAATATACAGGTAACCGATTGGATAAGGTTTTGGAAAATGCATTAAATGATACAGGCTATGAAGGAGGAAACAATCCTGTTTCCTATGATCTGAATGGCAATATGACCAATATGCTGGATAAGAATATTCAGTCTATTGCCTATAATTACCTGAATTTATCCAATGAATTCTGGATAAAACAGACCAATTCAACCGGTCAGTTTACAACAACCTCTATCAGCTACCTGTATAGTGCCGATGGAGAAAAGCTTCGAAAGACTTATTTTAGTTCTCCTCCAAGAGGTTCGGGGACAACCCGAATGACGGATTACCTGGATGGCTTCCAATATAATTATGTGGATAAAGGAAGTGTTTGTCTAACCTGTAGAACAGAATCTGCTTATGAAGAACAGGCCTATAAGGCTGGTCTGGGACCTGTAATACCCGGTATTCCTACCTGGAAATTAGATTTTGTATCTACAGCGCAAGGCTTTTACAGTTTCACAGAAAACCGTTATATTTACCAGTACAACGACCACCTTGGAAATACCAGGGTAAGTTTTGCAAAAAACAGCGCAGGAGCTCCTGAAATTACCGATACCAATAACTATTATCCGTTTGGATTAAATCATACCGGAGGAAACGGAATTAACAATTCTAAGTTTGGTGGACTTTATTCCTATAAGTACAATGGGAAGGAGCTTCAGGAAACCGGGCTCTTTGATTATGGATGGAGGCAATATATGCCTGATCTTGGAAGATGGAATGGCTTAGATCAACTGGCGGAAAGTTATCATTCTACATCGCCCTATGCTTATGTAGCAAATAATCCTGTTTCCCTAACTGATCCTGATGGGAGGTGGATAGATGATTCAGGGCATATTGTCGATACTTCCGGACAGACTTATGGTTTTCTGGGATCATCTACTAAACCCAAACAAGCTACCAACTATTTAGGTACAGGACTGGGAGAAGGTGGTGGCAGTAATTATACTCCATTTGGACAGACTCAGGCATATGCAGATATAATGACTGCATTTGGAAATGGGAAAACAGGAGACGCAACAATTCAAAATGGATCTCTAAGCTGGCGGACAAGCAATGGTAGTGATGGAGTAATTGAGCTTCCTGAGGTTGTATTGTCTGGAACCAGTAGTCTTCTTTTTGGATTGCAACTGCGTAATCATGTAAATGCCTACATGAAGGAATGGAATGCCCAAAGTAATCTTGATTGGAAAAGAAGGACTTGTGGACATTGTTTTGATGGTCCTATAAAATATATGGGAGGACCTGGTGATCCTTTTGGTTTTTTTGAGGGAATAGGAATGGCGATTTCAGGTTCGGATAATTCCGGGATGAAACTTGCGGCATTACCACTGTTAGTTTTGACAAAGAATGGTGATGATGCTTTAAAACTATTAGCTGTAGAAAAAAGTATTCTTAAAGAGGAAGCAAAAGCAATTTCAAAAAATGCAGTAGCTAAAAATGGAACATTAAATGCCGGACCTTTCGCAGGTGAAGGGCTTGTAGCAAAAAATGGAAAAAGTAGAAATTTTACTGTTGATGAAAGAAAAATTATTAATGAACAGGGATATAGTTTGGGTTGCCACACATGTGGACAAACAAGTCCAGGGACTAAATCAGGTAATTTTATTTTAGATCATCAACCTGCAAATGCTTTAATCCCAAGTGGATGGCCTCAAACCTTTTACCCTCATTGTAGGTTTTGCAGCTCAAGTCAAGGTGGGATTATTGGAGGAATGAAAAAACAAGGTATTTTACCAAAGATAAGTAATTAATATAATTACAATTATGATAATATATAAAGAAATTGAAATAAACATAAATGACAATGTTTATATTAAAACCAAAGGGTTAACGTCTTACATAGGTAAGGAAATAAGAATAATTAAGGGTATCAATGATCAAGATGATTATTTAAGTGTTATAAAATTTATTGTTGATTATATTATTGAGAATAGACCAGTAATTTCTGATAAAGAGAATATTGCATATTACTCGTGGCTATTGCAGTTTCGATTAGATGAAAATTTCTATGATATATATGAAATAAATTCTGATGGAAGTGAATTCAATAAAGGTTGTGATACTGCAATTTTAATTATTAGAAATCAGTCGGAAATATGTGCACATTTTGGATTGCCTACTCAATTTCCCAATTTCAATCAAATGGTTGTTATTTCTAAAGGAGTTTACGAAGGAAAAGATATAGAGGCGATTAGGTATGAATCACCTGAAAATATGTCAGGATGGTGGTTAATTACTGATGATTACGATGATAATATCGAATCTTTAACAACGGTTCATTATCATCATGTTGCATTTGCACGTCCTGATATTTTGGGATATTTAGCACTACCTTTTGGATATAGATTCTTAATGAAAAATGAAAAAATTAGTGTTTCAAAGGATTAAACTATGATATTAAAATGTTATAAAAATCAACTATATTGGAGTTTATGACGAATCTTGCCAAATTCGATCCTTCGATAATGAATCTGAAGTAGTTGAAATCTATCTGAAACAACCTTTAAAAATTGATAGTGAATTAGTTTTTTTTGAAATTGAAAATACAGAAGGAAATTATGAATACTCTAACAATGTAATTAAATACACAAATTTGTTCGATTTCTATTATTTTTTGGATGTTATTGAAGAGTCAAACGAAGTAAAAAGCAATCAATGAATGATGAAGATTTAACCAAACTCCCTTATAACTATATAATTAATGATGCTAATAAAGTGAAATAATGAGAGAGAACGTTTAGAATTGAATGTCATCCTGCTGGAACGAGCGTTTAATTCGTGCTCTTTAAAGAAAAGTAAAGACCACTGCATTGCGGTGGTTTTACTATAATAAACCGTTATATTTACCATTATAAAGACCATTTGGACACACAAGTAAAAGAAAAGCTTTTACGAAGGCTGCGAACGCAGTTCAGTACGGGTAAGTTTCGCCAGAAACAGCGCAGGAACTCCTGAAATTACCGATACCAATAACTATTACCCATTTGGATTAAATCATACCGGAGGAAACGGAATTAACAATTCTAAGTTTGGTGGACTTTATTCCTATAAGTACAATGGGAAGGAGCTTCAGGAAACCGGACTCTTTGATTATGGATGGAGGCAATATATGCCTGATCTTGGAAGATGGAATGGCTTAGATCAACTGGCGGAAAGTTATTCTTCTTTAAGCCCTTATGCCTATGTAGCAAATAATCCTGTTTCCCTAACTGATCCTGATGAGAGGTGGATAGATGATTCAGGGCATATTGTTGATACTTCCGGACAGACTTATGGTTTTCTGGGATCATCTACTAAACCCCAACAAGCTACCAACTATTTAGGTACAGGACTGGGAGAAGGTGGTGGCAGTAATTATACTCCATTTGGACAGACTCAGGCATATTCTGATATAATGACTGCTTTTAAAAATGGAGGAACAGCAGAATTGGTGAACCAAAATGGTACTTTAAAATGGTAGACAGATTATAATGATCCTAATACAGGGATTAAAGGTGTTGGCCAATTTAATATGATGATGTTATCTAATAATAACAATGATTATTGGGGTTTATTAAATAATGCAAGTACAGTTCAATCTTATACCACAAATGGAATTGGATTAACTTTAGGAACTACTGCTCAAGTATCAAATGACCTCGTAGATGCAGGCAAAATGATAAAAACATCTAATATTTTCAGAACTTACAACTTATATAGGAGTAATGGCTATTTGAATGGGAACAAATATATTTCAGGTGCAAAGTTTTTGAAAAATGTAAAAACTATCAATGCTTTGAATAATACTAAAGTTGTAAAAGGAGTTGCAAGATTGGGATTGTTGATTTCATTTGAACAATTCAGAGAATCTCACCATCCAGGATATATATCAAGAGGTATTGCAAGTTTTGCTTCTGGATATATACCATATGTAGGTCCTGCTATATCTTTGGGCATTGATAATACTGACGTAAATTATTGGAATATATGGACATGGGGAGCTATGAATAGAGGTAGCAATCATTATGATTATTTAAACCTTGAGAATTAATGTAAAAACTTTATGAATAAAATTAAAAATGCGTATTTGTACGCTTACTATGAGTGTTATTTGCAAACACATATTTATTATAAAACACATAAAAATAAAAATTTTTATTCTTCTGCCACTTTAGGTTTTGTACTTTTTTTATTACTGGTTTTCCCCTTAGTTATTTTCTTGGGAAATAAATTTGAAATTGGGAAATGGATGTATTTAATATTAATAGGTGTTGCCTATGGTCACTTATATTTTGATTCTTGGTTAATAGGTGATGATGATTTGACAGAAAAGATTAATGCTTTTTATGCAAATAAAAAAACTGTTAAAGAATCAAGAAACATTGTGTTAATCTTTGTATTCCTATGCATTATGTTCTGGATATTTGCAATAAAATATGATTACTATTAATTTTTGACAATTCTAATAATGTTGGTAATAAAATATCAGTAAAATCCCCTTGGCCTAAACCATATTTCAAATTCGTTCAGCAATTCAGGTTTCGGAAGTTTCTACAGCTATAAGTACAATGGCAAAGAAATTCAGGAAACGTGGATGCATGACTACGGCTGGCGGCAGTATATGTCCGATCTTGGAAGATGGAATGGCTTAGATCAACTGGCGGAAAGTTATTCTTCTATAAGCCCTTATGCCTATGTAGCAAATAATCCTGTTTCCCTAACTGATCCTGATGGGAGGTGGATAGATGATTCAGGGCATATTGTTGATACTTCTGGACAGACTTATGGTTTTCTGGGATCATCTACTAAACCCAAACAAGCTACCAACTATTTAGGTACAGGACTGGGCGAAGGTGGTGGCAGTAATTATACTCCATTTGGACAGACTCAGGCATATGCAGATATAATGACTGCATTTGGAAATGGGAAAACAGGAGACGCAACAATTCAAAATGGATCTCTAAGCTGGCGGACAAGCAATGGTAGTGAAGAAACCAGGGCTTGTAAATGCTGAAATCCAAACAGAAAAGAATCTGGCATTAGGCTTAGGTGATGATTTGTTCAATTTCGCAGAAAAAAATTCATTTCATACGTACAGAGATTTTTCTGTAGGATTTAATCAAAGTAAGATATTAGACGCTATGAATAGTTACAATAAAATACATTTTAATACAACGGGGTTTGGAAAAATAAATTTTTCAAGATTTGATCCAACAGCTCCTCTTACATATAGAAACTATACGAATTGGGAGATGCATACTATTATGAATAATCCTGCCTTATTAGAAAAAACAATTTTTTATAGAAAAGCTACTGATGGTAGTTATCAGATATTACACAGTTATTCACCATTTTATTAAAAAAAATAAAGTTTATGATATTTTGTTCAAATAGAAAATTTAAAATATGGGGTTATATTGTAAGTCATTCGTCTTTATTGATACGTAGTGAAAGGAAATATCCTGATCAAGATGACTATACAAAAGATAATTGTTATAATATTGATCTTGAGTTTTGGGCCGTAAATTATATGAATATACCCACTTCTATTGATAATATTATTATTAAAGAAATACCAGAAGATCATTTATCTATGGAAATTGATAAAGATTTATTAAAATATAATATGAAAATTTTTGAATTAGAATCAGTAGGCAGGAAATATTACGTTATTGCCGGAGGACTTTTAATAGGTAAAAATTCATGGATAAATCAAGACAGGATTTTTGACTATAATTTAAATTTAAATCATGATGAAATAATATTTCAAAGTAATTAGAAAGAATTGTCTCCCCACTCACACGAGTGTCTCGCTCGTGTCCTTGAATAAAAGTAAAAGCCACTGCAGTGCAGTAGCTTTTACTAAAAAAAATCTATATTTATTAGTACAAAGACCATTTGGACAGATAAGTAAGAGAGAAGCTTTTACGAAGGCTGCGAACGCAGCTCAGTACGGGTAAGTTTCGCCAGAAACAGCGCAGGCGCTCTTGAAATTACCGATACCAATAACTATTATCCGTTTGGATTAAATCATACCGGAGGAAACGGAATTAACAATTCTAATAAGAAATGGAATACAAGGAACGGTAAGAAATAATACTAAGTGGGCCGGAGCTTTAGAATGGAAAATAAAAGACAGACCCAGGACTACATTAAATGGAAGCAGAATTATTCAACATCCAAATGGAAGTTGGGGATTAGTTTTTAGTCATGATTATACTAAAATTATACAAATACCAACAAGTTCAGCAGTAAAATGGAAATAAAATTTTTATCAGAAGAAAAAGCGTCATTGACAACGAAGTATATAAAACTCATTCGTAAAAAAGATTTTGACAAAATAATTATTAAAAGAGATGATATTAAGTCTATTAATCTTCAATTCGGAAAAATCTCTAAGCAGGATATAATTATTAGAGTTTCATTTACAGGTCTTGAAACTTTTAAAAACGATTATTATTTTAATGTCTCGGATATTTTAATTAAAAACAGAGAAATTGTTTTTATAGGAGTTCTTGACGATCCTTTATGGATATATAATCAGGGATATATAGATAATTTTAAACTTCTTACTGACAAAAGGGAAAAAATAAGATGGTATGAATTAAATGATAAGCAAAAGTATTATTACCTAAGAGGATGTTGCCTATTGAATGGAGTTAGAGAAACAATGGATAATATGAATCCGGTTATAGAAATTGACTTGTCAAAAGTCAGAACCGATTTGGATGTCTATTATGAAATTGGAAAAGCTTTTTTCAATTCATATGGATATTTTGGAACTGAAATAAATTCCTTTATAGATTGTTTATATAGTATTAATGAATCGATGGGGAGAAGAGAAAAAATGCCGATTTTAAAGATAAAAGGATATAAGAGTTTTGAAAAATACTTTTCAAAGAATATTTTGTTTGATGACTTTTACCAAGAATTTGCCAAGAGCAGTTTTGAAATTATAAACTCAAAATAATTTTTCTTTACACGAAAATAAAATTTTTATCACAAGAAAAAGACATTATTGTCAACAAAATATATAAAACTCATTGGCAAGAAAGATTTTGATAAAATAGTACTCAAAAGAGATGACGTTAAATTTCTTAATCCACAATTTGTGAAAATTTCAAAACAAAATATTCTGAAAATAGTTTACATAAGATTGCTATGATTGAAGCCAATCACATATCATAGGTAAACCTGAAACAAACATAAAGCAAAAGCCATTGCGATTGCAATGGCTTTTATTATTTATAAGCTTCGATCTTATCGGTAAGCGTATTGATAAAGTTCTGTAGAGGCTTTTCTACCATCATTTTGATGAATGGGTTGAATTTTCCTTCAAACAACATCTGAACCTCTGTCTGGTTTTCATTGATAGGGTTTAAAGTCGCCGTTAAGGAGAAATCTAAACTTGAACTTGCAGATTTCAAAACAGCTTTCTGATCGTCTACCTCATCTATTTTCAAAGCAATTTCAGGCATTCCCTGTAATCCGAACTTAAAACCATTATCTCTGGTTTCAAATTTCTGAAGACCGTCCGGCATAAAATCTTTATAATTTTCAGGGGTCTTCAACAACTCAGATAACTCTTTAGATGATTTATTGACAATAATTTTTCGTCCTTCTAAATTCATTTTTTATTTTTGTATTTAAATTCTTAACTATTTACAAATGTATAAAGTTTTTGTCAACGAAAAAAAATTATTAATATCTAAGCATCCAGAAGAACTCGAAAAAAAAATTGGGTATGAAAATTATACCACTTTAGAGATGGCATTGGATCTTTTAGAGAATACTTCTGTGCAGGAACTTAATGTTTTTGGTGAGAATATTGATGAGATCTGGCAGGAGTTTCAAAAGCTCTTCAGAATCATAGAAGCTGCCGGTGGCATTGTCAATAATCCTGAAGGAAAAACACTTTTCATTAAACGATTGGGAAAATGGGATCTTCCTAAGGGTAAGATGGAAAAAGGAGAATCCAGAGAAGAATCTGCAGTTCGTGAAATTGAAGAAGAAACCGGACTGAAAGAGGTTGAGCTGGTAGAATTCATCAATACTACCTACCATATTTATGTAGAGAGGAATGGTGAAAAGATTTTAAAGTGCACCCATTGGTTTGAAATGTTCTTCGATGGAGAAGACACATCTAAACCTCAGATAGAAGAAGGAATTACCGAAGTAGCCTGGAAAGATATTTCACAAATAGAGAATGAAGTTTTTCCAAGCACATTCAAAAATATAAAACTTATTGTCAAAGAATTCTGGAATTCTAAGAAATAATTATTGAAGTGGGAAACTGGAAGAATAAAGCTGGAGGCTATACCCGGCTGTCTACATCAGTCATTTAAAAATGAAAATTCTTGAAGTTGAAAAAAGAGAACAACTCTTCATTCACCTTCAAGAACTCCCCTCTTCCGGCTCCCAGTTTCCTTACTTTATTAAAAACTAGATAAAGTCTATTATTTTTTCCAGAGCGACCCCTCTCGATCCTTTTAACAATATATTTTCAGACGAAATTGCATGTTGTTTCAGGTATTCTGTCAATGCTGCTGTATTTTCAAAAGCAAGGTTTGAAAGATTCACTGCTTTAAAATGTTTCCCTACTGTAATAATCTGGTCAAAACTTAGCTCCTGAGCCAATTTTAAGATGCTCTGGTGCTCTTTCTCACTTTCAACACCCAATTCCAGCATATCGCCGATAATAATCGTTTTACTGCCTTCAAAAGTGACAAAGTTATTCAATGAAGCGATCATCGAACTCGGATTGGCATTATAAGTATCCAGCACCAACGTTCTGTCGCCTTTTTTCACGACTTGTGAACGCATGTTTGTCGGTGTATACTGCTCTATCGCATGTTTTATCTTTTCAAAACCGATCCCGAAATGAAGTCCCAGGCTTGCGGCTGCACAAAGGTTAGTAAAGTTGTATTCTCCAGTCAGTTTTGAAACGGCTTTTACACCGTTATACATTAAACCAACAAAATGCTCCTCTGAAAAAGGTTCAAAATTATAATCTGCTCCTTCTTTTCCAAAACTAATTTTCGGTGAATAGTTTTCGGTCTTTTCAGCCTGGATAGGATCATTTTCATTAACAATAATGGTTCGGTGGTTGATTTTAAGATAATCATACAATTCAGATTTTCCTTTAATCACTCCTTCAAAACCGCCAAACCCTTCCAGATGTGCCTTTCCAAAATTGGTAATATATCCGAAGTCTGGTCTTGAGATCGTGCACAGAAATTCGATTTCTTTCTGGTGATTGGCTCCCATTTCTATCACAGCCATTTCATGTTCAGGTTTAATGGAAAGAATCGTCAGCGGAACACCGATATGATTATTCAAATTTCCTGAAGTATACTGAACATTAAATTTTTCTGAAAGCACCGCATGAATCAACTCTTTTGTCGTCGTCTTCCCATTGCTTCCCGTAAGCCCGATAATCGGAATGCTCAGCTGGTCTCTGTGATACATTGCCAGTTGCTGCAAAAACTCAAGCGTGGATGGAACATAGAAAATATTTTTATCTTTATTTTCAAATTCAGACTGCTCAACAATTACTGCCAGAACGCCATCATCTATGGCTTTTTCTGCTAAAGTGGCAGCATTAAAGTTTTCACCCGAAAAAGCAAAAAACAAATCATTTCGGGCTATTTTTCTGCTATCAATGGTAACTCTGTCAGCCTGTAAAAACAAAGGATAAAATTGTTCTATATTCATGTGGAAATATATATATTTTTAAGAGGTCATATGCAATCGCCAAATCTACATGAGTATTTTAGACTTTTTAACCCAAGCGATTTCATGGTTCAAAAATAAAAAACCTTCCGGAAATCCGAAAGGTTTTTTTATAAGTATTTTTTGATAAATATTATCTTCTTGTTCTGTTCTTATCATTAGTTCTTGCATCCTGAGCTACACGGAAACCGATCCAGCCATATGCCTTACCTTGATTCTTATATCTTCTTTGTCCCGGATCCAACCAATATGCTGTATCCTGCCAAGATCCTCCTTTTACAACTCTGATGTCGTTGGACATTGCTGAAGTTCTGTCTTTAGAATCTTTTTGCATTTTTACTCTACCTGTACCATCTACAACAAATCTTTTTCTTGGAGAGTTGTACATGTCGAAAGATGAAGCAGAATCTGAAGCTCTGTAATATTCTAAAGAAGATTGTCTGTCACCGTCTCTGTAATTTCTGTAGTCAGCGATAGTTTCTCTTTCGAATTGTCCAGGAAGTCCTTTGTATACTAATCTTCCATCAGCTAAAGTATCATACTTAATGGTACCTTCGTCGATCATTTTATAAGTTCCGTCACCGTTTTTCACTACTGCCTGAGGCATATTTCCTCTGTAATAGTTGAAGTCGTTGAAGTCCTCATCAATAATTGGTCTGTATACATCCGCTGTCCATTCAGCAACGTTACCATACATACCATAGATTCCTAAATCGTTAGATGGATATTGTCTTACATCAGAAGTTTGTGCAGATCCGTCATTCTTCCATCCTGCAATACCAGAATAATCACCTTTACCCATTTTGAAGTTTTCAAGGAACATCCCTCTGGTTTTTCCTTTCGTACCTCTTAATTTTTCAATTTCAGGTTTTTTACCTAAGTATTGATTATATTCTCTGTTTTTAGCCATACCAAGAGCTGCGTATTCCCATTCCACTTCAGTAGGAAGTCTGAACTTCTGTACCATTGCAGAATTTGGAGCTCTGTTTGCAGATAATAATCTCTGGTTTGTAGTTTTCATACCAGATTTCTGCTGCATTCTTTTTTCATTAATATATCCTTGCATTTCCGGATCATTCGATTTGAATTTATCCATGTTGAAAGCAGTTCCTCCCTGGTTATTGGATTCGTTGATATATAGGTCTTTAGCAATTACACCAGCCTGCATCAAAGCTTTTTCATTCGCTCTGTCTGTCAGCCATTCGCAATATCTGTTTGCTTGAGTCCATGAAACCCCTACTACCGGATAGTAATCGAATTCCGGAGAACGTAAGTACGTTTCATTATAATCGTTTCTAGCTAATTTGTTGTCCCATAATAAGGTATCCGGTAAGGCACCATTATAGATTTCCTTAAAACTTGGGTCACTTGGTGGGAATACATACTTCAACCATGTAAGGTATTCGCGGTATTCGTAGTTAGTAATCTCAGTTTCTCCGACAAAGAATGAACTCACCTGCATTCTTCGCGGTGTGTTATTCCAATCGTGCATAACATCATCTTTCACTAATCCCATTGTAAAAGTTCCACCTTCTACATATACCATTCCCGGCCAACCCTTCTGCTTCTGTTGCTTCCCTGCAAAAAACCAACCCTGTTTTTCGTTTGGTTTCCAACCCGTTTTACTGACAAATTTTTTGGTACCGCCACCTTTGCTGGTTCCTGATCCGCCACAACTGGTTAATGCAAGTGTAGAACTTAATGCTATTAATGAAAACAACTTTAGTTTTTTCATAGTCGATATAAATATTTTCAAGAGTACAAAGAAAAAATAAATTATTCAATAAATCAAATAAAGATTTGATTTTTTTGAAAAACGATAACAAATTAATTTTATTGTATGACAATTTAATTCTAAAATTTTCATTTATTTTGTAATTTAGCAATTTCAATAATAAACATGAGACGAAAAATAACGCTTTTATACTTAATCGCTTTTGCATCAACACTTTACGCTCAAAGAAACACCATTGAATGGAACGGTTCTAAAATTCAAGATTTTGGTGACACAAAAATAAATCTTCCCAACTTCAAAAATGAAGGTTTTTCTTTCAGCCAAAATAATGTTTTTATAGCAACTCAGCAAAAAACTGGAGAAAAGCAGCTTAAAATTTCTGACCTGGTATGGGAAAATATTTCTAACCAGGATTTGTTTGAACTTGACAAAAGTGTTCTCCCTGATTATGATATTGCAGATGTCTCCTATTATATGCTGGATGGAGAAAGATATGCCAGTATCAGCGTTGCTTTATTTAAAACAGTAAAAGGACGTACACTGAGATTGTCTTCTTTCAATGTTTCTGAATCTTCCGCATCAATTAATACCGGTGGTGGGGTCAACAAAATTGGAACTACCGGCAATCCTCTTTCGAGCGGAAACTTTTACAAAATAAAAGTTGATAAATCAGGAGTATTTAAAATCACAGCACAATTTTTAAGAGATAACGGGATCAACCCTTCTTCTGTAAATCCTAAAAACTTCAGAATTTATGGAAACGGCGGAGTGATGCTTCCCGAATTCAATCAGGATCCGAGATTTGATGCCTTACAGGAAAATTCTATTCAGGTAGTTGGTGAAGATGATGGCGTATGGAATGATAATGACTATGCCCTGTTCTATGCTCAAGGTCCCAATGGATATAATCTTTATGACAGCAGCAACGGAAACGGCTTCAAAAGAAGAGATACGCGAACGGACAGAAGTAATGGTGTGAAAAACATCTATGAAGACTTTTCATATTATTATATCAACTTTGACAAAGGGGCCGGAAAAAGAGTTCCAACGGTTGACGGAACACTGCCTGCCCAAATGATTACAAGATATGATAGCTACCAGGTGGTCAATAACGATCAAAAAAACCTATTGAAGGTCGGAAGAACCTGGGTTGAAGACACCCCTTTCAACAATGAAAAAAAGGTGACTTTTACGACCAGCTCACCAATACAGGCTAATGATGTCGTAAGATTCAGGACACAGGTTGTCGCGTATAGATCTCAACAAAACTCGATTGAAATCAAAGCCAACAATCAGGTTCCTTCTTTCAATCAGACCATATTATCTAATAGTGGAACCTATGAATATAATTTTGTTCCCGTAAATTATAATGGAACACTTACGAATATAACCGGAAACCAAATTACATTCACTTATAATCCTGATATTTCTAAAAATCCAAACGGAACCTTCTATTTTGATTATGCCGAAGTGCAATACAAAGAAAACCTGGCATTCAATGGTTCTCAGATGAATTTCAGAGATTATTCTATTGTCAGTGGAAGTAATGATGATTATGGATTCAGTATATCTAATGCCGGTAATATAGAGCAGGTATGGGATGTTACCGATATCACTAATGCCAAAAGAAAAGTAAATAAGGCAGGCGCAGGCTCTTTCAATTTTGCGTATACAGCCGCTGATCAGAATTTCAATAACGAATTCGTAGCGTTTCGTTCAGACGCAGCATTCAGTCCTCAGTTCGTAGGAAGAATAGGTAATCAGAACCTTTCTGCTCTACAGAATATAGATTATCTGATCCTAACAGTGCCCGAAATGATGGGACAAGCGCAAAGACTGGCTAATTATCATCAGACAAAAAACAATTATAAAGTAGAGATCATAGACGTTAATAAAATCTATGAAGAATTTGGAAGCGGAAGTAAAGATCTTACCGCGGTAAGAGATTTTGTAACCAAACTTAATACTCCGGCCGGCAGACTTAAATATGTATTTATTCTCGGAGACGGTTCATATGATTATAAGAACAGAATACCAAACAACACGAATATTGTTGCAAGTTATCAGGGTGAACATTCATCAGATTATGTAGCATCGTTTGTTACCGATGATTATATTGTGATGACTCTGCCACAAACTGCAGGGATCATTGAAAATAATCTACCGGATTTACCGGTAGGAAGAATCCCTGCAGCCAATGTAACTGAAGCCGGAAACATGATTGATAAAACACTGGCTTATTATAATTCATTATCAGGACAATCCAGCCCATTTGGGGAATGGCGTATGAGACTTGACTTTGTAGTAGATGATGACCAGGAAGGTGGAGGCCCTTTCCATACCGTGATGAATAAAACGTTGGTTAATGTATTTGAGAAACCAGGCCAACTGGATTTGAAAGAATATAATGTCAAAAAATTATATCTGGACTCCTTCCCTGCCCAAAGTACTTCAGGAGGTCAAAGATATCCTCAGGTTAATCAGGCTATTTCCAATGCAATCGGAAACAGTTTATACCTGTTTTATTTCGGACATGGAGGAATCAATGGCTGGGCACAGGAAAGAGTTTTAACCAGTACAGAAATTCAGAACTCCAATAACTTCTCTAATGTATACAGCAGATTCCCGTTTGTATCTACTATCACTTGTGAATTCACCTTATGGGACGAGCCGGATACCAATTCTGCCGGAGAACAGTTTATTAAATTAAAGCAAGGAGGTGCCGCAGCAATGATTACTTCCAGCAGAGCGATTGGAGTAGATTACGGACGTGATTTCACCAACACCTATACCCAGAATATTTTTAAGCTAACTAATGATGACTTTAATACATTAGGATACGCTCATTTATTAGCTAAAAAACAAAAAGGACCAAACGGTAACCACTTAAAGGTAAATTTACTTGGAGATCCTGCCATGAAATTAAGCAGACCTCAAAGACTTTTAATCATTGATAATATTGAAACCCCTGTACCCGGATTAATCAGAGGATTGGATTTTGTGAAAATTAAAGGACACATCAACAATCCTAACGGAACGCTGAACAATACATTCAACGGAAAGGTTTCAATCAATATTTTTGATAAGAGATTAAATAAAAAAACATTGAATAATGACGGAGTTCTCACTCCTGTATTAGATTACACTGAAGAAGGAAGTGCTATTGTAAAAGCAGCAGGAACAGCCGTAAACGGAGTATTCACTGCAGAATTCTATGTTCCTAAAGATATTAACTATGCTGTTGGAGAAGGAAGAATATTAGGATATGCAGATAACAAATCAACAGATGTTTTCAACAACCAGGCTGTGCAGGTGGGTGATATCAATCCTAACGGGGTTAATGATAACCAGCCGCCAAAGGTAAAATTGTATATGAATAACACCAATTTTGCAGATGGTGGAATTACCAATCAAAACCCAATGCTTCTGGCTTGTCTTACCGATGATACGGGAATCAATGCCACAGGATCTGGAGTTGGTCATGATATCACAACCTACTTAGATGGTCAGATTATCAACACGGTTGTCTTAAATGATTTCTATGCACCGGGAGAAGGAAACGGATGTTTAAATCCAAGTCTTGCCGACTATCAAAAAGGAAATGTGTCCTATCCATTCCGAAATTTAGCCATCGGACAACACCAGTTGGCATTTAAAGTTTGGGACATAAACAATAATTCGACAACTGCTACGTTAAATTTTGAAGTTAAGGATGAAGCCGATCAACGTTTGACGATTAATCGTCCGCTGAACTGGCCAAATCCTTTCACCAATAAAACCTACATCCAGTTTGAACATAACTGCGATGATATTTTAGATGTAAATGTACAGATCTATACTATAACAGGAAGATTGGTTAAAACGTTATCCCAACCGGTGGTTGCAGAACCTTTCCTGCAGGGCTTCAGAACCCCTCGTCAGGCAATAGAATGGGACGGAAGAGATGATTTTGGTGCGACAGTAGCAAAAGGTACATATATTTTTAAGATATTTGCAAAAAGTCAAAATCAGGAAAAATGCAAAGGAAGTGCTACCGCTGTAGAAAAAATGGTACTTTTGAAATAATTGAGCAATACAATAGATAATAAAATTAATAAAAAACTGATAATATATAAAAGACAACATATGAATTTAACTACTAAACTGCTTTTAGGATTTGGTTTAAGTGCTGGTTTTCTAGGCTATTCGCAAGATTTAGGCAGAATAAATCCAGTTCTTACCGGAGCTCCTTTCCTAAGAATTGCACCGGACGCAAGATCAGGTGGTATGGGAGATCAAGGGGTGGTAACCTCTCCCGATGCATTTTCACAATTCTGGAATGCAGCTAAATATCCTTTTAGCAGAACAAGTTCTTCCATAGGTCTCAACTATACACCGTATATGGGAAAACTTACCAATGATGTATTCTTATTATATGGGGCATTCCATAAATTCCTGGGACAGGATGAAAGATCTACGATTTCAGCAAGTATCTATTATTTTAATATGGGACAGGTAGACCTGACTCAGCTGGTAGGTACCGAAATTGCTTCTATGGGTACATCAAAACCAAACGAATTCTCTATTGACGTAGCATACGGTCTGAAGCTTTCTGATTCTTACTCAATGGCTGTAACAGGTAGATTTATTCGTTCAGATTTAGCCGGTGGATTCAACACAGATACTACACTTAAGGCAGCGAACTCTTTTGCTGTTGATATTTCAGGATACTATACTTCTCCAAGATTCTCAAGTTTCGGAGGATATGATGGTAAATTAAATGCTGGTTTTGCAGTTCAGAATTTAGGTCCTAAACTAGATTATACAGGAAATGAGGAATCAAGATCTTACCTTCCTACGATGGCAAGACTAGGGATTGGATACGATATGTATCTTGATGACATGAACAGAGTCGGACTTAGTATAGAAGGTTCAAAGCTTTTAGTACCAGGATCTGAATATGTGGGAATCAACCCAAATAACAGAGAACCGATGTATGCTATTCCTAACGTAGGTCCAATGGCAGGTATCGGAAAATCGTTCAAAAATAAAAACAGTATCATGTATAGTGGTGCTTTGGAGTACTCATACGACAATGCTTTTTCTGTAAGAGGAGGTTATTTCCATGAAAGTGCAGAACAGGGAGCAAGACAATTTGCTACTGCAGGTATCGGATTAAATTACCGTTCTTTCGGACTTGATCTTTCTTACCTGATCAACATGTCTAAAGTTAACAGTGCTTTGGATAACACTCTTCGTTTCGGTCTTACCTGGAACATCGGAGATGAAACATCTAATAATGATCGTTAAAATAATAGATCAGCATCTATAAAAACAAAGGTCTCACCATTACGGATGAGACCTTTTTATATTATAAAGCTTCCTCATTGATAAGCCAATATTCAGCCTAAGTTCTTCTCTTTTCCTATCTTCCGTCAATTATTAAAGAAATATAATATTTAAGTTTACAAAAGTCTCTTCTTTATGGCGTTTTTTATCTTTCCAATAGCTATTTTTGTAGTATGAACTATTCGGCGGAACTAAAAAAATTTGTAACGAGTCAATATGTATATTCTGCAATCAGAATAACATTGGCCACCGTTCTGCCCTGTTTAGTCCTCGCCCACTTTGGGATTTTAAAAGAATATTTCCTTTTCCCTCTCGGAACCAGCTTCGTAGCTCTTACCGATCAGCCCGGCCCCTTTATCAGAAGAAGAAACTCTCTTGCCTTTGCTATTTGCTGTTTTGTCTTCGTTGCATTGATTGCAAGTCTGGTCATGAGTATAAAAGTATTGGTTCTCCTTGAAATTATAGTATTCGGATTATTTTTCTCTCTGATCGGAGTCTACGGCCAACGACTTGCAGCAGTAGGTTCCTTGTCTTTGGTTGTTCTTGCGATCTTTATTGATGGCCACCTTACAGGAAGCAATATCTTTAAAAGCTTATTGATTTTTGCTTGCGGATGTATATGGTTTCTGCTTATATTCCTTGTCGTTACCACCATTCGCCCCTATAAACTGGCAGGTCAAATGATTGGAGAAAACTATCTTCAACTGGCCGAATTTTTAAAGATTAAAGCTAATTATTATCAGAAAAATCCTGATTTTGACAAACTGACAACCCAGGTTATTGCTAAGCAGATTGAAATAAAAAACCTTCAGGAAGATACCCGGGAAACAGTTTTTAAAACAAGAACTATCGTTAACGAATCGACAACCACCAGTCGATTACTCATGCTGATGTTCCTGAATTCAATGGACCTTCATGAGAAATTAATGACCTCTGAAAGTGATTACCAGAAACTGCAGCAAAGTTTTGAAGACAGCATGATCCTGGTCAACATTCACGATTATCTTAATCTTCTGGCAGAGGAAATCACCAACATTGGCATTTCTCTTCAAAGTGGAACGAGAGCAAGACCCATATTCGATCTGGAGCTGGAATTAAAAAACCTCAATTTCCATTATTTCGAGCTTAGAAATAAGCAGTTATCTCCTGACAGTCTTGAAAATTTCATGATCCTGCGTCAAATTCTGATGCGTATCAATGAAATCACCAAAGAAATCAATGAGATTTATAAAGTATTTTCACAAAATGTAAAATTAGCAAAGAGTTTATCTACAGGATTAGACTTAAAAAAGTTTATGCCCAACGAGCCTAAGCTTAATGCTAAAGTACTAAGAAATAACATTTCATTATCCTCTTCTCATTTTCGCCATGCGATAAGAATCACCGTAGCCCTGCTATTGGGATATCTTTTTTCTATGTTTGATTTTCTGGGACTGGGACATACGTATTGGATCTTAATTACCATTACCGCTATCTTAAAACCCGCCTACTCTATTACCAAAAAGAGGAATCTTCTTCGTCTTTACGGAACTTTCACCGGAGCAGTCGTCGCCTATATCATTCTCCATTTTATCCATATCAACGGAGTGTTGCTTGGTATTCTTCTGATCAGTATGATCATGTGTTTTAGCTTTTTGAAAGGCCGTTATTACTGGGCTGTTTTATTCATGACCATTTATATTTTTCTGAGTTTCAATTTCTTAAATCCGGGAAAGGTAGATGTTATTTTTAAAGACAGAATTGTAGATACTGCCATTGCCGGGATTATTGCTTTTGTCGTCTCTTATATTGTACTTCCGGTTTGGGAGCATACGCAGAATCTTGATCTGATGAAAAAATCAGCGGCAGACAATCTGATTTATTTCCAGAGTGTGATTTCCAAATTTCTTGAGGGAAATTTTGATATCGAAGACTATAAAGTAAAGCGAAAAAATGCCATTATTTCATTGGCCAACCTTTCCGATAACTTCCAGAGGATGATCTCGGAACCTAAAAATCAGCAGAAAAAACTAGAGGTAGTTCATCAGTTTGTAGCCACATCACATCTGATCACGGCTTATACCGCTTCCCTATCTCAGTATTCTAAAAGCAATGAGCAATATCCTGAAATAGATGCTGAAAGCTGGAGCCGGAAAATTGAAGCAGAAATGCAGCAAACCTCAACCCTTCTTAACGGTGATGATATCACCGAAACATTGAGAATGGAAAGCCGTCTGGAACCGGAAGATTCATCCATTGAAGACATGCTCCTGAAAAGAAAAACGGAAATCGAGGAAAATGATATTGTTGACAGAAGAGATCCTGACAAAATATCTCATTTAACAGAGCTTAAAAATATTCATGATATCCTGGAACTGATCTATGACGTGGCCAAAGAACAAAGAAAAGTTATTGAGAAATATAAGGCTGAAAAAGTAGAGGAATCCAAATAATCCCGGATTTTCTATTCTTCAACAATCGTAAAGCAATAGTCGTCGAAAAATTCTACTCTGGCTTTGAATTCATCTGAAAACTGCTCATCATAAACCCTGCAGCTTATTTTATGAAGGTGTTTCAGTTCGAAAGGCTTTACTTCATAGTTTTTCTTTAAAGACCAGTATTTGGAATGATGAATTTTGTACATACTTTCCTTTACACTCCAGATAATGGTATAAAAAGTATCTGCTTTATCTTCAGGAATAAATCCTCTTTCATTTTCATAAGTAAACTTATCGATCACCCTTAAAATCTTGGGATTGAACTTTTCAACATCAATACCGATCTTATTTTTAGAAATCGCAATGGCCCCAAAAGGAAAAGAATGAGTAATGGAAATTTCTGCATCTTTTGGCGAAAGAAAAGGTTCTCTTTCCTGATACAGAATTTTAGAGTTGGGTTTTAAACCTTTTAAAAGCTTGCGAACCATCAATACCTCCAGAAGTTTTTTAGGATGATAATCTTTTACCTTTTCAGCATTTTCCGGTTCCAGAAGTTCATTGATATCAAGTTCTTCACTCTCATCATACTTCCAAACAAGGATGGTGGCATTATCATCTGAAAAATCTCGGTAAAGGGGCATTCTTTTTTTATTGTACAAAAATACTAAAAAGAAACCATTCGAAAATGCCCGAAGATGGGAGCTGGAAGATGGAAGTAAATATTTGCCCCAAAAACAAACTTACTTGTTTAGAGTATCTATTAGAAAATAGATTCTTATGTAGCTTAGCAACTATAACCTCAAACTTCCCTCTTCCAGCTTTCTTTTCTTATTTAGATTGATGATTCACATCATTTCTATGTTCTATAATTTCAAGATTCTCATCTACAAAATAAGCACTTCCGAAGCCATTTACATAAGAACCTTTTACCGGCTGCAGGGCAATCAGGATAAAATCTCCCATTTCAGAAATGATATCCACTACTTTCCCGTGAGTTTCCTTTAGTTTTGCAACAACATTATTCCATATTTCGGAATCTCTTTCTACCTGGGAAGTTGCTGCTTCAAGCGTCAGACGTTCGCGGGCATAGATTTGTTTTGTGGCCGATTCATCTTCAATAAACATCACTGAAGTATTTCTTCCCGATGCAAGATTTTTGGTGTGGCGTGCCATAAAAGAAACCAGAATATAGAAAATATTATCGACCTGTACAAAAGGGGCATAGCTGGAAGTTGGATTTCCTTCTGCATCCACAGTCGCCAAGATCACACTTTGCGTATTAGCGATCAATTCCTTCACTTTCGGAGCAACAGGTTTTGCTTTTCTTTGAGATTCTTCCTGAGAATTCGTATGATTCATAATTGTATAATTTTATCTGATAAAAATAACTATTTATATTAAGACTAAATAATATTAACTCATGTTTAATCTCATAAAACTGAACTTAATGCAGCGTTTTTATATCTTAATTTTTAATTGTAATTTTGCATTTCGTAATCAATTGAATTTAAAAAATATTCATTACATATGAGTACTACAACACAATACGTTCCTTATAAAGTTAAGGATATCTCCCTAGCAGAATGGGGAAGAAAAGAAATCACCCTTGCAGAAGCAGAAATGCCAGGTTTGATGGCTATCCGTGAAGAATACGGACCATCTCAGCCTCTTAAAGGAGCCAGAATCGCAGGATGTCTTCACATGACGATCCAGACTGCTGTGCTTATTGAGACATTGGTAGCTTTAGGAGCTGATGTTACCTGGTCTTCTTGTAACATTTTCTCTACTCAGGATCACGCTGCTGCTGCTATTGCTGCTGCGGGAATTCCGGTATATGCTTGGAAAGGTCTTAATGAAGAAGAATTTGACTGGTGTATTGAGCAGACTTTATTCTTTGGTGAAGACAGAAAACCCTTAAACATGATTTTGGATGATGGTGGAGATTTAACCAACATGGTTTTTGATAAATACCCTGAATTCACAAAAGATATCAAAGGACTTTCTGAAGAAACGACGACAGGAGTACACAGACTTTACGAAAGAATGAAGAACGGAACTTTAGTAATGCCTGCAATCAACGTAAATGATTCAGTAACAAAATCTAAATTCGATAACAAATACGGATGTAAAGAATCTGCAGTAGATGCTGTAAGAAGAGCTACAGACGTAATGCTTGCCGGAAAAAGAGTAGTTGTTTGCGGATACGGAGATGTAGGTAAAGGTACTGCAGCTTCTTTCAGAGGAGCAGGTTCTATCGTTACAGTTACTGAAATCGACCCGATCTGTGCGCTTCAGGCTGCTATGGACGGATATGAAGTAAAAAGACTGGATACTGTAGTAGATAACGCTGATATCGTGATCACCACAACAGGTAACTTCAATATCGTAAGAGGAGAGCATTTCCTTAAAATGAAAGATAAAGCGATCGTTTGTAACATTGGTCACTTCGATAACGAAATCGATATGGCTTGGTTGAACAAAAACTACGGTCAGACAAAATCTGAAGTGAAGCCTCAGGTTGACATCTACACTATCGAAGGAAAAGAAGTAATCATCCTTGCAGAAGGTAGATTGGTAAACTTAGGATGTGCAACAGGACACCCAAGCTTTGTAATGTCTAACTCTTTCTCGAACCAGACTTTGGCTCAGATTGAATTATGGAACAATTCTGCAGCTTATGGTAACGAAGTATATATGCTTCCTAAGCACTTAGATGAAAAAGTAGCTGCTTTACACCTTAAGAAATTAAGCGTTGAACTGGAAACTCTTTCTCCTGAACAAGCTGAATATATCGGAGTAGATGTAAAAGGACCATTCAAGCCTGAATACTACAGATACTAAGATTTAAATAAAATATGATATTATCCCACTATTTATAAGATAGTGGGATTTTTTTATGCCAGCCTCTCAAGTATTTCCTATTTTTGAACATCAAAAAAATACCATGAAAAATTACTTATTTCTGGGGCTAATGAGCTCTGTCATTTTCTTCAACAGCTGCAGCAGTAATGATGATACCGCAGATGAACCTGCAGACAAAAAAATACTGCTAAGCAAGGTCACTACAACTTATTATGACGATCCTTCAAAACCTGAAACAACTATAGAAACTCTTGAATACAATAGCCAGGGAGAACTTACAAAAACCTTGTCAGCATCCGGATCTTCTACATTTGAATACAGCAACGGAAAACCAGTCAAGATCAATTATTACAATAATAGTCAGGAACTGGAATATTATTCAGTTTTTACTTACAATGGAGATCAGCTGATCAACATTAAAGCCATCTATCCAAACCCCAATAGCAACAGAACCATTACCTACAGCTATAATTCTACCGGGAAAGTTATCTCTTCTTCGCTTTGTCAGTCACCAGATTGCTCCAACCCGATAATCGAAACTTATACTTATAATGGAGACAATATTTCATCAGAAACTTCAGAAAGTGGAGGATCCAGCTTCGGGACTAAAATTGTCTTTTCACATGATGATAAACTGAACCCATACACCAATACCAACAAATATCTTAGAATCATGATGAGCAAAGCATATGCTGTAAATAAAAATAATTATCTGACAGAAAAGATAAGCTACAAAGACAAGGGGACCTGGATACAAAATCAGACCAGAAGTTCCACGATACAATATAATAGTTCAGGATTACCCGCTCAGGTTACCTCAAAAGAAGCCAACGGAAGTCTTTCTGCCCAGTACAGTTACGAATATATCACTCAATAATACTAAACTCTCCAATTTTGGGGAGTTTTTTGATAAGGAGCTTTTTCCTGCTATCCGCTCATACTCCTCACGCCAGCGTCTCCCACGCTCAAGGCCTCAAACCCTCCGGCGTGTGCTGCGGGGTACCCGCTGCTATCAGGGCTAATGACAAAATGATGTATTATAAATTTTATATTTTGTTGGTCAATTATTAATATTCAATAGAATTGATTGTCTCAAAATTGCACCTCTGAATGAAATGAAGGCTTACTTTCACCTTTCTACTCTCCGTATTTTGCCCATATTTAGCCTTCTGTATACTGATGTTTCTAAAAATTGAATATATTTACCCCTTAAATAAAACATTAATACATGAAAAAACAAAGAGTATCGAATGCATTTGTCGCAGCATCGTGGGTTGCATTGGGAGCCGGAATGATCGGTTATATCGTAGGTCTCGCAAGAGCTGAAATGCTACTGAATGAAAAAGGATATTATTTTACCATCCTTTTATACGGTTTATTTGCCGTAGTTTCATTACAGAAAGCGGTTCGTGACAGATTAGAAAACATCCAGGTTACAGATATTTACTATGGTATCTGCTGGTTTGCTACCTTATCTTCCATTGTATTACTGGCCATTGGCCTATGGAATGCTACTATACTTCCCAGTGAAAAAGGATTTTATGCATTTGCCTTTCTGCTAGCCCTTTTTGGTGCCATCTCAGTCCAAAAAAACACCCGGGACAATATGATTCAGGAATAAAAAAACAAAAACTCTCCAGATTGGAGAGTTTTTTATTGCATAAAATTCTATTATTTCAATAAATGAGTTAAAAATTTGCTATTTATCACATTTTAAGTATATTTATTTCACAAATTATTGATATGATAAGAAAATTTTCAACCATTATTTAAAATCACAAAAACTCAGCAGGAGTTTATCACCATCTGGAAAACTTTCTTCCACGGCAGTACCATCAATCAATCCGGACGTCTTTACCTTCAACAACACTTCCTCATTGATTTTTGGAGTATTAATTAAAAAACTAATCATCACAAACTAATAACCTCAAAAACAAAAATCAGACATGCAAAAAAAGCTACCTGTCATTATTATTCTTTTATCATTTTTCCAGCTGATAAAAGCACAAACTGAATTTATAACCATCTGGAAACCTAATAACACGCTACAATGCCCTTTACTCAATCCCCAATTTTCAGCTCCTGCCAATAACCAGATCTTGTTTCCCGGAATTGGTGAAAATTATACAATCAAGTGGGAAGAAGTTGGCTATCCGCAACACAACGGAAGTATGCTGGATGTAACTTCCTCTTCACCCATCCTCATAGATTTCGGCCCTTCGTTGAATCCAAACCTCGCAGAAGCAACCTACATGCTCATTGTAAGCAATGGTAATGGGATTTTTAAACAAATAAAATTTTCTGATGATATCATTCTTCCAGATCCTATTTTTGAAATCCCCAACTCGAAAGCAATAGGAAGCGCCAATAAGATTGTAGAAATAACACAATGGGGAAATATCCAGTGGACGGATATGAAAAGTGCTTTTTCACAATGCGGTCTGCTCAACATAACCGCCACAGACTCACCTGACTTGTCACATATTACGGATGCTTCGATGATGTTCTATAATACAACTTCTTTAGAGGGGAATTCTTCTATGGCCAATTGGGATACTTCCCGGATTAAGAATTTCAAATATATGTTCGGACGTGGCACCAGCTCTTTTTTGGGTGCGGATAACTTTAGCCCGCCAATAGGCACATGGGACATGTCAGCAGCAGAAGATATCAGTTATATGTTTATGAAAAGAAAATCTTTTAATGAAAATTTAAATAATTGGAATACCTCAACCATCGCCAACATGGCTTATACTTTTGCTGAATGTACAGCTTTTAATCAACCTCTTGATCAGTGGAACACCTCCAAGGTAAAGAATATGGCTTATATGTTTCATTTCATTCCGAATTTTAACCAGCCTTTGAATACCTGGAATACTTCCAATGTAACGAACATGGGTCATATGTTCCATGATGTATCAAGCTTCAACTACCCACTTAACCTTTGGGATGTGAGCAATGTGACGGAAATGAATACCATGTTTTCAGGTGCATCAGCCTTTAATCAAACCTTAAAAGACTGGAATATAAAATCGCTGTATTCAGCAAGTTCTATGATAACAAAAACAGGAATGGATTGCGGTAGCTACAGCACCACCCTATATGGATGGGCAAATCATCAGGATACTCCTAATAATGTTGTCCTGGGTTCGGTATTTCCCTCCCCTTACTCTATTGATCCTTCCGTTATTGATGCAAGAAATATCCTTCTCAATACCAAAGGCTGGATTTTCATTGGTGATACCCCCACTGAATGCAAGGGATTGGGAACTATGGAAAGCTCTTTGCGTAATCAACCCGCTATTTTTCCAAATCCGGTGGATGAAGTTATTCAGTTGAAAAACTTTTATAACCCAACACGATACCTGATTTTTGATACAACCGGGAAACTAGTTACTAAAGATGATGTATCTAAAACGTTTATTAATGTACAATCTTTAGCAAAAGGGAATTATATTCTTCAGGTTATGACAAAAGATAAAAATTATACATTTAAGTTTATTAAAAAATAGTGAAGAGGCTGTCTCAGAAGTTAAATGATTAGACTATTGTCATTATGACGAAGGAAGAATCTTTTGATGATCACCCATACATGAGATTCTTCATTACATTTCATTTCTTTCAGAATGACACTTTGGAGACAGCCTCTTTATTTTTTGTCTGATTTCAATTATTGATCAAAATGGTTCGGGTGCTGAGCCTTGATGTCATCTACCGTTCCCAGTACTTTATCTTTTAAAGAATCCTGATATTTTTGAAGATTTTCGGCTACCTTTTCATCTGCACTTCCTATAATTTTCGCTGCCAGAATCCCCGCATTCAAAGCTCCGTTCAATGCAACAGTGGCTACAGGAATTCCGCCCGGCATTTGCAGAATGGATAAAACAGAATCCCATCCGTCTATAGAATTACTCGATAAAATCGGAACTCCAATCACCGGAAGTGTAGTACAGCTTGCCACCATTCCCGGAAGATGTGCTGCTCCGCCTGCTCCGGCAACAATAACTTTAAGCCCTCTATCTTTAGCCGTTTTTGCATAATCGAACATTCTTTCCGGTGTTCTGTGTGCAGATACTACAGTTAATTCATAAGGGATATCCAGACTTTTCAGAAAATTTGCCGCCTGTTCCATAATCGGCAGATCGCTCTGGCTGCCCATAATAATTCCTACCATCTTCAATTTTTATTAGATGTTCAAAGATAAAAAAATTTAACCTTTTTTAATACATCAGTTCATGGCAACATTTTATAAATTAGAATTGAATAAAAGAAGTTAAACTCTGTTAATTGTGATAATTTGTTATCATTTTTTTATAATATTTGTTTTACTAACCACATAAAAAATTAAAGAAATGAAAAATTTAAAGAAGCTTAAAAAAGAAGAATTAAAAAAAGTTTTAGGAGGTATGGAGGCCTGCAAATTCCAACTTTGCTTTAGAGATGGCAAATGGACATGTGTCCCTTTTGACACATGCGGAGGATTCCATCCTTAAAAAAGTAAAAGAAGTTGTCTCAAAAGGTAAGATCCTACTTTGAGACAACCTCTTTTTGTCATTATATATGTATTAAGTTTCTATGTCTTAAAAAATAGTAACAACTGTACCCATCCGTTTTCCTTCATAACAGGTAAATTTGTCTGTTATACTTACATTTACCTTGAAAGATTATAAACTTATCGTTGCCGTTTTTACCGTGGCTATTGTCTGGGGAACTACATTTTTAGCCATCCGTGTTGCGGTGGAAACTATTCCGGCCTGGTTTGTAGCCGGAATCCGTCAATTTCTGGCTTCCATCATTATGCTATTTGTCCTTCTTTCAAGGAAAGAATTCAAATGGATTGGCTGGAAGAGTCTCGGATATCAGATTATTTTTGCGTCGCTGATGCTGGTTATCGCCAACGGAATGACAACGGTGGCTGAAGAAACCGTGTCCAGCAGTCTGGCATCACTGATCAGTGCATGTTCTCCTATTCTGGTATTTCTGGGGAGTGTGGCAGTAGGGTTGCAAAAATTCAGTTTTCGCGCACTTGCCGGAGTTCTGATGTGTTTCAGCGGAATACTCTTTATCTTCTGGGACGGGCTTAAAGATCTTGCAAACCCCGATTACAGAATGGGAATGATCTTCCTTTTTTGTGCTATTGCCGGCTGGGCTTCCGGAACTATTTTCACCAAAAAATTAAATATCCAAAGCGGAAACATTACCCTGAATCTTTTTTATCAGTTTCTGTTTGCAGGGATTGTTCAGATTATATTTGCCTTCCTGTTTTCAGAAAATTATAATTTTGGAAACTGGACTTTAAAAAGTATTTCAGCTATGTTATACCTGTCTGTATTTGGTTCTGTAGCTGCTTTTTTTGCATTCCATTTTGCTTTAACGAAGATTTCACCGGTACAGGTTTCTATTCTTGCCTATATCAATACCATTATTGCCATATTTCTAGGCTGGCTCATTATGGATGAGAAAGTTACGGTTAAATTTATTCTTGCCGCCGCTTTAATTATCTGTGGTGTTTTTATTATCAATTACAAACCGGAAATGTTTAGGAGACAGAAAGCAATACAGTAAATATCTGTTGATTAAGAATTCCCCTCCTCTGGAGGGGTGGCGAAAATTCAAAGAATTTTTGACGGGGTGGTTAAAACGCCATTCACTTTTAACCAATTTAAAAACAACTCCTTCCACTCACCGGTATTGGTATTTTTTTTACCCAATCCCCACCCATGTCCGCCTGTTTGAAACAAATGCATTTCGGCCGGAATATTATTATTTTTCAACGCCTGATACATCAGGATACTGTTTTCTACAGGAGAGATCGGATCATCTTCAGCATGTGCCAAAAAGGTCATCGGAGTCTGAACTTTCACCTGCTTTTCCACCGAAAATTTAATTTCATCTTTTATATCCGGGTTTTTACCCAGCAAAGATTTAAATGAATGGGTAGTATTGTTAGGAGGTAACATCGATACTACGGGATAAATCATTGCCGCAAAATCCGGCCGTGCCGAAACGAGATCAATTGCATCCTGAGGTGGATAATACATAGTATCAAAGGTTGATGCAATATATCCTGCAAGATGTCCTCCTGCTGAAAAACCCAGCACTCCTATTTTATCAGGATCTATTTTATACTTCTTAGCCGTACTTCTGATTATTCTGATAGCTCGTTGAGCATCCTGAAAAGGCACTAATTGTGTTGCCCATCCCTCTCCGGGAAGTCTGTATTCCAATTCAAAAGCAGTAATTCCTTTAGACTTCAGCCATTCTCCCGTTGGATAACCTTCTGAACCCGATTCAATATGAGCATATCCACCTCCACTTATTACAAGCACAGCTATTCCGTTCGGATTAGTGGGTTGATGAACAATCAGCTGGGGACTACTGATATGAGTAAGAGATCCTTTTGATGAAGTGATCTTTCCTCCGTTTGGTCCCGGTCCATCCGGTATCTTAGTCCATAAAGGAACAGCTGGCAATGGCACCATGGAAGTTTCTTTTTGTGCCCAAAACAGATGTACAGAAAATAAAAACAGAAAAAAGGCATTTTTCATGGCAGCATTGTATTTTAACCTCATTGAAGATAGTTAAAATTCTATTTACATTTTGGAATTTCTTTACATTTGCCTGAACGCTAATATGATTAACCATGAATCAAAAATTATCCATTATTTCAGCTACGCTTCTTCCTTTATTTTATTTTTCTCAAAAAGTGGAACCCAGAGAAGAAATCAGATTGAAAAGCTTTGACTACAGCATTTATACTCAAAACAAAAAAGACCAGACCACTGATACCGAACTATACCTCATCCCCAACAAGGGAGATACCATCAGGGAAAATGCTTTGATTAAAAATGCTTCAGGAGAGGAAACCCACAGAGGAATCTATAGAATAAACGGGACGGAAATTCATTTTGTAGATATTGATCTTAAAAATGAAAAATTCAGTCATAAAGTATATACTCCCAATAAAAAGGGGTTGCTTACATTAGTGAAAGAAAACTCCAATCTGAGTGCTTATCCTACAGATCTCCCCCCTAAGTTTAAGGATAACAAACCTCCTCATCCTGAATTTGTCGAAGGTGAAACTAAACTCTATCAATGGATAGAAAAAAATATCTATCCTATCCTTGACAAAAAATTCAAGAAAAAAGAAAAGGGTAATGCTGTTCTTATTCTGGA
This sequence comes from Chryseobacterium lactis, assembly GCF_003815875.1. NCBI lineage: Bacteria > Pseudomonadati > Bacteroidota > Flavobacteriia > Flavobacteriales > Weeksellaceae > Chryseobacterium > Chryseobacterium lactis. The sequence goes on from NZ_CP033924.1 coordinate 5,251,509, forward strand.
AATAGATTCGAAAGGAACTGCATCCTTTGTTGAAATCAAGAGCTTAATGCTTCCGAATGATATCAAAAAGCAATTGAGTGATGCCGTCCAAAAATCCCCAGCATGGAACACCAATATTCAGGGTTACGAAGTTTCAGGAGTGGTTTTTATTCCGATCGAATATTAAAAACCTGAAAAAGGTATGTAAGAGGAAGTTTTGATATTTCCTCTAATTTTTTTATATTGTATACTCAACTTATACAATATGCTAAAAAACACATTTTTTTTACTTCTTGCAAGCTCTTTTCTTTTGTTAAGCTGTGACTACAAAGAAAAAGAGAAGAGTCTGACAGACAGAGAAAAACAATTATTGGAGAAAGAAAAAATATTTGCAAAGAAAGAATCTGAATATCAGTCGCTCTTAAAAATGAGGGACAGTATTTATGCAAAAAAAGATTCTGTAGTGATTGCTGCCTGGCCTGAAGAAATTTCCGGTCCATGGAATGGCAAAGTGATCTGTACAGAGTCTAATTGCAGTGATTATGCGATAGGAGACCAACGTACAGACATCTGGGAATTCGACAACGATTCTACCCAGCCTATCACCAAAATCATTAATAATAATAACCTGGTAAGATTATATACCGGTAAGTTTGAAAATAATGAAATCAGACTTTCTTTCAAAACAGATTCTACGGCTAAAAAAAATGTAGAAATGAATGTCCTTCTTAATGACATTTCAGACAACAAGATCAAAGGTACCCGAACCATCACCTCTGATGGCTGTACTGCTAAATTCTCTGTTGAATTAGTACGTTCCACAAAATAAACACATATGATTTTACTGAGTATACACAACCTGAGTTTTCCTATAGAAGATCCGGTACTGAAATTCCTATTGGTATTGGTCATCATCCTTGCCGCTCCATTATTACTGAATAAAATTAAAGTTCCTCACCTGCTTGGCCTTATCATCGCCGGTGCTATCATAGGTCCTAACGGCTTTAATGTACTGTCAAGAGACAGCAGTATTGTTGTTACCGGCACAACGGGTCTCCTTTATATCATGTTCCTCGCAGGACTTGAGATTGACATGGGAGATTTTAAGAAAAACAAATGGAAAAGCTTAGGCTATGGAGCTTATGCATTTATCTTTCCATTTATCTTAGGATACCTGGGCGCTTATTATCTGCTGGAATTTTCAATATTAACCTCTGTTTTGTTTGCCAGCTTGTTTTCCTCGCAGACTCTTATTACTTATCCCCTTATCAGTAAACTGGGAATTGCAAAAAACCAGGCGGTCAATATTACTGTGGGAGGAACGATGATCACCGACATTGCAACCTTACTGGTATTGGCTGTAGTGGTGGGAATGGTTCAGGGAGATGTTGGCGCCTCATTTTGGGTCAAATTATCTGTTTCTTTTATTCTTTTTGCCTTGATTGTTTTGATTGTATTTCCCATTATAGGACGTTGGTTTTTCAAAAGAGTGGACGATAAAATCTCCCAATATATTTTTGTGCTGGTTATGATTTATCTGGCAGCAATGCTCGCTGAACTTGCCGGTGTAGAAGCTATTATCGGAGCGTTCTTTGCCGGACTGGCATTAAACAGACTAATTCCTCATACCTCTTCCTTGATGAACAGGGTTGAATTTGTAGGAAATGCGATTTTCATTCCGTTCTTCTTGATCAGCGTCGGAATGCTGATCGACTTCACCGTATTTTTCAAAAGTTTTGAAACCCTAAAAGTAGCTGCCATTATGCTGGTTGCATCCATTGGTGGTAAATATATCTCTGCAGTAATCACTCAAAAAACATTTAAATTTACTAAAGAAGAAGGAAGACTTATCTTCGGATTAAGCTCTGCTTCTGCCGCGGCAACTTTAGCAACAGTAATGGTGGGTTATAACATTATCCTTTCAGAAACTGAAACCGGAGAACCTATAAGATTATTGAATGAACATGTATTGAATGGAAGTATCTTGCTTATCCTGATTTCATGTACGATTTCATCATTTATTTCAATGTCAAGTGCCCAGAAAATTGCTGAAGCCGACAATGAAGATACTGTTTCCGGTGACAGCCATGAGGAAGAAAGTATTCTTTTAGCCATCAATCATGAGGAAACCGTTGATAGAATGGTAAATCTTGGAATTCTGATCAAAGCGCACTCCAACACGGAAGATTTATTTGCATTAAATGTCATTAATGAGGATAAAAATGAATCATCAGTTAAAAACGCTGAAAAACTGCTACATCTGGCAGCCGATGCAGCAGCAGCGGCCGATGTGAAGCTTCAGGCTCTTAAAAGATATGATAACGATGTCATCAACGGAGTAAGCAATGTGATTAAAGAGCAGAAAATCACTGACCTTATTATCGGATTGGAAGATGAAAAGGGATTTTCACCCTCTTTTGTCTATAATCTTTACAATGGTTATCTTCAGAATGATGATGTTAATGTACTGGTGTACCATGCTGCCCAGCCTCTTTCTACGATAAAAAAATATGCCGTGATGATTCCTGAAAATGCTCATAAGGAAGCAGGATTCTTCCATGCGCTTCTGAGAGTTTGGAATATTGCCAGAAATTCCGGCGCAACTACTGTTTTTTATGCACCTGAAAACATCCTGGACATTCTTCAGAAAATAATTAAAAAAGCCAATATCGAAGCTGAATTTATCATTATGAATACATGGCAGGACGGTGAGAAAACAGCCGCTCAGCTAAAAGACGATGAAGCATTAATTATTTTCATGGCTAAACGAGGAATGCAATCATATATTCCACGAATGAGACTCATCCCTGAGATGCTAAACAGATATTTAAGTACTAATAACTATCTTTTAATCTTTCCTTTCTCGGAATATGATAAAAACAGTCCGGAAATACGTTCTGTAGGAAATCACGGAGATTTTGTAGAGATTGGAAATGTAATTCAGAAGATTTTCAAATAATAACCGCTATTTTAGCCTTTATTAAAATAAAAAAATAGTGAAGACGAAGAAAATATTCCTTTTAGCAGCTGTTTTAAGTGTACAATTATCCTTTGCTCAGTTTGCAAAGATTGTAGATAAAGACGGCTACGTGAATATAAGGGAAAATGCAGATGCCAAAAGTAAAATTATTGGAAGAATCAATTCTGATGAAATTGTCTATATTTTTGAACCTGATGAAGCCGATAAAGAATGGCTTAATGTTGATACCAAAGGAAAAACCGGAGGATATATCCACAATTCAAGGGTGAAGTATATTGAATCTTATGATGCAGTTCCTTCAACAGAAAAAAGCGGAAATAAAATCATTTTTAAATCCGGCGACATCAAAGTAGATATTCTTTCTGAAAAGTTTAATTATAAAGAAAATAAAAAACATTTCTCTTCAAGCCATATGGGAGACCAGCAACAGGAGGACCAGTATAAAGGACAGCAGATCTGGGGTACAGACGGTACTGTTCCTCAAACACACTACAAGTCTATCACTGTTCAAATGAATGGAAAAACACTGCAAATCCCTGCAAAAGAAATTGAAAATCTGTTTAATATCGATAATGAAGCAACTCATTGCTACTTTGACAAGATCAACGATACCTTGTACATCGAAATGAATAATTCTGATGGAGCCGGTGCTTACGTAGGTCTTTTTATTATTGAGAAAGGAAAGTATAAAGGTAAGATGCTCACCCTACCCTTCTAGAAAATCTTATAAAAATGATAATACATGAAAATTAACACATTGATGATCCCTTTAATGGCTTGTATTCTATTTTCATGCAAAGATAAAAAGGAGACAGTCAAAAATGAAGTTTCAATACCTTCTGCGGTGGATACTGTAAAAGCAGTGCCACCCGGAGAAATCGATACAGCAGATACCGGGAAAACTGAAGAGCTAACAGCTGGAAAAACAGATCAAAAGTCAGACACAGATACTGTGGAAGAACCGGAAACGGTCAATTATAATTTTCATTTCGATCGATTTCCGTCAGTACCTTATCAATTTGTAAAAAAGGCAAAACTGGATTTCTCAAGTAATGAAGGTTCTTATAATTTCAGAACGAGAATTAAGGAGGCCTATGCTGCAGGAACTCCTGATTTTGCCAGCTACTATATCACCGTCACTTTTGGATGCGGCTCAAGCTGCATTATGGGGTTAATGATGGATGTGCGCGACGGAAAAATCTATGGTCTTCCGTTGGGAGAAGAAACATCCTGCCTATTTGCTGAAGACAGAGCCATTTTCGATGCAAAAAGCAGATTGTTTATTGCCAGTATTTGTAAAGAATCACCAGAATCGGAGACTGTATTTTATCATGCTTTTGTATGGAATGAACAGAAGAAAGCTTTTGAAAAAGCAGAAGAAAAAGATATTAAGTAATTAATTTAATGATTCGTCCTAAAGTAAGTTGATTTTCTGCCAGCTTATTCCAGGACGAATTCATCAAATTAGTGATTTATTCTGCAATTACCCTCACCATTCCCTTTACCATCACAAGTTTTTCCATCAATTCTTCTCTGGAATCAGCAAGAACATTGATGTGACCCATTTTTCTACCGGGTTTGGTTTCCGTTTTTCCGTATAAGTGGATATAGGTTTCAGGTAATTTAAGTACTTCTTCCATTCCTTCGTATACTACTTTTCCATCATAGCCTTCTGCTCCTACCAGGTTCAGCATTCCGCTGTAGGTAATGGCATCCGTATCTGCAAGGGGAAGATTTTTCACCACGCGATACATCTGTTCAAACTGCGAATTGGTATTTCCTTCCTGGCTCTGGTGCCCGGAATTATGTAGTCTAGGCGCTGTTTCATTTACCCACACTTTTCCTTCTTTATCTAAGAATAGTTCGATGGCAAAAAGTCCCGGAGAATTTACAGCACTTAAAAACTTCTCTGTAATTACTTCGATTTGGCTCTGCACATCTTCGGTAAGAAGAACCGGACATACATTGAAGTCCAATAGGTTTAATTTTGGATCAGCAACCATTTCCGTTACGGGAAAAGTATTGGTTTCTCCTTTTTCATTTCTGGCAACGATCACAGAAAGTTCTTTGTCAATATCCACCAGACTTTCGATCACTGAAGCTTCTTCCCAAATATGCTGGTAATCATCTTCCGTTCTGATAACCTGTACCCCTTTTCCGTCATAACCTCCGGTATTCATTTTCTGAACGAACGGTAACGGCATCATGATCTTTTCATCTTTGTTCCATACGATCTGAAATTCCGGACTTGGGATATCATGCGTCTTATAAAATTCTTTCTGAAGGATTTTCTGTTGAATAGTTTTAACAATATTAGCATTGGGAACCACTCGTATTCCCTGCTTTTCAAGTTCTGCCAATGCATCAGCATTTACATGTTCGATTTCGATAGTAACGACATCTTTATCTTTTCCGAAGTTCAAAACGGTATCGTAATCATTGAAATTTCCCTGTGTAAAATATGAGATATTATGGCATGGTGCATCAGAAGCCGGATCCAGAGTATAAAACTCATCATCATACTTCAGTGCACTTTGTATCAACATTCTTCCCAGCTGTCCGCCTCCCAGAATTCCTATTTTCATTTTTTATTTTTATTAGATTCTTTTTTATTGAATTTTATCAATTTTTAAATATCCCAGTCCCATTGGGTTTTCCTGATTTTCAGCATCAGACTTCGCAAGAACAATAGAATATTTTTCTTTCATTTTTTCAGGCAGGATATCATTCACATTGAAAATATCATCGATATCTACTCCATGTTTATCATCAATATGACTTACTGCTCCTTCAAATCCCATCGTCTGATAAAATTCAGTGGCTTTTGCCCTTTTTATAATTTCACCCATGGATTGTCCTACCATCAGGTGCTGCTCATGGAATTCTTCAAAAAAACCGGGCTTGTATCCTCCTAAATTAAGGAAGAACAATTGCTCCTGAGATGGCTCCTGTCCCTTTTCTACAATCTTTACCTCATAGCCATCTGCGAATCTTACTTCCTGATGACAGTCCAGGTGAATCTTACCTTCTGCTTCTTTCCAGAAGTCCTTCATATCAGGAATCAGATCTTTAAGACTTTCCGCAATTCCGAAAAATACGTCATGCTGCTCAATGTTTCTCCCTTTAGGGGTTGCCCCAAGGATGACATAAAATAATTTCATTTCACTTTTCATGCATACAAAAATACGTTAAATTTATCTTTTTCAAATGTTTGGCAGACTACTACAATAATTTTATATTTGTAACATTATTTGTAGTATGTCAGAAATTATCATACTCTTCCTGGGTGCTATTTCCGCGGGGCTTTTAGGTTCACTTACGGGTTTAGGAGGGGGAGTTATTATCATTCCTTTATTAACGCTTGGTTTTGGCGTCCCTATGCATTATGCCATTGGTGCTTCACTGATTTCCGTTATTGGTACTTCTTCGGGTGCCGCCGTAGCTTTCGTTAAAGAAGGGTTTACCAACATGAGAATCGGAATGTTTCTCGAAATTGCAACCACTGCAGGTGCCATTATTGGTGCCCTGGTTTCAGGGATGCTGAATCCTAATACCATCGGGATTATTTTCGCAAGTATCCTTCTGTTAACCGTTATTTTGAATCTTAAAGGAAAGCCTGATCATCAGGAACCTCTGATCAAAGGAAGCCTTGAAGACAAATTAAAACTTCACGGAACTTTCCCTGATAAAGGGATTTTAAAAAGTTATTCAGCAAGAAATACAGTTCCCGGATTTTTAATGATGATGTTTGCAGGTGCCATGTCCGGACTTTTAGGAATAGGTTCCGGAGCGTTAAAAGTATTGGCGATGGATAATATGATGAAACTGCCTTTTAAAGTTTCCACAACCACCAGTAACTTTATGATTGGGGTAACCGCTGTGGCAAGTGCGCTGATTTATTTTCAAAGAGGAGAAATTATTCCTGTGATCGTAGCGCCTGTACTAATAGGAGTAGTTGTAGGAAGTTTCATCGGATCAAAAACATTGATGGTTTCAAAGACTAAAAAATTAAAAGTATTTTTTGCCATTGTGATCACAGTGTTATCAATTTATATGATGTATAACGGTATCAACAAAAGCTTCAGATAATGAAAAAGAATTTTACAGATGTTGATCTGAACCGCTCAGTAGGAAACCTTCTTAGATTAGGGGTAATTCTATCTGTAACAACATCATTAATAGGTTTTGTCAAGTTATTTATTGAAGGCTTTGAAATGCCCAAAAAATACAGCAGCCTGAATGTGGGAACCTCATCAGAAAAGGTATGGGGACATTTCTGGGATTCACTTTGTAAAGGAGAAGGTTCAGCTATTATTCAACTGGGGATTCTTTTGTTGATTGTTACTCCTTTAATGCGGATTGTATTTGCTCTGATCGGGTATCTAAAAGAAAAAGACTACGTATATGTAGTCATTTCTTCAATTGTTTTAACGATCATGGCGGTAAGCTTTTTTGCAGGTTACGCTCACTAATTTTTACATTTCATAAAACTCCAGTGGCAACTGATCCGGATCCTGAGTAAAGAAAAATTCTTTTCCGGTAAATTCATCTGTTCTGATATCTTCACAACTTAAGCCCTTATTCATCAGTTCTGCCCTTTTTTCGGATACGTTTTCAACGGAAAAGGCAAGATGCCTTAAACCACAGGCTTCTGGTCGGGAAGGTCTTTGAGGAGGATCTGGAAAAGAGAACAACTCGATGACATAATGATCTCCGATGGCCAGATCTAGCTTATAAGACCGCCTTTCTTCACGATACACTTCACGGATTATATTCAATCCCAATACTTCTGTATAAAACTTTTTTGAAACGCTATAATCTGAACAAATAATGGCAATATGATGGATCTTCATCTTCATTTCTTTTATATAATATATTTACTTTATTTCCTTACAATTTTCTTTTCTTCTTGTATCAATAATATATTGAATTTTCCATTCATTATTTTGTTTGACCAATTGAAAGCTATTAGCTCCACAATGTGATAATTTACCCTTCAGATAAAAAGAATAAGGAGTAAATACACTGGCCAGATTTCCGTCTGTATGAACTGCTTCTATCGTAATTTGCTCGTCAAGATCTCCTTTTGGAAATTTAGAAACAGAGCTTATAAAATCCGGTATGCTGTCACTCTTTACCATCCCTTCTTTTGTGATAGTTTGAAGAATTGCATTTTCTGTAAATACAGATTTTAATAAGTCTGTATCAGCATTTTTCATCGCAAGAAATAAGTTACGGATGGGCTTTTCAATTTCCGGATTCTTTTGACCAAAACAGGATATACTGAGCAATAAAAATAGGATGGTAATCTTATTCATGGGAATACTTTATGTGTTTATTGGATATAAAAATAAGGAAAATATGTTTTGGCTAAAGCCATTTGATATCTTTAATAATAAAAAGTGGGCTAAAGCCTACCCCTATTGAATTCCCATAGCCCTGAATTCTTTTTATGCAACAGCCATTTTACAAAGATCTGGTTGCAAACCGCTTAAATTATTGTGATATTTGTGAAAACATTCGTGCAATTTGTGTTTAAATAAAAAGCAACCTAAAGACCACTGTTATTGAATTCCCATAACCCTGAATTGTTTTTATGCAACAGCCATTTTACAAAGATCTGGTTGCAAACCGCTTAAATTATTGTGATATTTGTGAAAACATTCGTGTAATTTGTGTTTAAAATAAAAAAAGCAGGCCAAAGCCTAGTGGTGGTCGGAAGAATGTCCGACCATTTTATTTTAAGTTTTAAAGACTTTATCAGGATTTCCACCTGCCCCTATTATTAATATGGATATGGCAAGGTTTCTTATCTCCATAGCAAATCTTCTTTTGGCTGTTTTATATCCTATATTATTTGCTTTTTTATAGATCAGTATAAGCATAGCTGTAATAAGAGTCATGTAAATCATTACTTCTATACCATTTTTATTGAGTGAAAGAAGATGACTTGCATGAAGTTCCTGTTTTAGAAATCTAAAAAAAACTTCAATATCCCATCTTTTTCGATAATAATTCGCAATATCTTTTGCAGAGATTTGAAAGTCATTGGTCAGAAACCAAAATTCTTTTTCAGGTTGCTGTTTGCTGCTTACTACAACCAATCTGAAATGTGTTTCAATTTGTTCCTCTTTATTATAAGTTTTCCCTTTTTGAGTTGGGACAGGTTTTGACGAATATAGCTTTACTAAACTGTCTTTTATCAGTACAATTTCTCCTAAGTCGATATTCTGATCTTTTTCAATAAAAGACTTTATTTCTTCATGTTTTCTATTTTCTTTAGATCTTATAACAAAAAACACCCCTTTATCATCAAATTCTTTCATTCTTTGGGCAGAACCCAATCCTTTATCTATAATATAAATATTGGCATGTTCTTTTTCTCTTTTCACATGTTGCAATACAGCTTCAGAAAGAGCATTATCTTCTGCACAGTATTTGGGAGTATTGTAAATTTCAACTCCACAAGGAAGTAGTCCATCAAATAAGACACTGTACTTAATAAATTTCTTACCTCCGTTTTGAGCAATGCCTTCTTTTAATTTTCCAGCGGCTTCACCAATAACAGTGCTATCTGTTCTTATTAAATCATATTTTTCTCTTTCTGCCGGGTTATAGGAATCACAGAACATATTATAAATACAATCGTAGATTTCTTTAAAGTATCCTGAATCGATTTTCGAAAGCCTCTCAGAAATAGAACTGCGTATGACAGTTTCAGTTTCATCAAGATTGAATAAAGCCTTAAATACAGGATCTTTAAATGTGTCTTCCAGTGTTCGCTGGCTTAATTTTTCACTGCTGGTAATGGCAAATAACAGAAGATAAAACATCTTTCTGCCTTGAAGAACTTTAGAATAATGATCTACTTTAGTATTGGCTGAAAGATGGGATAAAAGGGCTTCAGGAATAAAGCTTAACAACTGGGAAACTGAAATTTTGTGTTCGTTGAAAATGGACATATTAATAAGTATACTTATCAAAGATAAAACTTAAGTAACCAAAAATGAAAATCGGAAGAAAAAATCTTCCGACCACCACTAGGCCAAAGCCCGCTCCTATTCTATATATGTTATTTTTTTAAAACCTCATCACATCCTTCACCACTCCATTCTTCTGCGTGTGCTGTAATAATTCAGCTTCAATAAATGCTTTGATCTGGTCTTCAGAATCATTTCCAGGGAACAAAAGATGAACGTTAGCTCCGGCATCCAGGGTAAAGAATAGCGGAAGTCCAGTTTCTCTTCTAAAGTCCCAGATTTTGTTGATCACTTCCAATGTTCCTGTTTTCATCAGAATAAAAGCAGGATCACTCATCATCATCATGGCATGGAGAGTAAGCGCTTCATGTTCGACCAGTTTTATAAAACGTTCCATATCGCCACTTTTCAGAACCTCTTTCATTGGAACAAAATTTTCTCTTGCTTCCTGAAATCTCCTTTCTGCATAGGGATTTGTATTCATCAAGCCATGTCCTACTGTAGAGGATACACTTTTCTGACCTTCATGAATTAATAAAACCCAATCATTGAAATTTTTAAAGATCTCATGAATTTCCGTTTCAGGATAAGGTACTGCAAACAAATCGGAACTTCCTTCAACCTCATCAGTTTCTCCCCAGACAATAAGTCCGTTGTATAGACTTCTGCAGGCACTTCCACTTCCTAGCCTTGATAAAAAAGAGGCTTTTCTCAAAGATTCTTCTTTAGAAATTTCTCCGGTAAATGTTTCATCCAGCTTCATCAAACATTTTGCGATTGCCCCGAATCCTGACGCAGAACTCGCAATACCTGAGCTGTGCGGAAAGGTATTCTCAGTTCTGATGATATATCTTCCTTTTAAGATCCACGGAAGATATTGTTCTATATTTCTGAAATATTTTTCTATTTTTTCAGCAAATTTCACTTCTTCATTTCCTGACAACAAAGTCTGCACTGAAAAAGGCTCATTTGCTATAAACTCCATCGAAGTATTGGTCTTACAATGATTCAATGTATAACTAATACTTGGATTTGCAGGAATCTGGTCTGCATATTTCCCCCAATATTTTATCAGAGCAATATTAGATGGGCAGCTTTCTGTAACTGTTTGAGTATGGATTGTAAAATTCTCTTTTCCTATAAATTGTGTTGTCATAGCTTAATTTCGGTAATACAACTTCTTTTTTAACCACCCCGTCAAAAATTCTTTGAATTTTCGCCACCCCTCCGGAGGAGGGGAATTCTTACGTCTTCAACTTATATATTAGTAAGAATTGGAGATTTTTGCAAAGCTTAATATGTACTGTACGGTTTACAAGTTAATTAATACATCTTCTCGATGATATCTGCATATTTTTTAATCACCACATTTCTTTTAACCTTCAATGTCGGGGTGATTTCTCCGGTATTGATGTCAAATTCTGCCGGCATCAGGGTGAATTTCTTCACTTTCTCATAGTCGGCAAGGTGGTTTTGTAATTCTTTTATTTTTTCTTTATAAAGGTTGATCACCTTGTCATTTTTTACAGCTTCTTCCCAATTGGTGAAAGGAATATTATTCTTTTTAATATAGTCCTGTAAAAATTCAAAGTTCGGTACAATCAGAGCGGAAACAAACTGTCTGCCTTCGGCAATCAACATGATCTGCTGAATAAAATTATTATTGGTCAGAAGGTTTTCGATTTGTTGCGGGGCAATATATTTTCCGTTGGAAGTCTTCATCAGGTCTTTAATTCTGTCTGTAATGACAAGGTTTCCATGTTCGTCAAATTTACCGGCATCTCCCGTTTTAAACCAACCATCTTCAGTAAATACTTTCTGAGTTTCTTCAGGACGGTTGTAGTATCCTTTCATAATCCCATTTCCTCTGGCCTGGATCTCATCGTTTTCTCCGATACGGATTTCTACTCCCGGTAATGGCTTTCCACTTGTTGCATGCTCGAAATGAGTTAAAGGGAACAGCGTTAATGTTGCGGTTGTTTCTGTCAATCCGTATCCAACGGTTATGTGGATGCCCACAGATTCAAAAAACCGGGTTACTTCAGGTGACAGAGAAGCGCCACCACAAGGTAAAAACCAAAGTCTTCCACCCATTTTTTCTTTGATTTTGCTGAATACCAACATATCCGCAACGGATTCTTTTATTTTTAACCCCAATGGAATTGGTCTTTCATTTCGTCTCAACTCTGCAGTTTCCCATCCGGTTTTCAAAGCCCAATCGAATATTTTTTTCTTGAACGATGATCCCTCCTCTGCCTTCTCCAAAACTCCTGCATAGACTTTCTGAAAAAATCTCGGAACCGTACACATAGCAGTTGGCTTTACCTCCTCCAATGCTTTGGCTACATTTTTCGGATCCTCAAGGAAATAAACCCTTGCCCCTCCATAGAGACAAAGCAAGCTCCAGCTTCTTTCAAAAACGTGGCTTAATGGTAAAAATGCAAGGGAAAGTTCTTCTTCAAATTTTTTAAATTCAAAAAATTCAAAGTGAGAATCAAAAGCCTTGATAAAATTCCCATGGGTAAGCATTACTCCTTTTGGGATACCTGTGGTCCCTGATGTATAGATCAGTGTTGCAGTATCGTCATTGTCTTTTTTACAGATTTCCAGCTCCTGGGAAGCTTTTGCTATAAAATCTTCGAGGTAAAAACTATTGAATTCTTTCTTGATCCACACTGCTTTTTTAGAAACAATAATGGTTTCAAGACGGTTATTTTCTTTATTTAAAATTTCAAGACAAGCATCATATTGAGCCTGATTACCCACCAAAACCGCTTTCGCTTCAGAATCACTAAGAATATATTCTGCCTGCTCGGCGTTATTCGTTGAATAAATGGGAACAGTAATCGCCCCGATCGCCATAGCAGCCAGATCAACGATCATCCATTCTGATGAATTGTCCGAATAAATGGCTACTTTATCACCATCCTGAATCCCTGAACTTCTTAATGCATTAGCCGTTTTAAAGATAATTTCACTGAATTTCTTCCAACTCAGCTCTTTCCACGCTGCATCTTTCTTTTTAAAGCCAATAGCAGCTTTTATAGGGTGCTTTTCTACATTTTTAAGGATAATTGCCTCTGCAAGATTCATTTCTTCAGCTTTTTGTCGTTAATATAATTGTTCAGGTGAAAGTCGATACTTTCTTGTATGGGAATAAACTGATAGTTCAGCTTCTCGGTGACTTTGTGATTGGAAATGGTATTGAATGAAGATATTGCTTCTATATTGGATTTTGTAACCATTTTTAATTTGGGGATCAGCCATCCGAAAAGAGTATTGGCTAATCTGCCGATATTCAATACTGATTGTGAAAGTACTTTTGCATCCTTCAGGCCTAATCGTGTTCTGATTTGTTTGGCCAGTTCAGTAAATTTTTTGTTTTCGGAAACAATGATGAATCTTTCTCCAAAAATATTATTTTCCATCAGCTCAATGGCAGTTTTTGCAACGTCTCTTACATCCACATAGGCGGAACCTCCGGAAAATGTAAAACCATTATCTTCAAAAGTAGAAAAAAGTTCTCCGCTACTTTGACTCCAGTTTCCGCTTCCAACGATCATTCCCGGATTGATAATAATGACATTCAACCCTTCTGCGGAAGCTCTCCACACCTCCATTTCAGATAAATGTTTGGAAATAGCATACGCCGAATGCTCTAATTTTGGATTAAAATCAGAATCTTCATCCAGTTCTCCTTTTTCATTAAAATTATCTAAAACAGCGACAGAACTTACATGCAGAAATTTTTTAACCTCAGATCCTTCACAGGCAAACAACAAGCTTTCTGTACCTTTGATATTGGTATGATACATTTCTTTTTCATCTTTCGGATGAAAGCTTACTTTTGCGGCACAGTGATATACTTCTTCTACGCCTTTTAACGCAGTCTGTAAAGAATCAGAATCATCAAAATTCACATCGACCCATTCGATTTTATTGAAAAAATCGTCAGGATTCTCCGTATAAAAGCTGTATGAATGCCTTACTTCGTTTAAATTGCTACCCGGTCTTTTGGAAGCACGTACATTTTTACCTCTTTTAAGAAGCTCCAGCACGATTATTCTCCCCAGGATTCCGGTAGCGCCCGTTACAAAAACCATTAATTATTTTACTTGATTGCTGACTAAAATATGACAATATTTTCTATCCGGCAATTCTTCAGGTTCCTGCAAAAGTTCCTTTGAAAAACTGCTTTTGCAAATTTGCGATTTTTAAAGCATAATTCAATTTAATTTAACCAATATTATCATTCCTGAAATCACAAAAAATGAAGTTGGAAGACAAAATATCTACGTTTTAATTCACAAAGTATTTTGACGATTATAAGGTCTAGGTTTCAACTTTCACATATAAAGTTACCACTAAGTATTCTCACCATCTCTAATTTCACCTATATTATAGTTGAAGACGTAAGAATTCCCCTCCTCCGGAGGGGTGGCGAAAATTCAAAGAATTTTTGACGGGGTGGTTTCAACGCAAAAGTCCTGAAAGTTTTAAGTTAAAAACCATCAGGACTTCTATATTTAAAATGACTATTATTAAGCCATTACCATATTATTTCTTCTTGGAGCTTTGTCACAAAGAACGTCTGCAATGCTTTTAGAAATCATATTTCCTTCCGTAAGGTTATCTAACCAGAAAAATTCTCCTGCTGCATTGATTTCAATGAAATAATATTCATCTTCAGGAGAAACAATCATATCAATAGCACCATAATCTACATGGTAAACATCCAGCAATTCCAGCAGCTTTTCTTCAACATCTTCTGGAAGCTCTGTTCTTTTCCACTTATCAATCAGATTAATGCCATCTTTTCTCCAGTCTACTTTTGCATCTTCAGACTGTTGAGAATCGATTTCGAATGCATATACATCTCTGCCGACAATGGTAATGCGAAGCTCTCTTTTCTTTTGAATCATCTTTTGAAACTGCATCGGGCAATATAAAAGAGAATCCAGTTCTTCCAGTTTATCTTCACTTACCACATTGGTAAATACTACATTTTCTACCCCATCTTCATAGATCGCAAAACCGGTTTGCATTTTGGCTATAACATTCTGATGTTTTACAATAAATTTTTTGGCTTCTTCAGGGTTGTTGGTAAGACAGGTTTCAGGAATGGTAAGTCCTATTTTATGGGCAACTTTCAGTTGTTCTTCCTTACTGTCAAGCCTTCTGTAAACACTTGGTTTCCCTAATGAATAAGTATCAACGGATTCAATAAACCCGAAAAGTGTATTACGGATCTCACCCATTGTAGCGCCATAAAATTTACCCTCGATTTCCTCTTTCAATCCATTTCCGATATTGTAAGCCCTTCTGTACCAAACTGCAGAAATATCATCTAAACGGTACTTTTTATCTGCTGTTTCAAGAATGCTTACCCATTCTCCATCCTGAAAAACAGTTGATAATTTGTTTTGTAACGGGTATAGGTCAACATCAAAACGGATGACTTCATAGTTATTTTGCTCAACATACTCTGTTACTTTTTCAATGGAAAAATTATCTAAAGTATGGGTTATAATTAAAATTTTATTCATGGAAATTAATTCTTTTAATAAGATTATCGGCAATTCTTTCTGCGATGGGAAAGTTCAGTTCTTTCTGTAACATTCCCCATTCTCCCTGCGGATTGACTTCCAGGAAATAATACTTCCCATCTCTTCCTTTGATCATATCGATGGCTCCGATATACAGTCCCATTTCTTTCATCATCGAGGTAAGGTTTATTTTAATATCTTCAGGTAATTCGTAGGCTGACCAGAAATACCCTTCACGTGAAAGCCTCCAGTCGGCATTTTCACTGTTATTGATCTTTCCGGTAAAAAAATCACCATCTACATAGACAATTCTCAATTCATATTCTTTTTCAATATAAGGTTGGAAAATCATCGGGCAATAGGCAATATCCGAAAGATGTTCAAGGGATTCTTCCTCAATAACTGTTGTGGAAATCATGTTTTCCCCACTCATTGTTTTTGCTGTTACGCCATGAAGTTTTGCAATCGCTTTTCCTTTGCAGTATTGATAAAAAAAAGCGTTTATTTTTTCTTCATCATTAGAAAAAATAGTTTGAGGAACCGTAAGGTTATTTTTGTGAGCTATTTTCAGCTGAAACAACTTATTTCCATCCACTTTTTTTTCATTTTCGTAAGGATTAATCCATGGAATATCTTCTAAGACCGTGATCAGATTAGATCGGAGACTTCCATATTCGTTCAGGAAAATCTTTTCATACTCCTGATCAAGTTCTTCAGGAATGCTTATTTTCCAGGCTTTTCTGTGCCAGACTCCTTTGATGGTATCAGAATGAATGGTATTACCGCATTCATCAGTTAATTCAAATGAATTTTCATCCACACTGATCTTCTGAAGATGATTCAGCCTGTCAGAATTCAACCTGAAATATGGAATATTTTGAGAGGTAAGGTATTCGAAAAAAATATCAATATTATAAAAATCCTGTGAATGGGTGATGCAGAGAATCATTTTGCCGGTTGTATTAAAAAGGGAAACTTAATGTCTAAGTTTCCCTTACTATAATGTTGTTGTATATTACTAAACAGTGCTGATATTATAGTTGAGCAGTATCTTCATCACCGTCAGAAGGATACTTCATCGTATGCTGTAAATCTGCTTGCGGAGTTGTTACCGTATCTATAAGCGGTTTTGTAATAGCATCTCTTTCCGGAATAGACATATCTGTTCCTCCTTTTACAGTTTCAGGATCTTTCACTTGTTTTTCTAAGAATGATGCGAAAAACGGTTTTTTCTTTGAATTGTTGTTTTCCATAAGTTAATATTTTTATTTTTTTGATAAAACCAAAGTACAAAAAATTCAACTCATGGAGAAATAATCCATCGTTTTAATAAAATTTTAACATAATAGCAAAATATCAAGAATAAAATTAACCTATTCCAAGAAACACCTTAACAACTGCCGCAAAATCAACAGGATTCTCAGCTTGTACCCAATGTCCTGCATTTTTTATGGTAACAATTTTTGCTTTTGGAAATTGCTGTTTAATTCCGAATTCATCCTGTGGTAAGATATAATTGGATTTTTCTCCGGCAATAAATAAAGTTTCTCCTTCAAAAACACCGAATTTTATGGCATTGGAGACAAATTCATTATATTTTTCGGATAATGTTTTAAGATTAAATCTCCACTTCAGTTTTTTGTTATCATCCCAGTACAGGTTCTTCGTCAAAAACTGGATCGTAGATCTCTCGGGAATATACTGGCTCAAAACGGCTTCTACATCGTTTCTGGAACCTACCGTATTAAAATCTACACTTTCCAGCGCCTTAATAACGCCCTGATGATGCGGAGGATAAGCTTTTGGGGTAATATCCACCACAATCAGCTTTTCAACTTTTTCCGGATATCTTATCGCAAACTGCATCACAGCCTTTCCTCCTAAAGAATGTCCCAGAACATGAGCTTTTTGAATCCCGTAATGATCCATGTAATGAGCAATATCATCTGCCAGATCATCGTGTGACATACTTTCTGAATGAAAGCTCCTTCCATGGTTTCGAAGGTCAATCAGATGCACCGGAAGATATTCTCCCAGATCTTTTCCAAAGCTTCCCCAGTTGTCAAGCATTCCAAATAATCCGTGGAATACCAGGAGTGGTGTGGCGGATTGATTTTCGCCAAATATTTTTGAATTTAAAATTTCCATATTGTAGAAGTTAGATGAGAGATAAGAAGTAAAATCACAAAGACCCGCACAATTCCTGGAGAATATGAGAGGCTGGAGAGAAATTTCACCAACTTATAATCTCATATTATTACCATTTTGCCAGTCTCTTCAAATAAGCCTGAACCGTATTTTCCAATCCCATATAAAGCGCTTCAGACACTAAAGCATGCCCGATAGATACTTCCAGCAGATTCGGGATATTATCAGCAAAGTATTTTAAATTATCTAAGCTTAAATCATGCCCGGCATTGATTCCCAAATTAAATTCTGTTGCTGCAACAGCGGTATCATAATACGGTTTTATCGCTTGTTCTTTGTTGCTCAAATAGTCTTTTGCGTATGCTTCAGTATACAATTCTATTCTGTCAGCTCCGGTTTTCGCTGCATATTCTACCAACTCCGGTAAAGGATCAAGGAAAATAGAGGTACGAATGCCTGCATTTTTAAATTCTGCGATGATTTCAGTGAGAAAATCCAGATGTTTCTTAGTATCCCAGCCTGCATTTGAAGTAATAGCATCGTCCGCATCAGGCACCAAAGTTACCTGCTCGGGCTTTACTTCCAGCACCATATCAATAAAACTCTGGTGCGGGTTTCCTTCAATATTAAACTCAGTCGTAACCAATGGTTTCAGATCATAGACATCTTTTCTTGTAATATGCCTTTCGTCAGGTCTTGGATGGATGGTAATTCCCTGGCCTCCAAATTCTTGGATTTTTATTGCTGCTTCTGTGACACTTGGTGTTTCACCTCCTCTTGCATTTCTTAAGGTCGCAATTTTATTAATGTTTACGCTTAGTTTTGTCATTTTATATTCAGATGTTAGATAGACAGTTTAAAAGCCCGAATGTTAAATCTGGAACTCAATCCGGATTTCATACTTCTTTTAGGGTTTCTAAACTCATTATCATTTTAAATTTAATTTATAATTTCTTGAAAAGAGCGAAAGCTTTTCTGCCTTCCTTTTTAAACTCTCGGTTTTATACTTTAACACTTACCTGCATTACCTGCAGTTCAAATTCTTTTGAAGCCACCAGCAAATGATCAAAAATATCTGCCTGAATCTGCTCAAACCTTTCCCATTTGGAATCATTGGCAAAGCAATAAATCTCCAGAGGAAGGCCCTGAGGTGTAATTTCCAGTTGGCGAACCATTCTTGTTCCGTTTTTATCGACATCAGGATCATTTTCGATATACTTCTGGGCATAATATCTGAAAACTCCGATATTGGTAAGCTGTCTTCCATTCACAACTTTATCCTTATGCTCCAGACCTTCTTTTTCTTTTCTGATTTCAATAGTTCTTTCTTCAAGATAATCTGAAATCAAATTAATTTCCTTTAAACGTTCAATATCTTCGTCGTTTAAAAACTTAAAAGAATTGATGTTAAAATAAATGGACTTCTTAATTCTTCTGGTATTGGATTCAGACATGACCTGCATGTTTTTGATCTCCGTGGTCATCAGGTCATAGGTCGGAATTGTTGAAACCGTCTTATCAAAATTGGTGATTTTTGTGGTTAAAAGATTAATCTCTGTAATATTTCCCTCAATCGTATATTTGGGAATACTTACCCAGTCTCCAACCTTTAAATTTTTGGAAGTCGCCACATGCAGTCCGGTTACAAACCCTAAAATAGTATCCCTGAAAACGAGTACCAGAACTGCCGTTATAGCTCCCAAACTTCCAACAATAGTAGTTCCTTTTATTCCGAAAATTACACAGATTCCTAAAACAGTAAATATAAAAAGTCCCAGAATTTTTACGGTTTCTGAAATGGCATTAAGTGCCATGATTTTATAGAAATCCTGTTTTATGCTAAAATAATTTCTAAAAGCACTCAATGATCTGTAGAGCATTCCTGCCAGTATCAATACTAATCCAAGATTAATACATCTTATAATAAAAATCGTTGTTTTTGGCAGTGCATTTTCAGGAAATATCGATCCTTGTATGGATCCGACTACGATCAGTGCGGCAAAATGCGCAACAGAGTTGGTTATTTTAGATTGATAAATAGAATTTAAAATCGGAAATTTTTCCTGATTATGAAATAACCGAAAAATGAAATTAATGATGAACTTAAAAACAAAATCTGTAATTAAGAGAAGGATCAGCAGCAAGCTAAGTTTGACGATGATATGAAAAACCCAGTCCAGTCCGGCTGGTGAAATCCGGGATATATAAATGTAAAGCTGCTCGCTCAGCTCCTGTATAAAATTTTTAGTTTCTTGTAACTGGTCATTCATTACAGCAAATTTATGAAATTAAGAATCATGATTTTATTATTGACAATCAATTTTCATCCCAAAAGATATTCATCGGAGGATATTTGGTAAAAATATTTTCTCAAAAACACAACAGAATAAAAAATTAATCAAAATCACTAACTATAAACAAAAAATCAAAAAAACAAATAAACATAATTGATAATATATTTTACAAATAATTCAATTTTATGCATTTATTACCAAATATTTATTACATTTGATTTAAACTAAACCCATAAAAATCAATTAAATATGAAACAAAATTATTTGTTCCTCATGTTCTGCACACTTGTGCTCTTAGTAAACTGTAAAGGAGGGGATGATACAATCACTCCGGAAGACGCTAAACCAATATCAACCGGAACGGTAGAAGGTAAAGTATTTGCTAAGAACGGAACAAAACCAATTGGTGGTGCAATTGTATTCACTGTTGATAATAAAAATCAAGTTTACCACACCTATTCCAATGCCGATGGCACATTCAGTCTGACGGCTCCTGAAGGAAATACCACACTTCACATCCAGACAGGTAATGGTCTTAATTTCAGAACCGAAATTCCGGTTACTGTAAAAAGAAATGAAACAACCAGTGTAGCCGGTAAAGATTCAAAACTGAATCAAGTTGCAAAGATAGCCTATGTAGAGGGCAGTTATGATGAAATAGAAACTATTATTGCCAATCTTGGGTATACTGCGACAGAGATTTCCTATCATGATTTAAAAAATTTAAACACTATCTCCCAATATGACATTATATTCCTGAATTGCGGTTCACGTAATTTTACACAAACAGGAACCAACACGCCGGGTAATGACCTTAGTGTTTTTGCCAATCTTTCTACTTTTATAACGAACGGCGGAAGCATCTATACCTCAGACTGGGCTGCAGCCTATCTGGTAGGCGGAGACAGAAATGTTCTGTCCTGTGGTCCTGGTGCAGGATTTATAGATTTCACGCAGGTTTGCTTTACTAATAGTGGATCTATCGGGATGTATGATAATTGCAGCATTTCCAATACTGCTATGGCTGCTTCAATAGGATTTAATACATTGGATATTCAGTATGATCAGCCTTTGTGGGACAAAATACAATACCATGATCCTTTATTCTGGGAAGTATTGGTACAAAAAGGGAATGAACCTTTGATGATAAGAACCAATAAGTATACTAATAAAAACGCCCCTAAAATCACAGTAGGAACGGCTTCAAACAATAACCATATGACGATCTGTCATCATACATCAAGCGGTAATAATATCACCATTACGATTAATCAGAATGCATGGAGTGCTCACCAGGCACACGGCGATTACGTGGGAGCATGTTCAGGAAATACTGGTAGCGGGAACATCTATTACACCACATTCCACAACCATGCAAGCGGAAATATCGGTAAAACAGGACCGATTCTTGAATATGTAATCCTAAATTTATAATAAAATTTTGTAACACAATTCTGAAAGTGGCTTTTTATAAGGCCACTTTTTTTATATTGCATGTATATTTTTAAAGAATGGATACAACAGTCATTAATATTCTTTGCCTTATTCTGTTATTTATTGGGATATTAGGAACTTTCTTACCGGTTTTGCCCGGTTTGTTACTGAGTATCTGCGGACTTCTGATCTATAAGTTCGGAACAGATGCAGATCTGCCAATGATTTATATCTGGGCATTTGGTATTCTTACTTTAGCTTCTGTAGTTTTGAGCTATGTAATTCCTGCAAAAACCAACAGAAAATACGGAGGAACCCGTTGGGGAAGCATCGGTTCTGTAATCGGAACCATTGTCGGAATATTCCTTCCCATTCCGCTGGGCTTTCTTGTAGGGATGTTTGCAGGAGTATTTATTGGGGAAATGCTTCATGACAGTAAAGACATGAATAAAGCACTGCAATCCACCAAAGGAGCATTAATCGGATTCATTTACGGAACAGGATTCAGCTTTGTGGTAGGAGTGGCAATGTTTTTGGTAGTACTTTTAAATATGTTTAGTATTATTTAACAAAAAATATAAACTATGTTCCATAAAATCTTCATCCTCAGTCTGGGAATATTCGCATTAACAGGATGTGATGCCCAAAAGAAAGTTAAAACCGATAAAAATACACCTCCAGGGTCTGCAAATACAACAATGACAAAGCCTAAGGATCAGAAAGCCGGCATCATCTATCTCAACGAAGGAGAAAATAAATTCCTGAAAGAATACCAGATGAATGTAACATTCACAGGCATTTCGGAAGACAGCCGCTGCCCCGAAGGAGCCAATTGTATCTGGGCCGGCGTTGCTCTTGCTCAGGTTCAGGTAATGGGAACAGCTACCCGACCTATAACTTTAAATCTGGCCAGTATGGATCATCCGGCAAGAGATTACCATCAATCAGCTGATTTTAACGGATATACGATTACTTTACAGGATGTAACTCCTTATCCTAAAACGGACGGTGGAGCCTCAGCGCTTACCGGAAAATATAAAATAGGAATTACTATAAAGAAAGAAGAAAAACCTTCAGGTTCTACCACGAAATAGGCTTTTTCCCTTTAGAAATAAGATATTCATTAATTTTTGAAAAAGGCTTACTTCCAAAAAAACCTCTGTATACAGAGAAGGGTGAAGGATGCGCCGATTTTATAATAAAATGCTTAGCCGGATCAATGAGTTCGGCTTTTTTTTGTGCAAAAGCTCCCCATAATACAAAAACTACATTCTCCTTTTTATCGGAAATTTCTTTGATGATAAAATTGGTAAACTTCTCCCAACCAAGATCTTTATGTGAATTTGGAGAATGGGCACGAACAGTTAATGTTGCATTTAGCAGTAAAACACCTTGTCTTCCCCAATCATCAAGCTCTTTGGAGGTTCTTACAATTCCCAAGTCATCTTTCAGTTCAATAAAAATATTTTTCAAAGAAGGAGGTGCTGTAACCTGTTCTGAAACCGAAAAACATAAACCGTTTGCCTGATAATCGTTGTGATAAGGGTCCTGACCAATAATCACTACCTCAACATCGTCGAATGAAGTGAGTTCCAGGGCACGAAAAATCTGATTTTTGGGTGGAAAAACTTTCGTGGTTGCATATTCATTCTTCACTTTTTCCCAAAGGGTTGTAAAGTATTCTGTACTTTTTATCGGGGCTAAAATTTCTGTCCAGGTCATAATGCAAAAATAAATAATTTAAAATAAGGACATGGCCTATACTTTAAATATCTTCACTTTTCTTTCAATCAAAATATAAGAAAAATAAGAGAGGATCAACGAAAAAGAAATCAGTAAAAGGTTGTTAAGAAACATAATATCTACCAGAACAACATATTGCTTTCTAACAATATAATGAATAATATACAGAGAATATGAAATATTTCCCAGCATATATATTGCTTTACTTTCCAAGAACGTTTTTACAAAACTTTGCCCTCCCTCGTATAAAATTTTAATAATAAAAGCTGATAATAACGGGATAAAAAATAATCCTCTGGTGGTGTAGAGTAGTAAAACAGACAAGATAATGGCGATATAAATAAAATACCCATCTTTCTTTATTTTAATCGCGGATACCGTCACAACACCCATTCCTAAAAGGTATGATGATATCGTTCTTACCAACGAATTCAGTCCATAAGGAATGTCGAGATATTTTGAAGATTTCCCTATCTGCATGGGAACATCCGATCCAATATGCAGCGTATCCGGAAGATAGGGAAGTATAAATCTCAAGGCAAGGCTTGCTATAATCAATATTTCACCACGTATTTTATATCGCACGACAAAGCAGAGTAAAAAGGGAAAAATCAGATAGCAAATCCATTCTGTACTGAGTGACCAGTACACAATATTCAATAAATAATTTGGATTGAAAAAACACTGGATCAGTGCTGCATTAATCAAAAATTTTGTTTTGGAAACCTCCACAAAAAACAAAGCAATCACAATAACTGAGATGATGTAGACGGGATAAATCCTGTTAACCCTCTTTTTATAGAAGGTTTGCACTCCTTTAAAATTCAGAACTTTAAATTTTTCAGAATAAGAAACCGTCAGAAGAAAGGCACTTAGTACAAAAAAAATATCAACTGCCACATAGCCTTTTCCTATAATGCTTTCGATGAGATTATTTTTAAATGAAAAAAAATGAAAAAAGGTTACCCATAATGCTACAACTCCTCTAAGGCCTGTTAATGATTTGATTTCATTTTTCATGTGTAATATAAAGTGGTTATGTAATTTTCAACGGCGAAGATAAAAAAAACATTCATCTCTCTATATTATCATTCTTTAATTTATTTAATGTAAAGATTATATTATCCAGGTTTCCTTCATCAATCGCACCTTCTTTCACTACAAAGCCCTGTTTTAAAAGAAGTTGCTGAGAAGCATTATTATTTTTATGAGTATAAGCTCTCACTTCCTGAAGTTTGAGTGTATTGAATCCATAATCTAAAACAGATTTCAGCGCTTCACCCATGATTCCTCTTTGATGATAATCAGGTAACAGCTCATACCCTACTTCAGCGGTTTTTCTATCTTCTGAAAACTTCCACAGGCAAATGGTTCCGATAAGGTTTCGCTGATTTTGATAAGAAATCCCAAAGAATAAAATTTCCCGATTCTGGGTCTTTTTTTTAATAGTTAAAATAAATTCTAATGCATCATAATTGGTTTTTGGGGATTTTCTTTTCACATATTGATTGATTACCTCATTGCTTCGGATGCGTAAAATATCTTCAACATAACTCTCATCTATCTCTTTAAGGACAAATCGTTCGGTTTTTATTTCCATAGCTCAAATTTACTAAACAGGATTGATTCAAAAGGAATGTCAACTCATTCTCAAACTTTCAAATTAACTCATTTTCAAATGCCACCGCCCTAATATTCACATTTTCTCACTAAATTTGTACTGTGTATATAAATAAAGAAGATTTAGACGAATTAGAGTTTCCGCAATTGCTCGCGGAAATCTCCCCATTTGCGTATTCTCCGAAAACAAGAGAAAAAATTCTTCAACTTCGTCCCATGGAAATTGACGAGGCGGAACTTTCTTTGAAAAAAACGTCAGAATATCTGTCGAGTTTTGAAAGTTCAAATGCGATTCCGTTTGATGAATATGAAGATATTGAAAGTGAGCTGAAATTAATGCTGATTGAGAACTACCGACTGGAAAACAATGCTTTCATCAAAATAAAAACCATCACGGAACAAATCGGAAGACTGCAAAAGTTTTTCCCTACCATGCCTGAAACCTTCCCTACTTTACTGGAAGAGGTTTCTGTATTGGAATTCAGAAAAGAGATCATTGATAAAGTTGATAAAGTTTTCAACCGTTTTGGTGAGGTAAAAAATGAAGCTTCCCCTGCATTAAAAGGGATAAGAGCAGAAATCCAGCTTGCTAAGAAAGCCATTCAGGAAAATTTCAATCGTGCACTTACCACCTACGGACAGAGTGACCTTTTGGATGATATACGGGAAACAATTATCGACGACCAGAGGGTATTGGCGGTAAAATCAGGATTTAAGAAAAGAGTATCCGGAAGAACATTAGGAATTTCCAAAACCGGATCAATTACCTACATTCAGCCGGACAGTGTTGTAAAACATTACTTTAACCTTCGTGATAATGAAGAGGAAGAGAAAAAAGAGATCGACAGAGTTCTCAGGAAACTGACTACAGAACTGGCGGAGTTTCAACCTCAGCTGTGGCGATATCAGGTATATATTTTTGATCTTGACCTGACAAGGGCGAAAGCGAAATTTTCGGAGCTGATCAAGGGAATTCTTCCCAAGATCAACCGTCATAAAACATTAAGATTAAAAGACGCCTATCATCCTTTGCTGTGGTTGAGAAATAAAACAGAAAATAAAACGATTTATCCTCAAACCTTAGCCTTGACGGAACATAACAGAATTATCTGTATTTCCGGTCCTAATGCCGGCGGGAAATCCATCACACTGAAAACCGTAGGATTGTTGCAACTGATGATCCAAAGTGGTATTCTGGTTCCTGTACATCCTAAGTCTGAAATGTTTTTCTTTGAAAAAATGATGACGGATATCGGTGACAACCAATCCATTGAGAATCATCTATCGACCTATTCATCCCGATTGAAGAAAATGTCAGGAATTATCCGTGAGGCCGATTCAGACACGCTTTTACTGATTGATGAGTTCGGAACCGGTTCTGATCCTGAGCTTGGAGGTGCTCTGGCAGAAAGCTTTATGGAATACTTCTATGACAAAAAGAGTTTTGCAATCATTACGACTCACTATACCAATATTAAACTGGTTATAGAGCAACTTCCGAATGCAGAGAATGCAGCAATGCTTTTCAACGAAGAAACGCTGGAACCCATGTATAAACTGGAAGTTGGTCAGGCAGGAAGCTCATTTACCTTTGAAGTAGCGGAAAAGAATAAAATCCCAAGATTTATCATTCATTCGGCAAAGAAAAAAGTGGAGCATGATATTGTGAATCTTGATAAAACGATTGTAAAGCTTCAGCAGGAAAAATATGAGGTTGAAAAACTGAAATCTGACCTTGCAGAAAGAAAAGAATCCGTAGAAGATAAACGTGATAACCTTCAGAAACTGAATGATCAGCTTCAGCAGAAGTTATTCAATTTCCAGAAATTATATGAAGAAGAACACCGCAAACTTCAGTTCGGAAACAAAATTGAAACCTTCATCGACAGCTATACCAAAGGAAAATCAAGGAAGGATGTTGTAAAAGATTTTGTAAAGCTTCTTGAACAGGAAAAATTCAGAAAACTGGGAAGTGATCAGGATGAATCCAAACGTCTGCAGGTTGTTAAAAGGAAGATTACGCAACAACTTAAAAAGGAAGAAGTGATTGAAAAAATTGCAGAAACCAATGAAAAGTTAGAGGAAAAACGCAAAAGCGACCGTGCGGTATGGATGAAGATAGGACAACGTGTCCGTATTACGGGAAGTACCAGCGTAGGAACGATTGAGAAAATCTCCCGAAACAAAGTGATTGTCAACTACGGAACATTCAAGACTACGATTAATGCAGATGAGTTAGAACGAATTTAACTCAGTTTAAAAAATAAAAAAAGCTGTTAAACCAGCTGGGGTCGGAAGAAATTCCGACCTTTTTATATTTAAAACTTTTATAAGGATTATTGTTTATCATGTTGCGAAGTTCCACCGGACAGCATCTTTTTGCCATTTTATAGCCCGGATTAATCAATCTTAGGTCTTATTTATCAAAAGAAAACTATATTACTAATTTATTAACCCTAGAAATAATAATTTGCAGACGATCAATAAATTAGTACATTAGTCATCATAAGAAATAGATTAATGAATCACTCAAAAGCAATCATTTTTCTTAGAATGCAAAATGATCATCGGTGAAAAATCCTACTCAATAAACTCATTAAAATGCCTAAAATATTAATTATTGTACTTCTCTCACTATTTTGTCATTCTGCTTTCGGGCAAGCCCAAAAAGTAGGACAATTTGTTGAAAAATATGCCCTTGAGAATCAATTTAATGGAACGGTTTTAATTCAAAAAGATTCAAAAATAATTTATCATAAAAGTTTTGGTGTCGCTGAGCGGTCTTTCAATTCGCCGACCACAAACGATACCAAATACCAGGTTTGTTCTATAACCAAAACCTTTACTGCTGTTCTAATTCTTCAGCTTGTAGATCAAGGAAAAATTGATTTAAATAAAAAAATACTTGACTATTTACCCGATTACAAAGGGGAAGCTGGATCTAAGGTATCTATTCACCAGTTATTAAATCATACCTCCGGAATGAAAAATACAGACACAGCAAGAGATGAAAATTTTTTAAAATACGGATTAGGATTCTATAATAGACCGTATCAATTAAAAGAGATTGTAACTCAATTTTGTTCCAATCCGTTGGTGAATAAACCGGGAACAAAATTTGATTATAATAATGGAGAATATATGATCCTAGGCCGAATTTTGGAAGTTATGTATCAAATGACCTATGAAGAAATACTAAGTCAAAAAATCCTTATCCCTTTAAAAATGTACAATTCGGGGCTTATTTCTCATTATAAATTGATAGAGAATTTGGCAACCCCTTATTACAAGGATAAAAATCTTGATCATTTAATTCCAAATATTCCCATGTATGTAGGAGACTTTTCTGCTGCGGGTGCTATGTATTCCTGTACATCTGATCTTATCAAATTTAACAATGCTCTTTTTGATTATCAACTCATCAAAAAAGAAACTTTAGACAAGCTTCTGAATCCAGGTCTGGATGATTATGGATACAGTGTCTGGATTCGAGACGTTAAAAAGTACAAAAGAATGGAACGGTATGGAAAAATAGAAGGTGCAAATTGCGTATGGTTTCATTATTTGAACAATGATTTAAGTATCATTATTCTATCAAATACCAACGAGACCAACCTGGGTGATTACGCCGCAAAAATTGGAAAGACTATTCTTTAAATTCGTCCATTTAATTTATATATTTGGGAAATCAAAAATTTGTAATGATGATTTCTGTAAACAAAGCATTCTATTTATCCGCTTTCAGCATTTTTTCTTTGGCATTCGTTAAAGGTCAGAATAAAGTTCCTTTCGGTGTTGTAAAAGCTGAAGAAGGATACGCCAATGTACGCGTTCATAAGGATAACTACAGAAAAATTGTAGATAAAATCCGCATGCGTAAAGGGGATGTATTTGTTTACGTAAAACCCGCTCCCGGAGAAACGGAGTGGATCTGGATTAAATATCCTGAAAAACAGGATGAGGATAAACCCTTCGTAAGGTATGAAACCCTTGATAAGGAAGGAATGGTTAATAAAGAGCGTATTGCCTATATCGATCAGCTTCCGGCATACACGCCTTCGAAATCTAAAAACGGGAAATCAATGATATTCACAGATAATTCTGATCCTAAAGTCCCTACGGCCCAAAGAAGTAAAGTCGTTATCGATGTGTACCCTTCCAACGCCGGGTACCGTAAAAAGGAAAAAGATGCTGAAGGTAAAATCCTTACTATTGATAAAATAAAGCCCTGGGGAATCGGCAATGATCTTCCGGAAGGAATGACTGAAATTAAATCAATCAGAGTTCAGCAACCCGGACGAGGTTCCGTTTTTGTAAGAGAAGCTATCAAAAATATGTTCCAGCCTACGATGGATTTCAATAATGTAGCGGTAACTGCTCTGGACAACGACAATATCTTTCTTTATATGACCAATGGTTCGGGAGAATACAGATATACGACTCTTTGGACGATCAAAAAAGGAAGAGTGATCAGTCAGATTATTTATCATAATCCGGAATAATTTCATTATTTTTGCACCCGAAAAGTTTTACCACTTATTCATCACAGAAACTGGTTCTGCTTAACCGCAGATTAAAAGGGAATCGTGTGAAAATCACGGACTGTCGCGCAACTGTAAAGTAACTGAAGTCTTTTATAAAAAGATCCACTGTGCGAGGCATGGGAAGGAGATAAAAGATGTTACAAGTCAGGAGACCTGCCTTTTTCTTAAACAAGCAACTTTCGCGATCTGAAGTTATATTGATCTGATGGATGTTTCAGGGATTTCTAAGGTTCCTGTCATTATTCTGTTGTTTTAATAGATTTCATTTCGCTTTAATTAATAATGAAATATGACTACAGAAGAAAGAATTGAAGCATCCGAAACAAGAATCTTTAAAGCAGTTTTCCCGAACACAACCAATCATTATGATACTCTTTTCGGAGGTACAGCAATGCAGCTGATGGATGAAGTAGCCTTCATCACCGCTACCCGCTTTGCAAGAAAAAGAGTGGTAACGGTAAGCAGTGATAAAATCGATTTTAAAAAACCTATACCTGCAGGAACGATTGTTGAGTTGATCGGAAAAGTTTCTTACGTTGGAAAGACCAGTATGAAAGTAAACGTTGAGATCTTCACCGAACAGATGTACTCTTATGAAAGAGAAAAAGCCATTGTCGGGGATTTCACTTTTGTAGCGATTGACGAATTTAAAAAGCCAATCCAAATTCTATAATAAAAGTTTCGGGCGGCCTTTGGCCGCCCGAAACTATTTACTCAATACAGTTCTCACACGAAAGAAGCCGACTAAATAGTCGGCTCTATATATTATTTAAATTCTAAATTACTTCTGTACTTTCTCTGTTTCCAAACTTCTGCTCAATAGCAATTCAAAAGCCTCACCCATTTCATCTGATGCTCTGCTGATGGCATTTTCAAGCATATTTCTGATTTGTTTTTCGGTCACTCCGGCTTCTGTCCAGCTTTTTCCTGAAGTGTGAGAATTCAGGATGAAAGGCATAATTCTGTCGATAGAACATGCAAAAATAGCATCCGGTGTTTTTTCTTCTTCAAACTCAAGCCATAAATTAAAGAATTCCGTACGCAGTGGCTCATCCAGAATCCCGAAAATCTTTTGAGCAGAAATCTTTTCTCGCTCGAATTTTCCAACCATGGCTTTCTCATCAAATAAGAAAGTATCACCGGCTTCAATTTCCACCAGATCATGTATTGAAAGCATTCTTATTACTCTCAGTAAATCAATATCCGCACGGTTTTTCGCATATGGAAAAAGAATCTGAGCCAGGATAATAATCTGCCACGAGTGTTCTGCAGTGTTTTCTCTTCTGGAATCATCTGCATTATAATTTCTTCTCTGCACGTTCTTCAAAGCATCTACGGCCAGAATAAAATCGATCTCTTTCTGTATCTTCATTGTATTATCTATTATATTTATCTGCAGGATAAACTTTAGTTTTAGTCACCCATTTATTATTTATTTTCTCTTTGGTAATCACCTTTACACGACTTTCTTCCGTCATATCTTCCTCTTTCTCTAATACTGACTCTAATCCTTTATTCGGAACCACTTCATATTCTGTGGTAAAAATTCTGCAACAACCGGATTTTCCTGTAGAAATAAGACGCTTTCTCTTATAATCTACATTAAATAGTCCCAGCGCATTAGAAGCAAGATCTGTCAGTTCTTTACTTTTCACAAAAGCCATTCTTGTACTATTGAATACATAGACATCGTAGGAATCGCTTTGATAATTTCCGTTATTTCCGTTTCTTATCGCAATATCTTCCGTTCCATCGAAATTAAAGTCATCAATGATAACAGGACTTTGCTGCTCTGTCAATTGTATTAGCTTTCCGGATGTAGGTTTTTGATTTTCATTTAATTCTATAACCAGTTCTTCAGAAGTAAAAGTCTGAACCTTGGTGTTTTTATTGTCAAATAATTCTACTGTTCCTTTATCATGACACCTCCCATCGTAGCAATTTTCTACATTGATGATGACAGTATAGTTTTTAGAGGCATTTTTCACCTCAAATTTGTATTGTCCGAAACATAAAGGTCCCAATAAAACAAGAGTCGATAAACTCTTATATACATTAAATCTTTTCATAGTAATAGTAAAAATGGATTGATGTGTTAAAAAAATTTCATAACAAAAATACAAATCATACTATCGATTTCAAAATATAATTGATGAATAGGATCTCTCAGCATGATATAAAAGCTGTTTTTTCAAAAGGAAAGAAATGAATCTGCTGCTACAATACAAATTTAAAATTGGACATTTGATGCATTTGCCTTTACATTTTAAGTCAAAAATCTATCTCTTTTAAAGAATTCTTTATTTTTAAAAAAACCAGTACAAAATTTATTACACTGATTAACAGATAATTAAATAATTTATTTTAAAAATTTCACTACTTTGTATTGCATAATACCATTTTATTTACATATCTTTGTAATGTAAAATTAGAATACGCTCAACTAGCTAGGAGTATTATTCTAAAAATATAACTAATTAACAAAACTTATCAAAGATGAATACTGAAAATACCAAAGCGCAAATGCGAAAAGGAATTCTGGAATTCTGTATTTTAAGTCTCATCAATCATCGTGAAATGTATGTTTCCGACCTTATAGATGAACTAAAAAAAGGAAAACTGGATGTTGTGGAAGGTACCCTCTACCCTCTTCTCACTAGACTTAAAAACGGAGAATTTCTCTCCTACAGATGGGAAGAATCTACCGGAGGACCACCCAGAAAATATTATCAGATCACAGAGAAAGGAAAGCTTTTCCTGAATGAACTTTTAAATACGTGGAATGAGCTGACTGCTTCAGTAAACCAAATCACCCAACAAAATTAAAAACAAAGCTATGAACAAGACACTCTCAATAGGACTCGCAGGTTTTTCTTTTACAATAGAAGAACACGCATATATAAAGCTCAGCGATTACCTGAATGCTCTGAGAAGCTCACTGGATGCTTCGGAAGCAGATGAGGTAATGCATGACATAGAAATAAGAATGGTGGAGATTTTCAATGATTCTCTGGGAAAACGTGAAGTGATTAACGATACTGATGTAGAAAAAGTAATCGCACAAATCGGAAGCCCTGAAAAAATTGAAGAACAGGAAGAAGCTTATTTTTCTGAAAAAACGACAAACAAAAAAAGCAACCCAGGCACAGGTTACACAGATAAAAAACAATTATTCCGTGACCCTGAAAAACAAAAAATTGCAGGGGTTTGCGCAGGATTAGCTCAATATGTAGGAATGGATATTACTGCAATGAGAGCCATCTGGTTAGGAATTTTCATTCTTGGAATCTTCACCGCAGCCATCTCTTCTTCATTGATCGGACTTCTGTATGTTGTTCTTTGGATTGTACTTCCTAAGGCTGAAACAGCAGCAGATTTCCTGAAAATGCAGGGAAAGCCTATGAACTTCGACAATCTTAAAAATGAATCGAACAAACTGGTTCAGTTTGCTAACGAATCTACACAGAGAGTCGGAGAAATATACAACGAAAACAAACCTTATATCAATAACGCAAGCAGCGGTGTATGGAATGTATTCAAGTATATTGTAGGTGGAATCCTCGTACTAATGGCTGTTGGAAGCATCATTGGAGTATTTGTGGTTTTTGGTCTTTTCGGAATGGATACTGACTTCCCGGGAGCGAATGAAATCAGATTCTATATGGATGATCAGGGGCTTGATAAAGTATTAGCTGCTATGATGGTGATCGGAAGCTTAATTCCTGCCATTATCTTCAGCTTACTAAGCATCAAAATATTCTCACCAAAAACCAAATTGAGAAATATCGGATGGGTAATCGGTGGTTTATTTCTTCTGCTTATCGGGTTGGGAACTTATTTCGGAATCAGCATGGCGAAGAAAAACCTGATCTACAGAGGAAGTAAGGAAGATATAGAAAATGTTGCTATCAATACTACATCTGACACGGTGTATGTAGATGTAAAACAAATTAATATCCCTCAGAATTTCAAAGCGTATAACGATGACATTTATTCTGATAAAAAATCCGTTTACGAAGAAGATTATATTTCGGTAGATGTAACGAGAAAATCAGATATCAAAACGCCTTACCTGATCATTAAAAAAGAAGGAAACGGCTATAACTATCCGGTTCAGGTGACCGTTCCTGTAGAAGTTGTCAACAACAAAGTAATGCTTCCTAACTTTATTAAATATCCTTATGATCACAGATTCAGAGATTACAGAGTTGATTACGAACTTGTAGTTCCTCAAAAAACAGTGGTAATCTCTATGAAAAAAAGCGGTATCAACTTCGATGGTGATTTAGACGGTGATGGCATCAATGATAATGATCAGGACAGAGACGAAAACCACAACGGAATCAGAATCGAAAAAAATAAGATTACAGTAAACGGTTCAAGCATTGAATACAATTCTGACGATAAGGACAGTATTATTATTAATGGTAAAAAAGTTCCTAATAATCAGGCAAAGAAAGTAATTGATTCTGTAGCATCTGACATCAAAAAAATCAATAAAGATGTAGACATTAAAATCAAAGACGGAAAAAACGAAATTTCCATACAAACTAAATAATTAACTTCAGAGAGTGGTGGAAGGTGTGAATGGATAGCCAACCGTTTGAAATTCACACTCTTCTTCTCTCATAAAAGTGAAAAAAAATCATAGTATTTAGTTCGGTATGTAAAAAAAAAGTTTTAATTTCGTACTGTTAAAAATTTAATAACCAAATCAACCAAAAAACACTATTGTTATGATACAATTTGCACTAGAATTCGTAATGAAAATCGTAGATTTAATTAACGGTTTATTTTAAGAGCGATAATATTTTCAATATATTTGTAAAGTATAACCAATATTTGGTTATACTTTTTTGTTTTTAATCCAAGAATCTATGAAAAAGCTGATAGGCAAACTGATGTTAAAATTAATGGGATGGAAAGTCGTTCTACAGGGCGATGTGAACAATCTCAACAGGTGTATCCTTGTGGTGGCACCACACACCCACAATATGGAATACATTTTAGGAAATTTTGCCTATTGGTCATTAAGAAAACCATTAAAGATCATTATTAAAGATGCACATACCAAAGCCTGGTATGGAGGTGTTGTAAAAGGTCTTGGAGGTATCGGAATCGACAGGACTCAGAAAAATGATCTCGTTAATTTCGTAGCGAGACAATTTGCCAAAGAAGATTTCAGCCTTGTTATCACTCCTGAAGGGACAAGAAGCTGGGTTCCAAAATGGAGAAAAGGATTTTACCATATGGCTCTGGCGGCAAAAGTACCCATTGTACTGGCGGCCGGTGATTTCAAAAGAAATACGGTTTACTTGGGGTATACCATTCCTTATGAAAGAATAGCTTCAGTTCCATTTTCTGAAATTATGCAGGAAATACAGGATTATTATGTAAAAAATGATATTGTTCCTAAAGTTCCCGCCAACTGGAATCCTGATATCATGGGTGCCGGAGAATAATTCAGAATTCAGCACAACTACCTGCCTGCTTACTATTTATCAATCATCATTTATCAATTAATAAAATGAAAGATCAGACCAAAGAAGAACTCCTTATCTTTTTAAACAACTGGGGAGAAGGTGTAACATTAGCAAAAACACTTGAAATACAATTCATTGATATAGACGTAGAAAACGAAACCCTTACTGCTACCATGCCGGTACAGCCAAAGGTTCATCAGCCTTTCGGAATTCTGCACGGAGGAGCCAGTTGTGTACTCGCTGAGACACTAGGTTCGAGCCTGTCTAATATTTTTATCGATGGAAATAAGTATTACGGAGTCGGAACAAACATCAACTCCAATCACCTGAAAAGTAAAAAAGACGGGATCGTAACGGCAACAGCTCGTTTTATCAGAAAAGGAAAGACCATGCACGTTTCCGAAATTGAAATCCGTGACGAAAAAGGAACACTCATCAATCATACAACGATGACCAATAATATTATTCTTAGATAATTAAGTTTACCAGGAATATGAAAGAGCTGCTTCAATGTTGAAGCAGCTCTTTTTTCGTTCTGATGTCCGGTATTCTTCAAAATCATTATTTTTCTAAGCCGACACGAAATTCACTAACTAGAGAATATCAGACAACAAAAGAATATTTTCGGATAATAAAAACCTTTATAAAGCACACTATCATTGTAAAAGAAAAAAGAGGTGATTTTAAATCCAGAAATAGTTAAAACAATGAAAAAAATTCAAACTTACCGTAAAGAGACATTCATTTATTTTCTTATAGCATTTATTTTATGTACCAATAGTCATGCACAGACAACTGCCTATGACACAACAAAAGTTACTCAGAACCCTCCGGAGGAAAAAGCAACCAACCTTGCCAAGCAGCTAGCCAACCCTATTTCAAGCTTAATAAGCGTACCGATGCAGTTTAATGCAAGATGGAAAGGAGGAATCGATAATAAAGGTTTTTCAACCGCTACTAATTTCCAACCGGTAATTCCTTTTTCCATATCCAAAGACTGGAATTTAATCATGCGTGTTATTGTTCCCGTAATTTCCACCTCAAAATATACACCGGATACCAAATTCGGCTTAGGAGATATTGTTCATAGTTTTTTCCTTTCCCCTAAAAAAGCAGCACATGGGATCGTTTGGGGAGCTGGTCCTGTTATTTTGTGGCCTTCAGCTACGGATCGTAGTTTAGGGCAAGGAAAACTGGGAGTGGGACCTACCGCAGTAGGACTTACACAGCAAGGAAAACTTACCGCAGGTCTTTTGGCCAATCATGTTTGGTCTGTAGTGGGACCGGGAACAAGAGAGAATACAAGTGCAACCTTTTTACAACCCTTCTTCGTTTACGGACAATCGACAGCTGTCATTCTGAGCAGCGAATCTACCTATAACTGGAAGAGAAGCCAATGGACAGTTCCCATTTATTTGGCAGGTCGAAAAATGCTAAAAATAGGTTCCACACACTTTAGTGCCGATTTAGGTGGTGGTTATTATGTGGAACGTCCTGACTATGCACCGAAATGGGCATTAAGAACAACAATGACCTTGCTATTACCGAAGAAGAAATAATTCAGCATCTACTCAAAAAGAAGAATATTCCGTTAAAAAACAGGGGCTTTTATTTTGACATTTTTGAGACTAGTAATACCTTTGCAGAAAGGAAAATCAACCAGGAAATTTCTTATATTATTTTCGGTCAATGATTTTCAAAATGTAGCCCAATGATTTATTTCAAACTTCCTTTCGACGAAAGATTGCATTCTGTAGATGAAAAAAATAATAAAAATCCCGTTAATTTTTATTCCTACGATGGTATTCACCAGGTCAGTTTTCATGGAAATATAATCGAAGTTAATCCTGCTGAACCGGATCATCTGTCTATCACTAGTGAATCCCTGGCAAATGATACAACGCATTTCGCCTCAGAGACTCAGGAAGAATATTCTAAGAGTTTACAACAGGTTATTGAAGTCATCAAGGAAAATAACCTTCCTAAATTGGTCTATTCGAGAAGAAAGATCTTTACCGACTTTACAAGTATTGATTTTAAAGAAAGTTTCAAAAATCTATGCCTGTCTTATCCTAATGCCTTCAGATATATTTTCAATGATGGTCAGAATGCATGGATGGGAGCTTTTTCTGAGGTACTAGGGAAATTCAACAAAATCACGCACGAATTTGAAACGATGGCTCTGGCAGGAACTCTTCCTGTATCAGAAGAATGGTCAGAAAAAGAAATTGAAGAGCAAAAACCTGTGACAACCTATATTCAAGAGATTCTCCGAAATTATTCAAACCAGATTCAGCAATCGGAAACCTATGATCATATTTCGGGAAACATCAAGCACTTACGCACCGATTTTAAAACTCATATCAGACCAGAAGATCTTGACCCCCTTATTCAGGATTTGCACCCTACTCCGGCGGTTTGTGGCATTCCAAAAGATTTCTGTAATGAGAATATCCGGAAGTATGAAAAATTTCCCCGTGAATTCTATGCCGGCTATATAAAAGTGGAAACAGAAGACAGCATCCTTTATTTCGTAAACCTTCGATGTGCGAGACTATACAGGGATCGTGTACATGTTTTCGTGGGAGGTGGAATCACCGCACAGAGTAATCCGGAAAAAGAATGGGTAGAAACAGAATTAAAGTCAGAAGCTATCCTGAAAAATCTGGTTATATCAAATTGAATTTCACTTCCCGGTAAAAAGTTATTTTCCAGATAAACTTTTACTAAAAACAAGATTTTGTAATCATAAAATTGGAAATTTTTAATTTTTAAAAGTAAAAACAGTTACCAAACTTTTAATACTTTTACAGAACATCATTTCTAAAAACATCATTATGAAATCAAATCTTATCTTCAGCTTAGTACTGCTTGTCGGATTGGTGTCCTGTACATCAAAAAAAGCCCGCGATTTCAGAAAAGAGATCACCGATAAAGAACAGATTGTTTTTAAGGCATTGGTTGATACTACCGGATATGAAACAGAAAAATCACAAAATCTTATAAAACGTAATTTCGACGAAGCTCTTTCTTCAATCAATAAAGAAGAAAAGTTTTTTGATTCCGTTATCAAAGATCTATCGGCAATACCTACTGACAATATTAAAGATGCTGCACCGGTAAAAACAGCTGCCATTAATTATTATAAAGCGTTAAAGGATCTATTTATACTGGACCGTTTATCTATCGAACAGCAAAAAATAACATTCACAAATGATATTAAAAAGGTAGATAAGGCCAGTGATAGTATTCTGCAGATAACCCGGAAGAAACTTGAATTGCATACCGTAGCGAATGCCAGAAGCCAGGATTTGCAAAAAGCCCTGGAAATATTTGATAAGACAAATCATTTAAAATAGCACAACCTTTTAAAACAAAAAACCTCTTTCAAACGAAAGAGGTTTTATATGTATAATGAAATAATTGATTATTTCTTTGCTCCGATTCTGCTCCAGGTATCCATCACAAAAAGAAGGATAATACCGATAGCTGATGCTGCGGCTGAAAACACAAATCTTAGATTGTCTTCATCTGCTAAAATATCAGTTTGCCAGTTGATCGCATAAAGATTAATGGCCATGAAAACGATAAATACTACTAGAAATACTTTATAAAACTTCTGCATGATACTTAAAAATTAATATAATTCTGCACCAACTGAGCAAAATTTGCGGTGAATAATTTAATTGAAATCGCCAGAAGAATAATTCCGAAAACTTTCTGAAGAATCATCAGGGTAGCATCTCCAATTTTTCTTTCCAGCCATTTCGCTGATTTCAGCACCAAATATACGAAAATTGTATTAAGAATAATTCCACAAATAATATTAATATCATGAAATTCAGCTCTGAGGGATAAAGCTGTGGTTAAGGTTCCGGCACCTGCCACCAATGGAAATGCGATGGGAACGATGGATGCGGCTTTTGCTTCCGTTGTTTTGTTGATTTCGATTCCTAAAATCATTTCCAGCGCTATGACAAAAATCACAAAAGCTCCGGCAATGGCAAACGAATTGACATCAACCCCGATCAGTTTAAGAATTTTGTTTCCTACGAAAAGGAAAATAATCATAATAGCCCCGGCAGTGATCGCAGCTTTTCCAGCTTCAATCTGTCCGAACTTCTGCTGAAGACTTACTATAACGGGAACCGAACCGATAATATCGATTACGGCAAAAAGAACCATAAAGCTGGTAACGATCTCTTTAATAGAGAAACCCTCAAAAATTTCCATCTCTTTGTAATTAAAAATTTCGCAAAAATATGAAAATAAACTGATTATTTGCTAATTTGTGAATATAAATTAACAATTGTTTTCAAAAGTTCCTCAAGGGCCTCATTAGATTTCACAGGAGAATATTTCTCCATTTGAATTTTCTGCTGCAGGCTGCTATATTCTTCTGCGATCGAAGAACCTTTGTGCTTTTCAAGGAAAGTCTTAAACTCCCCGGGAGTACTTTGAAAATACTGATTTCTTACTTCCTGATCCAATTCTTCCAGTGTATCAAAGAACTTTTCATATTCTCCGTTATCCTTAAGGTTTTCAAGGTATCCAAAATAGTCATTAATATCTGTTTTCAGCAATTCTCTGATCTCCTTTTCCGTTTCAGCCACTGAGCCTAAAGGTTTTGGAGATGCAGTTTCCCTAACTAATGTACGTTTTTTTTGCCAAGTTTTAAATAACAGATACGCAATAAATAGCCCTAAAAGAATAGCGATATTAGTTAAGAGAATATTCCAATGGAACTTACTTTTCTCTTTTACTTTAAAAGATGTTGTTTTTAAAACCGGAGTATTTACCGTTTCAAGAAGATTATTGGTATACTCATTTACCTTTTCTACTGTTGAACGGGCCTCTAAAATCTGATCATGAGAAAAAGCGTTTACAGCTAATGTCTTTTGTCCAAGATCAATATATTCCTTATTCTCAGGATCAAAGAATGCAAATTGCTCCGTTTTGATCGAGATCGCTCCTGACTTATTCGGTATTACAACATAATTAGCAAGGATTTCACCTTTCATTCCGGTAGATCCGGGAGAAACCTTGGTGGTAATCTTCGGGGCAAAAATTTCATAATCCGGAGAAGCTGCTATTTTAGGAAGCTCCATATCCGGAAGATTTCCTTCTCCTGAAACTTTTACAACAACATTCAGAGGTTTCTTAGCCTCTGCTTTTTCTTTAGATGCATTGTAAACACTTACTTTGAAGTTTCCTACTGCATTTTTGAAGCAGTCGGGAGCACCTTCGGGGAGCTTTTTAACGTTAAGTTTTATCTTATTGGAAAGAATCTTATTTTTATTGGAGTAAGAGCTTAAAGAAGCGGAAACAGCCGGTACTTCTATATATCCTGCTTCATTTGGAAATACCAAAAACATGGCCAATACCTGAGAAGCCATATTTCCTGTTCCTGATGGGTCGATCTCAGATTTAT
Source organism: Chryseobacterium lactis (assembly GCF_003815875.1). NCBI lineage: Bacteria > Pseudomonadati > Bacteroidota > Flavobacteriia > Flavobacteriales > Weeksellaceae > Chryseobacterium > Chryseobacterium lactis. The sequence goes on from NZ_CP033924.1 coordinate 5,291,691, forward strand.
TGAAGTTGATGGCATGTACGTTGATATTATCCTGCTCCGGAAGACGGATATTTTTAACTTTCCTAAGGTTATCCATATTCCTTGAATAGACCTTCAGGACAGCAATCGTAGGCTGGTCCTGATATACTTCCCTATCTTCGATTTCCATGTTCAGATATACCTCGCCTGAAGTATTAACGGCCAGAGGTTTCTTTTCAACAAATTCCTTGATTGTTACATCAAAAGGTTCCGTTTTGTAAATCTTGTTATTCACCGTAACCAGTACTGAACCGATTTTGATTTTCCCTTTTTTCTTAGGTTCAAGGGCAATTCTGGAGATCTTTTGGGTAATTAAAGTATTGGTAGCCGGATCAATGACTGTATTGGTGACAGATCCGCTGCCTATGATATTAAATTTTGAAAGGTCCGGAAGCTGAAAACGGGTCTGCTGTTCAAGATCACTTCCGTTCAATTCCAACAAAATGGTAAGGTTCACGACATCCTTATTTCCATATTCGGATTTATCTGCGTCCATAGAAAGATTTACCTGTCCGTAAGCAATTACGGATGCCAAAGTAAGCAATATGTAAATCAATTTGTGCTGCATCACCAATCTTTCTCGTTGCTTTCAGGCATCGAATAAGAATTCTTATTTAAAATTCTTCTGGCGGTTTCTTTTTCTTTTTCGTTTATTTTATCTAAGATAGCATTTTCAAGATTCTTTGGCATCCTGCCTTCATTATTCTGGTTCTGCTGAGGGTTATTTCCCTGATCGCTTTTACCTTCGTTCTGCTGGCCATTTCCCTGATCCTGCTTTTGGTCTTTATCACCTTTCTGATCATCACCTTTGTTCTGATCACTACCGCCACCTCCTTTTCCTGAGTTATTCTGCTGATTTTTCTGCTGTTGTTCTTTTTCTTTTAGTTTGGCAATTTCATAATTTTTTCTGGTTGCCTCGCTGTATGGGTTTTGCTTCAGAGCCTTTTTATAATAATCTGCCGCTTTTTCCGGCTGGTTCATCTGCATATAGGTATTTCCTAAATTATGAAGAGCTGCTGACTTATCTGGAAGCGTCTGGGAAAGCTGTTGTGCTTTTTCAAACTCGGCCTTTGCATCTTCATACTTTTTACTTTTATATAAAGCATTTCCCAAATTGTAATGAGCCGTAAAATCTTTGTCATTAGATTTTGCAGCTTCCATGTATTTTGAAGATGCTCCATCATAATCTTTACCGTCAAATTTCTGATTGCCTTCATGAACCAAAGTTCTATAGTTTTCCTGCCCAAACAAAACGCCTGAGAATGAGAAAATAGCAATAAACGATAAAAAAATGATTTTAGTATTCATCACTTGCAAAATTATTCCTTTATATGTTAAGAAACAGAGTTTTATTTGTTAAAATTGGGTTAAAGTATTTACTCAAAATACCGATTAACAATGAGGAAATTTACACATTAAAATCTTTCTTAGGATTAAAAATATAAATTATAAAGAAAAATAATATAGAAACTGCCAGAAAATACTGATAATAATGATTGGCATTCTGTGATTTCACGAGTGTTGCGGCACCCGAAGAATTCTTGTTTACTGCATCAATAATCCTGTCTGGAGCTTCATTGACGTTATTCCCATCGATATAAGTTCCGCCGGTAGATTCTGCCATTTTCTTTAACGCTTCCGTCTGTCTTTTTGAGATTACCGTACCTCCGTTCACATCGGTTTTGTAACCCATTAACTGGCCGAAAACATATTCCGGAACCGGAGCTCCTTCGTCTGAGCCAATCCCTACAGAAGTTACACTGATTCCCTCTTTATTGGCAAGGCGTATCGCAGCATTATCATTTCCTTCATTATCTTCACCATCACTCAATAGAATTACTTTTCGGGATCCTTTGCTTACGTTTTTAAATTTTTCAACAGCTGCCTGCATTCCTTTCAAAAAATCTGTTCCCTGGATCTGCATGGAGTTCGTTTCAATACCGCTGATATAAGTCTCTGCAGAGTTGTAATCTGTAGTTAAAGGCATAATCGACATTGCCTGTCCTGCAAAAATGACAATTCCAACTTTATCATTCTTCATTTTCTGCATGGTTCCCAACATCAGATTCTTCGCTTCGGTAAGACGGCTTGGATCGATATCCTCAGCATTCATCGAATTGGATACATCGAGCATAAAGATCACGTTATTCAATTTCTGATTGCTTTTCACTTCTTCTGAACCATTCAACAGGTCAATAATCGAAAATATCAGAAATAATGTTCCCAGAAGATATAACGCCGGGAAAAATCTTGTAAATCCGGAACTTTTTTCAAATAAATTATCGTGAAACTGGCTGGCTGCAAAAATTTCTCTTTTCTTCTTTCTCCATTTTAAAAAACGGATCAAAAAGGATGCTAACAGCGGCAAAAGCAACAGTAAAAGTAAATACCAATAATTTCCTAAAGACCAACTCATCAGCTTAAAATTTTATAAAACACCCACCTCATCATTGCATCTACAACCAACATCCCCAAAGCAATCCAAAGGAAAATTTTGAAATATTCTTCATAGTTGTATAATTTTGAGACTTTCACATCCGATTTCTCCAATTGGTTAATTTCATCATATATTTCTCCCAAACTGCTGTTTGAAGTAGCTCGGAAATATTTACCACCAGTCGTTTGTGCAATTTCTCTTAATGTATTCTCATCAATCGTAACCTCAGTTTCTGTGAACACAAGGTCTCCGAAAACATCCTGCGCCGTAGGCATCAGTGCGTATCCATTAGTTCCGATTCCGATTGCATATACCTTGATATTGTTATTTTTTGCCAGTTCAGCAGCGATCTGTGGCGGAATTGCATTTTGTATATTGCTCACTCCATCCGTCATTAAAATCACAACCTTACTTTTGGCCTTACTTTTAATTAAATGGTTTACGGCAACAGAAAGTCCTTCTCCAATCGCAGTTCCCGGTTCAAGACCTTCAGAATTCAGATTTTTAATCTCATCAATCACTACCTGATGGTCTGAAGTGACAGGCACTTTTGTAAAGGCTTCTGCAGCGTAGGCAACAACTCCTATTCTGTCATTCGGACGTTTCTGAACAAACTTTACTGCAATATCTTTTAAAGCGGTAATACGGTCCGGATTCAGATCTTTTGCCAGCATACTTAAAGAAACATCAATCGAAAGCATGATATCAACACCTTTCGTATCATCGCGATCTTGTGAAACTGTGAAAGTTCTGGGTCTTGCCATGGCAATAATCAAAGCAGAAAGAATGATATACTTTGATATTTTTAATACAAAAAGCACCCCCTGAATCCCACCGCTGTTGTCCATGTTTTTGATGGTGGGTACCTTTATTCCTTTCCTTTTCTTTTGTCCCACATCTTTGATCAAAAGTGGGATAAAAAGCAGAAAAAGCAATAAAAACCACGGACTGTAAAACTCAAAATTAAACATCCTTCCTCAAGTTTTCAAATTCTAAATCTTTCGATGACCGCTTCACAAATTCTCTGATATCAGCAAAGTCTTTTTCCATGGTAACCTGATCCGGAAAAGTTTTTGCAAACTTCACCAAGTCTCCTCTGAGAAATACATCTTCTATGATTTTTTCATTGTCCTGAGAAATGGTATTATTCATTTTCATAACATCAATAAGGTCATCAGTTAGCAGGACATCTGCTGGAAGCCGATATTGTTTTGTAATAAAATTTCTTGAAATATCAATCAATTCTACATAGAAGGAACGGAAATTACCTTCTTCAATATATTTTTTCTTTTTAAGAGAATCAAGTTCTTTTAAAGTCTGATTGGTAGCCACAACAGGTGAGCTTTTTGCTTTCCTGCCCCATTTTACAATCATAAAAATCGCGATAATAAGTGCAATAAGGGCTAATGCTGCCAGGATATAGAACTTGTACAGCTCCCAATAATCCTTAGCCTCCAGTTTGACCTCTTTATTTTTCATGATATCATTAATCTGATCTGCTTTTTGAGCGGTATTAATAACATCTATTTCGTAAGGAATGGTTTTAAGAATTTTATCACCTACTTTAAATTCAAGTTCGGGAATTGTAAACTTACCTTCTTCAAAAACGGCAAATTCTATTTTTCTTTCGTATAAATTGGCTCCTTGTCCGATACTGTCTTTCGTTTCTTCAAAGTGAAACGGAAGTAATTCATTTTTTGGTGCAGAAATTACCTGCTGATCATTAATATTGTCAATTTTTATGATCAGATGATTGATTTCCCCTAAAGCAATCGTTTTCTTTTCTACATTGGAGGATAATATCTGTGAAAAAGCATTTGCACAGATTAGAAAAGATAGTATTAAAAATATTTTTTTCAATGTCAATAATAAAGGCAGCAGCCTGGTATTTTTACGGATAAAGTTCCGTGTTATTTTTTCTGAAAATAGTTATACAATAATTTTGAATAATCCGAGCCGGTACTGATATTCATAAAACTGGCTGAACTACTGGCAAAATCTTCTTCCAAGGTTCTCAATTTTTGTTTTTGCGCTTCTGCAAAGGTATATCTCCATCTTGCACTGGAAGTATTTGCCCATATTTGTTTTCCTGTTTCCGCATCATACAAAAGAGTGTATCCTACGTCGGGAATCTCATTGTCTTTATCATCATAAATCCTCATCCCCAGCAGCTGATGTTTTTTGGAGGCTACTCTTAGCATTTTGGAATCATATTCATCTTCAAAGTCTGATAATAGGAAAACCAACGATTTTCTTTTAAAAATTCCCATCATATATTCCATTGCCTTATCTATTTTAGATTCTGCCGGAACATAATCTGCAGTCAGAATATTACTGATGATGGAAAGAATATGCTTTCTTCCTTTTTGGGGAGGAATTACTTTGTATACTTTGTCGGCAAAAAGGATCAAACCTACTTTATCATTATTGCCGGCAGCCGAAAATCCTAAACTGGCAGCAATTTCCGCTACATATTCTCTTTTCAGCTGAACTTGTGTTCCATAATCCATTGAGGCAGAAATATCCACCAAAAGCATCATGGTCAACTCTCTTTCCTCTTCCATTACTTTCACGAATGGTTCCCGGAAACGGGCGGTTTTATTCCAGTCGATTCTTCTGATTTCATCTCCAAACTGGTAGGGACGAACTTCGGAAAAAGTCATCCCCTGCCCTTTAAAGGCACTGTGATATTGTCCCATCAAAGCAGCCTCCGTCTTTTTTCTTGTACGGATTTCTATCTGCTTTACTTTTTTTACAATATCTTTTATCTGCATAGACAAGTTTAAAATTTAAAGTTTAATGTTGAATTGTGGGATCCTGGTTTCGAGTTAATCTTTTAACTCAATGGATACATTCAACCATTCATTATCAAACTTCGGACTGTATTTTTTATAGAAGTTGATGGCCGGTTCATTCCAGTTTAATACCTGAAATACCATTCCGCTATAATGATTTGATTTTCCATATTCCAGTGTGGCATCAAACAACAACTTACCGATCTGCTTTCCTCTTAATCTTTCTGTCACCACAAGATCCTCAAGATATAACCTTCTTCCCTTCCAGGTTGAATATCGGTCATAATAGAGAGAAATCCCTACAATTTCATTTTCAAATTCAGCAACAAATGCACCCCAAACCGGAGATTGACCGAAGCCGTCTTCTGTAAACTGGTCTAAAGTTAACGTTACTTCATGCAACGCTTTCTCATATTCTGCCAGTTCTTTAATTAACTCCAACATTGAAGCGCAGTCCTCACTAACGGCTTTCCTGATTATAACGTCACTCATTATGGTGCCTGGATTTTTGCTAAAATTCGGTTGATGATCTCTTCTGTTGAAATATCTTCCGCTTCGGCTTCAAAGGTCAAGCCCATTCTGTGTCTTAATACATCTTTAGCCAGTGCTTTCACATCTTCAGGAATCACAAAAGCTCTTCCTTTAAGGAATGCATAGGCTCTTGAAGCGATAGCAAGGTTAATAGATGCTCTCGGAGAAGCTCCAAAACTGATATAATTTTTAAGCTCAGAAAGTCCGTAATTTTCCGGATAACGTGTTGCAAATACCATATCCAGGATATATTTTTCAATTTTCTCATCCAGGTAAATCTGGTTGATTAATTCTTTAGCATCTACAATATCCTGAAGAGAAATTACCGGCTTCACTGTTGGCTGGTGCGAAGTGGAGACCATCCTCATTACCTGTCTTTCATCTTCGAAAGCAGGATAATCTATGGTACATTTCAGCATGAAACGGTCACTTTGTGCTTCCGGCAGCAAATAAGTTCCTTCCTGATCGATAGGGTTCTGCGTGGCCATCACCAAAAATGGTTTTGGTAGCTTCATGGTTTCATCACCAATGGTCACCTGTTTCTCCTGCATCACCTCCAGAAGAGCCGACTGTACTTTTGCCGGCGCACGGTTGATCTCATCGGCAAGGACAAAATTGGCAAATACGGGTCCCTTTTTTATTGAGAAATCATTGTCTTTGATATTATAGATCATTGTTCCCACCACATCTGCAGGCAGCAAATCCGGTGTAAACTGAATTCTTGAGAACTCACCATGAACAGCATCTGCCAAAGTTTTTATGGCTAAGGTTTTAGCAAGTCCCGGCACCCCTTCAAGAAGGACGTGACCATTGCCTAAAAGCCCTATCAAAAGACGGTCTACCATGTATTCCTGTCCAATAATAACTTTGTTGATTTCTTGTCTCAGAAGAGAAAATAAGTAGTTTTTTTCTTTTACTTTTTCCGTCAACTGGCGGATATCTTCTGCTTGATATATATCTGACATAGCTTGATTTAAAATAAGTGGTAAATTTCTGATAAATACTTGCATTAATCAACACAATCAATGCCATTTTTGAGTTAAAGTTTGTTAAAAATTCCGGTATCGGCAATAGATTCCGAAGCAAACAGCCTGATTTTCTTATACATAAAATCAAATGATCACCTAATCCCATAACTTTTCCGGAAAAAGAAACCATGCTATAATCTACTGTAAATCAACAGGTCTATGAGTTTCGATATTTATCGATCATAAAAAATGTTGTGACAGATGTATCACAACATTTTCATTATCTTATTAGAACCGTATTAAAGCTTGGTAATTGTAATTGTAAACACATCTTCCGGCATATCTACATTATCTTCGTACGAGCCTACGTTTATAAAGTATTCGGTTCCTGAAATCGTTGGAATCACCAACGTCTCCGCAGTACCTCCACCACCGTTATCTCTTGTTCCTACACAAGTCAGGTTACTGCATGTTCCAAGGAAAACTCCAATTTTAGGATCAAAAGAAAGCGTAGAAGGAGCTACTTTAATGGAATACTGCCCACCGTCTCCTATCATCTTGAACCAAAGACCATCATTCATCCCATCATTGGCACATGCCAAAATAAATCCTCCGTTATTCGTAGAAGACATCGCATCACTCTGCACATAGGAATAAGGAAAAGTACTTGCTACCAAAGCTCCCGTACAGACATCATTTACCGGTATCGGAGGGATGGTTTTAAAAGTATTTTCTGTACAACCGGCAGACTCTCCATTTGCTGAAACAGCTGTCACTTTTAAGTAATAAGTTGTATCGCGGTTAAGAACAATTGAGGGTGAAAGATTCAAGTTATTTGTACTTACTACTTGCTGATTAATAATATCCGTACCTCCTGTGCCTGTTCCCAGAGAAACTTTGTAAGAGCTGGCTCCTGAAACCGCTTGCCAGCTTATATTAGGAGACAAGGAGATATATTGGGCGTTATTGGCAGGATAAAGTACAATAGGGCATCCGGGCGTTGTATTGGGAATTAATCCTGAAATTGTTATTGCTGATTTATAATCCGCCCGTAATCCTCCCGGTGGAGACGCAGGATCAATTACTTCACGATCTCCTTTATAATAAAGCGTTGAATTGGGAAGATACGGATACACACGAAACACCTCATCAAAATTATTAATATCAATACTTGGAGCACTTTCTTTTGCTGCTATTACTAAATTATCTGTGTTATTATATGGAAAAGGTGTGGTGAGAACCACTTCAACTTTACCATTATTTTTTGTAACATTTCCGGCAAATACCTGAGTCAGCTGAGAAGCAGGAATCCAATCTGTGCTTGAAGTAAAAGTTGATTTAGAGGTATGTCCAAGATATAGAGTCCAGTTAGAGGAATCGGTAATTGTTGCTGTTGGATCCAGATAAAATGTAAGCCCGGTAATATTTCCGGCAGCATTGGTATTTATTTCCTGTTTAAGATAGATCTGCTGAACGTATGAATAGGAAAAAAAACTGCTTACAGGGGCGCTTCCAACGTTTGTACTTCCGATATTGAGATTGATCTGTGCATCAAACACGGACGATATCAACACCAGAAGTAAAAGTAAAATTCTTTTCATAATTGACAATATTAATATCTGATTTTATGCTAAAATAACAATAAAATTTAAATTTATATAACAAAAATAGATTATTCAATCATATTATTAACATAAGTACATAACAGTCAATATTTAAGTTTTACACAATAGCCAATAAAAAACAAAACAAATCGCAACTCCATTCAACAAATAGTGAAAATTAATACATATTTTGATATATTTACAACAAATACCAAGTAATATGCACAAAAAAATATTTTTTTTAAGTCTATTCTTTACGGGTCTTATACAATCACAGGTAACCACAATGACTAATGTAATTTCAGAAGCAGTTTATTATGATGGTTATGCCGCAACGGTATCACAGCCTGTGCCTACCGGATTGACCAGATTAAATAATGCTAGATACACCCGAAAGCTTTCAGATATTGAACTTAATTCTTTTAAAACAACCATTGCGATGAGGGTCACAATAGGTGCTTTGTGTGATAATTATGACCGCCTGGGAGAAGTTTTCCTTGCATTAGTACCCAAAAATCAGACAACCTACGCAATCAATGACCCAAATGTTAAAAGAATTGAAGTCGGAAGGTATATTACTCCGTTTATGAATAAAAACAGAACTCCCGTGGAAGTTCCGTATACTTATAATGTAAGCAATTTATACAGTATATTTCATGATACGGAATTACGTAACACTTATGACATCTACATGGAACTGGATGTTTTTGGAGTTCCGTATGCGGCTAATAACGAAGTTCCGGGCTGTGCCGGCAGAAATGATGTCTTTACCGGAACGCTGACATTCTTTTCGAATGATTCCGGAGCAGCCAGTGATTATAACACCCTTGTTCCCTTACTTTCTTATAACGCACTTAATAAATACAACAGCACGGACGTTCCGGGTGAAACGGTACGAATTGTAAATTTCAACCTCCCTAATGCTATCACGAATGCCAACTTTGTTGTAATATCCACTCCGCATGGTGCCAATAGCGGCGGAGAAGAATATGTAAGAAGGCAAAACTATACTTATATTGATGATGTACAGATGCTAACATATACACCGGGAGGGACATCATGTGAGCCATTCAGGGTATATAACACACAAGGGAACGGAATCTATGGAGCAACTCCCAAGACTGAATCCGACTGGACTTCATGGAACAACTGGTGTCCTGGAAACTCTGTCCCGATCAGAGGATTTACATTACCTAATATGGCTGCAGGAAACCACACACTGAAACATACAATTCCCACAGCTGTATTTAATCAAAATCAAGGTGATGTATATTTATCTGTCTATTTGCAAGGGAAGAGCAATGCTACTTTAAATGTAAAAGACATTAAAACAGTCGATGTGGGTATATATCCTAATCCTACTTCTGATATTGTACATATAAAATCACCAATAGCTGTGGCCTCACTAAGTCTGTTCAGCATGGATGGAAGGAAGCTATCTGAAACGTACAAAGAAAACACAATTGATCTTTCTTCTTACAGTGCTGGTGTGTATGTATTGAATATCGTCCTTAAGGATGGAACTGCATTTAAACATAAAATTGTTAAAAAATAAAAGAAAGATAACTTTTCTGAATTTACATTCTAAAACAATTAAGATATAAGCTCCTGATGAAGAATATTCGTGAGGAGTTTTTGTTTGTTAAAGCCACCATCTTCAGCCAGAAATAAATATAATTTAAACTTAACAACCTTAATAACCTTATTATCTACTATAATATTTCAAAATTTAATCAAAATAACCTTTAATTTAAAATTATTAAGAATACCAATCGATATCATTCATACTTTGTTCACAAATTCATCACATATAGTTTATTTTAAATAATTAACAATAAATAGAGTTATAAATTATCAAATCAACAAAATAAACTTTTTTTTATAGCATATTTTTTTATACATTTATAAAAACACCAATACTATGTACAAAAAAATATTTTTTCTAAGCCTACTTATTGCAGGCCTGTTTAAATCACAGACCCTCACTCCTGTGATCACCCAAGCAACTTACTATGACGGATATGCCGCTACAGTATCACAACCAATTCCACCCGGATTGATCAGACTGGGCAATACCAGATACTCGAGAAAACTGACAGATAATGAACTTAATTCTTTCCAGTCAAAAATCACTATCAACGTAAAAATAGGTGCACTATGTGACAATTATGATCGCCTGGGAGAAGTCTTTCTTACATTAGTCCCTAAAAATCAAACTACTTATACAATGGATGATTCCAACATTAAAAGAATTGAAGTTGCCCGCTATATTACTCCGTTTATGAACAAAAACGTTCCTCCTACAGAAGTTCCTTATACTTATGATGTAAGTAATTTATACAGCATATTTCATGACACCCAACTACGAAACACCTATGACATCTATATGGAACTGGACGTTTTTGGCGTTCCCTATGCTGCTAATAATGAAGTAGTAGGCTGCAATAGCAGAAATGATGTTTTTACCGGAACTCTTACTTTATCATCAAATAATATAGGCAGTCCTTCTGATTACAATACATTAGTTCCTATACTTACTTACAACAGACTCAACAACTATAATAGTACCGACGTTACAGGTGAGACCGTTAGAATTACAACCTTTAATCTTCCCAATCCTGTCTCAAATGCCCGCTTCTTTGTAATATCCACCCCACATGGTGGAAATCCCGGAGGTGAAGAATATAACAGAAGACAGAATTATACTTATCTGGACGATGTACAAGTTCTTACCTATACCCCGGGAGGAGTCTCCTGTGAACCTTATAGAATCTATAATACACAAGGCAACAGGATTTATGGATTCACTCCTAGGACCGACTGGACATTATGGAATAACTGGTGTCCTGGTGCAGCTGTCCCTATCAGGGAATTTACAGTAAGTAATATGGCTGCAGGAAATCACACGTTAAAGCACACTATCCCTACCGCTGTTTTTAATGAAAGAAACGGTGATGTCTACCTTTCTGTTTATATGCAGGGGAAAAGTAATTCTTCTTTAAATGTAAAAGATATTAAAACAGTTGATGTCGCTATCTACCCAAATCCCACTACTGATATTGTGACCATACAATCAAAAGCAGGAGTAGGATCGCTGACTCTTTTTAGCATGGATGGAAAAAAAATATCTGAAACGAATAAAGAGAACAAAATAAACCTTTCTTCTTACGGAAAAGGGGCCTATATTTTAAAAATCGTTCTTAAAGACGGCACTGCTTTCAGCCATAAAATCATTAAAAAATAAAGTTCAAAAAAAATTCAGATTTGGTTTATCCCTCCTATGAAAATGTTCAAAGGAGGGATTTTGTATTTAACAATTGTATCAGACTTACCAGATAATCTCCATACGATTATGATCGGATCTCTTTAGAAAACAGTGTAATTAATATTATTTTTTGAAAGAGTTAAAAAATTTTAACTTTAATCGTTGATCCAAAAAATTGTCATTTCCAGTTTATTACCCTATTTTTGGAGATTAAAAATTTCGCAAAATGAATTATCATTTTCAAGCGCACAGACAAGTAAGAAAGAACCTTTTAGACATCCTTCAGAATACATCCCACGAGGATTTGCTGCTGATTCCGGATGGTTTCAACAATAATATTTACTGGAATATTGCCCATACCGTTGCTACACAACAGCTTTTGCACTATTACCTGAGCGGAAATCCGTTCCGTATTGATAAGTATTGGATTGAAACTTATAAAAAAGGTACTTTACCCAACTTAAATGTCCAAAAATCTGAAGTGGAAGATTTGGAGTTTTTACTAACGGAAACTTCAAAAATTCTGATGAAGGATTATGACAGCGATTTCTTTTCAGACTATACTCCTTACACCACGAGTTTCGGAATGGACCTGAAAAGCATCCAGGATGCTATTATCTTTAACAATATGCACGAAAGCCTTCACTATGGTTATGTGATGGCACAAAAAAGAGCAATTTTAGGAGAGATAGGAAGATAGTGAATCTTACTGGGTAAGTCAATGAGTAAAAAATTGATTTATAAAGTAAAATTCACAATTAGCCATTCACTATATAATTATATAATAAATTTTCAATGAAAGACGATTTTATTTTCGGGCTACGTCCCGTTATTGAAGCAATTGAAGCGGGAAAAACAATTGACAAAGTCTTTGTGCAAAATGCACTTCAAGGCCCTATTTATGCTGAACTGAAAGCAATTTTAGCGAAAAATAAAATCCGTCCCAATTATGTTCCGGTTGAAAAACTGAACCGTTTTACAAGAAAAAACCACCAGGGAGTGGTTGCTTTTATTTCGGATGTTCCGTTTCATAAAGTGGAGGATATTGTTCCCCAGTTATTTGAAGAAGGAAAAACTCCTTTCTTATTGATTCTGGACAGGCTTACTGATGTAAGAAACTTTGGTGCGATTTGCAGAACTGCAGAATGCGTAGGTGTAGATGCAATTGTTATTCCTGAAAAAGGAGGAGCTCCCATCAATTCTGATGCTATAAAAACATCGGCAGGTGCTCTTTATAATATCAAAATCTGTAAAGAAAATAACCTTGCACATGTGGTAGACTTTTTGCAACAAAGCGGAATCACCGTATTCTCTGCCAGTGAAAAGGCAGAAAAATTAATTTACGAAGTAGATTTCACAGAGCCATGTGCGATCGTTATGGGAAATGAGGAAACAGGTATTTCTAAAGAAGTACTACACCATTCAGACGAAAAAATAAAGCTTCCGATTGAAGGAAAAACTCAATCTTTGAATGTTTCTGTTGCTTGTGGCGCGATTTTATATGAAGCTGTAAGACAGAAAATATTGAAATAAGTTAATTCGATAACACACAACACTTAAAAAATCAGAAAATGAAAAACATAGCAGCATTAGCGCTTATCTCATCTATAGCTCTTGTATCTTGTAAAAAAGAAACGGCAAAAATCACGAAAGTAGATCCTAAAACAGGAAAAACAGTTACGGTGGAAGTTCCTGCTGATTCTGTAGCAAAAGTTGCAGAAAATCCGGCAATCAGAGACTCTGCAGGGATTGTGAAACAAACTTTTAAACTTGAAAAAGGAAAAACATATCCTCTTACCACTTACCAGAGAGATGTGAAAACAATGACAGATCCTCAGGGAAAATCTATTACCGCTACCAGCGAATCTACAGATGAAATGAACTTCACCGTAGATGATATCAAAGGAAACGTATATGATATGACCCTTAATCTTGTTGCAAAAAGAAGTTCTCAGTCTGCACAGGGAAAAACGGTTGTGGTAGATACAAAACAACCTCTTCCTAAAGAAGATGAGCTTAAAATGATCTGGAATATCAACAGAGCACTTACCGGCAATAAGCTTAACATGAAAATGGATACAAAAGGAAATGTAATCTCCATCACAGGTTTTGATGCAGTTTATACCAAAGTATCTACAGCTGTAGGAACGCTTATTAAAGATGCGAACGAGAAAGCCAGTGTGGTAGCAAGTCTTAAGGGATCTTTCAATGAAAAAGTATTAAAAGATCAGTTTAATAAAAATCTAACGATTATTCCTAAAAAAGGAGTAAAAGTAGGTGAAAAATGGACAACTTCTGAAAACGCAGATGCAACCGGAAGCGTTAAAGTTACTTCAAACTATGTTTTGAAAAGTCTTGGTAACGGAACTGCAGAAATTGCTGTAACAGGAGGTATTCCTAAGAAAACAGAGAAGAAAGCTCAGGGACCTATTACGCACAGTCTGAGCAGTGAGCTAGTTCAGAACGGAACGATCAAGTTTGACGAAAGCACAGGATGGATTACCAACCAGAACATCAATGTAGTTACTACACAGATAGAAAGCATTTCAGACGGAAAACAATCTCAGTCTATGAAAAGTGTTTCAAAATCTTCTGTAATGGTAAACCCTTCTGCTAAATAATTCAATAAAAACGTTTGAGGTTGGGAACTCAAGGGAAGCTTTATATTCTCAGCCTTGAACTTTAAATTTAAAAAGTTATGAAGTACATTCTTGAGTTAGTACTATCTGCCATCATTATTTTCTTTGTCTGGAATATTCTGAAAAGGATATTCTTCAAGACATTTTATAGTTATTGGTTCAATAATAATGATAACGCGAATAAGAAAGAGCAGGATATACACAACTCGAATAAGAATAATCAAAACCTTAAATGGGATGCGGAAACCGTAGACTATGAAGAGGTGAAAGAGACTAAAGACAAAAGGTAAAAATTCCAAGAAATAAGATAATAACCAGCATGGCAAAAAACAAAAACTTAATTTATATTGCGATTTCATTAGTAGTATTTATAGTTTTAGCATTTTTATATTCCACTCCTGTATTTACAGGGAAACAGCTTTTCCAGCATGATATTGTACAATACAGAGGAGGCGCAAAAGAACTGCTCGACTATAGAGCCAATACCGGAAATGAAACCTATTGGAGTGATTCCATGTTTGGAGGAATGCCGACTTATCAGATGGGAAGCCAGTTTAAAGGCGATATCATCAAGAAAATCGACAGCAATCTGAATTTTTTACCGAGACCGGTTAATTATCTGTTCCTGCTTTTCGCAGGTTTTTTCCTTTTGGGAATGGTAGTGGTGAGAAACTGGAAATATGCTCTGTTAGGAGCCACTTTCTTTGGACTATCCACTTATTTTTATATTATTATCGCGGCGGGACACAATGGTAAAGTAAACACTATTGAATATTTCGCACCGCTTTTAGCCGGAATTCTATTAGTTTATATCCGGAAACAATACATCTGGGGATTCATTGTCACGACCCTTTTCATGGGACTTCAAATTGCAGCGAACCACCCGCAGATGACCTATTATCTGTTTATAGCACTAGGATTTTTATTCCTCTCGGAATTGATCAGAGCAATACAGAAAAAAACTCCGATGAAACATTTCCTTATTTCATCAGGAATCATTGCAGCATCCTGCCTTATTGGTGTTGGTATGAATTCACAAAGGATTATGGCCAATTCTGAGTATGTAAAGGAAACAGTGCGTGGAAAACAGATTCTGACAAACGACAGCCATACTTCCGGAAAATCAGGAATGGACAAGGAAAGCATGCTGATGTGGAGCTACGGAAAACTGGAAACATTAAACCTGTTTATTCCAAGATTAATGGGTGGTGGTAGCCAGGAACCGGAAGGAAAAGAAATGATGAACAAAGTTCAGGAACTTGTTCAGGAAAATGTAGGCTCACAGGCTGAAATGGATAGAATCTCCAAAGGATTCAGCGGAATGACCTATTGGGGTGACCAACCGGGAACTTCAGGTCCGGCTTATCAGGGAGCAATCGTATGTTTTCTTGCTGTATTAGGATTTTTCTTTGCCTGGAAAAAGTACCGTTATTGGGTTCTGGGAGCATCAATCCTTACTGTTTTATTGGCTTGGGGAAGCAATTTCATGCTATTATCAGACTTCTTTATCGACTATGTGCCATTCTATAATAAATTCAGGGCTCCTTCTTCAATCTTAGTGGTTGTAGAATTGTTATTCCCTTTAATTGCCATGTTAGGGTTGTACAGATTCTTTACTGATGAAAAGCTGACAGAAGAATACAAGCAAAAAATCCTGACGTACGTAAGTGGTGGAACATTAGGATTATTACTTATTCTTTTAGTATTTGGAAAATCATTGCTAGGTTTTGCGACTGAAGGTGAAAAAACATATTTCCCTCCTTTCCTACTCGATTATCTTGTAGATGAAAGGTATAAGCTTTTCAGAATAGATGCTATAAAGGCATTTATTTATGTAGCGATTGCTGCTGCTGTTTTGTTTTTAAGTTTAAAGAAAAAATTAAACCAGAATATTGCATTGGTCGTGATTGGAGTAGTAAGTTTATTTGATTTGTGGACGGTTAACAAACGTTATTTAAATGACGAAAACTACGTAGACAAAATCTTCGCTGAAAATCCTTTTCAGACTGAAAGCTCAGACTTGCTGGCTGAAAAAGTTCAGGCAAACCCAAATCTGGCCTCAATCTTATCCAGTATAAACATCAACAAAACACTGGAAACTATTGCAGAAAAAGACAAAGCCCACTATAGAATTTACAACCAGACTTTGGGAGTAACCAGTGAAACCAATACGTCTTACTTCAAGTCTTCCATTGGAGGGTATCATGCTGTAAAATTAAGAAGATATGATGACCTTCTTAATGAATACATTTCAACAATTGACAGTGTAAAAACGCCGAAAATATTAAATTTACTGAACACCAAATACATGGTTTTCGGAGGACCGGATCAACCACAAGTCGTTCCGAATCCGAAAGCAAACGGAAATGCATGGTTTGTAAGTGATCTGAAATTTGTAGATACTCCTAATGAAGAAATAAAATCCATCGGGGTTATCGATAATAAGAAAACGGCTGTTATTGCTTCTTCTGATAAATCATATTTCAGCAATAAACCTGTTCAGGCAGATTCTACAGCATTTATCAATCTTACGAAATATCAGCCGAATGAGCTGGAATTTAAATCTCAGTCGAAAACGCCTCAGCTGGCTGTATTCTCTGAAGTTTACTATCCTCATGGCTGGAAGGTTTTAATTGATGAAAAAGAAGTTCCTTATATTAAAGCAGACTATCTTCTTCGCGCAGTACATGTGCCTGCAGGAAGTCACCATATCAGAATGGTTTTTGAACCTGAAGTGATTGAAAAAGGAAAATGGATCTCACTTTTATCTTTTGGATTATTTATCGCACTGGCTGCTTTTGGGCTTTTCTGGATAAATAAGAATAAGAAAAAAGAAACGTTAACTGAACAAAAAGCTTAATATATGAAAGTGATATGGCGTGTCATTCTGAATGAAGCATAGCGGAATGAAGAATCTCTAAATAAAATGAAAACATTAGGAACCCATAATTATTATGTTTATATGCTGACTAACAAGGTAAAGACAGTACTATATACCGGAGTTACTAATGATTTGAAAAATAGATTATTTTGGCATCAAAATCCTGAAGCTGTTGGAAAAAGCTTCACTTCAAAATATAAATGTTTTTACTTAATTTATTTTGAACATTTTGATAGCATTGAAATAGCAATAGCCCGGGAAAAACAAATAAAAGGTTGGACCAGGGAAAAGAAAGAAAACCTAATTACAGAATTCAATCCAGATTGGAAATTTCTTAACGAAGAAGTTGAATGAGATTCTTCACTTCGCTAAGCTTCGTTCAGAATGACAAATAACATACAAATGGAACAAAAGAAAATATTGATCATCACCTATTACTGGCCTCCTGCGGGAGGCCCTGGTGTTCAAAGGTGGCTCAAATTTGCAAAATATCTTCCGGAGTTTGGCTGGAAACCAATTATCTATACTCCGGAAAACCCAAGCTATCCTTTACTAGATGATAGTCTGATGAAGGATGTTCCTGAGAATATTGAAATCGTCAGAACAAAAATCTGGGAGCCCTATCAATTGGCTGAAAAGCTTAATAAAAGCAATAAAAAATTTAAAGCCGGGCAATTTGATGTGGGTAAAAATCAAAGCTGGAAATCCAAACTATCCATCTGGGTGAGAGGAAACTTTTTCATTCCTGATGCCAGAGTTTTTTGGGTAAAACCTTCCATCAGATTTTTGGAACATTATTTAAAGGAAAATAAAATAGATGCCGTTGTTACTTCGGGACCCCCTCATTCATTACATCTGATTGGATTAGGTCTGAAAAAGAAGCTCCCACATCTGAAATGGATTGCAGATTTCCGTGATCCATGGACGGAAATTTCCTATTACAAGCATTTAAAATTAACAAAAAGCTCAGATAAGAAGCACAGACAACTTGAGGCTGCAGTCTTCAAAAATGCAGATATCACCTTAGCAACCAGCTATACCGATGCAGAAAACTTCAGAAAAGCAGGTGCAAATGCAGTCTGCATTACGAATGGATTTGACGAAAGCGACGGGAACCAATTTACTAATTCACCAAAGCAAAGCAACGCCTTCACTTTAAGTTATATTGGGGTATTGGAACAGCTGAGGAATCCTGAAAACCTTTGGAAAGTTCTGGATGAACTCGTGAAAGAAAATTCAGAATTTGCAAAACATTTCAGTTTAAAATTTGTTGGAAGGATTGACGATAAAATTCTGCAATCCATTGAAAATTCAGCTTTAAAAAATCACATTCTGAACCTCGGTTATCTTTCACATGGTAAGGCGGTTGAAGAAATGAAAACTTCCGATATGCTGCTTATAACCAACTTCCCAAATGATTCTTCAAAAGGTATCATTCCGGGAAAAATCTTTGAATATTTGGCTTCAGGAAAACAGATTTTATCTTTTGGGCCTGCCGGAGCTGATGTTTCAAAAATTTTAGAAGAAACACTGGCCGGTAAGCATTTTAATTATACGGACTCTGAAACGGTAAAAAGATTTATTTTAGAAAAATTTGATTTTTGGAAAAATGGAAATCTTCATGAAAACACTCAAAATATTGAACAATTTTCAAGAAGGAACCTGACTCAACAATTAACAAAAATACTATCATAAAAGAAGCGGGAGAACATACAAAAATTACTGTTCTCCCGCTTTTTATTTCTTATCCTTTGTTCTCCGATTTTAAATCTTTAAATTGTCCACTGATCATTTACAACGGCAATCACATAATATTTCCCCTCGAATTCCTCAAATACTAAACGAATGGTTTTCCAATCCATTTCGCCATACTTTTCGGTACCTTTAAGAAAGTTTTCGGTAAAATTATCCCCGGGATACATTTCTTTTAAATTGTTCAGTGAGTTTCCACCACCTATAAAGGTATTCAGTGAATATTGTCCTTTTGTAAAATCTTTTGAGAATACCCATTTTAAGATATAATCATTGATTGTCGCTTTGTAGGGATCCCCAGAACCATCATGCGCTCCCCAGGTAAATAAGGTCTTCGTAGGTTGAAATTTTTCGAAATCAGCTTTGGAAAAATGTTTATCCTCTTTTTTATCAACAAAAGCATACATTGAAAAACGAATTCCTTTTTGAGGGTGAATCAGGGCAGCAAAAGCTTGATAATCTTTATTCTTCAAAGCCTGTAAAACCTCATCATTCGTTTTTTTCAAAGCTTCTTCCTTATTCGGTATCGTCTGGGTAATACCAAGGCTATCTTTTTTTACCTGTGCTGTAGAGTCGGTTGTCTGAATAGAAGGTTTACTATCATTTTTTTTACAGGCAACAACCAGCCCTATAATACAGATTGAAACAAGTAGTTTTTTCATATTTCTAATTTTGCGATAGATAAAAAAGCACCAAATCTGATGCCACAATAAGATGTCAGGCACATGACATATGAGCATAGAATTTTGATTATCAAGATAATTTTAGATAAAGACAGATGATATGTAAGTAAGCTAAGGCTCACTCCTATTAATAGGATGTTTACCTTAATATAATTGATAATTGATAATTGATAATTGATAATTGATAATTGATAATTGATAATTGATAATTGATAATTGATAATTGATAATTGATAATTGATAATTGATAATTGATAACTCATTTTCACAATTACATTGTACCTTTGTTTTATGGAAATTTTGGATATTCTCATTATAGGAGCCGGCCCTATCGGTTTAAACTGTGCCCTTGAAGCCCGGAAAAACAATCTGAAGTACATGATTATCGAAAAAGGAACTATTGTGAATTCCTTATACAATTACCCTTTATATATGCGATTTTTTTCCACTGCTGAGAAACTGGAAATTGACGGAATTCCTTTTATTTCCACAGCTCCGAAACCGGGAAGGCAGGAAGCCCTTGAATACTATCAGGGAATTGCCAGACAAAAAGAAATGAATATCCGGCTGTATGAAAAAGTATTGAACGTTTCAAAAGATGACCGTCTTTTTGAAGTAGAAACGACCAAGGGAAAATACATCGCAAAGCATGTGGTTATCGCAACCGGTTTTTATGACATTCCCAATCTTATGAATATTCCAGGTGAAAACCTTCCTAAAGTCAAGCATTACTATACTGAGCCTTATCCTTATGCCAGGCAAAAAGTGGTGGTGGTTGGATCAAGTAATTCTGCTGTGGATGCAGCGCTTGAAACGTACAGAAAAGGAGCCGACGTTACGATGATCGTCCGTCATTCCGAAATTTCAAAAAGCGTGAAATACTGGGTTAAACCGGACATTGAAAACAGGATTGCAGAAGGAAGTATTGCAGCTCATTTTAACGCTGAAATTATTGAGATTAAAGAGAATTCTGTTATTTTTAAAAATGAAACCAACCAAACTTTCGAAATTGAAAACGACTTTGTTCTTGCGATGACCGGTTATCTTCCGGATTTTGATTTTCTGAAAAATTCCGGGATTGAATTGAATGGTGATTGTCTCAATCCTTTTTACAACATGGAAACAATGGAAACCAATATTCCTAATTTATATCTGGCTGGAGTCGTGTGTGGCGGAAAAGATACGCATCTGTGGTTCATTGAAAATTCGAGAATTCATGCTGAGATGATTATCAACAATATACTTTCCAACCCATTTCCGGAAAATATTACAAAATAATTTTTATCATCAATTATAAAAGCCGATCGAGCAGCCCTTTTTAGAGCTGCTTATTTTTTTGTTATACTATAATTTTCCAAAACATTTTTTACAATAAAAATCATAAATATTAATTTTTTAAATACTAAATACAAATTCATATTTAATATATAAAATACTGAAAAACAACAATTTAACATAAAATAAAATATTCTAAACATATAAGATAAAATTATAAATTTAGCAAAGTTATTATCATTTTAATAACGTAAAAAAAGCAAAAAAAAATAAAAAAACATGAAAAAAAAAATCTACTTATTTCTGGCAATTGCCACCATAGGAAGCCAGAGTCTGTGTGCGCAGAATTTCTGGAAAAAAACCAAAATCAACGAAAGAAATTTAATCGAGTCCAAGAGGTACATTGGAGCTGATTATTCTAACACTTACACATTGGATATCAATCAATTGAAATCAGTATTACAAATGGCTCCTGTATCTAAAACAGGGATGGCTACAAAATCTACTGTAATGATAGATATTCCCGGCCTGGACGGAAAATTTGAAAAATATGCCGTTTATGAGACCTCCAACATGGCTCCAGAACTGGCTGCAAAGTTTCCGGAAATTAAATCTTACAGAGGGCTATCTGTAAAAAATCCAGGCAAAAGAGTCAGCTTTGGACTGTCACAGAAAGGAATAAACATAATTATATTTAATCCTAGCCAGAAACCAACAGTTATTGAACCTGCCACCAAAGATGCTTCCGTCTATCTTGTAAGCCCTGCTGCTCCGGAAGTACTTTCCAAAATTAGTAATTTTGAATGCCATATTGACGAAAAAAAATCTGGTAATACAGCCAAGGTATTCCCTAGTGATAATACCAATGACAAGAAATTCAGAACCTATAAACTTGCTGCAACCACTGATGGGGAATTTAGTGAATACCATGGTGGCACTCTTGCTAATTCAGTGGCAGCTATTAATAATCTGATGAGCTATATCAATCCTGTCTATGAAAGAGATCTTTCCATTCATATGAATCTGGTAGCTAATAATGATCAGATTATTTTCTTGGATAAAAATACAGATCCGTATTCAACATTTAACACCAGCAACCTTTCAGCATCCCAAACAACATTAGATAAAGAAATTAAAACCACTCTCAATAATACCATTGGCAGTGGCAATTATGACCTGGGAATGCTATTTTCCAATCAAAATACAGGAGGTGGCAAAGCTTCAGACATTGGTGGGGTATGTAACGGAGGTGCAGCTTATGCAGGTGCAGTCGGGCTTACCTCTACCCCAAGCGGATTTATATTTGCAATGATTGTTGCTCATGAAATGGGGCATCTGTTTGGAGCAAATCATACATTTTCCAAACCGGAAAATATGAATATAACCTTAATGTATTTAGGAATATTTCCTCTCGAAACCATTACACAACCAGAAACAGGTGCCAACAGAGAACCGGGAAGTGGAACTACTATTATGGGGTATCCAGGTGTAACAGGAACTTACGATGTAGTGGATAAACACAGTGATCAATTTTTGCACTATAGTATTAGCCAAATCAATAGTTATATCAAAACCACCAGTTGTGCAACCGTAGTAGATATGTCTAACAATCCACCGGTTGTAAATGCCGGACCAGATTATACTATTCCTAAAGGAACTGCTTTTAAACTAACAGCGACAGCGACAGATCCGGATAATAACAGCTTAACATATTCCTGGGAAGAAGCTGATCTCTCTGCACCTAATACACCTTTTAACATTAATGTTACTATTCCTGTAAATCAAGATGATGTGAGGAATCAGTTGCTTCAAAATATGAAGAACTATTCATTTCCCGATCGTATGTCTGCTGTAACTCCAAATTTCAGAGTATATTCCCCAACTACAAACCCCATACGGTATTTTCCTCCACTTAATGAAGTTCTTGATGGAAGTTTGTACAATACGTGGAATATGGCTTCAAATGTTGCCCGCAATATGAAATTCATAAGTTTAGTGAGAGATAATGCTACAGAAGGAGGCCAAACAGCAAGTGATGAAGCAGTAGTCAGCATCAATGAAAGTACAGGACCTTTTAAAATTACCTCAGTTTCATTAAATCAAAATTACCCGTCAGGATCTTCTCACCTTCTAAAATGGGATATAGCCGGAACCAATACAGCTCCTATCGATACACAATCTGTGAATATCTTAATATCAATAGATGGAGGAACTACATTTAATCAGCTTGTCTCCAATACACCCAACGATGGGGAAGAAACAATTACAATTCCATCTACACCTTCACAAAAAGCTTATATTATAGTGGAATCTGTAGGAAATATTTATTATGCAGCAAGTCCGGCTTTTGCTATTGGTTATAATGTAACCATGAACTGTACCCAATATCCTGTCAGCGGAACATTTGCCATCGCTCCTAGTGCTCCTGCTATCATGAATATTAATATCCCAGTCACAACGACCATTGAAGATATTAATATTGCAATGGATATTTCTTATACCGATCTAAAAAATCTTGCTTTAACACTCAAATCCCCAAGCGACGCTCAAAATCAGTTATTCTGGTACTCGAATTGCCCTGGAAAAAACACTCTTAAGGCAAGATTTGATCAGGAAGGAGAGTCTTCAGCAATAAATTGTAATAATCTTAATACCAATCCTCCCGTTAGAATAGAACCTATCAGACTTGATTTAAGTAAATACTATGGTCAAAACCCGAGTGGAAACTGGATCATTAGAGCGATTGACCCCGTAACTAATTCTACAGCTTCAGGAAAAGTAAATTCTGCCGCCATTGAGCTCTGCACCAGACAAGCCGTTTCTACTCTGAATGTAAAAGAGATCGCTTTAGGAAAAGATGAATTCCAGATCTATCCTAATCCTTCTAATGGAAGATTCAATGTATTGATGAAGAAAAACACCTCTATAGAAGTTCAGATTTTTGATATTGCAGGAAGATTGGTACATAGTCAAAAGGATATCACTAATGACACCAAAATAGACCTTACCGGTTTTGCCAAAGGAAACTATATCATGGTATTCAATACAGGTACAAAAAAAATAGCTAAAAAGGTTATTATTAAATAAATTCAGATTTTAGAATTATTAAAGAACCCGGTTGAAAAAATTTCAGCCGGGTTTTATTATATTTTATAATTCTGTAAATCAAATCAACTCATTATCCACTTTTATTTTTATCCTTAAGCATCCATGGAATAATAAAATAAAGACCAAATGCTATACCTATTGCCAATACTCCTGTTCCTATCCACAAAAAATTAAAACCTAACTTATCGGCAATCATTGTTCCTATATAGGGAGTAATAATAAAGGCTATAGAAATTGACATTCCGTTCAGTCCCATGTAGGCTCCCTTATTATTTTTTCCTGAGCGTAATGCTGTAATTGTTGACATAAAAGGCAATGTCCATATTTCGCCGATACAAAGGAGTGTCATAGAAACCAGTAATGCAACCATAGTATAATCAAAAGCCAGCATAGCATAGGACAGACCACATAATAAAGTTCCTAAAAACATGGTAAATGCTAAGGTAAAATATTTCTCCGCAAGCTGAACAAATCCCATTTCCAGCAGCACAATCAAAAATCCGCTATATCCCAGAATAAACCCAATATTTTGCTGGCTTATATGTGCTGTGTCTTTATAAAAGATAGTCAACGTACTGAATAGCTGAAAGAAACAAATAGCAAACAACATACAAAACAAACTATACACCAGGAATTTGCGGTCACGATATGGAGAGCTTTCTTTTTTTATAATGATAGTTTCTTTAACCTTTTTTGCATTTTGTCTTGCTACTTTTGTTCGTTTTTGGAAAAACCAGATGTACATCAATCCGGCCAGAAAAGCGGCTAAAGCATTACTGAAAAATAAAAATTCATACGATATAGCTGACAAAATCCCTCCTAATGCAGGCCCAATAGAGAAACCTAAATTAACGGCCATCCTGTTTAATGAAAAGGCTCTGGTAATATTTTCAGGTCTTGCATATTTTGTAATCGCAACCGAATTGGCCGGACGAAACGTTTCGCTTATGATACTCTGAGCCAAAATAATAGCTGCCAATCCGACTTCAGTTTTAAATAAGGGAATTAAACAGAATAAAGGAACACTCAACAGTAAACTTAAGCTTTGCACTCTATATTCACCGATTTTATCCGTGATCATTCCACCCAACCATGAACCGATTACAGATCCAATACCGAAGAAACTCAATACAATTCCTGAATTTTCAATACTGAAATGTAAATGATCCGTCATATAAACTCCCAAAAAAGGAAGCACCATAGAACCGGCCCTGTTGATGAGCATTACCAACGCCAGCATCCAACTCTCCTGCGAGAGTCCTTTAAAAGAACTCGTGTATAAGTTAATTAATCTCACAATACTATTTGGGGGGAAAAATTTGAAAGTACAAATTTAGGCAAAAATAGCCTGAACCGCCTTTATTTAAAGTATTTTTTATAAATAACCATAATAAAAACAGACTATCAATGGTTTTCAAAAACTGGAAGTCTTTTTTGGTGTGTAAAGCTTTAAAAGCCTTTATAATTTTCGTAAATTGCAGTGACAGTAAGGTTTTACAATCTATAAAAGCTTAAAAATACAATAAGAATTTAATCAATACAAGAATGGTAACCTATGAAAACTTACATGATACTTTATCTTTTTACAGTATTGACTGCCGTAAGTCTTATTATGTCTCGTCAGGAAATCCTATTTTTAAATTTCCCGGGGAACCTTTCAGAATGGATTACTATGCCTTATGTATCTGTACCGCAGGAGAAATAAGCATTGAAATTGATAATCAGAATTATAAAGTAGATGCACATAGTTTTCTTGTAGCGGCACCCTCAACCATTGTAAAATTTCTGGAAACCAGTGAAGATTTTATGATGAAGCTACTGTTCTTCGATAAGAACTTTCTTATTAAAAATATTTCTAATCCTTTCATCATTGAAAAAATGAACCTTTTCCCTGAAGGCTCTTACAGCATTGTAAAGACTACTGCAAAAAACTCTTCACAACTTCAAAATCTGTTGGATTACCTTAAAAAGAAATCCAGAAAACAGGGAAAATTTACAGAAGAAATTATCCGCACCATCATCTTCAATCTATTGCTGGAAACCGCAGAGATTATTGAAAAGGAAAATCTCACTGGAAATGAAAAGGAGGAAGGAAAAAAAGATCTTTACCTGAAATTCACTAAGCTCATCCGAGAAAACATCAGAAAGCAGAGAGCCGTCCAGTTTTATGCTGATCAACTTTGTATTTCCAACAAATATCTGATAGAAATCATTAAAAAAACAAGCGGAAAAACACCTCATGAAGTGATTGACGAAACCTTACTAAAGGAAGCTTACGTCATGCTTGGAAATCCTGAGGTCACCATATTGGAGATTGCTTTTGAACTTCAGTTTAATTCCGCCTCTGCTTTTGGACGTTTTTTCAAAAAACATACTTCCATCTCCCCTTCTGAGTACAGAATTAAAGAAAATATCCAGTCGTAAGAATTTGGGGACAGCAATTCCGACATTGGGGATATGCAGTGCTTTGTGAATAGGGGTACCTTTATAATGTTAATTAAAAACATTACAAAATGAGTATGATCAATTCAAAATTCGACACAATTTTAAATACTTCTGACCAATTCGGAAAAGTGAACCATGAACCGGATTCGAGTAAAGAAGTTCAAATTAACACTCCTGAAAAGACAATGCCTTTCTCGGACCAGATCGGAAACTATCAGCGTAATAAAGGTATTCCTTTACAATCATATGAAAACAGTAAAATTTACATTGTAGGAAGCGGAATTGCAGGAATGTCTGCAGCATATTACTTCATTCGTGACGGGCGTGTTCCGGGCAAAAATATCATTTTCCTTGATCAGCTGAATATTGAAGGAGGATCCCTCGATGGTGCCGGTAATGCAAAAGACGGCTATATCATTCGTGGTGGAAGGGAAATGGATATGACCTACGAAAATCTTTGGGATATTTTCCAGGATATCCCTGCACTGGAACTACCTGCCCCTTATAGTGTCTTGGATGAATACCGTCTTATTAATGACAATGATCCCAATTATTCAAAAGCAAGATTGATCCATAACCAGGGGCAGATTCAGGATTTCAGTAAATTCGGATTGGAGAAAAAAGACCAATTGGCCATTGTCAAACTTTTATTAAAGAAAAAAGAAGAGCTTGATGATCTAAGTATTGAAGACTATTTCTCAGAATCGTTCCTCAACAGTAATTTCTGGTTTTTCTGGCGTTCCATGTTTGCCTTTGAAAACTGGCACAGTTTATTGGAACTGAAACTGTATATGCACAGATTCCTGCACGCAATCGATGGGATGAAAGACTTCTCATGTCTTGTATTTCCAAAATACAATCAATATGACACATTTGTCACTCCGTTAAAAGATTTTCTTGTTGAAAAAGGAGTACAGATCCAGTTTAACACCCTGGTGAAAGATTTGGATATTCATATCAATACTGAAGGAAAAACCGTAGAAGGAATTATTACTGAACAAAATGGTGAAGAGGTAAAAATACCGGTAGGAAAAGACGATTATGTAATTGTAACTACCGGTTCTATGACAGAAAGTACGTTTTATGGAGATAACAATACCGTTCCTGAAGTGACAATAGATAATACCAGCATGGGCCAAAGCCCGGGATGGAAACTCTGGAAAAATCTTGCTGCAAAATCTGAAGTATTCGGGAAACCTGAAAAATTCTGTAGTCATATCGAAAAATCTTCATGGGAATCTGCAACATTAACCTGTCGTCCGTCTGCATTCACAGAAAAATTAAAAGAGCTATGTGTGAATGATCCTTATTCCGGGAAAACAGCTACCGGAGGTATCATTACAATCACGGACTCTAATTGGGTGATGAGCTTTACCTGCAACAGACAGCCTCACTTCCCGACTCAACCGGATGATATTCTTGTGGTTTGGGTATATGCTCTATTGATGGATAAAGAAGGTAATTATATCAAAAAAACAATGCCGCAATGTACCGGGAACGAGATTCTTGCAGAGCTTTGTCACCACCTTGGAATGACGGATCAACTGGATAATGTTATAGAGAATACAATCGTTCGTACAGCATTTATGCCTTATATCACCTCCATGTTTATGCCAAGAGCCTATGGAGACCGTCCGAGAGTTGTTCCTGAAGGTTGTACGAATCTAGGTCTTGTAGGGCAGTTCGTGGAAACAAATAATGATGTAGTCTTCACCATGGAAAGTTCTGTAAGAACAGCAAGAATTGCAGTATACAATCTTCTTAACCTCAACAAGCAGGTTCCGGATATTAATCCGTTACAATATGACATCCGCCATTTACTGAAAGCAACCCAGGCTCTGAATGATTATAAGCCGTTTCTGGGAGAAGGAATTTTAAGAAAAATATTAAAAGACACTTACTTTGAACATATCCTGGTTAACCGTCCTGAAGAAAAAGAAGAACATGAATCTTTCTTCATGGAACAGGTAGGTAAATTTCAGGATTGGATAAAAGGAGTAAAGGGTTAATATTCTTTTTATGTTGAGAAAAGGTTTTTAAAACAAAAACTGGATGAGCTTAATTTGAGATTGCTTCACCTTCGGTTCGCAATAACGTTACCAATCAATAAAAAAGCAGGACTTATTTCTAAGTCCTGCTTTTTTATATTTATATTCCGAAAATTATTCCGGTTTATAACCATCTTTTAAAGTTACCGTACGGTTGAATACCAGATTAGAATCCGTAGAATCCTGATCTTTTGTAAAGTATCCGATTCTTTGGAACTGAAGTGGCTCCCCTACTGCTACATCTTTTAAACCTGGTTCAGCAAAACCTTGAATCATCGTTACAGATTCAGGATTGATGAAGTTTAAGAAATCAACATCTTTTTCAGCATCCGGTTGCTCTACAGTAAATAGCTTATCGTAAACTCTTATTTCTACAGGGATCGCATGTTTTGCAGATACCCAGTGTAAAGTTCCTTTTACTTTTCTTAAACTTTCTTCTGTTCCGCTTCCAGATTTACTTTTTTCATCATAAGTAGCATAGATGGTGGTGATCTCACCATTTTCATCCTTCTCTACTCTTTCAGCTTTAATGATATAAGCAGATTTCAAACGAACTTCTCCACCTAATTTCAGTCTGAAGAATTTATTGTTGGCTTCTTCTTTGAAGTCTTCACGTTCTATGTATAATTCTCTGGAGAATGGTACTTCTCTTGTTCCTGCATTTTCCTGTTCAGGATTATTTTCAGTGTCCAACCATTCTTCTTTATCTTCAGGATAGTTTTCAATCACTAATTTTACAGGATCTACAACTGCCATTACACGTTTTGCCACTTTATTAAGGTCTTCACGTACGCAGAAATCAAGCAACTGAATTTCAATAAGGTTTTCTCTTTTGGCAACACCTACTTTTTCAATAAAGTTTCTGATGGAAGCCGGAGTAAATCCTTTTCTTCTCATTCCTGAAATGGTAGGCATCCTCGGATCATCCCATCCTGTTACCGCCCCTTCGGCTACAAGTCTTTGTAACTTTCTTTTGGAAGTAATCATATAGGAAACATTCATCCTTGCAAATTCTCTTTGCTTGGGAGCTACTTTAGATTCATCATATACCTGCTCAAGATACCAGTTATATAAAGGTCTGTGGTTTTCAAACTCTAATGAACATAGTGAGTGAGAAACTTGTTCCAGGTAATCAGATTCACCGTGTGCCCAGTCGTACATCGGATAAATTTTCCATGCAGTACCTGTTCTGTGGTGAGGTCTTTTCAGAATTCTGTACATCACAGGGTCACGCATATTCATATTGGGAGAAATCATGTCGATTTTAGCACGAAGAGACATTGTTCCCTCCTCGAACTCTCCGTTTTTCATTCTTTCGAACAAACCCACAGATTCTTCAACCGGACGGTTTCTATATGGTGATTCTACGCCTGGTTCTGCAGGATTTTTTCTCTGCTCGGTAATAACTTCAGATGGTTGCTCATCTACGTAAGCTTTTCCTTCTTTAATTAATTGTACTGCCCATTCATAAAGCTGCTGGAAGTAATCTGATGCATACAATTCTTTATCCCATTTGAATCCTAGCCATTCAACGTCTTTTTTAATAGAATCTACGAATTCCTGCTCTTCTTTTTCAGGGTTCGTATCGTCAAAACGAAGGTTTACGGGAGCGTTGTATTTTTCGCCCAGCCCAAAGTTAATGCAGATGGCTTTAGTATGCCCTACATGCAGATAACCATTAGGTTCAGGGGGAAAACGGAAACGGATCTGATCTTTATTCAAACCGTTTGCCAGATCATCTTCAATAATTTGCTCAATAAAATTGAGTGATTTTTTTTCTTCTTCCATTAAATTAGCTTTTATTTATAGCAAAAAAAGTTGCACAAAGTTACGGAAAAATAAGCGTTTGTGAAAGTGATAATTTAAAAGCATAAGTGATGCTAATTCAGTATTTTTTATTAATTTAGGAAAAGCTAAAACCATTTATCAAGTATCATCATGGCCGTTTATATTCTAAGCAACCGAAAAATCGTTCGTCATAAGGGCGAAAAAGTAGATTCTTTTTCCAATGATGAATATTCAATCCCCAATTTCAGGATTGCCAAATGCAATTTTGACGACTATAAAGAACCCACTGCACAGGCTCGAAAGAAAAAAGATTACACTAATAGGAACATTTTAGATTACAAATTATTCTCTGAACCTGAAAAACAAGGCTATGGAGAAGTGCTGGATGTACTTCTTAGTGAAAAAGGCATAAAAAAATCTCCTCTGACCGCTGATAATCTGGGTGGAACGCAGAGAATGTTCTATGAATTGTATAAGAATATGTCTGCTACAAAAGACAGGAGTGACGTTTTGATCTTTATTCACGGGTATGCATATACTTTTGATGATGAGCTTAAGGCAATGATTGACCTTAAAAAGTTATTTATTGATAATCCTGCTTCTCCCGTAGAACATATTTTATTTGTAAGCTGGCCGGCTTCGAGTAGTCTTGTTCCAATGACTTACTTTGATGATAAGGCGTCAAGCATTAATTCAGGGACATCATTATTGAGACTGTTTTACTTCTATACTCAGTTTTTAAAGGATATTTTTTCCAACCGTGATCTGGCTCCGTGCAATCAAAGAATTCACATTATGGCGCATTCTCTGGGAAACAGAGTACTCCAGAGTATGTTGTATAGTCTCAAAAGAGAAAATATACTGAGAGTTATCGATCAGGTGATTCTTCTGAATGCAGACGTGAGTTATAAAGTGTTTGAGGATGCTGAGGATTCTTTTAATAAGCTTCCTCTCCTTGCCAATCGTATTTCTATTTATCTAAACAGACAGGATCTGATTCTGGGCGTATCACAGTTTACCAAAAATATCCTTACTCCGAGACTTGGTAAAAACGGGCCAAGCGATATCACCCCGTATAAAGACATCGTTTCTATCATAGACTGCACTTTTGTAAAAGATGATGTGTTGAAAAGTCTTAAATATGAAATAGGAAATCATTGGGGATACCTTTCCAGCTCACAGGTTCAGAATGATATTTTTCAAAATTTATATGGAATCGATCGGAATCTTATCACGAATAGAATAAAAGATAACGAAAATATTTTCACAATTATTTCTTAATGATTAATTAAAAAAATGCTATAAAATTAACTCAATGTTAAAGTTACGACAAAAAAAGAGGATGGCATAGAGATTGCCAATTCATACGATAGGGAATTACAATTTTTTATCATGAAACAAATAAAAAAACAGTTTTATTTTATATTAGATTATATAAAGAAAACAATTTTCGTAAAAGATGTGATTTAACAGAAAAAATAACCCTTAAAAAAACGCGAGTTTATCCGATCCCAAAATTACTTTACCCATTAAAAAACAGATTTATTATTTTAAAATTCCTACAGATCTATTGCAGGGATTTATTTTCATGGGTTGGCAAAATGAATAATTTAAATCATTTTATCAAAACTAAACCCTTCTCATTCGCAATATTCTTTTAAGTGATTTATAATTTCAATATTATTATTTAAAACATTGATTATCATCAAATCCACAACCCTAACGATTTACAAAAAAATATACAATCTTCAACAATAAACTCATCATTATTAAGTTATACAAATAGATTCTTAAAAAAATGTATATCTATATTATGGTCTACAATATTCAAATTATAGAGAATATTTAACCAAGAAACAGAAGATTTTTTTATTCAAAAATAAACTTTAGTATGTAAATTATGTACTAACGAAACATTTAATTAAAGAATACACAACAAATACGCAATATAAAACAAAGCAAAAGTTTGTTTATTAAGTTTATTTTTGGCAGTGAAAAATCTAAGATGATCATCTTATATTTTTTTTTAAAAATTAAAATAAAAATGTTTAATCCTGGGCACAATACTAAGAAAAAACATACAGGTAGGGATTAAAGCAACAATGATCCGGTAAAATGTAAAGCAAATATTATGAATAAAACTGTGATTAGTAATTATATTCAGCCGGGTTTATTATTACTGTATGTCCCCCTTCTTTTGCTAACCTTAATTTTGTTTTATCTATACAAACTGGATGCTTTGAGTTTTGTTGCCTATATAGGTATTCAGGAAAAATGGTTCTTTTTTCTGAATTCTAAACTATCTCAATATCCTAATCTACAATACAACCTTACCCAATTGGGCGATGCTCTTGTCCTTTTGCCTTTTTTTTCTATTTTCGTTGTATATGTTCCAAAAATATGGCGATCTTTATTGTCAGCCTCACTTGTTTCTGCTGTATTTTGTAATCTTTTAAAAAAACTATTTGCAGTACCGCGACCGGCTGCGGTATTTGACAATGAAAGCTTTGTTATCATAGGAAAAACACTGTCGGGACATACCAGTTTACCATCCGGGCATGCTATTACTGTTTTTACAACATTTACTATTCTGATGTTTACTTTCATGCCCCAAAAGCAGAAATATAGAATCATTTGGTGTACCGCTATCATGATCATAGGACTAATTATTGCATTTACAAGAGTTGCAGTAGGAGCCCATTATCCGCTTGATGTGATTATTGGTAGTATTATTGGGTATATTTCAGGACTTTTAGGTATTTTTATCAATCAGAAATATAAAATATGGGGCTGGGTTGGCAATAAAAAATATTATCCTGTTTTTATATTGGCATTTAGTATTTGTATCATTATTTTGATCAACAAAATCATTAACGAAAACCTGATCATATTCTATCTTTCACTAATTAGTTTAATAATATCATTGTATATAATCACTTACGTTTATGTTAAAAAATAGTTTGAAATTATCAAGTTTCGCTCTGTTAATGAGCTTTCTTAATTTCATATTCTTTCATATCCCATTTTTTTCCTTTGTCTTTAGTAAGGTTGATTATAAAAGTTTAAACGGCGTCGCCATTATTATAAGTTTAATAATCCTGATGCTTGTTGCCAATGCCTTCGTTTTCTATCTTATTTTTTTTCTTTCGCGTGTTGTCGGCAAATTTTTACTGGTACTTACTTTTATTATAAGTTCAATTGCAGTTTATTTTATCAATACCTACAGCGTCATCATAGACGAAAGTATGATCGGTAATATACTCAATACCAATTACGAAGAATCCAGTAATTTCTTTTCTATAAAATTGATATTCTATGTTCTTTTCCTGGGGATACTTCCGGGTATTTATATTATTAAAGTTAAAATCAGTACTGATCCTCTTAAAAAGTTTTTAATTACCTCCTCACTTACTTTACTATTCATGCTGATCGTGGTATTTGCTAACGCGAGCAATTGGTTATGGATTGATAAAAATTCAAAAACGTTGGGTGGACTGGCCATGCCTTGGTCTTATTCCGTAAATACTTCGCTTTTTTATATTCATGAATACAAAAAAAATGAAAAGGAAATTTTATTACCAAATGCCACTATACAAAATAATGAGAAATCAGTTGTAGTACTGGTAATAGGAGAATCAGCAAGAAGTCAGAATTTCTCTTTATATGGATATGGGAAGAATACCAATCCTCTCCTTTCCAAGGAACAAAATATACATAGTTTTAAAGCAACTTCATGTGCTACCTATACCACAGCAGGTGTAAAATGTATTTTAGAACATACCAATACTGATGATTTATATGAAATTCTGCCCAACTATCTATATCGGAATAATGTAGAGGTAATCTGGAGAACCACCAATTGGGGAGAACCTCCGGTACATATAAAGAATTACCAGAATAAAGAAAGTTTAATGTCGGGCTGCAAAGGCAAAGACTGCAATTATGATGAAGTTCTTTTAAGCGGATTAAAAGAGCAGATACAGGCCAGTACAAAAAATAAGATACTCATAGTTTTGCACACCAGTACGAGTCATGGCCCCACCTACAGTAAAAAATATCCGTCCCGGTTTGAAACTTTCAAACCCGTTTGCAACAGTGTAGAATTGGGAAATTGTTCTCAACAGGAGCTCATCAATGCCTATGACAATACGATTGTGTATACCGATTATCTTCTATATCGGGTGATTGAGGATTTAAAACAATTAAAAGACTATAAAAGTACCATGCTTTTTGTTTCGGACCACGGAGAGTCTTTAGGTGAAAAAAATCTTTATATGCACGGA
Organism: Chryseobacterium lactis; assembly: GCF_003815875.1. Taxonomy (NCBI): domain Bacteria; kingdom Pseudomonadati; phylum Bacteroidota; class Flavobacteriia; order Flavobacteriales; family Weeksellaceae; genus Chryseobacterium; species Chryseobacterium lactis. The sequence goes on from NZ_CP033924.1 coordinate 5,326,211, forward strand.
ATGCCTTTAAGTATTGCTCCTAAAGAGCAGTATGAAATTCCTTTTATAGTATGGGTATCTGACAGTTCACAACAACTCAAGCCTAACACTACGCTATCCCAAAATCACGTATTTCACAGTGCTTTACACTTTTTAGGAATAAAAAGCCCGGTGTACAAGGAAGATATGAATATTTTTAAATAGTTTTCATCGTTTCTCCAAACCTTTTTTGCCTCCAAATTAAAAGTTGGATGGCGACCATTTATAAATAAAATTTCCGGCCCTCATTGGGTACCGGAAATTTTATTTATATACTGGAATTATCTCAGAATTATTTTCATAAAAATTACACATTTACATATTATTCATTAATAAAAATTTTGTGTAACTGATTTTTTTTATTGATATTTACTTACTAATCAACAAAATATCAACTATGAAAAATCTAAAAAAGTTAACCTCAAGAGAATTAAAAACAATTAAAGGAGGCATTATTCCTATTGGCTGCAACAATTGGGATCCAAGAAAAAGATGTTGCAGAGAATGGGATACTGACCATTGGGAAAATCCTGTTTGCCCAAGTGTATAACCTTAATTTTAATTACATTTTGAACCATAGCAGCTCATTTCGAAGATCTAAGCTGGATTCAAAATTATTGACAAATAATGCTCCGGTGCCCAATCCTTGAGGCATCGGATTTTTTTTGGTAAATGTATATTGAGCAATTGCATTCAAACCGATATTACTTTCCAGAGCAGAAGTAATCCACCAATCAATATGATGATTTTCAGCAAGGGAAATCCATTCATCAGAGCCTGAAAAACCACCTACTAAAGCTGGTTTCAGAATAATATACTGTGGGTTTATCTTTTCCAGCAATTTTTTCTTTTCCTCAGAATCAACAATACCGATCAGTTCTTCATCCAGGGCAATAGGTGTAGGTGTAGTTGCACATAATTCCGCCATATCTTCCCAGCTTCCGGCTTTTATAGGCTGTTCGATAGAATGAATATGTAAATCTGCCAGTTGTTTCAAAACAAGTACGGCTTCTTCTTTACTGAACCCGCCATTGGCATCAACACGCAACTCCAACTGATCTTTAGAAAATTTTTCTCTTAATTTCTGAAGAATAATATGTTCTTCCTGCCAGTTAATTCCGATTTTCAATTTAATACAATGAAACCCCTTTTCCAGCTTATCCTGAATTTGTTCTTCCATGTATCCTATATCTCCCATCCAGATCAATCCATTGATGGTAATGGCAGCTTTTCCTTCGGTAAATTCACTCGGAAAATATAAGCTTTCGCCATGCTTGAGATTTAAAATCGCCTGTTCGTAACCAAACCATATGGATGGAAAGTTTTTTAATTCATCTTTTACATAAGAAGAATCTTTCTCAATATTGTCACAAAGCCATTTCAGTTTTTCCTCATAATCCGATCTGTCATCAAAACTTAACCCTCTGAAAACAGCACATTCTCCTACTCCTTTTTTTCCGTTTTCTGAAATCTCCAGGATAAAGGTTTCTTTTTCAAGCAAAACGCCGCGAGATGTTCCACTCGGGCGTTTAAATTCTAATAAGTATCTATAATAGGATGCTTTCATCTATTTTACACTGTCAATACGCATAAATTCCTCAGCTTTTTCTACCATGTCAATACTTCCGCAGAAAAATGGAATTCTCTGGTGAAGTTCGGTAGGTTCAATCTCCAAAATTCTTCTGAATCCATCCGTTGCTTTTCCACCCGCCTGTTCAGCAAGGAATGCCATCGGATTACATTCGTATAATAATCTTAGCTTACCATTCGGAGCCTGAGAATAAGAAGGATAAATATAAATTCCTCCTTTCAGCATATTTCTATGGAAGTCCGCCACCAAAGAACCGATATATCTTGAAGTATAAGGACGGTCGCCTTCTTCCATCTGGCAATATTTAAGATAATTTTTTACTCCCTGAGGAAATTTGATATAGTTTCCTTCGTTGATCGAATAGATTTTACCCGTTCTTGGGAAAGTCATATTAGGGTGAGAAAGGTAATATGTTCCTAAAGATGGATCCAAAGTAAATCCGTTTACCCCGTTTCCGGTAGTATAAACGATCATTGTAGAAGAACCGTAAATAACGTATCCTGCTGCAATCTGGTTAACCCCTTTCTGTAAAAAGTCTTCCAACTGAACAGGAGTTCCCGGTTCAGAAACCCTTCTGTAAATAGAGAAAATGGTTCCTACAGAAACATTGACGTCAATATTAGAAGATCCGTCCAAAGGATCGATCAGTACAACATATTTACTTAAATGCCCATTTTCACCACATTTAATATCAATAAAATCATCATTTTCCTCAGAAGCAATACCACAAACAACCTCTCTCTGAGACAAAGCCGTAATAAAAATTTCATTAGCGATCACATCAAGCTTCTGCTGCTCTTCACCCTGAACATTTTGGTTGCCGGCAGCTCCTGTAATATCTACAATTCCGGCTTTATTTACTTCTCTGTTTACCACTTTCGAAGCCAATCTTATTGCACTCAGAAGACGAGAGAATTCACCTGTAGAATACTGAAAATCGTCCTGTTTATCAATAAGAAATTCTCCTAAAGTCTGTAATGGTTGATTTGACATATTTTTCTTTTTACGTTTTCCCCAAATTTCGGAAAATTTATCGCATTAAGAAAATTTAATTACAAAAGACTCTACCTGCTGTATTTCAATAGAATACAAGTATAATTCAACATAATATTAAATAGTTTCCAAGAATCAGGTGCCCGAAATTGTTATCCCGGACTGAGGAAAAATTCAGATTATTCCGGAAATTCTTCATTTTAAGGAAATCTTAATTCTATCATTTGACAAGGCTATTTCATATCTCGTTGTAAATTTATAATTTTGACGTCCGTAAAAAACTCATGTAATTTTTTATCTAACAATTTTATTTTTAACAATTTAATGAAAATTTTCAAGTTTGGTGGAGCGTCTGTAAAGGACGCCGAAAGTGTGAAAAACGTGTCCATGGTACTACAAAGCCAGGGATTTGCCAAATGTTTGCTGGTTATTTCAGCAATGGGCAAGACGACAAATGAGTTGGAAAAAGTTGTAGAACTTTATTTCAAAAAGGATAACTATCAAACTGAGATTGAAAAGATAAAACGAAAACACATTGAGATTGCGGAAGGTCTGTTTCCTGAAAACCATGCTGTTTTTGCTGAAATCAATCTCTTTTTCGATGATCTCGATTCTTTTTTAAGAAGAAACAAATCTCCGAATTACAACTTTGTGTATGATCAGGTAGTAAGCTGTGGAGAAATGATTTCTACTAAAATCGTAAGTGAGTACCTGAATGAAATTCAGTTTACCAACCAATGGCTGGATGCCAGAGATTATATCAAAACTGACAATTCATACAGAGAAGGTTCAGTAGATTGGGCAAAAACTGAGGAGTTCATTTCCAATTTACATCCTGAGATCTGCTATGTGACTCAAGGTTTTATTGGATCAGACGACAATAATTTTACGGTAACATTGGGAAGAGAAGGTTCTGACTATTCTGCAGCTATTTTTGCCTATTGCCTAAACGCTGATGCCATGACCATCTGGAAAGATGTACCGGGAGTAATGACGGGAGATCCGAGAAAGTTTAATGATGTTTCTCTTCTTTCCAATATCTCTTATGAAGAAGCTATTGAAATGGCTTATTATGGTGCCAGTGTTATTCACCCGAAAACATTACAGCCATTACAGCAAAAAAACATTCCTTTTTATGTAAAATCTTTCGTAGATCCTACCAAAGAAGGAACCAAAGTAGGTGCTTCCGATAAAAACCAACAGGAAGAAACTTATATTTTAAAAGAAAACCAGGCTCTTTTAAAAATCTCAACAAGAGACTTCTCGTTTATTGCGGAAGATCATATGAGCTTGATTTTCGGATATTTATCCAAGTATAAAATCAAAGTTTCTCTGATGCAGAATTCTGCTATTTCACTGGCTTTATGCCTGGAGGATAAATTTAATCATATTGAAGAACTCAACGAAGAGCTTCAAAAAATTTTTAAAACCGAAGCGATTAAAAATGTATCTTTATTCACAGTAAGAAATGCGAAGATGGATCACATTGAGAGATTTTACCACGAAAAAAATGTATTATTGGAGCAAATTTCAAAAAATACACTTCAAATGGTAACACAATAATTTTAATTGCGACTAAACACACATGAGTTTAATTTCGAAAAACGATCTGATCAAAGCTTCCGGCTTAAGTAAAATTGGGTTCCTAAAGAATCCAGTAGCATCTGCTGTGATGAGCATTGCTAAGATAAATGAAGTAAATAAATTATACGATAAACTAAAAGATAAGGAAGGCAAAGACTTTTTCGACTCATTTGTAAGAGAAAGAAATCTTAGCTATGTCGCTTTTGAAGAAGATTTAGCAAAGATTCCTAAAACAGGACCTTTTGTTCTGGTTTCCAACCACCCGCTGGGTGCGATAGACGGAATCCTGATGTGTAAGGTTCTGACAGAAGTTCGTCCGGATTTCAAGGTAATGGGTAATTTCCTTTTGGAAAAGATCAAACCTATGGAGCCATTCGTAATTTCTGTAAATCCTTTTGAAAACAGAAAAGACGCTTACAGCAGCTCTTCGGGAATGCGTGAAACCCTCAAGCATTTACAAAACGGAGGTTGTGTAGGTATTTTTCCGGCAGGAGAAGTTTCTAATAAAAACAATCCTTACGGAGAAATTTTAGATAAAGAATGGGAAAAAACGGCACTTAAGCTGATTAGAATGGCTAAAGTGCCGGTAGTTCCTATGTATTTCCATGCCAAAAACAGCCGCTTATTCTATCAGATCGCTAAACTTCATCCAAGTTTACAAACCCTTATGCTGCCGGCAGAAATGATGAATGACAGGGAAAAACCTATCAGAATCAGAATCGGAAGACCCATTACGGTAAAGGCAATGGATGACATGGAAACCATTGAAGAATTGGGAGAATTTCTGAAACGTAAGGTTTATATGATGAAATCTTACTATGAAAAAAGAAAATCTCTGGCTCAAAGCATCAATCTTCAGAATCTGTCCGTAAAATTTCCTTTATTGAAGGAGGAAAATATTGTTCAGAATATCATTGACGAAACTCCGGTGGAAGACATTATTAAAGATGTCGATAAGCTAAGGGGAACCGATAAAATGCTATTCAGCAACGGAAATTACGAGATCTACTTTACCACTTATGAAGAAATCCCTTCGATTATGAGGGAAATCGGCCGTCAGAGAGAATTGACTTTCCGTGCGGTGGGCGAAGGAAGCAATCTTCCGTTTGACCTTGATGAATACGACAAACATTACCACCATCTTTTCTTATGGGATAACGGAGAAAAGAAACTGGCCGGAGCTTACAGAATGGCATTGGGTAGAGAAGTAATGAAGAAATACGGCATCAAAGGCTTCTATACAAGTTCATTATTTGAGTTTGAGCAGGACATCCATCCTTTCTTTAAAAAGGTGATTGAAATGGGTCGTGCTTATATCTGTCAGGAATATCAGCAGAAACCACTTCCACTTTTTCTTTTATGGAGAGGAATTGTACACGTATGCCTGAGAAACCCTGACCACAAATTCCTGATGGGAGGTGTGAGCATTTCCAACAAATTCTCGGAGTTTTCAAAATCCCTGATGATTGAATTTATGCGTTCCAATTATTTTGATTCCGCAGTAGCTCAATATATCACTCCAAGAAATGAATATAAAGTAAAACTTCGCGACAGGGATAAAAATATCTTCTTTGAAGAAATGGAGTCTGATCTTAACAAATTGGATAAGATCATTGACGACCTGGAACCCGAGTTGAGATTACCTGTTTTGATTAAAAAATACATCAAACAAAACGCAAAAGTAATTGCTTTTAACGTTGACCCTAATTTCAATGATGCCATCGATGGATTGATGTATATCAGAATTAGTGACCTTCCGGAAAACACGATTAAACCGGTGTTAGAAGAAATGAGTGAACAAATCAGAAAGGAACAGGAAAATAATCCGGCTGAGAATCAGTAAGTTTTTAGTTTTAATCAAAAAAAGTACGATGAATACTTGCTTTGTATACTAAAACTTACTACTTTTGCATCACTTTAAAACAACGAAGTAAGTCAAACAAAAATATAATGGTTTCTTAGCTCAGTTGGTAGAGCAATGGATTGAAAATCCATGTGTCCCTGGTTCGATTCCTGGAGAAACCACTTTAAAACCTCTGATTATTCAGAGGTTTTTTTGTTTTTTATATACAATTCTTTTTCTCACACTTAGCTCCTTCCCGAAAGATAACAAAACCAATATTAAAGTGTAATAAATTCCTACATAACATATTTGTTTTGGTGGCTATATACAATTTTACGCTATTATCATTGGCTATGCCAAATCTTCGATTTCCGACGAAGGAAGAATGTCAAATATGGCTAGATTCTTCATTTTACTTCGTAGCATTCAGAATGACAAAGTCATAATAACTAAGATATCAGGATTAGTTTAAAATTGCATACAATCACCTTTATTTTAAAATGAAATAAAAAAATTAATCAAAAATATGGGAATTAATTTTTTATTTGACAGGTAAAACTTAATTTAGTACTGTAAACCAAATTACAAGTACAATTATGAGAATAAAATTATTAGCCGGTCCTTTTCTTGGCATCGCTCTGCTTGTTTTTCAATCATGCGCAGAAGCCGCTACTGCAACAGAGGACACTGTTTCTGCACAAGAAAATGCATCAGCTTTAAAGAAGACATCATCCATCAGTGTTCCGGTTGCCGGAAACTCTTTTTTAACCGTAAAACCTTCAGGAGCCAGCGAGGTCATCACATCAACTAAATTAGGCAACTGGACTAACCCGAATACTGTTATCAGCACTTATTTCAGAGTGAGCAATACAGGAACATTAAATATCGGATTAAAAGCTTCTGTTCCTTCGGGTACAAGTGTTGTAAAAGTGACTGTTGGTAACATATCCAAAAATGTTACTTTAACAGGATCTGCAAATAAAGATTTTACCGCTGGAGATTTTACGATATCTACTCCTGGCTATGTAAAGGTTGATCTTCAGGGTATCTCTAAAACCGGTGGGTACTTTGCAGATGTTACGGATATTACTTTTAATGGAACAGCTTCTACCGGAACCAATATTTACAGTAATGATCCTTCTTACTATTATTGGGCACGCAGAGGGCCTTCATGTCATCTGAACTACACAATCCCAACCACCGACAATGTCAGCTATTATTACAACGAAGTAACAGTTCCTGCAGGAGAAGATAAGATTGGCTCTTATTTTATGGCCAACGGCTTCAGTGCAGGCTATTTTGGAATGCAGGTTAATTCTGCTACAGAAAGAAGAATTCTATTCTCTGTATGGAGTCCGTTTGATACGGATGATCCCAATAATATTCCTCCTGATCACAAAATCATTCTCAACAGATCAGGGACAGGAGTTACAGTGGGAGAGTTCGGCAATGAAGGTTCCGGTGGACAGAGTTATTTTAAATATAACTGGAGCGCAGGACAAACCTATAAATTTCTATTAAAAGGAGAACCGGACGGTACCGGAAAAACAGATTTTACAGCCTGGTTCTTATCCCCGGATACTACAACATGGAAGCTGATAGCCAGCTGGAAGAGACCTCAAACCAGCACTTATCTTAAAAGCTTCTACAGCTTCGTTGAAAATTTTAATCCAGAAAACGGATATCAGGGCAGAAAAGCAGAATTCAAAAATCAATGGGTAAGAACTTCAACCGGCAACTGGAGCGCCATTTCCGGAGCAAAGTTCAGCGTGGATAACACTTATAATGCACAACAAAGAATAGATGCAATGGGAGGAACAAGTGGCAATGCTTTCTTTTTGCAAAACGGAGGATTCTTTAATACAACCGTCGCTCCCGGTTCGCAGTTTTCTATTAGCGCACCTACGCAAGCTCCGAACATCAATTTTTCAACTCTCCCTTAAAATATAACCTAAAATTATCAGCCAGTTACTTTACAATAAGAACTGGCTTTTTTATTATATCTAGTTCAGATTTCCGTTTCATGATAATCATATACACTCACTCAATTGAACTGGCCAAATACTTAAAAGCTACCCTAACTCTGCAAAACCCTATAACAAAGGAAAACCACCCCGTCTAGCCTTTTTATAGAGCATCTTTCCAAACGTCTATAGTCTTTCATTTTCAATTTCAGCCTTTATTACTACAAATCAAAAAACACCCGTTTTTACAGGTGTTTTCTTTATTTTTTCTACTTGATCATATGAGATCATTTCTTTCAAAATTCTTCTGGATGGACACTTGCATGGACATTTGCATGGATAGAAAAAGAATCCTTCACCCTTTTTATCACAAGCATAAGTCCAAATTTTAGATTTAAATGAAGTTGTTTTGATTATTAAGATATATATAGGGACATTCATTCATCAATAAAAACGAATGATTATCAATCAGTTATATTCTTTTTCAGTTTCAACATCTGCATTTCTGCTTCAAGATCATTCAATCGGTCGTAAAACTCTGCCGGATCCGGTAAATTAAAGTTTAAATGCAGCTTCACCTCCCACACCTCTTTTATAGTGCTTGGATGAATATTTTGTGTCGGATAATTTCTTCGGTTATCAGATTTACAGATCAGGTTATCATATTTCTTAATTCTGTTCAGACATCTTTTAATTAAGCCATCTTCAACTTCATTAGAAATAATCGCATAGAGTTTATTATCTTTTATTCCATGGATCCAGTCATCCACAAACTGAGCAATCACATGCGTTCTGTCCGGCAACGTTGGAAACATAGAATTTCCTTCTATCTCAAACATCCTGAAGACCCCGTTATTAAGGTTCGGAAGCCTGAAGGTAGGAAGGGTTTTAATAAAGTTAGGATCATTATATCCCTGCAGGTACCCTGCTCTTAATTTATTAGCAACAAGAGCGATATTATCACGGTTGTGCGCATCCACAGTAATTACTTGTGGAACCTGTTGTGTAAAATCTGATGGCAAACCTATTGATTCTTTTTTATCGCCGGCGAGCATTTCCCCAACTCCAAGAACCAGCCATTCGGAATTTATTGCGAGTGCGGAGCAAATTTTTTCGATTACATTAAATTTAGGCTCCGTCCCATTGATATAGCTTCTTATATTGGATTCATTTACTCCTATCATATTGCCAAACACGGAGTTATTTCCATTCGCAAAATAATCAACAAGTTGTTTTATACGAAAATTTATTCCATTCATAATCAAATATTTAAATCTTGATTCGAGAATTTTTTCGAATTTTCATTTGGTTATTCGTAAAACTTTACGATATTTGTCTCGTACAAAAGACAAACACGATAATGGACAAAACTACTAAAAAAAGAACATATTACAATACAGACATTCTGAATATTCTAAAGGAACGTCACGGTTGTTCACTCGACTTCATTCGTAAATCTTTACGTGGAGACCGAGTTGGTGAAAAACCTGATATGCTTAGAAAAGAATATAGAATTTTTTTAAGCAAAACCGAACAAGCAATTTATAACGAAGCAGAATCACTTAATAGCAAATTCCCATGAAAAAATTATTACAAACCTTATTCTGTCACAAAGAGATCGATGTGATAGATGCCAAAACAGGAAGAAAAGAAATTGCCACTTACCAGATCATTCTGGGTATATTTTTTAAAATCAGATACAAACCCGGATAATTATCCGACACCAAACAACAAAATAGCGAAAAAAATTATGCCATTTCAATGGGGCAATATATTAACAGTAACAAAAGATGAGCTTGTTCCGATGTACTTTAACACGCTTGATTCTTTACAAAAAAAAATCCAGCGATACAGAGATTTGCCATTTGGAATAAAGCAGGTACGAAAAGGGGGAAATGGCCGACAGATGCTTATTGATTTTGATTCATTGCCCAAAGAAATTCAGGACAGCATAGGAGATCCACGAAAAATGCAGCATCCCATGATTCCTTTCTTCCAGTTTGACCCTTCAGCAGTACGATATTTTACGGATTTCAGATTTGAAGACGGAAGCCCGTTAAAAGAAAATTTTAAACAAGAATATATAACCAACGCCAGTGTTCTTTTAGCGGCAGAAAGATTAAAAACAGCCCGCCTGGAAGAATGGAAAAAATTGAAAAAAAATTCAGGCCGGGGGCTTCTTCCTTCACTCTGTACTGACCTTATAACATTCAATGAATATTTACCCAAGCTTTTTGGAGTACAGCATACGATACCATCTTCCTACAGAGCTTTTGACAGAATATGGAAACCATTTTTTAACACATTTGAAGAAGGATATCACTACGGAAGTCTCATATCAGGAAAGCTTAAAAATCAGAACAGAAAACTGATGACAGATGAAATGATCGCATTATTAAATGACATGTTCGCAGGTCAGGAATATAAGCCATCGAGAACACAGGTAGCCAATCAGTACAAGGCTTTTTTAAGCGGAGATCTTGAAATTATCTCCAACGAAACCGGAGAAGTCTACGACCATAGCAACAACGCAAAGTTCAAAGAAATTTCAGACAGTTCCATCATCGCCTGGTTAGGTAAATGGGAATTTAAAATAGGAACTTTTGCAAAACGCTCCGGAGATCGCCAAAAGCTGATGCAGTCATTTATTCCCTGGCACAAGCTTACTAAAATTAAAGAAGCTGGAACTCTTATCTCAATCGATGACAGACAGCCTCCTTTTATGTATGATAAAAACAGGAACCGGGTTTGGTTTTATATGGGAATCGACTTGGGATCTGAAACATGGACCTGCTGGGTTCACGGAAAGACCAAGGAAGGAATTATCATCGAGTTTTATCGTCAAATGATTAGGAATTATATAGAATGGGGATTTAATCTTCCTCTTGGATTAGAATGTGAAAGTTCTTTAAACAGCAGTTTTAAAGACACTTTTTTAAGGAATGGAGCGATGTTCGACAATGTTAATATTTATGCAAACCGAGCAAGATCCAAAGCCATAGAAAGAAAATTTGAAGAACTCAGGTACAGACATGAAAAAAGCAGATTGGGTTGGATGGCCAGACCACACGCCAGGAAAGAAGAAAACCAAAAAAGCGGCGATGAAGAGGTTTTTATTCCTTACGAGGATATTATAGATCATTCTTTACATGACATTGAAATATGGAATAATGCTCCTCACTCTGTTCATACAGAAAAAACACGATGGGAAGTATTTTGCGAGATGCAAAACAAAAACACCCAGCCAACGAACTGGAGGGCACTACTCCCCTATCTCGGCAAGGAAACTATTTCAAGTTGTAATGCAGGAATTATCAATTTCAGAAATACCACTTATGTGTTGGGAATGGATGGGGAAATAACCCTGGGCGAAGATTTAATAAGGCTTATGAAGTATGTGGAAGGAAAAGAGTTCAGCATTTTCTGGCTTGACGGAAATGACGGCAGCACTCTGAAGGCGATGATTTATTATGATGATATGATGCTTTGCGAAGTTGTACCTCATCCGGAATATTCAAAATCAAAACATGAAAGAACTGAGCAGGGAGACCTCAACAGAAAGCTGATGTCAGCCTATGAAAATACAGTCAATTCCTTTATGGCTCAGCAAAAAAGAGAAATAGAGCAAATCACGATCATCGATCATCGGAGCAAAACTTTGAACAATAAATTTCAGATTCCGGGCAGAAAAAAATATACGCAAACAGAATCTATTCCTCAGGAACTTCTTTTAGAAGAAAACACTGGATATCACTATGAAAAAACAGAAGGAACCGCAAGAAGCTGGAAATCAAATTTCAGATAACACAAAATAAAAATATGGAGATCAATAAAGAATTAAGACAACAAATCCGCAATACCATGCTGCAAAACCGAAAAAACTTCGGGGGTACAGATGCAGCATTTGCAAAATCTTTAAGTATAAGCAGCTCAATTTATAGCCGCATAAAAAAAGGAGAAACAGAGAAAGTTTTATCAACCGGCGAATGGTTGAATATAGGACGAAAATTTCAGGTCAATATCAACAAAAACGACTGGAAATTCGCAAAAACCGAAGTATACGAACAAATGCATGAGAGCTTTCTGTTCTGCCAAAAGACAAAAAGCTCAATGATCCTTGTCGATGACTGTGGAATAGGAAAAACAGAATGCGCCAAGGCGATTATTTCTCAGATGAAAAATGCCTTCTACGTCGATGCTTCGCAAACTCATACGAAAGTAAGATTCATCAAGCAGATAGCTCTGGTATTGGGATGTGAGACCAAAGGAAAATACCATGAAGTGCTTGAAAATGTAAAATACGCTTTAAACATTCTTGAAAACCCTTTCATCTGCATTGATGAAGCTGGAGATCTGGAATACAGCGCATACCTGGAATTGAAAGGAATTATGAACGATACCGTCGACAATTGCGCCTGGTTTATGATTGGAGCCGATGGCTTAAGAGCAAAAATTACCAAGGGAATTAATAATCACAAAGTAGGATTTGCAGAAATCTTCAGCCGTTTTTCAGATGACTTTGTCACCCTTGTACCAAGAGGTCCGGAAGATCGCAAGAAATTTTACACAAAACTGATCGGAGATGTCGCTTATGTAAATCTTGATGACAAATCTTCCATCAATGAGGTCATCAGAAGCTGTATGGTAAAAATAGATTCTCCATATAAGACCAGAAAAGGCCAGGAAGATGGAAAAATCAAATCATTAAGATATTTAAAAACTCTAGTAAGCATCAATAAATCATGAAATCAATATCAGTAAAGCAGGCATTATCTATTGTTTTTAAGCAGTTTGAATTCAGTGATCTCTGGTTAAAAACCTTCGGAAAACCGGAAACAACAGGATTTTGGTATCTGGGAGGTGCCGAAAAACATGGGAAAACCACTTTCGCCATGATGCTGGCAAAATACCTTGCCGGCTTTGGAAAAGTTCTATATATCTCTGCAGAAGAAGGATTTTCGAAAGATATTATTTCAGCAATGGTCTTTGCAGGACTTTCAGATACGGATAAGAATTTCAAGCTGCTGGATTATATGCCCTGGGAAGAGCTGCTTCAAAAATTTGAATCCAGAAAATGTCCTAAAATTATATTTATCGACAACACGACCGTTTACCGTGATGAAATCACCCGAAAAATGGTATTGGAACTTAAAGAAAAGCACAAAAACAAACTGATCATTTTCGTAAGCCATGAAGAAAAAAGTCTTCCGGATAGTGCCCTGGGAACAGTGTGGAGAAAATTATCAAAAATCATCATCCAGGCGGAAGGCCTGAGAGCAATCATCTCGGGAAGATGTCCCGGCGGAACATTAAATATTAACGAAGAAAAAGCAAACCTCTATTGGGGAACAACAACAGAAAATCAACAATAATAATGAATACACGAGAAAACATATTAACCATCGCGTTACAATACGACAGCTACGGAGAGAAATATCTGACAGATTTTGACAGAATGTTTATCCACAAAGAATTAAGCTCCATCTGGAATGAAACAAGCTATGTAATTCCTGAAGAAGTGGAAAGCAAAATCCAGGTAAAGATGAGAATCATTAACCAGCTTCAATGGGAGTCACCCTATTAAAATTGAGAAGCGGGAAGCCCTTATAAAAAAACAATTCAACATAACACCAAAAACAAAATACTATGATTACAGAAACATTAAAAATTATATCGCTTGAAGAACTTGAAGCAGAATTAAACAACAGAAAACAACAGGAAGCTCAGAAACGTGAGGAAAAACGCAACCAATATGAAAGTTTAAAGAAGTCAGTGATCAACGATCTGGCACCTGTTGCCGATAAACTATCATCGGATATTCAAACTTTTAAGACAAAAGCTTTTTCAGAAATCGGTTCCCTGTTCGACCTTTTAAAAGATTACAGCAAAAGGCATCAGGATGGAAAAGGAAATTTTAAGGTAGAAGATGAGAATTTTAAAATTCAATTTAAAAGACAGGGAAAAGGCACTTTCGACGAACGTTCTCATCAGGCAGAAAGGCATATCATCGACTTTTTAACTTCAAAATACGAAGGTGATCTTGATACCAAAGATTTAATCATGTCTCTTCTGGAGCGTAAAAACGGAGCACTTGACATTCTGCTGGTTCAAAAGTTATACAGCATGGAAGATCGCTTTGACGACGAGAACTGGAAAGACGGAATCCGTTTATTAAAGGAAAGCTACAAATTTTCCTTGAGCAAAGATTATATCTCCTTTTTCAAAAAAGATGAAAATAATGAATGGATCGGAATCAACTTAAATTTCTCCTATTAGAATGCAAAGAATTAATCTAACAAAATGAAGATTCTTTTACCACTCGACAACAGTAAATTAATAGTTCTCAACAACAGTATGCAGATTCTGGATATGCTTAATCTGCACACCCAGCCAAGGTCTCTGAAAAGCAGCATCTCAATTTGCCTGGAACTCCGGACCCAACTCCTGCAAAAAGCAATAAAAGTAAGGCAGAAAGACAAAACTTTCATCTTAAAACTACCCTACTACAAAGCTGATGCACTCTGGCAATTCCTGAAGGAGTTTGAAATTTACTTTCCGGATGATTTTGGAAGCTATGAGACTAACGCCATTCTTATAATGAAAAACGAACTCCACAAACAACTGCTTTAAACAGCGATTAAATAGAATTTAAATGATTAAAATAAATTGTCATTGGTACAGCAATGAAGAAATAAAAGAAGCTTTGGAGAAAAAGGGATACACGATTGTCACTCTTGAAGTAAGCACAGATCCCAGAGATTATCCACTATATGAAACCTATGCACTTAAAACCGAAGAAGAGCCCGGCACTCTGAATCTTCTAAAAAGTGTAGCCCTAAGAGAGTTTCAAAAGAAACCACTTCTCATATGAGTAAAACGACTGTCGTAAAGGCAGTCGTTTTTTTGTTATGATATATAAGTTTCGGCTAAAGCCAAAAGGCATGTTTCATATTGATTAAATGGGCTAAAGCCCATTTCTATTGATACAAAAATCATTATTTCCAATAACGTATTTTTCAACATCTCTAAAATCTCAACTTTTAAATGTGTTTTATTCAATTGATTAAATGGGCTAAAGCCTATTTCTATTGATACAAAAATCATTATTTCCAATAACGTATTTTTTTTATATCTCTAAAATCTCAACTTTTAGATGCGCTTTATTCAATTGATTAAATGAGCTAAAGCCCATTTCTATTGATATAAAAATCATCACCCCCAACAACGCATTTTTTCACGAATCAAAATCGCCTTGACTCGTAAAAGAATGCGTTTTATTTTTGCATTAATGTCTTACAACAATAAAAATTACATCAAGCGTGCCCGGTACATTATAAGTATTTATAATGCACACAAGCATGCTGATGTTCCTGATACAAAAATAGTAAGACATACTTTCCCCAAATACAATATTCATCTTTCGTACAGACAATGGATGAACATCAAAGGAATGGTAATTCCCAAGGAAGAAACCCAGCTTACTTTATTCTAATCCTGACCTATTGAATTAAAACTATAGCGAAAAATCTGAGCTCGGTTTTCTTCAGGGCTCGCAGACAAATCTTCATATTGAGTCGTAAAAACAACCTCTCTTACCTTAAATCCTTTATGATTTTTACTCGTACTTTTTGTCAAGGTTCTTGAGAAAGGTGAGAAATAATCTTTATTCCAGCCCTGAAGTGCTTTATATAACTTCTGCTCGATTCTTAAAAAATCCAGTCCCTGTTTTCTTTCTTCAATGGGAGCCTGATGCCATGTCTGATGCGTATCGTTAGCCACTAGCTGAAATGATACCGGCACATTGGCCAGTTGTCCGTTTGCTGACATTTCAGAATAAGAAGCTTCCGGGAAATCGACATCATATACCGCCTCCGGAAAGTCGATAAATAATGCCGGATAAATTACCGGAGTCTGATTTCCGGAAACTCCTTCCAATTGTCCCAACTGCTGATCGATGTATTGTATTTCAGGAACCTCCTGTGCAATTCTTTCCTGAAGGTCTAATAATAGTTGTACATAAAAATATTCTTCCATAAGTATTAAATATAGTTTCTCAAATTACTTTCTGTTTTTTAATAGCTTAATGCAACAGGGACTTCATTTTATTCCCCGCCTACACTATTTCACATTACAAAATTGAGCTTTAAACAGGTCATTTTAAAAAAGGTGTGCAATCCTTGCGCTCTTATTTTCAAAACGTTGCGCTATGTTAGAAATTTGTACTCACAAAACAAGCACAACACTTAATTATTACTATGGATTCATTATCTGCAACCGCATTAAAAGTCGCAATTACTCAAATAGGACAAGAGGAAAAACCTCAGGGTTCAAATTGGGGAATCCCGGTTAAAAACTACCTGGCATCAGTAGGAATCAATTTCCCTGCAAGCTGGTGTATGGCTTTTGTGTACTGGTGTTTTAATGAAGCTTCAAAGCAGAATAAAACAACCAACACAGCGATCAAAACGGGTGGAGTTTTATATGCATGGAATAATGCTCCGAAAGAAAAAAAATCTTTAAAACCCTCTGTTGGTTCCGTATTCATTATGGATTTCGGAAAGGGTCTCGGCCACACAGGCTTTGTTGAAAAATTTGACAGCCAATATATCTACACTGTAGAAGGAAACACCAATGACAACGGAAGCCGTGAGGGAATAAAGGTATGCAGGAGGAAAAGAGCTTTATCATCAATTAAGGGTTATATACAATATTAAAATGAAACAATTTATTTTCTTCATATCGCTATTTTTTGTTTCGCTGGTTCAGGTTTCTTGTTTTCACAGGAAGCCTTCCGAACCGGTGATCATCGAAAACACGAAAGAAGTTCTCACAATTGTTAAAGACACGATTTTCAGAACTGAAGCAGACAGCACCTACTACAATGCTTTTATAGATTGTATCAACGGAAAACCTGTCTTAAAAGCTTCTGAAATGAATGAAAAACTCAGTCAAAAGGCTGATCTGTCTAAAAGCGGTTTGATGGCTCCGAAAGTTTCGTTTGTCGACGGAAAGTTATCGGTAGAATGCCATCAGCAAGCTCAGGAGTTATTAAAAACATGGCGGGAAACGTACATCAAAGAACACGAGAAAACACCAATTTACATTGAAAAACCTATATACAAAGCACAGCCTTTGTCGTGGTTTCAGGAAACACAACTATGGCTCGGAAGAATCTTTCTCGCACTACTCGCCCTGTTCGCTCTTGTATTAATCATCAGATGGAAAAGAATTATTTAAATCCTATTAAACTATAAAACAGAACAGAAAAAAGATTTCTGATTCAAAAATATGTACAACAACTTTTTAAAAAATAATTAAAAAATGTCACAAGGAAATGGAACACCAAAAGTAAAAGCGAATGTGGCTTCAGGCAACTTACTTCGTCAGATTCAGGTAATCGACGGCGTTGCAGGAATCGTGGGAACAGCTTACAAACCTACCAACATTGGTAAAGTAGAGAGAGTTTACTCGCCAGAAGACGCTAAAGCAAAAGGGTACACTGAACAAGACGAGCCGTTTTTGTTTCAGGCAATTAACGAATTTTATCAGGAGCTTGGAGGCAGCCAGGAGTTATGGATTTTGGGAACAGAAGACAAAACAACAATGAAAGCTGCCGTTACCAGTACCAATGCAGATGGCGTAAAAAAACTTCTTACGAATTCCGGCGGTAGGGTAAACTTAGTAGCGGTTTGCAGAAAACCGGATGCGACTTACGTTTCTCCTGCAGGATTTTTAGACAAAGATGTTCAGGATGCAGTTATCGCTTCAAAAACATTAGGTGAGTATCAGCAGTCTATCAACAAGCCGGTAAGAATCTTTATCGAAGGTAGAGTAAATGATGCCTCTGTAGCTCCTTCATTTGAACCAAAGTCTGCTGAAAATACATTTGCAGGAGTAGTTCTTGGAGGAT
Organism: Chryseobacterium lactis; assembly: GCF_003815875.1. Classification (NCBI taxonomy): domain Bacteria; kingdom Pseudomonadati; phylum Bacteroidota; class Flavobacteriia; order Flavobacteriales; family Weeksellaceae; genus Chryseobacterium; species Chryseobacterium lactis. Next base: position 5,344,114 of record NZ_CP033924.1, read on the forward strand.
CAAGAAATGACGGTTCAGCATCTGTTGCATTGGTTTTAGCAAGAGCATGTAAATATCCGGCTCATGTAAAAATCGGAGACGGGCAGAACGGAGCATTAAGCATCACGGAAGCTTACATCGGAAAAGACAAAGTAGATGAAATGCCAATTGAAAAACTGGACAATTTCACAGATGCAGGTTTCATCACTTTCCATACCAGAGAAGGAGCAGCAGGTTATTACTTCAGCGTAGATAAAATGGCTGGTATCGATGACTTCAGAACATTAGTTCACGGAAGATTGATCGACAAAGCACAAAGAATTTCTACCGCTACAGATACCCCGTTCCTGGAATCTTCTGTAAGAATGGATGCTGATGGAAGACTTAATGAGTCAGATGCGATCTATCTTGAAGAAGTTACAAAAGCACAACTTTTAGCCAATATGGCAGGACAAATCAGTGGAGCGCAGGTAAGCATCTCTACCGATCAGGATTTAATCAACACAAACACCCTGGAAAAAAGAATTCAAATCCAGCCGTTAGGCTATATGACGTGGATTGTATTAAACATGGGATTAACAAAAACAATTTAATTTAAAACATGGCTAATATTAATATTACATCATCAGAATGTGCATGGTCTCATTTTGAAGTGAAGTTATTATCAAAAGTAATCAAAGGATTGAGAGGTTTCTCTACCAAGAAAACTGTAGAATCTGAACATATCTACGGATCAGGAGCTGAGCCCATTGATATTATGAAAGGAAATACAAAGTATGAAGGTAATGTAAAACTTTTAGGCTTTGAAGCTGATGCATTGAACAGAGCCGCACAGATTGCAGGTTATGATGACATCACTGAAGTTCCTCATGAGCTTATCGTCATCACAATTTCTTACAAGAAAAAAGCAACTGATAAAGTAACCACAATCGTTACCTCAGGAGTTCAGTTCACAGAAGATGGTTTCGAAATGGAACAGGGAGCTAAAAACAGAGAAGTTACCCTTCCGTACATCGCTATGAGCAGAAGAATGATCTAATCACAAAACAACAAATAAACAAAAAATAAAATGGCAAACGACAAATTACAAGAGATCTTCAACAGTAGAAAGTCTAAAGAAGAAAAGAAAACCAAAGAATCCAAAAAAGATGTAGTAAAAGATCTTACCCCATTTGAGGCCAGATATACTGCAAAAAAACTGGATGAGTGGAAAAAAGAGTACGGCAACAGAGACCTTATTTATTTAAAGGTAGATGACTTCCTTGCCGTGCTCCGTCCACCCAAAGCAGACGATTTGGGAGATTATCTTACAGCCATCGGCTCCAACGGAATGAGTAAAGCCGTAGCCATGATTGTAGAGCAACTTTGGATTGAAGGAGATTATCAGCTGATCGAAGATGAAGACTGCTTTATCGCAGTATTCCTGCAGATGAATAACATCTTAGAAAGCAAGAAGGCAGACTTTTTTCGCGCATAGTGAAAACGGCCGGAGATCCTTCTCTGATCAAAAGACCGAAGGTATAGAGTTTCTGATTGTTTTTGGAAGTATGCAGTTTGGAGCCGATGCTTTAAAGAATTGGGGTGATGAAAAGTTTTTCTATCGCACCGGAATTGCCTTAGAAATTTGGAAAAAACAAGGCGAAAGAAAATTTTAAATTATGAACAACAATAGTAGTATAACGGACTTCGTAAGAGACGCACAACAATGGACACAGAGTTTTTCTCAAGCATTCGATACTGTTTCACAGGATACGTACAAAAAAATGCAGGATCTTTCAGCAACAGTAAAACAAGGCTATGACCTTCTGAAACAAGATTTTGCAGCGTTTAAAAACAGTAAACTAGGTACAATACTTTCAGGTATAGGATCTACACTTGTAGGAGCAGCAGGAGCAGCGGGAACTTTTCTTCTTGATCTCACGAAAAAAGCACTGTCTTCTGCCATTACAGGAGCTATTCAAAAAGAAAAAGACATCGTTAATCTTTCAGGATTTTTAGGCAAGAAGGGAGCCACTGAAGCTTACAAAAATATTGATGCTGATTCGAATGCGACCAGCTATGACAAATCAACTTTGCTGGATGCAAATAAAGGCCTTATTTCTGTAGACGGTGATGCCAAAAAAGCCAGAGAAGAAATTATGAACCTGGCGAATGCAGTGAGTTTTGCCGGTGGAGGAAACGATGAGCTTTCGAAACTTTCTGAACAACTTAAAGAAATAAAAAGTGAAGGTGTGGCATCTGGTGACCAGCTTAAGCAGTTCGGTGATTCAGGTATTGATATTTACGCTGCATTATCATCATCCACAGGGAAAAGCATTGAGCAACTGAAAAGCATGAATATCACGTATGATATGCTGGCAAAATCCCTTGCAGATTCCAGAGGGAAAGGAGGAATATTTGAAGGCGGTCTGGAAGCCCAGAGTAATACTGTTGAGGCTAAATGGGATAGAATTAAAAAGACTTTTGATAGTACACTCACAGAATTAGGAACAGCATTTCTACCAATTATATCAAGTGCATTGGACGTTGGCGTTCAATTAATGAAAGGCTTTGAACCTCTTATGACACTCGTTAAGCCTTACCTGGACGAGATTGTAGGAAGCTTAGGATCTGCTTTGGATTTCATTTTAAATCTGGGAGGAGAAACTAATGTTTGGGGAGGATTTGTGACCACTATTCAGGAATATTTCTCTATTGTCTGGAGTACTTTGGGAAGTGTTTTCAGTGCTGTATGGAGTATTGTTAGTGGGATCATCGATTGGGCTTCAAAAAGTATGTTAATCAGTGATATCTTCACTGGTGTTTATAAAATACTGGGTGCAGTTTTAACGGTAGTCGGCTGGCTGGCAGACGGAGTAAAAGGAGTTTGGGATAATGTATTAAGACCTATTCTTGACAAAATAGAAACCGCTTACCGATGGATCAGAAAGATCGTCGCCGGAGAAGAAGTTGCTATTGAACCCAAAGTTAAAATTACTCCTCCTAAAGATTTAGCCAAAGATTTCAAAGCACAGGAATTGGGATTCAATTTCAAACCTACGGGTACAGATCTGACGTCAAGAACTAAGCCTACTGCCATCAATCAGGGAGATACTCTCAGAAGAAGCAATGTTGCAAAATCCAAAGATACGGGAGATACCGTTTCCGGTGGTGGCCAGAAAACCATCAACATCACGCTAGGCAAATTCTTCGATACCATCCAGTTTAATACACTGAACTCAGGAGAAACATCAGACCAGTTAGAAAGTATAGTAATGGAATGCCTTGGACGTGTTCTATATAACGGCGCAAAAGTAATGTAATATGCAGACAGTTTTTGATTTACAAAATTTATATAAAAGCTATTTCTCGAGAAATCCGATTAATATTCCAACTTCAGGAACCGAGGTCATGCAGGATTTTAAAAATCTCAGTCCTTCTAAAAATAAAAACAGAGGCGAGATCTTTACCAGCACAAAAGGAATCGACTTCAATAAAACAGGAGCTTATGGTCAGGATATTTGGTTTCCTGTGGAGTTCAGAATCAACGGAAGCGATTCTCTGACGATAGATGCCTGTACTATTGCTGTCAACCTCAGCAAAACGGTTATCAGAACAGCAGTAAGCGAGAGAAAAGGAACCGTTAAGGAAATGTTCAGTATTGATGATTATAAGTTTACCATCAGAGGTTTTTTAATTGATAAAAACAGAAAAGTACCGGAAGCTGATATCGATAAGCTCAAAATGATTTTCGAAACAGATCAACCGGTAACAATGCACGGAGGATATCCGGAAATATTTCTGAAAGAAAGCACCCGGGTTGCCGTTACATCTCTGGAATTTCAGGAAGTACAAGGAAAAGTGCATTGGATAAGACCATTTAGTCTTACCTGTGAGAGTGATTTTATTGCAGATGTAAAAGATTTAGAAGTACCCAAAAAGAATGCTAATACTAACTAGTGATATCTCTATCGGAGAGGTAAAAGACATAAAAGCAAGCAAAGTAACCTGGAAAAGCGAGGTAGGATCTTTTATTGATTCATGTACTATTGAACTTCCGAGAATCAGCTATCTTAAAAATACCCAGCTACAGCAGACTGTGGACCTTAATCAGGAGCAGGAAAGCAGTAAGCGGATGGGATACGCTTTTAAAGAAGGCGACAAAGTCTGCATCTCTTTAGGATACAATAAAGTCAACCAAAAGCGTTTCGAAGGTTTTGTAAAAAGAGTCAATATGGGAGTTCCCGTCAAGATAGAATGCGAAGGATACGGATACCAGCTGTATGATAAGATCTTTAATAAAACATACGATTCTGTAACCGTGAGAAAGCTTCTGGAAGAACTTACAATAGGAACCTGTATTATTGTTTCCAAAGAAATTCCTGATATCCCACTAAAAAATGTAAGATTCAAAAATGTAACCGGCATCAAGGTTCTAGAATGGTTGAAAGACGAATGTAAACTTGCCGTTTATTTTAACATGAATGAAATCTTTGTCGGGACTCTTTATGGAAAAACCGAGAACAGGATCAAAGCAAGAATAGGCTGGAATACGGTAAAAGACGATGAATTCCGACAAAAAGCAGTGGATAAAACCACCAAAATTGTCATCACTGAAAAGAACGATAAAGGAGAAGTCAACAAAACAAAGTCTGACCAACGGGAATCTTCAGGTGAAAAAAGCTTAAAAGTAAAGGCAGGAATTCCTGCTCAGTTTTTAAAGCAAATCGCCAATCGCTTACAAACCAAAGAAAACTACAAAGGTTATGAGGGAAATATCACCCTATTTCTCGAGCCATATGCTGTAAAAGGGATGGTTTTGGAACTTGATGGCGGCATGTACCCGGATAAAACCGGAGAATATTTTATAGAAAGTGTAAGTGGTGAGTTTGGCTCATCAGGAGGAAGACAAACCGTAACCTTAGGATTTTTAATGCAGAAATAATGGCAACACCAGAATACATACGAGAAGGATTAAAACAAATTGCAAGCTCACACGCACCCGCTGTAAGTAACATCGCACAGGTGAAATCTGTGAATGAAGAAAAAGCGACCTGCATATTGATTGATGAAGATGGCCAGGAATATCTGGATGTGCGACTTCGCCCTGTTCTTACAGGTAACAAGAGTTTCATTCAGATTCCTAAAGTGGGAAGTTATGTACTGGCTGTACGGGTGGAAGATGATGACGACTGGATGATCATTGCCTGTGATGTGGTAGAAAAATTTTACTGGAAAACAGAAAGTGCAAATCTTGAGCTGAGTGATAAAATCCACATGGAAGCCAACGGAAAAAACTTTGCCAAGCTTGTAGATACGCTTTTTGATGCCATCCGGGATATGAAGTTTACGACCAATTACGGACCTACCATCAACCTGATCAATCTTCAGGATTTTGAAAAACTTAGAAATGAATTTAAATCGCTTTTAAAATGAGTTTAGACACAGCAGAACCAATACTCGTCAATGCATTACTTCAGATAATGAAAGACGAGGCCAACGAAGAGAACAGCGCAGAATCATCCAGAGCAAGAATTGCCGAAAAAATGGCCGGTGCAATTAAAGATTTTGTAAAAGCCGGTCAGGTAAAAGTAACAGTAGCTACCACAGGGACGGCAACGGCTCAGACAGGTACAGGAATCGGAAATATGATATAATATGCCTACAGATATTCTTTTAAATGAAAATTTTGAACTGCAATTTGCAGAAGGAGATTTTGTTTTTGGTGAAAGCACCTATGAACATCAGAGAAGTTTGCTACTTGCAGATAAAGGAGAAATAAAACTTTTCCCAAAAAACGGTGTAGGAACACGCAGATATCTTGAACATGAAGCACCTGAAGAACTGGCGAGAGAAATCAGACAGGAGTTTTTTGCCGATGGAATGAACGTGCATGAGATAGAAATTAGCGATACCCTTGATATAAACATAAACGCAGATTATGGAGATTAAAGTACTCAACAGGCAATCGATTTTAGATATCTCCATACAATATACAGGAGATGTGCAGAAATGTTTTGACATCGCCATTGCCAACGGAATGTCGGTTTCAGATCTTTTAGCATCCGGAACCCAACTGATAATTCCGGATGAAATAGAAAAAAATCCTGATGTCATCAACTATTATACATCAAGATTGATAAAACCCGCTACAGGGACAACATTAGAACAGGAAAACCAATTACCGACATTGAAAGGAATTGGATATATGCAAATCGGAAATACTTTTAAAGTAAGTTAACATGAATAAAACGCTTCAAGAAATAATCAATGAGATCCTAAAGCTTAAAAACGACAACCCGGATTTGCAAGCTCTCAACACCAATTCCAAAACCTCTTTCTGGAGAAAGATATTTGAAACGATAGGTTTTGTGATCTGGAACTTCCAGGAAGCTTGTAAACTTCATTTAAAGGAAATTGAAACTTTAATTCAAGAGCAGAAGGTTCCTACCTTAAGATGGTACAGAAACGAAGCTCTCAGATTCCAGTATGGGTTCAGTCTGCTTCCGGAAAGCGATCAGTTTTCCCCTCAATATGAAAATAGTGAAGGAGAACTTGTAGATGCTACCCTTCAGGAAATTGAAGACTCAAAGGTCATCAAATATGTAGCTGTTACCAAAGCGGTAAGCAGTTCAAAAATTTCAATGAAAATTGCTACTGAACAGAGCGACGGCGAAATTGTACCTGTAAATGACGATATCGGATTAGCTTTTAAATCTTATATAGAGCAAATTCAGGCTGCGGGCGACAATATCACCATTGTCAATTACAGACCTGATATTTTAAGGCTAAAATTTAAAATCTGCTACAACCCTGCTATTATTTTAAAAACAGGGATGAGCATCAGAACTTCCAGATATCCTGTTCAGGATGCGATAAAAAGGTTTTTGAAAAATCTTCCTTTTAACGGAGAATTAAGTGTGCAGAAATTAGAAGCTGCCATCCTGGCTGTAGAAGGAGTTACCGATTTATTAAATATAGAAGTTTCCAGTAAATGGATTGAAGCAGGTTCGCCTGGTTATGGACCTTTCCAGCCTATTGAAATCAGCAGAATCCCAAGTTCGGGAAGCTTTACATTAAGACAGTCTGCAGATCCGTCAGACCCGGATTATGAAGAAGACTGGAGTGGCATTACCTACATTAATTATCAGGCACAGTAATCATGAATGATAAATTATTTACCATCAATTTTAAAAGACTGGCAAGCTGGTGGCTGTTTACGTTCTGGCGAACAAAATCAGTATTAAACCTGGTGTCTGTTCTTATTTTCTGCATTGAGGACCTTTATAAAAGTGTCATGGAAGAAAGAAAAGGAAATCTGGAAAAGATGAATTACAACTACCAGAAGTTTTCACTTGAAAAAGTCCTCAATCGTAAGCATGATCGGGTTGCCAAGAGAATTAAAATTATTAAAGCCGTCCAGTATGAAGGTGTTTACATATACACTGAAGCCGAGGACAATCAGGGCAGCACGCCTACTCCGGGAGGAGGAATTTATAATCCGAAAACCAAATGGCTCTACGGAGATACCAATCCTCTTTATCTGAGAATGGAAGCAGAACTCTACAGCGAATACGACTTTATTGTACAGATACCTGTGAATAGTGATAATCCTGATGAACCATTATTGAACATAGACCAGCTGAAAGCTGATATAGATTTTTACAAATTACCTTCCAAAAGGTACCAAATACAAACAAAAGCATATTAATATGAAATATAATTTCAAATTTTTACAAACAGGCGGTGTTCCTCTAACGAATGACCTCATGGCACTTATTGAAGAAGCTTATGAAATTTTTGAGGTTCTTGGAGATCTGGCAGGAAATAAAACCATTTTATCAGGAGGTGAAGTTGTAGGATCCTTTGTGAATCCGGGAATTGTAGCCATTGATGGAAAGCTTTATTACTTCGAAGGAGGAAGTGTAAGCTCCAACCTATACATCCACACTGAACCCATTGAAAAAGTATTTGAAAGCCAGGAATCAAAGGTTTTAATTGAAAAAAGAACCGTTAAATTCGGTACAGGTACCGGCTCCAATAACTATCTATGGTCGGAATTCGTTAAGCTGTCTACTTTAAAAGAAATCCAGGTAAAATTAAATAATATGGCGTCGCAACCTGATGTTAACGCTTTAGCACAAAGAGTTGCTGCGCTTGAGCTTAAAACGTCACCTATTGTCAACGGAGGAGTGGTCTTTGTCTGGAAAAAACCGGTATCAGAAATTCCTGCAGGCTGGAAAGAATGCCAGGACTTTAGAGGAAAAACGGTAATGGGATGGAATCCTAATGATAATTCTTTTTCAACACTTGGAGCTGAAAGCGGTTCTAAAACCAAAATAATTACCAAGCAGAATTTACCTGATTTAACGACTTCGCTTTCATTACTTAATCCATATGAAGGAAACATCGGTGGAGGTGGATTTGATGGGGGTAATAACAGATGGCATTACAGTACAGGAACCTTCAATCCGGGGGGAACTTCTCAGCCTTTCGATGTTCTTAACCCTTATAGAATAGTCAACTTTATTGAACCTAATTTCCAATAAAAAACAAAAATGTCAACACCATTAAATACCATACTCAGCTATTTTGAGACCGGAGACTTTCCTACTCAGGAGCAGTTTCAGGCTTCATGGGAATCTTTCTGGCACAAGGATGAAACAATTCCTACCAATAAGGTTGCAGGATTAGACAGCCAGCTGCAGAATAAAGCTGATAAAAATATATTTGAAGCACACACTTCAAACCCGGATTCCCATACAGCTTATTTAGCCAAAAAAGATGCGTCTAACTTAGATAATACGAATGTTCAGGCCTGGAAAAATGCTCTAGGTGTAGGTGAACTGCCGGAAAATATCGCCACGGTTGACAATGAAAATAAGTTTGGAAATGTCTATTCAAAAGACCAAAGCAATGAAAGGTTTTTAACATTCAATGACTACGTTAATGACGATAGAAAAATCCGGGCTGATAAAATTGAAGCTTTAGGCTTAACAACCCTTATTGAAGCTACGGAAACATCTATTTCAGAATTTGCGGCACATTCAGGTTCATATACATTTGAAGATAATGACTTTATAGCCATTCCTGACAACAATGGAAATTTTGGCCTGCATATGTTTAAAGGAGGCAATAAAACAGAGGTTAAAAACTATCTGGCAACAGGACTTTCCAATATCACCATGGCAATGGTAGAGGGGCTACAAGACGCTTTGAATGAAAAAATGCGTAAACCTTCTTATAATGGTAATTTCTTTATCAGAGGACTTGGCCCGGGACCAATTTACGCTCCCATATCACCCGCTTCCAATTATTTGCTGTCGTGGGATGGAAGTGATTTCAAAGAGTCTACCATGTATTATAAAGACGGAAGATTTGGTATCGGAACCAAAACTCCGGAAGCGCAGCTTCACTTATTAGGAAATGTAAGATCTTCCGCATATGCTTTTGATACCAATAATGAAGCAAAAAGAGATCAGATTACCTATGATGGGTCGAAATTCTGGGGAGCAAATAATGCTTCTGTAAGACGACCTTTTATGTTTGCTGATTACGCCGCAGAAGTAGAATTGTGGAGCAGCCTGACAGATGCACAGAAAACTGATCTTAAAACAATTATGAATGGTGGCTGGAGTACAGGAACCATGAGTGTTGCACTCATCACACCGCCTGTAGTAGATATTTCGGACAAAAACTATTGGATCAGCTTAAAAGGAGCTAATTTAAATCTTAACCCTACCAGCTACAGTCTGGAAATTATGGCAAATGATGGAGTGACTCCTATAGCGATTATCCCAAATTCTCAGGTTCAGCTCTATACCAATGGTTTGGATTTATCTTTCTATTTCAACTTTAAGAATATTCCCAGGGGAAGTTATAAATTAAGATTATGGAATGGCGTTGCCAATTATCTAACATCAATGACTGTAAATGTTGTTGACAAACTTCAGCTTATCAACCTGAATAATCTTATATGGGAGACCAAACTATATACACCAGGCACTCCCGGAGTTGTGAATATCGCCGGAGGTGCAATGAGCTATGTGGCTTCTTACCAAAATAAACCTTTTGCCCGGGAGGCTGTTATTGTAGCAGCAATGAAAAGCAGTGAACTTATTCCTGCCGGACAAAATTTCAGTATTTCAGGAACTTTCAGGTTAAGGGATGCATCCAATTCAGCAATGAATATTGTATTAGGTTTAATAAGTAAAGACAACAACCTCAGCTTAAACAATAATGCCAATTTTCAGACAAGTATTAATAATAACAACCTTGCCAATTACTCAAAAACTGTCAAGGGAGATAATTTAACGGCAATCGTTACCGGAAATGAAACCGAAGTAATCGCAGGATTTACCATGGCCAGGAACGGAAATTTATTCACTGTTATCATTGAACAGGGAGGAAAGATTGCTGTAGGAACTAAAGTAGGAATTGAAGATGCGTTATGTTTGGTTTCCTATATCAACAACACTCTGAATAACGACGGAATAGGTGCCGACGCGGGCTTTAATATACAATCTTGCTATATATTTTAAACATCCTTTTATTTTAATTTAAAAATCATGTCAATCCCATTAAATACCATATACAGCTACTTTGAAACAGGAGACTTTCCTACCCAGGAACAGTTTCAGGCTTCATGGGCGTCATTCTGGCACAAAGATGAATCTATCCCTACCAACAAAGTTGCAGGATTAGACAGCCAGCTGCAAAATAAAGCGGATAAAAATATACTTGAAACCCATATTTCAAACCCCGACTCTCATACCGGTTATTTAGCCAAAAAAGATGCTTCCAACTTAGATAACACAAATGTCCAGGCCTGGAAAACAGCTTTAGGAGTTGGTGAGCTTCCGGAAAACCTTGCTACAGTTGATAATGGAGGTCAATTTGGAAATGTCTATTCGAAAGACCAGAGCAACGAAAGGTTTCTGACATTCAACGACTACGTCAATGATGACCGAAAGATCCGTGCCGATAAAATAGAAGCTTTAGGCTTAACAACGCTTATCGAAGCTAAGGAAACTACCATTTCTGGATTCGCTGCCAATGCAGGTTCATATCAATTTGAGGACAACGACTTTATTGCCATTCCTGATAGTTCCGGAAACTTTAGCCTGTATATGTTTAAAGGTAATGAGAAAACAGAGGTTAAAAATTATCTGGCAACAGGACTGTCCAATGTAACCATAGGAATGGTAGAAGGCTTACAGACCGCTTTGAATTCAAAAATGGATAAACCTTCTGCCACCGGCAATTTCAGCTATGTTGCTTCTGTAAAAAATGGCGTGGTGACCTGGAGTCCTATATTGATGTCTCCCAATTACATGGTGTATTGGAACGGTATTGAATTTATGGCAGCTAATGTTGCCTATCAGCAAGGAAAAGTTGGTATTGGTATAGGCAGTCCCAGTGAGCAACTGCACGTCATAGGAAGAGTACAGACAGACGCTGTTGTTCTCAGCATGAATACAGAAACCAGAAATAATCAGTTAACCTATGATGGAACAAAATTCTACGGGACAAACGTATCAAATATCAAACGTCCTTTCATGTTCTCCGATTATGAAGGCGAAGTTGAATTATGGAGCAATCTTACCGATACACAAAAGACCAATTTAAAGACCATTATGAACGGGGGCTGGAGTACCGGTACGATGAGTGCTGCATTGATTAGTCCTCCAATTGTTGATCAAACAAAAAATCAACCTTCCTGGATAACATTGAAAGGTGCTAATTTAAATTTAAATCCAACTACTTTTTCTGTTGAATTACTCAATATTGACACCAATATTTATACAACTATTCCTGGCAGCCAGATCCAGTTATTTACGACAGGATTAGACCTTGTTTTTTGGTTTAACTTCAATACAATTCCGGAAGGAAATTATAAAATCAGATTATGGAATGGAGTAGCCTACTATACAACACCAATGACTTTAAAATCGTTATCAAAATTAGTTGAATTTGATATGACAAGTATTGTATGGACTCCTTTAAAAGCTGATGGTAGCACAACATCAGGAAGCTATGGCAATAACGGATATGGCACGATTACTCCCGGAGGAGTCTGGACAGCCTTAAGGTCATCAGTCTTATTTAAAGAAAATGAAGATTTCAGTTTGTCTTTTAAAATTAACTCACAATTACCGATCTCCAATCAGGTTAATTATGTCGGAATTGTAAGTGGTTTAATTCCGCTTTCAACAGTTAATAATTTCAGCATTGAATGGAAATACCAGGATTATGCTTCATGGGGAGGTTCCGGAAATGTGCTACTCAATGGAAACCTGGCAGGAACCGGAAGTACAAACTTTACAGATACAATATATATAACAAGGCAAGGAACACTTTATAGTGTCATGGTGGTAAAAGGAGATGGAAAGGTTCATTATTTTAATATTACCACTCCGGCAGTTCCCGTTACATTAGGATTACTTGGTATTGTAGGAACAGAAACTTTAACCATCCAACAAATTTACTCTTTAAATCAATAGTTCACCCTTATAAACAGAAAATATGTCAATACCATTAAACACCATATACAGCTATTTTGAAACCGGAGACTTCCCTACTCAGGAACAATTCCAGGCTTCATGGTCATCATTCTGGCACAAAGATGAATCTATCCCAACCAGTAAGGTTACAGGCTTAGAGAGCCAGTTACAGAACAAAGCCGATAAAAGCATCTTCGAAAGCCATATTTCAAACCCGGATTCTCATGCCAGCTATTTAGCAAAAAAAGATGCTTCAAATCTTGACAACACTAATATCCAAGCCTGGAAAACAGCCTTAGGTGTTGGCAACCTTCCCACAAATATAGCTACCGTGGATGATGGCAATACATATGGGAACGTGTATTCAAAAGATCAAAGCAATGACAGATTTTTAACATTCAATGACTATGTGAATGATGACAGAAAAATTCTTGCTGAAAAAATAGAAGCTTTAGGTTTAACAACCCTTATCGAAGCCAAAGAAACTAATCTTCCAGCTTTTGCAGGAAACTCAGCTTCTTATCAGTTTGAGGATAATGATTTCATTGCCATCCCTGATAGTGCCGGAAACTTTAGCCTGTATATGTTTAAAGGAGGTGAAAAAACAGAGGTGAAAAATTATCTACCGACAGGAATATCCAATGTAACTATAGGAATGGTAGAAGGTCTTCAAGCCGCTTTAAATGAGAAAGTAAATAAACCCGCTACAGACGGTAAGTTTTATATCAAAAGAGATGCTGGTGTTACTACAACCGAAGTCTTACCGGATGAAACACTTGCTACCGTTGTCAACAGAAACAACTATTGTCCTAAAGGCATCGCTTTTACTGAAGACAAAACAGGAAGCGGTAATCCGGGAACAGTGGCTGTTTTGGGAATCAACAGGTCTACGTATTCTTTCTCTTTTGGTAATATTAATGCTAATCATACAGGAACTTACAATATCGCCTGGGGATACAATACATTACCAGCAGTAACTTCCGGGCAATCCAATACGGTAGTCGGACATTTTGCAGGTAAGGATGTAACTACCGGCACAGCCAATGTTATCATGGGAGTAGAGGCTGGAACAGGACTTGTAACAGGTACAGACAATACACTGATAGGAACATCGTCCGGATATGGATTGAAAGAAGGTACCGGAAATACCATGCTTGGAAAGTGGACAGGCTGCTTTATTGCCGGCGCCAACAATACCTTTTTGGGTTATCAGGCAGGACAATACTGGGGTAAGGGAGGTACCGGTTTATGGTCATCCAATGTCGTCATCGGAGGAGGAACTTCGGGCCATGGTAATGGAATCTGGGGCGAAAACAACCTTATTCTCGGGTCTAATATTGAACTGATCGGGGCACAAAATAATAAATTCATTATCAACAACTTCCTCAGAAAGGATAATAATTATTACAAAACCCATTTCATCGAAGGAAATTTTGCTGATCGTTGGTTAAGATTTGACACCAGCTTACAGGTGTTAAGGCTACCCGTCGCAGATGCCACATTTACTAAAAATGTTGTAGCAAAACCCGACGGAACTTTTGGAGTGGAAGAAAAACAAACGATCTCCCAGGATTATATTCCATTAGCAGGAACATCTGCCGGTAAACCTGTAAAGGGTACCATAGAATTTGCAAAAGAAGGAGGCGGAGAAATGAAAAGTGGCGTAGCATCAATTGCTATGGAAGACGGGTTTACATTTATTACTTCAACAGACATAGCTACCGGTCAGGTTTCTCGATTAAGCGTAAGCCCAACACAGGTCTTTTTATCTCAAAACGGAGGTGAAAACAGAAAATATATCAACCTGTCTAAAGATATGGATAGAATTGATATAGGTTCACCAGCACTGGGTCCGGGTATTGTAGGGTCAAATTATTACGGAGCAAATTATACAGACAACTCTTTCGTTCAAAAGAAATGGGTAGATGAAAAATTAAAAACAATTAGACCGGGCTTTAAAATTTATAAAGCTTTGATGTATGTAGACCGTTACCTGGAGCCTAAATTCACAGTTCTGGAAAATACATTGGGAGACATTGTATGGAAACGTGAAGATACAGGAAGATATATGGCAACATTACAAGGGGCATTCCCTACTGACAGAACATGGATCAATAGTAAGGTAAATGCCCGGTCAGGAAAGAAATATGCGTACGACTGTCTTACAGATATCATATCGGATGATGCATTATACCTTCATCTTCTTAACTGTGACGATGTCAGCAGCCCCACCGATATTGTAGGCCAATTTGGAGTGATTGAAATCTACGTATACGATTAAATTTTCAGAGATGAATTAAATATAAAAAACATGATTGAGTTATTCAAAGAACATATAGGTACTTTTCTCAGCTTAGTAGTTTCGGGCTCTGCAGGATGGTTTTTCGGAAGAAGAAAGCTGAATGCAGAGGTAGAAGGAATGGATGCGGATAATGAAGGTAAAAAGCTGGAGAACGACGAGAAACTCGTTAATCTTTATAAAGAAGCTTTGGATGACCTTGGAAATCGTTATGAATCAAAGTTCAAAGAATTTTCAGAAATTTCAGAGCGAAAGATTAAATTGCTGGAAGAAGAAATCAATATTCAGAAACGCATCAATGAGCAACTGAGAGCAGAAAATGCTGTTCTTAAAGCAAAATTAAAAGAGAATTAAACTTATAATTTACAAAAGCATCTACAACAGATGCTTTTTTTGTATTTATAGGGTAAAAATTTTTAAACGTGGACGTTTGGAAAAAGAATTACGGCATTTGAAATTGGTGTCTGTATTACGGTGAAAATCCTTGTCAAGGTTTAAAATCTTGACAAGGATTGAAACTTACCTTTTCATTTAATAAAAATTTTGAATTATTTAAAAAAATAATTCTTTGATGAACAGACAATTACCCCTAAAAACCATCCTCACTAATCTATTTTTTCAAAAAAACTCTTCTAAAAGCTTGCACGGTATTATAAATTATTATACTTTTGCATCACTTTAAAACAACGAAGTAAGTCAAACAAAAATATAATGGTTTCTTAGCTCAGTTGGTAGAGCAATGGATTGAAAATCCATGTGTCCCTGGTTCGATTCCTGGAGAAACCACTTTAAAACCTCTGATTATTCGGAGGTTTTTTTGTTTTATAAAGTTGTTGAATAATGTAAGAAGGATTCTAAGAATTAATTTCCAAGCTCCAGTTGATTCTTTACAAGATTATAATAATCGGATCTTCTGGAAACCAGTTCCTGATGGCTGCCCTGCTCTACAATTTCGCCATGTTTTAATACGACAATCTGGTCAGCATTTTTCACCGTTGAAAGTCTATGTGCTACAATGACAGCAGTTTTACCATTAAAAAAAGATTGCAAATTGTCATGAATTATTTTTTCATTATCAGCATCAAGAGCAGAGGTAGCTTCGTCAAAAAAGATAAACTGCGGGTTCTTATACACAGCCCTTGCAATCAATATTCTTTGTTTCTGTCCTCCGGAAATCCCATTACCCGCAGCTCCAATCTTGGTTTTCAGTCCCAATGGAAGTTCTTCAACAAAAGATTTAATATTAGCAGTATATAAAGCTTTCTCAAGCTTTATATAATCAATATCTTCATCCCCTGCAACAATATTTCGTTCTATGGTATCAGAAAATATAAAACCATCCTGCATTACAGTTCCACAGTTTTTTCTAAGGTCTTTTGGTGAAATATCTCTACTATTTAAATGATTGAAAAAAATTTCACCTTCTATCGGTTCATAAAACTTCAGGAAAATTTTCATGAGGGTACTTTTTCCGCTTCCGCTCGCTCCCACTATTGCCGTTATTTTTCCTTCAGGAATAAAAAGATTGATATTTTTTAAAACATAAGGAGATCGGGGACCTTCATATTGATAAGAGACATCCTTAAAATAAATTCCCCTCTCTATTCCATTCTGTTCAGTATATTTTTTACTGAGTAACGGAACCTGGTTTTCGTGTTCTTCATTGGGATGATCCTGTACTTCGTTTAATCTTGATAAACTCAGTTTGGCGTCCTGCAAAGATCGAAAGAATTGAATAAGCTCATTCACCGGAGAATTCATTTGTCCAATAATATAAGAAACACTTAATAACTCTCCTAAGGTCATATTTCCTTTTACCACAAATGAAGCTGCCAAAAAAGTGACAATGATATTTTTTAACTGATTAATAAATTCAAATCCTGAAAGTTGTATCTGATCCAACTTGAGTATTCTTACATTGGTCTTCAACAGCTTCTTCTGTATTTCTTTCCATTTATGGCGGTTATACTCCTCAAATTGATTAAGCTTCATTTCTGAGACTCCATTGATGATCTCATAAATGGATTCCTGGTTCTCACTTCTTTGCTGGAAACGGAAATAATCTAAAATTTTCCTTTTCTTCATCCAAAACAAAGACCATGTTATGGATATTGAAGTCAAAATCAGATATACGGATAAAATCGTAATATCATAGTACCAAAGGACACCAAAGAAGACAATGAAAGTGAGTGCTGAAAATAATGTAATAAGGCTCTGGGAGGTCAAAAAACTCTCTATACGTTCATGATCCTGTATTCGTTGGCTGAAATCGCCCAACAGTTTCGTATCAAAAAACTTAATAGGTAACTGTAAGAGTTTTTTCAGGAAATCAGAAATAATACGGATATTAACATTAGTTCCTACAATCAGCATTATCCAGTTGCGAAAAACATTGAATATAATATTACCCACGAAAAATGCTAATTGAGCAATAAGTATATATGAAATAACTGAAAGATCCTTTTTACTCACCCCTTCATCTATTAATTTCTGTGTTAGAACAGGAAGTACGACAGTAGTGATGGTTCCCAAAAGGAGAAATACAAGCATCTGAAGCATTTGCTTTTTGTACGGTTTCAGATAGTTTAATAAAAATTTTACTGATATTTTGGTTTCTTGTTCTGAGGTTTGTTTATAGAACTCTTCCGTTGGCTCTAAAAAAAGAGCTACTCCTTTTTCACCTTCAGAGATCCAGTTATTTTTAAATTTTTCTTCCGTTAGTGCTATATATCCATGTGCAGGATCTGCTATTTTAAATATCAGTTTTCCTGTTAAGATATTTTTTGAAATTTTGTATAGAACAACAAAGTGATTCTGGTTCCAATGTAGTATACATGGTAGAAGACTACTATCTAAGTTATTCATTTGCAACTTAGTAGCAACTG
Organism: Chryseobacterium lactis; assembly: GCF_003815875.1. Lineage (NCBI taxonomy): Bacteria > Pseudomonadati > Bacteroidota > Flavobacteriia > Flavobacteriales > Weeksellaceae > Chryseobacterium > Chryseobacterium lactis. The sequence goes on from NZ_CP033924.1 coordinate 5,361,759, forward strand.
TATCAAACCCTATTTTTGCTGAAGCTTCAGTGATTCCTAATAGCGAAACTCCTTCTCTGGTAATGAAGCTTTTGTCCCTTAAATATTGTAATCTGAAATTTACTCCATAATGAGAGGAGATCATAGCGAGACATGCCGGGCCGCAATCCATCTGATCGTGTTGAGGAACAAAAATCATGAAAAATAAGTTATTTTAGGATTAATATTTTAATGCCTCGTCAATTCTGGCTGGTGTTTTGATTTCATTTAATAAGGAATCAATTGGTACTGTCGAAGTATAATCAACTGATTTATTGATGAAATTTTTAATAACATCAGCATCCAGTTGCTGATGATCCACAGCACTTTTCTTTAGTATTATCCAATATAAATAGCTTTTTAAATCATTATTCACAGCTGCTTCATTTTCAAATACTTCATGAAAGGTGCGGTCCAAAATTTCAACTTTGTTTTCGAGTTTATCCAAAAAAAGAATGTATTCATTGGTAATTTGTCCTAACATCAGTTTTCTTAATTTTTTTAAAGCTTCAGTGCTATCTTCATAGAAAAAAGTAATCTCCTGATAATTTACTTCTTCAGAAAGCAATAAATTTCTGTATAATAAATTAAAAATAATAACCGTATTGTCAATATTCTTTTCTTTCATTTCAATTCTTGACATATTATGCAACTGCTGGATCTTATGATACGATATAGAAGGATTGTATCCTTCAAGTTTTTCATCGAACAACATCGTTTCGTACGTCTGTTGTTTTGCTATCATATAGTTTGTTTTTTTATAGCTTAAAAATGCCTGAATTGGGAGACTTATCAAAGTATATACATCCTTTTCTACAATTGACAATACATCAAAATCAATACACTTTTTAGCACGCATCATCAGCATTTCTGCTTTTTGTACATTCCCCATTCTTGCCTCTTTGAGTGCTTCATGATTATTGAGACTGTAGAAATTAAAAGCTTCCTTATCTTTGCATACCATATTGATGAATTTATCCATTTCCTGTTGAAAAATGAAATCATCCTTATAATGAATAATATTCGCAGATATAAGCTTTTTATGTTTTTGTAATAGCTCGATGGTGTAGATGTTATTCTCCATTTTATCAACTCATTAAATATTCTGCTCCTTTTTCCTGTATAATATAATTGATGGCAAGCTTATCCTGAATATTGAATTTATTGGAAGGGCAGGCAATAATTCCCTCTTCCCAGGATTTAGGACATCCTCCTCCACAAACCGGAAACATTTTGCAGGTATGGCATGGATATCCTTTTTCATCAGCAAGAACAATATCGTTCCAGTTTTGTAAATGAGGTGAATTAAACTTTTGGTCAATATCAATATCTTTTATATTTCCAAGTTTATACTGTGAATTATCATAAACAGGAACATAGGATACTTCGGTGCAGTTGTATATATTGCCGAATGCATCTATTAATTCTGCATCCTGATTAGTAATCATACAGAGTTCGTGATTTCTTACGGGAAGAATCAAGGGTGAGAATCCATATTTATATTGTTCTAGAATCCATTCTATCTCTTTCTCAGCAAATGTTTCTTTTTCCAGGGATACCAAATGTGCTTCATTACCCCACGAGTGAATAGGTGCTACGTAAAAATGGGAAATTTTATCCTGAAAACCATGCTGATACAATAACTGTAATAATGGAACTACTGACTGGTAATTGGTACTGTCAACATTACATCTTATGGAAATATGAGCTCCGAGATCTTTGTAATTTTCAATACTAAAAATATCAACTAAATTTTTAAAAATAAGATCAAATGATTTCTCGCCTGATTTCACAAATCGTCTTTTATCATGAAATTCTGCGGTACCATCCAATGTTATTTCTATTGTTTTTATATGATGCTTATTAACCAACTCCAGAAATATATTTTTTTTCAATGCAAGACCATTGGTGGTAATTTTAGCATTGTACCCAATTCCTAAGTCTGAGGTAAGTTCTTTTAATTTTTCCGTTACTTTTCGCAATGTGTGTAAGCTCATCAGGGGCTCTCCTCCAAACCAGCCAATAGACAAGGCCTTATACTCTTTTAAAGAAAGTTTATATTTTATCCGCTCAATTAATTTTTCGTAATCCTTGGCCTGCAGATCATTTTTGGTATGTTGCTGCCCGCAATACCCGCAACCCAGCTGACAATTTGATGAAGGCTGAATGACCTGATACAATACATCATTACCTGAAATCATCATTTTATTTTCTTCTATAATTTCCATTAATTCATCTTCAAAAGAAGGAACTAAAATAACAGCTGTAATAAGCTGGTTTTTTATATCGGAATCGACTTTATCAAAGTGTCCGTTGATCAGGAAATTATAATTCTCTTTCTCCAGGAGAAGTACTTTACAACTTCTGGTAGAAAAGATAACATATTTATCCTCCGAAACCTGTGTAGAAATAGTATAATGAGATAGTTTATAGTTCATTGGTGCACGTTTATAATTAAAAGATAAGTGTTCATAGTTTAAAGACATTAAACACAGTCGGTCTGTTAGAAGTTATTCCACTTCCGATGTTATGCTTTTGCCAGACATCCGGAATTACATACCAGATTCAGTGGTGCTGTTCCTCCTTTGATTGAAGATAATTCTCCTTCTTTTAACGTGGTCACATCCGCTGAAATTTTAGTCAGCAGGTTTTGTAATTTTGAATTTTTCATTTTAATTAATTTTAGTAATAAGATGTTTAGAATCATAGTTTTTGAAGTGTATAATTCTTTCGACTTTTTCACACTTTCCTTGCAAGGGATATTTACAAAATGTTTCATTTGCATAGTACTCTACAAACTACTTTATTTGATAAAATCTATTATTTATTTTTTAGCTAACTGATGACCGGCAAAGGTTAATTATTACACCTCATTCCTAAGAATAGGATGATGACTGATTTATTTTCTGGGGGGAATGTTCTTAGGGTCCTCAGTGATAATGTCACTTTCAGTACTTGTAAATGCTTGAAGGCTGCTGCTTCCTATTTTCTTTATTTGTACTTTTTCGGAATTACTGGCAATCGAATCAACCGTATCAAACTCACTATCATTTCTGTTTGAATTCATTACAATCAAAAGCAAAACGAGCACAAAATAAAAATTGAGCGTTTTCATAAAAATCAGTTTTTGTTTTCTGTTTGGAAATGTATAGAGGTAAAATGAAACTGACAAAATCTAAAATCAGTTTCATCACTATCTTGTGAAAAAAGAATTATATATATACAAATAAGAATTATATTTTAATAAAAAAGATCTTTCTTTTCATAAATCATAAACATATAATATCCTGTTTTTAAATTATTTAAGTTTTTTTCACCAATAGAAGAAAAATTTATTTATTTTTATATTGTTTTATAGCTAAAAATGAATAATTTAAAGTATATTTTTCTTATTTTATTTCTTTTTGGAGGATTTTTTTCTCTATTTTCTTCACGATATAATCAAAAGCAAGTCGGTACTATGAGTTATTCCGAACTGGAACTGACTATTCAAAATTTAGAAAATAAACCTGATGAACAGTGGAAATACATCAATAATTTCATCCGAAAGGCTAAAAAAGAAACCAACCCTGAAAAGACGAGAAGAGGTTATGTTCTGGCAAGTTTTAATAAGAGAGGCAAGGAACAGATATTATATGGAGACAGCATATTAATTATTGCAAAGAAAATCAACGATAATAATATAATCGGTGACAGCTATTTGTCTCTGGGAATGTCTTATACTAATAATGAAAATTACCCTAAAGCATTGGATGCTTTTATTAAAGGATACGATTATATTAAAAAAAATAAAAATCCTTATTTAATTCATAATGCTGAATATCAAATAGCTCAAACCAAATCGTATCTGGGATTATATCAGGATGCACATGAATTATTAACGGACTGTGTTTCCTTTTTCAGATTACATCATGAAAAAATTGAAGATACCCATTATGCCTATTATTATCTTTATTCTTTAATTGCTCTGATAGAAACAAATAGTCATTTATCAAATTTTAATGCTAATACAAGCCTTATACAGGAAGGCATCGACTTTATAAAAAAGAATCCGGATTTCAAAGAATATTATGCTTATTTTATTTCTTCACAGGGAACTGATCTTTATTATCAGCATAAATATGATCAAGCTGTAGTAAAAATTCACAAAGCCATTCAATTATATAATGATTCATGGAAACATCTTACTGACAAGTTTTATCTGGGAATGTCACTTTGGAAATTGGGAAAAAAGGAAGAAGCACTCCCCTATTTTTTATTATTCGATCAGGAATATAAAGAAACTGGAAAATTAGATCCTAAATTCCGGCCGGCCTTTGAAATTCTCATTCGACATTATTCAGAAAATAATGACAGTGAAAAGCAGCTCGAGTACATCAATACACTTCTTATACTGGATAAAGCGTATGAAAAAGATTATAAGTATCTGAATTCTACGTTAAACAAAGAATATGATACAAAAAAGTTACACGAGGAAAAAGAAATACTTGAAAATAAAATTAAGTGGGAAAGGTTTTTTTATTTTACACTTATTGGCTTCGGATTTCTAGTGATTTTATTTTTAACATTTTTGCTTACCAAATATTATAACAGAAGAAAATATTCTAAAATATTGAATGAAAGATATTTTGAAATACAGGATGAAGACATTCCAGTTCAAAATGAAATGTTCGAACAGACTAATGATGATGCAATAATTGATGACCAATTAGGAATAAATCCTTTAATTGTTGAAAATGTGCTTAAAACATTATCTTCTTTTGAAAAAGATAAACAGTATCTCAAAAAAAACATCTCCCTTGCCAGTATGTCTAAACTTTGTGGAACGAATACAGTTTATCTATCCAGAATTATCAATTTCTATAAGAAAAAAAGTTTCAATGAATATCTTAATGAATTAAGGCTGGATCACATCGTTTCTCAATGGAAAAACAAACCTAAAACAAGATACATCAGTATACAAAAAACAGCAGAAAATGCAGGTTATAATACTACTCAAACTTTTACAAAAAATTTTCAGGAAAAATATAATATTCCACCTACCTATTTTCTCAATCAACTCAATAAAGAAAGCTAGATTAAAATTATTTATTCAACCAAATCAGGCATTCTGAAATCTGTGTCTTGCTGATAAATACTTCAGTATTCACTTCCGGATCCGGAGAAAGCTTGAGCTCTACTTTCTGGCTGGAATGTTTGATAATTTCAGTAATTGCTTCTTTATTAATGATAAATTTCCGGTTTACTTTGAAGAAAACCTCCGGGTTTAACTTTTGAATAATATCCTTAATGGTATCATCATAAATATAGGTCTGATGATCCAAAGTCGTTAGAAAAAGATATTTACCGGATGCAAAAAAATAAGCCGTATTATTTTCGTCTATTGACTTCAGCTTATTTCCCTCTCTTACCATAAAACGCTTCATCACTTCATGGTTATTTCCCTGTTGTAAGGTTGACATAGATTTCAATAAGGGTTCGGGATCAAAATTATTGCGTATTGAAATGAATTTCTGTAATGCTTTATGCAAATCCTCTTCTTCAAAAGGCTTGAGAAGATAATCTATCGTAAAATGCCTGAACACCCTCATCGCATATTCATCAAATGCCGTGATAAAGATAATGGGAGTAAAAACTTCCACATGTTCAAAAATTTCGAGGCTCATCCCATCACCTAAATGAATATCCATAAAAATGAGATCTGCAGAATTGTTTTCGAAGAAGTCTATTGCCTGTTTTTTTGATCGAAGAATAACTGTTTCGGTAACAGGAATGATATGTTGTTTATCCAAAAGATTTTTCAGATAATTAACAGCCAGCAATTCATCTTCTATAATGGCAATTTTCATAACATTACAAAAGTACAAAAAAACCGCCAGAACGATTAAGTTCAAGCGGTTTCAGGGGTTGTTAATATGAAGTGTTATAAATTAGGATTATTTCTCTTTGCACTCATCGGATATTCAATCGTATATCGTACATCATTTTGTTGAAGAATATATTCCTTACCACTAATTAAATGGCTTATTTTTTTCTGGTTTGCTCTCCTTAAATCGAACCAACGCTGTCCTTCCAACGCAAATTCTCTGTATCTCTCATCCATTATGAAATTCAGGAATGCTCCTGCATCCATGGAGGAAATGGTATTCTGTACAGAAGCATATCCATCCGGAGTATACCTGTTTTTTAATACCTTTAAAAGCGTTTCTTTAGCCTCATCAAGCTTATTCAACTTTAATAATGCTTCAGATTTTATAAAATATTGTTCTGCTGTTCGGAAAGACACTCTGAAATCTGAACTTCCGCCCTTAATAACTTTATATTTGCTACCGTTCTTTTCAAAATAAATTCCAAATCTTTTGTCTGCAGTAGTATTATAGGCTGCCAACAAGTCCGAAGATACAAAACAAAGGTTTTTTATAGAATTATCCCATGTATTATCCAAAGCCATGATAGATTCCGGTGATGCAAAATGATTAGGTACCGTATTCGTAGTATTTAAATTAACCAAATCACTTTTTACAGCCAGCACCTGATCAGCATAGCTTACCGCTTTATTCCAGTCTCCTTCATAAAGAGCCGTTCTAGCCTGAAAAGCCATTAATGCAGTTTTTGAGAATCTATAATTGACACCTGCCACCTGCTTTTGCTCTACCATAAGCTCTTCTGCTTTCCGGATATCAGCATGCACCTGGTTATACACTTCCTGTACCGAAGATGGCTTCAATACTTGTTCAATATCAATTTCCAGACTGATGGGAACTCCTTTGTCTGTAGAAGCTGTTGCACTATTGTAGGGAATCCCATACAGATTTACCATATCAAAATACAGATAGGCACGAAGCGCGTAGGCTTCCGCAAGAATCTGATTTTTTTCCGAAGAATCCTTCATCGTCTTACTCCCCTCATTAATGATTTGATTCAGATAAAAGTTCACGGAATAAAAACCTACCCATGGAAATTCTGTAGATGACGGATCGTTATTGGAATCCTTCCACATGGCAATTTCACGATAGGAAATAAAATCCATTCCGTTTTCATCAATATTCACCTCATCTGTACGAAGGGCTGTTAAAGACTTGTGAACGGGATATTTTGAATAGGCAGATGTAAGTACTTTACGATAATCCTCAGCAGTCGTAGGGATAATTTTCCCTTCAGGCTGAATATCTAAAAACCTGTCACATCCTACACTGATAAAGCTTATTGCTGCAATTGCTATAAATGTTGTAATTTTTCTCATTGTTTTCAAGTTTTAAAAGGAAACATTAAATCCTACAGTTATCGACTTGGCTATGGGCTGTACATAAATATTACCATAAGTTTCCGGATCAAAATATCCTTTATAGCCATTACTGAATACGAAAAGGTTACGTCCTTCGATGCTTAGTCTCAAGCTGCTGATTCCCATGGGGCTTGTAAGTTCTTTAGGAAGTGTATATCCTAAACGGATACTGCTGATCCTCACATAGCTGATCTCTTTTGCCCATACATCCAGCAAGCTGTATACATTGGAGCGGTTTCCGGCAAACCATTTATTGGCCATCCAACCGTCAGGATTGGCATCCATATCAGGACTCGTAATCCCGGGAAGCGAAGATCCTGCTTCATAGATCTCTCTTGTGTAGTTTCTTCCTCTATCAAGCTCCATTCCGCGGTATGAAGGGGTTCTCATTACCGTCTGCTTAAGATTGACAGTTGCAGAAATCGTCAAGTCAAAATTGTGTACTTTAAAAGTATTGATGATCCCTCCTGTAAACTTCGGATCTCTGTCTCCGATATAAGTAAACATATTTCTCAGTTCAGCATTTGAAAGTTTTGTATCTACAAGCTGTCCCGGAAGAAAATCTGCATATACATCATACAACTTAAAGAACTCTACTGCTGATATCTTTTCATTTCCTTTCCAAAACATAGGATTACCCTGCTCATCCATTCCGGCAGTTTTTAAAGCAAAAACAGCATTCACCGGAAGACCTTCTCTGGAAGGGAATATGGAATTGTCACGAGCTTGCTCGCTCAATACTCTACTCTTGTTATGAGCGAAATTAATTGTGGTTGTCCATTTGAAATTATCTTTATTGATATTTCTGGTAGAAAGAGCCAATTCAAAACCTTTGTTCGTTAAGCTTCCCCAGTTCATCATCGTATATTCAAATCCGGTTTCAAGCGGAGTTTCTTTCATACTGATCATATCAGTCCCTTTTCTGCTGTAAACATCTGCGGTAAGGTTGATACGATTTTGGAACAAGCCCAGATCAAGTCCAAAGTTAACATTGGTTGTTTTTTCCCAACGCAGCTTATCATTCGGAGGACTGATAACATTGATAATATTTTCCTTTGATCCCGGAAGAATCGTTGTATCACTATATTCTCCAATAAAGAACGGTGATGTATTACGGTCGATATTTCCCTGAAGACCATAAGATGCTCTTAATCTAAGGTTAGAAACAGCAGAAATATTTTTCATAAAATTCTCCTTCGTCACCAACCATGAACCTGAAACGGCCCATATCGGCAGGTATTTATATTTTTTATTAACCCCGAATAAATTTGTACCGTCATACCTCACACTTCCAAAGAAAGTATATTTCTGATCATAGGTATAAGAAGCAGTAGCAAACATGGAAGCATAGGCATTCTCAATCGGAGGCATCTCACGATAGGTTTCATATCTTTTATCCGATCCAAAAGTTGAATTCGGAAAGACAATTGCGGTACCTCTTCTTGTGGTAGGATCATACCCGAATGCTCTGGTCACTGTAGTATTATCTTCTGTTTTACGCATCTCAGTTCCTGCCATCAAATCAATTTCATGTACTGAATTGATCTTTGTACTGTACATTCCTTGCAATTTCCAGTTGTATTGAAAGAAATCATTATTCCAGTTTTGCTTTACTGCACCCGCAGGAAGGAAGTAGTGGTATCCGCCATCCTTATAATAACGGGTATTTTCTCTCATCTTTCTGGTGAAGTATGTATTTTCAGCGGCATATTTCTCTGTTTTATTAGCATCATACTGAATGCCTAATTGAGACGTAAACCTCAAACTTTTTGAAACCTTATATTCTAAATCAAATATTGCTTTCAGTGAATTGTTCTTCAGAGTATAGCTTGTATTTTCTCTTTCTTCCAGGAAGTTAAAAGGAATATAACGATCATCAAAACCATCCATATCTCTATCATACCTGTAACTTCCGTCCGGATTGAAAGGAGTCAGATAAGGATTCACATTTCTTGAATAATTCATGGGATTGATTGATGCATCAGCATCTGTCACAAACGATTCGCGCTCGCTTTGTGTACCGAAAATAGAGATTCCTGCATTTAACTTATCGCTTAATTTATAATTGTTTTTTAAAGTCAGGTTATAACGCTTAAAACCGGTACCGATTGTGGTTCCTTCCTCATCATAGTATCCTAACGAGAAGTAATAATCCGAACGGTCACTACCTCCCGAAATACTCAGTCCGTATTGTTTGTTGATGGCGTTTCTATACAATAATTTTCCCCAGTCTGTATTATTATTTCTCAGACCGTTAATCTGCTGACGAGTCATGGAATTCAAGGCATCCAACCCTCCACTTCTGAAAGCATCCAACTGGCCGTTTTGCGTTAAAATTCTCATTATTTCCCCTTTATCAGCACGATACGTCAAATCTGCACGCTTGGCAAGCATCAATTCAAGATCAACCTTTTCAGAAGCGTTCATCAGATTAAGTTTATCAAAATCAGGACGGGTTGTCACAAAGGTATCAGCAGAGAAATTTAATTTCAGGCTTCCTTTTTTTCCTTTTTTAGTTGTAATGGAAATGACCCCGTTTGCAGCTCTTGCTCCGTAGATTGCTGTTGCTGCGGCATCTTTAAGGATGGTAATATCTTCAATATCGTTAGGGTTTAATCCTGCAATGGAGAAGTTCTGAAGCTGGTCAATATTATCTTTATCAGTAAAGTTGGGTACATCATTCCCTTCCAATGGTAATCCGTCAATTACCCAAAGCGGATCTTGTGGACCGGAAAGCGAAGCTGTTCCTCTGATTCTGATTTTTGCCGGACTTCCAGGAGCTCCTGTTTCCGGAGTAACTGCTACCCCTGCAATCTGCCCTGATAACATCTGATCTACACTGGCAACACCAGCCTGATTGATATTATCCATCTTTACGGTTGCAACAGCAGAAGTCTGCTTACGCTTCTCAATCTTCTGATAACCGGTAATGATAACTTCCTGTATTTTATTTTTATCTGAAACCTCAGCAACCAATCTTATGGTATAATTGGTCTGACCTTCATTAAGTTGAATAACCCTGGATTCATAGCCGGGATAGCTTACCAGTACAGACTTGGTGTCTGCTGGAATTTCCAGGATAAATTTTCCGTTTTTATCGGTTACGGTACCTACAGATACACTTTCAATAATCCCTTCCAGTTCTGTTTTGGTAGAAACCGACTGAGTTTCTATTTTTATAGATGCTCCGGTGATTACACCGGAAGTGTTTCCGTCTTCAATTTTTCCGGTAATGGTTTTCTTTTCCTGGGCCAGTGCAACCTGCGCCGCCAAAAGAGGTAAAAGTATTAGAGTTTTTTTCATAGCGGATTATTTATTTAAAGCCTCTTTAATACGGATGATTAAGTCTGCATAGTGAGCCCTGGAGGCATCATCTCCTTTATATTCTCTTTTATATAGTAAGTCCAGTACCTTCTGTAATTCCGCTCTTTTGTAAGTCGTTACTTCAGATACTCTTTTCATGGATGAATAATTAATATTTCTCAGGCCCTGTTCGTCTTCATGGAAATTACAAATCGTTGGAACCTTTAGGGTATTGTCGATCTTTAAGGCTTTAACAGCTGTTTTTTCGAATAGTTTATTCACTGAAACAATCAATGCATCCACATAATTCTTTTGAGCCATCTTTTCAAGAATATTAAGATTTCCTTTTTTATTGAAAACAGATCCTCTTACCTGATCAAATAGATTCTCAACGGTGTAGATCTCTTCTTTAGACCCTGAAACCTGATGTTTTAATTCATTTTCAAGCAGCCTCAATAATCGGTCATCCATCAACAGGGAGTAAATATTGGCATACTGCATTCCCCTTGCCAGTGTATATGGAGTTTGTTCAAACGGCCCCATCGGCGAGTTTTTAACCGGGTATGTTTTTTCTGTTATCGGATTAAAGAATAACCATTCCGGAAGGCTGATTGCATTTTTAATAAGATAATCAACTGCTCTTTTCTGAGTCTCTGCCGGTACTGCTTCATACGCTTTTTTCTTGCTGCCAAAAACAGTATTGTTCAGGTAAATTCCTCCCACATTCGCCATTACGTGACCGGTATACAAATCCCATTGTCCGATAACACCCATATATAATTTTCCGGCATTGGTATAATCTTTACCATCTTCATAGGTCCAGCTTAACAGATTGTTGACAACAGTTTTTAAGTTTTTCAACCCGTATTCACTGGCCCTCATCGCATCATCTCCAAGGTCTTCAGATTGTGAACGCGGATCGATTGTTTCTAAGTAGCTTTGTTGTTCTCCGTAGAAATACATGGGGTCGTCCTGATGTTTTTCTATTAAATTTCTCAATGCTTTTTTCTCAGACATTTCATCCGGATACCAACGATAGCCCCATTCAATAGCATATTTATCATACACTCCTATTTTCGGAGTAATAGCCGTTACTCCGTCTTCCGGCTGAGCCACGTAATTGTAACGGGCATAATCCATAATAGAAGGGGCAGTACCGCCCATTTTATCGGTAAATTCTTTGGAACGAAGCGACTCTACAGGAAATGCAAAAGAAGCTCCCATATTATGTTTCAATCCGAACGTATGCCCTACTTCATGAGACGACACAAAACGAATAGCCTCACCCATATGTTCATCACTAAATTTATTACCTCTGGATTTCGGATCTATGGGTCCGGTTTGAATTCTCATCCATTCCTGAAGTGAAGTCATAACATTGTGCCACCAGATGATATCAGATTCGATAATTTCACCACTTCGCGGATCCACTACTGAAGGCCCCATCGCATTTGCTTTAGGTGAAGCTGCATAGGTAATCACTGAATATCTTACATCATCGATATCAAAATCTTCATCTTTTTCATCAGGCATTTTTGCAATTACTGCATTTTTAAAACCTGCCTGTTCAAAAGCAGCCTGCCAGTCGTAAACTCCGGCAATGATCTTTTCACGCCATTGTTTAGGTGTTGAAGGATCAATATAATAAACGATCTGTTTTTTCGGTTCTACTAATTCTCCCCTCAGGTACTTTTCTCTATCTTCGTCTTTAGGTTCAAGGTTCCAACGGGTGATGAAGAATTTTTCATCCATCTTCTGCTGGCGGTCGTTGAAAGCCCAATGCTTTTCTGTGAAAAATCCTACTCTTGAATCGGAGATTCTTGGTTTCATAGGGTTCCTGGAAAGCAGTACAAGATTGGTAGTAACTCCTAAAGTTACCGGCAGATCAACTCCTCCTTCATTTACAGAGGTTGTCAGCTGAGATTTCACGACAAGGTTTTTAGGAAATGTCTTTACTCCTTCAATATAAGAAAGACTCGATTTTACCGACCCACCCAATCCAACATTAGCCAGTACATCATTAAAACTTTTCTGATTTCCATCAAAGACTTTATTGACTTTAATAGCCACAGAAGTGGAATCACTGTTTTGTGCTTCAATATCAAAAACTTCAATGACAGATTCCGAAAAGTTATCTTTTACAGATTTTGTAATGGCATCATTCTTAGGTGAGGATACTTTTACGTCCGAAGTTTTTACCCAAACTTTTCTGGCTACATTATCACGGTGAAAAGTGATGATCTTATTTTCATAATTCATTCCTTTGTTCAGGCCTGCCTCGTTAACCTGCATAGGAACCTGAGACAGCTTATTAACCACCAAAAACTGGCGTCCCATTAAACTGTCCGGAATTTCAAAGTAAACATCCGTTTTTACCTGAATAGTATTAAAAAGCCCTTTTTTATAAGTCCCTTTCTTGATCAGGTCTTCTATTTTTTTTGCCTTCTTTGATGATGAAGTTTCTGTTTTATCAGTTTTGTCTTTATTGACCTTTACTGTATCTTTCTTCTGTGCCAGTGCCATTGGTGAAGCCATAGCAAGTCCTAAATACAGTGCCAGTCTGTAATTCTTCATTAAAATAGTCCGATTCATTCCAAATAGTAAATATCTTAGTTTCAGCTAGCAAAGCTATAGGTATAGTGAATTATATGGGGTGCATTAGGGAGTGAGAGGCTCATTTTCGGGAGTGAATGGATTTTTAATTTTACTCCATTAATGGTAAAAAACATATGAAATATTCACCATCAACAGAAATATTAAGAGAATTAATCCTAAAATATTCATAAATTTGATTCAAATAATCAATTCCGAATTTCTCTCCCTGTACGGCTTCCGTTTTAGGTTGCCATGTATTTTTTACCGTAATCCCATGCTCCTCAACGGTAATAATAATCTCCAAAGGTTGATCTATTGTGGCAATATTATGCTTTATAGCATTTTCCGTGACTACCTGAAGTGATAGGTAAGGAATTCTCTTTTCCAGACTTTTTTCATCCTTAATGATGAGATTAAATGTCATTTCTTCATCAAATCTGCTTTTCAAAAGATCCATATACTGCTTTATAAACTTAATTTCCTGAGAAACGGGAACAATATTCTCTTTAGGAGGCACGATGAGATACCGATAAATCTTGGAAAGATTCATGGTAAACTTCTGAGCATTCTCTTTATTAATTCCGATCAGCATATAAAGAGAGTTCAGAGAGTTAAAAAGAAAGTGAGGATTGATGTTGTTTTTAAGCTGCTGTAACTGATTGATCACTTCTGCTTTATGCATCTTTTCATTCTCAATCAGAAGCATATTCTTTTCCGACTGTACTTTTTCTTTCTCTTTGTAAGCAATAGCAGTTGCTCTCTGAAATAAAATAAAAACGGTTACAATAAGAAACAGGGCTGCCAGGAAAATGTAAATGGTATAGGTCTTTATCTTGTTGATATTTTCATCAATAATGAAATTAACATGGTTTACCACTGTATATCCATCAAAATTATCGGTCTTTAAAGGTTTTATAAAGCGGGTTACCTCAACTCCCAGATATTCTGAGATGGCTGTACTTTTAGTATATCCGGATTCAGCAGTCCTACATAACGTATCCTTTGGCTGTATATCTGTAAAATCATAAATATTCTTCCCAATATATTTTTTTTCAGGATGGGTGATACAAATTCCTTCTTTTGTAAAAACGTAAGCGTAGGTATTTGAACTTTTATCTACATTGATAAAGTATTGATGCAGATCGTCAAGACTTACGGTAGACCCATAATACAATCGGTTTTTATCGGGAAGTACGAGAGAATCGTAACTCACCCAATACATACTGTCTTTTCTGGTAACTAAAAGATCTTTGAAATGTCCGGGACCATTATTTTTGATAACAATTGACTGTTCCGGATTTTTCTTATTTTCAAAAATATCCGATAATGGATTATTACTTTCAGTCTTTCCGGAACTACTGTTTTCGTATTGGTACCAGCTGTAAGGTAACAGATTTCGTTTTTTATTTAAGTCATTTAAAACAGAAGAATATTCCTTATAATTCTTAAGGCCGTCTTTTTGGATCAGTGCCCGAAGCAAATACTGATATTCTTCAATATTCCGAAATTCATGCTCTACCGATTCATATTTGCGAAAGAAAGTTTTCTTGGCAAAATCATCGGTATTTTTACGACTGTCTTCGGCAATTAACAGACTTAAAACGGCAAATGCTGCCACAGCAATGAAGCAGGCAGACAAAGCGGTTATGTAAACAGATTTTTGGGATAAGGCGTGTTTAAAATTAATATTCAATTCTTCTACATTCTTATTTTCCTTAAAGAAAAATTCAGCAACACTTACAAAAGAGCTTCTTTTAATATTCTTTCTTCTACAGATAAATTATTCGTTTGCAAAGATATAACAAAGATTCCAGGACCATAAAGTGAATTAAAATAACAATGATTTTTTTTGATTTTGAAGGAATAATAAAGGAAGCAGTAAGTCTTAAAATTAGTTAATATACATGCTTTAACAGCATAATCAGCTTTTTATATTTTGAAAATTAATTATCTTCGCCTACAAATCGTATTTGAAATGAAGAAGATCATCTCCGGGATATCTATTTTTTGTGCTGTCATTATTTCTGCTCAGGAAGCAATTCAGTTTCAGGAACTACCATACAAAGACATTATTGCAAAAGCCAAAAAGGAAAAAAAGTTGGTTTTTATTGATGCTTATGCTTCATGGTGTGGCCCCTGCAAAATGATGGAAAAAAATGTGTTCACTCAAAAATCCGTCGGAGAGTATTTCAATACCAACTTTATCAATGCAAGATTTGATATGGAAAAGGGAGAAGGGAGAGAAATCGCTTCCAAATTTGGAGTTCGCTCCTACCCTACCTATCTTTTCCTGAATGGTGAAGGCGAGCTTGTGTCAAGAAACACCGGTTATATGGAGGAAAGTCTTTTTGTGGCAATGGCCCAGGACATCAACGCTCCGGGTAATAAAAAAGGATCCCTGAAGGAACGATTTGCCAATGGAGAAAAGAATCCTGAATTCCTGATCAATGTAATGAAGTTGAATTCAGAAACGGATTATAACTTTGCGAAAAAAGCTTCTGAAAGATATTTTGAAAATAAAAAGAAAACAGAGGAACTTTCAAAAGAGGAAGTTGGTTTCCTGTTGTACTTCTTAAAATCAACTGAAGATGGCAATTATTCTACCTTTACTTCCAGGAAAGCCGAAATTATTAAATTCCTCCCGGAAGAAACTTACAACGAATTTGATGCTCAGATTAAATTATCAAAAATAGTAGAACAGTCTATTGATGATAAAAACAAAAGAATCAACGAAGACTCCTTTATGAAGGCCGCTGAACCTTTGGTAGGAAAACAAGCCGCTATGACGAAGCTCAACCAGACAAAACTTGCCTTCTACGAGCAAAATGCTAATTTTCCGGAATACGAAAAAGCTGCATTAGACTACTATAAAAATTCGGATAGTTTTGAGCCTAATGAACTTTTAAGAGCTGCATGGGTATTCGCTGATCATGTAAAGACAGTCTCCTCTTTAAAGAAAGCTACAGAATGGGCAGAAAAATCTGTCATGAGAGGAGAAACCTCCGAAAATACCTATATTCTTGCAAAGCTTTATTACCTGACTGGCAATAAAGAAATGGCTAAGAGCTATGCAGAAATGTCGAAAAATATGGCTGTACAAGCCAACAGCGATTCTAAACTGGCAGAAGAATTATTAAAGCAAATAAAATAATACATTGATGAATTTTAAATTAGTAACAGCAGTTTTAGCCTTCTTATCAGTTGGAACTATCAATGCTCAGGAAAATGGACAGGGACAGGATAAAAGCTTATATATAAAAGGTAATGCTCTGTTTATTCCGATCGGGATTTTAAATGCAGGAGTAGAAAAACAAATCAGTCCCAAATATACGATCCAGGGAGATGTTTTTATTTCCCCATGGAAATCTTTTGCAGGACACGAAATGCAATTTTATTCTGCATCCATTGAAGGAAGGTATTATTTCAAAGAGGCTTTCAAGCACTGGTACGTTGGGGCTAATATTGCATTTGCTGCTTACAATGCACAAAAATGGAATTATTGGAATAATAACAATCTTACTGTGACGGACAATGGAGATATTCTCTTAAGTTCCAATCTATATCAAAAGGGATATTCAGTAATGCTTGGTGCTACAGGAGGATACCAATTTCAACTGTCCGATCGTTTGAATCTTGATGTGTATGCCACAATTGGAACATCACAAGGCTTTTATAAAGGTTATGACCGTACAACAGGACTTCGTTATGATGGAGCAGACAAACTTAATAAAAGCGGGGAAATCATCCCTTACAGAGGCGGTATCATGATCTCTTACAAATTAAAATAATATAATGAAACCATTCGGAAAAAATCATATTATCATTTCAGTGATCACTTTTGTGATCCTTTTTTTAATGAATTATATCGGGAATGATCTGCCTGATAAACTACAAAGGGCATTGCTAACAGCTTTTGCAGGAGTTGTCGGTTTAACGCTGGGTCTTTTTATATTGAACAGGGGCAAGAATGATAAAAACCCGCCCCAGAATTTTGATTAACTAATCTTTGTACATTACATACCTGGTTCTGATTTTTTCAAAACCTTCCAGATCTTTTTTCCATGAAGCTTTAATCTCCGGAATTGATTTTCCTGCAATAATTTGCTTTCTGAATTCATCAGTTCCGGAAAGAGTATCAAACCATAAGTTTTTCAAAAAGAAATCCAATTGAGGATTTTTATAATTTTTATAGGCTTTGATCACCCATTCCAGATTCAATTCCCTTAAATCTTTCGGATAATCGGAAAGATTTTCACCGTAGCACAATTTGCCATTCAGGAAAGGATCTTTTGCTCCATAGCTAGGCTTTGGAGTAAACTGGTAAGGTAATTTTTCCGTCCAGGGAGAACCGTAAATCTGAAAAGGCAACTCTGTACCTCTTCCTACAGAAACCTGAGTCCCTTCAAAAAAACATAAGCTCGGATATAAGTTAATTGCTTTATCATTAGGTAAATTTGGAGAAGGTTTATCTAAAATCTGATAGCGTTGTTTTTTATGATAATTCTTCATAGGAACCACCGTATATTTTGCCTGAACGCCATTTTTAAGCCACTTTTCACCATTTACCATTTTTCCGTATTCACCAATTGTCAGCCCATAAACCACAGGAACTTCATGCATTCCCACAAAACTTGCCCATTTCTTTTTTAAAACCGGTCCGTCGGTATATCCATCATGTGGATTCGGGCGATCCAGCACCATTACCTCAACATTATTTTCAGCACCAGCTTCCATAAGGTAGGTTAAAGTAGAAATATAAGTATAGAATCGCACTCCAACATCCTGAATATCAAAAACAACGATATCAATATCTTTTAACTGTTCCGGTTTTGGTTTTTTATTATTTCCATATAAAGAAACAATGGGGATTCCGGTTTTAACATCTACTCCATTTTTCACTTTTGCGCCTGCATCTGCATCTCCTCTGAAACCATGCTCCGGAGCAAAAATAGCTTTGATCTTTATATTATTTTTTACTAAAAAGTCTACCAAATGGGTTCTGTCATTCATCAATCCTGTTTGATTGGTTACAATTCCGATTGTTTTATTTTTTAACAACGGCAGATACACTTCAGGTTGATCCGCGCCGGTTTTGAAATCCGGTTGAACTTGAGTTTGAGAATAATATTGATTGAATACTCCTAAAAAAATTAGGCAAATCAGAAGTAAATTTTTAATTTTGAAATCTAAATTCATAAGCTTGAAGTTTCCTTTATATTTCTCTAGAAAAATAGCGTTTTCCAAAGATAACAAAAATAACCTTTCAAGGGTTATCATCTTCATTGGCAGGCTTTCTGTAGCGTTGGGAATTATTGTATCCTTAATTACAGTAGCAACCGGTTTCGGCTCCAAAAAAGCTATTAAAGAAAGACTGGCAGATTTCAGCGGACATGTTACGGTGAGATCTACCCGTTCCAATTCCTCTTACAACACATCCATACTTGACAATCAGGGACTCAATATTTCTAAAATAAAAGAACTTCCGGATGTAGAAAGCGTGCAAAAATACGTTACCGTCACCGGAATCATGCGTAATGAGCACAATTTTGCCGGCATTATCTTCAAGGGAATAGGGAAAGATTTTGACAGTTTGAGATTTAAGAAATTTCTTATTGCCGGGACCACACCAAAAGTGACTGAAATAGGCTTTAATAATGATGTGACGATTTCGCAAAAAATAGCCAATGACCTTCACCTTAAATTAAATGACAGCATTGTCACCGTTTTCTTAAAAGCTGATCAGAAACCTCTTTATCGTAAGTTCAGAATTGTCGGAATCTATAAGACGGATATTAAACTGATCGATGAACAATTTGTAATCGGGGGAATTAATCATGCAAGAAAAATTCAGGATATGAAACCTGATGAAATAGGTGGAGTTGATATTTTCCTGAAAAATGTAAATGATATTGACAAGGATTTTCCTGAAATTGAAAAACTGATCGGTTATAAAAATTATGCAGAAAAAGCTACTGAAAAGTTCCCACAAATTACAGACTGGATCAGTATTTTTGACACCAATATTGCATTGATTATCATCATCATGCTAATTGTAGTCGTTATCAACATCATTATGGTTCTGTTGATTCTTATTATTGAGAGAACAAATTCTATTGGTTTGCTGAAGACTTTAGGAGCTAGTAATGCACAGATAAGAGCTACTTTCATCAATTATACCCTGATCATTATGATTCCGGGACTTTTATATGGAAATGCTATTGGACTTGGACTTATTTTAATTCAAAAATTCTTTGGAATCATAAAGCTTAATCCTGAAAATTATTATGTGAGTACCGTTCCGGTAGACCTTAATCCGGTTGCCATTATTTCTATTTCTGTAGGAATTCTGATTATATCCGGATTCGCTTTGATTATTCCAAGCTATCTGATTAGTAAGATTTCTCCGGTTAAGGCTATCAAGTATAATTAGAATTGATCATTGAAAGGTAATTTTTTTCTATTGGCAGCAGTGTTATTCACAACTTATCAACATGTTATCCACAGTCGGAATAATTTTAAAAGCCTTATCTTTGCACCGCTTATAAAACATTTATGAAATACGCAAAAAATATTCTTGAAACTATAGGAAATACACCGTTGGTAAAACTTAACAAAGTATTAGGTGAAGATTTCCCGGCATTAGTTTTAGCAAAAGTAGAGACCTTCAATCCCGGAAACTCTGTAAAGGACAGAATGGCTCTTAAAATGATAGAAGACGCTGAAAAAGACGGCAGATTAAAACCTGGAGGAACCATTATCGAAGGAACTTCCGGAAATACAGGAATGGGATTGGCACTTGCTGCGATCATCAAAGGCTACAAATGTATTTTTGTAACCAATTCCAAACAATCAAAAGAAAAATGCGATATTCTTCGTGCTGTAGGAGCAGAAGTTATTGTTTGCCCTACCGATGTAAAACCTACGGATCCTCGTTCTTATTATTCAGTATCCAAAAGACTG
Organism: Chryseobacterium lactis; assembly: GCF_003815875.1. Lineage (NCBI taxonomy): Bacteria > Pseudomonadati > Bacteroidota > Flavobacteriia > Flavobacteriales > Weeksellaceae > Chryseobacterium > Chryseobacterium lactis. Next base: position 5,381,920 of record NZ_CP033924.1, read on the forward strand.
GCTAAAGAGACCGAAAACGGTTGGTATGTTAATCAATATGACAACTTATCCAACAGAGCCGCTCACTATGAGTCTACAGCTCCTGAAATCTGGGAACAAACAGAAGGGAAACTGACTCACTTCGTTGTAGGAGCAGGAACGGGAGGTACCATTACAGGATGTGGAACTTTCTTCAAGGAAAAAAATAAGGATATTAAGGTTATCGGAGTTGATACTTACGGTTCTATTCTTAAAGAATTCCATGAAACCGGAGAATTGCACTATGACCACGCCTACACTTATATTACAGAAGGAATCGGAGAAGACATCATTCCTGAAAACTATGATATGGCAGTTATTGATCATTTCGAAAAAGTGACAGATAAAGATGGTGCGATCTACGCAAGAAAGCTGGCTAAGGAAGAGGGGATTTTCTGTGGATATTCTGCAGGTAGTGCCATTGCTTCTTTGATTCAGATGAAAGATCAGTTTACTAAAGATGATGTCATCGTTGTATTACTTCATGACCATGGTTCGAGATATGTAGGAAAAATCTACAACGACGAGTGGATGAAAGAAATGGGGTGGCTAGAATAAGCGAAAGAGTAAGAAATAAATTTACTTTTTAATCATTATAAAACAAAAATCAGAGCCGTTGGCTCTGATTTTTGTTTATTGCTTATCAATATTATTTTTTAATATAGTTTTGAGGAGATTATATTCCTTCTCACTCATTGATTTCTTTGGAAACATATAACTGTATTTTCCTTCCAGCGCGATAAACTCATTATTGCTGTCAAAAAAAGAAAAATCTTTCCATTCACTGGTTTCTTTTTCGCCGTCAATATTCACTGTGAAAAAGTTCTGATCCCATCTGATCTCGTAAATCTTGCAGCGGTCGAGCACATTCAGATAATGATTTACCTGCTTCTTCCATCTTGAAACTTTATTAACGCTTACAGACAGAAAAACTGCACACAGCAGGAATATGAAACTCAAAAAGTATAAAATCCCATGGCTTTCTTTACTAAAACTATCTTTCAAAAGAAATACAATCAGTAAAATAAGAGCTGCAGCAATGGTTGTTATTGTTTTACTTCTTGTTGTCGGGGAAAAAAGTAAACTTCCCTGATTTCCATTAAAATAGATATCTTCAAAACTCTTCCTGTCAGGTTTCAATATAATGACCTTCTCCTCATTCATAATTAGTAGTTTGCTTTAAAAAGCTACAAAGCTAAACTAAATATCTTCATATTGCTCACTTATCGCCGAAAGTTTGTTCATCAGCTCTCTATTTCTTTGGTTTAAAGCTTCCAGTTTTTTAAGCATATTATGGATAACTTCCAAGCCAGGAAGGTTGATTTCAAGATCATAATGCCAGTTAGCAAATTTTTCAAGTTCCGGTAAATCTTCATACCCCAAATAGTGAATATTATTCTCTATCTGAATCTGTAATAAACCATAATCTACAAGCTCATCAAAAAAAGTAATTTCAATGTTGTATATTTTTACGAGTTCTTCCCGTGATATTCTTTCACTCATAGCTTAGGAATTTTTTAGTTGTTCAAAAATTTCTTTCTGCTTTTCAGTAAGATTGGTTGGCAGTTTCACTTCATAGGTTACAAAGAGATCACCATGTTCTCCATCTTTTTTATAGACAGGAAAACCTTTCCCTTTTAACCTTACAGTAACTCCATTTTGAGTTTCCGGTTTTACCTTAAGATTTACACTTCCGTTCAAAGTATTCACTTTTACATCTCCTCCCAGAACTGCTGTATAGAGATCAATAATTACTTTCGTTTTCAGATCATCACCAATTCTTTCAAAATCCGGATCCACAGGAATATTGAACGTGATGTACAAATCTCCGTTCGGGCCTCCGTTTACGCCCGGATTCCCATGTCCTTTCAGTTTGATCTGCTGACCGTCATAAACCCCTGCCGGAATTGTGATTCTTACTTTTTTCCCATTTATTTCAAAGGTTTGCGGGTGTGTTTGGGCGGCATCTCTCAAATTCAGATTCAATTCAGCTTTTACATCCTGTCCTTTGAACTTACCGGAAGCTCTTCCTCTGGAACTTTTTCCAAAACCACCGCCTCCACCGAACATATCTTGGAAGAAATCGGAAAAATCTTCCCCTTCTCCAAAATCAGCTCCGGAATAACTACCGCCATAGTTTTGCTGTTGATATTGCCTTTGTTGCTGCTGTTGAGCTTTTTCATACTCCTCACCATGTTTCCAGTTTTCACCATACTTGTCGTACTTTGCCCGGTTTTCAGCATTACTAAGGACTTCATTAGCTTCATTCAGTTCTTTAAACTTTTTTTCAGCTTCTTTATCATCTGGGTTAAGATCAGGATGCAATTTTCTGGCCTGTTTTCGGTAGGCTTTCTTAATATCATCCTGGGTAGCGCTTTTATCTACGCCTAAAATTTTATAGTAATCTATATAAGCCATAGAAACGATATTTACTCAAATTTATGAAATTTAGGTCTGAAAATTGTATAACAGAATGTTAAAAATAAAACTATCTTTGATAAAAAACCGCATGAAAGAGGTATTAAAAAACTACTCCGGAATTCTATTTTTACTGTTGGGAATAACTGTTGGAAGTATTATAGGAATCGTAGCACCCAATTTTGTAGAATATATTAAACCCATAGGAGATATTTTCCTTAATCTTCTTTTTGTAAGTGTAGTGCCTCTGGTATTTTTTGCCGTATCCAATTCTATTGCGTCTCTGGAGCACCAATCTAAATTTGGGAAGATCATTCTCATTATGACTCTTACCTTTTTATTTTTTATTCTTACGGCTGCAATCTTTACGATCTGTGCAGTCTACCTTTTCCCTGTTTCAGGAGTATCGGGAAGTTCTGAGATTATTGCTGAGACGGCTACTGAAGACACCTGGGGAAATAGAATTGTAAGCTTTTTTACGGTTGGAGAATTTACCGAACTTTTTTCACGGAGAAATATGCTGGCTCTTTTGGTATTTGCTTTTATGACAGGATTTGCAGCCAGAAAAACCGGAGAAAAAGGTGAACCGTTCAGGGTTTTTATTGCTTCGGGATATGAAGTTATGAAGGAGTTGCTTTTATTGGTTATGAAACTGGCTCCGATTGGGCTGGGTGCGTATTTCGCTTTTCAGGTAGCCACTTTGGGGCCACAACTTTTCGGATTTTATGCTAAACCATTAGGATTATATTATATTACCGGAATCATTTATTTTCTGGTCTTCTTTTCCATCTATGCGTTTATGGCCAATGGTCAGAATGGGGTTAAAAGTTTCTGGACTAATGCGATCTACCCTACTCTTACGGCTGTAAGTACGTGCAGCAGCTTTGCCACCATGCCTGCTAATCTACAGGCTGCATCTAAAATTGGTATTCCTAATTCGGTGGCGAATCTGGTGATTCCGATTGGCACAACGCTGCATAAAAACGGATCTTCCATGTCTTCTATTATCAAGATCTATGTGGCTTTTCTTATTATTGGAAAAGACTTTTTTGATCCTGCAAACTTACTTTTAGCATTAGGAATTACTGTTTTTGTAAGTATTGTAGCGGGTGGAATTCCCAATGGCGGATATATTGGTGAAATGCTGATGATTTCTGTTTACAAATTACCACAGGAAGCCATTCCGGCAGTAATGATCATTGGAACTTTGGTAGATCCTCTGGCCACTGTTTTAAACTCCGTAGGAGATATTGTCGCTGCTATGTTTGTCAATCGTTTTGTAAAAGTCACCTGATTTAAAATAAATTTTTGATATTTTAAAATAAGGAATATTTATTCACTGCGCTTCACGGGCTCCAGATTTTCATATTCTTCCGGAGAAAAAAGTCTGTAATGTACTTTAAATGTTTTTCCTAAAGGAGTTTCTAATGAAAAACCACCGGGACCAAATCCATCGGTTACATCAAGTGTAAAATGGGAGTATTGCCAGTACTCAAACAAATCGCGGTCTATCCAGAATTCATATCCGTTGATGGTTCCAATCATTGCATCATTCATTCTGGGAAAGAATCCTCCTTTTTCGAAACATTGCGGTTGTGTACCTTCACAACATCCTCCTGCCTGATAGAACATCAGGGGACCGTATTGATTTTCAAGCTGACGGATGACGTTAAGTGCTTTTTCCGTTGCGGCGAGTCTTGATATTTTTGTTTCCATTTTTTATTTTTTGATTGAATAATCTTCTGATACTACTTTTTTATGAAAAAGTCCGGCAAACTTATATTTGCCGAACCTGATCACTCATCACGTTCAATTTGAGCAGTAGATTACATTCAAATATGATTCTTTTATTCATCTACACCATTTACCATTTTAGTAAATTCTGAGAAGATCTTTATCTTTTGCGTGAGGGATAGTAAGGGCGGCGAGGAACGAGCCGGTGCGCAATGCAATGGAGCACCGAAACGAAGTGCAGCCCTGAATAGCCCGACCGTTTGCCCCGGGAAAAGCCAGGGCAATCGGGCACGTCCTAAATTAATATTAAAAGAAGCCTAACTTATTTTTGTTATAGGAAATCAACATATTCTTGGTCTGACGGTAATGGTCGAGCATCATCTTGTGATTTTCTCTTCCTATCCCAGATTGCTTGTACCCACCAAAAGGGGCTCCTGCAGGATAAGAATGGTATTGGTTCACCCAAACTCTTCCCGCTTCAATCTGACGTGGAACATTGTACAGCTGATGGGCATCTCTGGTCCATACTCCCGCACCCAATCCATAGATTGTGTCGTTGGCAATTTTTATAGCTTCTTCTTCGTCTTTAAAGGTTGTAAATGCCAGTACGGGGCCAAAAATCTCTTCCTGGAAAATTCTCATTCTGTTGTTTCCTTTGAAAATGGTAGGCTGAATATAGAATCCGTCTTCCAGCTCTTCTCCAAGATTGTTGATATCACCTCCAACCAGTACTTCCGCTCCTTCTTCTTTTCCTAACTGGATGTAGGAAAGTATTTTATCTTTTTGAATCTGTGAAGCCTGCGCCCCCATCATCACTGTTTTGTCTAACGGATTTCCTACTTTAATCGCTTTTACCCTTTCAATAACTTTATCGATAAAGGCATCAGCAATACCTTCCTGAACCAGTAATCTTGACGGACATGTACAGATCTCTCCCTGATTAAGGGCAAATAAAACAGCTCCTTCAATTGCTTTATCCAAGAACTCATCATCTTCATCCATTACAGAATTGAAGAAAACATTGGGAGATTTCCCTCCCAATTCTAAGGTAACAGGAATGATATTTTCTGTTGCATACTGCATTACCAGGCGGCCTGTTGCTGTAGAACCGGTAAATGCTGCTTTTGATACTTTAGGATTGGTCACTAAGGCTCTTCCCAGTTCTGCTCCGAAACCATTGACGATATTGACAACGCCTGCCGGTAAAAGGTCTCCTATTAATTCCATTAAAACCATAATGGAAACGGGAGTACTTTCTGCGGGCTTTAATACCACACAGTTTCCTGCCGCCAATGCCGGAGCCAGCTTCCATACTGCCATTAATATTGGAAAATTCCATGGAATGATCTGTGCAATGACTCCTAGAGGTTCGTGTACAATCAGGGAAACGGTATCTTTATCCAATTCGTTATGGGATCCTTCTTCAGCCCGGATTACAGAGGCAAAATACCTGAAATGATCAATAGCCAGAGGCATATCTGCCGCTAATGTCTCTCTCACGGCTTTACCGTTATCGATGGTCTCTACGGTAGCAAGGTATTCTAGATTTTGCTCAATCCGGTCTGCTATTTTATTGAGGATAATGCTTCTTTCTGTTGATGAGGTATTTTTCCAGGTCTGAAATGCCTTATCCGCTGCATTGACAGCCAATTCCAAATCTTCTTTGGATGAATGAGCCACCTTGGTAAAATTCTTGCCGTCTACTGGAGAAACTACATCAAAATATTGTCCTTTAACGGGTGGAGTAAATTTCCCGTCAATATAGTTATCGTATTTACTTTTGAACTCAGGACGTTGTAAAAGCGTCGCTGATCTTGGTTCTGTAAGAGTGCTCATATTCGTATTATTTTATTTTTCGCTACTGCCAAATTACATTTCCAGGGCAAAAACCTATAGCACAATCGTATAAAAAAAGTGGAAAATAGTACAGGGTTTCAATTTTATTATTTTATTAACAGCAACGTTGGGTCAAATTTTCTATATTTGAGTAACCCGCTTTCACAAAATATTTAGAAATGAATAACAATAGTAAGATTTTATTAAATACTCCTGAATTACGCAATGAAAATCAGCTATTGAGCCTTGTTGAAAATCAAACAAAATTCAATCTGAACAATTGTGAATTCAGCATTTATGAAACGCATAAGGCCGCTTATGATGTAAGGCTTCATTTTGACAATATTGCATTTACAGCGATGTTGAGAGGTAAGAAACATATGAAGCTGGATAATAAAACCAATTATTTTGATTATTTCCCGGGAGAAAGTATTCTGGTTGCTCCTGGCGAAACGATGGTTATTGATTTTCCGGAATCTGATGAGACTCCTACTCAATGTATTTCTTTAAGTCTGAATCCGGATTTTATAGAGGATTCTCTTAATTATTTAAATTATCATCTTCCCAAAGTGGATGAAGCTTCGGAATGGAATGTTCAGCTGGATGAATATTTTCTTTTTAATAATAAAGCTCTGGCATCTGCTACCAATAATATTATGAGAATTGCAATGGATGATAATTCTCAAAAGGATATTATGGCTGATTTCGCTTTAAAAGAGCTCCTGATCAGATTGATGCAAACGCAGGCAAGAAGCATGGTAGAGAAAAATATGGTAAAAAATAAATCAAGGATAGGATTTGCCGTGGATTATATCAAGAGAAATCTGCATCAGAAATTATCTATTGACAGCATTGCCAAGCTGGCTTATGTAAGCAAATCAAACTTTTTTAAAATGTTCAGGGATGAGTTGGGAACTTCTCCCAATGATTTTATTTTGCAGGAAAGAATCAGTAAGGCGAAGGAATTATTAGCCGGGCAAAACAGCATTAAGGAAACAGCTTATCAGACAGGATTTTCGGATACTAATTATTTTACAAGGGTATTTAAGCAGCTGGAAGGAATCACGCCGAAGAGTTACCAGAACGGGATGATTGTACGGGAGTAAAATTGAATAGATTCGGGATACGTGGTTCGTATTCTCCTTTACTGCTCAATTTAATTTTCCTTATCAAATTCAAATAAAAAAGAGCCCCATGAAAATGGGGCTCATATTATGTAAACAATTGTTGATTATTAATAATCGTCGTTTTGCTTAATGTTTGGATTCGCCTGAATCGCCGTGATAGGAATCGGCCATTGCCATTTAGAACTTCCTGCAGCAAGAGTTTGCTTAACTGCCGGTGAACCTGTACCGTCAAAAAGGTCTCCTTTTCCTGATCTCTGAACAGAAAGGTTTAATCTTTTTAATGTATACCATCTGTCATTTTCAAATGCAAGTTCCAGTCTTCTTTCTTTTAAGATCGCATCTAAAATAGCTTGACCCGCTTCTGTTCCAGGAGTAAATGAAGAATATCTTTCTTTTCTTAATTTATCCAGTAAAGTAAGAGCCTGAGCAGGGTTACCCGTTTTATAATATGCTTCAGCAACGTTTAACAATACCTCAGCTGATCTTAAATATTTAATAGGCACAACATTAGAAGGGCCACCATTACCAGCATATTTTGTTACGTGATTATATTTTTCTTTACTATATACCCCAGTAGTAAAATAAGCTGATTTTCTGATATCATTTGCTGTATAAGCTGTATATAAATCATAATCTACAACAAATTCAGATCTTAGACTAGGAACAGACTGGTTGTACGCTGCTCCTACAGTATTGTTAGACTCAGCCGGAGCATTTGATAATTGGAATAAAACACCATCCGTAATTCTGGACAATCCTTCATTTTCCTTCCATATTCTGGTAAAGTTATCTATTGTTGTAATACTAGGTGATAATCCTAATGCCAATTCTCCATATTTGATGGTATTAGCAAAGTCTCCTTTGTAAAGATTCACTCTTGATAATAATCCATAGATAGCACTTTTACTCAATCTTCCTTTGTCAGCATCATTTTGTGTAATATTATCTGCAGCAAATAAAAGATCTGCAATAATTTTATCATACACTTGATCAACAGTTAAGTTTCTGGATGCTGTATTACTTAAAGGAGAATATTTTTCTGAATAATAAATTCCAATTGCATTTTTAGCTCCTGCAGATTGCGTTGGGATTTGAGAATAAGCTCTTACAATATCAAAATGAGCAATGGCCCTAAGCCCTCTTGCTTCAGCTTCTATATTTGTTTTTTTTGTACCTGATAACACTCCGTTATTGATATATGACAATACAAAGTTTGCTCTACTGATAGCTAAATAAGCAGCACTGTATAATCCTGTTGTTTGTGAGTTATCTGAAGAAAATTCGAAGTTTGATGCTGCAAAATTGGTATTTCTTCCTGAAGCTGTACGAACTAAATTATCGGTAGTAAGATCTCCCATAATAAGTTGGCTACCTGTATCTCCGTTATAATATCCACTTCCTTTAAATGCTGTATAAGCACCATCCAAAGCCTGTCTGAATGATTCAGCTCTGGTCATCGACTGATCCTGATCCTCGTTAATTGATGAGATTTGATCTAAATTTCTGTCACAAGAAGTCAACGAAACAAATGTCGTTAACGCAACTAAACTTATTTTTATTATGTTCTTTTTCATAAAGCTATTCAGTATTAAAATTCTAATTGTAATCCCATCAGGATTGTTCTTACAGCAGGGTAAGTATAAAGATTGTATGATCCCGGAACGAATAATGCTGTAGAGTCAGCAGATCCTACTGAAACCTCAGGTTCTCCGTGGAATTTAGTTACCGTGAATAAATTCTGTCCTTGTACATATACTCTAAGTTTGTTGATAGGTGAATCTTCTCCAAGAAATGCTTTATCAAAAGAGTATCCTAGTGTAAGTGATCTCAATCTTAAATAATCTGATTTTTCAATCCATTGATCGGAATCACGCATACCATTACTATCTACTTTCTGGAATACGTTAGTATCACCAGGTTTTTGCCAAACATTAGCTGCCTGCTGCGCCATATTTCTACCCGCAACAGCCAAAGTTGGATTAACAGCAGCGTAGTACATATTGTTATAGGTATAACTACCCATCTTAAATGCAAAATCTGCACTAAAATCAAGTCCTTTATACTGAACTGTCGTTCCGAATCCACCGAAGCTTTTTGGGAAAGGTGATTTGTCAGTAAGAGGAACTGCATTGGATGCGCTGTAAACATTAGTAATATTTCCAGCTTTATCATAATATAAAGCATCACCGTTATTCGGATCTACTCCTGCAAATCTCACATTGTAGAATGAATATGGAGATTCACCTACTTTAAGATAAGTATCTCCTAAGTTTCTTTCCGTTTGTCCATCTGCAAGCTTATCAAGAATTGACTTTTGGAAAGAGATGTTTGCATGTAAATTCCAATTGAAGTCTCTTTTCTTGATAACATCAACGCTAAGTTCTACCTCTAGACCTTTCTGAGACATATCTCCAGCATTGATATATTGATAATATCCACCTTCTTGTTTATCTAGAGGAACAAGTTGCACGAAATCTTTTCTCTTATTCTTGTATACCTCAACAGATCCACGAACTCTTCTGTTCCACATTGTGAAATCAACTCCTACGTTGGTAATCGCATTCGACTCCCATTTAAGATTTGTGTTACCTATAATATAACTGCTTTGAGCGTATGTTCCAGGATATAAAGTTCCGTTAGAACCATATAGACCATAGCTTACATTACTTACGTTGTAATAATCAGGTAATGTTCCATCGTTACCTGTTGTACCATATGACCCTCTAAGCTTTAAATCATTAATAAATCCTCCTTTCATGAAGTCTTCCTTAGCAATATTCCATGCAGCACTTGCGGACCAGAATACCCCACTTTGGTTATTCATCCCAAATCTTGATGAAGCATCTCTTCTTAAAGATCCTGTTACTAAATATTTACCTGCATAGTCATAGTTTAATAAACCTGCTAAACTGAATAAAGTATTTCTGGTCTTAATTCCGGTAAATGTATTTCTGTCTGAAGGCGTAGTAATTGAAGGAACACTGATTACAGGAGATTTCAACCCATAAGCTCCTCCATTCATTGTTTCATTGAAATTATCGTTATATTCGATAAATCCTAAGAAATCAAAGTTGTGGCTTCCGAATGACTTTTTATAGTTGATAGAGTTATTCCAGGTATAGTTAAATCCATAGAACGAATTTTTGTTTAATGAACCTGTAGGAATGGTATTAACTGTTAAGTCCAAGTTTGAACCTTTCTTCAACCATTGAGTTCCCATGAACCAGTCGTAAAGACCATTGAAATTGGTTTTAAACTTCAGACCATCAATGATTTTATATTCAGCAAATAAAGTTACAGGAATTCTCAATCTCTGATCATCCAATCTATAAGTACTAATCTGCTCTACTACGTTAGAACCTGCTCTCATAGTCTGATTATAACTTCCATCCGGGTTATAGATCGGCTCATATGGCGCATATTTGTACATGGCACCGAACGGGTTCTGAGTATTGTTTCTGTCTCTGAAATTTTGTGTAACCTGGTACTGAACTCCAAGGTTGATTCCTACATTAAGTTTTTCACTTAATCTGTTTGTAAATCCGAAGTTACCTGTATATCTTTTCAAACCATCAATGTCTCTGATAATACCGTTATCAGAATCATATCCTAATGAGTAATAAAAAGTACTTTCTTTGGAACCTCCTTGTGCACTAAACAAATAAGACTGGATGCTTGAAGGTTTTAGCAGGTCTTTTTGCCAATTGTGATCAAAAGCAGCTAATCTATCCATTTCCTGTTGAGTTCTTGGCTTAAACCCAAGATATCCCAATTGGTTCTGGAAGCCCATTAACTCTCTTGAGTTCATCATGGTGTAGTTATTGTCTTTCAACCTTTCACTGAAACCAAATTTAGTTTCAAATGAATAGTGAGTTTTCCCGGCTTTCCCGGCTTTGGTAGTAACTACCACTACCCCATTTGCACCTCTAGCACCATACTGCGCCGTAGCCGCAGCATCTTTAAGGATTGAAATGGATTCTACGTCTGCAGGGTTAATCGCACTAAACTGTCTTGCAGTCATGTACATCCCGTTTACCACATAAGTAGGCTCTGAAGAACCACCAACACCAGCAACCCCTCTCACCTGAATGGTAGCAGCAGCACCTGGCTGTCCGGTAGTACTTTGTACAAATACTCCGGAAGCTCTACCCTGTAAAGAGTTTCCGATAGAGGTTGTAGGAGAGTTTCTTCTGATTTCGTCTCCTCCAACAACGGCCTGAGCCTGGGTGATTTCATCTGCTTTCTTCTTCTGATATCCGGTAACAATAACCTCTTCGATTTTGTTTTCCTTCAGAATAGAATCATTCTTAGTTTTTTGCGCAAAGGCAGCTTGTCCTAAAAAGAACAAAGCTCCAGCACTTAATACATGCAACTTCACATTCATATTAACAGATTTTAATATATTCAAGGTCACAAATATGTTAATAAAAATTAACAACATCAATTTATTAAGCCCTGAAAACAACCTGTCATAAAGGGTACATCCGCACATATTTCACTAAATCAATAGGGAATTATTTTAATTGTATTTGAAATATTAAGGAAAACAAAAGCAATCTAAGCTTTAGTATAATTTTAACAAAAATTAAAATAAAAATCAAAATTCATTAATTAACCAAAAACAGAAAAAAATATTAACCAATACCAAAATTATAAACGAAAAAAATAAAATAAAAACGTTCGTTATTTGGCTCAAAACAGTGAAAAAAGAAGGCAAAATTTGCATTATTTATTAAAAAAAGAACCTATAAAAAAGCAGAAAGGCCATCTTTTCAGACGGCCTTTCTTATGTAAATTAAAAATTTGTTAATTATGTTTAATACCCAACATTCTGAACAATACCCGGATTTGCATTCAATTCATCCTGAGGAATTGGTAAAGCAAATTTATAACTACTATTTGGTAGATTTACAGGATTTGCAGCTGGAAAATTTGAAGAACTAGATGAATAATCAGCAGGATCCCTATCAATCGTAACATTAGCCAATGTACCCAATCTTTTAATATCTATATAACGATGCCCTTCATAAGCCAATTCCAATCTTCGTTCTTTTAAAATACCCGCCCAGGCTGCTTGTATATTTGTGTATAAAGGAGCAGTTTGTACAGTGCCAAGTCTTGCATCTAATATAGATTTTAATACCAATCCTACTCCTGCTAAATCTCCGGCATTAGCTCTTGCTTCAGCTTTAATAAGATACATTTCAGATATCCTCATTATTTTATAATCATTATTAAAGCCATTAGTAGCTGTTACTGCCGCTGTTGTTTTCCCAGTCTCTGTTCCTCCATATTTTTGAATAATTAATTTATCAGTATTTAAATAATCAGCTGAAGTTGTATAATTAGGATCAATAATGGATGAAGGAGCCACAATTACATTTCTTCTAACATCTGTTGGCCTTTGATCCAGTATATTGAATAAAGATCTGCTCACTTCGTAGAAAGGGGATCCATCTAAATTTGGTGCTACAGAACACCAACCATTATGCAAATTAGTTGCTTGAGTATTTTGTTGAGGTGTTCTTTTTAGTCTAAAAATTACTTCTTTATTAGAAGATTCATCATCTGTAAAAAACACTTTACGGTAATCAGCCTGATTAGCCAATGTTACTTGAGAAGTATTTATAACTTCATCTGCCCATTTCTCTGCATTTATATAATCTCCCTTATAAGCATAAGCTCTCGCTTTGAGTCCTTTTGCAAAATTTCTATTAGCAATCTTATTATCAGCCGTATATCCACTAAGTCCATTATAAATTGCTAAAGCATCATCTAAATCTTTATGAATCTGCATGTAGAAGACCCCATTTGTTGTTCTTGAATTTACTTTTTCTTCAGAAGTAAATACTTTGTTGGCTAGTATCCCGGCCAGAGCATTTTCATCTTTAAGACTAGGTGAATAATAAGCTAATATTCTCAAATGTCCGTAAGCTCTCATTGTCAAGGCTTCAGCTCTTAATCTAGAAATTAATGCTGCATCAGCAGCATTTGCGGGAACTATTTTATCTGCATTCTGAATCACTCTATTAGCTCTTGCTAAGGCAGAATAAGTTCCTACCCAAATATTAGCAGGTCCTGGAGAAGAGGGAATCAATAAGAAAATATATTCTGTTGAAAGCCCTTGCCCACCATTTGCATATCCAATTCCAACCTCATCTGTAAAAACAGAAGAAAATACAACTTCTGATCTATCCGAAAAAATATTATAAGTTGAATTCATTAATTTTTGTAAATCTGAAGATGTAGTAATTGCGTTTTCTTCAGTTAGTGAGCCTGGAGTAAAAGGAGTCAACAGATCACTACTACAAGAAGTAAATAATAATCCGGAAACTAATGTTATATATGTTAATATTTTTTTCATTACAATTATCTTAAAAATTTATCAATTAAAATTTAATGTCAAAACCTAAAGTTATAATTCTAGGCGTAGGATATTTTTGCTGGTCACTAATTCTTGGACTTTCAGGATCAAATCCCTTCCAATTTGAAATAGTAAGCAAGTTCTCTGCTTGCAAAATAACTGAGAGGCTATTTATAAAAGTATCTTTCAAATATCGCTGAGGAAATCTATATCCAACCTGCACATTTCTCAGTCTTAGATAGGATGCATCTTTTATAAATCGATCAGAATTACTTTGAAGCCCTAGATTGGCAGCCTTTAGAGAAGGAATATCAGTATTAGTATTAGTTGGCGTCCATGCATTTAGCATTGCCTTATCTACTGTGAAATTTCTCAGATTATTAGGATTGTATAAACTAGACATATCATAATCATAGCGCACTACTCTGGCAACAAAAGTAAATGTAGTAGAAGCAAAGAAATTTTTATAATTAAAATCCATTCCGAAACCTCCCTGATATTTTGGCAAATTATTTTTTCCATATAGCCTTCTGTCTGCAGCAGTAGGATTTTCTGTAGGATTACCATTAATATCTTCAAACAATAAATTTCCATTGTTCGGGTTTACACCTAAATATTTATAGACAAAAGGTTCTCTCAACAATCCTCCATTAGCCGTAACATATTGAGGATCCGAACTCTCAGGTATTCTACCATTTCCACTTTTAATACCATCTACCTTCTGAGTATTTATAGAACCATTAACTCTAAAAGTTAATGAAATATCTTTTTCTTTATTCTTTAGAATATCATAAGCCAAACTCAATTCAATGCCTTTATTAACTATTGAAGCATCCGTATTTCTTACAATACTTAACGTTCCCAATACGGGAGCTGTTGGATCAGGCATATACAAATCAACAGTTTTTTTATTATAATAATCAAATGATCCTCTCAATCTTCTTTTGAAAAATTCAAAATCGGCTCCAATATTATATTGTTTGGTTGTTTCCCATCTCAATTTACCATCACCAAAATTAATGGCGTAGCCTTGATTTGCATTATAACTATTATTAGTTACAGAATAGATATTAGTAAACCCGGGAGGATTTAATCCGTCATAAATAGTTCCATCAACAATTCTTTGATTTCCTTGGGTACCATAGGACGCTCTCAATTTAAAAGTATCTACAAATTTTACATTATCCATAAAAGCTTCTTGATCTATATTCCATCGGCCTCCAACTGACCAAAAATTCCCCCATTGTCTGCCATTTGCAAACCTACTGGTACCATCTCTCCTTATAACCCCTTCAATTCCGTATTTTTTATCAAAATCATAACTAAATAATCCAAAATATGAAATCATATTGAGTTTAAGCTTAGAGACCGATATTTGCGGCACATAATAGTCATTATCAGGAGTATCTGAAATATATCCTGATCCTGTTCCAGGAACAAAAGTTTTTGGATCCAGTCCTCTCTGTCTCATATTTGATACATCCACTTGTGAATAATTATACTCAAGGTTGCCAGTAAAAGAGAAAGTATGTTTATCTAAAGTTTTAGAATATTCTAATTGCCATAAATTATTGAATAAAAATTCTCTTCTTTTGTTCACATCTTCAAGTCCCGAAAATTCTTGTGCTCCTTTAAATAAAAACGCATTAAACGAAAGAGGATATTCTGCTTGAGTAAACTTAGTATCCAGGTACTGCCCAGAGGTTCTTACTCGAGCTGTCAAGTCGTTAGTTATTTTGTAAGACAGATTAGAAGCTATATCTAATCTAATTTCTTCTGTAGAATTATTATAGTTTACTAATTTATCCATTAACATCAACGGTGTATACAACAGCGTACCATCTTTCTGATATAAATCAAATAGTTGCTTTCCATTTTGATATAAATCAGGCGATACATAAGGAGCAGATTGATAAGCTCCTAATATATAGTTCCTATTAATTGCACCTGCGGTCAAAATAGCCTCATTATTCTTGGAAAAACCTACACCAGTCACCAAAGAGTATTTAAGCCGATTATTTGAACTTTTGCCATTAATATTATTTCTTACAGTAAATCTTTTCAGTCCGGTAGTCTTAAGTATTCCGTCTTGATTCAAATATCCAACAGAAGTATATGAATTGATATTTTTCCCACCAGATTCTATCGAAAAGTCATGACTTTGAGTAACTGCTGGCCTAAAGAAAACTTTCCTCCAGTTAGTATTTATATTATAATTTGCAATTTCCTCATCGGTCATTTTAGCCCCCCAGCCAGCCCCAAATCTTTTCTGCATTGTTAACAATTCTCTGGAATTGACATAATTGTACTTCGGATCCTGTAACATAGAAACACCAAATTGTGTACTATATCGAACACTAGTTTTCTCACTATAATTCCCTCTCTTAGTGGTAATCATAATTACCCCATTAGCTCCTCTGGAACCATATTCAGCAATAGCTGAAGCATCTTTTAAAACAGAAAATGTTTCAATATCATTAGGATTAATTGATCTAAAGTTATCGCTATTAGACGGGAAGCCATCAATAACATATAATGGATCAGTGTTCCCGTTATATGTACCTACACCTCTAATAATGACTGTAGGTTTAGCCCCAGGCTGTCCTGTACTAGCTGTAACATTAACACCTGCTAACTGCCCTTGAATAATGTTTAAAACATTTGAATTAGGTCTGTTTTCAATTGTTTTGTTATCTACTGTAGCAATTGAAGTAACCGCAGTTTTCTTGGTAGTACTCCGATAACCAACAACCACAACCTCGTCAATTAGTTTTGAGGAAGTTGTATCTTTTTTCACCTTTTGTGCCACGACTCCATGTCCCATAAAAAAAAGAACCGCAGCGCTAAGCACACTTAATTTAACATTCATATTTAACAATTTTTTATATATCCAGTCACAAATATGTTAATAAAAATTAACAGACTCAACTTTTAAAACACTAGTAAACAAGCGTTTAAACTGAAATTATTTCGTTAAAACTGAATATATAAATTGAACTCACCAGTGATATGTTAAAAAAAAAGTAAAAAAAAACACAAACCTTAATATTAACAAAATTATAACAAGCGTTAAAAATTTACTCACATTACATAAAATCATCAAAATAAATAAAAAAAATTAATTTAAATAGCCTTTATAGTAAATAATATTTAAAAAACAAGATGGCATATTTTTACTAAAAGCACTGAAATACTATAAAATAAGCAAATAAAAACTCCAAAAAATGGCAAAAAAATAAAGCATTCCAAAATTCGGAATGCTTTTTATCATTTATGAAGGATGTTTTTATCAGTTTTGGCAGTTGTAATATCTTGCTCCGTTTAAAAACGGATTTTCGGACTCTATAGAAACTAAACCAAAGCCTTTATATTGTGGATTTACGGATTGTTTTAATTGCTTTCTATGCAATTTTTCATACGTGTCAAAGTCGATCGGTGTTCTGTTATTAAGGTTTTCAAACAAATTCCATTTTTCAACTACTTTTTTCCAATTCTCGGAAACTTTTCCGGCGAAGACTTTTGATTTTGATCCACTGCCATATCCTACGAAACCTATTTCCGTACCTGACAATTCTTCATTTTCATTAAAAGAAATTTGTAGTGCAGATAAAAATGCCATGAAAACAGAAGCCGTATACATATTCCCTATTTCTGAAGAAGCTCGCTGAGTTTTTTCTATTTTATCATTGATGAGTTGAAGATAATTTTCAGATTTTGCCACCGTTTTCTGTTCTTCCGGTGTCTCATAGGAAAGTCCGTTTTCAAGACTGTAGATTTCAGTAAATACTCTTTTACCATGAAAAGCATACGGAAGGTGGAAAATAATATATTTCCAGTTTTCATAAGGCTTTTGCTGTCCTGTAATTTCCTTATAATGGTGATACGCTTCTCTAATCCTGTCCTGATAACATTGGTTGGAATATTGTCCGTCAAAAACAGGCTCATCAGTAAAAACTTCGATGTGGTCAGGATAATTTTCGGGGGCAGATATAAGATCTTCTTTTTTATATTGTCTTCTCGGTTTAAAAAAATCAAAAACACTTTCAGAAGCTACTCCCCAATTGTTTTCAATCACCAGCAGGTCCGGCTTTGAAGAAACGAGTAATGCTACCGCACCCCCTCCCTGAGTGTATTCACCGGAAGAAGCCAATTCATATTTAGCATAATCACTGGCAATTACTACTGCTTTTTTATCCGGATTCACCCGTACAAAGTCCAATGCATTATGCAGTGCATCTACGCCGCCCACACATGCAAAGGTCATATCTACAACATCACAGTTTTTGAAACTTCTCTCCCCAAACTCACCTTCCAGTACTTTTTCTACCATCTGTACAGCATAAGAAGCGGTAGGCTTAGCGGCATCCACTGCACTTTCAGTACCAAGATATACTCTTGCTATTTCTTTCGGATTGATATGATAATTTTTAATAAGCTTTAGAAGAGCTTCTGCTGCAAAGGTTGCGGCATCTTCATGAACGTCCGGAAGTGCCATTTTGTGTAGTCCCAGTCCTTTTTCCAATTTTGCCGGCTCAATTCCTCTTTTTTCTGCCAACTCCTTAATCTCCAAATATAAACCCGGTACATAATAGTCCGCTGCTTCAATTCCAAAACTCATTCTATTTAAATTTTTATACGAATTTATAAAATGTAGTCTGAATAATCTTTGACTCTTGTCATATTTTAGCTATTTATTAATAATTTACTTTTAAATAATAAAAAAACAGCATCACAAATTGTAATGCCGTTTTTTCTATGTCAAAATCGTCAGATTTATTTAAAATTTTCAATTGCTTTATTCAGAACATCAATCTGCTTATTGATACTTGCTGCATTTTGTGGATTCTGTTTCAGTAATTCCATTTTTTTGTTTAAGCCTTCTTTAAGCATCTGAATCACCATCATCTTTGCCTGCGGATTGTCTGTCATCTGATTTTTTGCATACCCCAGCATTTTCGTAATGCTTTCAACCGCCTTTAAATTATCTGTACTCATAATCCAGTTATATCCTTCTTCTGCAGTTTTTCCCAATTCCGGGTTTTGGAATTTAACAAATGGATAAAATGCTGCCAGAGGGGCAATATATTGCATCTGAGAAGTTACTTTATTTTTCACAACTACCGGTAGGAAGAGTGCCAATAATTCGTCTGAAGCTCCATTCAAATCGATTTTATCTACCAGAGTATTCGCTCTTGAAGGATCGGTCGTAATAAGGGCGCTTAAAGAATTTGCTTTAACGGCATTAGAAACAGCATTGACTCCTTTTTCAAAGATCGGGATGTATTTCTTATCCTTCGTTTTTGCCAAAGCCGCTATCGCAGCAGCCTGCGTCAATGTTTTAGGATCATTGGAAGCTATTTTTTCAACTTCAGATCCTAGCGTTTTCATTTGCTCTGCATTCGTAAGATCAATAAGTTCCAATGCCTTGATTCTTACCCTGAAAAATGGATCTTTCAAGGCAGTAGCCAGTAATTTTGTTATCGCAGGACTTTTCCCCGTCTGATCTTTTATACCGGTTAAAGCAGTATATCTGCTTTTGAATTCTTTAGAATTTGTAAACTGCAGCAGATTTTGTTCCGGTGTTTTAGTATCGGTAATATCAGCCAATAAAACTCCATCAGCATTGATATTTATTAATTCCGGAGTCTTGGAGACATCAAAATTGAATGTATTTTTCGCTTCTGCATTCACCCAAACATTATATCTTTTTGGCTTCCCATTATCGTAAACATCAATAGCTAAAGGAAATTCAAATAGTTGATCCTGGGTCTGGTTGATGGTTACCGCCACTTGTTTTTTCACCGGCTCAAAAGTGGATGAATAATTTATTTTTGGATTTCCACTTCCGAAGTACCATTGGTTAAAGAACCAATTTAAGTCTTTTCCAGAAACCTTTTCGAAGGAAAGTCTCAGCTGATGAGCTTCTGCGTTCTGATATTCATTGGTTTTCAGATAGTCATTCATACCTGCAAAAAATGCATCATCACCTAAATAGTTTCTTAACATATTCAGAATTCCGCCCCCTTTTTGATAGGTTACAAGATCGAAGACATCTTCACGGGACTCATAATTGAATCTTACCAGGTTTTTCTTAAAATCAGTCGGATTATGGATGTAAAGATTCACATCACTCATCAAATGGTAATCTGCCTGATCTTTACCGTATTTATGTTCATTCCAAAGATATTCCGAATAATTGGCAAAAGATTCATTGACTGTCAGGTTGCTCCAGCTTTCCGCAGTAACCAAATCCCCAAACCAGTGGTGGAATAATTCATGGGCAATGGTATCCTCCCATTTATTTTCGTCAATCAGCTGACCGGGTTTTTGAAGGATATCACTTCCGTGAAGGGTTGCAGTTGTATTTTCCATCGCCCCGCTTACATAGTTTCTTCCGGAAATCTGTGCATATTTTGCCCATGGGAAATCGTAGTTCATTTTCTTCGAGAAGAAATCAATCATTTCCGGGGTATTCCCATAGATCTGTTTTGCATAAGGTTCATATTCCTTTTCGATATAATAATCAACGGGAATATTTTTCCATTTATCTTTCACAATGGCATATTCGCCTACTCCCATAAAGAAAAGGTAGGTAGAATGCCTCTTATCCATCACCCAATGATCTGTTCTGAGCCCGTTGGATTCTTTTTGAGATTCTTTTAAAATACCATTTGAAAGGGTAACATACTTATCAGGAACCGTCATGTAGATTTCCTGAGTCGTTTTTTGATTGGGCTTATCAATTGTGGGGAACCATGCAGAAGAAGATTCTGTTTCACCCTGGGTCCAGATTTGTGTAGGCATATCAGGTTCCGTTCCCTGAGCATTGATAAAATATAGACCTTTTGCATCATTAATGGCCACGCTTCCCTGTTGTTTTACCTCATTGGGACGGGAAGTGTATTTGATGTAAATGGTATAATCCTGATTTTTCTGGTAGGTTTTATCCAGCTTAATTTTCAGAATATCATTTTTGTATTCATATGGTAAAGTAGATCGTTTTCCATTATTATCAAGGCCCACTTCATGAATCAGCATTGCTTTTGCATCAAGGATCAGTTCATTGGTAGCATAAAAATACGGTGAAGCAGTAAGCCACTCTTCTCCGTTCATTTGTTCCTTTTGATAATCAAAATTTACTTTAAGCTTGGTATGTTTAAGTTCCGTTAGTTTGGTGTGAGTAGCTCTGTACACTTTTTCTCTACCTGAGGTATCAGTTTGTGCTGCTACGTTGGCGGAAAACAAAATTCCAAGGATAGCAATTGATAAAATGGCCTTTCTCATCTCTTTACTTTATTATTTTTTAGGATTATTTTTAGTCAGAATGTCAAAAATATCATTGACAAGTGTTTCATAGTCTCCCGTTTTCAACTGTTCTTTTGTTTTGGCAAAAGCTTTTTTCAGTTCACTTTCGGGGTTTTCATCGTCGATGATTTCTGCTGATGCAACACCTTTTAATTGAAGTATGACATTTTTAAGAACTTCAATATCTGCATTGTTTTCCACATTTATTTTTAAATATTTCATGATCTGTTTGTGATTAGGTATATTATAGTTTCCTTCTCTGATGAAGGGTGAAAATCAAGTTCTTTCAAAGTTAAAACTAATTTTTAGAAATGATAATACCTTCCTTAGCTTTTTTAAGGA
This sequence comes from Chryseobacterium lactis, assembly GCF_003815875.1. Lineage (NCBI taxonomy): Bacteria > Pseudomonadati > Bacteroidota > Flavobacteriia > Flavobacteriales > Weeksellaceae > Chryseobacterium > Chryseobacterium lactis. The sequence goes on from NZ_CP033924.1 coordinate 5,403,064, forward strand.
GATATTTCTTCGAAACAGACTTTAAATACAACATTTTGATGCCTCTCAAGGAAATTGCTAACTCAAAATTATGTAGGAACGTTTTTCACATGATTATTTTGCCTTAACTATTTTTCCGTTTTTGTATAGGAATATAAGACTGCAATCGGTTTTTCTTTCCTTGTTATACACGTGAATTTTTTTAGAATCAATACCATTCATTTCACATAACATAGGGCTTTCCCAGTTGTTATAAAAAACAGGTTCTCTTAGGGTAAAGTTTGGATTGTTTTTAAGCTCATTAAACATATCAAAGCTTATACACACCTCTCCTTTTTCGATATGATTTTCATGAAGGACCGTCTTTAGCTTGCTGAATAGCTCATGGTTGAATTTACCGGTATAAATCCAGGAATTTTTCACACTGATATTGGTCACGATCAGAAGAAAGACAATGACTGCAAAGAAAGCACTGATCATTTTGCTTCCAAGTCCTATTTTAACAGATAGATAAATAATTCCTGAAATAATAAATAAGGTATAAAAAAACCTTATCGCACCGAGATTACGGTTATCAAATCCAAAAATAGTAGGAATATAAGATGAAAAAAGAAAGATACTTAGTCCCAATAAAATAGCGATAACAGAAATGATATTAATCCTTTTGAAACCCTGCAGCTCAGTTTTAAAATCATAATTGGAAAATACTTTAAAGACGCCTGCAGAAATACTCAAGGCTAATATCCATTCTAAAACATTTAAATTTTTACTATTGGATATTCCTTTAAAGATCCCGACGAAAATATCTTTGAAAAATAATTTTGCAGCATAAACTGTAATCTGTGCTACTCTATTAAGTTCGAAAATTTTATCTACTTCATCTCTTTGGTAAGAGTTAACAAACAGACTTGGCTGAATGATTTTTCTGAAAATAACAACAGCCACCAATGTCAGTACTACAAATGCAATCCTTTTTTTATTTCCTTTAATAAGAAATAAAGGGAGAAGGATTAAGGGAAGGAAAATTTCGTAACTTAATATTGATGCTATAAAAAAGAGCGAACTTATAACAACTTTTTGGCGGACGTAAATGAAATAGATACTCAGTAAAAAGAAGATCGTTGCCAGATTGGAATTGAGCATAATGGATGAAAACTGAATACTCGTACCGATTACGGAACATGAATACAGCAGAGTGATCAGGCTGGCCATTTCTGTTGAAATGATCTTTTGTATCACCCAATACATTACAATCAAAGAAAGCGGAAAAAATAGTAACCCAAGCAGATATACCGATTCATTATGCCTGGAAAGAAAAATTAAAGTACCTGTCACAAATCCTGAAACCGGCCTTGCAGCCATGGTCGTAGAATCCAGAAAAGAATAAATGTAGCTGAAATAGGATTCTGAAATAAATTTAGATTCATATACCTTGCTTAAATCATCCGATACGATTACTTTTTCTCTAAAAACAGACAGACTTATATAGAGGGTATAGGCAATTATCAGAATATTCAGGAATATCAAATAACTGTTTCTAACATTTTTCTTCATATTATTTTTTCAAAATTCGTGCGGGAACCTGAATTCTCGCCCTTGTCAAAAATAATAGAATTATCGCAATTAAAAAAGGATATGCAGGATAATATTAAATCGCTACAGGAGCCTTGATTCCCGGATGCGGGTCATAGTTTTCCAGTGTAAAGTCTTCAAAATCAAAATCGAAAATATCCTTGATCTCCGGATTAAGTTTCATGACAGGAAGTGGCCTTGTATCTCTTGAAAGCTGTTTGTTCACCTGCTCAAAGTGATTATTGTAAATATGAACATCTCCAAAGCTATGAACATAATCTCCTACTTCAAGATCACAAACCTGTGCTACCATCATCAATAATAATGCATAACTGGCAATATTAAACGGAACTCCAAGGAACACATCAGCACTTCTCTGATAAAGCTGCAACGACAGTTTTCCATCAGCTACATAAAACTGAAATAAAGCATGACAAGGAGCCAAAGCCATATTTGGAATTTCCGCAACGTTCCATGCGGATACAATTAATCTTCTGGAATCTGGATTTTTTTTAATCTGATCAATAACTTCTGTAATCTGATCCACCACTTTTCCGTCTGCCCCATTCCAGCTTCTCCACTGGGCACCATAAACAGGCCCCAGGTCACCATTTTCATTAGCCCATTCATCCCATATACTTACGCCATTATCATTAAGATATTTGATGTTAGTATCACCTTTCAAGAACCAAAGTAATTCGTAAATAATGGATTTCAAATGCACTTTTTTAGTCGTTACCAAAGGAAAGCCTTTTGACAAATCATATCTTAGCTGATAACCGAATACACTTCTGGTACCAGTGCCGGTTCTATCGGTTTTATCGGTTCCGTTGTCTAAAATATGTTGTAAAAGATCCAGGTAATTTTGCATTTTGAAAGGAATTTTATGGTTCAAATTTACTAAAAAAGCATCAAAAAAAGCATCCGTTTTATGAATGCTTTGTATGAAACAAATATCTGTTTTCTATTAACCGTTGTGTATCTGAGATCTACAGATAAATTAAGTCAATAAAATTTTTTATTATAATCTAACGACATTAATCTTGTCATTATTCCCACTGATTGATTTCAGTTGGCCATATTTATTTTTCTCAATAAACTTATCATCCCAGTAATCAAGCTTCACAGGCCCGAATTTGATAAGCTTTTGATATTTACTGTCATCAATAATATCTTTTACCCCATAATCAATGGAAATGTCTCCGATAGATTTAAGCTTGCCATATCTGCTGTTATCAATAATGTCACTTGGCCAATAATCGATGCCATAGCTTCCGATTCTCTTTACTTTCCCAAATTTTTCTTTATTAAAAACAGGATTATCCCAATATTCAAATCTGATATTTCCGATACTTTTTAGTTTACCGTACTTTTCACTGTTTTTATCCATGTCATCATAATAATCTATTTTGACATTTCCTATACTCTTAATTTTTCCGGATCTATATTGATCAAAAAAACTATCATTATCATAATAATCAATTTTACCGTCCTGATTCGGAGAGTAGAAATCAGTAATAGCTCCCTGGGAATCCATTGTAATAATAAATCCTTCTACCGTAAGGCTTACCGAGGCAAGATCAAATGTTTTACCTGATACACCGGCCCGAATTTGAGCGTTGATCCATACACTGCCTAATAAAAACGCAAACAGAAGTAAATTTTTTAGCTTCATAATCCCATTTAAATTAATTTACCAGATATTTTCAATATTCTGATGTATATTATTAATGGTAAATGTCTCTCCCATTTTCTTGCCAAACATAGCCTTCACCAACGGTGATTCTGCAGAAACAGTCATAATCTTTTGTTTATCAATAGAAATTTCTCCCATCGAAGCCGAAATATAAAATAACCCTTTATCGGTTTTCACCAATGCTCCGTTCTGAACTTTTTCGGAAGGATCGGAAGTTATTTTCTGTAAAACAGCCTGTTGATTCAATGTTTCATTAAGTTGTCGCTGAAGATTATTGATTTCCTGCTGAAGCATTTCACGTCCTGTTTCATATTTATCTCCCATTGAGCTTTTTGTATCGTTGTTGGAAGCTCTTGTCTCCGCAATCAGATTTTCAAAATTTTGGATTTTATCGGTGATCTTAGCTTTAATGATATTTATTATTGCTTGTTTGTTCATTTTAAATTATTGATTTTTTTATGTGTGTGTATGGGAAACCACCCCGTCAAAATCAAAGATTTTGACACCCCTCCAGCGGAGGGGAATAAGTACCTTTTAAAAACTTATGGTAAAGGTTTTAGAACTGCTGCCAGAACTTTAATGGCTTCTTGTCTTATTTTTCAAAAACCGCGTAGTCTGACACCTTGAAATTGAAATCTTTTCCTTCGTCAAAATTTCGTCTGTTTTTTTCAAATACATTTTTGAAAGTTCCGGATAGCTGTTGATCTTCAATACTAAAACTAACAGGTTCTTTTGACATATTTAAGACTACTAAAACCTCATCATTTCCATTTTTTCTTATGTAAGCTAAAATTTTATCGTTAGCTGTTGTATTCAAAAAGTAGGTTGTAACATTTGGATCTCCTCCTCTTAAGGCCGGATTGGAAGATTTTAACTCTAATAACGTTTTATAAAAATCAGCTACCTGATAGGTATTGGTCCATTTGATCACATCTTTTTCAAAAAACTCCAATCTTTTCATGTTAGGAAGCTCCTGTCCTGAATATAAAAGAGGTATTCCGTTCCATGTTGCAGAAAATACGGCCATAGGTTTTGCAATCACTGCATATTTTTCATACTCTGTTCCGTTCCATGAATTTTCATCATGATTCGATGTAAACCAGGCTCTCATTGAGGCATCCCCGATATTGGAATATTGTACCAACAGGTCTTTTAATTCCTGAAGAGGTTCATTTTTTTTGTAATAATCTGCTGATTTATGCATCCATTTCCAGGAATAGCTGGCATCAAATACTTTTCCATATTCCGGACTTTCCAGTTCATCAAACTCTCCCAACCAGAAAAGAGGTTTCACTTTTTCCACTTCAGGACGTGCCTGCTGCCAGAAATCAACTTCAACCCAGGAAGCCAGATCACATCTGAAACCGTCAATATTGGTTTCCTGCACCCAGAATTTCATGGCATCGATCATTGCCAGACGCATTTCCTGATTTTTATAATCCAGTTCTATGATATCATCCATTCCTGAGGCAATATGAAATTTCCCGTCCGGATCTTTTAAATAGAATTCAGGATGTGTTTTCGTCCATACATGATCCCAACCTGTATGATTGGCCACCCAGTCGATAATAATCGTAAAGCCTAATCTGTGAGCTTCATTCACCAGATCTTTAAAATCCTGCAAAGTTCCAAACTCAGGGTTAATTGAGGTATAATCTGCTGCTGCATATGGACTTCCCAGACTTCCTTTTTTATTTTGCTGGGCAATGGGGGTAATGGGCATTAACCAAAGTGTTTGTATTCCCATTGATTTCAGGCGGGGCATTTCTTTTGCAAATGCTTTGAAAGTTCCTTCCTGGGTATATTGTCTGATATTGACTTCGTAGATATTTGTAGTATGTTTCCAATCTTTTGGCAATTGTGTCATCTTCCTGGTATTTTTTTGAGTGGTACAGGAAACAATTCCCAGACCAATAATGGCTAATAAAATTAATTTTTTCATGAATCAATTTTTAACAAAAGTAAGAATTGTTTCTTTGGTTTTGGCCATAAAAAAAGCCCCAGATCAAAATCCAGGGCCTATATTGTATCACCTCCTATCTTTCCTCATCGTTGTCATCCTCATCATCGAAAACGTCATCGTTGTAGTCTTCTTCTTCCTCATCATCAAAGCTGTCATCTTCATCGGAGAAGTTTCCACTTGCTCCAAAATCGTCATCAAAGCCAAACTCATCATCTGCCAGAGGCATTGCTGATTTCTTTTTAGATCCTCCTGAGCTACCGTTTTTGCTAGGAGCCTTCAAAGGAACATTTCCAAATCTGTATACTGTGATCGGGTAATTGACCCCTTTTGTTTCTTCAATAACTTCAACAAGCTCACAGAAGAATTCCCAAAGATCAAGAAGTCCATATTGGAACTGAGCTTTGTTACCTACTGCTTCGAAAGCTTCATCAATGTATACGTCTGACATAATCTCCCCATCGCCATCATCACTCATATCTTCCAATGGAACACTTTTTACTATCGTACCGTCATCTTCTAACAGATTAAAAGTAGATAGCTCGTCTCCCTGCAGACTGAATGCACTTTTAATTCCTAAATGTAAGTTCCATAATGTTTGTTTTCCCTTAACTTCAATATCACGGAAAATATCCTCTTTCGCATCTAATATTACGCGGATTTTGTAAACCATATCAGTTTCTTAAATTACTTTTTTGCCTTTATAATTATGATAAATCTCTGGTGCAAATATATAATAAATGACATGTGACAAAAAAATATTTCAGGATTTTTTAAAATATTTTTTTTTCTTACATTTTGACGGGATTATTTGCTTTTTTCAAGCATAAAACTAAATTTCGTCCCTTCAAGGTAAACGCTTTCAACGGTAATGTTTTCGTTATGAGCTTCAAGGATATGCTTTACGATGGCCAATCCTAATCCGGAACCGCCTTCTCTTCTGCTTCTGCTGGTTTCTACGCGGTAGAATCTTTCAAAAATTCTTGGGAGCAATTCAGATTTGATTCCCATTCCGTTGTCTATGACCTCAATCAGCACTTTATTTTTTAAAACACTGGTTTTTACAATCACTTTAGCTTCCTGTCTGTTGGCATAATGAATCGCGTTGGAGATGAGGTTGATGAAAACCTGAGAAATCTTCTGTTTATCTGCTTCTACAAAAATCTGTGGATGAAGGGTTTGAATCTGTAAGGTAGTATTTCGTTTCTCAGCCTCAAGATCAAGCAGATCAAAAATTTCTTCAATGAGGAGATTCACATCAAATTTTGAAACAGTAAGGTTGATTTCTCCTGCTTCCAATCTATTGATCATATCAAGATCTGTAACAATGGCGATAAGCCTTTCAACAGACTGATCAATTCTTTCCAAGTATTTATCACGAATGGTAAGGTTATCTACACCACCGTCCCTTAGGGTTTCTACATATCCCTGAATCGAAAATAAAGGAGTCTTCAGTTCATGGGAAACATTGCCAATATATTCTTTACGGTAGCTTTCCATTTCCTTCATCATGTCGATTTCCGTTACCTGCTGCTGGTTCAGATCAGAGAATCTTTCACCAAGCTGTTTGATGGTAATATTTTCGTCATTGTCCTGAACAATTTCCTGAGGAAGGATTTGGGAAAGGCCTTTCACCTGCTTCCTTCCGTAATAATTGAAAAGAAGTTCCAATACAACAAAGTTGATGGCAAAGATCAGCAAAACACATATTAACAGTCCCGTCTTGAATAGAGGGGTTTCGTAATAGATATCTTTCAGTGAATCGAAAACGACCACTAAGAAAAGCATTACCATTGTTAATAAACAAGCGGCAACGAGGGTAAGTCTGTAAAATTTCAATTTTACAAAGTTTTAATGATTGAACGTAAAGTTAGGATTTTTAAATGATTAAACGATCAGCTTATATCCAATCCCTTTTAATGTCTGAATTGTATTGATTCCTAGTTTTTCTCTAAGCCTTCTGATGTGAACGTCAATAGTTCTCTCTCCTACAATTACATCGTTCCCCCAAACTTTTTCCAGAATCTCTTCTCTCTTGAAAACTTTTTCAGTATTGGAAGCCAAAAGGTATAGCAGATCAAATTCTTTTTTAGGAAGGAGAAATTGCTGTCCGCTTTTGGAAACTCTGAAATTATCTTTATCAATGACAAGATCACCGATTTCAATCAGCTTAGCATTATCAGAAACCTGAGAGGTCAGCTGTAATAATGCATTTACTTTAGAGATAAGGATTTTCGGTTTGATCAGTTTTACGATATAATCATTGGCACCAGCCTGGAAGCCTGCCAACTGTGAAAACTCTTCGCTTCTTGCGGAAAGGAAAACAATAAGTGTTTTTTGAAGTTCTTTCACTTTACGAAGTTCCTGACAGGTCTCGATACCATCTTTTTCAGGCATCATTACATCTAGTAGGATTAGGTCCGGAATTATTTCCTTTGCTTTTTCTATACCTTCATTACCATTTGTTGCGGTATGGATATCATATCCTTCTTTTTCCAAATTGTAAGACAGAATCTCTAAAATGTCCAGTTCATCGTCTATTAAAAGAATTTTTTTGCTCATCTTCTAGTTTAAGAATTCCCACAAAAGTACTTATTTTCGGCGGTCTTCTTTATTTATGTTATGTTAACTAATTATTAAAAAACCAATTTCTTATTTCAAATTCAAAAATCAACAATAAAAATAAGAAATATTTACATAAAAATCAAATATACGAAACCATATTGGAAATAAACAAAAAAAATATAATTATAAAAAACATTTTTTGATAACGAAAAATAGGAGTTATCTATTAATACAAACTTCACAATTAATTAAAATTCTCCTAAAGTTTTCTTAAAAACTTAGCCTTTATTTTGCCCTTGAAAAAGAAGTAAAAGAAGTAATAATGAAAAAACAACTCCACAAGAGCATTGTGCTACTTGCCTTATTTTCTGCTGGCTATGCTTTTGCACAGAGCCAGATTTTGGAAGGTAGGGTATTGGACGAGAAAGATAACACCCCTATAGAAGGAGTAAAAGTAAAAGTAAATGATCAGGAAGTAACGACTGACATTTCCGGATACTACTCTATCAACCTTTCACCCGGTACCAACTATATCATAACGGTAAGCTCCAACGGATACAACAGAAAAGAGATCAGTGAGGTTATTGTAAAAAACGATGGCAATACTCACCTTGATATCGTTCTTGACAAACCATCTGCCAAAGAAAAGGAAATTGAGGGAGTTGTGATCAGATCAAACGCCAGAAAAGAAACCATAGCCTCTACCATCGGATTACAAAAAAATGCCGGAGTAGTTTCTCAGGTTATCGGAGTTGAAGCCATCAAAAGAAGTCCGGACAGAAACACAGGCGAAGTTCTGAAAAGAGTTTCAGGGGTAAGTTTATTTGACGGAAAATATATTGTAGTGAGAGGTCTGTCAGACCGTTATAATCAGGCTATGTTGAATGGTATTCAGTTATCAAGTACTGAGCCTGACAGAAAGACTTTCTCTTTCGACCTTTTCCCAGCCAACGTTATCGAAACGCTTGTCATCAACAAGACCTTCATTCCTGAATATACCGGTGAATGGGCAGGTGGATTAATCCAGGTGAATACGAAAGATATTCCTAATAAAGATTTCTTTAATGTACAAGTTGGTGTAGGAGGAAATACAGCAACCATGGGCCAGGAATTCTTCATGCAAAAAGGTGGAAAATGGGATTTTGTAGGAATTGATGATGGAACCAGAAAGCTACCAACCAATATGCCTGCAAAAAATGCTTTCAGTATTTTGACCGAGGCTCAGAAAACAGAAATCGGTAAAGGATACACAAAAAATCTTGGTTATAATAGTGTTGGTTATCCTGAGAACATCAGTTTACAGCTGGACGGAGGTTTCAATACCAAAGTTTTCGGAAAAGATTTGGGAGTGATTGCCGTTTTAAATTACAGCAACAGTAAAAGAAGAACTGAATCTACCAACCGTTTCTTTACCATCAACAACCAACTTGCCGATACCAACTTTGATTATTTTACTGAAAAATACAGCAATGATGTTATTCTGGGAGGGATGTTGAACCTTTCTTTAAAGCTTAACAGCAACAACAAAATTTCCCTGAAGAACATCATCACCAACAATACGGTGAACCATATGTCTTTCAGAACAGGAAAAGATTTTGAATTCGATCCGATTAACGGAACCAATATTATCGCAAGGGAAATAGGATTCAAGCAGACCACGTTCTATAATTCTACCCTTACCGGTACTCATAAAATAGACGCTCTTGGAGGATTTACTGTAAACTGGTACGGAAGTTTCGGAATCCTAGATCAGTATATTCCTTTATTACAGCGTTTACAGTACAATCAATATACTGACCAACCGGGAAGTCCTTATTTAGCGTTGATCTCTAATGGACTTTCTCAGAAGTCAGGAAGTGTTTTCTATTCTACACTAAGCGATTATCTTTATAATGCAGGTGGAGATATCTCTAAAACATTTACTTTATTCGGACAAAAGCAGACGATCAAAGGAGGATATTTATTCCAGGTAAAAGACAGGGTTTACAATTCAAGACCATTCTCAGTACGACTTGAAAGATCTAACCAGGGATTACTTTCTCAACCTTTCGAAACGATTTTCAATCCAGAGAATTTTGGTACTGATGGTAGATTTACTTTTGATGAAATTGCCGGAAACCAATACCGATATATTGCCAACACCATCCTTAATGCAGGATATTTACAGTTTGACAACAACTTCACACCTTGGTTAAGAGCCATCTGGGGATTAAGAGTTGAGAACTTTGACCAGTTGGTAGGAAGCACAAAAAGAAGTGATGACCGTTTTGTAAATACCCGTGTCACAGACTTCTTACCTGCACTTAACCTGACTTTCAAGGTAAATCCAAAAATGAATATTCGTCTTGCCGGTTCACAAACTGTTGTAAGACCTGAGTTCAGAGAGGTTTCTCCTTTAGCATATTATGATTTTGATTTGGGAGCTACTGTCATCGGTAACAAGTCTATTGAAAGAACTAAAATTACAAGTGCTGACCTTCGTTGGGAATTTTATCCAAGAAACGGAGAGATCATTTCCGTAGCAGGTTTCTATAAAAACTTCAAAAAACCAATCGAGTTATATTTCAATCAATCAGGGGTAGGAACGAGTAATACCTTCAACTACCTTAACGTAGATAAGGCTGATGCTTACGGAATTGAAGCTGAATTCAGAAAAAAACTTGATTTTGTAAGTGCACTTAGAAACTTTACATTGGGTGGAAACTTCGCTTACATCAAGAACAGAGTAACGGATGAGGCTACCAAAATCGACAGACCGATGCAGGGGCAGTCTCCTTACACGATCAACCTAAGTCTTCAGTATGATGCTGAAAAATCAGGATGGTCTTCTACTGTTCTTTTCAACATGATTGGAAGAAGAATTCTTTATGTAGGAAATGATCAGGTTCCACCAATCTGGGAAGCTCCAAGACCTCTTTTAGATTTCCAGGTAGCTAAAAAAATCTGGAACAAAAAAGGAGAAATCAAACTTAATATTTCTGACATCCTGAACCGTCGTGCAAAATTCTATCATGATCTTAATGACAACGGTAAATACGACAACAAAGATGCTCTTGCTATAGAAAGAGTAACAGGAACCAATATCAGTTTAACACTGGGATACAATTTTTAACAATATAATCTAATAAAAATAATTTAATTCTTTATAACATGAAAAAGTTCGTTTTATATTCTTTAATGCTTGGCGCTCTAGTATCCACTACCGCATGTAGAAATATAGAGGAAGATGGGCCAACCATCGTTCAAGGTGGAGGTAACGGAAACGGAGAGACTGAAAACCTTATTCTTTCAGGAAAAATCACATCTAATCTTACCCTTAAAGCTAATAAAATATATAAGCTGAGAGGACTAGTATATGTAACAAACGGAGCAACCTTAACGATAGAGCCAGGTACAAAAATTGTAGGTGAGGCTGATAAAAATGGTGCTTTGATCATTACCAAGGGAAGTAAAATCATGGCAGAAGGTACTGCTGCGAACCCAATTATCTTCACTTCAGAAAAACCAAGTCCGAAAAGAGGAGACTGGGCGGGTGTTGTAATTTTAGGTAATGCACCTACCAACGCATCTTTTGGTGGACAAAACGGAGTTGGAGAAATTGAAGGAGGTATCAACAACTCTGAGGGACTTGGTCTTTACGGAGGTACTAATGCAGCTGACAACAGCGGTATCCTAAAATATGTAAGAATTGAATACGCAGGATATGCTTTCTTACCGGATAAAGAGATCAACGGATTAACGTTCGGAGGTGTTGGTAACGGTACAACGGTAGATTACGTAGAAGTTGCTTACGCTAATGATGATAGTTTTGAGTGGTTCGGAGGAACGGTAAACTGTTCTCACCTTATTTCATACAAAGGTCTTGATGATGATTTCGATACAGACAACGGTTTCTCAGGAAATATCCAGTTTGGTATCGCGGTAAGAGATTCTCAGGTAGCTGACGTTTCCGGTTCTAACGCATTTGAATCTGATAATGATGCTAACGGTTCTTCTTTAACGCCTCAGACATCAGCAACATTCTCTAACATGACGATCATCGGGCCAATCAATTCTTCTGCTCCGGGTTCAATCAACTCACTATTCCAGAATGCTTTACAGATCAGAAGAAATTCTTCAATCTCTGTATTCAACTCTGCATTCACAGGATTCCCGGTTGGTTTATTCATTGATGCCACTAAAGGAACTCCAACAGACAATAATATTGTTGGTAATAAATTATTCTTTGAAAACAATATCCTTGCTGGAAACACAACTCCTTTAAAATTCGGAGCTTCTACATCGTCTCCAACAAGTTATACATTAGCCGATCTTACCACATGGTTTAATGCTAAAGGAAATACGATTCTTGCTTCTACAGCTGATGTAAAACTTGCAGGTGCTTGGGCTCCGGCAGGAACTACTCCAAACTTCGCTCCAGCAGCAGGCTCACCATTATTAACAGGAGGAACATTTACAAATGCTAAATTAACTTCTTGGTTCAAACCGGTAACATACAGAGGTGCAGTAGCTGATGCTAATGATACTTGGTATGCAGGTTGGACAAACTATAATTTATAAAATACAGTAGTTAGATTAATTTTAAATAGAAAGCCTTTGGAGATATTTTCCAGAGGCTTTTTTAATGCATTTATGTCATCTTGCAGATTTCGGGGAAGTATAAAGTTAAGAGATGTTAATATTGGGAAATCCCGCGGATCAATGTTAAGAACAAAAAAGGCTATTTTTTCTGTAAGTTTCGGCTAAATCCAATGGTATCTGATTTTTTATATTTGAGCGGGCTAAAGCCCACTCCTATTGATATTGTAGTGCAGACTTTGATGCTTAACCACTATATCATTCATCATTCATCATTCATCATTCATCATTCATCATTCATCATTCATCATTCATTACTCATTACTCATAAAAAAGGCCACCAGAAAACTCCAATGGCCGATTACAAAAAACAAGTGTATAAAAAATATATATACTTTTATTTAACTTCTCCAAAACAGGTTCCCGTCATTCATCAGGGCTTCTATTTTCGAGATTCTTGAAACGGCTTCTGCAGAGCATGAAGCATCTGTAAGGATGATTGCTGCTTCATCACCGGCTTTCGGCCACTGCTGTTTTCCTTTTTCATCCAATGGAAGAATGCTTTGCGTTGCAAACTGCAGTGCTCTTGACAAAGCAAGTTCTGTAGCATATCCATACAATTCAGCAATGAGATTAGCTTTCTGCAACATATTTCCTGATCCGAATGTACTCCAGTAATCCTGAACATTATCATTTCCTATCAATACCTCTACTCCGTATTTTTTCAATGTCGGAATAGGCATTATGGTTCCTTTGAAAGGAACAGAAGAGGCAATTCCTACTTTACCTTCTGCTAGTCTTTCAGCAATTTGTTCTGTTTCTTTTGACGAAAGATGACCTAAAGCAAAAGCATGACTTACAAATGTTTTGCCTTGAAGTGTTGGATTTTCAATGGTTTTATCGATGAGGTAATTGATGGTTTTCATTCCGGAATCTCCTACTTCATGTAAGTGAATATCTATTCCTTTACCATGATCCAAAGCAAGTTGTACGGTAAAATCCATTACTTTTTCAATACTTCCGTCAATACTGAACGGATCAAGGCCACCAATAAAGCCTACACTTTTCAATTGTGCAGCCTCTTTCATCAACGGCGCTGACTCGGTATAATACACTCCATGCTGCGGAAAAGCTACCAACTCGGCTTTAAAAGAATCTCTTTTGTTTTCAAGAGCTTGTTCAAGATGTTCAAGAGATTTTAATCCGGAAGTGGGGTCAATATTAAAGTGAGTTCTTGCAAAATGAGTTCCGTAATGTTGTTGGAGACTGATCAGCTGTTCTGCCCTATCCACCGACGTTTTCAGCAACTCGGGAATAATCTTCTGCTCATAAGTGATCATATCTTTCACCGTTTTCCTTTTTGGCGAAAGGGCTTGCCAGGGAAGTCCATACAATGTTTTATCAAGGTGAATGTGCATATCCCTGAAGGCTGGAAGCATCAGATAACCTTTAGCATCAATGGCATCAGAAGCAGGATTATTTGCCAGCACTGATTTTATTTTTCCATCTTCAATATCAATGCTGAAAAGGGCAGTTTTTGTTCCGATTACTTCTTCATTGTCATATTCAAAACCTGTTTCCAGGCGTACATTTTTCAGAGAATATTTTCCTTTTGCTTTTAACTGATATGGAAATTGCATGTTTTAAAATTTTAACAATACAAAATTACATCTGTTTCAAGGTAAAACAGGTGTATCAATTATGTCTTGTTTTGTATGAATTATTCTTTAAACTGAGAAGGCGTCATACCGGTTTGTGCCTTAAAAAATTTGGAAAAACTGGCGTGATCATAAAATCCGAGATCATAAACAATATCTTTCACTGACATTTCCGAGACTTTTAAAAGACGCTTGGCTTCTAATAAAATACGATCCTGAATCAACGATGAAGCTGAAGAATTAAGATTTTTTTTACAAACAATATTGAGATAGTTTGCCGAAATATTAAGCTTATCTGCATAGAAAGAAACTGATCTTTCCGTTTTGAAATGCTCATCAATCAAGTGTAGAAATTTGGAAATAATCGGATTTGAATGGTACATTTCAAAGTCTTTAAAAGCACCTTCCATACACTTGCTCACTAACAGGCCAATCAATTCACTTCTTTTCTGAATAAGTTCCCAGAAGATTTTTTCTTCATTCAATACTTTCTGAATGGCTTTAAATTCATACCTGAATGTTTCAAAAGCCTCTTTAGAAAGGTTAATAACGGGATGATTGTGATAATAGGAAGCCGAAAATCTCAACGAAGGCAAAAAGCTTTCAAACCAATCTCTGCTGATCATCAGCTGATAACCTATGGTTTCTTTTTCAATCACCCATTGATGCACCTGATCCGGAAAAACGAGATGAATCTGATAATCTTGTACCTGATATTCTGTAAAATCAATCGTGTGGGATCCTACACCGTGTTCAAAAAGGTTGATGATAAAAAAATCGTGTTTATGAGGCTCATCGATGGAACGTGCCCCGTAGAGTTCATTAAACAGAAGATTACAGCCCTTGAGCTGATTCTCACTGAACTCCTGAATTCCTAAAATGGGAAAATGATCTGTATGATAACTCACGCTACCTTAATTTCTTTTAAAATTAATAAAATTCCCGGGAGAAAAAATTAAAATAACCACAAAAGAAACAAATGATGGATCTTTTGTGGTTAAGCACCAACTCAATTATATATCTAAGCGTATATCAATAACAGAGAATAATCTGTTAAAAATTATTTTTGAGATTAAAAAAGCAATAAAAAATATTTGATTCGTAGATTTCACAGCCTTGTCAAGGTTTAAAACCTTGACAAGGCTACGAATATTTTGGCTTACCAATACTTTATTCTAAGGCTTTAATATCCTTATAATTTCTTTAAATCCTAACGACTCTGCGTGTTGCAAAGGAGTTTTCCCGGAATGATCCGGAATATTGAGATCTGCTCCATGATCTTTTAAAATCTGAACAATCTCCTGATATTTCCCGCTTCCATTTCCCAGAATAACCGCTTCCATTAAAGCCGTCCAACCCAATCGATTCACATGGTTGATTGGGAAACCTTTTGTTTTAACCAAAACTTTCACTGTTTCTACATGCCCGCGCTCACAGGCGGGAATCAAAGCTGTGCCGTTATATCTGTTGAACACATCAAAACGAGCTCCGTTTTCGAGAAACAATGCAACCAATTCGGTTTGCCCGGTTGCTCCGGCATACAAAAACGGACTGTCTAATTGATTATCCTGAAGGTTAACATCTGCTTTATAGGAAACCAGAAGTTTTGCCATCTCCATCTGCTTTTCTATGGTTGCCAGCAGCAATAGAGAACGTCCTCTTTTGTCAGTGGTATTAACATCTGCCCCATTATTTAAAGCCGATTTTACGGCTGTAATATCATTAGCTTTCACAAAATCTACAATACTTTTCTGAGCCATAACATTTTCTTTTGAATGGTCATTATGTTTCATTTCACAGGCACTCAAACTGCCAAATACCAATAGAAATATTAAGGTTTTCATAGCTGAGCGTATTTGGTTATTTTAAAAAACCACATTTCCCTGGTATACCAACGATTCTACCTCCGAAATCCTTGATACAGCTTCTGCAGAACAGCTTGCGTTTAACAATACAAAATCTGCCTGATCTCCTGTCTTCGGCCATTGTTGAGTTCCTTTATCATCCAGCGGAAGAACATTGACAGTTGCCAGTTTTAAGCTTCTCGATAATAAAAACTCTGTTGAATAGCCGTACAACTGTGCCATTAGATTGGCTTTCTGAAGTACACTTCCCGTTCCGAAAGTATTCCAGTGGTCGACAATACTGTCATTTCCTGTAAGCACAGTTACATTATGCTTATATAGGGTTGGAATCGGCATCACCAGTCTTCCGAATGGGATCGTGGAAACAATTCCTATCTGTGCTTCAGCCAACTTTTCAGCTACTTCTTCCTGTTTTGCTGCTTCTAATTTGGCTAAAATAAAACAGTGACTTAAATATGTTTTTCCTTTTAAGGAAGGATTTTCATTCACTTTATTGATAAGATATTCTACTGTTTTCAATCCAGAATCACCGGTTTCATGCAAATGGATATCAATTCCTTTTTTGTGATCCAATGCCAATTGAACCGTGAAATCTACTACTTTTTCAATATTACCGTCAACGTTGAAAGGATCAACGCCACCGATAAAATCAATATCCATTGCTGCTGCCTCTTTCAAATAAGGTGCAGAATCTGTGTAAAATACTCCATGCTGAGGAAAAGCAACCAATTCAGCACCAAATCCTTTCTTTTTATTGTCTAAAGCTTTCTGAAGATTTTTTAAAGACTGAAGCTTGGAAGTAGGTTCAATATTCACATGACTCCTGGCAAATGAGGTTCCTTTTGACTGCAATAATTCAATCATTTTCTCGGCCTTGAAAGTTGAATTTTTGAGCATCTCAGGAAGCATTTTCTGTTCCAGCTCAATCATTCCCTTAATGCCGCCCGTTCTTTTTCTCACCGCCTGCCATTTATCACCATAAAAAGTTTTGTCTAAATGGATGTGCATGTCTTTAAATGCGGGAAGCATCAACAGACCTTTAGCATCTATAGCTTTGGAATTAGGTTGATTAGGAGCTATCCTGGTAATTTTTCCGTTTTCAATTTCAATATAAAAGAGATCGGTTTTCGTTGAAGCAACTTCCCCATCCTGGTATTCAAATCCTGTTTCAAGACGAACGTTTTTAAGGCTTAATTTTCCTTTTGCCGAAATATTTTTTTCATCAAAAAATGGAGATGCTGTCATGATATTAGGGAGTAAAGTTAATCCTGCCATTGCCAATGCTGAATTTCTTATAAAGCTTTTGCGGGATATATTATTGTCTGAAGTCTTCATTTCCAATCTATTTATGACAAAATTAAAAAGAAGTGTTATGACAAAAGTGTATGGTTTATTACAAAATCTGTATGATTTATGCTTGTTTATAGTCTAAATTATATGATTTATTATTTGATCAACTATTTTACCGGCAAATATTTTTATACGTTTGGGCTAAAGCCAATGGAATCCTTATTTCTTTGCCAATGGGCTAAAGCCCATTTCTATTGAATATTCTTTCACCGATATTGTTATTTATCAAGCTAAGCAACATCAAAAAAAAGACTGGATCTAAAATCCGGTCTCATTTATTATTTATTAGAATATTCAAATTTTCTTACTGCTTCCAGTGTCATATCAATTTCTTTATCCTTGATTGCATCACTGATGAAATACGTTTCATAGCCACTTGGTGGAAGATAAACTCCGTTTTGTAACATTTGGTGAAAGAAGTTGTTGAACAATGAATGATTGGCTTCCTGTGCTTCATCAAAGTTAGACACTCTGTTGATGTGAAAGAATACAGACATCATTGAACCTTTTCTGTTGATTCTGTGGGCAATTCCTTTTTCGTTTAAGATTTTTCCAATTCCAAAATCTAAAGTTTCAGTTGTTTTGGCTAATCTGTTGAAAAATTCAGGATCATTTTTAATCAACTGAAGGGTTTTCAATCCTGCTCTCATTGCTAGTGGATTTCCACTCAACGTTCCCGCCTGATATACTCCACCTTTTGGAGCCAGATGATCCATAATTTCATTTCTACCTGCAAAAGCTCCTACTGGAAGTCCACCTCCGATTACTTTTCCGTAGGTTACAAGGTCAGCTTTAACGTTGAAAAGTTCCTGTGCTCCTCCGAAAGCTAATCTGAAACCGGTCATTACTTCATCAAAAATTAATAAAGCCCCATTTTCATCACAGATTCTTCTTAAATTCTGAAGGAAATTATTTTCAGGCAATACACACCCCATATTTCCGGCAACAGGTTCAATAATAACAGCTGCAATCTCACCCGGATTATGACGGAACAAATCTTCTACTTGTTCAAAATCGTTATAACGAGCCAGCAAAGTATCTTTAGCCGTACCTGCTGTAACTCCCGGAGAATTTGGATTTCCAAAAGTCGCGGCACCACTTCCCGCTTTGATCAGGAATGAATCTGAATGTCCGTGATAACAACCTTCAAATTTTACAATTTTATCTCTTTTCGTATATCCTCTTGCCAGTCTGATTGCGCTCATACAAGCTTCCGTTCCTGAAGAAACCATTCTGATCTGGTCGATATTCGGAACGTTTTCGACAATAAATTTGGCAATTTCTGTTTCCAGTTCTGTAGGAGCACCGAAAGAGAATCCTTTCTCTGCCTGTAGTTTCAAATCTTCCAGTACTTCAGGATGAGTATGTCCTAAAATAGCAGGTCCCCATGAATTGATGTAATCGATATAGGTATTATCATCCGCATCGGTAAGGTAAGCCCCTTTTGCTGATTTCATGAAAACGGGAACACCTCCCACTGATTTGAATGCTCGTACCGGAGAGTTTACTCCTCCCGGAATGTATTTGTAGGCTTCATCAAATAAAGCCGAACTTCTTTGATATTTCATTTTCTATTTTTTATTATTTAACCCTCAAAATAAAGGGTTCCATCTTCTCCTGCATAATTTTTCTGCCCATTAATCATCGTATAGTATAACTGAAAAGGCTGGCCATTTTTGAAAATTACCATTGCACTTTCAAAACGTCCGTTTAATACTCTATTACTGGGAAGAATTGTTTTAAAAATTAAATTATTGTGATTCTTTGGATCAGGCTCTGAAAGATATATCAACTGATCGACATCTACCAAAGTAATTTCATGATATTTATTAGGATATACCTCGCGGGAATATGCATCTACGAGTCCCATTAAATTCGAAGTATCCATTGTATAAATATAAGGAATTCCCCCATAATACTTCCATCCTATATGCGCCAACTCAGGCGTGTTTAAAAATATTTTCTTAAGTTGAGGAATGTAAATTCCAATATATGTATCACCAGCTCCTATTTCTATAAAATCTCTTTTAAAATTAAGCTCATATTGGTCATTATTGTAGGGCTTCAACATTTCAATATCTTCATCACTAAGATCTTCCCAGCTTAATACGATTTCCTTTATATCTCCTCTATAGAATGGTTCTATTCCTCTTACCCATCCTCTATCATTAACCGGAGGTCCTGTAGTTTGGATTTGCTTTTCAAGACGCATTCTTGTTTTCATGGAATAATAATAGTAACTCCATCCATCAAAAACCAAAAATTCACCGTTATCCACAGCTATTGGTTTATCTGAAATAAATGGCATAACAAGTGTTGAATTGGGGCCAATGATTCCAAATTTACCATTTAGTTCAGCATGAAACCCTCTTACAGACTCATCATACCAACTTATGCTGCTATACTGTGGCTGTACTGTAATAAATTTACCGGCATCACACAATCCCCACACCTTTCCTTTTCTGTAAGGAATATAATTTTGTTCCTGAGAAAATATTTTACATGATATGAATACCAAAAATATCAACAGATATCTAGTGTTCATATTCAATATTTTCATCATTCAGATTGTATTAGTTTCGTGGTTTTTTATCAATTAAATAAATCAGCTGCCCTGTGGATGGTTGCTGCCCTTCATCCATTCTGTTTTTGGCGTATAATTTATGTAATTTGATTCCGAATTTCTGAGCGATGTCATGCATATCTTCACCTGACTCTGCTTTATAGGTTGCTGTATTTCCTGAAGAATTTTTGGATTCAAGGAAAACAATATCGTTTTTCTTTAAAGCATCATTTTCCAATTCATTCCATTTTTTAAGTCTGCTTTCGCTGACTTTAAATTTGTTGGCAATGAACTGTACATTAGTATCTTCAGGGATTACAATATATTTCAGACCGTCATTCGGATGGCTTTTGATAAGAATTGAATTAAGAATCTCCGCCTTGGTTTTGATTCTCTCTACCCTTTTCTGCTGTTGTGCGTAAGAAGTTTGCTTATAAGGAACTTCCACGGTAACTGGCTCTTTTGCTTTTCTGGCATATTTTGACGGCTCCAGCTGAGCCATGAAAGATCGGTCGTCTTTCAGATCAGGGTACATTTTAAGAACAGCATACAATACCTCATTCGAGCTGGTATTGTCGTATTCATATAGTTTATACTTCTCAATTTTAGTGATCAGAATTGAAGCATAGCGGGGATTGGTTGCGTATCCTGCTTTTTTCAAGCCATACGCCCACGCTCTGTAATCTTTCATATCCAGATTGAAAAGGTTTGCATAATATTTTCTTGTAGATAAAAATATGGAGTGATCTTCGTACGATTGTCTTGGATCTTCATATACCCGGAAACACTCATTAGGAGCATCATCTGTATGCTTCATGGTTTTACCGGTCCAGTCTTCCTTACATTTTATTCCGAAGTGATTTTTACCTTCAAGCGCCAATCTGCTTTGTCCGCCGCCGGTTTCCAAAAGTCCCTGAGCCAACGTAATAGAAGCCGGAATTTTGTATTTTTCCATTTCTTCTACTGCATATTTAGCAAACTTTTGAATATACTGATCTTCGGTTGCCCAGGTTTGGGCAGAAAATTTTGATAAAACTAAAAGGCTTATGGATAGGAAAAGTCTTTTCATGTTTTTCAATTTTACTTATATAATTAAATTTCTATTCTGTTTTTCTAAAAGCAGATTAGCTCCCTCAATCCCCTGTAATCCCCCAGTATGAAAGCATAAAACCCTGCTGTTTTCAGGAAAATAATCTTCTTCAATCAGTTCAAAAACCTTCTGCATCATTTTTCCTGTATAAATCGGTTCCAGAGGAATATCATATTTCTCTTTGAAATCATTGATAAAACGGACATTTTCATCATTTATTTTACCATAACCTCCAAATCCTGAATCTATTAGATTAAAATTCTTTTTCGAAGTTAATTCAAATATTTTATTTTCCAGTGAAGCATCGTCAACGACTTTACATCCTATAACTTTCTGATTGTCTTCACAAAATTTTGAAATTCCGGCAATGGTACCTCCAGTTCCAACTGCGGTGCAAAGATAGTCAAAATCTTTTGTTTGCTCATTGAGCATCATTTTTACGCCTGCTACAGCGTCTTCATTAGTTCCCCCTTCAGGTATGACCAGTGCATCAGGAAACTCCACAGACAAAAATTCGGTCAGTTTTTCTTTATGACGGTATTCTTCCCGGGTGACAAATTTCAGGTTCATTCCATTTCTTTTGGCAAAAAGCAAGGTCGGGTTATCACGCCATTTGTTCTGCAACTCTTCCCCTCTGATAATTCCCAATGTTGGAATACCTGCTAAATTTCCTACAGCAGAAACGGCTGCAATATGATTTGAAAATGCCCCTCCAAAAGTAATAATATAAGGATTCTCAGGCTTGTTATCCAGATAATGATTAACATTAAAAAACAATTTCCAGTATTTGTTTCCTGAAATCTGAGGGTGAATCAGATCCTCTCTTTTAATAAAGAGTTTTATATTTTTATCAATAGATATTTCCTGGATCGGAATAGTTTCTGTCGGGAGTTTTAATAGCATTGTGGTCTTTAGCTGCTCATATTATTATTGCAAAAGTAGCAAAAGATTTGTTGGTTAAAGATATCGTAAACAATGAGAGAGTTTTTTTATACTATTTTATAATTTTTTAACTACCGATAATATAAATTAACCCGTATAATAATTATGAAATTTGTGGAAATTATTGGTGTTTAAATTTTTTATTTAAATGGGCTAAAGCCCATTTCTATTGATGTAGCCAAGCAGATATTTATATGTAACCTCAAATGAAATTGCAATATTTATAATTGTGAAATTCGTGGAAATAATTTGTGTTATTTATATTTAAATTTCAGGTTTTGGCTGAAGCCAGATAGAATGCTTTCTTTTATTTAAATGGGCTAAAGCCCATTTCTATTCATGTAGCCAAGCAAATATTTATATGTAACCCCAAATGAGATTGCAACATTTATAATTGTGAAATTCGTGAAAATTGTTTGTGTTATTGGTGTTTAAATTTCAGGTTTTGGCTGAAGCCAGATAGAATGCTTTCTTTTATTTAAATGGGCTAAAGCCCATTTCTATTCATGTAGCCAAGCAAATATTTATATGTAACCTCAAATGAAATTGCAACATTTATAATTGTGAAATTCGTGAAAATAATTTGTGCTATTTGTGTTTAAATTTTGGGTTTCAGAGGTATTTCCGGAAATTCCAGAATCTTCTTTTTTTAAGATAATTCAGGTTATGTTCGTTGGCATAGGCTTCTCTTTCAAATGAAATTCTTTTGTAGGCGAGATATCCATCTTTCAGTTTAAAAACCCAGTAATAATATTCGATGACATAGAAAATGTAGAAGAAAATAATAAGCATTTCCAACTGCTGTCGCAAATGGATTTTTTCGTGATTGATAAGTATTTTATTTTCCTTATCTTCGGGTTTCCTAATGAAGATAAAGGGAAAGAGAGCAATGCCGTTAATTTTTAATTTCTTTAATGGCTTTTGGCATACAATTATCATATAACAAATATAAAAAGTTTTTTGACTAGCTTTTAACTTATGGCCCATTATGACATCAAAGAAGGTGAAGACTTTTACTATAATGAACAGGGATACAAAGTTTTTACAGAAAAGTTCCATCTGAAAAGGGGATACTGCTGTAAAAGTGGTTGCAGACACTGTCCTTACGGGTACGATAAAAAGACTGATACATTCATTAAAATTGACAAAAAAAAATAAATAAAATGAAAAAATATATTTTTATTTTGTTGGCAGCAGCTACATTGGGATTAACTTCTTGTAGCCCTTTTCAGGTACGTTCAGATTATGCTGAAACTGCCAATTTCAATTCTTATAAAACATATAAAATAAGAATCGATGACCTAAAATTGAATGATATTGATAAAGACAGAGTTTTGAATGAGCTTTCCAGACAGCTTCAGACCAAAGGACTTCAGTCCGGAGAAAACCCTGATCTTATTGTCAACGTAAAAGCTAATCACAAAAAAATTACGGATATCAATACAACATCACCTTACGGAATGTGGGGATGGGGTGGCCCGTTCGGATGGGGAGTTGGTATGAACAGAACATGGACGAGCAATTACAATGAGGGAGCATTAATCGTTGACCTTATCGATTCCAAAACCAATAAACTGGTTTGGCAAGGAATAGGAAGCGGAGTTTCTGTGGATTCACCAAAAGCGAAACAGAGACAGATTCCGGAAATCATGGCTGAGATCATGAAAAATTATCCGCCACAAAGAAAATAAGATTTAAATCAATTATTACTATATAGATGCCGGTGCAATTGTGTACCGGCATTTTTATTTGTCTGAAAATTTAATCAGGTATTTACGTGGCCCTTAACAAATATGTAATAAGTTTTGGCTAAAGCCAGATAGAATGCTTTCTATTATTTAAATGGGCTAAAGCCCATTTCTATTCATGTAGCCAAGCAAATATTTATAAGTAACCCCAAATGAAATTACAACATTTATAATTGTGAAATTCGTGAAAATTATTTGTGTTATTTATATTGAAATTTCAGGTTTTGGCTAAAGCCCTATGAAGATTTATCATTTATTTAAACGGACTAAAGTCCGTTTCTATTGAATATTATTGTTTCTCAAAATACAACTGTTCCACTGATTCTGCATGATCAAAGCTCCTTTCATCCTTATCAATAAAAGCTGAATGCAATCCATTTCAAAATTAACAATAATGTAATTTTTTATTCATAAAAATATAGTATTCTTGTTTGAAATTATATTAATATGAAAAAAATTATTTTATTCACTTTCTTTGCGGGGCTAGCCAATGCTCAGGCTCCTGCAGGGTACTACAATGCTGCTAACGGATTAAGCGGTGCAGCTTTAAAAACAGCATTAAGCACCATTATTACCAACGGTCATCAGGACAAAGGCTATAATGGATTATGGACTGCTTTTAAAACAACTGACATCGATAAAGATTATGAAAATGACGGTTCAATCCTTGATATCTATTCAGAAAAACCGGGAGGACCAGATCCTTATAAATATATGCCGGGAACCAACCAATGTGGTACTTATTCTACGGAAGGAAATTGCTATAACCGCGAGCATGTAATTCCTCAAAGCTTATTTAGTGAGGCTTCACCGATGGTTGCTGATATTAATTTTATAAGAGCAACAGACGGAAAAGTAAATGGAATGAGAAGTAATTATCCTTACGGCAAGGTAGGAAGTGCCACCTTTACTTCTAAAAACGGTTCCAAGCTTGGTAATTCTTCATCATCCGGATATTCCGGGGTGGTTTTTGAACCTATTGATGAATTTAAAGGAGATGTGGCTCGTATGATTTTCTATTTCGTCACCAGATATCAAAGTAAACTTTCTTCATTTTCGTCCGGAAATATGCTGGGAAGCTCTGCATTTCCGGGATTACAGACATGGGAACTGAACGTTCTTCTGGCCTGGCATAATCAGGATCCGGTTTCTCAGGCAGAGATTAAAAGAAATAATGCTTCTTATAGCTATCAGGGAAATAGAAATCCATTTATTGATAATCCGGGCTATGTCAATCAAATATGGGGATCTTCTCCTAATACTGGCGGTGGTACAACAACACCTACCAATCCCACTAATCCCGGAACAGGATGTGTAAATGAAGCTTTTGAAACAATTCCGGCAGACAATGCTTCTTATACTACCAGATCATGGAGTAACAGCGGGATCTCGTGGACGGCTACTGATGCAAGAACGGATCAAACTATCAATACCAGAGCTATTACTGTAAGAAACGGTTCTTTAACATCAGGAAGCTCCGCAAATGGTATTGGTTCTTTAACGATAACAACTCAGCTTAAGTTTTCTGGTAGCAATGGTACTTTTGACGTGAAAGTAAACGGTACCAGTGTTGGAACGATTCCGTACAGTACTACGGCAGCAACAACGACGATTAATAATATCAATATTTCAGGAAATGTAGTGGTAAGTCTTGTTAATAATTCGACAAGCAACAGAGTAGCAATTGATGATTTGAAATGGAGCTGTTATTCGGGTTCTGCTTCAAGACAGGTTCAAAATATAGCTGCAGGAGCGGCCACAAATACGTTTAAAATCTCTCCAAATCCAATTACTAATCAGGAAATTGTTGTAAAAGGAGATCTTCAAAATGTTAAAAAGGCGGAGATCTATAATTTACAGGGGAAAGTAATGCAAACTATTGATCAACCTTTTAGAAATGGAAATTCAATCCGAACTCAGAATCTTGGTCAGGGAGTTTATATTTTAAAACTGGATAATACTACAATGCAGTTTTTAGTTAAATAATAAGAAAATACTTCATATAAAGGCTGGCCTCTGTTTTTGAGGTCA
Organism: Chryseobacterium lactis; assembly: GCF_003815875.1. NCBI lineage: Bacteria > Pseudomonadati > Bacteroidota > Flavobacteriia > Flavobacteriales > Weeksellaceae > Chryseobacterium > Chryseobacterium lactis. The sequence goes on from NZ_CP033924.1 coordinate 5,428,661, forward strand.
GCTTTTTTTGGCTAAAGCTTTTATCTCTAAGGGAATTTTTGATGCAAAGTTTGTGATAAATATCCTAAGTTGTAAAGGAACAAAGATGAATGAACAATCCGACTTTGGACACGCACAGGCTACATCCATTTTCAACTCACTTTCCCTCTTTTTCTTTAATAATTTTTGACCAATCGGTGAACATTTTGGTGATGGTGTTGGTATTTATCAGGCTGAAAAAGAACATTCCTGTGAAAACAGCGAGCCAGCAATAAATGAGCTTCACTGCATTTTTGTCTGTGATAAAATAAAGAATAAAAATGGTCAGAACTCCTAATAAGAAGGTAAACATTAAAGTATAAAGCAGTGCATGAATGAGATACATATTCAGCTTAAGCTTTCGAAAAATCCATCCTATCAAAGCAATAGGAAACATGGCGACCAGCGGGAATAAGAGTGCTCCGAAAATAACCATCTCCGGATGTTCCGCCATTTCTCTTTCAAGTCCGAAAAAAGTATTAAAACTGAACTCCATCATATTGTTTCTCACTACTTGTTATTTCTAATAAGGTCTTGTCTTTATATCCCAGCATCCCCGCCAGAATAACATTAGGAAATTCGTGAATTCCGATATTGTAAAGATTGACACTGTCATTAAAAAACTCTCTCCTGTCCGCTATTTTATTTTCAATTTCAGAGATTCTTTTTTGTAATTCCAGAAAGTTAGTACTGGATTTCAATTCCGGATAATTTTCAGAAACGGCAAAAAAGGATGATAAAGCTTTCGATGTCTCATTTGCCAGTGCCGTTTTTTTATCTGAATCAGTGGTTGTATTATAAGAAGTTCTTAATTCGGTAAGACGTGCGAGCAGGTTTTCTTCAAAATTCATAAAGTGTTTTGCCACGTTAACCAGGTTAGGAATTTCATCTGCCCTTTGTTTCAAAACGACATCGATATTGCCGTAGGCTTTTTCAACATTGAATTTAAGCATTACCAATTTATTGTAGAGATTGATCAAAAAGCTGATAATGACTACTGCGAGAAGAATGAGTAATATGATGGCTACAGTCTGATTCATTATTGTATAAGTATATAAATGATTATTAATAGAATGGCAGAGCAGGTAAACAGAAATGACCTCAATAACGGCTGGTATTTGTTCCACACCGTTATTCCTGATGAGGAGGTGATCCCCAACACTTTATAGTGATCATCTTTTCTGATAAAAGATACTGCATTTTTAGAATCTGCATATCCTACCAGGAGCATTTTTTGACCGTCTTTCAGAAGCGTTTCTGTGTATCTTTTGCTGTTGTTGCTGCTTATATTGGTTTCTCCCAACAGAACAAATTCAATTCCTTCCGGCTCCACTTCTATGATTCCTGTCTCATCTCTGATCTGAAAAGAATTGCATTGGGTTTCTCTGTGAACTGTTGTATAAGACTCTTTACCATCCGAATCTCTGTCAATATCCTCAATGGTATAGTAATATCCGATGCATGTCTCATGATCTACAGGGGAAGATAAAGGCGTTTTCATGATGAGTGTCCCTTCAATCTCAACAAGCCCTTTGGCCAATGATTTTATTTTTGAAGTAGGAAGCGATGCCTGTAACCGTAAAAAGCGTTTAGCGGGAGTTGGCCTCATTACAGTAAAAAAAATGAAAACAAAAAACACCAAAGGAAGGACAATTAATGCTTTTTCTGCATAGGCATCGTAGTTATTGGCTATTTCATAGGCATATTGATGAAAAGGCATTTTCTCTTTAAAAATTAGCCATAGAATAAAATAGAGGAAACAGAGCAGTATAATCCCTACGATAATATAGCCTGCAAATGACTTTTTTTTATTGTTCTCCATTTTATTTTTTGTGATTCCCGGTTGTTGCTATTTCAAAAATACATTTTATTTTAAAAAGGCCGGCATTATTCTTTTTCGAATGATACCAGCCTTTTATAATATGTTTATTAAAAATTAAATAATCTCAAAATCAGTTTTCCCTTTCGGGATATAGAAAGTAATATCCAGCATCAGTTCTTCTCCGGTTTTGGGATCCAGCAGATACAATGCGGCATCTCCGTTGAGTCTTTTTAAAACAGCTACCTTGTTATCTGCATACTGCATCATTATGGCATCAGCAGGAAGTGGCTGAACTTTCATTCCTTCGAATTCTTTGAGTAATTCTTTAAATCTGCCTTCAGATTCCTGACCGGATAAATACATGGATTGAGCCATATTCCCTTCTCTTCCGGCAATAAGTCGTTTATACTCATCATATTTTCCGTCCTGAATGAGCTTAATAATTTTATCATAGACCAGTTTCAGTTTTTCTCTGCAATCTTTAACGTCTTTAAGATCGGTTCCGTTCTGCCATGCATTCAACGTGTATGGAACCTCAGCCTCAAATGAACTTTCATACCGGATAACGGGAAGTTTTTTATCTTCTACAGGTTTAGACTGATATTCTCCAAATTGTTTATCAAATACAAAATTATTGACAACATCAAAAAGTTTTATATTGAATCGAAGTTCCGCTTGCTGATCTATTTCCGTTTGCCCTACTACAGGCAAAATAGAAGCTGTAATCTTTTGTTTTCCTTTTTCCAGAATAGCATAATTGATCGGAACCATTGTTGAAACCTGGTGGGTAGCATTCATATGGATAACCGGATAATCGTTGATTCTGATTTCAAACATACATGCTGACGCACTGAAGTCAATTACATAATAAGGCTGCTGCATAGGGAGTTTTAATAGGTTTTTCTAAACTATTTTTTAATTTGAATACGATATTATTTTAACTAAGAAATTTTGTCAAGATCCGGATATCCGGCTCCTTTCAACAAATCTTTCCATTCTTTATCTTTAAAAACAAAAAGATTGCATCTGTATTCATCGGGTTTATTATCTATCTGGGTTTCACAGTAGTAATAAATCAACCCATTTTCTTTCCAGATGGCGACTTCCTGTTTGAATTTATTGGGTGTCTGGATAATCTCATTGTCTTTAACTTCAGACTCTAAGCTTTCATGAATAGTAGTAAAAACGGGCTTTTGAAAGGTTTGGTTTAAATTTTCAAAGAGTGCCTTATTTTCTTTTTCAGTATAAATATCCAGCTGATACATCCCTAATTCGTCTTCTTTTTCATTGGCCAGTGGACCTATTTCCTGATCCACCTTACCGAAATGCAACAAGACTTTATTGGTATTTTTACTGTTTTTCCCGTCTAAACTTATTCCGTTAAAATGTAACATTTTTTCTGAAGTGAAGGCCAACCTTTCGTTTCCGATCAGAGTCACATCATCGCAATGAACAGTATCTTTTGTCGTAATGCCTCCTGATTTTAAAATATCATTAATATTTTGTCCTACTTTAAGAGAAGCGAGATTAAAAGGTCCGGTCTGGGTATCGTTTCGGGACTCCATCTGAGATTCACCTTTTTTCTTTTCCTGCTGGTTACATGATCCAAGTCCCATACAGATGATTGGTATTAATACGTATTTCAAATTTTTCATATTCTTATTGTTCATGGCTGGTTATAAAGCTTTGTAAAACAGTTTCCCTATCTTCCATATTTCCGTAATGTATTCCTGATTTCACAAAATACAGATTGGTTTCAAAACCTTTCATTTCTTTCTGATCGGTAGCCAATTTGTTGCTGACCTGTTCTAATAAAATATCAAAACCATCTTTAGTATTTTTCCAGTAATATCCGGAATAAGGCCAGGCATCAGTAGCCAGAGAGATGACTTTTGGTTCGCCATACTTTTTCTTAAGAGCCATCATCAAAACATCACTTTCCTTGACATTTTTGGTAACGATATAATATCCCTGAAGCAGATTGTCATTTTGATTGTTGACTAAAAACCCGATCTCACTTTTCAGAAACTTTTTTTCTTTAGGGTAATCCACTAAAAAACGGATGTCCCCATATTGATACTGATCAACTTTATAGGTGTTGTAATATGGATATCCGGTGGTCTGTTCAAGATCAATTTGCCTGGTTGCATTTTTAATGACCGACTCATTAATGATTCCCACTTTCAGATCAGACAAGTCCGTTTTTGATTGGGAAATGCAGCTATTACATAACATTATTGTGCTTATCAGTATTATCTTTTTCATATTATCCTTCTTGAATGAATGGTATCTGTGCAGATATACCTGTATATTTTTCCAGTTTTTTAATCACATCAAATTCGGGAAGTATCTCATAGGTTTTATCAAAGTCAACCAGATCTATTTTTCTGTCACTTTTCAAAATTCCTTTTTTGATATACAATCCGACACTGGCTTTTACGACAACCGTGGCTATCAAACCGTCGAATTTCACTTCCGGTCTGTAATATAAGGTTTTTTGCGTACTACTTTTCTGATCATAGACTAAACTCTGGCCAAATGTAGCAGAGGCTTTTCCGGTAGCTTTCAGCTTTCCTTCAGCATAGGCTTCTGCAATAATGACAACGAATTTTGCCTTTACTTCAATACCTGCATCCAATTCAATACCAATTTTGGTTGTTAACTTCCCGTCTCCTCCGCCTGCATCGGAATTGGTATTAAAATTCAGTTTGGTCTGCCCTGAAATTTTTCCGAAAACTTTTAAATCCATGTACATATTTAAAGTAATCGGATGATCATCATCGGCCAGCCATGCTCTCACCTCGTTCAGAACCTGCTTGGCTGCAAGATTGGCTGTTCCTCCACTCACCACTCCTACTCCGGCCTGTATCAACATGTCCAGAAGATCTACTGTGATATCGATACCAATAATAGGATCTGCTTTAAAATATAATTCCATGGCGGTTCCAATGGTTGGAAGCGGCTTTCTATTTTTTTGTCCTCTTTCCAATTGCCATTCTCCGCCGAAGCAGAAATTGGGTGGTTTCATTTCTATGGTTAAAGGAAGTTTGCTGGTAAAACTATTCTTTCTGATCTTTCCTTTGGTCTGGTCTGTTACACCTTTTGAAAACTCTTTCAATGAGCTGAATACCTTGTAAAACCATTTAATTTTATCTTCGAACTTAAAAGTGGCATCAAAATGACCGTTATATTTATCATTGCCCACTCTGTCCCAATTGGCTTCCATGGTTACTCCAAAATCTACAGCCGTATTCTTATTGCTTTTTTCATTTCCAATTTTTCCGGCTTTGCTTTGCATCTCCTGGTGTTTTTTCGGAGTCAGGTTTTGCCATTTAACACTCAGTTCATTGCTTAAATTCAGAAAGAAATGAAAATCCCATTTGATATCGGGAAAAACGTTGATTAAAGCTGTTGTTTTGCTTGTATTGCTATAAAATCTACAGCTGTGAGCATGCAAATGAATTTTGTTTGGGGTTGTCCATTCCGGCCAGATATACTGTAACGGAAGCGCATTGAATCTGGATAAATCGGAATATACCTGATAATTAAAAGATGGTGGAGCAAATTTTCTTTCTTTATCTCCCGCATCAATGACCTGACCTATATCCACCAGTCTTATTTCCCTGGCATGAAGTGCCTTATTTCTGAAACAGGCCTTAGTGTCAAAGTCTGTCACTTCAATGGTAACATTTCTTTTGGTAGTAGCAGTGGGACCTATGGTGTGGTAAATGATCGTATTGGCATCGTGTGGGAAATAATCAAAATAAATATCTACCCTACGGTTGTTCTTGTAGTCTTTTTCGTCTTTATATTTAATGTTATCAGCTCCTTTTTTATCATCGGTGGCATTTACTTCTCCTTTTCCCAGTGATTTGATTCGCTTGGGATCTAATCCGCCGTCTGTAAAGAATTTCTTTACAATGTCAGATCTTTTTTGGGATAAGGTTTTATTGTACTCCATTTTACCGATTACACAGGCATATCCGTCTACAGTAATTGTGGAATGCTGGTGTTCTAATAAAAAACGAAGGATATTATTCAATTTTGTTTCTCCATCACCTTCAATAATTGCAGAGTTGAATTCGTAGAAGATGGTAGAATGGATTGTTTCCTTTGCAGCCGTATTTTTAACTCCTTTTCCGTTATCGAAAATGGTAATGGGTGTTTTCACCTCCCCTTTTTTATCAAAAGTGATATCGGTGATATTGATCATTTCAAATTTACATGGCTCATATCTTTCGATATTTTTATCCGGCATGTACACTTTGGTAGGCACTACATTCTGAGGTTGCTTGGGAGCCTGAGCCACCAGCTCATTCCTTATTCTTAAAAAACGGGCATGGATGTCATCATTGTTGTCATCTACAATGTATTTTCCTGATTTGGTATCTTTTACTTTTACATATAATTCCTCAATGTTCTTGATGTCTTTGATGGTGCTTTTCCATTGAGACGTATTCTGAACCATCAGGTTAATTTCCCCGTCATTTACTTCTACATCATCTATGGTTCTTAATAAAAGATCATCCTTTGATCCGCCGCCATATCTTATTCTTCTGTAGATTTCTACCCTAAGATCTTTTTTACCATTTAATCCTTCGGTACCTAAATAAAGATAAATAATATGGCCGTAGCTGAAATAGAAATCTTTTCTTACATCCGGTCCTCCTTCCTTTGCACTCCATCTGGAATCTACAATTCTGGGTGGGCAAAATCCGAAGATATACTTTCCTACTTTGTTTATGGTATCCGGTTTACCTCCTAAACTTGCTTCCACATAGTAGGAAAGAATTCCACATTCTTTTTTGGTGAACTTATATTCAAACACATAGCCTGCCGGTCTTCTCAACTGCTCTATGACTGTTTTTCTTGAAGATTTCTGCCTGATCCATACAACTTCTTTTTTCTTATCGGCCTCCGGAGTTCCGGGATACCATTCAGAAACGGTAAAGCGTATGGGCTTTCCTGGCTCTACCCCAATGAAATCCCCACTATTGACTATAATTTTTGCATTGTCTGCTCTTGGAGCAATATCTATTTTCTTTATTCCTTTGTTTGCCATACAATCATAGTTTAAAAATCATCTGATGGATCGTCTTCGTTTTTCTCTTCTTTACGCATTTCTTCAGCGTCCACCAAAGGATTGATCTGCTGCTGCACATCAGGATTGGCATTTTTGAAATTCTGCTGGCTGGCTTCTGCTCTTTGGCCGTGATCTATAATTTCAATACAAGGTGTACCGGCAACGGCACAAATTGCTTTGCTATTTTCCACAATGATAAATCCACCATTGCTTAACTGAACTTTATCATAAAAGTCCGTCCATTCTGTAACCATGATTTTACAAGGAGGTGGCGGACCTCCGTTTTTTGTACAGTTACCGAACGTATTTTTTTCAAATGTGGCACCTCCTATTTCTTTCGTGGTAACGATCAGTTTTTTGGAAGCGTCTTTATCATTGGCATATTCTTTCTGATGAGTCAATACTTTGAGTTTATCCGGAGCTTGTCCGAACTGGCATTTGCACATCGCGCCTTGTACTACAATATGTTTTTCTGCCATGGTTAGAATTCTTTATTTGAAATAACAAGTCTGGTTAAATATCCATTTCCAAATTCAAGACGAACAAAACTGGTGCTGATCTTGAAAGTAACTACTGTAAGTGCTTTTGATGAGCTTTCATCCGTATCTACCGTTGTTTGGTAAAGCTGGGCATTATACCTTGCAAATTTTGTTTTGCATTCCGTGGGCGAACTATCATTGAATACAAGGCCGTACGGTAAGCCAGAAACTTTTTGATCACCATAATACTGCAGGGCATAATATTCTTTTCCGTCATTCATCTGAGTATAAATCATATTAAAATCATCAAAATCCCAACTGGAATATTTTCCTTTTTTACAATCCTCGCATTCCTGTTCGCTGGACTGTATCTGTAAAAGCTTGGTAAATTTTTCTGATATTGTAGGCAGAGAAATAAATTCTTTTTTACTAAATAAGCTTTGTAATTTTTTCGAGGTCACCTTTTCTACTGAATTTCTTGTTTCAAAATCAGTAACCTGAGCTGTTGCCATAGCTTCTGCCGCCGCAGCATCAGTTGCACCTATAGCCGCCGCTAAAGCTTCGGACACCTTTGGTTCCTTATAATTTAAAAGAAATTCTTTAATTTCCTGCTCTACTTTCCCTGTAGATTGTGTCTGTTTTACATCAACATCTTTTTTTGACCAGCGATCCGGAGTAACCGTTTGAAGAAAAATACTGACTTTCGTACTTTTCTTTGATATTTTTTTCATGGTTACATTCCATACTGCTTGCTGGATAAACTGCTTGGATTGTGCTCCGTTCTTCAATGCCAGTTTCAGATAAGGATTTTTGTAACCTGCATCATATTTTAAATTATAGAGATCAACAGTCGTTGAGAAATTATCATCAGATGCTGCCGCTGCTTTAGCTTCATCTTTTGTAAATTCATTACTGAAATAAAATACTGCATTCTGTAATGTTTCAATACTTTTAGGTATGGTAAATTCCGTTTTCTGCCCAAAATACAGGCTAAAACATACTATAAACAGCAATGTGAGAATTTTATGATTTAATTTAATTTTCATTTATTTTGTTTTTTTTATTCTGATACTGTCGCAATAGACACAGATATCTTCTTTTCTTCTCTTAATCTGATACTGCTTTCCAGATACATTGATTCCGGAAAGATTGCATTCCCGTCAAGGTAATAGCGGATTCTGAATTCACCGTTATGGTTTATGACAGGATCATCGTCAATAATCATAGAGAAGGGTGCACCGTTCATAAAATCAGATACAGACCTTTCATCATGGAGTTTTCCTGTTCCATCAATCCGGATCAGGTTATGATCATCTTTCAGCGGATCAAGCTGGAGTTTTATTTTATAATTCGGTTCTATCGGATTATCGATGATCGGGAAGCTTTCATTTTCTTCTGTGCTAAAATTCTTCCCAAATTTTTGATAAATTCCGTAGAATAATGTCCTAAGGAAATAATCATTTTTAAGATAGAGGTTAAGTGTTTCTGGAGCCTTCAATACTTTTTCAATCTGCCGGCAGTACCGATCTACGGTCTCTCCGTCAAATTCTTTATATACCTCTTCTTTTACTGCCGCCCATCTTTCTTTAAACACAGAAAGGTTCTCCACTGTTTTAAATTTCCCCTGCTCATCTGTACTGATTTGTAAGGGATACAAAACTTTAGAAGTCTGGTAAGCGAGCATATCGGCTATTTCATTCACTTCTTCTTGATTCAGATAAAGTTTGGAGATTCTGTCTATCTCGAAATAGTGAAGTCCATTTTCACTTCTGATCCAACGAACTGAAACTTCATATTTCAATTCATTGTGATGGTCACCATTTTCGATATTGATTACCACCCCATATTTTCTGTCTATTTTTGAAGGGTTAAAAATCAGGCTGTTCGCACGACCCAACAGTACTTTTTTATTTTGATCAACGACTGCGGCTCTCGGAATAAAAATCTCCTTCTGCGCGGTCAGTTCAATCAAAATCATATCCCGAACACTGCAAAGGTTATTATGAAATAACTTCAAAGCATCTTTATCTAATCCATAAAGTGCAGCAATGCTCTTTAAAGTATCATTTTTCTGAACGGTATGTATATTGAATTTTTGCATGATAATCCTGCTTCAAAAATGTCGTAACGACACTATTTCTTAATGTACTACTCTTTTTCTGTCTGACCTTGGATCCATTCCTATGGCGTACCTGTCTGCCGACCAATGCAAATATTTATTTCTTAATTCTCTAAGATCTTTTTGTTCTCCCAATTCTCTTATGTAATTCGGATTCGCTGTATTGCTTTTATACTTTATCTTTAAATCGGCAACCCACTTAAAGTCATAAGGTCTTCCATTTTTAAATACATACTCCCTCAGCTTTTTTTCAACACGAACCAATAAGGCATCTTTAGAAAAATCATACCCTTTCTTTATTTTCATCATGGAAATCTGCTTACATTGGGCGTCATTTGCTTTTTCTGTCATAAATGTAAGAGGAATGTAGCTGTAAGTATGCAATAATTCTCTGACTCCCTTTAATGCAAAGTATGCATTCCCTCCAATGTAGGAGAGTTGATCTCTGTTATACCATCCTTCGGCAACCAATCTGTCTTCAAGAGGTTTAAGATCCCTTTTATCCGTCCAGTCGGTTTCTATTTCTCTTACCCATTCTGTTTCGGATAAATAGCTTCCTCCAATGTCAGAATGCACCCCTGGAAACGTTTTTTCTTCACCGTAAAAAACAGGAACCTGTTTTTTTCCTTTCAAATTTGTATCGTAAGCTACATTGGTAAGGTCAAAATTTTCCCGGTGTTCATCAGTTGCAATAAAGTGCACTATCTTTTTTGCTGAGGTTATATCATCAAGATGCAGCTCTTCTATATCATTACTGAAGTTAGGGTTTGCAGAAAAATTGGGATGATAAGATGATACCGTGTCATATATTCCTAAAAAACGAACGACAATCCGCTCAACGGTAATTCCTGCCTCTTTTAATTTCAATCCTAAATGTCCTCTTGGAGGCAATTCTGTGATAGGTACTTCTTTTCCGTCATCATCACTGTAAAAGGTAACGCTTACTCTCCTTTTTGTATATGTTTTTTTATGGGCGGCATATTTACTTTTATTGATCTCATAGACAAAGTTACGGGCTGCTGCAGCCCCTCTGCTGAATCCAAAGACATCTAATGTTAAGACCGCAACTTTCTTTTTCGTACCAAGTTTTCCCTTTAATCTTTTAACGGTTTCTTCACAACCTTTTCTTACTTTCCCCCGAATTCCCGTATCTCCGCTACCAAAAGCAAAGCCATCATTTTCGTCATCTTTACGATCATCCGTCCCTATTCCTTCAATGTAAATTCCATAATCAAGACTACAAGCTTCTGACATACGGGCTACATTGCTCCAGCCATTATCATAACTGGTATCTTTTTTCTCGCTTATTTGTCTTTTAAACCAGGTTTTAATTCCGTATTTTTTATAAATCTCAGTATTATTTTCCCGCTCTTTAGTATTAACCTTATTATTAAGTGTTCCATCGAAGAAAATGCCCAACACTGCATCCATAGAATCATCTTCTATATCTTCCGGAGTATAATTTCCAAAAACTATATTCGACATAGGCTTCTATTTATCTTGTTTAACATATTTATCCATCTGCGTTACCGGATATTTTTTACCATTTTGTTCAATATATACTTCAGCATTGTTTCCACTGCTTATATCAATCACAATATCAGCAGAGTTTTTTTTATCCAATCCACCAAATATTTTAAACATATCTGTCTTTTCAAAATCCAGAGGAAGAAAAGTTCCGTTATATACTTTATTGGCATCTTTTATATATTGTGAATTACCTGTAAATACAATTTGTGAACTTTCTTCTTTTCCATCTTTATTCTTCCATTGGAAATAGAAAAGATAGGGTACCGCTCTTTTTGCATACGGCAAAGTAGTAGCCGGATTATCTTGCAGCGTACTCTCACGCTCTCCGTTGGCCATATAAAAATTTCTTTTCTCGAGAGTACTTCCAGCCGGTAGAATAAGTTTAGGGCTCCAGTTCAGCTTTTCTCTGAAAGTTTCATACAGATTGGGATCCGGATAGCCTTCTTCTTTTATTTTTTGTGTTACAATAGCCTTTACAATTCCCGGGTCATTAAGGATATCTTCTCTGTAATTAGGTTCAAATACATATTTAAACTTATCATAAGCTTCTGCCTGCGTAATTTTTATTTCCTTTCCCTGAAAATGCCCTACTTCCACCTGATGTCCGTCTCCATATAGCCAGAGTATCAATTTCCCTTTTGGTCCCAGGCCAATGATAAAAGTATCGTATGTTCCTTTTTTTAAGGAATCAAAATAAGTCTGACTGAACCCTTCATTAAATAATTGGGTGATTTTTTTTGTATCCAGCTCCCAATGGCCTGCATAGAATTTATTTTCAGTCAAAGAATACCAGGTAAATTCTAAGGTATGAGGAACTTTAACAAGTTTATCAGTTCCACCACCATATTTACCGGGTTCTCCCCAGCCTCCGCCGGCAATTCCCCAGATATCAGAAAAAGGATACTGATAATCATCGGCGATCAATTCTCCGTAATAAGCCTGCATTGGGTATTCATTAGGAGCAGATAATGTTCCGGTCCACTTATATTTTTCTTCCATTTTTTTATCTTGACAACTGATTAATGAGAAACTGCATACAATGAAAAGAATGAAGATCTTCAATTTATTTATTCCCATGAGACATTATTTTCTTATTACTTGCTAACATAAGATTTTCTCGCTGTGCTTCCACATTTATTTTTTTCGCAATCTTTTCTACCTTTTTTCCTACGCTTAAATGGTAGGAATCTTTAACGGTAATCTGAATATTAGTCGCTGTTTTTCTTATGGCCATATCAGAACAATTTTGATTTTTCAGCACTGTTGAACTCTACAATTTTCCCGCTCTGCATGGTCATATTTTCCAGTTCGCTGAACATGGATATTTCGCCTGCTATTTCATGAGAGGTTTCGGATTGTCTTTTAAATTCTTTGTCCACCATTTCAGTTCTGGTATCTGAAGATTCCCTGATATCACCGGAAGCTGTTTGCACAATATCTTGTCCCGCCGTAGAAATAATATTATCATTGGCGTTGCTTGTAATACTATTTCCTGCACCGATTGAAATTTCTTTCCCTGCTGTGATATTGATATTTTCACCGGCATTTAATGTGAAGTTTTTCGGAGCTTTCATATCAATATTTCCTTTACCATCCATGAAGTAAATATTTCCGCTTGGATCCAGAATTTTCACACTTCCTTCTTCATCATTCATCAAAATACGGATACCACTTCTGGTTTGTATTGATTTTAAATGATTATTGATTCCACCTCCTAAAGCAACTCCTCCATGGAACATTCCTCCCATCACGAAAGGTCGGTCCGGGTGGCTGTGAACGAAGTTGACCATGACCTGATCTCCTACTTCAGGAATGGCTACATATCCCCTGTTTTGGGTAATCTGATCTGTACCTCCTGCATCAGGACTCATCATTCGGATAAAATGAGTGGTATCATTAGTTTGCCAGTCGAACCTCACCTGAATTCGTCCTTGTCTCTCAGGGTCTGTATTTGAAATCACTGTGGCTGTCTGTGGTTCTGCCTTTGGAACTATAAATTCTGGTTTTGGAAGAAATCCTGTATCTGCAGCAATTCCTACAAAACTTCCATGATAATGACCTATGGTATCAATCTCATGTTCTGATTCGGTGATCATGATTCTTGTGAAATAAGATGTCTCATTGGAATCGGGTTTACGCATCTGCATATCCACCACACAACCAGGATGAAGAAAAGGAACGGTTGTATTTCCTGAAACGGAAAAAACATTTACAGCTTCACTTCCTGAAGCACTTTTCTGTGAATACTCTACATCAAGATGGGTCGAAGCTTTCATTGGAGCGACCTGTAGTGCCGGTGTTTTATAAATAGAATCGTTATGATCATAGGCTGTTTTCGCAAGATCCCCTACATGTTTGATAGGTGTTGATCCGGAAGTCAGCTTTTCGTCTTTATTGCTGTTGTAACCGTAGAATTGTGGTTTGGTATGTACCGCTTTCAGTTCAACCTTTATATCATTGGCACTGCTTCCGTAAGTTAATATGATAGGTTTATTCTGAGGAGGAAGCTTTCCGAAATGTAATACTTCACCATCGTAATAAAACTGTTCTCCATAGGCTTCCGCCATTCTTGCCAGATAGTTATAATGGGTTTCATCATACTGGCTGCTGTAAATGATCTGTGAAAAATTATTGGCATCAACTCTTATGTCAAAACGGCTTTTATCAATTCCTTGTTTGATGACTTCTTCCGCAATAATTCCCATGTTTACGGGTTGATTCCCGCCAAAGCTCTGAATATGGGAAGCCCCATCGAGAAGAATTGTCGGGCTGTAGCCAGTCAGAACAATATTTCCCAGACTCATTTTCTCCTGACTGAATCCTACTCCTGTAATAACCCCAACGAAAATTCTTTCAGGGCTATTATCTACATCTTTATAAGAAATGATGGCGGTGAGGCGTTTTCCCAGAAATTTATTGGCATCCTCCAATGAATGGGTCTGCCTGTCTCCCAAAGTATCATGGGCCAACGTAAGTGTAAACTCATGATGACGTTTGGTACTTTGTTTAAGTTTAAAATGTTTATAGTATTTGATCATCTTTCCCTCTATGACAAGAGAGAGTTTTACCAACCGGTTGATTCCGTTATGATGATTTTCAGATATACCGTCTGCATTTTGCGTCGGACGAAAAGTCCCCGCATTATTTCCGGGTATGATTGACATATTGTGTAGTGATTTGTTAAGGTTTTTAATTTTTATAACGAATTTTTAAACAAATAAAAATCCGGCAGAATCTGGCTGTACAACAGGTAAAAAAAGACCGTCTTATAAGGACAGTCTTTTTTCAACTTATAGTAAAGACTAGCTTGTTGGCCAAAGTCCTTCGTAGAATGAATTTCCGTAAGAAATGCTTTCTGCACTTATTACAAAGCTTACCAGCATATTGTTGCTGTCTAGTGCATCAAAATCTACTTCATGCTGGATTACATATCCGTTTTCCCATTTTAAGGTAATCAATGTACCTTCTTCGTGAGATTTATTGAAATTGATTTCTCCGGTTGTAGGCTTATATTTGCTGTTTAATAAACTCTCCAAAACATCAGATTTTTCTGTCGCCTCGATGGTTACTTTAATAAGAGCGTTTGACGGATCAGAAGCTACACGTCCAGAAACATCTGTAGCTCTTGAAACACTGTAGTTAAGTTTTAATAATTTTTGTCCTTCACCTCCATTGAATTTTAAGATTCCTCTTGAATTTCCTGCCATATTCTTAAATTTTATTCATTACTATTTGTTCCTTCCTGTAGGATTTATACAAACAAAGATAGACTTCATGTTCTAAACTGAAAAGTTTTTAGGCAAGAGTTTGAGAAATTGTAGTAGTTCTACGACTTTTCAACTATTGGACATTATTGTAAAAATTATAACCAGTCTCTTTTTTTATCAAGTATGTAAAAAATAATGCTTATAAATATAAGACACCATGATAATAACAAGATTGATCATGAGGAGAGCCATTAAAACAGAGCCGTATTTTCTTTTCTTATCTATAAAACTTAGCCCAAGTATGAGGAAAAACAGCAACAATGTATAGACTGCCGGATATAAATGAAATGCTTCTGAAAATCTTCCTTCGAATACCAGAACAACGGCTCTTTGGGCTCCGCACCCGGGACATTCTACTCCAAGGAATCTTTTACTGGGACAAGTCAGCATGAAGTCTTCAATATTCATTTTCGGGACTGTTTATATTATTTTTGCTGTTAGGTAGAAATCTTTGCTCGGGTATACTGATGGGGGAAGAAACAGTCTTCTTTCGTTTCAAATGATCCCTGAACGGCAATATATGGATTTCTTAAAATTTCTCTTGCAACAAAGATAAGATCTGCCTCTCCGTTTTGAAGAATCTTTTCAGCCTGGTCCAGTTCTGTAATGAGACCTACAGCTCCCGTTTTCACCGAAGCTTCATTCTTTATCTGTGAAGAAAAAGGAACCTGATATCCGTCAAAAACTGAAATCTTTGCTCCATGAATATTTCCTCCACTGGATACATCTACAAGGTCAACGGCATGCTCTTTTAAAACTTTGGCCAATGCAACGCTGCTTTCAATATCCCAGCCATTTTCTGCATATTCTGTTCCGGAAACGCGTATGAAAAGTGCTGTATTCTCATCCAGTACTTCATTAACTGCGTCTACAATCTCAATTAAAAATCTTATCCTGTTTTCAAAACTACCTCCATATTCATCAGTCCTGATATTGGAAAGCGGTGATAAAAACTGATGAATAAGATAGCCATGCGCTCCATGGATTTCAATGATATCAAATCCTGCTTGTACAGCTCTTTTAGCTGCTTCCTTAAAATTCTGCACCTGCTCTTTTACCTCATCAGTACTCAATGTATGTGGAATTCTTTCTGAAGGATGATAAGGAATAGAACTCGGTGCAACTGTTTCCCAACCTTCTTCAATTGAAATCTGTTTATTATTCCAGGTGGAACCTTTTCTTCCGGCATGCGCCAATTGAATTCCTATCTTGCTGTCAGAGTTTTCATGGACAAAATTGACAATTTTCTGTAGTTTTTCAGCCTGCTCATCATTCCAGATTCCCATACAATGATTGGTAATACGTCCTCTTGGCTCTACTCCTGTTGCTTCTACAATAATCAACCCTGTTCCTCCCTGTGCTCTGCTGCCATAATGCACAAAATGGAAATCATTAGCCATTCCGTTTTCACATGAATACATGCACATAGGAGACATTACCCATCGGTTTTTAAGCTCTATGTTTCTGAATTTTATTGGTGTATATATCATTTTATTAATTTTAAAATTAGAGTTTCTTACAAGAAGAATAAAATATTGCCCAACTCATTAAAAAGAAGTACTTTTACGCCCCTTTTTTAGTGGACAATATATGAAAAAAGACATACAGATCAGTTACGAATACTTTAAAAATAGCAACGAACTGAGCGATATAGAGAAAAAATTATTTGAAAGAGCCAAGGAGGCTCGTGAGATGGCCTATGCCCCGTATTCTCAGTTTCTGGTAGGGTGTTCTGTTTTGTTGGAGAACGGAGAAATCTATTCCGGAAACAATCAGGAAAATGCGGCTTACCCATCCGGTCTTTGTGCGGAGAGAACCACTCTTTTCTGGGTGGCTGCCAACTTTCCTGATGTGAAAATAAAGAAAATTTTTGTGGTAGGTGGCCCTAAGGAATTTCATGAGAGCAATCCCCCGATTCCTCCTTGTGGAGCATGCCGCCAAAGTTTAATAGAATACGAAACCAAACAAAATGAAAACATTGATCTTTACTTCTCCAGTATGAATGAAGAGGTGGTAAAGGTACATGCGGTGAAGGATTTGTTGCCATTTTATTTTGATTCGACGTTTTTGTAAGAAGACGAATTTAACAACAGGTCAATAATCGCTCTGCAATGATCAAACAACTTTTGTGCGATATGGGATCTGTTGGAAATTGTATTGATAATATTTAGTTTAAAACCTGTAGTAATGAATACTTCAGGTTTTTTATTTATGGTTGGAAAACGCAAGGACGCAAAGAATTTAAAAATAAACATCCTTTTAAGGCGCAAGAAAATCCAAGATTTTCAGTATTTTTTTAGTCACTAATTCACTAATAAAAAACTTGCGCATTAATGGCTATAAAAAATTTCCTTGCTACTCAAGAAGATTACACTGTTTTTTCATGTATCTGCTTAATCAGCAAATTAATTAATAATGTTTGCACTATTCAAATTTTATCGTAGATAAAATCCTTGCGTCTTATTAAAGTAATATTATCATAATCTTTGCGCCATTGCGTTTTTCAAAAATTTCTTTTTACATGTGTGAAACCACTTGAATCTGTGAAAGGATAAAACAGATTTTAAGTTTTTAAAATCTAGCAGATCACTTAATGAATATAAAGTAAAAGGTTGTTTTATTTCTAAAACAACCTTTTACTTTTTTTTACTTTACGAATTATCCTTCAGTTTCCTCTTCGTCTTCATCGTCTTCGTACTGCTCCAGGTAATAGCTGAAAGTAAAATCTTCCACTTCTTCCTCAGCATCTTCCAGCGTGGTCAGCAAATCTTCAAAAATCTCCAACTGATCTACCGTCATATTGACAAATTCCAAGTGAAGCGGCATTTCCAGATCTCCGGTAATGGTATCAAAAAGTGCATCAAGATTATCCCCAAAATGTTCAGGAAGTTGAATTTTTTCCTTTAACTGGGCGTAAAAATCTTCATAGTCACCTATGTCTGTAAAATCTATATATATTGTCTTCATATCGAACTAAATTTCCAATTTTTATTCATTAAAAAAGTTTTGCATTTCTTGCAAAAATCCGTCTCTTCATTGGTAGGATTTTTACCTTCTGCATCTCTCATAAAACACATTTTTTCAGGGCAATGTGGCAACCCTTGTGTATGTCCAAGCTCATGAATGGCTATTTTATAAAACTGCTCATCCGTATTGTCCTTACTCAGTCTAAATTTTGATGCTACACAAGCCTTTCCAGGTCTGTACCCCAATCCCATGATACCGAAATCTTTGATTCTCCCTCTGGTAGCACTGATATCCTTTGAAGTTAAACCAATCGTAACAAAGCCTTCTTTTGTCCTTTCACTCAAGAATTTAATAATTGAATCGGCCCGATATCTATTTCTCTCCTTATAGTAAGTATTCTTAGGAAAATCTATAGCCTCAAGAACCTGTACGTTTGGATACACTTTTTTAATGCCTTCTGTAACCGTTTTCAAACTTTGAGGAGTAACATCTCTGAAAGGCTGAACAAGTATTGTTATAGCTTGTTTTTGCTCAGTCTTTGTTACATTCTGTTTTTCTTCTTTACATGAGATCATCAGAAAGAAAACCAAAAGAAAGTAAAAACTATAATTTTTCAAAATTAAATATTTAAAATAATTAATTTGAGATATTGTCATTGCGAGGAGTGACAACGACAAAGCAATCTCAAAAAACATCCATGATATTTTCGATGTCATCAGCCAAGTCCAGCCAGTTTGGATTCATTGCATTAATCAAATTCAACTTCTTTTGTCTTGAACCGGCTTTAATTTGTTTCTCCCTACCTATTGCATCTCCTATTTCCTGAAAAGCCTCCCAGTATACAAGTTTATGCAAATTGTATCTGGATGTAAAGCTTTGCGAAAAATATGACTCTTTATGTTGCTGAACTCGTTTTGGCAGGTTTGAAGTAACTCCTGTATAAAGAGTTGTATGGTTTTTATTGGTCATGATATAAATAAAACCGGCCTTCATTTGTTTACAATATATTTAGAGATTGCTTCGTCACGCTGTTCCTCGCAATGACGTCATTGCTTCTCAAAGCTTTTATAATGGTTTTTAGTAAGATAAACATCGCCATTTCTGGTAAAGATAATTCTGTCAGTCTGTCGGCTGCCACAATGGTAGTTGACATCTGCTTCAAAATACTTTTCGCCATCCGGTAATCTTCCTTCTCTGTTACCAAATTTATCTCCCCCAATAGCCTTTCCGGGAAGTGCATCGCAAAGATTTCCTTTTGAGGGATTCCAGCCTTGTTTTCTGGCTTCATTTTTTGTGATATAATAATCCGGTAACCTATGGTTTTGTTTTACATAACTGATTACAGTTTTTTCTTCTGTCAGTTTTTCAATAGAACCCTGATCTGATGAATTTCCGGCCTTCTGATTGTCTGCGGAGGTGCTTCCGTAGTTTACATTTTCAGTTTGTGCAGCTTTGGAAGGATTTTCTTTATCTATAAAGTTTTTGTAAATGTACATGATAGACATCCCGAAAAGAAGTCCTAAACAGATAAAAAATACAGGTCTTATTTTATTATTCATTGTAACTATTTAACAGTTTATTTATTCTTCTCTCCAGTCTTCCGGAATATCACAAATAGGAATAGGTTCCATCTTATGTTTTGCCGCTTTATGCATTCTGTCGAAAATCAGGAATACTTCTTTATCTCTGCCTTCGTACTCTTCAGCAGTTTTAGTACCATATTCTTTCTGAATCTTTTCAAGCTCGGGATAAGTAGCTCCTATCTGTTGTTCATCTGTTCTGTCAACATCCCAAAGTCCGTCTGTAGGAATAGCTTCCTGAATACTTTTGATCAGATTTAATCCTTTAGCTAAAGTATACACTTCTGTTTTATAGAGGTCTGCAATAGGAGAAACATCTACTCCGCCATCCCCATATTTTGTATAAAATCCGATTCCGAAATCCTCTACTTTATTTCCTGTTCCACACACTAAAAGACCGTTAAGCTGACCGTAATAATACAATGTCAGCATTCTTAAGCGGGATCTTGTATTGGCAAAAGCCAGTTTTTCGTTCGGATATAAATCATCTTTAACATCAAATGTTTTGTAGAGCTCCTCAAAAGCAGGTGTCAGATCTACAGACATTATTTCAACATTGGGAAATCTCGACTTCAGATCATTCATATGGTCTTTTGCACGATCTACCTGATCTACCTTCTGACGGATCGGCATTTCGATAAGTAACGTTTTCAATCCTGTCATCGCTGCCAGTGTGGAAACCACTCCTGAATCTACTCCACCTGAAACGCCAATTACATAACCATTAACTCTTGCTTTTGTAGCATAATCCTTTAACCAGCTTACGATATGATCTATTACTTTTTGTGTCTGCATTGTTTATTTTTTTAATCTATACCAAATTCTTTAGGGTATTTTACTACGCCTTTTATATTTTTTAATCCATCTTTTACCAGTTCTATGGCCATTCCATTTTCTTCCGGAATTTCAAACGGAAAAGAAATCCCAAAATTACTTGTTTTTTCGTAACCAAACTTAGGATAATATTTTTCATGTCCGAGAAGAATCACAGATCGGTATCCTAATTCTTTAGCGATACGATGTCCTTCCCGAATAAGCTGACCTCCGATTCCCCGATTCTGAAATTCAGGTTGTACGGATACAGGAGCCAAAGCCAGTGACTCAAAAGATTCTGTATCATTTTCAATTTTAATTTTTGTGAACAGAATATGACCTGCAATTTCACCACTTTCATCTTCTGCTACCAAAGACAATTCGGGAATGAAAACATCTGATTTCCTTAATTTTTCAACCAAAAACTGTTCCTGGTGATCACTATGTTCCATATCCCTGAAAGCTTTTTCTACAAGCTGGAACACTTCTTTATAATCTTTTTCTTCTTCCTGTCGTATGATCATCTATTTATCTGTATAATTTTCACGTTTCAATTCGTACCAGAAACATAGTACTCCTGAGTCTTCAAATTCTCCCGTATTCTTAAAGCCAAGCTTTTTCAAGATATAATTTGATCCGGTATTTCCGGAATCTGCGTAGGCATAAATGGTCTCTGCTCCCAATTCATTAAAACCATAATCCAGAGAAGCTTTTGCCGTTTCCATGGCATATCCTTTACCCCAGAATTCAGGAATAAAACGGTAGCCCAGATCCAGTGTATTCACATGTCCGTTGATGGGTTCCCTCAATAATTTCAGTCCGCTCCATCCAATCATCAGCCCACTTTCTTTTTCAATCACAGCAAGTCTTCCTACTCCATTTTCTTTATATTGCTTCTGAATCATTCTGATGCCTTCTTTTGATTCTTCAACGCTCGTCACCGGCTTGCCCAGATATTTCATTACCTCAGGGTCAGAGTCCATCAAAAACATCCGTTCAAAGTCGGTATCTTCAAGCTTTCTTAAAATTAATCTCTCCGTTTCCAGTATCATAGTATTTGTTTATTCTTCGGTTCCAAAGATGGTTATACCTGTTTTTGCTCCTTTTTTGATGTCTGTTTCTTTCATCTTGTTTCCTCCTACATTGAGTGTTTGTAAAGCCGAATTTCCGGAAATATCGACTTTTTGAATCTTGTTATGTTCTATATTCAGCTTTTTTAAATTTTTGAGCTGGTTAACATCAATTGTTTTCAGTAGATTTAAAGATAAAGTTAATTGTTCAATTCTTGGTGTTCCTTTCAGAGAAATGGTTTCAAGACTATTGTTATCCAAATATAATGACGTCAGGCTTTTCAGGTTTTCGGCTTTGAATGAAGAACTTTTGCATCCTGTGCATGAAAACAGTTCCAGTTTGTCCAGATTATTCACTGTTATATCTTGGATTGTATTATCATCTAACAGAATCATTTTTACATTTTTAAAATGCCGTAAATCATCGGTGGAAGTGATTCCTTTCTGAACGAGAAATAAATTGGTAACCATGCCGATTTCCATGGGTTCCATTGTTCCGTTTTTGTTCAGATCAAAATTTTCCAATACCGCTTTTTCAAAATTTTTGTCTTTAAAATCAAGCTTTTGACCATAAAAAAGGGAAAGTCCTGAAATAAAGGCCAGAGCTGTAAATATTTTAATTTTCATCATAATTTGTCCATTTAATGTTTATTTTTGTAAACTTAAATTCCATGTAAAAATAATGAAGATTTTTAGATTTATTGCGCTTTCTTCTGTTTTAGTTCTGGGACTCGATTCCTGCAAAAAAGAACCCGAAAATCAATGGAAGGTAGAGATCAAAGAGACTACCGAAAAAGCTGATGTAACGGATATTTCCAAAGAATTCTATAATCCGGCCATTCCGTTGGAGCAATTTAAAGCTCAATTTCCGTGGTTCCAGGGAACTGTTTCTGATGAAGATTTTGGAAAGAGAAGAACTGATGCAGAAGAAATAAAAATCTATAAAGAAGCCATTGGAAAAATAGACCAGGCTAAATTGCAAAAGGAGCTTCAGGGATTATTCTCTCACATTAAATATTATTTCCCACAGTTTAAAAGCCCGAAAGTATACCTGTTTTCATCAGCGTTACAGATGGTGCAGGATCCGATTATTTATGACAGCAAAACGAATCTTTTGTTTATCGATATCACAGGATTTATGGGAGATGGCAATCCCCATTATAAAGGGTTGGAACTTTATTTCCAAAAATCGATGAATCCACAGAATATTGTTCCGAAAGTTTCACAAATCTTTGCTGAAAATATCGTTACGGAATCTCCTGATCATCAAAAATTCATTGACCAAATTATTCTCAACGGCAAGGTGATGATTTTACAGGATGCTTTCCTTCCGGATTTCCCTGATTATCTGAAAATGAATTATACTCAAAAGCAGTATGACTGGGCTAAAAGCAATGAAGCCAATATCTGGAATTATTTCGTGGAAAGCAATTTGATTTTCGGAGATGACCCAAGATTGGGTGAACGTTTTATTGCTCCGGGGCCGTTTTCAAAATTTTATACAGAAATTGACAATGAATCTTCCCCTCAAATCGGGATTTTTACGGGATGGCAAATTTGCAAAGCTTACCTTAAAGAAAAGCCTGACACCAAATTAACCGCGTTCCTGAAAATGGATGCTACCACCATCTTTAATCAATCGGGTTATAAACCGACTGTAACGAAATAGATTCCATCTCATACCTATAGAAGACCTTTTGTACAAACAAGAGGTCTTTTTTAGTTTTAACACAATCACGATATATGGAAAATCTAATTAGTATTCGAAATTTAAATTACGGATTTACCAGCAAACAGCTTATTCTCAAAAATATTGATCTTTCGGTTCCGAAAGGAAGTATTTTCGGGTTCCTCGGAGCCAACGGAGCTGGAAAATCTACTACGATGAAAATGCTCATTGGCAGTATTCCCGATGACAACAATTCGATCCGGATTTTTGATAAAAATTTATCAGATCTGTACCCGGAAGGATTTCAAAAAATCGGCAGTCTGATCGATACTGCTGCATTTTATGATCATCTTTCAGGATGGGACAATCTGATTATCATTTCCAGGCTCAGAAACTTACCAGAGTCTGAATGCGAAAGGGTTCTGCATCTGGTAGATCTTTGGGACAGCAGAAAAATGAAAATGAAGAAATATTCTCTTGGAATGAAGCAAAGACTTTCTATTGCGATGACCATGCTTGGAAATCCTGATTTATTGATTCTCGATGAACCCGTAAACGGACTTGATCCCAACGGAATGCTGGAAATGCGCGAGTTACTGATCAAGCTTAACAAAGAAGAAGGGGTTACGATTTTTATATCCAGTCACCTGCTTCAGGAAATTGAGAAAATGATTACCCATCTTGCTATTATTTCTCATGGTGAAATACGCTTTACAGGAAGTATACAAGATCTTAATGAACTCTACAGATATAACCATATCAGAATTGGAATCAGTAATGCCACTCAATTTATCGATGAAATTCCTAAAAATTATTCTCCTAAAATCATCAATGATCATACGATTGAAATCACAGCAGAATCGAAAGAAAATATTGCAAGTCTTATCAAGCAACTGGTTTTAAATAATGCTGAAATTTTCGAAATTAAAAACAATGCAGGCCTTGAAGACTGGTTTATGGAAATCACAAAAAACTAAACATCGATGAAAAAATTAATGACAGCCATCGGTACAGAATGGCTTAAAACAAAAGGATTAGGATTAACCTACATCGCTCTTATTCTGGGAGCTTTAATCCCTCTGCTCAGTTTCGTTCCCGGATTTTTCAAGAAAAGTCTTGTGATGGAAGAAGCCCTGAAGTATTCGGTATTTGAAGATGCTATAGGACGTGAAGCTCTTAAATACTTCACATTTTTCATCTTACTTTTATTTGCGATCATCGCGGCCAACAGAATAGCACAAACCGATCATAAAAATAACGGATGGCAACTGATGGAAACCCAGCCAGTAAGCAGGCTTCAATTATATTTATCAAAATATACTATCCTAATCTTCCTGTGTTTCTTGTGCATCGTTTCTTATTTCGGATTTAATATCATTTTAGCTTTAATAGATTATTATGTACATCCGGATCCCGCAAAATTACTACATTTTGACGTTAGCTGGATGTTCAAAACCTTTATCAGAATCCTTGTGACGATTTTGGGAATTGCGGCTTTACAACTTTGTGTTTCCGTAGCTTTTCAAGGTTTCATCTGGTCTTTTCTCATTGGTTCACTGGGACTGGCTTCCAATATTACGTCTCTTGTACAGAAACAGGCTTATTTCTTTAATCCTTACAGCTCATTATATACTTTCTGGAATGCTCCGGAAATCAAAAACCTCAATAGTTTCATCTCTCACTCCGAGTATATGAGTCTTTTCTGGATGGTCGTTTTTCTTATTCTGGGCTATTTCTGGTACAGTAAAAAAGGATTTAAAAATGCATTTCTTAAAAACAAAAAGCAGATCTTCATTTCATTGGCCGGCCTTATTATTGGCTCAGGCTTGCTTTATATCTTCCAAAAACCTAAGTCTTATCAAAGCGATGGAACGGGAGTCGTTATCAAAGGAAAACTAGAAACTGATCTCAAGATAGATTCTGTCCGAATTTACTCTAAAGATTTTCATAAAAAAATCGGAGCAGCAGTGGTTAAAAACAATACTTTTAGCTGGCTGACTACACAAGCTCTTCCCCTGGATGAGTATATTCTTGAAATCGGAAATAAGAAGCTGAATATCATCATGGCCACTGGTGACTGGTTCAATTTTGATATCAAACTGAACAGTGTAAAAATGGTATCTTACGTACAATCGAACAGAAAGGCTGATCAGGTCTACAAAAACAATGAAGCTTCTTTTGGGTACGAATTCCAGTATGCGTTGGAAAAACAGAATTACAATAATGATCCCTCAAAGTTTTATGAACTGGCAGAATCTGACTGGAAAGAAAATAAAAGGATTCTCAATGTATTTGCAGATCCCGAAAACAATGCTCTTTCAGAAGATTACAAAAGATATAAAAGAGAGCTGATGTCTATTGAATATCTGAATGAGATCAATAATTACAGAAGAATGACTTCACTAACGGATTCAAAATTTGCTCCACCTGCATCTTTTCTTAAAGAATTAAATGAAAATATTCAGAAGCCAGGCCCGCTTTTGAGTAAAAATGATAACTATCTTCAATATAAACTGGATCAGTTATTGTCTGATAAAGACCAGATTTCCAATCCGGATAGTATCCTATTTGTGAAAATTGATCAGATGCCAAAAGGAATTTCTAAAGACCAGTTGTTGACCAAGCATTTAACAAAAACCATTGAACTGCAAACGGATAGTACTGCAAGAAACAAACTTTTTAATACTGAAATCAGTAAAATAGGTAATATCGATTATAAAAAAGCACTGTATTCAAAGCTTGACGAGATCAACAGGTCTCAGAAAGGTTCTGTATTTCCTGATATTTCGCTTCTTAACGATAAAGGGATCACTCAAAAGCTTTCAAAATATAAAGGGAAATATGTCGTGATAGATTTTTGGGCAACCTGGTGTGGACCGTGCAAGCAAATTCGTCCCGTATTTGAGTCGAGAAGTTATCAATACAGACGCTATGATAATATACAGTTTATTTCTATCAGTCTGGATGAGGAACAATCAAAATGGACTAATTATTTAAAAACGAAAACGTCCAATATCCCACAGTTCTGGCTGGTTAATGCTGAGCAGTTTATGAATAAATACAAAATACAGTCAATTCCGAGGTTTATTATTATTGATCCTGAAGGCAAAATTTTTAACTTTAATAGCCCATTTCCTGATGAAGATAATTTCGTAGAAATTTTGGATAAGCTCAAGAAGTATTAACTTTGCGAAAAATTTTAGATTGATATGAGAAAAACTCAGATTACGATAGATGTAGAACTGGATGAAAACCACGTTCCTGAAAATATAACATGGAATGCTGAGGATGGTGGTATTGACAAGCAGGAGACCAAAGCAACGATGATCTCTGTTTGGGATGATAAAACAAAAGAAGCTTTAAGAATTGATCTTTGGACAAAAGAAATGCCTGTGGATCAGATGAAAATGTTTATCCATCAAATCTTAATTTCTTTGGGAAGCACGTATCAGAGAGCAACCGGAGAAGAAGATGTAGCTCAATGGATGGAGGAAGTTGCAGAGGAGTTTGCGACAAAATCAGCTATAAAATAAAATGTAAAACAATTTGAAAATGGGGTAATTTGAGAATTTGAAAATGAAGGAGCCATTTTTGTCATGCTTGCAATTCCATTTTCAAATGATCTTATTTTCAAATGATCAAATTATATAAATATGAATTTTAATACAAAAGTAATTCACGGAGGGCAGCATCATGAGTCTGCAACAGGTTCTGTAAATGTTCCTGTATTTTTAACCTCTACATTTGCACAGAAAAGTCCCGGAGTACATTCCGGATATGAATATTCAAGAGCTGCCAACCCTACAAGACAGGCATTGGAAGATTCTTTGGCAAGTATTGAAAACGGAGCGAGAGGTCTTGCTTTCGGGTCCGGTCTTGCTGCAATCGACTGTGTTTTGAAATTATTAAATCCGGGGGATGAGGTAATTGCTGTAGATGACCTTTATGGTGGTACTTACAGAATGTTTACCAGACTTTTTGAAAAATATCAGTTGAAATTTACATTCGTGAATTTTGATGATGTTTCTAAAATCGCCGATGTTATTACAGATAAAACAAAACTAATCTGGGTGGAAACTCCAACTAACCCATTGATGAAATTGGTAGATATCAAAGCGGTGGTAGACATTGCAAAAGGAAAAGATATCTTAGTGGCTGTTGATAATACTTTTGCTACTCCTTATATCCAAAGACCAATTGATCTTGGAGCTGACATCGTGATGCATTCTGCAACAAAATATTTAGGAGGACACTCTGATGTTATTGCAGGAGCTCTTATCGCTAAGGATGCAGAACTGGGAGAAAAACTTCACTTCATTCAATTTGCAAGTGGTGGTATTTTAGGCCCACACGATTCTTATCTTGTATTGAGAGGAATCAAAACGTTGGCATTAAGAATGCAGAGACATTCTGACAATGGTCTTGCAGTGGCAAAATATCTTGAGACACACCCTGCTGTTGATAAAGTAATTTATCCCGGTTTGGAATCTCACCCTCAATATGAATTGGCAAAATCTCAGATGAAGGAATCAGGAGGAATGGTATCATTCACTTTCAAGTCCGGAAAAAAAGAAGATGCTATTAAATTCTTAGAAAAAGTAAGAGTATTCACGCTAGCAGAATCTTTGGGAGGGGTAGAATCTTTAGCTAACCATCCTGCATTGATGACTCATGCTTCTATTCCGGCAGAAAAACGTGCAGAATTAGGGATCACCGATGATTTGGTTCGTTTAAGCGTTGGTATTGAAGACGCAGAAGATCTTATTGCAGATTTGGAGAAAGCATTTTCTTAATATAAATAACAATGAGAAGGGTTTATAATAATCCTTCTCATTTTATTATACCACCAAATATATATGAAAAATACAAGAAAAGCTACCATTTCCGATTTGCCTCAACTGGCAGAATTATTTGATCAGTACCGGATTTTTTATCATAAAGAATCTGATGTTCCTGCTGCAAAAGATTTTCTTCAACAAAGGCTTGAGAATAAAGATTCTGAAATTTTTGTTGCCGAAGAAAATGAAGTATTGACAGGTTTCGTCCAGCTCTACCCTATTTTTTCATCCACAAGAATGCAACGTTACTGGTTACTGAATGATCTATATGTCAACGGAAATCATCGTGGAAAAGGATATTCAAAAGAGCTTATCGAAAAAGCTAAAGAATTGTGCATATCCACCAACGCTTGCGGAATTTTACTTGAAACAGGAAAAGGCAATGATGTAGGAAATCAGCTGTATCCTTCTTGTGGATTTAAGCTTTACGATTCGGTAAATTTCTATGAATGGAGCAATTCATGAGTAATGGATAATTAGTATTGAGTAATCATTTAAATCCTTATCTTATACTATTGAAAGTGTATATTCAATTTTGAAATGTTTCAAAAAAGACCTTTAACTTATAACTGAAAATACCATGACTGATTTTCAAAAATATATTCAAAGATATTTAGACCAGATTCCATCAGGAGATTGGTTGAAAGAATTAAAAATTTCCGGAGAAAAAACGTTAGGAATTTATTCTAATCTTACCGAAGAACAATCCAAATTTTCTTACGCCGAAGGAAAATGGACATTGAAAGAACTTCTACTCCACCTATCAGACACGGAAAGAGTATTTCAATACAGAATGCTGGCTTTTGCACGAGGTGATAAAAATAACCTTCCAGGGTTTGATGAAAATGAATATGCCGAAAAGTCTTTTGCCAATGAAAGAACATTAGAATCATTGGTTGAAGAATATAAACTGGTAAGAAAATCATCTCAGATTTTATCAGAAACCCTTAATTCATCTGCTTTACAAACTACAGGTGTGGCCAACGGTAATGAAATTACTGTGGAAACGATCGGAAAATTGATTGTAGGACACAACATTCACCACCTTAATATTATTGAAGAAAGATATTTACCGAAATTGGGATGGATGTGAGAAAATGGATTATTCCAGTGAGCTTAATTGTTTTTACCATTTCTTTATGTTTCAATGCATTTAAGGTTATAGAGGTAGAAGAAATTAAAGCTTATAGCTCCCTAGAAATACTTCTTGTAGGTCCTGTTAGTTTTCTTGGTGGAGGAATATTTGAATTTTTTATTTGGACCGCTAATATTTGGTTTTTGATCGCTCTTATTTTCATTTACAAAAAGCAATCCTATTCAAAAGCCTTTATACTAGGATTAATAGCCACAGTAATTTCAATTTCATTCCTATTTTGGAAAGAAATTCTAATTGCAGAAAATGGAAGACAGGGGAAAATATATAGTTTGGAAGCAGGGTATTTCCTATGGTTAACGTCATTTTTATTTTTAACTATCTGTTCGTTTTTTTTTAATTATAAAATATAAATTTAACAGAACTAAAATATTATCTTGATTTGCTATGAGGCAATTAAAAAAGTTAAAAATTACAGAAAGTATTGAATCTGAAAAATTAATTTTCGAAGAAAATTGGTATGATAGGTTTGATACCTGGACAATCTATTTTGCTTCTTTAGCCATGATTGGAAGTAGTGTACTTTGTGTAAGAGAAATAAAACCTTCTCTAAATAACGGATTGGAGTATTTATTTTTCACTGTCATATTTACTTTTAGTTTATATGTTTTTTATTGCAAATCCACAGAAAAATATTTGAAAGAAATTAAATTTAGTATTTCTAAAGATGAAGCTAAAAACAGGATTCTTGAATATGGTAAGAAATATAATTATAGGATAACCAAAGTTTCTACCAATTTATTTTATTTAAATGAAACGGCTGATTTCTACAGCCCTGTTAACTATGAACAAACTACAATCATTTTCTTTAAAAACAATGCCATTCTTTATACTGTAATTAAAGAATGCTCAAGGGCTAATTTTCCTGTTTTATTTTCTAAGTATCTTACCATATTTGATCTAAAAAAAATATTACATCAGAAAGAAGCTCAACCACGTAAACGCTCGACATATTTTAGTTCATTTTTCCATGGATTATAATCTTTATAAATTTTGATTAAATCAAAATACCATTTCATTTAATCCCTAATTTTTTGTCTAAAAAACATAGATTTTCTACCTTTATCAACTGATTTGAATTCGATACCATTATGGAGCATATTATAGAAGTATTAAAATCCGGCGGAACTATTCTTTACCCTACTGATACCATCTGGGGAATAGGTTGTGATGCCACCAATATAGAAGCAGTCAATAAAATTTTTGACATTAAAAAACGTGAAAAAAATAAATCCATGATTATTCTGGTAGAGTCTGAAAAAAGACTTCAGGATTTGGTGGATGTTCCGGAAATGGCCTGGGAAATCATTGATCTGAGTGAAAAACCGGTTACTATGGTTTATGAGAATCCAAAAGGTCTTCCTAAAGAATTGCTTGCTGAAGACGGTAGTATCGGGATCCGATTGGTAAAAAATGATTTTTGCAAAAAGCTGATTACAAAGCTTAATAAACCGTTGGTATCTACATCCGCTAATTTTAGTGGAGAAAAAAGTCCATTGAAATTTTCTGATATTTCTGAAGAGATGATTAATCTTGTTGATTATGCGGTAGAAGAAGACAGAGAAAAGGTTTCAAAATATTCAGGTTCTTCGGTGATCAAAATCTGGAGTGATAACAGAATAAAAGTTCTTCGTGAATAATATCATCCGAAGATCTTTTTATTTTTAGAGTCTTGTCTGTGTGTACCGGCAGGATTTCTTTTTTTAATTCTATCTTTGCAAAACTTCAACTCATAAAATACATGCTATGAACCATCAACAATTTGCTCAGCTATGGGTAGATGCCTGGAACTCTCATGATTTGGAAGATATTCTTTCTCATTATTCTGAAGATATCGACATAACAACGCCAATGATAGCTCTGGCTACGGGCGGAAAGGAAAGTTCATTAAAAGGGAAAGATGCAGTTCGTGAATATTGGAGAAAAGCACTGGATAAATTTCCGGATCTTCACTTTGATTTGATTCATTCAACGGCTGGAGTTGATTCTGTGGCATTATTTTATAAGTCTATTATGGATAAACATGCTGTTGAGGTTATGTTTTTTAATGAAGAAGGAAAAATTAGTAGGATGTATGCTCATTATGATTAATGAGTGACATTGGTAGAAATTGACACTATTATAAACGATGAAAATTAATCTTAATCAAAATAAAAATTTAAAACTTTTCAAAATAATTTCTGAAGCTGCAGAAAGGAATAACCAATCCGTATATATCGTGGGTGGTTATGTGAGAGATCTTCTGATGAAGAGGAAAGCTTCTACAGACATTGACTTTGTCACAGAGCAAAGTGGTATTGAGCTGGCGCAAAATGTAGCAGCCGATATTGATCCAAAATTAAAGGTTTCTGTATTCAAAACCTATGGAACGGCTATGATCAAGTATAAGGAACTTGAACTGGAGTTTGTGGGTGCCAGAAAGGAAAGCTACACCGAAAACAGCCGAAAACCCGAAGTAGAAGGCGGAACCCTTGAAGATGATCAAAAGAGACGGGATTTTACCATCAATGCGATGGCCATTTCTTTAAATAAAGATAATTTCGGAGAACTCATTGATCCATTTAATGGTATCGAAGATCTTGAAAAAGAAATCTTAAGAACACCATTAGAACCTGCACAAACCTATTCTGATGATCCGTTGAGAATGATGAGAGCCTTACGTTTTGCATCGACTCTCAATTTCACTGTTGAAGAGCATTCTTTACAGGCCATCCAACAGGAGGCAGAAAGAATCAAGATTGTTTCTATGGAAAGGATTATGGTGGAATTTAATAAAATCATGCTTTCCGAAAAACCTTCTGTAGGATTAAGATTAATGGAACAGACCGGTCTTTTAAAACTCATTATTCCTGAGCTGCTTGAGCTTAAAGGTGTAGAGGAAGTGGAAGGGCAAACGCATAAGGACAATTTTTACCATACGTTGGAAGTAGTAGATAATATTTCTGTAAATACAGACAATCTATGGTTACGCTGGTCTGCATTACTTCACGATATAGGAAAAGCGCCAACTAAAAAATTTGTAGAAGGAACAGGCTGGACTTTCCATGGGCATGAATTTTTAGGATCTAAAATGGTAAAAACTCTCTTCCAGAGACTCAAATTGCCATTAGGAAGTGATATGAAATATGTACAAAAGATGGTAAAACTTTCATCCAGACCCATCGCTTTGATTACAGATGATGCTTCAGACTCTGCATTAAGAAGGCTTTTATTCGATGCCGGTGAAAACCTTGAAGATCTTTTCACTCTTTGTAAAGCGGATATTACCACTAAAAATTCTAAAAAACAGGAGAAATTTAAACGAAATTTCGAATATGTTGCGGTCAAGATCAAGGAAGTAGAAGAAAAAGATCAGGTAAGAAATTTCCAGCCTCCCATTACCGGTGAAGAGATTATGGAAATGTTTAATCTGAAACCTGGACGCGAAATTGGTATCTTAAAGGAAAAGGTAAAAGAAGCGATTCTTGAAGGCGAGATTCCTAATGAAAAAGAAGAAGCTACCCAATTTGTGATTGCAGAAGCAGAAAAACTGGGATTAAAAATATAAGTATAGCACAGCTATATTGTCAAAAGCTCCGGCGGGATTTCATCCCGCCGGAGCTTTTATTTTCAATCTAATTTATTGAAAATAAAGCCGGCCGGTTTCTTCGAAACCGGCCGGAAAAAAACACAAATGATGAAAAAAAATAAAAAATTATTGAGTGTACGCCGAAGCGTAACTTTTAGTTTTTATAGAAACCGTTAGTACCGATTCCTGCGGTAAAGTTTAACAATAAAGTACCACTGGTAGCATTGTAAATATTTACTTTACTGTCTGCTGTAAAGCTTGCATCAGAGGCAAAAATCTTACCGTCAATAACGTCAAATCCGTATACATTCCCTGTTGCCGTTACGATAGGAACTGTTGGAAGAGTTGTTGTTCCAATTGTCATTCCGTAGATTTTATTGGTATCGGTGATGAAATAGAACTTGTTATCAGCTGCTCTTAGCTTTTGAACCTTTGGAATAGCTGTAAGAGTTGTTGTAGTATATGTTCCATCCGCTGTATTCAGCTTATAAATATATGAATTGGTATTATCAGAAGCCAATGCATAAGCATTTCCCTGATAGGAAATAAGATCTCTGATAATTCCGTTTGTCGGAAGATTAATCACCTGACTTACGGTATTTGAAGATGGGTTTACCACAGTTACAGTGTATCCCGTTGGGATTGGGTTCCAGCTTGCATCATATCCTATTCCGTCAGTTTGTACAACAATTTTCCCTGCTGCTTCCACTACTTTTTCTGCAGCATTAGTAAAATCAATACTTTTCACAAAAGAGTTGTCAGCAACGTTATACACGTTAAGCTTTCTTTTTCCTGTATCAAAATTATTGTTGGTTACATAATATTGATTCCCGGAAAAAGCAATACCTCTGGCACCATCAAGATTAGTTGTTACTGTAGTTTGTTTTTTGAAAGTATAACGGTTTACAATATCAATTTTATTAGGAATATTAGAAACCAGATAGGCATTACTTCCGTTGAACCCAATCGTCTGAAGTACTTTTCCTAATTGTTCGTTATTTGCTGTTGAATACACTTTATTAAACCCATAAGACAGATTATTACTTACAAAAGAAACATCTGCAGTAGGAGTAGTAAATCCACCTTCATTAGAAATAAGAACTCCGTTTTCAAGAGTGGTTGGCATCGTAATCATTTCGCTGCTATCTGAGCTACAAGACACATTGAAAAGTAACATAGAAGCAAACGCAAGAGGTAAAATTTTTCTGATATTCATATCTAATTAATTTATTTTAAAAGTTGATATTGAGATTTACACTGTAATTTCTTTGTGGTAAAGGATAAGAAAGCATCGTGTAATAAGTTGTATTAAAAATATTATTCACCTTAAAGCCCAGCGTATAATTTTTATAAAATGTGAAACCGGCACCAGCATTCATTACAAAATATGGATCAAGTGCAGCACCTTTTGTTTCATTGGAATCTGTATAGGTACGTCCGTTAAACATTCCCTGTACATATACTTTCACAAAATCATATTGATAATCAATACTTCCTGTAAATTTGTGATAAGGTACGTACATCAGCTGTTTTTTAATACTAAGATCTGTAGATTTGGTATAAGAATATCCCAGATTCGATTTCAAAATATGTTTTCCAAACTTTTTTTCGTATCCCAACTGTGACTCCAACCCGTAAGATTCTACTTTTGCAGTATTAAATGCTGCATAATATCCGGCAAGTGTCGGAAGCCATCTGATCATGTCCCGGATATTCATATAGTACGGAATTACAGAAAGTTTAAAATCTCCTGCCATAAATTGGTTTCTCCATTCAAACTGATAGGATGTTTCAGGCTTCAGATCTTTATTTCCACCTTGTCCCCAGTACAGGTCATTGAATGTTGAAAATTTGAAATTTCTGGAAACATCCAACCCTACATGATACCAATCTACAGCATTCCATTTTCCTGAAAAAGAAAATAAAACGGGTGAACTTATATCCTCCACAAAATCCTTCTTTATTCCTGCCTCAAAACGCAAATCTTTTGTGGTGAAGTATCTTAATAATCCGGAAACAGAACCTATATTTCTGTGAACGTCTCCCACCATTGAAGTTCCTTCTCCGTTTCCTTTATTCAGCTGATATTCCGCGATGATATTGATATTCCATTTCGGATGTACGAAATAATTGAAATCATTTTTCACGATATAGTTTTTCCCGGTTCCTCCACTGGTATAAGGTTTGTCAATATTGCTGAAATATTGGAAATTCTCTTCCGTGTAAGCGGCTTTGAATGAGTTGCTGAATTTGGATTCATTCCAATCCCAGGAAACAAGACTTCGGATATTCTGAGTATGATACTTCGTTTTCGTTTCAAGATCTCCAAAAAAAACAGGATAATGCTGTCTTCCATTAAAGAATTCAGAAATCCATGAAATCTGATGATGAGGGGCAATTTTATAAGCTGTAGCTATATTGAAATTGGTATTATAATACTGTCCGTTATCGTTTGTATACGTTTTCCCTTCGTTTTCTACCTTATAATTATTCTCACTTGCTGAATAATTTCCGGAAGCCTTAAAGCTGAATTTATCATTACTGTAAGACCCTTTAACAAAGTTATTATAGGTACTAAAAGAAGCTGCTTCTGAAAATAAAGAACCATGAAATCCTTTGTTAAAATTCAGATCATTATTCAAATGAATACTTCCCCCGATGGCTCCACTTCCATAAATTACACTTCCTCCTCCAGCTTTTATTCCGATCTGATCATAGCCAAATAAGGAAATATTATTGATATCTCCCTGCCCTAAAAACATAGAATTTATATTGATCCCGTTCCAGACAAAAGCAGTCTGCTGGGCCGTGGTCCCCCTGAACGATGGAGAAGAAACAGCACCTCGTCCGTTTTCTTTAATATAGAGTTGTGACTGAAATCTCAGCAGGTCAGAAAGATTGGTGGAGTTTTTTTCGGCATCTTCAGTCGTAATGGTCTTTACAGGATGAAAAAGCTTTACTTTATTCATCTGACTGTCGAAAATATAAATAGTATCAATGGCCTTCTCCTGTCCAAAAAGAAAACAACCATACGATGAAAAAAGCAGTACTAAAGATCTTTTTATATCCATACTCTTTTACTTTTCCTCCGAAAGCAATATGTTTTTTTGATTATGATTCTGGCAGGTCTCCTGACTTTCGCTTTCTGTGCCTTCCCGTTTCAGACAGTGGCTTTTTACAGAAACTTTTGTTGCGATTTACAGTTGCGGGGACAGTCCGGGGGTTACACCCGATTCCCTTTTCATTCCAATATCCTGGAAACCAAAATTTTTGCAAAGATAGCTTTTTAAATGTATTAGACAAAAAGGAGAATATAGCTTGCCATACTCCGGATATTTACTGATCGGTAACAATAAAAAAGCTGCCTTCAATACTGAAAGCAGCCATTATAAAGTATATATCTTTTTTAAATTATTTACCTATAACTTCTGTAATTGGATTTCCAACATTTCCACTTGGGAACTGGATTTTCAATAAAGAAGAAACCGTAGGTGCAATATCCGTCATATGATAAGCTTTATTGCTTTCTCCGTGCTGCACTCCCCATCCCATAAAGATTAACGGAATGTGTGAATCATAAGAATTCCACACGCTGTGTGTTGTTCCCGTTTTAGAATATGGAGGAAGCATAGAGTCGTGAGAAATCAATTGAATATCTCCGCTTCTTTGTCTGTTGATTCCGTTGATGATTCTTTGTTTAATAGGCTCCGGAATACTTGACTCCTGCACTTTATCTACAGAAACAGCATATAAAACAGTAGGATCTTTTTCCAGTTCTTTTACCGCAAAATTTCTTACATCATCCAATTCCAGTTTACTATCTGCCAATACTTTTCTGTCAAAATATATCTGATAGTTATCAATAGCATTGATTAATTTATCTGCTCCAAACTTATCTTTCAGCTTTTGGTTAAGATTTTTTTCTGCACCTTCACCAAAGAAACCGGTGGTGATTTTATGCTCTTTAAGGAATCCTACAGAATGTGCTCCTCCGTGGTCAGCAGAAAGGAAAACAGTATACTCCCCTTTTCCTACTTTGGAATCAAGATATTTGAAAAACTCTGCTAAATCCTGATCCAGTCTGATATACACATCTTCTACCTCAATAGAATTAGGTCCGAATTTATGTCCTGCATAATCTGTGGAAGCCAGGTTGATGGCTAAGAAATCCGTAATATTATCTCCACCCAGTTTTTCACCTTCTACAGAAGCTTCCGCCAATTTCAAGGTCAATGTATTTCCAAAAGGAGTGTAACGAATATTATCTTTTTTTGTCTGATAATCCTGAGCTAAATTGCTGTAAGGGAATGTAGGGGTTTTTGCACTTCCCAGTAATCCTTCCCAGGCAGAATTATCAGGTGAACTTTCCGTATACTGATTGATCGGAAGTAAGGTATTCCAACCGTTTGAAACCAATTTTTCAGGCAAATTCTGAGAGTTGAATGATTTTACCCATTGAGGAAGATCATTCATATACCATGTACTGGTAATAAAATTTCCTGTACTGTCATCAAACCAGAAAGCCCCGTTTGGAGTATGTCCCGCAGGAAGAATAGAAGCACGGTCCTTCAAAGAAACCCCGATTACTTTCCCTTGGAAATTAGTGGCTAATCTCAATTCGTCAGTTACTGTGGTAGACCAAAGGTTTTTCGGAGAATGGCTTCCGATTTTAGCATTGGTAGTTCCTACAGGCTGCACACTTTCGTCTGCCGTACAATAAACTCCCTTACCTGTTTCCTTATCCGTCCAGTCGTTTCCGGCTATTCCGTGGATTGCAGGTACAGATCCTGTATAGATACATGTATGTCCCAAAGCCGTAATGGTAGGAACATAAGGAATATGTACATTGTTTAAAGAATATCCTGTGTTCAAAAGTCTTTTGAAACCATCATTTCCATACTTCCCGTAAAAACGGTACAAATAATCCCAACGCATCTGATCTACGACCAGACCTACGACTAATTTCGGTCTTTCAAGTTGGGTATTT
The DNA here is from genome assembly GCF_003815875.1 of Chryseobacterium lactis. Taxonomy (NCBI): domain Bacteria; kingdom Pseudomonadati; phylum Bacteroidota; class Flavobacteriia; order Flavobacteriales; family Weeksellaceae; genus Chryseobacterium; species Chryseobacterium lactis. The sequence continues at coordinate 5,466,124 of NZ_CP033924.1, forward strand.
TTGTTCTTCTGTGCATTGATTGTAACTACGGACAAGAAAGTAGCTGCCGCAATTGAAATGTTCCTAAGCATCCAAGTAAAATTTTTATTGATCACAAATTTAAGCGTTTTGAAAGTTTTGGAGTGTGAAATTTTATTTAATTTTGATATTTTACAACCGATCAACTTATTTTGCTATGGTTTTAGGAGTCTACTGGTATTTTAAATTTCCTGAAAATTTATATCATTTCAATTTTTTTAAATTCTTTGAAGGCTTCGGAGGCCACGCTGATAATGATGCTGAATTGATCGCAAAGGTCCGGGTTGATCATATTGATCATTTTATCCAAAAACTGGAAACTTTAAAAGAACATTTCAAAAGAACCTTTTTACAACTGAACATTGATGGAAACCAGCTTATCATAAGTATAGGAGACCATCAGCTTTTTGATTATCACTTCCAGTTTGCTCTTGAAATTGAAAATTTACTTAGTCGTGAAAATGCTGTATTGATAGAACCTGGCGATCCTTTTAAAATTCAAAATACCAAAGTCTATCATCCGGAAAGAGAGCAATTTAAAAGAATTGAATATAATTTCATCCAGATCGTTGGGTCAGACTTTAAAAAAAACAACGCAGAAATTCTTTCCATCAGAATCGACTGTAATTTACCCTTAGTATCTAAAAAGGATTTCCTTCATGACGTTGTCTTAATTTGTAAGGATGAAAACCTCAATATCTTTTATTACAACGATTACGATTTTGAAGATCAATGCAACCTGATGTTATTTTTCACTAATGGAAGGCAGTATAAAGACGGTATTCAAACCATTGATATCAATTCATTCGGGAATAAAATAAGATCTCTTACCCAAAAATATCAGTTTCATTTTGGCCATTTTGGTGGGTTAAAATACTATCCTCTTAACGGGCCTCATATTGAATTGATGGAGGATGAAAATTTTATTTTAAATTAATAATAATCAACACAGTATCACTATGATTACATTCAAATATGTTATCCTGTACGTAGAAAACGTAGAACAATCTATGAATTTTTATAAAAACACCTTTAATACCGAAATAAAATTCATCACTCCGGAAAAAGATTATGGAGAGCTTATTACGGGAGACACAAGTCTTTCATTTGCTTCCATTGAGCTCGCCGGTTCAAATTTGAAACAAGGATTTTTAACCTCCAAAACCCACGCTAAACCTTTCGGAATTGAACTTGGATTTGTAACTGATGATGTTGAAGCCCTGGTGGAAAAAGCCATTCAAAACGGAGCCACTTTATATGAAGACATTACCTTGAAGCCATGGGGACAGAAAACAGCCTACGTTCAGGATCCTGATCATTATCTCATTGAAATCTGTACTGAGATTCAGTAATATTAATCTATGGAAATAAAAAAACTACAAAAATTAGCCGTTAATTCCAGCCTTAATTGGGGACATAACGGCTATACAACAGACAGAATATATTCCGTTTCTTCGATTGAATATGCAGGTTCGTTTGAATTTACCATAAGGGAAAAGTCATTGTCTTATACCAAAGTCTGGGAAACCGGTTCTGAGGATATTGATGAACTTAATCTTCTTATTGAAAAAGGACAATCCTTTGGAGCTTATCACAAGGATGAACTTGTCGGATGGATCATCTGTGAACAAAGAACATGGAACAACAGTTTCTACATTGAAAATATTCTGATTGATGAAAAATACAGAAGACAAGGCATCGGCATTATGTTGATTAAAAATGCGATCAAAGAAGCCAGAAGATTAAATTGTAGAGTTATTGAGCTTGAAACCCAGAATACCAACTACCCTGCCATACAATTTTATCGAAGAATGGGATTTAATATTACAGGGCTCAACACCAGACTATACGAAAACTCTGAGGAAATCGCCTTGTTTATGACTTTGGATATTGAATAAAATCAAAAAATAGACTTTCAAACATTTTTAATATTAAAACACTTTGAAGTGTCTTAATAATTTTATACATTAGTAATCAATAAATTAAAAACAAATTACTATGAAAAATTTAAAAAAGTTAAAAAGAAACCAATTGGTATTGATTGCCGGAGGGGATACTCCTTATGCATTATGTGACCTTGATGGCAATTGCCCTCCTACAGCAGGTTCATCCTACTGCAACGACGGTACTTGCTATAGAGTTACCGGAGGTGGCGGAGGCAATCCTGGCGGCGGCGGTGGTGGTATCATCTGTCATGAGCCTATGCGTTTCTGCCAGGAATGGGAAACAGGATGCGGATGTGTTTATTAAAATATGTTGTCAGATAAATTTAGAGCGGTTTTTTACCGCTTTTTTGTTTTGAAAAGATGCATCTTTGTAGTATGACTAATAATTAGAAACTTCATGTTACGAACAATCTATTTTATAATCGCTATAACTGCTTTTTCTCTAGCAAATGCGCAAACAAAAACTTTTAAGTGCCAGGAAATCCATCGTGCCATCCAGTTAATTGATGATGAAAAATATGATGAAGGTATTGCCATATTGAAAGACTGCGAAAAAAAAGATCCACAGGATTATACCTATCCTTACGAAATTGCTTTTGCATATATAAAAAAGAAGGATTATAAAAACGCTATATCTCAGTTAGAAAAGGTTGAAGGCTATTCTAATATTGATGACTATTATTATGCCCTTCTGGGAAGTGCATATGACCTTTCAAATAATCCGAATCAAGCCCTGAAAGTTTATGATGAAGGCTTAAAGAGATTCCCTGCTTCAGGAAAACTATATCTGGAAAAAGGAGTGGTATTGGAACTGGAAAAGAAAATCAGTAATGCAATAGAAAGCTACGAGGCCGGAATAAAAGCTGATCCCTCTTACCCTTCGAATTACTATCGGGTATCCAGGCTATACTTAGATTCAAATGATCTTCTATCCGGTCTTATGTATGGGGAAATATTCATCAACCTTGAAAGAACAACACCAAGATCACAAGAAATCAGTCAGTTATTATATAATGGATATAAAAAGGCTGTGAAATTTGATAATAATCAGGTACAAGTAGACTTTTGCCCTGCCATTATTGATGCCCAAGAATACGATAAGAATAACAAACTGTCATGGTGTATTATTTTTGCTAAAAACTTTGCACTTTCTGCCCTTAACACAAAAGAGATCAATCTTGACATTCTGTCTTCTGTAAGACGACAATTTCTTAAAGAATATTATGTCAAAGATTATAAAGACTATCCTAATGTTTTAATGGATTATCATAAAACTATGGAAAATAACAAAGTATTCGATGCTTACAATCACTACATTTTTCAGATAGGAGATCAGGAAGCGTTCAAGGATTGGAAAGTTAAAAATGGAAAAGAGTACAATACCTTTGTAGAATGGTATACAGCAGATAAAAATGTACTTAAGATCGATCGCAACAATATCTATATATCTGATCAAATAAAGAAATAATTTCCGGTCAATGCAAAATCTACTTACAAACCTCCAATCTCTTATTCCATTTTCTAACGAAAGCTGGACTCTTCTTCAACCCGCACTTTCTAAAAGATCGTATCTAAAAAACGAACTTATGTTGAAAGAATGGGAAATATGTCATTCATTATTCTTTATTGAAAAGGGATTTTGTAAAAGCTATTACGAGATAGATGGTGTAACAAAAAACACCGGCTTTTTCTTTGAAAATGAGATTGCAACTAATATCACCAGTTTTGGAAGCGGGCAAAAATCTGAGTTCAATATTGCAGCTTGTGAAACCTTAGAAACCATCGTTTTTGATAAAGAAAAATTATTTGAACTCGCAAAGCAATCTCCGGAAATAGAAGCATTAGGCCGGAGCTGTATTCGTAGATTTGCAACAAAACAGGAAGAATTTGCGAATCTGTTTAAACTCTATTCAGCACAGGAAAGATTAGAATATCTCGAAAATAAATACCCTGAAATGCTTCAACGCGTATCACTGTCCCAACCCGCATCATTCCTTGGAGTTGCAAGGGAAACGTTGAGCAGAATCAGAAAACGAAGAGTCTCTCAATAAATTTTATTTAATCAATTCATCACCAATCTATAATGAATGAATTTTGGGATGATGAAGATGAAGGTTAATTTTAATTTTAAAGAACAACACTAAGACACCCTAAGGTGTCTTTTTCTATTTCCATTTTAACTTTCCTTTTTAATATATATTACGACACCTTCTGTCGCTCTCTCATATTAATTTTGCAATACAAGTTTAAACCACGTATAAAATTCTCAACAAAGGGAGGTACAAAAAGTAATATCTTAGCGATCTCAGAAATAAAAATTAATAAACAAACAACACAGCCATGAAAAAACTCTATGCGGGTGCATTATTCTTATGTGCTACTTCAATACTATATTCTCAGGAAATGATTTGGTAAAAAGACATTAAGTCTTCTACACAAGATTCCTTAAGCCAAACGGCAAATACTAAATTGATTAAAAAATAAACACGATGAAAAAAATATTTTTATTATCCATCTTCATTTTAAATATTGGAAAAGCTCAGAACATATCTAATCCTGAAAGTAATAGCTATACGCCTAAAGATCTTCCAAGCTCCCCAACTACTGCTTCGTTAATGAAGTTTGAGGAAATTCCTGTAGACAACTATACAGGAGTTCCTGATATTGGTATTCCGATTACCAGCATGAGTATAGATAGAGGATTAAATCTGGATGTAAGTCTGAAATACCATCCAGCTTCTATTGCGGTTGAAGAAAAAGCCAGTGATGTCGGTTTAGGATGGAACTTAATAGCCGGAGGAACAATTACCCGAACTGTAAAAGGACTTCCTGATGAATATAAATTTGACGGGAATTATACCCGCAGAGGTATCTACAGAAAAGATGAACAATCTTATCCTAACAAATATGGTGAAGTATATGACATTCTTAAAAATCAACAATTTGGCTATGATGATCTGGTTCGATATGACAAATACAATGAATTCGCATGGGAGACTTACTTTAAAAGCACTTATGACAGTCAGTACGATTTGTATCAATATAACTTTTTCGGAAATACAGGACGATTTATTATCAAAAGAAATGATAATGGTGAATTTATTGTCAAAAAACTCGATGAAAATAACCTGAGAATTCAATATATCAATAATACTAACTTTGAGCCTGTCAAATTTACTATCACAGATGAAAATGGCTACGTTTATATTTTTGATATTATAGAGCGATCCGATTCTAATGATGTCACTTTTTCATCTGGTTTAGACGGTATAGGAAGTTCATCCATTACCAGAACGATCAGTTATAACAGTGCTTTTCATTTAAGTCGTATTGAGGACACCAACAACAGATTATTAATGGCTGCATCTTTCGAAGAGCCAAGTAAAGAAATAGTCATTATAAACAACTCTACCAACTATGCATTTAGTTCCGGTTATGAAACTACTTTGGATGATATCCGTATGCGGCAATGTGAAGATCAGATATTTCCTTATTTGAACCCTGTGAATAGAACAAGTACTAATCAGATTATAAGCTATACCCGCAAACTGAAAGAAATTAATATTATTGGAAAAGCTATTATAAAATTTGAGTTTCAAACAGGAAGAAGTGATACAAACCTTCATAACCCTTCTGAATCAAGATTCCTTAAAAAAATCACCGTTAACGATCCCAATTCTCATCAGTCAAAAAGTTATGTTTTAAACCAGCTGTACAGAGAGAGTATATACAAACGAATGTTCCTTTCCAAAGTAGATGTTCTTGATCAAAATAATGCTTTCTTATATAATTATCAACTGTCTTACAGTGATATTACAGGCAATATTATTTCACAAAATATAGGGAAAGACTACTGGGGTTATTTGAATGCCAGACCTATATATTCTTTTTCGGGCGAATACAGGGAAGTTACCCCGGGAATTACAAACGTTGATGTTCTCTCAAAGATGACACTGCCTACATCAGGCAGTATAGATTTCACCTACGAAAACAATACCTATTCATACAGCTCTCTGTACAACACTACCGAAACTCTTACGAACTGGGATGATAATATTAATAATTGGGATGAACAATATATTGTTTCAGATTTTAATCAAACAGATAAAAACAAGCCCCAAAAATATGCTTTTACTCTACAAGAAGCAGCTGATGTATCTTTCGTTGTTGAAAATTCATTTGGCCCAAACCCACCTTCAGACTGGCGATATCTTTTGTATACAAGCCCAACAGGAATCGCAGGGGAAACACTTATTGCTCAAAATTCTGACACAGAAAGTAAGAAGACCCTTTCTCTCCAACCAGGAAATTATTATCTGAAGTACAGTTCAATGAATATAGGGGCTACTCAGCCTTTTACTTCTTCTGTAAACATTTTTTATAAGACCAAAAAGTCAATAGTACAGAAATATGTCTTTGGTGGTGGAATAAGAATCAAAAAGGTAACCTATAAAGAAAGTAACAGCAACACCGCAAAAGAAACAGAATACAGTTATCAAAATCTTGATAATACAGAGCTGAGCAGTGGTTCTTTATCCGTTCCGAAGCCAATTTATACTTATAAGGAATACTCTACAAAAAAAGGACTCAAATGTGTCCACAGAAGCCCTGTGGGAGCCCTTTTAGGAGTTTTTGGCTATGACTATCCTGTTTATGATGTCATAACAACATCGAACATTGTGCCCTCCCAAAAATTAAAAGGAGAGATTGGATACAAAAATGTAGTGGTAAAAGAAATCGGTAAAGGACAACAAAATTACACCTATTCTTCCCCGATTGATATTCCAAATAATTATATCCCTGCCAGTGCCCCTCCCATTCTTTTTTATGAAACTCCGGATTATAAAAGAGGATTGCTAAAAAAAGCGGCCATCTTAGATGATCAAGGGCGGATTTTAAAAAGTTCAACCCAGGAATATTCATATACTGATCATATTGAAAATATAGGTATTACTTATTTCTCCAGTCAACTCTCTACTTCAGCATATTATCCGATGTTTAAAAAGTATGGTGATTTCTTACTCCATATCAGAGGTTGTTCCCAACATGTGGAACCTGCGCACTCCAATACCCAGAATTATGTAGGCGTGAAAGAGTATTTTTATGATGATTTGAATGTTACGCCTCCTCAATGTGCCTTTTATGGTGGAGAAACGCCTAATATGGTCAGACATCATTTTGATAATGAAATCATAGGAAAAGCCAACTTAATCAAACAAGAAGATACAGAATTCTTACAAGGTCAAAACAGTGTGAAAACGGTGAAAAACATAGTGTACAATAATTTAAACTACCCTATACAACAGAATGTTATTTACCCTGATGGAACAAGCCATCAAACCACATATCAATATGCCGGGGAAAAAGGAAATCAAAAACTGATCAATGCTAATATGATAGGTATTCCATTAGAGACAGAGCTAAAAAAGGATTCTAAAACAATCTCAAAAACAGAAACCAGGTACGATGATCCTGCTACCTTATTACCTACTTCCACATTATCCTTTGATCTTCAAAATACTGGTACTTCAACAACAGAAGTAACCTACGATAAATACGATGCTAAGGGAAACCTTCAACAATACACTACCAAAGATGGTATTTCAACAACAATCATCTGGGGATACAACAATACTCAGCCGATTGCCAAAATTGAGAACGCAACATTAGCAGCTATTAATTCTTCCTTTATCAATGCTATTGTCAGTGCTTCTGATACGGATGCAATAGCTGGGACTAATAACGATGAAACTGATTTACTGAACGCTTTTAAAACATTTAAAAACAATTTATCAGGTTACAAAATCACTACCTACAGCTATGATCCGCTGATCGGAGTCAGAAGTATCATTCCTCCTTCGGGAATCAAGGAAAGTTATCTCTATGATTCCGCAGGAAGACTTGAAAAAGTAATCAATGCAGATGGAAAGATTTTGAAGGAAATGAAGTACAACTATAAAAACTAACAACCGATGAAAAAACTTATAATCCCTGTAGGAATGCTATTGGCAACAGGTGCTCTGAAGGCACAGCTCAGCCCGATTCCTGCTACAGAAAATTACGTTCAGACCAAAACATATCTCGATTATAATGGAAGCCAGCCTACCAAATCATCAGAAACTGTTCAGTATTTTGACGGATTGGGAAGGCCGAAACAAGTTGTGGGAATAAAAGCTTCTCCACAAGGAAAAGATGTGGTCACTCATATTGAATATGATGCATTTGGAAGACAGGTAAAAGACTATCTTCCTATCCCGCAATCCGGAACCCAGAATGGAGCGATATATACTTCACCATTAGGAAATGCCTCTTCTATCTATGGTGGAGAGAAAATATTTTCTGAAAAGATATTAGAGAATTCACCACTCGATAGAATCCAGCAACAGATCCAGGTGGGTAATGACTGGGGTTCCAAGCCTGTTAAATTTGATTATGAGGCAGTTACCATAGCTGATGGAGTAAGAAAGTTTATTACCACTACGAGCTGGGTAAACGGAGCTACCCAATCTGTATTGGCTGAAGATTGGTTGTACAGAGACGGGCAGTTATTTAAAAATACAATTACCGATGAGGACGGCAACAAAACTGTTGAGTTTAAAAATAGTAGAGGACAAACGGTGGTCGTTAGAAAAATTGTAAATGGAGAATATGCAGATACCCACTATGTATATAACGAATATGACCAACTGGCATTTGTATTGCCTCCGTTAGCCAGTATTAGAGGTGATATTGTGGCCAATACTGTAAAACATGATGAGTTGTGCTATCAGTACCACTACGATGGAAGAAATCGTTTGGTAGAAAAGAAGCTTCCCGGAAAAGGTTGGGAATACATGGTCTATGACAAGCAAGACAGATTAGTAGCTACACAGGATGCTAATCTCAATGCAAAAGGTCAATGGATCTATACAAAATATGATGAACTGGGAAGAGTGGCCATTACAGGAATTGCAACTGGAAGTGACAGAAGTCAGGAACAGGCTATTGTGAACGGATATGGTTCAAATAATGTCACCAGGCTCAACACAGTTTTGTTTAACAGACAAGGAATGGATGTCTATTACGGAAATCCGGATAACACGTATCCCAATTCTACCAAATGGGTGAGTTTATTATCTTTAAATTATTATGATTCTTATCCCGGATACAGCTTCAATCCTTCATTTCCTGCAACAATACAAGGCGAGCCTACTTTAACACCAACACCTTCTTCTGACGGAAGAAGTACAAACAGCCTTCCTCTTGTCAGCCTGGTGAAAAATATTGAAGATGACAACTGGACTAAAAATTATACCTACTATGATTTAAAAGGAAGAGCAATAGGAAGCTATTCCATCAATCATTTGGGTGGGTATACCAAAACAGAATCTAAGCTGAATTTCTCCGGAACTCAGCAAATGGCTGTCACCAGACATAAAAGACTTACTACAGATACGGAAAAAATAATTACTGAGAATTTTGAATATGATCATCAAAACAGGTTACTTGTACATAAGCATCAGGTAGACAGTAACCCTGTTGAGATTTTAACCCAGAATACCTATAATGAGCTTTCGCAGGTTTCGAATAAAAAAGTAGCCAATAACCTTCAGAGCATTGACTATGCCTACAATATCCGTGGATGGATGACCAAAATCAATGATCCTGCTAATCTGAATGGAAAGCTGTTTGGATACGAGCTCAGGTATAATAATCCTCCTTATACGAATATAGCCACCGGAAAATACAACGGAAATATCGCAGAGATCGATTGGAGAAACGCTTCAGAAGATGTTCTGAAAAGATATTCCTATTCTTATGATGCGCTAAACAGATTAAAAGATGCCATTTATACCGAACCAGGTACAACAAATCCTTATAACAATAATTTCAATGAAAATCTCACCTACGATCTGAACGGAAATATCCTGACCCTGAAAAGAAATGCTGTCCCGGTAACAGGTACAACGGCTACCCAGGTAGACGATCTGCAGTATCAGTACACCGGAAATCGCCTGAACCAGGTTATAGAAAATGCAATGAATAACACGGGCTATGAAGGAGGAAATAATATCATTGATTATGATCCAAATGGTAATATGATCAATATGAAGGATAAAGGAATTCAGTCCATTGTTTATAATTACCTGAATTTACCCAACGCCATAGGAATTACCCAGGTGAATCCTGCGGGAAAAGTAAGCACGACCAACATCGCTCATATGTATCGGGCTGATGGCATAAAGCTCCGTAAGACATTTGTTCAATCAGCTTATATGGGACTTCCTATACAGCGCATGACAGATTATCTTGACGGGTTTCAGTATTCATATATAGATAACGGAACAGGGTGTTTTACCTGCAAAACGGAAAATGCCTATGAAGAACAGGCTTACAGAAAAATCATTATTCCGGTCATCCCCGGAGACCCAAAATGGATCCTGGATTTTGTACCTACTGCAGAAGGCTTTTATAGTTTCACAGAAAACCGTTATATTTATCAGTACAAAGATCACCTTGGAAATGCCAGGGTAAGTTTTGCCAAAAACAGCGCAGGCGTTCTGGAAGTAACCGATACCAACAGCTATTACCCGTTTGGATTAAACCATATCGGAGGGTTTAAAGGACTTTTAAGTGGGTATTATAATTACAAGTACAATGGGAAGGAGTTGCAGGAGACTGGGATGTATGATTATGGAGCGAGGATGTATATGCCTGATTTGGGTAGATGGGGCGTGGTGGATCCGTTGGCGGAAACTTCAAGAAGATGGAGTCCTTATACTTATGCTTTTAATAATCCTATAAGATTTATTGATCCGGATGGCAGACAAGCAACGGATATATACAAAATGGATAAAAGTGGCAATCTTACATGGATGGCTGAATCTAAAACGGATGTGATTTATACTGAAAAGAATTTTGATAGTAGTGGAAATCTAAAGACTGAAAATGATGGTGGATTTGAAGTTGGTGAAAAAGGCTTTATCAAAGGGAATACTCATCAATATTCAACAACTGGAGAGACATATTTGGACTTTAAAGGAGATGAAGCAAAAGGTCTGGATTATCTTAATCAAGTAGGAGATTGGATGAAATCGGGAGAAGTAAATGTGGAATTTGGAATACAAACAGCTGAAGTAAATGGTAAAGATAATACTGTTGTATATACATCTAATCAGGAAACGTCTACAAGTCCCGTTTATGATGGAAATAATGTTAAATTACAAGGACATTTGCATCCTGGGACATGGAATCCCGAACAAATTTCAGGCCCCTTAAATCCTAGTGGGTTTCGAATGTCAAAATTTCCACTAAAAGAAAATGGCTTTACCTCTAAGATAATGAGTAAAACTAATCGTGGAGATAGAGTGTCTGCAGAAACTATGCCTAATGCAGTGAATTTTATTTACGCTCCGGCACACAATACAACCATTATATATAATAGTTCTCAAATAATTAAAGCTTATGAAGGAAAATTTAAAAAAAATTAAAATAGTTCTCTTATTATGCATTCTTTTATTGAATTTTGGTTGCTCTGCTCAGACTCACCAAAAGAAGGATTTTTATAATTACATAGAAAAAATAATTGGTGAAAAGGAGTTTGCTTTTTTTGAAATAAGCTTAATTAAAAAATGTAACAATCAATATCTGTTCGGCTTTGCAAAAATGAATTATAATGATAATCTCTCTAACAGGATTAAGACTTATAACTATAAAGGCTCTTTAATAATCTTTGACTTGGGTGAAGAAAAAGATAAGCAGATTATCAATTTTTTCGATTCTTTTTTTGAGAAAACAAATCAAGATATATCTAATTTAAAGAAAGGCAGGCAATCAACAATTGATGAAAGAGCACTCTATTTCGTAGATAAAAAATTCATTCCAGATTTTAATAGAACTCAGATTTTTATGGAGAGCGACTGCGATAAAAGCGAATAGGATATTTTTTAATCCTCCCGCTAACATACGATTATCGTGTGGTAGATAAAATAAATCCTCGCATTTTGCGAGGGTTTTGTGTTTTCTATTGTTCCGTTTTGTATTAGAAAACAGAACAATAATAATTTTCAGGATTATGTTTAGGGATAGAATAAAAGGGTTGAATTTTTTATATTTGTGGTCATAAATAAAACCTCGCAGCAGCACAAATTCTTTGTGGCATTTTTATTATAAATCTTTCAGTAAACTACCTTATTTTATATCAATATTGACGATGTAGAAATTATAAATATAGCACTGCAATTGATTATTCTCACAAAAAAGAACTTTTAGATGAGATTGCAGTTTTTAGAATGTTTGATTAATAGTTTTTTAACCACATAAAAAACAAAGGCTGTCACCACAAAGTTGACAGCCTTTCCTTTGAAAAAAGTAAATGCTAATATAATAAATGTGTTTTTTTTATAAAGCTCTGTCCAGATGTACATAGCCACCATCCACATGGATAAGCTGGCCTGTGGTATGGCTGGATTTTTCCGAAAGTAAAAAAGCCACCATATGGGCAATTTCTTCCGTTTTAGTCATTCTTTTTTCAAAGGGTATTTTATCGGTTATCTTTTTCAGTTGGCCTTGCGGGTCTTCAAAAGTGCTGATCCATTTTTCGTATAATGGGGTATAAGCTTCTGCAACGATGACGGCATTCACTCGAATATGATAAGGCAACAATTCTACAGCCCATTCTCTGGTTAATGCATTCCTTCCTCCATTGGCTGCCGCATAGGCTGATGTTCCTCCCTGTCCTGTTTCGGCGGTTTTGCTTCCGATATTAACAATACTTCCCTTGCTTTTCTTCAAAGCCGGAAGAACGTAATGAGCCAGAAGATAATAATGAACAAGATTTTTATGCAGCGATTCCATAAAAGCTTCATAGTTTCCATCCTCCAACCCGATGCCATCATTTTCTCCTGCATTGTTGACAAGCCCGTCTATTCTGTTAAATTTTGTCATCACCTCATCAATGGCTTTCCTGCATTCTTCAGGATTCGTAAGTTCTGCCGTTATCTCGTGAGCCGTCAGATTTTCTGATGTCAGAAAATCGATTAATTGCTGATTATCTTCCCTGTTTCTGCCAATAATTACAGGAATAGCTTTTTCCCTCGCGAGCACTTTTACAATACCTTCTCCTATTCCTTTAGCTCCACCGCTTACGATAATAATCTTATTTTCGAGTTGTAAATCCATAGATTATAAATTATAAAAATGAATAGCATTTTCTTCAAGAATCTGTTGTTGCTCCTCTCTGCTCAATTGCTGTATATATTCTTTTACAAGTTGCAGCCACTCAGAATAGTTTGTATTCAAAAGCATAACGGGCCAGTCACTTCCAAACAGAATTCTCGAGGTTCCAAAATATGTGAATACAATATCCAGATAAGGCTCCAGCATTTCTTTTGTCCATTTTCCCTTTGCCGCTTCAGTCACCAATCCGGAAAGTTTACAATGTACATTCTCTGACCGTGCTAAAGCGATAATATTTTTCTTCCATGTTTCAATCTCCAGATTTTTTATATCAGGTTTTCCCATATGGTCCAAAATCAGCTTCTGATCCTGAACTTGTCTTACAAACTGAATCACTTCTTCCATCTGAGAATGGTAGATTAAAATATCATACGTATATCCATAAGCCTGAAGTTTTCTGATATTACCCACAAATTGAGGTTGGGAAAGAAAACCTTTCGGCTCAGCCTGAACAATATGACGCCAGCCTTTTATTACAGGATATTCTTTAAATTTCTGCAATTGATCTTCAAAATCATGGCTCAGAAAATCTATCCAGCCCACAACTCCTTTGATCTTTGGATATTTTTCTGCCAATTTCAGTAGAAATCGGGTCTCTTCCAAGCTTTGATCTGCCTGAACTGCGACAATTCCATGAATATGATGATCCACCAGTATTCCATCAATATCTGATGGCAAAAAATCCTGCCGGATTGCGGTCATGCTGTCATCGATCCAGGAATCCCGAACCTTATCATATTTCCAGAAATGTACGTGAGCATCAATCATTTTTTATAGATTAAAAATTTTATCCATGGTAATCCATTTCTCTCCCGGTTGAGAATGTGGTAATGCCTGCTGATATTTCCACATTAATGTTTCCCATTCCTGAACTTTTGCGTTGGATTTATCTGCTTTTACCTTACTTTCAAAAGAGAAATTATCTTCCACTTCCATGATCATAAAAAGACGGTTTCCGGTACGGTATATTTCCATATTCAAAATTCCTGAAGCCTTTATACTGTCAAGAATTTCCGGCCATACTTTCTGATGATATTCTTCATATTCGCGGATCAGATGTTCATCATCTTTAAGGTCCAAAGCCAGCACATATCTTTTCATTAAGAATAAGATTTAATGTTTTGCTTACTTGTTCCCAGCCCCTCAATACCTAGTTCTACCACATCACCAGGTTGTAAATACCACGCTTTAGGTTTCTGCCCCATTCCTACTCCGGCCGGAGTACCGGTTGAAATAACATCTCCCGGCAATAAAGTCATAAACTGGCTGATATAGCTGACGATATAAGCTACATCAAAAATAAAGTTGGAAGTATTCCCGTTTTGCATTAAAGTACCATTCACTTTCAACCAAAGCTTCAAATTGTTGACATTCTCTATCTCATCTTTTGTAGCAATGAAAGGCCCTATCGGAGCAAAAGTATCGGCACTTTTCCCTTTCACCCACTGTCCGTTTCTTTCAATCTGAAAAGCTCTTTCACTATAATCATTGTGCAAAGCATAACCTGCAATATGATCAAAAGCATCCTCTGGTTCTACATAGCTGGCTTTTTTGCCAATGATGATCGCCAGTTCCACTTCCCAATCGGTTTTTGTACTGTTTTTAGGAATAATTACATCATCATCAGGGCCTACAATTGCTGAAGTAGCTTTAAAAAACAAAATTGGCTCAGAAGGAATCGGCATATTGGTTTCTGCAGCATGATCTTTATAATTGAGTCCTACACATACAATCTTCGATGGTCTTGCCAATGGCGCTCCTAATCTCACATCTTTATTAATTTCCTGAAGATTTCCTTCCGCAATTTTTTGTTTCAATTCTTCAATCGCATTACCGGAAAAAAACTGCTCATCGTATTCATTAACCAAATGAGAGACATCATAGTATTTTTCGCCTATGATGACTCCCGGTTTTTCCTGACCTTCTGCTCCGTATCTTATTAGTTTCATATCAATTATATAAGTTTATTTTTTCTACTTAATTTAATTATTCAAAGTCGTAAAACCTCCATCGATCGGATAATCGCATCCCGTTATAAAAGACGCCTCATCACTGCATAAATATAACGCTAATGCAGCAATTTCCTTCGGATAGGCCATTCTTCCTATGGGTTGTGTTTTAGAAAGGTTCTGAAACATCTCTTCCACATTATCCGGATAGTTTTTTTGTAAAAATCCATCTACAAAAGGCGTATGAACCCTTGCCGGAGAAATAGAATTACAGCGGATATTTTCATGGATATAGTCTCTGGCCACGCTCATTGTCATTGCTTTCACAGCTCCTTTCGCGGTACTGTAGGCAAATCTGTCGGGGATTCCCACCAAAGCAGCGATAGAAGCCAGGTTTAGCACTACTCCATTCCCGGATTTTTTAAGATGTGGAATGGCAGCGTGCAAACAATTGTATACTCCTTTTATATTAACAGAAATTATTTTGTCAAAATCTTCTTCTGAAGTGGTATCAGCTTTTCCCACATGGGCAATACCGGCATTATTTACCAGAATATGAAGCGCTCCGATTTCCGTAAACACCTTTTTTACCTGCTGATGATCAGAAACATCAGAGGCATGAACAAAGGCTTTTCCTCCTTGATTTTCTATGCTTGATAAAACCTCAGCTCCATTCATTTCATTGAGTTCCAGAATATGAACTTCAGCACCCTGCTCAGCAAACAGTTCGGAAATGGCTTTTCCGATTCCACTACCGCCTCCGGTAATGACTGCCTTTTTATTTTTTAATGAAAACATCATATCTTTTTTAAAATTATAAACTCACTCCTTTTTTCCATGGAATAAAATCATCCTGATTTAATAATACTGCCTTCGGTATCGCTCTTCCACTTGCGACTTCGATGCAATAGTTTAATATATCCTCGCCCATTTCGGCAATTGTTTTTTCTCCCTCTATGATCGGCCCTGTATCAATATCAATAATATCAGCCATTCTTACAGCCAACGCTGAATTGGTTGCCACTTTTATAGTCGGACAAACGGGATTTCCTGTTGGCGTACCCAATCCTGTTGTAAATAATATCAAGGTAGCTCCTGCAGCAGCTTTTCCTGTTGTTGCTTCTACATCATTTCCCGGCGTACATACCAGATTGAGTCCAGACTGAGTTGCTTTCTCCGTATAATCAAGAACATCCGTAACCGGTGAAAGACCTCCTTTTCTGGCTGCTCCAACAGATTTTATAGCATCTGTAATCAATCCGTCTTTAATATTTCCGGGGGAAGGATTCATATAAAAACCTGAACCTGCTTGATGAGCCAGAGCATCATATTCTGTCATCAACCGAATAAATTTCTCTGCGATTTCCCTACTTACTGACCTGTCAATCATTTCCTGTTCGGCACCGCAAAGTTCCGGGAACTCAGCCAGCAAAACTTTTCCGCCAAGGCTTACCAGTAAATCGGCAGTATATCCCACCGCCGGATTCGCAGAAATCCCGCTAAATCCGTCACTTCCACCACATTTTACTCCCAAAACAAGTTTCTCTAGTCCTGCAGGTTTTCGTTCCATCTTATTTATTTCAATCAATCCGATAAAAGTATCATGAATAGCTTGTTTGATTAAAGTCTCTTCACTTTGTGCTGTCTGTTGTTCAAATACGAACAAGGGTTTATCAAAATCAGGATTTCTTTCCTGTAAATCTTTTTTTAAATTCTCCACCTGAAGATGCTGGCAACCCAGACTTAGAACGGTAACTCCGGCCACATTCGGATGATCGGCATAAGCCGCTAACAGTTTACTCAATAGAGCAGAGTCCTGTCTTGTTCCTCCACAACCTCCGCTATGATTTAAAAATTTAATTCCATCAATATTTTTAAAAACCCTTTCCTTAGGTTCTATCACCGGGGCTAATGAAATATTCCCCAAATCCTCTCCTTTTTGAAAAGCTCCCAGTAAATGGTGGGTATATTCTTTATATTTATCACCTACAGCATAGCCTAATTCGTTGTGTAAGGCTTCTTTAATAATATCCAGGTTTCGGTTTTCACAAAAAACAGCAGGGATAAAAAGCCAGTAATTGGCAGTTCCTACTTCCCCGTTGCTTCGATAATACCCGTCGAATGTTCTGCCTTTAAATTGAGAAATATCAGGAGCTGTCCAATGATAGTCTTTGGCTCTGTACGCATAAGGTTCTGCTGCATGTTTTGTATTTCCCACACTCATTCGTTCGCCTTTTTTCACCTCAAATTCTGTCTTTCCCACCAAAATGCCATACATCAATACATCGCTTCCCTTTGGAAGATTCTCGATGAAGAATTTATGTTTGGCCGGAATATTTTCCATCACTTCATAGTGTTGTCCTTCAAACCGGATTTTTTCTCCAATTTGAATATCCTGCAATGCCACCAGGACATTATCTTTTGGGTTGATTTTTAAAACTTTATTTTTCATAGTCTTTTTACAATATGATCAACCGGTTTCCAGCCGTACATTCCGAATACAAATACAACTATAAAGCATATGAATGGTACAATATAACCGTATTGTATATTTTGGGTAACGTCTGAAATATATCCCAATCCAAGTGGTAAAATGGCTCCGCCCACAATAGACATCACGATGAGTGAAGAAGCCATTTTAGTATCTTTTCCCAAACCGGCAATTCCCAGAGAAAAAATAGTCGGAAACATCACAGACATAAAAAAAGCAACTCCTATTAATGCATAGATCGTAATGGTTCCGGTTCCGAATATGGCAACTAAAGTCAATACCATGCTTAGAACAGCGTATATCATCAATAATTTATTGGGTTTTATATACTTCATTAAAAAGGTTCCGGCGAAACGTCCTACCATAAAGGCTAAGCCCGCCAATCCGGAATAAAAGGCAGCATTTTTTTCTGTAATTCCTGCAGAGACAACAATAAAACGGATAAAAAAACTGAGTACGCAGACCTGAGCACCTACATAAAAGAACTGAGCAACAACAGCCCACCTCAGATGTTTATGTTTCCAAGCATCAGAAATTTTGGTAGGATTTCCTTCATCTTCATGTTTTATATCCGGTAGTTTGGTAAAAACAAATAGCAACATAACCACCACGATGATTATTCCCAAAATCAGGTAAGGCCCCTTCACACTGGCAGATTCATGGGTAATATACATTTCCAGATCCTGTGGAGAAAGTGCTTTGATCTGTGCATCCGTAAGGGATTGCCCGGTAAGAATATATTTTCCACCTATAATCGGGGCAATAAAAGCGGCAAGCCCATTGAAAGATTGTGAGAAATTAAGTCTGCGGGTGGCTGTTTCTGCCGGTCCTAATATCGTTACGTAAGGATTAGCAGCCGTTTCCAGGAATGCGAGTCCGCAAGCGATTATAAAAAGTGCTCCCAAAAAGAAAATATACATTCTTGTATTGGCTGCAGGAATGAAAAGGAAAGCACCCAATGCAAACAGGCACAATCCGAATATAATTCCACTTTTGTAGCCATATTTTCGCATCATATTTCCGGCAGGAATTGCCATCAGAAAATAGGCAATAAATATGGAAAAATCTACAAGGGAAGATTCCAGATCGGTTAATTGAAATGCTTTTCTCAGATGAGGAATCAGCACAGGATCCAAATTATGGACAAAGCCCCAAAAAAAGAAAAGGCTGGTCACCAGTATCAATGGAAAAAGATAACTTTTCCTTTCTGATGAAACGGACGTGGATTGTTCCGGTGGTATATTTTGCATAGTTTGATAGGTTATATCCTCTTCATTATCTCAGTCTACATATGTTGTTTTAAGTTAAGTTATTTTAGAATAAATAAATGATGACTTCTTGCTCCATGAGCCCCAATGACTAATGATTGTTCAATATCAGCTGTTTTAGACGGACCGGAAATAAAAAGAGAAAACCCGTCTTCAACCTTTGTTATTTTATAGGCATCATGTAGTAAGGGAACTATTGAATCTGCTTTCAGCATTACAAATAAGTGCTGTGTAATAAAGGGCAAAACCCGATACTTCATTTGATTTTCCGTAATCCAGACTGCCGCGTTTTCTGCTACGCCTATACTTCCTTCTATCACGGCGACATCTACACTTTCCAACTTATGAGGATCATTGATGTATTGATCTTCCAGTTCTTCATTTTCATCTTCAAATCCTTTAATATTAAAAATGATTCTTTCGTCAGAGGCAATATTTTCAGTGATATAATTAATAATCTCCTTTTCATCTTCTATTAATGTTACTTGTGAACCATTGCTTTGAGCTGCTGCCACAAAGGTTTCTAGCAGGTTCTCGGCTGTGGAAATAAATGAAAAATCAGTTGGCAGTTCATTTTCTGCCGGTTTTGCTTTTTTTATTTTAGTTAAAATATCTTCCCTACTTCCCATCGCTTATATTTTTTTGATACCATTCTTTAAAACTTTCCTTTGGCATTTCCGGCATTTCTCTATGCTTATACCACGGATTTATTTTATTTTTCAATAAAAATGGGGTGTAACGATAGCCCCATTTTACTGTTCGTTTAAACTTTTCATATTTTTTTATATTGCTTAAAGATCTCGCCATCATTTTCATAGAAAACCCTTTTATTGATTCTCCTGACCCTGATGCAATAATTTCCTGTCTTAATTCATACAATTGATTATGCAGATCGATTTTTACAGGACAGACATTGGTACAGGAACCACACAAGGTAGAAGCAAAAGGCAGATCTTTGTAGTCTTCCCTATTCCGTATTGGATTTAAAATTGATCCGATAGGACCGGCAACCGCTGTATGATAGCTATGTCCGCCGCTTCGTCTATATACTGGACAGGTATTGAAACAGGCTCCGCATCGAATACATTTCAAGGAATTTCTGAACTTTTCCTTACCCAAATGTTCTGATCTTCCGTTATCCACAATAATAATATGCATATCCTGCCCGGCACGCGGTTTCCTAAAGTGACTGGAATAAGTCGTAATAGACTGTCCGGTACCACTTCTGGCAAGCAGACGAAGAAAAATGCCTAAATGTTCACGCTTCGGAATTATTTTCTCCAATCCCATACAGGCAATATGTACGTTAGCCAGATGAGTTCCCATATCTGCGTTTCCTTCATTGGTGCAGACTACAAATTCTCCTGTTTCTGCCACGGCAAAATTAATCCCTGTTAAAGCTGCCTGACTTTGTAAAAACTTCTTTCTCAAATCCTGTCTTGCGATTTCAGTCAGCTGTTGAGGATCGGAAAGTCCTTCCGGTGCGTTGAGGTGCTTATGAAAAATTTCTCCAATCTCTTCTTTCTTTTTGTGAATGCAGGGTAAAACGACGTGACTCGGCGGTTCTTTAGCCAACTGAACAATCCTTTCTCCGAGATCAGTATCGGTTACTTCAATTCCATTTTTTTCCAGATATTCATTCAGATGGCATTCTTCCGTCAGCATGGATTTGCTCTTTACCATGTATTTTACCTGGTGATCTTTTAAAATAGAAAGGACAATTTCGTTGTGCTCTTCGGCATCTTTAGCCCAATGTATCTGAATACCATTCGCTAAGGCATTTTTCTCAAATTCCATTAAATAGGTATCCAGATTGGAAAGAACGTTGAGTTTTATTTTTGACGCGATTTCCCTCAATTTTTCCCAATCAGGCACCTGATGACTTTGCTTGTCTCTTTTCTCACGAACAAACCACAAGGTTTTATTATGCCAGTCGACCCGATTTTCATCGAGATTAAACTGTTCGGCTAAAGAGGCATGGTTTCTCATTGCTCAGCGTTTTGGGTATTCAGAATTTCTGCGATGTGAATGACTTTTACATGGCTCTTTTCTCTGTTGGCAATGCCCTCCAGGTGCATCAGACAAGACATATCACATGCTGTAATATATTCTGCTCCGTTTTTCTCATGATCTGCTAACCGGTCTTTTCCCATTTTTGAGGAAACGGTTTCTTCGGTAACACAAAAAGTTCCGCCAAAGCCACAACATTCGTCCTTTTTATCCAGCTTAACCCATTCAATCCCTTCAACTTGTTGTAATAATTGTTCCGGCTTTGAAAAATAAGGAGCTGTCAATTCGCTCATGCCAGAAAGGTGCAAACCTCTTTGGCCATGGCAACTTTGATGAAATCCTACCTTATGAGGAAAGGATGCTTTCAGGTTTTCTACCTTTACAACATCCGTTAAAAACTCGGTCAGTTCATAGATATTGTTTTGAATATGCAGTGCCTGATTTTTTTCAAGATCACTTTCACCTTTCAGATGTTCTTTTATATGCAGGACACAACTTCCTGAAGGAGCAACAATCTTATCAAATTCTTTGAATTGTTGAATAAAGTTCTTATTGGTTCCACAAGCCAGATATTCATACCCCGAATTAGCCATAGGTTGTCCGCAACATGTTTGTCCCATCGGATAGACGATATCGACTTTGAGCCTTTTTAACAAAGTATAAGTCGCTATTCCTACCTGAGGATACAGTACATCTATATAACATGGTATAAATAAGCCTACTTTCATATCAATTCAATAAAAATTTAAATAAATATTTATATTTTATTCATCCAAATTAGACTTTCTGCTGAGAATAAAATTCCATCATTTTATCCAATGATTAAGTTATTTTATCCAAAAAAGTTATATTTTTATGTTTCATCTGATGAAATAGCTAAGTATTGAAACCGCAGTTTCTGAAAATATCGTCCCATACTTTACATTCTTTCAATGCTAGAAAGGACGTGATGCCTGATGTGAATAATAAATGGCATTATCATATGGTGCTGGAACTTATTTATTTCCGGAAAGGTTCGGGAACACAGTATGTAGGAAACACGATTGAACGGTTCAGAGAAGGTGATGTAGCCTTGATTGGAAAAAATTTGCCCCATTACTGGCAGTTTGACCCGAAATATTTTGAAAACAACAAGAGAAATAAGGTTGAAGTCTTTGTGATCCATTTCGATGAAAATTTCTGTGGTGAAGAGTTTTTAAAGCTACCTGAGAATCACGAGTTGAAAAAGATGCTTCTTGCAAGTTCAAGGGGACTACAAATCAAAGGAGAAACCCGCGAAAAGCTGGTACAACTCATCCCTGAGATCATTAACAATACCGGAACTCTCAAAATTATTAAATTACTGGAGGCTTTATCTTTCATCAGCACTTCATTGGATTGTGATTTTCTGGCTTCATCTCATTTCAAATGTCATTTTAATGAAGATGAAAAACAGCGGATTCAGGAAATTTACAATTATACATTATCACGGTATACGGAAAAGATTACTCTGGAAGAAATTGCAAGAATTGCCAGTCTTAATCCCAATTCCTTTTGTAAATTTTTTAAATCTAAAACCGGGAAAACCTATACTCAATTTGTCAATGAAATACGGATCGGAGATGCCTGTCAAAAATTAATTGAAGATCAAATGTCAGTCAAAGAAATCTGTTTTGCCAGTGGCTTCAACAATTTTACCAGCTTTCATGAATGTTTTAAAACCATTACCGGCAAAAGTCCTTTAAAGTACCAGCAATTGTATAGAAAGTAAAATAAAAGACACTCATTTCAAGTAATAGAAACTCTTTTATAAATGTTATTATAGTATGAAAACACTCTTATTACTTATCTGTTTCTTTATATCATTCGCCGATATTTCAGCCCAAAACAACGGGACATTTTTTGAAACTTCAGATCATGTGAGAATACAATATAAAATCTCGGGAAAAGGAGAAGCTTGTATTTATGTTCCGGGAGGTCCGGGGCAAGGATATCCATCTTTTGAACTTATGGGAGGCAGTAGCCTGGAAAAGAATCTTAAGATGATTTACATGGATCAGCGTGGCTCAGGAACTTCCGGCACTTCTGGGAATTATCATCTGGATAAAATGGTTCAGGATATTGAAGAATTGAGGCTTCATCTGAAATTAAAAAAAGTATTCTTACTGGCACATTCCTTTGGAGGTATTATTGCGGTCGGTTATGCGAAAAAATATCCGCAGCATACGAAAGGGTTAATCCTTACCAATATTACTCTTCACTTCCTGAATAATGAGTCTCTCCAAGAACAGATTGAATACGGAAATAGCCTTCTGCAACAACCTAACAAAAACATTCCTAAAGACAGCCTTTCTTCTGAGCTCTCAAAAATCAGCAGCGCATTGAGAAAAAAAAGAATTGGCTATAAATTTCTTACCGATGATATTGAAACGATAAAACAAACTGATAAAATAGATTCTCTTCACCCAAGGATCATCGACTTCGGCATGGCCGTCATTTCCAGACCTAAAGAATTTCCGGAATATTATACCGATTATGCTCCGGCAACAAAGGATATTCATGTTCCGGTGTTAATCATCACCGGAAAAAAGGATAAAGCTGTGGGAACTCAACATTATAAAACATTTCAGTTTCCTGATCAAAAAGTGGTTTCCATTGATGGTGGACATCTTTTATATTATGAGAAAAATAGGGAGTTTGTGGAAGCTGTGAGGCGTTTTACTTCCGGAATAAGGTAATTGAATTATTTTTAAGGTTCGGCGCGGCCTCCGGCCGCGCCGAACCTTAAAAATAAAGAACCCGCGCCCTTCGGGCGCGGGTTCTTTTTATATAAAATTCTGTAAATTAGAATTTAAGATCTCCATTCACTTCTCTTACTGCGTTAGCAGCTTCAGCGAATTTCAATTGCTCTTCAGCAGTAAGTGTTACGTTTACGATTTTCTCTACTCCGTTGGCTCCAATGATTGCTGGAACTCCTAAGCAGATATCGTTTTGACCGTATTCTCCTTCAAGCATCAAAGAACAAGGAATCATTTTCTTTTGGTCGCATGCAATTGCCTGAACCATTACAGAAACAGCTGCACCTGGTGCATACCATGCAGAAGTTCCTAATAATTTAGTAAGGGTTGCTCCTCCTACTTTAGTTTCTTCAATTACATATTTTTGTTGCTCTTCATCAAGGAATTCAGTTACAGGAACCCCGTTTCTTGTTGCTTTGCTTAATAATGGAAGCATTCCTGTATCACTGTGAGCAGCAATTACCATTCCGTCAACATCAGAAATTGGAGATTCCAATGCTTCAGCCAATCTGTATTTGAATCTTGCAGAGTCTAATGCACCACCCATTCCGATGATTTTGTGCTTAGGAAGACCTGAAGTTTTGTGTACTAAATAAGCCATAGTATCCATAGGGTTAGAAACCACGATGATGATTACTTCCGGAGAATGTTTTACTAAGTTTTCAGTAACTTCTTTTACGATACCTGCGTTGATACCGATTAATTCTTCTCTTGTCATTCCAGGTTTTCTAGGAATACCTGAAGTGATTACTGCTACATGAGAACCTGCAGTTTTGCTGTAATCTCCTGTTGTTCCGGTAATTTTTGTATCAAACCCGTTAAGAGATGCAGTTTGCATCAAATCCATTGCTTTACCTTCAGCAAACCCTTCTTTAATATCTACCAAAACTACTTCTGAACAGAAGTTCTTCATCGCGATGTATTCTGCACAGCTTGCTCCTACAGCGCCTGCACCTACTACAGTTACTTTCATATTGTTACTTTTTAAAATTATTTTTTGTTAGTTAAGTTTAAATTTGAAACTCTCCAAATTTAACAATTCCTGAAAAAATGCGCAATTTTTCAGGAATTTAATTAGAATTAAAATAAATTAGTTGACGTTCAGTAAAAACGTATAAAGTTTTTTAGCTCCGGAAAGCACCTCATTATAGTTTTCTTCAGCGACTTCAGTATCCAGAACCTCTTTAAAATTCTTCCACATTGGCCCCGTATTCTCCCGGTAACATCCGAAGAAATTAAAAGTCACCTCATCAAAACCTTCTGTTTTTGAAAGCTGCTTGGCGATGACATTTCCTCCCAACGTTGAACCTTCGATCACATACATTGCTCCCAAGGCTTCATGTTCGTTATCAAACTCAAGATGATGATCAGCAGTCTGATTTTCCAAAGAAAGACTTTTAAGATCCTTTTCAATCAGCGAAAGTTTCTTTCTCTCATCAAGCTGGAGCTTTTCCGCATACTTATCAGAAAGACTGTTGAAGATTTTATCTTCACTGTGAAGCAGCATCAGATAATTGGTATGAATGATTTTCTTATAATCCTCTAAAGTGAAGGTTTTATTAAAAATTTTTTCAGAATTAAAAAGCTTTTCAGCTGCATCGTGATAGTCTGCCGTATTTTGTTTAAGATATTCTGATACCATAATAACGTTTTAAAAGTTTCTCAAATGTAAGGCTTTTTGAACGTTAAAATGAAAGAAGTACCGTCTTTATTACTCTCATAATCCACGTTTCCACCTATTCTTTTCATAATCCGATGGACGATAGATAAGCCTATTCCGTTTCCTTTAAACTTTTTTGCATTATCCATTCTGTTGAAAATCTTAAACATTTTATGTTTTTCTTCCTCAGGAATACCAATTCCGTTGTCTGAAATTTTATAAATAATAGTCTGTCCATCTTCCGTTCCTTCAATCTGTACTTTAGGCTGATCTTTGTGGGAAGAATATTTTACTGCATTATTGATAATATTTAAAAATACCTGATGAAGCATGGTCTTATCTGCCAGTACATCCGGGCAGTCTTTGATAATAATTTGACTATTCGGACTTCCATAAGTCATTTTTGCATTATCAGAAATCTTTTGAATTGTTTGGGCCGTCTTAAGGCTTTCAAGCTGCAGATCACTGTGTTTGGCACGGCTGAGCTGCAAAACATCCTGCATCATTTCAGCCATATTGTCAATTTCCTCAATGATCGTATTGATCTTGGTTTTGCTTTTGTCTGAGCCATCCGTAAGATTTCCCAAAAGCATTTGAGCATTCAGCTTCATAACCGTTAAAGGCGTACCCAGATCATGAGATATCGTATATGAAAAACTATCAAGCTCTTCGTTCACTTTTTTAAGCTCATCATTAAGCCTCTTGATTGCATTATAATTTTTATGGGATGTTTCTAAAATCAGGTCTCTGATAGCCTGTACAGCGCTACTGTTTCTGGAATTCCATCTTTTAGAATGTCCTTTAATATTTTCTGTAAAAATTCTGAAAGACGTTCTTGGAGATACCATCTGTTTATTTTCCCCATTTTGAGAAAATACACCAATCTTTTTTTCAGGATTTCCTGCCCAGTTGATATGCTCATCAAATTCTTTTCTGAACCAGATCAACAATTCGTTCTTCTCTCTTTCAATAAAATAGATGACGATTCCTGCTGCATTGTCAGACAATCCCAACTCTTTCCCATACTCTTTAAGAAAGCTCCGGTTGATATAAATGCGATCCTGGGTATGCTCTAACGCCCATTCTGCAATTTTATGAATACAATCAAAAGTTGGAGTAATTCCTTCCGTCACAATATTTTCATCGGAAATAATAGCAAGACCATCTGCTTCCGGTAAAATTCTGATTTCAGTTTTGTTATCAATCAGAGAATCAAATAAATTGTTGTGTTTCAAAAATTCCGTTTTCAACTGAGATATTTTTTCATTCAGTTCCAGACGGTAATTTAATTCACTTTTGGATTTAAATGAAGAATAGGCATTAGCAGCCAGAGTTGTAAAAATCCCGGCCTGCACCCGGTCTTCAAGGTCAATATGTTTGGGTTCTATATTCTGGCAAGTGACTAATCCCCACAAATGATCATCAATAATAATGGAGACACTGAAACTAGAAGAAACACCAAAATTTTTGAGATACTGTCCATGAACAGGCGACATTCCTCTTGAACCGGAAAAAGTAAGATTAATTGTTTTTTCTTTTTTGCTTAAAATCGGAACCGTCTCAGCATATACATTGCTGAATATCCTTTTTCTTTTTTTAAGATAAAGCTCACGAGCCTGTTTAGGAATATCGGACTCAGGATAATGGAGACCCAAAAAGCTTTCCATATCCTCATTCTTCCTTTCCGCAATCACTTTTCCGGATCCATCCATCATAAATTTATAAACCATCATCCGGTCATAGCTCACAACCCTTGAAAGGGTTTCCAACAGATGATTCCAGAGTTCTTTTTCATTATCTATGATGTAAAAATTATCATATTTATTGGAGATTCGTTTATCGGGATTGACCAAAACTTCTTCAAATTCCAGAAAAATTGAAGTTCCATTTTTAAAAACAGAAAAATGATACTCTTTTCCTTCAATAAAAATTTTATCAAAGTAGGTCTCATTGTCTCGTCTGGTAAACCGGTCTAAAGAGGTATAGATATCAGAATCAATAATACTTTGAAAGCTTTCAGGAAAATCACTAAGCTTCCTGTCGAAAAGTTTTTCTGCACTATCGATTTTAAAAATATCCGAAATATTCCTGCTGAAAAAAGTAATGGAACGGGATTCCGCATCAATGCCAATCAAATAACCAAAACTTTGTATATACCCGGGAATATGGATGGGCTCTTCATGGCATTCTACAAAATTCATATTTATCTTCAGTCTATCAATCAAATATACCGCTTTTTTGAACAGCTTCCTATTTTGTGGTATTTTAATTATTGAATGGCTTTTAAGACAGATTGAGCGATGTTTTACCAAAAATGAAAACCAAAAAAATTAAAGCATTCATGTTTTTTACCGCTTTTTGATAGCATTTATCTAAAATATACGAAAAAAAATCCAATAATTATGTTTTTCATCATTTAACCATGATTCATAACATGATTTACATATTATTAATCCGAATAATGGTATTCTTTAAACAAATTTTGTTAAATTTATATCACCAAATAATGAATATGAAGACAAATACATTGAATTATTCACAATAAATTCAATATAAATTTTAAATTCAAATAATACTATTATGAAAAAGTTCCCATTAATTTTATTTTCTTTGATGCTCTCCGTAGGATTATGGAATCCATCGGAAGCCTGTACAAGAGTCGTCTACAAAGGTCCTCAAAACACCGTGATCACCGCCCGATCTATGGACTGGCGTGATGAAATCCCCGCCAACTTATGGGTTTTCCCAAAAGGAATTGACCGTACGGGACAAACCGGGCCGAAATCTGTAAAATGGACCTCTAAATACGGTAGCCTCATTAGTTCTTCATGGGACATCGCTTCAGCAGATGGAATGAACGAAAAAGGATTGGTTGCCAACCTGCTGTGGCTTGGAGAATCTCAATATCCGAAATTCGATCCTAAAGGAGGTAAAAAGGGACTTGCCATCTCATTATGGGCACAGTATTTTCTTGATAATTTTGCAACCGTAAAAGAAGCGGTAGAATTTTCCCGAAAAGAACCGTTTGTTGTTGTAAGCGATTATATTCCGGGAACAGAAAGATTTACAACCGTTCACCTTTCCATTTCTGATGCATCAGGAGACAACGCCGTATTTGAATATATCAACGGTAAACTGGTCATTCACCACGATCCGTCTTATACCGTAATGACCAATTCTCCTATTTTCGAAGAACAATTGGCCCTTAACAACTACTGGAAAGGAATTCCGGGAACGGTAATGCTTCCGGGAACCAACCGTGCAGCAGACCGGTTCGTAAGAGCTTCCTACTATATTAATTCCATTCCTCAAACGGCAGATACCCGCACAGCTGTAGCCAGTGTATTCAGTGTCATCAGAAACTGCTCTGTCCCTTATGGAATTACCTCAGCTACAGAACCCAATATTTCTTCTACAAGATGGCGCTCTGTTTCAGATCAAAAAAACCTTGTATATTATTTCGAAACAGTATTTACCCCAAATACTTTTTGGGTTGACCTTAAGGATTTCGATTTAAGTTCTAAAGGAAAAGTAATGAAACTGGACCTGAGCAACAATCATACTTATAATGGTAAATCGAACGCAGATTTTAAAGAATCCGCACCGTTTACATTCTTAGGATTAAAATAAATATTTACCACAAAAGATGCTTACACTTAGTAAAATAATCTGCCTCCAGCAGATGAAAGGATCTAAGTATGCCTCATTGTAGTTGAATGGATGACCACTCCCCTCTGATGGATGGATAGATGGTTAATAGTAATCTCAATAAAAAAACAAAAATAGATATGGCCTTTTTTTCAATCAAAAAGAGAAGCCTGCTACTCTGCATTCTCACCTGCTGGTTATCAGCTCATGCACAGATACAGGATTCTCTTCAGACCCAAGCACCCCAACAGGAAGAAGACAATGTAAAATATCCGCAACTTCAGATCAAAGGCCTTTTCCAGGCTCGTTATCTGGTCGGAATGTCTAAAGATGTAGATGTAAACGGAGTTCATCATGCTGACGGTTCCGGTACCGACAACAATTTTATGCTCAAGTACATGAGAGTACAGGTACGGGCACAAATCAGCAAACGTACAGAAGTGGTTGTTTTGGCCAACCTGGCGGATTTTAAAAATGATCCCAAAAGCAGAGTTCTTGAAAATGCTTATCTAAAATACTCTTTCAGTCCGAAATTAGCCATTACGGTAGGTCAGTTCAGACCATGGTTTGGTATTGAGGAAACCTACCCGATTGACATTATCAAGTCCCTGGACTGGTCCAATCAATATACTGAATTCGGAAAACTGGGTTGGACAAGTTTCCAGATCGGAATGTCTGCCACAGGGCAACTTCAACTTGGTGAAATTCCTTTCCAATATGCAGTTTCTGTAGTGAACGGAAATGGAAAAAATCAAATCAATGACAATGATAACGGCAAACAATATTCTACCAGGTTGGTTTTTGGACTTTCAAAAAAATACAATTTCAACGTTGGCCTGAATGGTGGTATCGGAGAAGTCTTCAGCAAAAAAGTATACGCTGTGGGAGTTGATTTAAGTTCTCTGATCAAGTTTGATCCAAAATGGAGTCTTGATATGCAACTGGAAGCCAAGCAGGCTACCAATCATATCCTTTACAACTCCATCGATCCGGAAATCAGGCCATCGAATCCAGATCAATACCTGGTACGTGGCGCCTATTTCCTGCCCAATCTGAGATATGAAATTAACCATAAAAACCTCAGTGCTTTTGAACTGTCTTGCCGATACGAATATCTTGACACCAATTTCAGAATGGCTTCCAATCCAAGACAAACCATTACCCCAATGTTCGGACTGGAATTCCTGAAAAATTACGGAGCAAGAATTCAGCTGGGGGTCCAGTTTGACCGCTACAAACATCAGGTAGAAAATACATCACAATACAACAACAATCTATTCATTGTGCAGGTGCAGAGTAGGTTCTAACAGAATAAACAGAAAGTATCATGAAAGAAATTAATATTAAAAATGTAGCGATCACATTTGCCGTTGCATTAGTTATATGGTTCATTCCTGCTCCGGATGGCGTTGCGGAGAATGCCTGGCATTTGTTTGCCATCTTTGCAGCAACCATTTTAGGAATTATCTTAAAAGCAGCTCCTATGGGCACCATGTGTATGATGGCTATTGGTTTTACCGCATTAACGCAGGTTGTTGCTCCGGGAGATGCCGGAAAATCAATTACAAAAGCGCTTTCCGGATTTGGAGATAAAGTCATCTGGCTGATCGGAATTTCCTTCTTTATAGCAAGAGGATTTATCAAAACAGGGCTGGGAAACCGTATTGCGTTTTTATTCATCAGGGTTTTCGGTAAAAGTTCATTAGGGCTGGCGTATGGATTAGGACTTGCTGACGTTTGTCTCGCACCGGCTATTCCAAGTAATACGGCAAGAGGTGGAGGAATTATCTACCCTATCATGAAATCGATGGCCATCAGCTTTGATTCCGTTCCGGAAAAACCGGAAACCCATAGAAAACTGGGATCATTTTTAACATTGAACAGTTATTATATGAACCTCATCGCTTCATCCATGTTCCTTACTGGGACAGCGAGTAATCCGATGTGTCAGAAATTTGCGGCCAACCTCGGTATTGATATTACCTGGATGTCCTGGGCAGCGGCAGGGTTTATTCCCGGTGCAGTAGCTTTCTTTGTCGTTCCTTTAGTTCTTTATAAACTCTATCCGCCGGAATTGAAAAAAACCGGTGATGCTCCTAAAATGGCTGCTCAAAAACTGAAAGAAATGGGTCCTATCTCCAGAAATGAATGGCTGATGTTATTGGCATTCTTTATTCTTTTAGCCCTTTGGATATTTGGTGGAGCCCTTTCTATCGATGCTACGACTACTGCTTTCATCGGATTAACTTTATTATTGTTGACATCCGTGTTAACCTGGGAAGATGTAAAAAGTGAAAAAGGAGCATGGGATACGATCGTTTGGTTTGCGGTACTGGTGATGATGGCAAGTTCTTTGAATGAGCTGGGATTCATTGGCTGGTTCAGTAACCTGATCAAAATACAAATCGGAGGTCTGAGCTGGCAGGTAGCCTTCCCTGTTATCATTGTCGTTTACTTCTTCAGTCACTATATTTTTGCAAGTGCTACCGCTCACGTTGCCGCAATGTACGCCGCTTTATTGGGTGTAGGGGTTTCCTTGGGAATTCCTCCTATGTTGCTGGCAATGATGCTGGGTTTCATGGGTTCAATTTATGGAGTACTTACTCATTACGGCCACGGTCCGGCACCGGTATTCTTCGGAAGCGGATATGTCGATCTGAAAATCTGGTGGCTGAGAGGTCTTGAGATCGGGATTGTATTATTAATAATCTACATGGTTGTCGGAGGATTATGGATGAAAGTTTTAGGATATTATTAATTATTTAAATCAACTCTATGTTATCAACATTGTCAAGAAAAATGCTGATGTGTCTTACGGGACTTTTTCTGGGATTCTTCCTTCTGATTCATTTTCTGGGAAACCTCCAGTTGTTTCTGCCACAGGAACAGGCACATCTTCAGTTCAACGCGTATTCTCATTTTTTATCAGGAAATATCATTATCAAAATAGTGTCTTATGTCTTGTATGCCAGTATTATCCTGCATGCTGTAGATGGCCTGATCATTACGTTAAAAAACAAAAAAACAGGAGGAAGTTACCAGTCTGATAAACGTGGAAGAGCCAGCCAATGGGCTTCCAGAAATATGGGAATTCTTGGAACATTGATTCTTATTTTCCTTGTGATTCACTTTCAGAATTTCTGGTATATCTACAAATTCGGGAATCCGCCTTTGGATGAGAATGGAAATAAAGATTTATACATTCTGGTAGTAACTGTCTTCAAAGAATGGTGGTACGTTCTCATTTATATTATATCGATGATTGCGTTATGCTACCACCTGATTCACGGATTATACAGTTCCGTAAGAACTCTTGGATTATACCATCCTAAGTTCGTGAAATGGGTTAAAATCATTGGAACAGCCTACTCTATCATTATCAGCTTAGGTTTTGCCCTGATGCCGGTTTATGTATTCTTTACTTATCATTAAACAGAACAATCATGATTTTAAATTCAAAAATACCACAAGGCCCGTTAGAGCATAAATGGGCGTATTATAAAAAGAAAGCCAAACTCGTGAATCCTGCCAATCGTAAAAAGCTGGATGTGATTGTCGTAGGAACAGGCCTCGCAGGAAGTTCTATTGCGGCTTCATTGGGAGAAATGGGATATAATGTTAAATCATTTTGTTTCCAGGACAGTCCACGAAGAGCACACTCTGTAGCTGCACAAGGAGGAGTAAATGCTGCCAAAAATTATAAAAATGATGGCGACAGCGTTTACAGAATGTTTGTAGACACCTTGAAGGGAGGAGATTTCAGAGCCCGTGAAGCAAATGTTTACCGAATGGCTGAATGTTCTTTAAACCTCATCGATCAATCAGTCGCTCAGGGAGTACCTTTTGGACGTGAATATGGAGGATATCTCAATAACCGTTCATTCGGGGGAGTTCAGGTAAGCCGGACTTTTTATGCGAGGGGTCAAACCGGACAACAGCTACTCCTTGGTGCTTATCAGGCCTTGATGAGACAGGTTGGAAAAGGTTCTGTACAGCTGTTTTCAAGACACGAAATGCTTGATCTGGTTGTTATTGACGGCAAGGCAAGGGGAATTATTGTAAGAAATCTGGACACAGGAGAAATTGAAAGACATGCCGCACATGCTGTAGTATTGGCGACCGGTGGCTATGGAAAGATCTATTACCTTTCCACCTTAGCGATGGGTTGTAATGGTTCCGCAATCTGGAGAGCCCATAAAAAAGGGGCGTTAATGGCTTCTCCAAGCTGGATTCAGGTGCACCCTACTTCCCTTCCTCAATCCGGAGATTATCAATCCAAATTAACCTTGATGTCCGAGTCATTGCGTAATGACGGAAGAATCTGGGTTCCTTTACAACAAAACGAAAACAGAGCACCCAACGACATTCCGGAAAACGAAAGAGACTACTATCTGGAAAGAAGATATCCAGCATTTGGAAATTTGGCTCCAAGAGATATTTCTTCCCGTGCAGCAAAAGAAAGAATTGATGCCGGATTTGGAATTGGTCCTC
Source organism: Chryseobacterium lactis (assembly GCF_003815875.1). Classification (NCBI taxonomy): domain Bacteria; kingdom Pseudomonadati; phylum Bacteroidota; class Flavobacteriia; order Flavobacteriales; family Weeksellaceae; genus Chryseobacterium; species Chryseobacterium lactis. Next base: position 5,499,599 of record NZ_CP033924.1, read on the forward strand.
TCAAAAATGCGGTTTATCTTGATTTTTCCAAAGCGATCAAAGAGCAGGGAAAAGATAAAATCAAGGAAAAATATGGAAATTTATTTGACATGTATCTTAAAATTACAGGATATGATGCTTATAATGAACCGATGATGATCTCTCCTTCTGCCCACTTTTCTATGGGAGGACTTTGGGTAGATTATGAATTGATGACCACCGTTCCGGGATTATTTGCATTAGGAGAAGCCAATTTTGCCGATCATGGAGCCAACAGACTGGGAGCCAATTCATTGCTACAAGCCTCCGTAGATGGTTATTTTATTGCTCCATATACTATTGCCAATTATCTGGCGGATGAAATTCACACCGGAAAAATTTCATCGGATACTCCGGAATTTGAACAGGCTGAAAATACTGTTAAAAATCAGATCCAGGATTTAATCAATATCAAAGGAACTAAGACTGTTGATCATTTTCATAAAACGTTAGGAAAACTGCTCTATGACTATTGTGGACTGGCAAGAAATGAAGAGGGACTGAAATATGCTATCCAGGAAATCAGGAAACTGAAACAGGAATTTTATAAGGATGTCCGAATTTCTGGACAAGGAGATAAAATGAATACGGAATTGGAAAAAGCCGGCCGTGTTGCCGATTATTTTGAAATCGGTGAACTGATGTGCTACGATGCCTTAACCCGCAATGAGTCCTGTGGTGCTCATTTCCGGGAAGAATTCCAGACACCGGATGGTGAAGCGATGAGAAATGATGAGGACTATCAATTCATTTCTGCATGGGCATGGACAGGCAAGAATGGCGGGCCTGAACTGATTAAGGAACCACTGATCTTTGAAGAAATTCAGCCAACGGTAAGAAGTTATAAATAGAAAAACAAAAATTATGGATTTACATCTTAAGATATGGAGACAGAAAGATAGAAAAGGCGAAGGGAAACTGGTAGATTATGATCTGAAAGGATTGAATTCCCATATGTCTTTCCTTGAAATGCTGGATACTTTAAATGAAAAACTCATCACAGAAGGCGATGAACCCGTAGAATTCGACCACGACTGCCGTGAAGGAATCTGTGGACAGTGCGGAATGATGATTAACGGTATTGCGCATGGTCCTTTAAAACATACAACAACCTGCCAGCTTCACCTGCGATCTTTCAAGGATGGTGAGACTATTTTGATAGAACCTTTCAGAGCGGAAGCTTTTCCTGTAAAAAAGGATTTAAAAGTCGATCGTTCTGCTTTTGACCGGATTATTTCATCAGGAGGATTTGTATCTGTGAATACCGGTCAGGCTCCCGATGCTACGGCAATTCCCATCACTCACCAGACTGCAGAAGAAGCTTTTGATTCTGCAGCGTGTATCGGATGCGGAGCTTGTGTTGCTACCTGTAAAAATGGAAGTGCCGCATTATTTACTTCTGCAAAAATCACTCATATGGCTATACTTCCTCAAGGTAAGGAGGAAAGAAGTAAACGGGTAATGGATATGGTGGCTCAAATGGACACTGAATTATTCGGACATTGCTCCAACACGGAAGCTTGTGAGGTAGAATGCCCGCAAGGAATTTCAGTACTGAATATTGCCAGAATGAATTTTGAATACAACAGAGCTTTGTTTTTTAACAAAAAATAAAAGAATTCCCAGCTTATAAGTATTGAGAAAAGGGCAGATTTGCAGATAAGCGGATTTGCCCTTTTTCAATTGTTCCTTTTTGTTTTTAATCCCATTTTCCCTTCCTTTGTCTTATGAAAACACCAATTATCGATTTATCCAAACCCATTCAATATAATGCAGGTGATCCCTGGTTTATGAGGGTTAAAATTAAGCATAAGCCTCATAAAAAATCACATTGGCTGATCCGCTTGGCGTTGAATCTTCCTTTCAGACTTTTTCCCAAAAACTGGATAGGATGGGCAGATGACACCATTAAAAATATGGGACTGCATGCCACCACTCATATTGATGCACCATGGCATTATGGTCCTGTAGTAGAAGGAAAACCGGCGAAAACAATTGACCAGATTCCATTGGAATGGTGCTATGGAAACGGAATTGTAATCGACTGCACCCACAAAGAAGATTTTGTAGCCATTACCGTTGATGATCTGAAAAAGGATCTTGATAAAAATGGAATTACCATTCAGCAAGGAAATATTGTCCTGATCAGAACGGATCGTGACCGATTGATGGGAACGCCTGATTTTGTAGAAAAAGGAACAGGAATGAGCCGGGAAGCTACAGAATGGCTGATTGACCAAGGGGTAAAAGTAATGGGAATAGATCAATGGGGATGGGATCTTCCCTTAAAATATATGGCAAAAAAAGCCAAAGAGCTTAATGATCCGGAATATTTCTGGGAAGGTCATCGTGTAGGAATTGAAAAAGAGTATCTGCATATAGAACAGCTTACCAATCTCAGTGCCCTGCCTCCTTCAGGATTTAAGATCTGTGTATTTCCTCTAAAAATTGTGGGTGGTTCTGCAGCTCCGGCGAGAGTTGTAGCCATTATGGACTAGCGAAAGAGAAATCAAATTAAAAAATCTTAGGAATCATAATCTTCTTAGGATCATTCTCATCATATAAAACCTCTATACTTCCATTTTTGGGAACGGAGGAAAGGTGTAAAAGACTGATAATCTTTTTATAGACGGCGATGTGTTCATTCCCTCTAAAATCTTTAAAACTCACCTGAAACATGATCTGAGGTTGGTCATTAACAGTCAGTCCCGTTTGGCTTACACTGATAATCGTAGCTTTTGTATTTCTTCCGGCGAATAAGATATATTCGTCTTTTTTATTTTTCACAAACTTTCCTACAATATAATTAACGATCAGTATCGTTAAAAAAAACATGATACCACTGAAAATAATGGGATGCATAAACGTCAGAAATCTCCATCCGAAATCAAAAGATTCTCTTATATAAAAATACCCGTAAAGTCCGATCACATAAGCAATCAGAAAAGCAATAAACAAAACTCTTACCAACAAATTATTGACTTTAAATTTAGTCTGGCTCCCACTCAAAATATAATGAGGTTCCTTTGATGGGGAAGGATTCAAAAGGACTTTGATAGTGTTACCGGCATCAAATCTTTTCTCCTGCGGTTTTGTATCATAAAACATCATTTCCTGTTGGATCAGGGTATTTTTGAGATTCCGAAAAGAAAAAGTAATATGAATCATATTGGTCTTGGTCTTCGGACTGTATTTTACCAGCTTATAATTCGTAATTTCTGCATCTCTGGGAATTCCGTTTTGCATGATATTACTGATGGCATTCTTCTCTTTAAACGTTTTCACCAGAAGGTTATTGATCATAAAAAAAAGAACATACAACCAGATAAGAATAGAAAAACCGAGATAGACATAGCTGATGGCTAATGAATTTCTCGGTTCTGTACTTATGTCTTCGATCATCACATACAAGAAAATAGGAAACGGTATGCAGAAAACCAGCATATAAAGTGTCCAGAAAATGATCATAAATTTCATAACTGTTATTTTGCAGTGCTTGATAAAGTTATGATATTATTATTTACCGGAAGTTTATTTCCTATACTTCTTTTTCGAAGTATAATCTATAGTATTTTCCTTTGTCATCTTCTCCGGTTTCAATTTTTTGTCGGTCACCGTGGATGTAAATGTGAAAATTTTTATCAAGTTTAATGATACTTTTAAAATGTCTCTGGGTTTTCTTTACCGCCGCTTCACTGATCGGGAATTCTTCGGCAATATTTACCTGCATATCCTGTTCATAATCGGTTTTGAAATTAACGAAGCTTTCAATCACATGCTCATCTCCCAACACTTCTTTGGCAAAATCATCCAGTTTGAATTCTTCCTTTTCTTTAAAGAAATTAATAGATTTATTTAAAAAATCTGCCTGGTCTGCTTTGGATACTTCAAATTCCTGTGGAAGCTGTTTGGTGATATAGTCTTTGTAAACCATTAAAGCTTCTTGCGTGTGGAAATATTCATCGTCACGTTGTTTTACTTTCAGGAAATCTTCAAACCAGTAATACATATCACCGTTTTTGTTGTTATCCACTACGGAAAGTACATACCCGGTTTCTTTATCATTATTGTAGATTAAAGCAGCTTTATCGATTTTAGATAATCCGATTCCCTGATCTTTTTCAATATCAAATGTTTCTTCGGCAGGATTTATTTTAAGGAAAGATTCTCTTTTCTCAGTTTTAAAAATACCGATTTTATCTACTTTGTTCGGGCGATCGCTTTCATCTTCAAAAAGTACGATGAACAACTCTCCACTTTGAACTCTAGGGTTTTCTGCTGCTTCGAATAAGTGCTTTGCAATATTTTCAGATTCCCATATAAATTTGGACTTATCATCAAAAATTTCAGATACAGCACTGTAAACCGGGTTATTTACCAGATAGGTGTCACTGTAAAAATGAAAAGTTTCTTCTGACTTGAATGATCCTAAAAAATAATCCTCAAGCAATTCTGCCATTCCTTCCTCCAGCTTCAATTCCTCCTGGGAAAGCGTTAAGGTATCTCCATTGATCTTATTTCCGACTCTGTGTACTATAATTTTTGAAAACATTTTTCTGAATATTTGGACTGCAAAGATATTCATTCTATCCTTTACACGAAACTTAAAATGGGATCGATTTTGTTCCGGATTGTATCAAACTTTTAAACCATAAAAGTTTTTATTTAAAAATATTTTAGTTCAATTTAGAATGTTTATTAGGCTAGATTCCTGCGGAATGACAATGTTTCTATGCATCATATTATTTGGTGATATCAACTTCTTTTTGTCATTCCGAAGGAATCTAAATATAGCAGGTTTATTAAACCATCCTCTCCCAATTTGATAAACTCCTTATCATTTTGACATGCTTTTTTACTCAAAAAATTAAATCACAAAACCATAACTATTTAAATATAAACACATTAAACAGAATCCACATTCAAAGGTACACCATTGGCATCATGATTTGAAAACATAGAAAATGGACTTAAAGACTTTAAACAGAATAGATAAATTAAGAAGATTAAAAAGCAGAGGACCGAAAACGCCTTCATGGCTAAAGCCTTACCATATGCTCTTCTTTGCTTTTTTGATTGTTTTCATCTTTGGAGCTCTCATGAAAGTACTGGAAATCAACCACATTTAAAATATAATACGATGAACTATTTACAAGCCGTACAGGAAATCACAGACGTGGTTCCCGATTTTGAAAATGAAGTGAAAGAAATTAAAATTCAAAACTCTTATAACATCATCCGGACATTTACAGGATGTATAAAAAATATGATCCGCCAGAATGACAGAAATCTGTTGTTTAAGAGTTTACAAAAAATGGACAAAATTTACACGAACGGAGATGTCATGTTAAAAAATGCAATTGAGACTACATTTATCTATTCTCTGGACAATTGTACAGCATTTTGCAGTGAAGAATACAAAAAACTGATATTTAGTCACATTTCCCCTACTCTTCAGACGACCTATTCGAGACAAATTTACAGTCATGGCATATAAAGTCTTTGTTACATTATTTACCTGTTTCATTACAAAGTGTTTAAATTAAACAAAATTAAAAATAACTCACAATCAATGGATTATGAAAAATAAAATCAGAAGAATTTCAGACTGGAAAACCTGGAAAAACACCACTACCAAGCACAATACAGAGATATTACTCACTCACATCGCAGTGATTGTAGGGGTGTTTATTTTTGCAGCCTGTCTTTAAATTTTGGTATACATTTCGCTGCAATAAAAAGTGTTTGAAAAATTCTTAATTATGATGAAAGTACAAATGCAAACTATTAATCAAAAAATAGCTGTTGAATACTTAAAATTTTTCTATCCTAGACTTCGCAATGAAATCACACAGTTATCTGTTCAGGATAATTTTGCAGGAATCATGCAGGCTACCGTTAATTATCTGAAAGGGCTGCTGCAGGAAGCAAAGATCAACATCATTGCCCATCACATTAAATTAATGGATGCACTCTATACGAATGGAAATTCTTATGTAAGAACAATGATTGAAAATATTTTTGTAAGATCTTTTGAAAGCTTTAAAAAGCATGCTAAGATCCAGCATTGGAAACTCTTGTATCAGTATATGCCTGTAAGCTTCCAGATTATTTATAACGACCAGCAAAAGCAGGATCAGATGTATTTTGGGAAATAAGACAAAGAAGCAAAGGATAAAAAGGCAAGATGCAATAAGGCAATATATTTAAAGCTCTCAAAAGCTTGATTTATTGAATGACTTTTGCCAGAACGCCAAAAAATAATTATAGTGAAAAGGGCAAATTTGCAAGTGTGCGAATTTGCCCTTTTGTTTTCTCAGCTTCTATGCTCTTTTCTCCTGCCCCGATTTCGTCAATACACACAAAAGCCCTATTTTTGTAAAAAAACCAATGAAATACTCTTTGTATGCCGCCCTGGCATTACTATCATTCATCTCATGCGGGAATAATGACAATACGATTGATGACCCCAGACCCGTAGATAAAAAAGCTTATCATTTCGAGTTTAAAAATTACCATGTTACCAATACAGTCCTTTACAAAGGCACTCAAAAATCAAATCCTGATGAATCTCTCCTGAATACATACTGGCCTTTATACCAAGAGCCTGCATGGATGAAAATAAACCTGGATTTGCAAAATAATTCTATTCAGTTGGTCGCAGAATCTACTACCGACTTTACCTATAATTTTAAAATGTCCAATGATTCTGTCTTCATCAATGAAAATGGCAGCAATAAACCTAGCTATATAGGTAATTTTAATAAAAACGAAGCTTCTTTTACTTTAAAAAGAACGTTCCAATATATAAAAAGGGTACCCAGAGAGGATAACGACGGGTTATTGATTACCCAAACTACGCTATTTGGAACCACAAAACCAGAAAACATTTTTGGAAAGGTTTTTAAGACTCCTTCAGAAATGACGAAATCAGAAGATCAGGTTTTATGGAGTAATATTGAGTATTATTATAAGGCCTTGTAGGTTCATTTTTGACACTAATATTCAAATAAAAACAAATCCCCGGAAAATAGATCTTCGGGGATTTGTTTTTATTACTGGGAAGTTTTATTTCTTCATAAATACTTTTTGAATGGTTGCACTTTCTTCTTTATTGAGCTTAGAAGCTTTTCCAAGTTTTGCAATGAAAGCAGAAACTTCTTCTGAAGTAGCCGGTGAACCTAAATTTTCGCCCTTAGCATTAAAAGAATCTGCAAGCACCTCACCTTTAGGATTAAGAACCAACCAGAAAGGTAGTCCGGCATTTTCACCCTTGTATTTATTCATCAATTCCTGTCCGCCCGGATTTTCAAGACTTTTCTTTTCACCTCTTTCCTGAACATCTACATAGGCAGTAACAAATCTTTTATTGAAAATAGGTTTGGTCTCCGGAAGATCCATATTCTTTTCCATCATTTTACACCATTTGCACCATGAAGCATGAAATACCAATAAGACATTTTTCTTGCTTGTTTTCGCTTCTGTAAGAGCCTTGTTGAGTACCACACTTGCTTTTTCCTGTGCCAGACTTAATTGAAAAAACAATAAAGCAGCCACGACAATAATTCTGGAATATTTCATTCGAATCTTTTTTATTTTATACGAATGTAGACATTTAGAAAGAAATACAATCATTAGGATATTTTAATTACTTTTAAATCAGCAATAACCCGATCATGTTTAAACCTCTTTCCAGCCTATTATTAACAGTTAATTTCTTATGGTTCAACGCTCAACTTTCTGACAAAGTAAAAGAATTGGCAAAACCTTTAGATAGTATTTCTTATGCAGAATCATCTCGTATTGGAGTCGGTGGAGAAGAAAGTGAAATTTATAATCAATTCAGACAATTAGCAAAAGTTGCAAGTAATGATGAACTATATTATTTTGCGAAGAATGGAAGTAATGCCTTAAGAGTTTATTCAGCTGAGGAATTATGGAAAAGGAATGATAAAAGATTTTTTGATATCTACACATTTTATTCTCAAAATCCCAGGATCATTAAGTATACAAAGGGATGCTTAGGTGATCACAAAAATATTGCAGAATTTATGAAAGATGAAGTATATTTTACCAAAGAGATTATTTCCTTTAAAAATGTTTTACTGGCGAAAAAGAAATCTTCAGATCCTATTATTAAAATACAATTACAACAAATTAAAGATCTGGGATATAGTGGAATTACAGTTAAAAGTATCACTTATGCAGTAAAACAGATGGATGAAATAGATACTAAATTTCAAAATTAGTTATCAGATCTTTTGTAACTTACCACTTATAAATTCAAATCAATATTTGATATATACTGTCCAAAAAATATGATTGAAATAAAGAGATATTCAAACGAAACAGGCCATTCCGAACCACGACGGGTAATAAAATATACTCTTTTTTGGTGCCATTCCGGAAATGCCGAAATTCTGATTGATGAAAATATTTTTATCATGAACGCTCATCAAACGGTGACCATCACTTCAGGACAATTTCACCAATTGATCAGTGTAGACGGTGAGTTGACCGCACTGGAATTTACCCTGGATTTTTTCAGTAAAAGCGACAGTGATATTGAATTGATTTTCCACAACGGACTCTTCTGCCATTTTGGGATGAACGAGAAGATCACCGTTCAAAATGCTTCCTTCTTTTCTGAAACACTCAGCCTGATTGAAAAGGAGATCGATGAAAAACCTTATCAATACCTGATTTCAACCCATTCTCTGGTTTCATTATTATTAATAGAAATCAATCGCAGCAAAATTGCAAACGGCGATGAAATCTGGAAACCTGACGCTTTATTTTTAAAATTTCTGGAAAGTATCCGCCATCACTTCACAGAAAATTTCCCTGTATCCCGATTTGCAGATATATTGAGCACTACCGAAGCCAAACTGAATGAAGTTTCTAAACTTCACACCAATAAAACGGCACAGAATGTTATCTATAGTCTGATCGTCTCTGAAGCAAAAAGGTTGCTTCTTTATGAGAAATTAACCGTCAAAGAAATTGCCTACCAGCTTGGTTTCAACGATCCCTTTTATTTTTCAAATTTTTTCAAAAAGCATACTTCACTTTCTCCCAAAGATTACCAAAAGACGCTAAGGAAGGTATAGGCGGAGCTTGTATCAGAACAAGATTTTTCCTGATTTTAACTTCTATCAAATATTATATGCTTTTCCCGGAATTGTCTATTCTTTAGGCGACGGTTTTCGCTGAACTTTGTACTTGTAATTGAAACCATAAAAATTATAAGTATGAAAACCAAACAAGATATAGCCGTTTTTTTATTAAGAATAGCATTGGCAACAGGCTTTCTATCGGCAGTAGCCAGCAGACTGGGTTTTTGGGGTTCCAAATCATCAGGCTGGAAAAATTTTGTACAGTATACCACTGATACCAACTCATTTTTGCCTTCATCCTGGGCACCCGGTATTGCTGTAGGCTCAACAGTCGCAGAATTATCCATTGGCATCTTACTTCTCATTGGCTATAAGGTAGGCAAAACCTCTCTGTGTGCCTCTGCTCTCACCTTCTTGTTTGCCATCGCCATGAGTATTTCTTTTGGATTCAAAGAACCTCTTGATTACTCGGTCTTTGTTTTCAGCGCCGGAGCATTTTTACTCAGTACTTTTCCCCAGCATACATGGACTATTGAACAAATTTAAAATCTATAAATAACAATTAAAAATAATTATTATGAATACCAACATCCACGATTATATCGTAAAAACAGAACAAAAAGAATGGCAGCCATTAATTGAAAAAGGAATTCATTATGAAGGCATTTTTGTAAAATCTTTAAAATTTGATGCGGAGCAAAACCGCTCTACCACTATTCTTTTAAAATTTGACCCCGGTGCAAGCTATCCGTATCATAATCATCCCGCAGGCGAAGAGCTTTTTATTATGGAAGGAGATGCGTTGATTGCCGGTGCTCATTTAGAAAAAGGAGATTATTTGTATACTCCGCCCGGCTTCAAACATTCCGTAAAGTCTGAAAACGGCTGTTTAATCCTTTTTGTTATTCCGGAAGAGGTGGAAATTCTATAAATCCTGTAGGACAATATTTATAAACACCAAAATCCCCGGAAAAGATCCGGGGATTTCTATAATTATGGATTAGATTTTGGTAATTCCGGTGGACGCATTTTGTATTTGTAACTGTTCAAAGTCTTTAAAAAAGCAACAATATCAAACACTTCGTCATCTGTTAAATTAAGCTTTTCAATCATTCCCGATTTATGCGGAAATTTTGGATCGTTGATCTGTTCACCTTTTGGAGTTTCTCTTCCCATTCCGGCATTATACATCATGACAATATTAGCCAGCTCAGGAAAAAGTCCATTATGCATATAAGGTTTATTTTCCGAAACCTCCCTAAGCGTAGGCGTCTTGAACTTTCCTACATCTTCATTTTTTTGAGTAACGATATACCTTCCTAAATCTTCATATTTTCTTCCATAATAGGTAAGCCCCAAATTGTGGAATTTCTGATCTGAGAAATAAGGAGTGTTATGGCAGTTGATACAATTCGCTTTGGTACGGAATAAATGAAGTCCATTCAGTTCCGAATCATTTAAAGCATCTTTTTTCCCTGAAACAAATTTATCAAATTTTGACGGCGGGCTTATCAGAGAGCGTTCGAAAGTAGCAATTGCTTTTGCAATTTTCTCTTCTGTAATATCTTCATTTCCGAAGGCCTTCACAAAGAAAGGTTTATACTCTTTAATTTTTCTGATATTTTTAGCAGCCAGAGACATATGGAGATTCATTTCCACAGGGTTTTCTATGGGAGCTTTCACCTGTTCTTCCAGAGTTGCTGCACGACCATCCCAAAAGAAAGTTTTAGCATATCCGATATTGACTAATGTAGGGGCATTTCTGGTTCCTGTCTGGCGATCGTGTCCGAAAGAAACCCGGCTTCCGTCTGACCATCCTATTTCCGGATTATGGCAGTTGGCACAGGAAATTTGTCCGCTTTTAGAAAGTCTCGGATCAAAGAAAAGCATTTTCCCGAGTTCCATTTTATCTTCGGAATAAGGATTATTTTCAGGAAATTTCATGTTAGGTAATGATCCTATATCCTGAAAACCTTCTTTAGCTTCATCAAATAAATGAGCTGAAGGCCATTTCGACTGGTCTCCGCTACTATATAATGTACGCAATTCCTCCAGGGTGTAACCTGTAGGATCACCAGAGGTATAACTTAATAAACAAACGGCTCCAATAATCGCCAGAAAGGCGAGATATCTGTCTTTCATTTCTCTTTTAGTAATAAACATTTAGCCCAACAGAAGCAATCTGATTGGCTCTTCCATTATAGTCTGCTGCATTTTTGTAAGTTCCGTTCATCAACCAGATCTGGGTAAAGGAACCGAATAGCTCATACCTTATTTTATTTTTATCAAAAAGATAACTTGCATTAAAATTCATCCCGAATTTAGGTGTTGAATCATAGGCAAAATCAGGCTGGGCGATCTTAGTTACAAAGATATTCTCTTTTGAGCTTTGATACGGCTGATAATCGAATTCTTTTTTCAATGGAATATAAAGACTTTGTGTAATACCCACAGATAGTTTGTGGGAAGGCATTATGGCAAATTCCTTTTGTGCGCCGAGACGATAATTAAAAAATGAAAGTTTTCTATCCATAACTACAGATAAATCTCTTACATGATTGCTTCCATAATCTGCATCGAAAAGAACTTTAAATGCTTCATTTCTATGGTTGAACCAGGTCACACTGTTTTGCCAGGTAAAATTTTGTTGCGCCAGACGATAGGTTCTGTATTCTAAAGGATAATTATAATTGGTATCCAGCTGATCCTGATACGTCACTGAAGAAGCCCATTTTTTTCCGTTATAATTTCCTAAAAAATTCATGTAGAAACTATGAAGATCCGTTTTCAATCCGGAATATTTTACATAATCTCTGTGCCAGATAAATTTAGCATCCTGATATTCAAAAACCTTATAAAAACGTTCAATTACATTTTTATAATCGTATCCGGCAGAAAAATGGGTATTTTTATTATTGAATGCATATTCTCCACCCCAGATATAGCCTCCCATTTTATATTCGGAAGTTCGGAATTGGGTATTTCCTATATACTGATTACCATATCCTTCATTGTACCTGATATAAATACTGTCATTGGCCGGGACATTTCCTCCTGGACTCACAAACAAAATATCATTATTCTTGTAATTGTTGACATAGCTCAGTTTACCGAAAACAGAATGTTGTCTCCATTTTAACCCCAGTTTGGCAAAAGCTCTGTATTGGTAATTGTCTACTTTTGGCCTTGGATCAGCATTTTGCCGGTAAGATTTAGCATATTTTCCTTCTCCTCCTATTTGAATAATAACAGGTTTTATAGGATTATAAGCCAGCTGGCCATTGATAAAGTAACTCTGTTTCTGCCACCTTCCTGAACGGGGAGCCCAGTAATAAGAAGGATTATAAATGAAGGAAGAATTGGTTGTTCTCTCATCATTCAGTATATAAGGAACATTCTCTTCGTTGGTTTTATCCGCCTGAAGTTTTCCTGAAAGTGCTATTTTATCATTAAGTTGATAAACACCTTGAGATTGGAAGGTAAAACTTCCGGTTTCCTCCGGAGTCTGAACCCTTTTAAAGTTCTGTTTTACATTGGAATACTGAAAACTTGTTTGAGAAAAATCCAAAGGTTGAAAAAAAGAAATATAGGGATCATTTATCCTGATATTTTTCTCTACTGAACTGATTGTAATACTGTCTAAATGAGCCGTCTGAGCATGGAAGAACTGGCTGCTCAATGCAGCCAGTCCCAACATACTGTATTGGAAAATTTTCACTGTTCTCTTTTTTTTATTTTGCATATCCTCTTGGGTTCGCATCAATCGTTATAAAATCATTAGCAGAATTATTGGTATCCTGCAGCACAACACGATTATTAATAATTTCCTTCGTTTTACGAATTACAGAGAGCCCCGTAAAGGTAGCTTCTGCCAATCCATCTTTATTGACGATGAAAGTTCTTGATGCATCAATGTCAGAAGGAAAATCTTTAGGTGCTTTTTGTTCTTTATCTGTAATGTCAATACCATCAATAATATATTTCTTCGGAATTTGCAGAAATAATGTCCCGTTCGGATCTTTAGGAGCGGCTACTCTTTTCCAGCTTGCCACTTCGGCATCTGTAGCTCTCAGAATTCCTACACCCAACATAGAAGTAACGTTGAGAACCAAATCATTGGAGGCAATACTCCAATATGTAACCAGCATGTCCGGCACCATAATATTCTGAATATCCCATGCAAAAGGTTTTTTACCGATACTGGTATTATAGGTTCCCATATAAGTCTCAAAATCAGCCTGGCTCAAATCAATCGTTTTGCCTGGATCCTGTATAGCGATCGATTTCCCATTGATATCATCATAAGGAGCTTTGTGGTTAACCGCTGTTTGAGCTATAACAATACTTTTACCCGGTAGAATAGGATACTGGCTACCATTTCCCGGGATTTTAATAAATATATTACAGTATACAAAATCTGTATTGGCCGCAGTTCCGCCACCGGCAGTCAAACTCCAGTCGTATTGCCCGCTTGGCAAGGTATAATTAGTGACATTATTATTCACATTCCCTTCAAGAAATACCAGATGCAAGCCATCTGCATAAATAGTCTGATCCGAATTGTTATGGATTTCAATAAACTGGTCTCTGATATTGGCTCCCACATTCTTGTCTGAACCCGCATAATAGTATTGTTTGATCACAAGATCACCCAGATTTCCACTTGAAATTCTTACCAGGGTCGAAGATATATTAGCATTAACCGTTACTTTTTCCTGTAATCCTCCAAAATGTACAGTTTCATAACTGGTTGTTTCCCCGATTTCCTGTTCATACTGACTTTTCTTCATTTGTAGTTCTGCCTGTACATTATAACTTCCGGGAAGTACAGCAGTCAGTTTAAGGTCTCCGTTGGCATCTGTTTTCCCGGTAATTTTATCACCTGTCGCTTTATTTTCAAGTGTAATGGTTACATTGGCTACTCCTTTATCAGCAACCTGAGGATATTTTGAAGCATCATATTTAATATTGACGGTAAATGGCACAGGTTTAATTTCATTGTTTTTGCCAAAATCATCATCTCTGTTACACCCTACAAAGGTCAGGATGGGGATGATCAACAGTAGTATTATTCGTTTCATTGTTTTATTTTTATTCTTATTATTAAAATTTGTAGGAAATATTAGCTCCAAATGAAGTAGAAGTAAAGTTGCCATATACTGAACCTCTTTCATCATATGCTTTTAAGTTGAAAACATTACTCACATATACTGAAAGTCTGAAACCGCTTAAAAAATCCTTTGTGACCCTCAAATGAACGTTATGCAAGGTTTTGTTGTAAAGACCGGAAAGCTTTTCTGCATCGGGTTTTAAAAATAAGCTCTGATATTTCGGGTTTGTTCTGTCATTTTCAGGAATCATTTGCAATTCTCCGTCGTGTTTAAGATAACCTATCGGATAAATATCGTTGGCTCCCGTCAACGTTCTGTCTGAAAGGAAATGATCTGTTCTAAGGCCTATAATCAATCCTGCATTGGCAAGGTGATAGTCAAAACTAAAGCTTGCTCTGGCCATGGAGCTTTTATTTTTAGAATCATTATAAATCCCATATTGGAAGTCTTTGTCCATAATTTCCGGTGCTTTGAATTTGTAAAGACCTTCATCCTTTCTACCAGAAGTTTCTACATAACTGGCATTGAACCCGATGACAAGATTAAGAGCTTCTATCTTTTTAAAGCTTGCCATTAATTCTAATCCTTTATCGGTAGATTCGAAGCCATTGACAATTCTGTTCTGGAGGTAATTAAACTTATCTGTTCCTACAATTTCAAAAGTCGGAATCTGCGTTCCGGAAATATTTACCTCTACCTTTGCTTTATCCATTATTTTAGGCACACTCATCGTAGTAAAACCGTCGAATAATCTGTTATAATAAGCGGTAAGATTAAAGGTTGCAAAAGAGAATCTGTAGTCAACGCCAATTTCTGTCTTCCAGCTTCTTGAAGGTTTCAGATCTGAATTATCTCCCGGTGTAACTACCGTTTGCATAATAGCAGCGGAATAATATCCAGGTAAACGGTAATCTCCTAACAGGAAATCAAAATATCTGGGTGAGGTATACAGCTGATTAAGGGATGGAGCTTTAGAAGTTAACCCAAATCCACCTCTTACTGAAAATTTTCCCATCTGGTAAGAGGTATTTACCCTGGGTGAAAATGTAGAATAAGAATTCTGAAGATCATAACGAAGACCTAAATTGGCCCTGAAAATATGCTTATTAGCAAAACCTTTTGTAATATTATCCTGAATATAGAATGCATATTGTTTACTGGAAAAGACATTATCTCTATAATTAAAATCTCTCATTCCGTTTGATCCCTGTCCTGCAGTGTTTATTGTAGTAAACTGCCCTGCCGTTCCGTATCTTCCTTTTCCAAAGTTGTTTCCGTATCGGAAATTAACTCCCATGCTATATATGTGAGCCCATTTGGAAGAAGTTAGTTTACCTCCGTTGATGCTAAAATTAGAATAAATATTGAGAGGTTTTCCATCTGCAAAAGCCTGATTTTCATAACTTGGCGGTGTATACGGGGCATAGTAAACATCATTACCTGTGGCATTTCCGTAAGGGCGTGCCCCCTGGTTCAACCAATATCTTCTTTCTGTAAGCTGTGTTGCATAACTGATCCCAATGTCTGCAGTAATTGACCTGAAAAAAGGTTTCTTGTTGTTCTGAGCCAAATTATAAGTGATGTTATTTCCTAAGGAGAAGCTTTTATTATCCACATTAATAATCATTCCATTGGTATCATCCGGATCTCTTTTCCCTTTACTTGAATTGGTGGAAAATGAGGCAGACAGTTTATTACGGAAACCGTTTTTATTGCTTGACCAAAGCAAATTTACATTCGTTCTGTCATAGCCAACCAGATTTGATCTGGGGTCGGAAAGGGAATTCATATAATCTACAGATGCATTCAAAGCATTATTGTGATTGATTTTAAACCCTTTGGTAAGGCCTACCTGATAAGTACCTTCCCTAAGAGAGGCATCCAGTCGTAAGGCAGAAGGTCTTGCTGTTGTTGTCACTTTAATAAGACCGGAAGTGAGGTCCCCGTATTTAGCATCAGGAACCCCCTGTACGACTTCTATACTCTCGATACTCTCAGTGGGTACTTCTCTTAAATCGACTCCATAATTGGGCTGTCCCGGAGTTAAGTTTCCTCCACGGGTTGAAGTACTGAAATTGATACCGAAAGGGCTGCTGTTGGCAGAATCGTAGCTCTGCATGTTCTCATTATTGGATAAAGCAATATCGTTAACCATCAATTGTACCCCGAATGCCCTGTTTCCAAAATCATCTCCACCCGGAGTATTTCCGGAACCGGTAACAGAAGATCCGCTCGCTGTTCTGAAAACAATATTTTTAAACTGGGTATTGTCAAATTGCTGTACATATTGACCGGGTAATTGCTGCAATACGTCCCCAAGAGAGAAAGACTGTAAATTTTGAAGCGCTTCCTGCTGGATTGCAATTTCAGAAAACTGTTTTTTTCTTGCAGTAAGTTGTACGCCCTCAATTCTGATTTCTGATCTGTCACGAGGAATTATTTTACCTGAAAGAATTTTAAAACTCAGCTCCTCTCCTTCTTTTAAGATGATTGTTTCATCTTTTCTTGTTTCATCATTCAGAAAAGTAATCTTACATGTTCCTTTAAAAGACATTTTAAGGTCTTTTGTAAAAAGTCTCTTACACTTTCCCGTTGCTTCATCGTTGATAATAGAACCTTTTTTAAGTTGTCCATTATGAAAAAACTCTACTTTCTGAGCAGACATGAATCCGCTTGCCGTAAGAAAAACAACACCTGCTAATAACGATACTTTCACCCTTAGAATATTTAGACCGCAAAATTAATTATAATTATTCTAAATAAAAAAAAGAATTTTAAAATTATTTTAGTTATTATTTCTTAAAACAAATAAAAGTACGTACACAATTCCCTATATAAAGAATAAAACAACAAATAAAAAAATTATAAAAATAAAAATGGGATAATAATACTTCTGATCGTCACAAAATTCATAACCTAAAATATCGGAGATGCTTTAAAAAAGTTTTCTAGCATAAATTTCATTGAAGAAATATATTGTATTGATATCTTTTTTAGTTCATTAGAATAACAAAAGGGGGAATAATTTTTGTATTTTAGCTAAGTAAAATTACAAAAATGAGCAAAAGTAGAAGTGACTTAAGAAGCAGAATAAGGACAGCTCGCAAGAACAGTGCAAGAAAAGAACTTGCCAGCTTTGCTCTTATTGCATCACGAAATGCTAAAAGATCATCCATTGCTTTAGGTATCCCATTTGAAATTATAAAAAATGGAGCAGTTTATCAATTCCAACATGGAAAAATGGTTAAAACAGCTTCATTAAAAAAAATAGAATCTGATAGAAGCAAACTTACTAAAGGAAGCAAAATATGTCTAAAGTAAGAAGGTTGAGAATTTTTGCAGGGCCTAATGGTTCTGGCAAATCTACTCTGTTTGAAACCTTTCAGCAAAAAAATTATAAACCCGGAATTTTCATCAATTCCGATATAGTAGAAAAAGAAATCCTTGAAAAAGGATTTCTTGATTTATTACCGTATGGACTTGAGCTTACTCAGGATGATCTTATTCGTTTTAATAAAAGCCCTAATGGAAAAACACTTTTGGAAAAATCCGAAGAAGAAGGCCATAAAATTGATATTGAAATAAAAGAAAATATCATAGTAGATAAATCTCGCGATACCCATAGTTACGAAGCAGCATTCATCACAACCTTCATAAGAGAACATCTCCTAAAAAAAGGCATTTCTTATGCATTCGAAACAGTAATGAGCCATCCTTCAAAACTTAATGAAATTATTGAGGCTCAAAGAAATGGATATAGAGTCTATTTATATTTTATTTGTTTAGATGAAGCTACCTTAAATATATCCAGAGTTAATGACCGGGTAAAAAAAGGAGGACATAATGTAGATCCTGAAAGAATAAAAAAAAGATATGTAAATACGCTTCAAAATCTTTATCCAGCCTTAAAACTTGTTGATAGGGCTTACTTATTTGATAACTCAGATGATATGCTGATGATTGCTGAAAAAGATAATAGTGAACTCACCATTAGTGTTGATGAAGAACAGATTCCCAACTGGTTTATTCAATATGTAGTAAATAAAGCGGGAGCATAATTACGCTCTATATTTAGAAAGTGTAGTAACTTGACAGTTTACTTTTAGTTATAAACAAAAATCGCGATAAACACTGTGTTTACCGCGATTTCAATTATTAGTAATCGTTACCGATATCTCTTATTACTTAACTTCTTCGAAGTCTGCATCCTGTACATCATCAGCACCTCCTGCATTACCTCCAGGGTTTTGAGCTCCAGCTCCTGCATCAGCACCAGGTTGTTGACCCGCTGCATATAATTCTTCAGAAGCGGCCATCCATGCTGCGTCTAATGCTTCAGTCTTAGCTTTTACATCATCAACATTTTTAGCTTCAAAAGCAGTTTTCAATTCTCCGTGAGCTGCTTCGATTGCTGCTTTTTTGTCAGCAGAAAGTTTTTCACCGAATTCTTTCAATTGCTTTTCAGTCTGGAAGATCAATCCGTCAGCTTTGTTGAAAACTTCAACTTCTTCTTTTCTCTTAGCATCTGCTGCAGAGTTTTCCTGAGCTTCTTTTTTCATTCTTTCGATTTCTTCGTCAGAAAGACCTGAAGAAGCCTGAATTTTGATAGTCTGCTCTTTACCAGTTCCTTTATCTTTAGCAGATACACTTAAGATACCGTTAGCATCAATATCGAAAGTTACTTCGATTTGAGGAACTCCTCTTGGTGCAGGTGGAATATCAGCAAGATCAAATCTACCGATTTCTTTGTTATCGTTGAACATAGATCTTTCTCCCTGTCCTACTCTGATGCTTACAGCCGGCTGATTGTCAGAAGCTGTAGAGAATACTTCAGATTTTTTAGTTGGGATTGTGGTGTTCGCTTCAATTAATTTAGTGAATACAGAACCCATTGTTTCGATACCTAAAGAAAGTGGAGTAACGTCAAGAAGTAATACATCTTTTACATCACCTGTTAATACACCTCCCTGGATAGCAGCACCAATAGCTACAACCTCATCAGGGTTCACTCCTTTAGATGGTTTTTTACCAAAGAATTTTTCAACTTCTTCCTGGATGATCGGGATTCTTGTAGAACCACCTACCAGGATTACTTCGTCGATATCAGAAGTAGATAAACCTGCATCTTTTAATGCTTTAGCAACCGGCTCCATAGATCTTCTTACAAGATCAGCAGATAATTGCTCGAATTTAGCTTTAGTTAAAGTCTTCACTAAGTGCTTAGGACCTGTAGCTGTAGCTGTGATATATGGTAAGTTGATTTCAGTTTGAGGAGAAGAAGATAATTCAATTTTTGCCTTTTCAGCAGCTTCTTTTAATCTTTGAAGAGCGATAGCGTCAGTTTTTAAATCTACACCTTCTTCAGCTTTGAATTCGTCTGCCATCCAGTTGATGATCACATCATCAAAGTCATCACCTCCTAAGTGAGTATCACCATTTGTAGATAATACTTCGAATACACCGTCTCCCAAATCAAGGATAGAGATATCGAAAGTACCACCACCAAGGTCATATACTGCGATTTTCTGATCTTTATGGTTTTTATCAAGACCGTAAGCTAACGCTGCAGCTGTAGGTTCGTTGATAATTCTTTCTACTTTAAGGCCTGCAATTTCACCAGCTTCTTTAGTAGCTTGTCTTTGTGCATCGTTGAAGTAAGCAGGAACAGTGATTACCGCTCTTGTTACCTCTTGTCCAAGATAATCTTCAGCAGTTTTCTTCATTTTCTGAAGTGTCATTGCAGAAATTTCCTGTGGTGTATATTCTCTATCGTCGATTTTTACTTTTACAGTATCGTTTGGTCCGGAAACTACTTTATAAGGTACTCTTGTGATTTCAGAAGCATCATCTTTAAAGTGCGTTCCAATAAATCTTTTGATAGAGTAAACAGTCTTTGTTGGATTCGTTACAGCCTGTCTTTTTGCAGGATCACCTACTTTTCTTTCACCGTCTTCTGTGAAAGCTACAATTGAAGGCGTTGTTCTTTTACCTTCTGCATTCGGGATAACAACAGGGTCTTTACCCTCCATTACAGCAACACAAGAGTTGGTTGTTCCTAAGTCAATTCCAATTATTTTACTCATAATATTTTATATTTTTTCTAATTTTTAAATTTAATTTACATTCTCAATTTCTCAATATCTATACCATTCAAAGATTTGTGACAAAATGACACAATAAAAACAAAAACCCTGACTACATCGGATTTTTATATGAGTTAATACGGAAATATTTTCAGGTAAGTAGTATAAAAATGTGAAGATGTGACGTTGCATATTTCATTATATTTATAAAAAATACACACACATGAAAAAGATCTACTTACTCATAATCAGCTGTTTACTACTATGTCTCGGAAAGGCTCAAAACAAGAAAATAAATCCTATTATTATCTCAACTCAGAGCACCGCACTTGTCTATACAACAAATGCTCAAAATCAGCTGACTCAACTCTATTTTGGAGAGGCTTTAAAAAGTAGTACAGATTACACCTTGATAAACCCAAATGCCTTCCCCACAATTATTACCCAAGGAACCGGCCCTGTCCACGAACCTGCGTTGGGAGTTCTGCATGCTGACAACAATCCTTCCCTGGATCTCCAATACACCAGTCATAGTACAAAAACGGAAGGAAACATCCAATTCACCGAAATTCAACTTAAAGATCCGCAATATCCGTTTTTTGTGACATTACATTTTAAAGCATATAAAAATGAAAATGTGATTGAGCAATGGTCAGAAATCAGACATCAGGAAAAGAAACCTGTTGTGCTGAAACACTTTTCTTCGGCATTTCTTCAATTATCTGCCCAAAATTATTATCTCACTCATTTCTTTGGCGATCACGCAAATGAAATGCACATGCAGGAAAGTATCCTTCCGGAAGGTATTCATCATATAGAATCCAAATTGGGCGCCCGCGCAACTAACTTTGACATGCCTTCATTTATGCTTTCAATAGACCAACCGGCAAATGAAGAAGATGGAAAAGTATTGGCAGGAACACTGGCATGGAGTGGTAACTTCAATCTGGATTTTGAAAATATCCGTTATAGTGAAGATATTGGTCATCTTTTACAAATTCTCCCCGGCATCAATAATTATGCGTCCGATTACACCCTAAATCCTGACACTTCTTTTATAACACCTTCTTTCATTTACACCTATTCTTATTCAGGAAAAGGGCAGGCATCCAGAAACCTTCATCAATGGGCTGTCAATTATGGAATATATAAAGGAAAAGAAAATAAATCTACATTATTAAATAATTGGGAAGCCACTTTTTTTGATTTCGATGAACAAAAACTTACTGCTCTACTGAGTGAAGCACAAAATTTAGGCGTTAATATATTTCTTCTGGACGACGGATGGTTTGGCAATAAATACCCAAGAAATGATGACAAAGCCGGATTAGGTGACTGGGAAGTTAACCGCAAAAAGTTGCCCCATGGTTTACCCAACTTGGTGGATGAAGCTAAAAAACGCAATATAAAATTTGGAATCTGGGTAGAACCTGAAATGGTAAATCCAAAAAGTGAATTGTATGAGAAACATCCCGAATGGATTCTAAAACTTGCCAACAGACCGGAAAACCTTCGAAGATCTCAATTAATATTGGATTTAACGAATCCTAAAGTTCAGGAACATGTTTTCAAAGTGGTAGACAATATACTTCAGGAAAATCCGGATATCAACTACATTAAATGGGATTGTAACCGTTATATGACCAATAGCTTTTCACCCTATCTGAAAGACAAACAAAACAATCTCTATATTGATTATACTTTAGGGCTTTATAAAGTGTTACAGCGAATTCGTGAGAAATATCCGAACTTAGAACTGATGTGGTGTAGCGGTGGCGGTGGACGAGCGGAATACGGTGGGCTAAAATATACCAATGAATTCTGGCCAAGCGACAATACTGATCCATTGCAGCGAATATTCATTCAATATGGATATTCTTATTTCTTTCCTATGGGAATACAATGTGCCCATGTAACAAGCTGGGGAAATCAGTCGCTAAAATTTAAACTGGATGTTGCCATGAGCGGCAAGCTCGGATTTGATATCCGGGTTAATGAAATGACACCCCAGGAACTAAAACTTTCCCAAAATGCACTGAAGAATTATAAAAGTCTTCAGGATATCATCAATACAGGTGAAATATACCGTCTCATAGCACCTTATAACAACAATTGTGCAGCCTGGATGATAACTGACAAACCCAAAAACAGAGCTGTATTATATCTTTATAACCTGCATACTCAGCATGGAGACCGTTTCTCGCCTATTTATTTTAGAGGACTTGATCCTGATAAAAAATATAAGCTTAAAGAGCTTAATCTGGAAGATGAAAATAATCCTCAGTTTCCACAAAATGGAAAAATATTTTCTGGTGATTTTCTTATGAAAGCAGGAATTAAATGGTTTTTAAATGGTAGCCAGAAAAGCAGCGTTATTGAACTTGAAGCCGTAAGCTGAAATTTCAGCATTATGAATATACTTTTTGTGATGGTAAATAGTTCTCCATACATATAAACACATTGATAATCAATCAATTTAACAAAACACATTCACATTCAAAAATAATAATTCACCAACCCTTCTAAAATTAATTAAAGTTTAACCTAAGAAATAGGGGTAGAAATTGTACGAATTATTATTTTTGATAAAATATATACATTTAAGAATGTCATTACACTTTAATCCGCGAGATATTACATGGCTTGCCTTCAATGAAAGAGTTTTACAGGAGGCTATGGACGAAAAAGTTCCTTTGCATTTAAGAATACGTTTCCTTGGAATTTTCTCCAACAATCTGGACGAATTTTTCAGAGTACGTGTTGCCGGATTAAAGCGTGCCATGGATTTTAAAGAAAAAGTAATCGCCGAATCATTCTATCAGCCCCCTTCAAAAATCCTTCAGCGAATCAATGAGGTGGTGATGAGACAGCAGCTTAATTTTGATAAAACCTGGAAAAAAATTCAGGATGAAATGGCCGATCATAAAGTTTTCATTAAAAACTCAAAAAACCTTACAGCAAAACAGAAAGAGTTTGTAAGAACTTATTTTGACGAGGTGGTAGAATCCAATGTAATTCCTATCCTGCTTCATGAAAACACTCCAATGCCGTACCTGCGGGATAAAAGTCTTTATCTTGGAGTAGCAATGAGAAAAAAAGACTGGCAGTATTCCAGCAACTATGCCATTATTGAGATTCCTTCCCGTTTTGTCGGAAGGTTCCTGTTACTGCCCACAGAAGATCCTGAAGAAAAAAATGTAATGCTTCTGGAAGATGTGATTACTTTTAACTTACCTCACATTTTCTCTTATTTCGGCTATGATGAATTTGCGGCCAATGCTTTTAAAGTAACAAAAGATGCAGAACTGGATCTCGATAATGATATCCGGACCAACTTCGCAGAAAAAATAGAAAAAGGACTCAAAAACAGAAGAAAGGGAAAACCGACCCGTTTTGTTTTTGATAAAGATATGGATAAAGCTTTACTGGAGCTCCTTATCCGTAAATTAAACCTGACTAAAAAAGACAGTATTATTCCCGGAGGAAAAATCCATAATTTCAAACATTTCATGGATTTTCCGGACGTTTTTGAAACCTATACAAGACCGGTAGAAAGAACTTCCTTTACTCATCAGGCTTTTGAACATGGCGAAAGAGTGACTGATGTCATCCTTAAAGAAGATGTACTGCTTACGTTCCCTTACCACAAATACAATCCGGTTATTGACCTTCTCCGTGAAGCGGCGATGGATCCGGATGTAAAATCGATACAAATCACGGCCTACCGTCTGGCAAGCAGCTCAAAAATCATCAATGCCCTGATCTATGCTGCCAGAAATGGTAAAGAAGTAACCGTAATGCTGGAACTTCAGGCAAGATTTGATGAAGAATCCAATCTTGAATGGAAAGACATGCTGGAACCTGAAGGCATCAACGTTCTGGTAGGACTTCCCAATAAAAAGGTTCATGCTAAATTGTGTGTCATCAAAAAAAGAGCTCATAATAAAACCATTCAGTACGGATTCGTAAGCACGGGAAATTTCAATGAGAAAACAGCAAGAATCTACGGCGACCATTTGCTGCTGACAGCTGACCGTGGCATTATGGCAGATATCAACAAAGTCTTCAACGTCCTGAAAAAACCGAAAGATGATTACATTTCAGTTTTGAAAACTTGTAAAAATTTATTAGTTTGCCCCCAGTTTATGCGTGAAAAGATTGTTCACCATATCGACAAGGAAATTGAAGAGGCCAAAGCAGGAAGAAAAGCTGAAATTATCGTTAAAGCCAACTCTTTAAGCGACAGATTATTGATTGAGAAATTATATGATGCAGCAACAGTGGGAGTATCCATAAGATTAATTGTAAGAGGAATCTATTGCGCCGTCAACCAAAAAGAATTTAAAGAAAAAATAAAAGCCATAAGTATTGTAGACGAATATCTGGAACATGCCAGAGTGATGTATTTTTATAACAAAGGCGCAGAAGACTTATATATTTCCTCTGCTGACTGGATGACCAGAAACCTTGATTACAGAATTGAAGCCGCTGCCAAAATCACAGATAAGAATCTAAAGAAAGAACTGAAAGACATTCTTGACATCCAACTTAGAGATAATGTAAAAGCAAGAATTTTAGACAAAAAACTGAGCAACGAATACATAAGAAACGATAAAAAAGAATGCCGTTCACAAATAGAAACCTATACATATTTAAAAGCTAAAACCAACAAAAAATGAAGATAGCAGCGATAGACATAGGAAGTAATGCCGCACGACTTCTTATTAATGAAGTAAAAGTAAATAATAATAGGCCTGAATTCATTAAATTAAACCTTCTGAGAATTCCTCTCAGGTTGGGAATGGATGTATTCACCATTGGAAAAATCGGCAGCGAAAGAGAGAAAATGGTCGTAGATTCTATGAAAATATTCAGTGACCTGATGAAAATCTACAAAGTTGACCATTACAGAGCCTGCGCGACAAGCGCCATGCGTGATGCAGCCAACGGAAATGAAATCATCAAACGGGTTCAGGAAGCGTCAGGAATTAATATCGAAATCATCTCCGGAGATGAAGAAGCGACACTGATCTATGAAAACCATGTAGCAGAAGGCCTTGACAAAGAATTCGCTTATTTATATATCGACGTAGGAGGAGGTTCTACAGAACTTACCTTTTACGAAAACGGAAAAATGATATACGAAAAATCTTTCAATATCGGAACGATTCGTCTTCTCAACAATCTGGTGACAGTGGACAACTGGAAAGAAATGAAAGATGAAATCAAAAAAAACATCGTCAGTAAAAAACCAATCGTTGCCATCGGATCAGGAGGGAACATCAACAAGGTATTCTCCATGAGTAAAACCAAAGACGGTAAACCGATGTCTCTCTCTCACCTTAAAAAAGTCTATAAAATATTCAATGAGCTTTCTGTAGAAGAAAGAATGACAAAATATAGTCTCAGAGAAGACAGAGCCGACGTATTGGTGCATGCCTTGAGTATTTTCAACAATATCATGTCATGGTCGGAGATCAACAGGATCTTTGTTCCTAAAATTTCTGTAGCAGATGGTTTGATCCAGAATATCTACAGTCAGTTACAGCACAAAAAATAGTTTTTTAAAAATATAATCGTTTCAATGCCGGGCAATCTTTGTCCGGTTTTTATTTTTTGGGAGCTGTTTCCCGCTTTCCGCTTTATCTTTTTCGCCAGCCTGAAACCCCTTAAGAAAAAGGATGCCGCTGCAATCGGGGCTAGAAAAAACGTCATTGCGAGCGAAGCGAAGCAATCTCAGCCTTATCAACTTTTAAAACAATTATTTCACATAGCAAGAGATTCCTCGCTGCACTTCGTTTCGCTCGGAATGACAAGAATAGCTACTATCACTAAGTAGATGATACAAACAATACTTGTCGCTTCCTATAGAATGACAACTTTTCCTTTCTTAGTTGTATTAATCTCCTGCACCGTCATTGCGAGCGAAGCGAAGCAATCTCAGCCTTATCAACTTTAAAAAAAATTATTTCACATAACAAGAGATTCCTCGCTGCACTTCGTTTCGCTCGGAATGACAAGAATAGGCACTATCACTAAATAAATGATACAAACAATAATTGTCGCTTCCCATAGAATGACACCTTTTCCTTTCTTAGTTGTATTGATCTCCTGCACCGTCATTGCGAGCAAAGCGAAGCAATCTCCTCAAACAATGCAAGGTTTTTCATCTTAAGTTTTGGCTAACGCCGATGGATGGTTTATCTCTTATTAAAGTAAAGCAGGCTAAAGCCTGCTCCTACTCATCCGAAATAAAAAAAGATCTTTGAAATATTTTTTTATTACCTTTAAAGTAAAACCTCATCCCCACCCGTCATACAACTAGCAACAGCAAAATTATGAGCTCAATTAAAATAATTCTTACCGGTGCAACAGGAATGGTAGGCGAAGGTGTTCTGATGGAATGTCTTGAAAACCCTGATGTTTCTGCAGTTTTAAGCATAAGCAGAAAACCGTCAGGGAAAAAGCATCCTAAACTAAAAGAATACCTCGTTCCGGACTTTTTATCCATCGATCTTAATGATGAAAATCTTAAAGGTTATGATGCCTGTTTCTTTTGTGCCGGGATTAGCAGCGTAGGAATGAATGAAGACGATTATACGAAAATCACTTACGATACCACCATCCATTTCGCAAAAGTCGTTTTGAATCAAAACCCGGAAATGGTTTTTAACTATGTCTCAGGCGCTCAGACCGACCGCACAGAAAGCGGAAAGATCATGTGGGCAAGAGTAAAAGGACGAACAGAAAATGCTTTGAAAAAGATGAATTTCAGAGGAGCATACAATTTTCGTCCCGGATTTATGAAACCCGTTGACGGTCAATTGAATGTAAAATGGTTTTTCAAACCTTTTATTTGGTTTTTTCCTATTTTTTTACCGTCAAAATCACTAACTTTACAGGAAGTGGCTAAAGCAATGATCCATGCGGTACAAAAAGGATACCCGATATCAACTTTAGAAATTAAAGACATTAAAAATTTAGCGATATGAGAGACATGTTAAAAAGAATTATTCTGGTTATTTTTGTACTCTTGGTTCTGACTGCAGTTTCGGGGTTTTTCTACATGCAGAAACATCCGCTGGAAGGAAATAAATCAGAAAAACTTTTAAACTTTTCCGGCCAACATAAATAACCCGATTCTGAAATACATCAGTCTTCTGAACAACTTTATTATCTTTTATCGGAAACAAACCTATTTTTTAAACATTTCTTAAAATTCCATTAAAATAATTACGAAATATAAAGATCATTTTTGTACTTATCTAATTGAAGTAACATATGATCAACAATTACCTCTTAAAGGGGTCTGTCATTGCCGCATTCTTTTTCCAGAGCGGACTTTTCGGGCAGACACTCATCCATTACTGGAATTTTAATGACAATGCTTCCGCAGCTACTATTACCACACCTTCTTCTACGCCGGCCAATGGTTCTCTTACAGCCATCGCCGGAGGAACCAGTGAAATAGACTTTGCCAATGGAACCGGTCAGAATTTTAATACAAGCAATTTAAATGCAAGAAACGGAGATCCTTCCGGAACACATTTAAGATTCAATAATCCTATTGGCGGAGCTTTACAATTTAACCTTCCAACAACAGGATACAATAATGTCGTTGTAAAATTTACGACTAGAAGATCCGGTCAGGGTGCAGGTACACAATCATGGTCGTATTCTACAGACGGAACAACCTTTATTCCATATCAGACGGTTACTCCTCAGGATGCCAACCCACAACTGATTACGTTTGATTTCTCTGCTATTTCAGGAGTTTCCAACAATCCGAATTTCAAATTAAAAGTTGAATTCTCAGCTACCGGTGGAGGAACGGGAGGCAATAACCGTTTTGATAACTTTACGGTAGATGCTACTTCTTCCGGAACTACAGATACTACTCCACCTACAGTCACTTATCTTCCTGCCAACAACACAAATAATGCTTCAACAACCATCAATCCTACCATTTCTTTCAATGAAAATGTAAGATTGACTGATAATTCCGCGATTAACGATTCTAATGCACAAAATCTTGTAGAGCTACGTCTTGGAAACTCTACAGGTACACAAGTTCCCTTCACTACTGCTTTCAGTAGCAACACCATCACCATTATCCCAGCTTCCGGCTTAGTGCCGGGTCAGACCTACTATCTGGCTCTTAAACCGAATATGGTGGAAGATTTCAGTGATAATAGTGTTACCAGCAGTACTTCAAGTACTTTTACAACGGCCGGAACCATTATCTCCTTAGATAAAAATTTTATTAAAGTCAATGAAAATGCAGGAAATCTGGCTTTTAAAATTAATATAACTAATCCTTCTGCGGCTACGGTAAACCTTGTTGTAAAGCCGGCACCGTTCAGTACAGCTGATCAGAATGATTTTACTTTAACCAATCAAACCATCAATATAAATCCTTCCACGACAAGTTATACCGTCAATATTCCGATTATTGATGATACTCAGGAAGAACAACAGGCTGAATATTTTGTAGTAAGTCTTGAAAACCCGGTAGGAGCCACTATTTCAGGAGATAATTCCGCAACAATCTACATTGTAGACAACGATAAACCGGCACCGGTACCTTCCAACCAGATTCAACTGAACTATATCGGAAGCTTTGATCCGTCCGGAACCAACAACAGCTCCACAGAAATTGTGGTGCACGATCCTGCAACGCAACGATTATTTACCATCAGTTCAATCACAGATGTTTTTGATATTATAGATTTTAGTACTCCAGGTACACCGGCGGTTGTTAAAACCGTAAATATGGCACCTTATGGCGGTATTACGAGTATTGCCGTGAAGAATGGAATCATTGCTGCGGCTTCTCCTAATGCTGATCCTCAGCAGAATGGATCTGTAGTATTTTTCGACATCAATGGTAATTTTCTGAAACAGGTTACTGTAGGCGCTTTACCGGATATGATTACGTTCAGCCCTGACGGAACCAAAGTTGTTACTGCTAATGAGGGAGAGCCTAATGACGCTTATACTGTAGATCCTGAGGGAACAATCAGTATCATTGATATTTCCGGAGGAATTGGTAATCTTTCTCAAACTCATGTTACGACTCTTAATTTCAATAATTTTGATTCTCAGGTGGCAGCGCTCACGGCAACCGGCTTAAGAAAAGTAAGAACCAACAATACGTTGTCTCAGGATTTAGAACCTGAATACGTTACCATCAGTGCAGATAGCCAAAAGGCATGGGTAACACTTCAGGAAAATAATGCCATTGCAGAGCTTAATCTTTCAACGAAAACCATTACCGGAATTTGGGGATTGGGCAAAAAAGATATGAGTCTTCCCGGAAATGTTTTTGATGCCTCCGATAACAATGGTGAAGTATTAATTGCCAACTGGCCTGTAAAAGCCTACTATATCCCGGATGCAGTGCAAAATTATAAAGTTGGAAATACCAATTATATCGTAACAGCCAATGAAGGTGACGAAAAAGACCTTTCAGGATACAGCGAAAGAACAACAGTCGGAGCCAATACTTATACGTTGGATCCTGCTATTTTCCCACAGTCAGCGATATTGAAAGCATCTTATAATCTAGGACGATTTCGGGTTTCTACAGCTACCGGAAATACAGATGCAGATCCGGATTTCGAAGAAATGGCGGCTTTAGGAGCACGCTCGTTCTCTATCTTTAATGCAGATACAAAACAGAGAGTGTATGACAGTGGAGATCAATTTGAAAGATATATTGCAGCCAAACATCCATTAATTTTTAATGCAGATAATGAATCGAATACGGTTAAAAGCAGAAGCCGTGCAAAAGGTCCTGAACCGGAAGGGGTGGCACTGGGAACAATTAACGGACAAACCTATGCCTTTATCACCCTGGAAAGAACAGGTGGTGTGATGGTTTATAATATCACGGATCCCAATAATCCTACCTTTACTGATTATAAGCATTCCCGTATTACCTCAGCGTATGGGGGCGACAACGGTCCTGAAGGTATTATCTATATTGCTCCGGAGAATACCTCAACAGGGAAAGGATATGTCATTATCGCCAATGAAATCAGCGGAACGTTATCTACCTATGAAGTAACGCCACCTCCTACATTGGGAACTGATGAAACAAAGGCTGAAAAGGCAACTTTCAATGTATTTCCAAATCCTGTACATAAAGGAAATATCGTCTATTTTAACAGAAAACAGGACTATGAATTGTATGATATGTCCGGAAAGCTGATCGGAAAGCAAAAAAATGCTTTAACAATAAGCACTGATCATCTTTCTACAGGAGTTTATCTTATCAAAACGACAGAAGGGCACGTAAAAAGAATTGTAGTGAAGTAAAATAATAGTTATTATCATTTATTCAAAAGACTATCTCAAAAAGAGGTAGTCTTTTTTCATGTACTTAAACGAAATTAATTTTTTATTATAAAAATTTCCAGAAAAATATGGAGCTTTTTTATAGTAATTAATTCAACTTTTTAATAACAATCTCTTATCCTGTTAAAAATGAATCCTGCAGGACTATAAAATCGTATATAATAAAAGATAATTCAAAAAAAGAGGACATATATTTTTTAATAAAAAGCCAAATAAAGCCAATAAAAAAACAACAAAATAAAGCGATACACATAATAGTATTACAATAATTTAACAAAAAAATAGTAATAAATACAGTTAATAATACCTAATTTTAATAAAATCAAAAAAATGCAAAAGAAATTTTTTATTCCCCTTTGCATGTTCCTTTTAATTTTTTTCAAGGCACAACAAGGAGGGGTAGGGATTGGCAATACATCACCCAACCCGTCGGCAATTCTTGATGTAACAGCAACGAATAAAGGACTACAACTCCCGGTCGTCTCTTTAACTTCCACCGCAGATACTTCCACTATTCTGGCTCCTAAAAGAGGATTTGTCATCTACAATATTGCCACGGCAGGTTCCGGAATGGCCGCTGTAGACAAAGGTTTATATGTGTATACCGGAACAGTATGGGAAAAAATGTTTACAAAAGCCAATGTCATTACAGAAGTAGAAAAAATCCCTTTTATCACTCCTGTTTTTGCGGCAAGTAATATTGCAACGTCATCCAGTATCACAGCAGGAACAACTACCAATCTTACTTTTAATTCTCTTTATCAAAATATCCCGATCGGAGCACAAGGTCCAGCCGGTGCCTATACCGGATATAGTATTAAAGAAAACGGAATGTACGTTATTACCTACACGGTGGATACCAGAAATACTGCCGGAGATGTGGGAGGAAGTTCTGCCTTGTTTGTTCAAAAAAATGGAGCAACGGTATGTACCTATGCGATGGAAAGAGATTACCAGTTTGCAGGACTGTCGAGTACCTGTACGTTAGGTTTTGTGGTTGGGGATGTTATCTCCTTTAGCGTCCAATCCAACGGAGCCAATTACCAAATAGGCAATACCAATGTTTCTATTTCTAAAATATTAAACAACTAATTGTGATCCTTATGAAAGCTAAACTTTTCTACCTATCAATACTCCTGTTTATGGCTCAATTTTATTTTGGGCAGGTTGTAATTGGGTCTGCCAATGTTTCTGCAGGAGCCATTCTGAAACTGGATGCCAACAATAAAGCACTTAGAATTCCGAGCTTGTCTGTTACTGATAAAACCAGCATTACTACTCCAATCCCGGCCCCTGCTGTGGGAGTCATGCTTTACAATACAACGATGGATATTAATAATGATCTTACGCCCTCTATTGCCTACTGGGGCAGCGATAATAAATATCATTCTCAGGCTACTTCAACGGCCACTGAGAGTATTATCAGTTCTGCAAATATCCCTTTGCTGATTTTCACTGCAGCTATAACGCAAAAACCTTATACCGTACTGGGAACAGCCTCCGCAGGAGCTCCAACTCCTCTCACTTTAGGTGCTCAGGAAATTCTTGTTGATAAGTATTCAGGCTGGGATCTTGCTACCAATCAGTATAAAGTTCCGGCAACGGGAATATATGTTGTGGAATTTATTTCAGTGATGTCAAATGCAGCTAACTCGGGAGGAACAAGTACCAACAGGTTATTGAATAATGGTTCCTATATCGGTTTTATCTCGGGAAGGTTTGTTCTTAATAGAATGTACACCACTTTAATCAGTACCCGAAGCCTTACTGTTAATCATCTTTTAAGCTTTCAGTATTCCTTTACTGCGGGAAACTACAGAATGGAATCAGGAACAGTCAACATCTATAAATATTAAAATATGAACACAAAATATAAATTTATATGGATCCTTTTACTAACTATTCATTGGGGAGTAAAGGCTCAAGTTGGTATAGGGACAACTACTCCTGATCCGGGTACTATTCTGGATTTATCGAGTTCAAATAAGGGATTATTAATTCCGAGATTGCAATTATCAGGCACGAATGATGCGACTACAGTTCCGGTTTCTTCTTCTGCAACATCGCCGGATCGGGGAATGTTGGTTTATAATCTTCAGAATGCTGGAACTACACCTAATAATGTACTTAAGGACACCTTTTATATATGGACAGGTACTGCATGGGAACCTATTGCAGAAGTAACCGATACCCGTACAGAGATTGACAATCGCAACATCACCTCATTAGTATTTACCGGAAGTCCCGGTGGCTCAACTGCAGCATATACTGCTCCGGCGTATTCGGCGTGGACAACTCTCAATTTTTCTACAGAAAGCATCGATATCGGAAATGTACACAATGCAGGAACATTCACCATTCCTACAACGGGTTTATACTCCTTTTCCGGAATTGTGCAATTGGGGATCTCCACCTCATCAGGAACGGCTAAGACTTTTGGAGTTCAAATTATCAATACCACAACTTCTACCGTATTGGCAACTTCTTATTTCGGAACCGGTGGCGGTGGTACAGGAGGAAGCATGCCTTTGTTTTGGATGGGAAATCTTACTGCAGGCACCCAGGTTCAGATTCAATACAGAATGCGGGATACCGCCAACAGTACTCTGAGCGTCAATGTCACCTCTAATATTTCATTGAGAAATCACTTTAATTAAATACAAAAGCTTCGGAAAATCCGGAGCTTTTACCTTTTAAATATTTAAGATGATTTAACTTTTACCCCGGTATCCAAAATACATTTTATACTTATATTTACCTTGAACAAGAACCAAATTCAATATGAAAAGTATTAAAACAGTAGGAATCCTGGCAATTCTTCTATTGGGAACGGGAACAGCTTTTTCTCAATCCAGGAAAACAGAAACGATGAAAGGGGTAGAAAAATCCGACAACGATAAAAAAATAGAGGTAGATGGTGTGGGCCATAAACTCACCTATAATCTCAACGGAGGAGTAGCAGAAGTGGAAGGTGGCGATAACACGGTAACTATTAAAGGAAGTGCTAAAAAGATTTCCGTATCCGGAACAGGCAACAAAGTCTATATTGATAAAGTGGATAAAGTAGCAATAGAAGGTGGCAATAATATAGTATACTACCGGACTTCCGGAACAAAATCAGGAAAACCGGATGTTTCTCTTACCGGAGTAGGCAATAAAGTAGTAAAACAATAAATGTAAACTAGAATCATAGATGCACTAAGAACAATAAAAAAGACAGGCCTTGTAAACAAAGCCTGTCTTTTTAAAAATATCTCAGATATAATTTTATTCTACGTTGATTACCTTTTCGATCTCCGGAGCATGTTGCTTGATGGTATTTTCAACTCCTAATTTCAAAGTTGAAAAGTTTAGCGAACACCCGGAACAGTTACCCAAAAGTTTCACAAAAACCTGATTATCTTTCACGTCAATAAGCTCTATATCACCTCCGTCTTTATTCAAAAACGGTCTGATGCTTTCCAGAGCCTCCATTACTCTCGTTACTGTATCTTCGTGTGTTATGTTTGTTTCCATATTTTTTCAGTTCAATTCGGTTTTTTCAAAATTAATTGAAACATTATTTTTTTGCTTTCGGCGAACATCCGGCCATTGTTGAGATTTTCACTGCTTCAGTCGGCGGAAGGCTTTTATTTCTTTCTACCAAGCTTTCAACCATTTTTCTTGCCGTCTCAGTATAGATTTCGGAAATTTTGGAATCATCCTGAAGCGCTGCCGGTCTTCCTACATCTCCTGCTTCTCTGATACTTTGGATCAAAGGAATTTCTCCCAATACAGGAATTCCAAGATCTTCAGCAAGATACTGTGCTCCCTGGTTTCCAAAGATATAATATTTATTCTCAGGAAGTTCTTCCGGTGTAAAATACGCCATATTTTCGATTAATCCAAGAACCGGAATATTAATACTTTCCATCTGGAACATCGCAATACCTTTTCTTACGTCTGCCAATGCCACATGCTGAGGTGTACTCACGATCACAGCTCCTGTTACAGGAACTTCCTGGATAATGGATAAGTGAATATCTCCTGTTCCCGGCGGAAGGTCAATTAATAAGAAATCCAACTCACCCCATGCAGCATCTCTGATCATTTGATTCAATGCTTTTGAAGCCATTGGTCCTCTCCATACTACAGCCTGGTTTGCTCCTGAGAAATATCCTATTGACAGCATTTTCACCCCGTAGTTCTCAATAGGTTTCATCATGTTCTTACCGTTTACTTCTACAGAAATTGGCTTTTGACCTTCTGTATCGAACATTGTAGGTACTGAAGGACCATAAATATCCGCGTCCAATAATCCCACTTTAAAGCCCATTTTAGCCAAAGTAACTGCCATATTTGCAGAAACAGTTGACTTCCCTACTCCTCCTTTACCGGAAGCGATAGCGATAATATTTTGAATTCCGGGAATTTGTTTTCCTTTAATCTGACTTTGCTGAATTTCACTAGGTTCCGGAGAAACGATTTTAAGTTTTAAATGAACATCTTCTCCAAACTCACTGGCAAAAGCTTGTTTCATTGCGGCTTCCAGTTTTTTCTTTTCGTGCATTGCAGGCGAATGAGCAGTCATGTCAATATAAACATCATTACCCACAATCTGAAGATTATTCACCAAATCGTCTACTTCTATTTCTTTAAGGAAATCTTGAACCTTTTCTTTCGTCAACATACTTAATATAAATTGTTCACAAATTTACGCTTTTTTTTGATAATTTAGAATCAATAAAATCTATAACATAAGGTGATAAATAAGATCGCTCAAAATTTTATGATCCTGTTTTTTACCTTTGTGAAACATTCAATCACCAAAAACAAAAGCTATGAAATCGACACCCTATCCTTCCAAATATGCTTCTCCTAAAGGAATATTCGAGGTCGGAAAAACCAGATTCAAATGGTATAACCTTGCAGAAGACCTTTCAAAAGTATCTCCTGAAGACATCAGCAACGCTAAAACATGTATAGAATCTGCACATGACAAATTTCAGGACATTGATGATATCGGCTTTGTGATTTTGCACCGCTGCGGCGAAAACTACCTTCTTCTGGTCTGCACATGGCGAAGTGAAAATGAATTATGGGAAAGCGTTTACCATGACGGTTCGGGAAAATTTGAAATCTGGGACAGAAATAAAAATCACCTTCCTACGTACTGTGTCTGGGAGATGGGAATCGTCTATCATGAATCTCAGGCATGGAAAAGGTATCTTGGAACCACAAAGGAGGAAGAGGATAAAAAGCAATATTTGAGTGATATGTTTGAAGGGGAAGTATAGAATTTTTAATATATTCTCTATTCTAAAACAGACTGAAGTTCTGAAAAAGGTTAATTAATAGTTTGGATTCCTACGGAACCAGATGTATTAAACATATATCATTCATTATCATTACTTTATATAATTTTTAAAATAATACGTGTCAATATTTGTGTCAATTAAAAAGAAAACCGTAAAAGAATGCTTCAAATTTAAAATAAAAAAGAGCAGAAAAAATCTACTCTTAATTTGTTATGCATATTAAGTATAGCAGTGTAGCCATTCTTTTATTTTTTCTTTGTTTATTCCTAATCTCATTTTGATTATTTTTTGATATAAGTGAAGGGATAAAACTAAAGCAGGAGTTATCTCAAGTGGTTGAACACTAATTCTTTATTTCTATCTCCCATTTCTCATTATTACCATATTTGTATTTATCTTCCAATAGAACTTTACTACTATCCAGCCACTTCCATTTTGCGTAGTATATAAATTCACCATTATAAGGAGGTTTTTCAATAATTTTTTTACGTTCTAGTTCATTATTGTTTTTATCATAAAGCACTGAATAAACCTCAAAAATATCTATATCCCAATTACACCAAAAATTTATTTTAAGTTTTCTATCAGGAGATAATTTAGGAGTTCCTACAAAAAATTGATATTCCAGATCCTTTTCTAAGCACTGATTATAAGCATCTATCAATGGTTGCTTTTCCCATTTTTCTTTTTTGGCTATCTGCAGCATTCCATCATGGATGGCTTCTAATTGCATATGCTTTTTATCTTGTTTATCTAAAGTAAAATATTTTGCAAAATCGAAAGAAATACTAACCTCCTTTAAATCCTCCCAATTAGTATATTTTTGTTGTTCTTCTCCCCAATCATCAGAAGCACTGATCACACACTTTTTAACTTTTGAAGTATCATATTCTTTAAGAAATGACCAATAAAGTTCAGAAACCGCCCATGTTTCAGTATTAAAGTCTTTCTGTTTAGTGAATCCAAACTGAGCGCTTAATTTAATTTCATGTAAATTCATATTCTTTTATTAAGGTCTAATTTGTCTTTTAGGTTTTTCCCCATATTCATTTTTAAAATCCTTGACTTTTCCTTTTTCCCAATCGAGAGCTTGTTTTCTATTTCCCAGATTATCATTAACAACTCGTCCACCAATATTGGGATCATTATTATATTTTGTTTTTAATTTCTGATTAATTCTTGGAGGGACTACTTATTGTTATTGATTATCAGCTTTTTGTGTTGTATTATTTTTTATTGTAACAACATTTGTAGCAACGGTTGTGTCCTATGGGTACCCAAATTTAATAACTTATAAATCAAATTCGATTTAAAATTTATCATTTCTTAACAATGGATTAATAAAAATAATTGTTTTGCTATTCTCAAAAAAAATAAAGAATAAAAATAAGAAAGCCACTCAAAAATAAGGTGGCTTTCTACTTTTATTGACCTGTACTAAATAATAGTGTATACTAGCTATAATTTTTGAGTTCTTCACTTAAATCTCTGGAGAATTCTGTTAAGCTAACTACAAATCCGGTTTTATCAGAAACTGGGAAAACATTGATCAGGCAATCCTCGTCAGCAATAAAATCTATAATTTCATTTTCTAAATCATCCAGGTTCAGTTGCTTGATAACACCATTTTCCCATCCACTTACTTTGCAAAGTGCGGCATATTCTTCCGCACTCCACATAGAGAATAATTTTTTGTTTTCTAATTCAGACAAAATATATTCTCCATATTCATTTACCAATGTGAAGAAGATTTCTGAATCAGCCACTTTTTTGATAAAATGCTTATATCTTCCTGCTGGTTTCAATGCGACTACTCTTTCTATCTCTTTGTGATTCATTATTAATCTTTACAACAGAATAAATAATAGCTATATTACTGACTTTCTATTAATGTCAAATATGTCAATGTCTTTCTCTTGAAATATGTCTTCCAATGCGGATGCTCCATTTTTCATTCTGAATTCTAGTTCCTTATCAGAAATCGGAGTACCTAAAAGCCAATGTACAGTCTTTGTTTCAAGATGCAATGGCTCCAACTTATCTTCCCATAGAAATGGTGATACAAACATAATGTGTTTCATTTCTGAATCTTCATAATACATATCAACAATTCGCATAAAGACTGATCCCGGTTGACAGTCCCACCTTTTTTTAGTAATATAAAATCCTGCTGTGGATAGAATATTTGGTAACAAATCAAACTCTTTATATCCGGTAATAAGAAGTTCAATAGGAATATCTTGAAAATTATCATCTTTCATTTCAATTCTATTGGAGTGGTCAGACACACCTATTGTGCCGAAAATTTTTATGTTGGGATAAATCGGGTCATCACATGAAAAAATATCAATAAAATTTATGGTAGCCTCATCCCAATGACGGTCAATCTTTTCGTTAATTCCCACTATACTTGTTATATACTTAGCCAGACTTTTGTTTTCTATAGAAGTTTTCTCAAACATGAAATTTAGTTTTAATAAATATAAAATATTTTGCTAAATCTACAACGAAGCAGACTGCAATTCTCACTATTTCTGTAGATAATTGGATTTAAAATTTCTACCCAATTATTTACTAGTTAATATCTTCTGTAACTCTTCATCTTCGATTTGCTTTGCAAAATCTAATGGGGATCTGTCGTTGTTATTTTTAGAGTTTGAATCAAATCCATATTCTTTTAGAAGTTTAACAATATCATACCCTCCATCAGAGTTGAAAACAGCAGTCCACATTGCATTATTCCCAAATTGATCCTGTAGGCGCAACCTCATTTTTATTGAAATTATTCCCACAAACAATAATAAATTCATAGTAAAAATCAATAAAATATCTATTCATTCCCAAAGTGGAATATGTTCGTACTTCCTTAAAAGGAGTGTTTTCATATAATGATATTGTAACATTATACTTTTTATCTGTAATATTAATTGCATTGGATATTTTACCAATATAATTTTCTAAATGTTCAACTATTTTCATCTATTAATCTTGGATGAATCCATTTTATGGCTCAATTAGAAGTAAGAAGAGGTTCTATTTAATATAACAGTTAGCTTATTATTACAAGCTAACTGTTATTGAATTTTATATATTACTTTGATGAGTTTCCGAAAGACAAGCTTCTTTGTAATCGAATGCATTTTCAGATAGCATCTTCTTCAAAAAGTTTTGAACAACAGCATAATTAACAGAAGGAGGAATATCCACAGCTAAAATCTGCTGTTCATCAATCCCTTCCCAAGAACAGCCTAATTCTTCTAGCGTTTTTGTTACTTCTTTTATTTTTTTATTGTTAAAGAATACAATCTGAATCGTACTATGTTCGGAAGGTTCAACCATTTCCTCAAAATATAAACAACCGTCATCTTTTTCTACGGTGATTATATCATTATAGGCAATGTTTGGAGCAAAAAATGGCACGTTTTTTACTTGATACTTCTCGTTATCTAGTGCTTCGATCCACACGGATTCTTCTGCTAATTTATTTTCAACGTCATAATATGTTAAAATAACTTTATTTTCCATTTTTATTTTCTTTTAATGTTTATCTAAATTGCAACCCCTGCATAGTACTTGCCCATTATCTGGATTTCCTCTTCCTCCTTCTCTTTTTCTCTTAAGGTGGTCTACTTGTCTTTCGCTTTTCTTAGGAACTACTCCTTTTTTAGATTGTTCAGCGGGTGTAGTTTCAATTCCGCAACTCTCACATTTTACCTTGCCATATTTTATTTCATTCTTCTTTATTACAGTTTGCTTACCTGCCTTGGTAAAATCTTTCCCTTCGCGTCCAACTTTATTCAACCTTGCCGCTCTCGCTTCTATCTTCTGAAATTCCTTAACTGATTCAAACGCCTTTAAAAAAGGAACTTTTCCTCCCTGCGCTGTTAACGCCCCTTCAACACCTCCAAAAGCAGCCAATCCTAAAGTGGCTAAATCCATAGCACCATTAACAACCTTTTCTTTGAAGGATTCCTTCGGTACTCCGGTCATTAATGTTAAAAATCCCTCGTTATCGACTTCGTATTTACTATTAAAGCGGTTATTTGCAACAACATTTCCTGTCCTAATTACTGAATTAGAAAATGCAGCTCTGATACTGTTAATCCCTCCCCCAATAAATTCTGCAAACTCTATAGGATCACCTGGAAGGCTTACCTCATTTACTTTCTTAGGTTCCAGCCCTTCCAATTCTCTTGCATCCACGACTCTGTTTCCACTAAAGGCAAAGGGTGACCATGTATGATAGCTTTCTGCCAATGGGTCAACATTAAAGAACCTTGCCATTGTCGCATCATAATTCCTCCATCGGTATGAACTCCACCCTGTTTCTCTTTGCTTTTCCTGTCCCTGAGAAGAATAGGTATAATTGGGAGTTATTGAATTGGAAGTACTTAAATCTCCTCCAAACTCTAACCCAAAAGGGTAAAAATTAGTTGCTCTGTCTATTTTGGGATTTCCGGAAGCATCTTTGTAATACGCTAATCTGATGTTTCCTACCTGATCGGTATAATTGTAAATATAAGTATTCTTTTTAAAATCATAATAGCCTTCCGAAGTGGATACGAAACTTAATTCATCCCCCCAATACTGAAACCCATCCAGATAGTCTGTATTTTCAACCGTTTCCATATTGGTTCTCCCTGATCCATAGGTATAGATTTTTCTTAGTTTGGCTCCTGCCGCATTATACAAATATTTTGTGTTCACATAATAAGTGTTCTCCCAATCATGAGAGACATATTCCTTGTAAAACTTGACATAATTGGGAAGATTAAGGTAATTGTAATCAATCTGTAATATTCCTTTATCAATATGACTGGTCATATTTCCGTTGCTGTCATAGGTCATAGGAGAACCTGAAGGGCTGGGATACCCTGCATAATTGCCTGAGGTATCATCCACCTTACTCAATTTGTTCCCGGTATATTTGTAGTCCAGATCATCCATGAGCTGCACGCCTAAGTTCTCTACAAACCTGTTTCTTTTAAGATTCAGGATATTTCCGTTCACATCATAGCTTAGGGTTTCGTTGTAATAATTATTTTGAGGTACAGTGGTATTAGGCTCAGAATAAATTCCGTTTTTTAACCTTTCCAGGCTGTCATACTTATAATTATAACGTCTGAGTTTTCCATTATCAGCACTTGCCCAATCTATCTCTGAAATATTCCCGTTGTATTTTCCGGTGGAAACATTGGAGTAGACAGGATTCTGGTATTTGATCTCATAGGCAAAAAGCTTCCCGTTTAGATTCTGAGGATCATTGACTTTGGTCAGCCATCCCCTTATATTGTAGGTCATATCTACAGATTGCAGAGGTGTTCCTGTTGTATTTCCGATTTTCTTATTAACGAGCTGCCCTATTTCATTATAAGTGTTTTCAACCAGCAGCTCTTCAGGGCGGCTGTCTACCTGATGGTAATATTTAATGGGTCTGTTCTGCTCATCATAAACAAACCTTTCTTTAATCTTTACTTCAGGGTCGCTTGGGCTCTTTTTATGGTAGGTATAATTTTCCTGTACTTGCCCCGAGAAATCCAGCTTCAACTCTTTTTTGGTATACCCTCCCAAATGATTCAGGCTATTCTGGCCAATTAATTTCCCTTCCGTATCATAATATAGATACGTCTTTGTCCAGTTGTCATCTTCTACGTTCTTTACATAGGAAGCAGTCTGCATTCCGTTTGGAGTCACTTCATCATCTGAACCTGCCGTATACTGATCCAGTATTTTTGTGGGAATTGATCCCGGAGTGTCCCTTGGGTAAGAGTCATAATAATTAACCGTAAGGATGGTATGAAAAGCTTCAAAATAACCGTTGGTATAATAGATTACCATCCCATTTCTGGTAAAGCCTGAGGGAGTTGGCCATTCAACAATAGCTAAATCAGTCAATTGAACCTGTATATCTGCTCTGCTTCCTCCTGAAACAATTCCGGTATAGATCACCCGTCCAAACGAGTCGTATTTAGTCATCAGCCAGTTGCCCTGTTTACGCAAATTGGCATCCTGGGTAAGAATAGCTCTGTCGGATTTATCATAGATGGTATAGTCCCAGTCTTTTCCTGGAAGCTTCTTTTCTACTTCACGCCCCCTGCCGTCATACCGGTACTGATAACAAAGCTCATCCAACGTATTTTGAGTGATTGTATTATTCCCGGCTTTAATCTGTTCTATGGCCTTGGGAGGAATCACAAAAGCTTTATTGTTATATTCATCATACACATAATACGTATCAATATTCTGTGTTCCGTCCGTTTTACGAATGAGTATGGTTTGCCCTCTGGCATTTTCAAAACGGGTAACAGGACTCCCATCTTCATCGGTTACCGTATTTTTATAGAGTATCCCCGCCGGATAATTTCCCGAATTACTGGAATAGATGGAGAGGGAGGAAACGGTATTGGAAACAGTGTTTACCGTATTGGTGGAAGTACTGGTTAAAAACTTCATCACTTCATTTCCGGTATTGGCCTCATACTTCATTTTCTGTGTATGTCCTGCTCCTATTTTCCAGGGGTCACCTGCCTGCCCCTGCTCCAAGACCCTATCCAAAGGTGAGTTTTCCAATACCTTTTCGCTGTAGGCATTAGTTGTACCATAATAGGAATTGGCCTGATTTTCATTGGTGATTCCTGAATGAATCGCTGAGTTTTGAGAGCCCACAGGAGTGGGAAGAATATTTTTTGTTTGTCTTCCAAATCCATCATAGGTTACAG
Source organism: Chryseobacterium lactis (assembly GCF_003815875.1). Lineage (NCBI taxonomy): Bacteria > Pseudomonadati > Bacteroidota > Flavobacteriia > Flavobacteriales > Weeksellaceae > Chryseobacterium > Chryseobacterium lactis. The sequence goes on from NZ_CP033924.1 coordinate 5,542,302, forward strand.
GGGTCACCAGATCTTTTCCTGTTGGGCTCGCTTTGACATTCACCACTTGCTTAGGTCTTCCAAGTCCATCATAATAGACAACGGATTCAACTTTTTTGCTACAATCCTGATTTAAACAATCTTTGGATTGTACAAAGTTTTCAGAAGTACTTTGTCCCCGGACTGATATAGCGGCAGACAATACCCCGCATACCATAAGGAGTTTTAATAGTAATTGATTTTTCATATCGGTGTTTATTGTTTGTAATTGTAATTCAAAGTTTTCGTTTTTTTCCCGGTAAAGCCTCCGGTAGGCTCTTTTTTCCTGCTTAGGGCTTCTTTAAGCTTTCCGGCCGGGTCATACACAAAGCTCTGTCTGATTCCTGAAGGAGAGGTCATACTGGTTACCCCAATGAGCGGATCATACGTATAGGTGGTTATCTTTTTTCCTGTTAATGCCGTTTGTTTTCTAAAATTTGTCAGTACATCAAGCAATAAACCTTCCTTAGCAGGATCGGAAGAATCCTCATTAGAAGCCGAGACAATTCCTGAAGTTAAAGGAGTAGAGACAATCTGATCATAGCTCATGCCTTCCACTTTTACAATAGGCTCTGTTCCATGATACCCCCAAATAAAACTCACCACATTTCCATCCTCCGTGGTATACTGAAGGATATTTCCTTTATCGTCATATTTATTAAAGGTAATATCGGTAGAAGAGTTGCCATTTAACTGATCATAGGAGATCACCGATAATGGTAATACCAGGTTTCCACTTGAGGAAGTCGGTAATGTGGTGGGATAAAGCGTCTCTGTCTTATCTAAGGTCTTGGTTGTATTTTGGGTTGTCAGCGTTGTTGTCGTTTCTAAGGAGATCCCTACCATATTTTTACTGATGAGCAGCGGGTTTCCTTTTTCCTGAGCATAGCTGTAAGTGGTTTCCTGAGTAGTAGGACTTACATCGTTTGTCGTACTTCTTTCTTTACTCAGCTGGTGATGGGCAGGATTATTATAGAAATATTCAGTCTTGCTTTCAAGAGGAGTCCCATTAAAATAATCTGTTGTTTTCTGAGATTCTAAATAGGCAAATCGGCTGATGTTTTTATAATAGACAACATCCATATTGGGATAATCCCCAGTCCAGGTGCCATTATTGGCAATAGGTTCATAAATTTTACGTCGGCTGATCCCTCCTAAGTAAGAGGTTCTGGTAGGGTCTTCGGTATACTTCGTTTCAACCGTTTTTAAGGTGCTTCCCGCATTATCTTTATACAGGGTGAGTAGTTCTTTCCCATTCTTCCAGCCTGAGTTCGTCCAGGGAGCCGAGATAATGGAACCTCCTTTAATAGGATTACCCGGATAATCCGTATCGGAACTGAAGTAATGAACGGTTTTTCCTTTTCCTTCTATTTGTTCTTCCACAGTGTCATAAAAAATATTCGGATTAAAAGAAAATAGCCTGCCTATATTGGATGAAGTAATGGCTGTATAGCTGGACATGGCAGGCTGCGAATTTAAAGAACCGTAACAGAGTGAACCTACCGATCTGTCTTCAACAAATACAGGTTCTCTGGTAACATGAATAGAATATTCCCCGTTATCTCTGATATAATTATATTTTCTGGTGACAGGAAGTCCATCATTAGGCGTATCAATAGTTGAAGAAATTCTATATCCACCTAGGAGTGCATCTCTTAGCTCATACTGATCCTCCTGATCGTAGTAATATATTTGCGCATAGGCATTACAACAAAAAAACATCGCCGTCAGGGTGAATTTCAAAGGTTGATCTTTTACCCCATTTACAATAATCTGACTGCTGTTGTTTAAACTTGAATCCAAATTGGCTATAAGATTACCCGCCTGATCACGCACTTCAAGATGGGCTTCTTGCTTTTGAGTATCTAAATCAGGGCTACCCTGACAATTGCCATAAGGATACAGATAGTTAGAAAGATTAACTTCAACAGGTCCTGTTTTATGAGGGGTCACAATAACTTCTTTAGTAGTAGAAAAGTCATTTTGAGGCGTAAAGGTATTAATTTGCACATTGGTTCTTACCGCGGGAATTAAAACGTTCTCCTTTCTTTTATGGTTTTCATAGTTAAACAAAGTATTTCCTCCTGTAGGGTAGCTCACCATTTTTAAGAGGCCAAAATACCCAAATATTTTACTGACACCTTGGCTAGCTCCATTGTATTGAGGGGCGGTAGGATCAGTACTTACAAATAACTGCGGGACAAGATTCGTATTGACTGAACCATTATAATATCCCCATACATCTCTGGAAAAACTTAATCTCGAAGGTAAAATCTCAGGACTATAATAGGTGAATTTATGGGATGACTGTGTTTTATTATCCCGTATTTCGTTTAAGAAAAGCCTTGAAGCTCCAGTCGTGGTATAATTAAAACTATAATCATCTATAACAATATTATTATGGTACTTTTTGATGTTAGAAAGTTTTGAATAATCTTCATTTTGAGCTGAATAGGTAAAAACAATCGAGTTATTATTGGAATCATATATTTTTTTGAGCTGTTTACCCGCTGCATACTGCTCTGAATCTGCAATAAGACCTAAATTCGGGACTATTGTATAGGGTACTTGAGGACAGCTAGAATGACCATTAGCGTCAGTAACTAAATCTCCATACTTATACTGTTGTACTTTAGTGTAAGTCATTGTTTGAGATTGTGAAAGAATGGTGGTATAACTTACATCCTGATACTCCAAAGTAAGGGTCTGCCCACTGGTGGTAACAATGGAAGAAAGATACCAGGATTGTATATACTGTTGTGGCGGTTGATGTCCTCCGGTATTCAATGTCCTGTTTTGTATATGCTCTGTGGCATTGAAATTATATCTTACCCCATTATCCAGAATAATAGAGAATAAATTTCCGCTATCATTTCTTAGAATTTGGTAATCTTTTTGATCTACCATGATGATTTTACCCGCTTTATTAATCAAAAATTTCACGTTATAGCCACCAAAATTGGCGGAGTACAGATCCGGTTCAGAATCAAAATCATCATTTTCGCAAAATGTCAGGTACGCATCCAGTTGGGTGGCAAAGTTTTCGGTTAGCGGGACATCTCCGCTCCCAAAACTACTTTCTTCATCGGCTCTATCCCGTATGGTTCTGGTGATCACTCCACCCGAGATAAAAGTCCATCCTAGCCCTACAGAGCCGTTCATTTCATCAACATTAATCCCGTTGGAAGCATAATTTAATGAAATAGGAATACTGGTGCCATCCACAGAAAGCTCCGTAATGGGGATATTGATATTGGGGGCTCCGGTGAACATTCCGATAGGAATATTTCCGTACTGACTGAATTTAAAAGATTCCGGGCTTGTGGGTGATATTTTAGGGATATGTTTCCCAGCATTATTCGTATTGGTGGTAAAATCCTGAGCACTCTGCCCATAGAATAAAGCAGAAAGAACGATTCCTGCTAATATTAACGTTTTTTTCATCGGTGTTTATTTTTTAATGAGTTTAGCACTGGCTGTTTTGCCTGCATCTGTTTTGATGGTCACCAGATAGGCTCCTTGAATCAAAGCCTGGGTATTAATCTTAGTGACCTTGTTCTTTGTTTTAAGATTCTGAAGCTGTCTTCCACTCATATCATAGAGTAAAATTTCGACTTCCTTAACATCCTTGAACCCGATTTCTACATACGCATAGTCAGAAACAGGGTTAGGATAAATCTTAATATCGTATTTTTCGATTAATTGATCCACTTGCTTGTCTCCTAACTTTACAATTTTCCAGTTCTCCTTTCCGGATTCTTCAGCGCTGGTTCCGGCAAGGATGATAGAACCGTCTCTGTTTAATTTAAGATCTGAAAGCCGCTCTTCACGCTGGCGGGATTCACCTTTGACATGTTTACGCCATTTCTCATTCCCCTGGGAATCAATATACAAGAGCCAGAACGTTTCATCGTTCTCCTGTATCCTTCCTTCAGCCTGCGTAAAACCGCCTATTAAAAGGCCTTTAGTCTCTTTATCATCAGCTGAATGAATGGAGCTCATTCCCATTAAAACATCGCGATTCCCCAAATTATAAGACTTTTGCCACTGCTCATTCCCATTATTATCAAGAGCGATAAGCCATAAATCCGTTCCTTCTTCTATGCCAACGGTTTTATTGCCGGATTTTTCAGATCGGGATTCTCCACCGATAATATATCCACCAGAAGTTAAAGCAAGGGTTCTTAAATGATCATCTCCTTTCCCTCCATAGTTCTTTTCCCACTGAATCTTACCGTTTTTATCCAATTTTATCACCCAAAAATCTCCTTCTCCATAGTTTTCGGTCTTCTTAGAGTAGATAGTTTCTGACGATGGCTTTGGAGCACCTGCGAGCTGCTTTACATCGCAAACACCACTTCTGGAATACATGCCCAAGAGGGCTCCGCCGTCCATCGTAGGGATGAGCTTCTGAGCTTCATCCACACCACACCCACTTATAATAATCTCTGATTGTATTTTTCCGTCCTTATCTAATTTAGTCAACAGAACATCTTTAGAACCGGGCTTTTGAATATCGCCCACTACAAAGAATCCTAAGTCCGTGGTTTGAATAACCGATTTTGCCTCTTCATCGGCTGAAGTTCCCAGCGTTCTTTGCCAGAGTTCATCCCCAAACTCATTGAGCCTGATAAGCCAGATGTCCGAACCTCCCTTGGAATCGTCTTTCTTATCCCCACCTTTCCCTGAAAATGAGGTGCCTGAAATCAAAAAGCCTCCATCCTGGGTACTGACCGTGGAAGACAAATAATCGTGATTCCCTCCTGAGAAATATTTTTCCCAGGCCTGATTCCCTTGCTGGTCAAGTTTAACCAAATGGAATTCGTAACCCGTATTAGGCTTTTGGCTGTTGGCTTCTTGCAACTGGCCTTTGGCTTGAATACTGCTTCCTGTGATAAGGTATTGACCGTCGATTGTGGTGGTTATTTGGCTTAGAAAATCCTGCGTGGAGGACTTAATATCTCGTTGCCAAAGAAGTTCCTGGGCATCGAAATAGCCCAGAGACATGCATAAGAATAATGCACCTAAGTAATTTTTTTTCATGTGTATTTGAAATTTTGATGTGAATTTAAAAACTAATTATAACTCCCTCTATAGGGAAAACCACATTTATTATATGGGGTTTTTACTGTAGGCTATTTCTAACCCGATAAATAAACTGTTTCCATAAAAATATTGTTTTAAAGTTTGAGTTTCTTAACATGAAGCAAAGCTATTAATCCGTAGCGACAGAACGTGACGTATTATATTACAACCCCGATAAATTTTTCTTTTTTTTTATAAAAAGAAAGGCACGAAGCTGAAGTCAATCTGCTACAGAGGTACCGCGAAGAACCCAACAGCCCAGATATGACTTACAGCCCTCGTGCCCATATTAGGTACAAGGGCGTAAGTCTATCATTTTTAGGGCTGTTTTAGAAAATTCGCGGTTTTCTGTGCTCCAAATGATAGCTTACGCTTTATTTCGTTAAAATCTATGTCACAAATGTAATTATTTTTTTGAAACGATTCATTTTAAAATGAAATTAAACTCATATATTCGTGATATAATATTGAATATGATTTAAGCATAAGCCGATGATATAACGACAGATTGATGCCAAATTGTACAAAACGAAAATACATTATACTTTGTAGTACGTCTATAAACAAAATAAAAGAAATAAAATTATCAGGTGAAACGAACATCTCAATAAAAGTTAGCTTATTTACAATTATTCCTGACAATGTCTCCAGCATAAATATCTTCCATTAGACTGGGAGAAAGTTTGGTTAACTGTCAGAAGAAATTGAAAATTAAAATAGAGGTAGCTATAGCAAAAGATTATTATAAATATCACTTAACCATTTAAAAAATCACAAATGACTTACGAAGAAGCTTTACTAGAAAAAAAAGAAACAGAAAAAAAATTGATAAATGACCAACCAGTTGTAAAACTTATTATTGTACCACAATTAATTAGCGACCAGAAAGAATTTATGGAGTTTTACAAAGAAGATAATTACAAGGATGATCTTTGCCTTTTATTTTCATCAGATGATCAGTATACTGTTCTTATTAGTATTAAATAACCTGTTATGTATTATTAAAACTAATCTATTATTGTTATTTGCATATGTTAGATGGTGGGATATAGATTTAATATGCTCTATTACTATTTCCTATGCACACGCAATGAGATAGGGATAAACTCGGTTGAATTGTTTATTTAAACTTGTTTTAATGTTTGTGATAACCTAAAATACTAAAGAACTTTGAATGAAAAAAAATTACCGAAGACAATTAAGTCTCCGGTAATAATCAAATATTAAAGTTAGTTGGAACGTTTAGTTTGTTTCAAAGATAAGCAATTGTATTTTTTTGTAATACTTTATGTCAAATATAGTAATTCAAGTCATTATTCTATAGTTCTTCAGTCGTATAATGGTAGTAAAATAGTAGTAAATGGTAATTTTTCAGTAATTGTTTTAAGTACTCTATTTTTGATTTTCTTTTTATTAATGGGGGTTTGTGTATATTTTTTTCTTTGAATAAAAATAACAGCCCCTATATAGAATTTATGTATACTTTAGGTCATTTCTGAAGTAGATCTGAAAAGTCCACGTCATTTTTCTCTTGTTTTCTCTTTACTGTTTTAGTTTTTCTATTTGAATAGGAGAAAATAATGCCGGAAGGCTAACTTCCGGCAGGAAACTAATTAATTTAGGGTGAAAAAAATTCAATAAAACAGGACAGAATAATAAAACCGTCCTGTAAAGCTTTTGAATTTAGATTATGAAGAACAAAACTCTCTTTTCATTTGTACTTAATGAAAAGCTTGGTCAAAATTAAAAATATATTTCAATTCAAAGTGATAAATTTTATTAATCTTGTTGTTAACATTTAGAAAATAGATATTCTTATCTTAGAACTTATTAGGTGATTAGAGCTTACCCTGTAGAGATAAAAGCTTTTTTATGGGTAAGAAAAACGGCTAGATTTAATATCTCTTATTTTAAATGATCTATTTTCCTAACGCATGTTGTGACCTTACAAAAACCTTGCTAAATTTCTTTTAAAGGATTGTAATAAAAAAGCCTTCCGTATTGATGTAGGAAGGCTAAACCACAAAATAATGAAAATTTATTTCGATACGAATATAATTCTTTTTTGTTATGCAGAAATATTAAATCATTCTTTATGATCAAATTATGAATAGACAGTATTAGTGCTTTAGTCTATTAACCAATTTATTATATTTGATCAGATTCTTTTATCTCTATAGTCTTTAAAATTCCTTCAATGGTGTTTAACTGTTCTGGTTTGAGCTTCTGTATAGTTTCCTGGTTGAGTATCATTCCATTAATCTGGATCATATTGTTTTGATTTTGTATCAAGGTATTATTAACGTGACTTTGCTGGTTTGCTGATGAGGTGTTTTTCAAAGCTCCTATACATTCTAGATATAACTTAGCTGCTTTCATATCTCCACCAATAGCATGTTGAAATACGGATGACATTATTTTAGATTGCAGAATCCCGAATTGCTCCTGAAACTCCGTATAATAAATACTGTTTTTATATTCTTTCAGGTGTTTGTGTACAGTCTGCCTGCTCAGCTCGGTTTTGCTTGAAATCTCTGTTTTAGTGGGCATACGACCATTCTCTCTGATAAGGACAGAAATTCCCCACATAATATTGATGTGATTCTTTTCCCAAAGCTCATTTTTAACCCTAGGATGCATGATGTCTTCAATCTGAGTACAAAAATTTTCTAATTCATCTCCTTTTAAGCTATTAAGTTTTTGAGTCATTATGTTTAGAAATTCATTTTTATTTGTTTCATCGAGAGTACCCAGGTCTTCTAAAGTGATTTTATGTAATGCCAGTATGGTATCTAAATTATTTTCTGATTCTGTCAACTTTTGTAAACCTTTATGATTTGTTGTAATGGATTTTTTATCTGTTTTCATTTTGCTTTTAATTTAAATTAATGATGTAAAGGATGATTTTTAAATTCTGGGTTGAGATAGGTTTGTTTTTTTTAATGTATGGTTTTGTCCGGTTTGAGGATTATAATTTGTATCAGATTTTTTACGCCTCATCTATAATTTCCGGGAGCTATATCAGCCTAATTTGATAGTAAAAAATCTTTCTGTCTTGTCTTCAGATTAAAGAAATCATGAGAAGTGAAAAATATGAAATACTGGAAACCATATTGCTTATTTGTAACCCGATAAGTTAGTTTTTGATTCTGAGAATCATATTTTTTACATTCTTCTCTGGATCAATCATTTTCTAGGTAGCAGCGCGGTTTATGCTTACAAACTTTGCATATGCTTTTATTGATACCTATTCTTTTTCATTCCTATTTCTATTTCTGTGGAAACCAAAAAACAGTCTTTTTTTTCATAAATCCTATGAATACTGTGTTTTTGATAGGTATTCTCTAGGTGGAAATCTCTAAAAATTTCTGTGTCTGGCATTTTTTCGGGGGTCGCAGCCCCGTAGAAGTAGAACGTTGTAAAGTACCTTTTGACATTATAGACCCCATATCACTGTTTAAAATATAGTTTGAAAGTGGCCTTACCTTATTATATATTGCCTTAATGATCTGATCGATGTAAAACATGAAAAGTATGAAAAGCTGGAAACAATTTTTTTTTACATTGGATAACGAACTCATCTAAGGCGGATTGAGCTTTAAAGTGCTTCTTAGCTCTTCTAATCTTTGAAGATAGGGAAGAAATACCGTTTTACCTGCATTTGCTTTTACAATGGAAAGATGATTTTTAATAAATAGCTGTACATCAGAAATATTTCCATATGAGCCTAATGGAATGGAATTCCAATTTAACAACTCACAGTCCGAAAAGAATGTTTCAAGCTCCTGAATTTTTTTATCCCACATTTTTGATGTTTTATCCTGTTTTTTCTGAGTTCTTGTATTGGGTTGGGTTCCTGGAAATACCCTATGGGATGAAATTATTTGAGTAGGTTCTATTGTATCTGCTTTTTCTGCCGTATTTTCTACTTCAGTCATAGCTTTTAAAGGCTCAGGTAAGTGAAAAGGTTCTTCTCTGGAAGAGGTAAGGTCAATAGATTCTGCTTGCCACTTTTGCCAGTCATATTCCTGTTTAGCTTTGGGCTTATTTCTAAAGAGCTTCCAATCCAGCTTTATTAAAAAATCAGCGAGATCATAGCCTTTGTTTTTGTCATCATCGCCAGATAGAGTTTCTAACAGATCTGAAAAAATAAAACGGGTACCGGGTAGTTTATTCTCCATAGCTTTAGCTTTAGTTTCCCATTCTTTAAAGGTATTCCCGTCTTTTGATAAATCAGGAAAAACAAAAACGTCTCTGTCTTTTAAAACATTGAGCTTACCTAGTGAAAAGCTGCTTTTATTATACACCGCTAACCAGATTAAATTCTTAGAACTTTCCTGAGGCATTCCAAAATATAAACTTCCATAAACAGCCGTCTTGGGTGCTTCTACCAGGGCAACAGGATTCAGGGGGTACTTTTTCAAAAGATGTTCACCAAAGAGGCAAGAGACTTTCTTTTCATTCCCATTATATGCACTCAGCCAACCGGGTAATGGATGGTTGTTTTTGATATACTGCTTTTCTATGATGGAATGTAAAAAATCTGTTCCTATGGTATGATTCTCCTTATCAAATTGTTTTACCTGTACTGCTCTAATATTTCCATCAAAATCAATAAAAGGAAAAGTAACAGCTCCGGCTCTGTACCCTTTGGTTATGCTTCCAAGCTGATAGAGATCTATTACTTTTCCAACCTCATCTCTCTGAAAAGGAAAAGGGACATGATATAAAAGATTAAGAATAAAGATATTTTTGTCATAGCCTTCACTCTCTAAAGTCTTCGTAAAAACATCAATATCAAAATATGTGGGCTTTTTCACTGTCATAAGCTTATTGTGAACATGTGATGTAGATCCTAAAGAAAAATATTTTTGTTTTGTGGAAGTAACTTTTTCCCTTTGGTCAGATATTGTTTCTGCATATTCATCTTTATAGGGGCTGAGGTGATACTCACATTTGCTTTCACGGTCACAACGCCCATATTGCTCTGGTAAATATTCGCTCTCAAAAGTATCGAGATAACGGACAAAGCTTTTTTTGTTACAATGAGGGCAAGGATATTTTTTGCTTCCTTTCTCTAATATATACCTGTACTCTGTTTTCATTTTAGTAGTTTTTTTTGTTTTTCTTGCGACATATCCGTCATGTCTGACATGGATAGAAATTTGAATAAAATATAAATGATTGTACTTTAGTGCATTAATTGTTTGTCATGTCGGGTATGTCGCTTGTAGAAAAAACTTTTTTTCCTGCTCTTTTCTTCTATATTCTGGTATTGTGATCTACTTTTTGATAAAAAATATTTTTGTTTTACGGAAGTAACTTTAGTAACTCCAGTAACTTTTTTGTTAAGCTTGAAAAACCAGTTAATATATTATTCTTGAGTAATGTCTGAAATGATAACTGTAATGTGTTTTTAACATAAGCAAATAGTAATTAAACAGTTGTGATTTTCGCTTTTACCAAATGAAAAACCAGATCAGTTACTAGAGTTACTAAAGTTACTCTCCAGAAAAACATTTTTTTTATGACAGTTTTATTAAGAAGTTTCAATAAATACTGCCAACTGGTTTTGTGCAACTCTATCCACAATCAAACCTAATGTCTTTAACTGTTTTATAAAATTGGTTTTCTTAAAAGGTACATTCCCCTCATCTGTGCAAAAGACTCTGTATTCATAGTAGAGTTCTTTAATGAGCCTATATCTTTTTAAACTGCTTTGATATTCATGATCATTTAAAAACATTTGTACGCTGTTGCTTTCCATTCTGTAATTTTCAACAGCTTTTTGTGCTGCTTCACATTCAGAAAACTGTTTTTGTTCCAATAACCTGTTTAATCCCTCCAGTACCCAGTTAAAAACTCCTGAGAGTTCATTTTCAATGATTTTGGTATGGAGGTTTTTATCCTGCTCTTCCGGTGGAATGGTTACATCAAAAGGAATAATTAAAAATCTTCTGAAATAGGCATTGGTATGCTCTACATCTTTAGGCAGCTCATTGCAGTTAAAAATAAGCTTGGAATATTGTTTTAAGATGAATGGCTCTCCATACGGTAAACGGGCTTCTACGGGTTCTCCAGAAACGAGCTGTTTAAAGGTTGAGGCTTCCAGGTTTCCATTAATTTCACTGGCATAGTTCACCAGTTTATTAGCAATCTTTGCCCTAAAATATCCGTTTTCATTGGTTAGACTTTGAAGAGAGTAACTGCTTACATTTTCCTCACCCAGGAGGGAATTAACTATCTCAAAGAAGACACTTTTCCCATTGGCACCTGTTCCATAGAGTATGAGTGCCTTTTCCTCTTTCAAAGCATTACTACCATGTTTGATAAATACAAAACCAAAGTACTCAGCTAAGACCCTTTGGCGCTCCATGTCCGGTAAAACTTTATTTAAATACGCTTTAAATAATGGGGCTTCTGCTTTAGGATCGTAGATAAATGGGAGTTGATAGCTTATAAAATCATCGCGGTTAAAGGCTCGTAATTGGGTTCCCTGGGAACTAATTTCAAAAGTTCCGTTTAAAAGGTTGATCAGTACCTCATCTTTTTTACTTTCAGGAGTAGGTAAATAAGCAGTGGCTAAAAACTGTTTAAATAATTGTTCCCGGAATAGGTAAAACCTTGCTGAAAATTTAGTGACTCCCATTTCTTCTGAGGTTTCTCCCAAAAACTTCTGGAAGGCTTCTTTATCCAGTTCACTCCAGAAATTGCCATTGTAGAGATAAATAAAATCGTGATTCTTACACAAACCCCAACGATTCTTTTCTGCCAGTCTCAATACATTTTCAATAGATAGAATCAAATAATGTTTGAGAGTAAGTTTGAGCCGGGCCAGTTCTTTACGGATGAGGTTGGCCTGTTCGCTTTCCCTTGGGAGCTTCTCTAGCTCTTTTCTGAGCTCCCCGACCTGTGGAAAGGTCAAGAGCTGAAAATCCAACTGCTCAAACTGAGCTTTTAACGCTTGCAGTACCTGGTCGTGGGGAGTTACCTGAGGACGTGAGTTTAACAACTCCTCCATGTGGTTTGTAAAAGTAGCAGGATTGTTGAGGTCTTCAAATACAGGAGTGAGTTTCATAAGGTATCTGTATATAATGGATTTTACTTCAGTCTGTTTTGGTTGATCAGCTCATCAATCTCATTTCTTTTGAAATAGACTCTGTTTCCAAGGCCATAGGCAATGAGAGTTCCTTCTTTTCTCCAGCGGTGAAGGGTACTTAAGTCAATGGAGAGAATTTTGCAAACTTCCTGACGGCTCAGGTAGTGGGTAGGTTCTTTGGGTTGAAATTCCTGTTTGAGCTGCTCTTTTAGCTCAGGAATGATTTCTTCTTTAATCTCTTTGATTAATTCCGATGGCGTAGTGGCTATAAACTGTATTGCACTCATAATAAATTGTTTTTAATTGTTGAGTACAAAATTGGAGTATTGCAAGGTGCAAGTGTTATCCAGTTTTGGTAACAGTGTATCCAGTTTTGATGCTATAATATTGATCTTCAGCACGATATATCTTAAAAAAACATTCCCCGAAAATAAGCTTCGGGGAATAGAGTACATTCTACCTAAAAACAAAAACTATTTTTCTAACTGTTGGGAGGAAGGGATTTTAAAAAGATTCTGTTTATCATTACTAAACTTATTTTGGGTAAATAAGCACTGTCTGACACTTTCTAAGGGAGGCTGAAACTCTTCCTTGGTAAATTCAAAGTGATCTAAAATCATTTTTGCTGTTCCCTGTACATTGAGGCTGCCATTTTTACGCTGAGGTTCAATATACCCCTTATCCATAAGCTCCGTTAAAATATATCCCAAAGCCTGTAAACTGCCATTAACTTTTATTTTAGGTACATAAGAAATCTGCGGGGGCTGCTCTTCAGCATTTTTTTCTACATCTGCTTTTGCCCCGGATTTTACCCTATGGTAAATACTCCATTGAAAGGCCTTTAATGCTTTTAGTCTCCAATCAATGTACTCTGCTATCCTCACAATAGCAAAATTAAAATTTCGAAATAGTGATTCACTAACCTCCTTACCATGCAAAGGCATATAAGCTTTTAAGAATGGAAGGGCTTTCTGATGAAGGCTATAATCAATCTGATACCCGAAAAATTCATCATATTTAATAATCTCTTCATTATTCATATAGTCATGCAATGTTTTATTTTCAGGAAAAATAGTATGAGTGGCTTTGAAATATTTATGTATTTTATCTACAATATGCCCGGCATATTGCATCATGGTAACTTTCTTCCACTCAAGCACATTTTGATTTTCATCCCAAAATACTTTTTTCTTCTTTCCGTCCTGATATGCTGCAATAAATCTACACTCACTTTTTTCATGATAAGGGAAAATACAGTCAGTAAGGGTAATGGTAATATCAGGGATTAATTGATCCTGCGTGCAATCATAATCTAAAAAGTAATGATATTGGCCTACCAGCTCTTTTAAAAAATCTACCTCATCGGAATCACCGTAATATCCAAACCACTTAGAGAGGTCTGTGGGGTAATTCTTTTCAAATTCTTTATAACTTAAATAAAACGGGATTTCCATAACTTGTGATTTGGAATGCTAAGGTATAAAGCAAATGCGTCAAAGTATGGCGCATTATAATTTACTTGTATATCAATTTTCGAAGTCTAAAAAAATTTGGAAAATTGGAATGTTATTTTTTCCTTTCAATGAGATAGCTCTTAAAAAAAATGTTTTTTTGGAGAGTAACTTGAGTAACTCTGGTAACTTTTTTTATGAAAAATAATTTTGTTTTTTCTGCGACACATCCGGCACGTGCGACACAAGCAGAATCTTAAATAAGCATTAAATCGCTATATTGTAATGTTTTATGTTTTTTTATTTGCTTTGGGTCTCATAGATTTTAATATTTAGATCTATTTTTGATACATTCAAGCAATGTGAGTTTTTATGTCGTTAATATTTCTATTGTTGAGCTTATTCAAACGGTACTTCTTGAACTTCTACCTTATTTATATATTTTCAATACATATACGATTGTAAACACAATGCTCTATTCATGGTGATAAGCTTTTGGAATAAATACAATCCAGAATCAATGCTCATAAATTTTGAAGTTAAGTCTATAGAGATTAGACAATTTTGAACGATCTTATAAAATTTTGTTTTAAATTTAGATATTATATCAACGTATACAAAAGAAATTTTTGAGTTATGAAACTACCTATTGAATTAGGAGATAAGTATATAAACACAGTCCTTTCTAACTTTTCCTTAGAAAATCTTTCGGGTGAAAAATGGAAATGGATAGAAGATTTTGAAAATTATGCTATTTCAAATTACGGACGGATAAAAAGCTTGGAACGATGGGTTGCAACTCCCAACGGAGGAATGCAAAAACTATCAGATAGAATTTTAAAACCACAAGCCTTCAGATATTTTAACAAATATCTAAATACTCATTTTTATAATGTGAGATGTAACCTCTGTGTTGAAGGGAAAATATATGGAAAATCAGTAGCTCGTTTGGTCTACTATCATTTTGTTGAAAAATTTGACATGGACGATCTTTCATTTCGTATGTCTTTTAAAGATGATAATCGATTTAATGTACATTTTAGCAATCTAGAGAAGTTAACTGCCAATAAGGTACGTAGTAAAGCACTGAACAAAGGCAGAGGAAAGAAGGGGAATTATCAGCAGACAGTGAGCCAATACACAGTTGAAGGTGATTTTGTAGCTACCTATGAAAATATTTATGCAGCAAGTGAAAGTCTCGGAATCTCTCCCCCTCATATTTTAGCTGTCATTAATAGAAAAAGGACTACTGCAGGAAAATTTCGATGGTTTGCCAAAGATTATACACTTACTAAAGAAGATTTTATACCGGAAACTAAAAGTAAACCTGAAAAGGCCCTCAATATAAGACTTTGGAAAAGACTCGGACAGCCGCCAATTGATGAAAATAATCCTCCAGCCTGTATGAATTTATTGCTCAAAACTCTTCCTGGTGAAAGTTGGCAGCCACTTCCCAATCTTGAACAATATTTTGAGATTTCAAATAAAGGGAGAGTAAAACGATTAAACAGCTGGACACAAAATAGAAATAAAACTTTTTGGAAAGAACATATCATCTCGCTCTTTGTTCACAGGTCTGATAGTGAAAAATATTTTCTTTACACTAAGTTAAGTTGTAATGGAAAAAGCTATACTATAGCAATTACCCGAATGCTTTATTATTGTTTTATTGAAAAATTTGATCTCAAAAATAGGAATCTGGTAATTGTAAACGGAAATGATTCACAATGGGATATCGATATTTTGAAACTCTCCTTACAGTCCATTAATGATATACTTACAGAAAGAAATAAAACCAAGATCAGAAAAATACTTAATTCAAAAAAAGTATTCAACGATTCTCTCTGGGAGAAACTGAATAGGCCCCGGATTAATATGAAAAATCCACCTGCTATTTTGGATCTATCTCTAAGAGATTTACCAGATGAATATTGGAAACCATTACCTGGTTTTGGCGGTAAATATGTTATTTCCAATAAAGGAAGGATAAAACGATTAAGCGGATGGACCGTTGGCACTCATTTCTATGAAGAAGATCAGATTCTCTCTCTCTGCTTAAAGAAAGCTGAGTCCCCCTATCTTTATTTTCGGCTGCACGCCAAGGAAGATATAAACCCAAAAGTGCTTACACGAATTCTTTATTTTTGTTTTGTTGAAGAATTTGACCTAAATAACAGAACGTTGCGGATAGTTAATGAAAATGAAAGCTTATTGGATATAGATCTATCTAAACTTTCATTACGCTTTATTACAAATGCATTTAATAAAAAGGAAAAATAAGATCCAAGCCTCCAAAAAAGATAGTATTCAAATGATTTGGCCTAGTAATAGATGATTATAAAGCCTGCCTGTTTTGATTTTTTATTTCCCTGAATGTTTTTGCCGTATTTAAAGCGTGGTCGGATGAGGTTTTACCGATGTATTGTA
Source organism: Chryseobacterium lactis (assembly GCF_003815875.1). NCBI lineage: Bacteria > Pseudomonadati > Bacteroidota > Flavobacteriia > Flavobacteriales > Weeksellaceae > Chryseobacterium > Chryseobacterium lactis. Next base: position 5,558,382 of record NZ_CP033924.1, read on the forward strand.
GAAAGGTCGTTTCTGTCTTGTGTCCTGTAATAGCCATGATTTGGGGTGTGGTAAATCTTTTATCTCCATAAAAATTAGTAGCAAAGCTTCTTCTGCAAATATGGCTGCTTACCAGATTGTATTTTGCCGTTTCTCTGATTTCGTTTCTTTTTAATTCATCATTATAAATCCTGCCTTTCATGAGTTGATGGATTCCTGAGAGTTCACATACTTTTTTAATATGCTCATTAAAGAGGGTGGCATTGCTATTGAGGGTTGATCCTCTGAATAAAGGAGGAAAACCTCCATCATATTTTTGTAGAATATGCTCCACCTCATCATGGATGGGAATACTCACGTGTTTGCCTGTCTTGATTTGGATCAAATCTATAAACATGAAACTCTCACCATCAGAATCCGTCTTCTTGAAAATCTTTGTTTTTTTCATATCCAATAGATCACTCACACGCTGGCCTGTATAACAACCAATCAGAAGCCAGTCCCGGGCATGGAGTAAATCTTCCCCTATAATTTGTGCCTTTTTAATTCTTGATATTTCCTCAAAACTTAAAAATACTTTTATCGAGGGAACTTCTTCAATGATCAATCCACTAATCTGAGGATGAATAGTTTTTCCATTTCCCCGAGCATCATATAATATCGTTTTGAAATTCTTTAAGATTCTATTCGAGGTAGATTCCATACACCTTAAATCATCCATGATCCAGTTCTTAAACTCAAACATCACTCTTTTGTCTATCTCAGAAAATACATAATTCTTTTTTTGAAACTTTTGAAAACGTGAAAATTTATCCTCAAGTGTTACATAATGAGCATCAGTCGTCTTTTTGGATTTGGCCAATTGGCGAAGCTCATTATAACCCCTCATATAATTGACCACAATATTATCATCCGTTTTTATATCCACTCTTGAAAAAAAGGTAGTTATTTTCTTTTTAAGCCAATGGCTATCAAATAAAACACCAGCGGCAAAATCCTGATTATATTCCTTCAGTACAAAGTTTTTTAAATCATTTAAATCAGATACCAGGTTTTTATTCTCTGGATTATTTTGTTTGGGTAGAGAGGTTTTATCGCTCCAATCTATAGAGTTAATCTGTAAACCTGTGGCATTACGCATTTTCAGGGACTTTGAAACGGATAATTGCATCTGAATAACGCTGTTCTTTGTTTTTGATCGTAAGTAATAAGTAACCGTTGCCATCTGTTTATATATTAAGGTATAAACAAATATACAAAACTGATATATTGTGTCAAAATTTGTGTCAATATTTTTACATATCAATGGAACTATATAAAATATATTGCAATGGAAAATAAAACGAAAAACACTATATATGTACTGTATATACAAATTCGAGCTCAATTTCACTATCATTACAGAAAATAGCATATTGCATACTTGTAGTTCCTACGGAAATCAAAGATTCGACGAAGTCAATGACAATGTTTGTATGTATCATGTATTTTGTGACGCCAACTTGTTTTGTCATTTCGTAGAAATCTAAGTATCATTTTGGTTGGATAGGATTAATCAATAATTACAACTTTCTTAAAATGAATATTAGTCTTCGATTGTTCCAAAACTTCTGGTTTTAATTCGCCCGGTTTTTCTCATCGAACTTCACATTACGCTCCGTTCCTTTTATTTTTTTATTTCCGAAAGTATAAGTAGCCGACACCGTAAGTCTTCTTGCATCATAATAGTTGTTGAAAGAATGAGTTCCCGTCGTATAAAAGATTTGCCCCCTGCTCCTCGATTGTTTAAAAATATCAGATACCAGCACATTGATCTGAAGACTTTTTTCCATAAGATTTAGCTTCAGCCCGGAAGTTACATTTCCGGTATACTCCCAGTGTATCATTTCAAAATTAGACGGTAAACGGAACCAGTAGTTAAGCACAAACTGAATTGTTTTGCTTTTGTTGAGGGAAAGATTGTTCTGAAAATCAAAATCAAACCCATTTCCTTTTCTGGAAGCAGCATCTGTTGCAAATACTTTTGTTTCCATATATGAAAGATCTGCAGAATAATTGGCTTCCCAGCGTTTGAAGAATGTATCAGAATAATTCAGGGTAAGTCCAACACTGTTCTGATTAAAGAAATTAGCGAAAGTACTGATCCTGTTTTCTCCGCTAAGGTTTACAATCTGGCTGAATCCATCCAAGGTTCTCTGGAAATAAGCTGAAGCAGATAATTTTCCTTTATATACATAGGAAAGTTCAAAATTATGGTTAATAGAAGGCTTCAGGAAGGGATTTCCTGTAAAATAAGAATTGATATTGATATACCACCGGTATGGATTGATGGCACGGAACCCGGGTCTGTTGATCCTTTTTGAATACGTAAGACTGAATGTATTACTTTCATTACTTTTATAAGAGACATAAGCCGTTGGAAAGAACTTCCCGTAGGAATTTTCCGATTGTTGCCCCGAAGTCAGAGAATTTCCTGTGACCGTAGCATATTCGTACCGTAATCCTGCCTTGGCAGACCATTTTTCATTGAAAGACTTCTCAAAACTGATATAAGCGGCATAATTTTTTTCATTGTACTTAAATGCATTACTTTTTTCAGGATCGGTGATATAATTCCCATCGGTGAAATTTTTATAGGATATTTCTGAATTATTATCAAAATTGGTAAACTTCACCCCTGCTTCTGTCTTTGCCCATTGATAAGGCAAGGTCAAATCAGCCTGCCCTGAATAAATTTTATAATCTACCATAGAAGGTGATTTTACCGTAAACTGATCTCCGGAATTTTCCGTTGTCATAAAATCAATTGTCGTCTTGGGAACGTTAGAAAAATAATTTCCGGTGATGCTCAATTTATTGTCTTGTTTTCCAAATTTAAGATCATAATAAGCACTGATCGTTTGCTGAACACTCCTACCCCTGTGCTCAGCTGAAGTCAGTAAGGTATTGGTATAATTTCCATTCTGAAAATAATCTGAAGTATTCACAATATCCATATTAGAATGCCCGAATCCATAATCGTAAATAAATCCCATATTTGATCTGGAACTCAGTAAATAATCAACACTTACATTAGCGCCTAATCCGTCTCCAAAATCCCTTCTGTCGTCAGAACTTTTAAGACCGTCTGCTCCATCTATCCTGTAATTTTCGTAAGAATGCTTTTCATATTTATTTTGTCTCAATTTAATCGAGGAACGCAGCTTTTCATTCTGATAATTCACCGTTACACTGTTTGAAAATCCTGTATAAGTCTGCTGCTGGAGTGATGTTGTAAGACTTCCGCTCCATCCGAGATTCTGATTTTTCTTCAAAACAATATTGATGAGGCCACTGTTTCCCTGAGCTTCATATTTGGCGGGAGGTGTAGTGATTACTTCTATTTTTTCAATATTTTCGGATCGTAAACTTTTAAGATAGGTCACCAGTTCACTTCCAGATAGATTCAGTATTCTTTCATTGATCATAATAGTGACGCCGCTTTTCCCTGCGATCGAAATTCCGGTATTGTCATCCACTTTAATCAGCGGTGTGGCAGCCATAGCCTCTGCACCATCCATTCCCTGAGAGGCAACCGAATTAACGATATTGAAAACCAATCGGTCAGCTTTTCTTTCAATCAGTTTTTTTCTGGCAGTGAGCGTTACGCCTTCAATTTGTTTTTCCTTTTTATTCTCAATAGAAAAATCCTGTTTTACATCTCCATTGATTAACATATCAATAGTGGATATTTCTGAACCATCCTGTATCAGCTTAATATTGTAGTTTCCGTTTTCTAAAACTTTCAGAGAGTAATTTCCGCTTTCATCAGAAATTGCGGTATGTTTTTTTTGATCTTTAACAGCTATTACCTCAACGTACGACAGCGTTTTTCCGGATTGAGTGATCTTACCCGTTAGCGTCTGGGAAAATGCCAGCATCGGTAACTGCAGCATTACAGCAAGTACAATTTTCTTCATTGATTCTACTAGTTTTTAATAAGACAAACCATCTCTGCCCTTTATTACATCTATTTTGTGGTTTTTCGATATATTAGCTTTTATAAAATTTAAATATGAAAAGAAATCTGGTTGCATTTTCCCTGTTTATTACTCAGATTATTTGGGCTCAAAACTATTCTCAATACGTAAATCCTTTCATCGGAACCGGAGGCCACGGACATACTTTTCCCGGAGCCATTATCCCGTTCGGAATGGTACAGCTTTCCCCGGATACCAGAATTGACGGCAGCTGGGACGGATGCAGCGGATATCATTATTCAGATTCTCTCATCTATGGATTCTCTCATACTCACCTGAACGGAACCGGAGTTTCAGATTATGGGGATATTATGCTGATGCCGACGATGGGAAATCCGAGCTTGAGCAGTAAAGATTATTCGTCAAAATTTTCTCATAAAAATGAAAAGGCTGCAGCAGGATTTTATACAGTGAAATTAGATAAAAACAATATTGATGTTCGTCTTACAACAACAAAAAGAGTCGGCTATCATGAATATACTTTCAATAATACCGGGAATGCCAATATTATTTTAGATCTTAATCATCGGGATAAATTGCTTGAAGGTGAGGTTAAAATTATTGACGATAAGACCATTGAAGTATTCCGGAGGAGTGAAGCCTGGGCCACTAATCAATATATCTACGCCAGAATAGAATTTTCAAAACCAATGAAGATCTCTAAAAAAGAAGTGAATGGAAAACAGGACAACAACCTTTTTACCGGAACAAGACTTGCACTGGCCTTTTCAACCGATGTTAAGAAAGGAGAAAAAATCCAGATAAAAGTAGCAATTTCTCCAACAGGTTATGAAGGAGCAGGGAAAAATATGCTGGCAGAAGGACAAGCTAAAGATTTTGAATCTGTAAAAAAACAAGCGCAAACTGACTGGGATAAGGAGCTATCAAAAATTGAAGTAAAATCTGATGACAAAAATAAGCTCGCTACTTTTTATACAGCTCTTTATCATGTTTTTACACAACCCAATATCAATATGGATGTTGATGGGAGATACAGAGGCCGAGATAATAAGCTTTATACAGCTAAAGACTTCGATTATTACACGGTATTTTCACTTTGGGATACCTTCAGAGCAGCGCACCCACTAATGACTTTAATTGATAGAAAAAGAACATCCGATTTTATCAATACATTCATCAAACAATACGAACAGGGCGGGAAACTTCCGGTCTGGGAACTGGCTTCCAATGAAACAGAATGCATGATCGGCTACCACGCTGTTTCTGTAATTGCTGATGCGATGGCTAAAGGAATCAAAGGTTTTGATTATGAAAAAGCATTTCAGGCTTCTAAAAACTCTGCCATGCTGGATATTTTTGGTTTAAATGCCTACAAACAGAATAACTATATCAGCATGGATGATGAATCTGAAAGTGTTTCCAAAACCGTGGAATATGCTTATGATGACTGGTGTATTGCTCAAATGGCAAAGATTTTAGGCAAAAAAGATGATTACCAGTATTTTATGAAACGTTCTCAGAACTGGAAAAATCTTTATAACCCCAACAATGGTTTTATGCAACCCAGAAAGAATGGAAACTGGTATGAGCCTTTTGATCCGCGAGAAGTAAATAATAATTATACCGAGGGGAATTCATGGCATTATTCCTACTCAGTGCAACAGGATATTCCGGGACTTATAGCAGCACATGGCGGAAAAGAAAAGTTTGAACAGTTTATTGATGCCATCTTTGCGGCTCCGGATAAAACGACAGGAAGAGAGCAGGTGGACATTACGGGTCTTATCGGCCAGTATGCACAGGGTAATGAGCCAAGCCATCATATTGCTTACCTCTATAATTTTGTGGATAAACCTGAAAAAACTGATGCTAAAATCAAATATATTCTGGATAATTTCTATAAAAACACGCCGGACGGATTAATCGGAAATGAAGATTGCGGCCAGATGAGCGCCTGGTATATTTTGAGTGCTATGGGCATTTACTCAGTAACACCGGGATTACCGGAATGGGAAACGACGACTCCTTATTTTGACGAAATTAAAATCCATCTTGAAGACGGAACCACCAGAACTATCACAAAAAATACAGGAAAAGCAGAGCTTAAAAAGCTAGGATTTGAAAATATACAACCTTCAAAGGACTTGAAGTATGCCCAACTTACAACGTCTCCGGTTATTGTAGCCGATAGAATTTTCGATTTTTCTACCAAGGTAGCAATCACTACTTTGAATCCTGATGATAAAGTTTATTTTATGACTCTGGATGACAGTGATGCCAATAAAAGAAAAACATTTATTCCTTATAAAGGTCCTTTCACCATCAGTAAATCGACCCAGGTTACGGCGTATGCTGAAAGAAAGGGTGAAAAAAGTTCGGTGACTGTTGCCAATTTCAACAGAAGACCTAATTATTGGGACATTAATATTCTTTCAAAAGTAACTCCACAATATACAGCCAACGGAAAGCTGGCTCTTATCGATGGAATCAGAGGTGATGTGAATTGGAGAAAAGGAGAATGGCAGGGATATCAGGGGCAGAATTTTGAAGCTGTTATTGATTTTAAATCACCTCAGCAAATTACCAAATTATCTTCGGGCTATCTTCAGGACAGTAAAGCATGGATTCTGATGCCTAAAAAAGTAGAATATTATGCCTCGATGAATAACAAGGATTTCTTTCTGTTGAAAACGATCGATAATGATATTGACCCCAAAGATGAAAAAGTACAGATCAAAGAATTTTCCACTGAAATTCTTCCTACAGAGGCTCGCTACATCAAAGTAAAAGCTTATTATTTCGGAAAACTTCCGGAATGGCATCAGGGAGCAGGCGGGGATGCCTATATTTTTATTGATGAAATTTCTGCAAAATAAAAACTATCTATGAAAAAACTCTTATTATTACTTTTTTTGCTTTTAAGTATTGTAGAAATATCTGCCTGCAGTTGCATTGGCAATTCCTTTTCACAGAACTATCAGGACGCTGATGTAATTGGTGTGGTTAAAATAGTAAAAGTATATGATCAAAATAAACAGCGAAGAACATATAAAGTTGATATTGAATTCGAAGAAATTTTTAAAGGAAAATCAATCAAAACAATTATTGTGAGCGGACTGATTGGAAAATCAAAATCTGCAGCATGTGAGCTGAATGTAAAACCTCAAGAAAGATACCTGATCTATTTACAAAAATATGATAACATTTATTCTATCGATTATTGTACACCAAAGTCCAAACTACAAAACAGAGTAACAGAAGATGAAAAGTCATGGTTTGAATATTTGGGTAAAGCCATTTCTTATTTAGAAAAAAACAAATCAGGTTTTCAAAATCTGCAGTTTGCCACCTGCTACCAGGAAACTCCAACCGATGATAAATCGGATTTATCTAAAATCAGCGATTTCAACCCAAAGCAGGAATTCGCTATTTATAAAGTAAAAGTTAATAATCTGGCTGGAATTCAGGAAATCTCTCCAATTGCAGGTTTTAGCCATAAAGATGAAACAATCAGGGATATTCTGAAAACGAAATTTAAGGTTGACATGCCCCACAGTTCTTCAGATTCTGAACCAAAAGAATTTCTGTTATTTCTCTGTTACGATAAAAATAGTATTGAAGATCCTGAAAGCGAAGTAATATATTCTGATTAGAACTAAAATAAACCCTTCTTCAGTATTTTTGAAGAAGGGTTTGTTTTTATTAATTCATTCTTTCTGACCATTGCAGGACTTCCGGAAGTTCCATGTCTGAAAATTCTATATGGATAACTCTTCTCTTCTTTCCGTTGGTTGTCCGGTTGGAGCCGTGAAGGATAAGAGGCTTCATGATCATAATTCCTCCCTTTTCCACCTTGCAGATATTCTCTTTTTCTACCGTCCAATCAATCGTTTCAGGTCTGTAGATTCCTTTGGCATGAGAGCCCGGAACGACCTTTAATGCTCCGTTATTTTCATCCGTATCGTCCAGATGAATTCTGATGGTGAATATATTTTCCAGCACATTCAGCGGAGGTTGTACAGCAAACTGGTTTTGTTTTGTCGTCCATGGTCCGAAGCCTGATAATTCTGTTTTTTTATCCACGGAAATTGTCAGATCCTGATGATAGGCAACATACCAATTGGAAGTTTCCGGTTTATCAAAATAAATACTTTTTACCACGAAATATTTTTCTCCAAAGATGTCTTTTATGATTCTTTTGATATTGTCATTAAAAATCAGATCCTTAATTTCCGGGATTTCTTTTAAAAACTGTCTGATAGCAAACAGATCTTCAGATTTCCTGAAATTTTCTCTGGAGGTATCAATACTGTTGAGAACATCAATTATCTTTTCAATTTCTCCCTCAGAAAAAACGGTATTGATAACAGAAAAGCCATATTCATGAATATGGCTTTTATATAATTCTAAGTCTTTTAAACTCATTATTTAGATTTTGTCTAAAGGTTCCGTTAATTGTCCTTCCCATTTGGAAACTGCGGACGTCGCTAATGTATTTCCTAATACGTTAGTCATACTTCTTCCCATATCACAGAAATGGTCAATTGGCAAGATTAAGGCAATACCTTCCGGTGGAATTCCGAACATTGAGCAGGTGGCTACAATAATTACCAATGAGGCTCTTGGGACACCCGCAATTCCTTTTGAGGTAAGCATTAACACCAAAAGCATGGTAATCTGCTGTCCAAGCGTCATTTCGATGCCATAAATCTGTGCAATGAAGATAGAGGCAAATGTCATATACATCATACTTCCATCCAGGTTGAAAGAGTATCCTAAGGGTAAAATAAATGATACTACTCTGCTGTTACATCCGAATTTTTCAAGCTCTTCTACCAGTTTAGGGAATACGGCTTCTGAACTTGTTGTAGAGAAGGCAATCAATAAAGGTTCTTTAATTCTCTTCAGTAAATCGAAAAGACGGTTTCCTAAGATAAAATAACCTACCAATAAAAGTACCAGCCAAAGAACTCCCAATGCAAAGAAGAAATCTCTCAAATAAATTGCATATACTTTAAAAATTTCAAATCCGTTGGTCGCAACTACTGCAGCGATTGCTCCCAATACACCGAAAGGAGCAAACCACATGATATATCCTACCATTTTAAGGATGGCATGGGCTATAATATCAAAAAGTTTCACTACAGGCTGCGCATATTCTTCGCCCAAATTAGCCAGGGCAACACCAAACATAATAGCAAATACAACGATCTGCAAAACTTCATTGGTTGCAAAAGCTTCAAATAAACTTTTAGGGATCATATGTTTTACGAAGTCTTCCATGGAAAAACTTTTGCTGCTTTTAAGAAGATCTTCAGCAGAAGCCACATCCTGAATTGGTAATTTCGTTACATGTCCCGGCTCAAGCCAGTTCACCAACATTAATCCGATAAAAAGAGAAACCAAAGAAGCGGAAATAAACCAAAGCATTGCCTTCGTTCCTACTCTTCCGATCATTTTGATATCACTCATTTTAGCAATTCCCACTACAAGGGTCGTAAAAACCAACGGTGCTATAATCATCTGTACCAACCTGATGAAAACAGTTCCCAACAATTTTATGTTCTTGGAAAAAGGTTCTGCACTTTCCGGATATTTCACATGTACTATGCCTCCGATTCCTACTCCCAGAATAAGTGCAATGACAATCGCTATAAAAAGTTTATTTTGTCCTTTCATATATATAGTTCAATTTGCGCAAATATAATGGTTTTTCAATTGGCATCAGATTTTATTCAATAGAGGTTAATTTTATATTAAGTTTTTAATCTTTAAAAATTAATTCCCTGGTTTAGAAAATATTGCAAAAAATTTAAGAAACATTTATTGAATTTTTATTCCTTTGGTATAAATTTTATTATTACATTTGATTGTATAACAACATTAATAAATATACAATATGAAAAAAACTATCGCAATGGCTGCATTGGCTGTAGCTGTATCTTTCGGAGCAGTTTCTTGCAAAAAGAAAGTTTCTGATGCTGATCTTCAGACTCAAGCTACAACTGTAGTAACTTCTAATCCCAATGCTTCTGTTGAAGTAAAAGAAGGTGTTGCTCACTTAAGCGGAACTTTCGCAGACCAACAATCTAAAGATGCGATGATTGCAAAATTAAAAGCAATTAGCGGGGTAAAAGATGTTATGGATATGTCTACTGTAGCAGCTCCGGCACCGGCACCAGTTGATACGGCTTCTGCTGTAGATCCTGCTGTTCAGAAAAAAGTTCAGGATGCTGTAAAAGATTTCCCTACTGTAAAAGTAGAAGTAGTAAACGGACAATTAACTCTTACAGGAAACGTTTCTGCTCAACAGGCAAGAAAAATCAAAGAATCTGTAGATGCTTTGAAAATCGGGAAGTATAACAATAACCTAATTGTAAAATAATTTAAAATGAGCGAATTACAAGATAAATATTCAGGAGTAGTTTCAGCAGCACAATCTGCAGGAATTTCAAATCTACAGGTTCAGGAGCAGGACGGAATTCTTTATGTTTCCGGAAATGCTTCCAACACCGCTGCTAAAGACGCAGTATGGAATGCTTTAGGAGCAATTGATTCTACATACTCTGCTTCAGATATCAATATCGATGTACAGGTAGCAGGTCTTGCTTCAGGAGCTTCTTTAACTGTAGCAACTGACGAGTCTAATCTTAACATCAGACAGGAGCCTTCTACAGAAGCTGCTGTAGTAGGAAAAGCTGCGAAAGGTGCATCAGTAACTTTAATTGAGCAAACTTCTGATGACTGGTGGAAAGTGAAAACTGCCGATGGCCAGGAAGGATATGCTTATTCAAGATATTTGAAAGCTTAATTTTGAAAAATTCAATTTTAAAGAAATATTTTTAAAGAAACATCCCTATATTGGGATGTTTTTTTATTTTTACCGCTGTGAAAAGACTAATGAAGAAAATAGTAATGGTACTGGCTTTGGTATTCACAGCCTTTATTCTACACGCTCAGAAAATACATATCGATGGTAAAGTATTGGGTTTTGATAAAAAGCCTGTAGAAAATGCTACCGTATATTTGTTGAAAGAAAAGGATTCGTCTATTATCAACTACACCGCCACCAATAAAGAAGGTAAGTTTTCTCTGAAAATGGATGAAATGAAAGAACCTTCGCTTTTAAAAATTGACGCTGACAAATTATCACCCTACTCAAAAAAATTTGAAACAATCTCTCAGTCTCTATCCCTGGAAGATATTAAGCTCAGTAAAAGCAATACTGTTACCCAAATTGATGAGGTCAAGATTACAGTATCTCCTGTTAAAATTAAAAAAGACACCATAGAATTTAATGCCTCATCTATCAAGGTGCGTCCCGATAGTAAAATTGAAGAACTTCTGAAGCAGATTCCCGGTGTAGAAATCAACAATGACGGGAAAATAACGGTCAACGGAAAAGATGTGGATCAGATCATGATCAATGGGAAACCTTTCTTTGATAAAGACGGTAAAATTGCCCTGCAGAATTTACCGGCTGACATCATTAAAAATATTCAGTTTACAACCACCAAAACCAAAGAAGAAGAACTTAGCGGAAAAACACCAAAGTCTCAAAATACTACTATTAATTTTAATATTGATGAAAAGAAAAACAAGGGACTGCTTTCCAGACTCTCTGTTGGTTATGGTTCAGACAAGCGGTATGAAGCCAGCGGACTTGTAAGTTATTTCAAAGGAGATACGAAAATCAGTGTTTTAGCCTCGTCAAATAATATCAATTCTCAGGGCTTTTCCCGTGATGATGTTTTTGACAGTATGGGAAGCGGCAGAAATTCCTGGACGGGCCAGGGAGGATCCGGAGGTAGCCAGGGCGGAGGAAAAGGCATACAAAGATCTACCACCTTAGGACTGAACTACAGTGATAAATTGGGAAAAGATGCACATCTGGATGCTTTTAGTTTAACCTATTCAAACTCCAATACAGATACAAAATCTAAAGTTTCCAGGGCTACACTTCTTCCGGAATATACTCTTCAGACTCAATCTGAAAATACCGGTAAAAATGAATCCAGGCAATATGGTTTTGACGCCTCAGCAAAGATTAAACTGGACTCTTTGACAACTATTTATATTTCCCCAAGGTTTAGTAAAAACAGTACCTTTTCAGTCAGCCAGTCACAATCTTCAACCCTGAGAGACAACACATTATTGAATGAAAGCAATTCTTATTCGAATAATCAATCGGAAAGTAATTCATTTAACCCCACCATTTATTTTTCCAGGAAATTTAAGAAAGAAAGACGTGTGGTTTCTGCGAATATCAACACGACTATTTCTGAATCCAATAGAGACAACCTAAGCCAGTCTCAGAATACATTTTATCAGAACTCAGGAAATACAACAGATAACCGGGATCAGCTGGCTAAAAGTAAAAATCAGAATAATGATTTTAATTTCAATGCGGGATATACTGAACCCATTTCAGACTCTGCAACGGTAAGTCTTGAAGTAAAATATACTACCAAATCGTCAAGGGATATAAGGGATATAAATGATTTTGATATAGCCACGGGAGAATATTCAAAATACAATATGCTTTTATCTAACAGTATGAGGCAAAAAATCAATCAGATTTCTCCGGAACTGACTTATCAGCTTAGCAAAAAAAAGCTGAATATTTGGGCTTCCCTGAATCTTGATATTTCAGATATGAAGGTTAATTCTATTTTTAACGGACAACAATATGATCTGCAGAAAAATTTTGCATTGCCCGGCTATAATGTAAACTTTTATTATCAGCTTGCGGAAGGTAAAAATCTAAGTATCTACAACTATTCCAATTTCACCATTCCCAGCGCAGAGCAGTTGACTCCCTATAAAGATGAATCTAATCCTTTGGTTACTTCTACCGGAAATCCTGATTTGAAAAATACATGGACGAATAGTCTATCTTTTTATTTCAGCAATTATAATAAGATTAAAAATATCAGTTACTTCGTCAATGCCGGTTTTACTTACAGAAATAATGATATTATTAATTATTCCAGATATGATGCCTCGGGTAAACAGATTATCACCTACGACAATGTAAGCGGGAATAAGAGCATTAATGCAGGCGGAGGCTTCACCAAAACCTTTAAATGGAATAACAATAAGTTTACCATTAATCCCCGGTTTAATATGAATTACGCTTATAATAATGGTTTTATCAACGGACAGGCATTTACAAGTAATTCCTATACTCTCAATCCGGGACTGAATCTTATTTATGAGATTAAAGATAAGATGACGATAAAACCTTCATACCGCCTTGGATATAGCTTTTCCAACTACACCAATTATAGCATTGACAAGATCAATACAGCCAATCAGTCTTTAAAACTGGAACTTACCAATTATCTGTTCCAGAGCAGATTTGTATTCGGAAATGATTTTGAATACAATACCAACTCCAATATAGCACCCGGTTTCAAAAAGGATTTCTACTTCTGGAATACCAGTCTGGGATATTCATTCTTTAAAAAACAATTTACTGCAAAAGTAAAAGTTTATGACATTTTAAATCAGAACCAAAGTGTAAGGAGAACAATCACAGATTCTTATTATGAAGACCGTGAAGACCTTATTCTGAAACGATATATTATGTTCTCGATCAGTATGAAGCTGAATAAATTTGCCGGTAAAAAAATGTAACACCATACTTTTATATATATTTTCTATCAATGGCCGGAAACTTTTCCGGCTATTTCTTAATCGTCATTGCGAGCCGAAGGCGAAGCAATCTCAGTCTTATTCTTACCAATTGGAGGTTCCGATACCATGTTTAGATTCCTGAGGAATGACACCTATTGCTTTAATCATTCATTTTATGATGCAAACTTCTCTTTGTCATTTCACGGTAATCCAGCCTTACTAATTTCTGCAATGCAACCCTTCGATAAGCACACGTAAGTTTTCTAAAAATCTTTAATTTTCATCTGAAGAGTATAAGCATATTTAATTTTTAAAAGAAGATTCGCAGAATAAGCTGTAATAAGAGTATTTTTATTTTTAAATTAGCCGTAAATTTTTTTTATGAAAATCCATATTTCAGTTTTATTTATTCTATTTTTTCTTTTGGGGAAAGCCCAAAGTACCGAGCAGAAGGACACTTTTGTGAAAGATAATTTCACTAAAAAAGAATTTTACATTCCGATGCGTGATGGAGTTAAACTTTTTACTTCGGTGTATATTCCAAAAGATATTTCAAACAAAAACAAATATCCATTTCTGATGCAGAGAACCTGCTACAGTGTTGCTCCTTATGGTGAAAATGAATATAAAACGAAAATTGGTCCCAATAGCTATCTTATGAAGGACAAATACATCTTTGTTTATCAGGATGTACGTGGAAGATATATGAGTGAGGGAACTTTCACCAATATGACGCCGCAGGTAGAACATAAAACCAAGAAAGATGTCGATGAAAGCACCGATACGTATGATACCATTGAATGGCTTTTGAAAAACATAAAAGACAATAATGGAAAAGCAGGACAATTCGGAACCTCATATCCCGGATTTTATACTGCGGTTGGAACTCTTGCAGAACATCCTGCCTTAGTAGCTTCATCGCCTCAGGCTCCGATTTCGGATTTCTGGAATGACGATTTTCTGCACAACGGAAGATTTATGTTAGGCTATTTCAGAACCTTTCCCGTGTTTGGAGTTCAAAAAACAAAGCCGGAAAACAAGGCCTGGTATATGGATTCTTTCATCAAACAAACCTCTGAAGATGGACTAAAGTTCTACAGGGATCTTGGTACATTAAAGGATGCTTATGAAAAATATTATAAGAATAATTTCTTCATGACAGAAATTATGAATCATACCAACTATGATGAATTTTGGCAAAAAAGAGGGCTCCTTCCTCATCTGAAAAACATCAATCATGCTGTAATGACTGTCGGAGGATGGTTTGATGCAGAAGATCTTTCAGGGCCATTAAATATCTATAAAACTATTGAAAAGACCAGTCCGAAAGCAAAAAACACAATCGTCATGGGACCGTTTTCTCATGGTGGATGGGGACAAGAGCAGGGTAAACATTTTCATAGTGAAACGTATTTTGGAGACAGTATCGCCACCTATTACCAAAAAAATGTTGAAACAAAATTCTTCAACCATTACCTGAAAGGAAACACCAAAGAAGATGCCGGACTTCCTGAAGCGTTGATGTATGACACCGGAGCTAAAGTATGGAAAGAATTTGCTTCCTATCCTCCTAAAAATGCACAAAAAATTAATTTTTATTTGTCAGACAAAACCTTAAAGAAAACTTCAGGACAAGGATATTCAGAATATTATAGCGATCCGAATAATCCGGTTGTAAGTTCTGATCATTTAAAGGATTTTAATGGGTTCACGCCAAGAAATTATATGTCGGAAGACCAGAGATTTGCTGTAGGCAGACCGGATGTATTGACCTTTACAACGGATATATTGACCGAAGATATTGCTTTTGCCGGAGAAATAATGGCCAAATTAAATATTGCCTCCTCTTCTACCGACGCTGATTTTGCCGTAAAACTAATTGACGTGTATCCTGAAGACTTTAAACCTGCTGAAAAGAAAGAAGGGGTCATCTACGGAAACTATCACCAGATGGTAAGAAGTGAAATAATGCCTGCCCGATTCAGAAATACAAAAGAAAAAGGAGAAGCATTGGTTCCCGGTCAGAAAACAGCAGTCAATTTCCGACTTCAGGATGTTGTTCACACGTTTAAAAAAGGACATAAAATCCAGATTCAGATCAGCAGTACCTGGTTTCCATTATTTGCTATCAATCCACAGAAATTTTTAGATAATCCGAATTTTGCTACAAAAGAAGATTATACAAAAGCGTTTATTAAAGTCTATGATGACAGCTCTATTGAAGCTGATATCCTGAAATAAATTGAAAAGCTGTTCGTTTGAACAGCTTTTTTGTTTTTAATGATTTAGTAGACGACGCAGCCTTGTCAAGGTTTAAAACCTTGACAAGGCTTGCGTTGAAATCTCCCGAAGATCTTTATTCTTCAATTGTTCTGAAAGTAAGGTTAACCCTTGGGGTTTTCACTTTGGTGGTAGGTGGAAGTCTGTGAAGCCAATTTTCCTGGGTCGTTCCCTTCATAATCAGCAAGCTTCCGTTTTCGAGGAATACTTCTACTTTTTCTCCGGTTGTTTTATGTTTGAATAGAAACTTTCTCTCCGCTCCAAAGGTCAAAGAAGCGATGGCACCATGTTTTTTCAGGTCGGTTTCCCCATCACTATGGTAAGCCATTCCTTCACTACCGTCATGGTATAAATTGAGAAGGCATGAGTTGTAGGTCTCTCCGGAAACTTGTTCACATCTCTGTTTTAATTCCAGTAATTCCGGTGTCCATAGTTGAGCATATTTCGTTCGTTTTGAGTAGGTATATTCAAAAGCCTTTTCACCAAACCAGGCCACTTTTCTCTTTGTCAAAATCAATTTACCAAAAATCATAGCTTCATCATTTTCCCAGGGAATCTGATTGAAAAGATAATCGTAATACCTATCAGACTCTTCTTTTGAAAAGATTTTCCCATAATAATGAACTGTTCCGTCGTTCGGAAGTATGTTAAGCGGGTAATCTGAGATATCTTCAAAGAGGCTCATTATCATTTTTAATTTGAAAAATTATATGATTTAATTAAACACAAATTACACAAATATTTTCACAAATAACACGATTACATGTTTATGAATAACAACGGACTATGATCCTGAGCATAAGCTGGAAGCTTACGAACGAAGTTCATGAAGGAAGCCCGTTCAATCAAAAATAATCAATCCATCGGCTTTAGCCAAAACGTATTATTGAATATTCTGTAAATGAAAAAAATTGTGCTTTTGGCTAAGATAATTAAGAATAAACGTGAGAACTTTCCCAACCCACAATCAGCTGTTTTCTGTCGCTTCCCCATCGGTATCCACCAAGGTGTCCTGTAGATTGTATCACACGATGACAGGGAATAAGAAAAGCGACGGGATTGCTGCCAATTGCCGTTCCTACTGCCCTTGAAGCCTTTGGATTTCCTATTCTTTCTGCCAAACTACCATAAGTAGACAGCTTTCCCATTGGAATTGTCAGCAGACTTTCCCAGACTTTAAGTTGAAAATCGGTTCCCTTTAAATGGAGTTTAATTGTATTGAGTTTTGTCCAGTCTTTATCGAATATGGACAATGCATTTTGTTGAAGTGCATCTTGTCTTTCAAAAAAAGAAGCATTGGGAAATTTGTCGTTTAAATCTCCCAATGCTGCCTCTTTATCGTTTTCAAAAGCCATATAACAGATTCCTTTTTCTGTAGATGCCACCAATATATTTCCAAAAGGACTTTCTGAAAAACTATAATTGATAGCAAGGCTTTTTCCACCGTTTTTATATTCCGCCGGAGACATTCCTTCTATTTTTACAAACAGATCATGAAGTCTGCTTGTACTGGAAAATCCTGTCTCGTAAGCGGCATCAAACAAGCTTGCTTTTTCTTCTTTCAATAAATTTTTAGCATGTTCAAGACTGATGAACTGCAAAAATTTTTTCGGACTTGTTCCTGCCCAATCCGTAAAGATTTTCTGAAAATGAGCGGGACTCAAGTGAATATTCTCTGCCACTTCCTCCAAACTTGGCTGAAGTCTGAAATTGCTCTGGATATACTCTATCGCTTTGGCAATTCTATTGTAATCTATTTGATTTTGTGTGGACATTTTTATTCTGTTTTACCTCACAAATTTCCAAAGAATATACGGCAGAAAAAATCCGATTCTTGCGGAATATTAGTTGTTGTTATAAATATCGTTGTAAGCAAGCATTTTGTAATATAACTTTGCTGCTAAGAAAGCAGTTGGCTTAGCCATCGGAGAATCCATTAATTCTACAATGTCAAATGCTACTACATTACATTTTTCAAATACTTTTCTTAATAATTCCAATGTTGGATACCACTGTAATCCACCCGGCTCAGGAGTTCCTGTAGATGGTGCAATGGAAGGATCAAAAGCATCAAGGTCAATGGTGATATAGACATTTCCTGAAACTTTCTCCAATACATCATTAATCCAGTTTTCATTGTTTGCAATTTCGTGAGCAAAGAATACTCTTCCTTCCGGTAAATACTGAGCTTCTTCCACATCCATAGAACGGATTCCCACCTGCACTAAGTTATGTTTCTGGTTCGCTTCAAAAACAGCACATGCATGGTTTGAAGTAGAACCGTGGAAATCAGGACGTAGATCTGTGTGAGCATCCAGCTGAAGAACCGTTAAGTTCTCAAACTTCTCTCCTACCGCACGAATAGAACCGATAGAAACAGAATGTTCACCTCCAAATAACGTAAATATCTTTCCTTCATTATTCAAAAGCTCTTTTGTTTTCTGGTAAACAGCTTCTGTCATTGCCTCCGGAGTAGAATTTTCAGAAATTTCTCCTGCAAGGTATACTCCCTGAAGGTAAGGTTCTGTCTGTGTTTCGATATCATAAAGCTCCATATTTTCTGAAGCGTTTAAGAATAACTCAGGCCCTTTATCAGCTCCTTTTCCCCATGTTGATGTTCCATCGTAAGGAACAGTTACCAACATTATTTTCGAATTTTCCAACGTTGCGTTTTCCTCGGGAATTCCAGCGTATGTTTTCATGCTTTATTTTAAAATTTTAATGTTTTAAGATTGAAATATTGGCTACAAAGATACGAAGAAGTTAAGAGTTGAAAGTGGAAAATTGAAAATTGGGTTGGGAAAGATTGAAAAGCACTCTTTGTTAGAAATAAAATGACTGATCTTAGTCAATCTGTTCTCATTTTCAACTTTCGGCTTTTAATTTTCCATTTCCAACTCAAACCCTTATTTTTACAAAAACTTTAAATATGCCTTTAAAAGCTGTTCTTTTCGATATGGATGGAGTGATTGTAGATACAGAGCCATTGCATAGAAAAGCTTATTTCAAAACTTTTGATGAATTGGAAATTAATGTTTCCGAAGATCTATATACTTCTTTTACAGGAGCTTCTACAAAAAGGGTCTCTGAAACATTAATCAATGAGTTTAATTTAAATCAAACCTACGAAACTATTGCAGGCATCAAACGGGCTCACTTCAAAGATTATTTTTATAATGATGATGAATTTGATTTAATTCCCGGAGTAAGGCAACTGATTGAACATTATCACGAAAACGGTATAAAACTTATTCTGGCTTCTTCTGCAACCATGACGACCATCGATATGGTTTTTGAAAAGTTTGAACTGGAAAAATATTTCAGCGGAAAGATAAGCGGTGCCGATTTAAAGGAATCCAAACCTCATCCGGAAGTTTTCTTACTTGCTGCTGAAATGGCAGGAGAACCTGAGAAAAACTGCATGGTGATTGAAGACTCTACCAACGGAATTCTGGCAGCACATCGGGCTAAAATATTTTGTGCAGCGTATAGAAGTCCTCATTCAAAAAATCAGGATTATACATTAGCTGATACGGTCATTTCCGATTATGAAGATCTTGAACTGGATAAAATTTCTAAATATTTCTAAATATAAAAAGCTCTCAAAAAAATTGAGAGCTTTGTTTTTATTTACTATTTGTCATTCTGAATGAAACGAAGTGGAATGAAGAATCTTAAAATGAGATTGCTACGTCACTTTCGTTCCTCGCAATGACAGATTGAGGTCTATTTATACCCAAGAAGTTTCAATATATCTTCAGGTTCCTGCTTTTCACGGAAAATCTCGTATTGCAATTCACCATTTTCATCTTTCTGAATCAGGACGTGTCTTGGCTGAGGCATCAGACAGTGGTGAACGCCACCATAACCACCAATTGTTTCCTGATAAGCTCCCGTATGGAAGAAACCGATATATAAAGGCTTTGTATCACTGAAAACCGGTAAGTAAATGGCATTGGTATGCTGCTCAGAGTTATAATAATCATCCGAATCACATGTTAATCCTCCCAAAAATACTCTTTCATAGGTATCTTCCCATCGGTTTAACGGAAGCATGATAAAGTGTCTTGAGATTGCCCAGGTATCAGGAAGTGTAGTCATGAAAGAAGAATCAATCATATTCCACTTTTCTCTGTCATTCTGACGTTTCTGAGAAATAATTTTATAAAGGTTGGCACCACTTTCCCCAACGGTAAAGCTTCCAAATTCCGTATAAATATTAGGTTCTTCTACTCCTTCTTCTTCGCAGAACTTTTTGATCTGAGAAACGATCTCTTCTACCATATATTGGTAATCGTAGTCAAAATTCAAAGAAGTTTTGATTGGGAAACCACCACCGATATTCAATGAATCTACTTCCGGAGCAATTTTCTTCAGACGGGCATACACACGAAGACATTTGTACAATTCGTTCCAGTAGTAGGAAGTATCTTTGATCCCCGTATTAATGAAGAAATGAAGCATCTTCAATCTTGCATTCGGGTGTTCAGCGATTTTTTGACTGTAATAAGGAATGATATCCTTATATCCGATCCCTAATCTTGAGGTATAAAATTCAAACTTCGGTTCTTCTTCAGAAGCAATTCTGATCCCGATATTAAATGTTGAATCAATACTTTCCGTAAGCTTATCCAGCTCACGATAATTATCCAGAATCGGCGTAATATTTTCAAAACCGTTGTTGATCATATCTGAGATCTTCGCCAGATAATCATCTGTTTTGAACCCATTACAGATTACTTCGATATTCTTATCTACTTTCTCTTTTTCATAAAGAGACTTTACAATATCCATATCATAAGCAGAAGAAGTTTCTATTGAAATATCATTTTTCAAAGCTTCTTCCAATACAAAATTAAAATGACTGGATTTTGTACAGTAACAGTAGGTATAATTCTTTCTATATTCGGTTTTCTCAAAAGCTTCTTTAAACCAGCTTTTGGCTTTCTGAATATTTTGAGAAATTCTCGGCAGATAGCTAATCTTTAGCGGAGTGCCAAATTGTTCAACCACATCCATCAATGGAACATCGTGAAACAACAAATTGTTCTCAGAAACATTAAATTCCTCCGTAGGAAAATATAATGTCTGATCAATAAGTTCCGAGTACTTTATTTTCATTTCTAAACAAGTGAATTAAGAAATGCAAAATTGCTAAAAAAGTTTGATTTTTGAGCGTTAAAATTATTATAATTTTCTATAATTACATGATATTGTATTCTGTCGTTTTTTTATTCTGATAATCAACGTGTAAACTTTTCAATATATTCGTTTCGTTTGCTTTCAGAGATTCCTAAAGCCTGTTGAATGTATGCATCCATTGAGCCATACTTTTTATTAACCTCTTCAAAAGCAGCATCAAGATACCTTTTTTCAACCCAGCTTAATTTTTCCAAAACCTGTACATCCATTTTAGGATACAGAAAATGCAGATTATTGGCCAGGTGCAGTCTTTTTTGAACCAGGTCTTTTCTGTAGTTGTTAGACAGAAGGTATTCGTTATAAATAGTTTGTTTATCAAATTTTAGAATACTCAGGATCAAAGCAGTAATAATCCCTGTTCGGTCTTTTCCCGCGGTACAATGATAGAGGATCGGTTCTTTAGATTCCAGAATCTCTGTAATAATTCTCTTTATTGTTTCAGGCTTTTCTGTAACATATTCACGATAGAAATTGATCATCCTTTTGTCGGCATCAGAACCGTTTACTTTTCCTTTTAAGACAAGCTTTTTGGCCTGATCAAGCTGGTCTCCTTCATCTTCAAATGCAGAATAGTTTTTATAAACAATTTCCTTCGGCAGTTCGTCCGGTTTCTGGGCAATTTCTTTTGAATTTCTTAAATCTATGACTTCTTTTATACCCATTTTTTCAAGAGTATTAAAGGATTTTTTTTTCAGCTTATGAAGATGACCACTTCTATACAGTACACTATCTTTTAAAACCTTTCCCTCAGTATTTTTAATATTGCCAACTGTTCGAAAGTTGTATACCTTCCTGATTGCAATTCCATTTTCAGTTTCATTTTTACCATATTCGGGTGTTTCAAAATTTTGAGTTTTACAAGATAAAATACAAAATAATGAAATAGTGGTAACTGATATTTTGATTAATTTATTCAATAGGTTTGTTTATTAAATCACTTGTCTACCTTCTATACTTTAAAATTATACTTATTTTTAAGTTTTGGAAAGCCGGTGGGTTTATTTTTAATTTATTAATCGGACTAAAGCACACTTTCATTTATAATTATCAGTAAAGTTCATTTCTAATAAATTGAGGGATATTCTATTTCATCGATCCCTACAAAAAATAAGACATCTCCTGCTTCATATCTCACTGAAACTTCATCTTCAACGGCAAAATTTCGAGTGCCTATTCTTGTTGTAATGCTTAGATTTCCATTTGTTAAAGGCCAATTCAAGCCCTTAGTTGTTATATTCTCCGCTGAGGGAAAAGGATAAAGAGAAATCATCCTATTTTTAACCCCTTTCAATGTAAAATCTTTAGGAATAAAATAATATTCTGAAAACTCATCAAAAAATCTGAGGTTCACACGGTCCTTAAATGTATAGGCAACACTAAGGTTTCCAAGGAAATGATCCTGCTCTCCTCCACTTCCACCAAGTACATCTATATCAGAAAATCCTTTTTCAAGAATGATTTCCAATGCCTTATGAAAGTCTGTTTTATCCTGATCTAATGTAAGTATAAATTTCTCCCGATACATATCTTCATCAGACCCGGGATGCGAATCAAAATCCCCGGAAATAAAATCCAGCTTCTCCAAAGGGAATCCCATCCTTTTTAAATAATGAAAAGCACCGTCTGTACAGGCGATCAACTCATAATGTTCAGGATTGGGCAATGATTTCGGAGCATCTCCGTTGATGAAAAGTAATACTTTATCTTTCATTCGGATTCCAGTATTCTTCCGGTTCGTTATTCAATTTTGAAATATATCTTGCCAATACAAAGAGATAGTCGGAAAGTCTGTTTAAATATTTAATTAATTCAGGACGTACTTCTTCAGATTCATTTAAAAATACCAATGAACGTTCTGCTCTTCGGCAAATAGTTCTTGCGGCATGTAAAAATGTTGCAGATTTCCCACCACCAGGCAGAATGAAATACTGAAGCGGCTCTAATTTTTCCTCGAAAGCATCCATCCATTGTTCCAGTTCTTCAATCTCCGTTTCTGAAATAATGATAGGAAGACGCGATTTTCCATTAGCCAACATCAACTTATCTACCGGTGTTGCAGCTTCTGAACCTACCGTGAACAGATCAAACTGTATTTTCTTCAACTGCCTCAACACTTCTGCATCTTCAATATGACTTTTTGCAATTCCGATGAATGAATTGAGTTCATCTATATTTCCATAGCTGTCGACTCTTGCACTGGCTTTGGAAACTCTTGTTCCACCGTAGAGAGCCGTCTGACCTTTATCTCCTGTTTTTGTATAAATTTTCATACTACTAAAATACCTCTTTTTGTACAATGTGAAAAGTAAAATATGTTGATGATGTACTTGTCAATCATTATTAGCATAAGTTTTACTACAAAAGACACAAAAATTTTTGGAACACTTAAGTTATTTTTAAGTGACTACTAAATGTTAGAGAAGTGCACTTAAGCTTTTTGAAAATCTTTGATTTTCATTTGAAGTGGACTTACTTATTCGATAGTTTCTCAACTTACTTATGTGTACTAAAGTCTTGATGATGTACTTCCCAATCATTATTTGTGTAAGTTCAACTGTAAAAAACACAAAGCTTTTTGAAACATTTAAGTTATTTTTAAGTGACTACTAAATGTTGGAGAAGTACAAGTAAGCTTTTTGAAAATCTCCTATTTTTACCAATATTTCAGTTGAAAGAGTGAATATTCCCCTCCTTCGGAGGGGTGGCAAAAATTCAAAGAATTTTTGACGGGGTGGTTTTTAGCTGCCCATAATAACCACTGCAATAAGATTGCTTCGCCTTCGGCTCGCAATGACAGAAAAAAACGGCCGGTAGAAACCGGCCAATCCAAATTATTTATTTACCTCTACGTATTGTATGATGGTCTGATTTTGGGGATTGTAGATAATAGTACTACTGTTCGGAAATCTTTTAAGTTTATAATACTGAATATTTTTATCCGTTTTAATATCATCTAAAAAGCTGGTATCAAAAGTATTTTCCGGAAGAAACTTGGCAACAAAATCTATTTTATCAATAATACTTTGCCCATCTACTTTGCGAGCCTTTTTATCTGACTTATTTTCATCAGAAGTTGGCTGACTTTCCAGAAAAGGAAGCAATACATTAATATCTGCTTTGTATTTTAAAATAAACCCTTCCGTACCGGTTGGAAATTTGAACTTTTTCCCCTTGTCTTCTGAAACTACCGGCGTTCCGGTAGTAGGAAATACATCATTAAACTTAATGTCCTGAGAGTTGGTTAAGGAATTGATAGATTCGTTGACTGTCTTTTTAACAGTTTCCTCTACCGCTTGTTGAGCTTTTTGTTGTACCGTTTCCGTTGTTTTTTGAACAGTTTGGTCTATTTTCTCTTCAATCTTATTACATGATATTAATAAAAGAGCTGCCATTGCAGGCAAAATATACTTCTTCATAATTCTATTCTAATAGGTCAATTTTCTTTTTTTATTAACTCACTTTCTTTCTAACGTAAAAGTAGGTTCAGATATTTTAGCAAAAAATAAAATATTTTTCCGGTGTTCAAAATACTGCTGACAAACTGTTGTCATAACCTGCCCTTACCTTTGTTTCAACAATAACAAACAAAAACCATACAATTATGACAACTACAGCAACAGCAACAAAACAATTCATGTCTACCGAACAGTTATTAGAGCATTGGCAAGGGCATAGAAATCTGACTAGAAGAGTGATTGAAGCTTTTCCTGAAAAAGAATTATTTGAATTTTCAGTGGGTGGTATGAGACCTTTCGCAAAACTTGCATTAGAGCTGATCGGTATTGGCGGTCCTGCTTTAAAGGGAATTGTTGACGGGACTACAGAAGCTTACAACGAAGAAGCTTTTAATCCAAAAACAAAAGAAGAAATCCTGAAAAAATGGGACGAAGAAACAGGAGTAATCAATCATTATTTCGGGCAGATTTCTGAAGAACGTTTCCAGGAAACTTTTAATTTATTCGGAGAATATGAATTCCCGGTATATCAAAATATTCTTTATTTCGTGGATAACGAAATTCACCACCGTGGACAAGGCTATACCTATTTAAGAGCTTTGGGTATTGAACCTCCTTTCTTCTGGGAAAGATTTTAATAAAACTAAAAAAGCAAATTAACTTTTTGCTTCACTCAATTTACAACCATTTCATCTATTTGTCAATAAAAGTCATTAACCTCAGCAGTATTTGCTGGGGTTTTATTGATGTCTTTCAGTCATTTTTAAAAGCAATTCATTAAGTCGGGTGCGAAGGCTCTCGGGTTCAAGAATTGTTGCATAATCTGCAAAAGTGACCACCCAGCGTGGAAATCCGTCATTAATCCATTCTGTTTCAAAAGTCAGTTCGACCCCTTGAGGTGTTTCTTCTTCTTGAATCAATCCATAGTATCTTTTAGAATTCACAAGATGGGCCATTATTTTTTTGTCTACTAAAAGTCTGGCTATTACCTTATTTTCATTGGATCTTTTTCGATAGTCATTGATCTGGCCATATTCCTGTAAAAAAGGAGTTTGTGTTTTGGAAATCTTCAAAATTCTGTCAATCCGGAATTGTCTGAAATCATTTCTCAACGTACAATATGCCATGATATACCAAAAATTAAATTCAAAAAACACCCCTACTGTTTCAATAATTCTGATGGTAACTCTGGAATCTACCGTTTGATATTCAATATTCAGCTGTGTCTTTTCCTCGATACTTTCAAGGATAATGGGAATTACATTTTTCAGGGAATCCCCGGGTTGAGTATGGAAGTTAAAAACATCGATTTGTTTTTCAATATTCTGAATAAGATTTTTATCCGAATGTCTCAATACCGACCTTACTTTTTCCATGGCTGTCTGGTAATGGTTGCCTAAACTTTGATGAGAAAACTTTTGCATCAGTTTTTCAGCCGTGATAAAACTAAGCACTTCCTCTTTGGTAAACATTACGGGAGGAAGTTTATAACCATCCATTAAAGAATATCCATTTCCGGCTTCACCGATAATAGGAATACCAGCATTTTCCAACGTCTTTACATCACGATAAATTGTTCTGATACTGACATCAAATTTTTCCGCCAGATCCTGTGCCCTGACGACAGACTTAGATTGCAGCTGGGTAAGAATTGCCGTTACCCGGTCAAGCTTCTTAAGATAATGGTCGTTCATGTATTGGGAGATAATTAATAATCAGCAAAATTATCATTTTATCTTTAGTTTTCTTTAAAAGTATTCACCAGTTTATCGAGGTTTAAACTTCTGGCGGAAGCATCAAAAATTTCACGATAAACACCATCTTTATTGTACAATTCATCGTGGGTTCCGTTTTCTACTACCTGACCTTTTTTCATCACGTAAATCGTGTCCGAATCCAAAATCTGAGATAATGAGTGGGAAATAATAATAACTGTTCTGCCTTCTTTTATCGCATCCAGAGAATTTTTAATCTGTTCGGTAGCAATAGCATCAAGGCTTGCTGTAGGCTCGTCCAGAAAGATAATGGGTGGATTTTTCAAAAATAATCTGGCAATGGCTATTCTTTGTTGTTGCCCTCCAGACAGCTGGGTCGCATCATGCTGATACTGATCCGGAAGATCCATAATTTGTTCATGTAAATACGCTTTTTTGGCAGCTTCCTGGATTTCCTCAAAACTGGCATTCATATCTCCGTAACGGATATTATCCTCGATGCTTCCCTGAAAGATATGATTTTTCTGAAGCACCAACCCAAGATCACTTCGTAAAAAGGTATTATCAAACTCATTTAAATTAACATCATCCAATATAATCTCCCCTGAATCCGGAAGATAGAACTTACACAACAAATTAATCACTGTTGATTTTCCCGCACCACTTAATCCAACCAATGCGGTCGTTTTCCCGTTTTCAATCTTCATGGAAACATTGCGTAATGCTTTTGTGCCATTAGGATAAGTAAAATCTACATTTTTCAATTCGAAAGTTCCTTTTATTTCTTTTTCTACAAAGGCTCCGTTGGGTTCTGTTTCGTTATCAGCATTTAAAATATCAAAATATCCTTCAGCATAAATCATGGCATCGTTCATATCGTCATAAATCCTGTGTAATTGGCGTATAGGAGCCGAAACATTATTAAAAAGCATAATATGAAGCATAATCGCCCCTATGGTCATCTGCTGATCAAGAACGAGATAAACCGTTAAAATGATAATTAAAACGACTCCAAACTGTTCAATAAATGTTTTCAATCCATCATAAATAAAGTTGGTCTTCCGGGTAAACATCTGGCTTTCCATCAACTGCATCTGAAGATCATACTGTTTTTTGCCTTCAAACTTTTCACGGACAAAACTTTTGATCACCATGATTGAATTGATCAGATTCAAAAGTCCGGAAGTTTTCTTTTCTCTTTGATTTCTTAATTGGCGACGTACTCCGCTTAATTTCTTAGCCTGAAGTGCACTGATATAAAAATAGATGGGAACAATCACTGTAGAAACCATTCCCACATACACATTCTGCATATACATGATGATCAGGGCAATGATTGCGTTAGAAAAAAGAGGTAAAATATCAATGAAAAAATTTTGAACCAATTTTGTTAAACTTTCAATACCACGATCAATCCTGATCTGTAATTTACCAGATTCATGATTTTCATCGTTAAAATAAGCAACCCTATACATCAAAATTTTGTCAATAGCCGATTGCGCCAATACAGAACTGATATTGATCCTGATTTTTTCTCCGTAAAATTTCTGTCCGAAATTGATGAAAATATTCAATAATTCCTTACCTAACAAGATGATGGAAATAATAATTAAGATATGAATTCCCTCCGTCATTGGATCAGGAAGATGAGTAAGATTGGTCACCTCATCTACGGTATATTTCAAAACAATCGGGTTGACCTGTGCGGCAAGTGCTCCCAGAAAAGTAAGAAACAAAGTTCCGTAAATCATCGGTCGATAAGGTCTTATAAAGGGAACAAGCTGTTTATAAATTCCGAATAAAGTAACGGTTCTGTTGAAAGGTTTTGCCATAGGAATTATTTAAACTGAAAAACGTACCGTTTTCAAGAGAAAAGGTACGTTTTTATTATTATTTTCAGCAAATAAATTGCTTAATATTTATCCTTCATACATATAAGTCGTAAGGTAGTGCAGTTCTGGTCTGCTGACTTCTTTAGAATCTGCTTCAGCCTGTTCTTTAGAGTACTGGGAGTTTATTTCTTTTTTCTGGAAAACAAACGAGTTATTGGCATTTTTATCAACAACATCATTAAAGATATGTTCAATTTCAGAATTTGCCAGTGAGGCAAAGCTGATATCTTCAAATCCATACATCAATCTCAGATCATCAAACTGTTTGAAGTTTTCATTTACAAATCCTTGAAAATGAGCTTTTGAATCGAAATTACCTGCCCAGATATTATAAGCGTATTTTTTCTTTTTAGGCTTATCCAAAATACTCTGGTACACGAAGTTCTCACCAAGATAAGCTTCTCTTACCTGCGGATCATTAGCAAGCTCTTCCGGAAGTCCTTCCTTCAGAATCTTTCCTTCAAACATAATGTAGGTCTTATTGGTAATTGCCAACGTTTGCTGTACGTTGTGGTCGGTAATCAGAATTCCGATATTTTTATCAACCAGACTTCTTACAATCTTCTGAATATCTTCTACGGCAATTGGGTCTACCCCTGCAAAAGGCTCATCCAAAAGAATAAAATTCGGGCTTGTGGCAAGACAGCGGGCAATTTCCGTTCTACGCCTTTCTCCTCCGGAAAGAAGATCCCCTCTGTTTTTACGTACATGTTGCAAAGAAAATTCTTCGATCAACTCATCGCATTTGATTTGCTGTTCACGTTTGGAAAGTTTTGTTAATTGCAAAACACCCATGATGTTTTCTTCAACAGATAGTTTTCTAAAAACAGAAGCTTCCTGAGCAAGATATCCAATACCTTTTTGAGCCCTGCGGTACATCGCATCGGTTGTAATTTCCTGTTTATCCAGAAAAATCTTTCCTGAAGTGGGCTTAACCAACCCTACGATCATATAAAACGAGGTGGTTTTTCCTGCCCCGTTCGGGCCAAGCAAACCAACAATTTCTCCCTGTTGAACCTGTACAGAAACGCCTTTTACAACTTTTTTAGGACCGTATTCTTTGATTAAGTTTTCTCCGCGTAAAATCATGAGGCAAATATATCAAAAATATAAATTCACTTAGCAGCAATGTAAACTTTGTTTATCTGAAAGCCTAAACTTGCTTACATTCATCATATTGTAACTTTTAATGATTCTGAGCTACTTATATGGTAACGAAATCAGTTTAAAATAGTAAGAAATGGAAAATTACAGTTATACAAAAACAGAAAATTCTCAGAACCAACAAAATAACATGCCATATCGCTCGGAAAAGAAAATACCCGCTGCCTTATTGGGAATAATTGTGGGATGGCTGGCTTTGAACAAATTCTACCTGGGATATACTAAAGAAGGTATCATCCAGTTGGTTTTAAACATTGTCACCCTAGGAGCAGCCTCTGTCATTCCTTTTATTGAAGGAATTCTATATTTATTTATGAGCGACAAACAGTTTGATGACACCTATGTGTATGGCAGAAAAGGCTGGCTTTAATATACTTCCAATCAATGTGATATATTTTCATTAATTTTAGCTTAACTAATTAATAAAATATTCACCATGAAAAAGTTAACAAGAAAAAATTTAAAAGAAACCAAAGGAGGTTATTATTATACCTATCCTGATAAAAACGGGAATTGCTTTCCGGGATGGTATTTATGTCCGACAAAAATTTGTCTTTTAGATCATCCAGAGAATCCTATACGCCCTGAAGATTCCTTCTGCCAGGGGAGATAAAAAAATCACATCAGGTGAGTAATATAAAAGGCTGTCTCATGAGACAGCCTTTGTTTTTTATATTGAATATGATTAATCAATACATGCTAAATGTTCAATAACACACGGATACCAAATATCTCTGCACCATGTTCCACAATTGGGATTATCTACTTCTCCTCCTTTAATTGCCTTTAATTGATTTCTCTCAATCTTTTTTAAATTTTTCATAGGTTATTTTGTTTTTATTATTTCATGTATTGAAATAAGTTCATTCAAATATAACTAATTTTATTTGTAAAAAAAGCTTGAAATCTCTCTTTTCAGGTCATTAACTTTAGATTAACATTTTTTCAAAAATCAGAATTTATGAACTATTATTTATTCAACAATATCGCAGCTTCTTTTGCGAAGTAGGTAAAGATCATATCTGCTCCGGCTCTTTTGAAGCAGGTAAGACTTTCAATAATGGTTTTGTCATTATCAATCCATCCGTTTTGAGCCGCAGCTTTTACCATTGCATATTCTCCACTTACGTTGTACACAGCAATAGGCAGATCAATAGCTTCGCGTACCTTAGAAACAATATCCAGATAAGGAAGTCCCGGTTTGATCATAATTACGTCAGCTCCCTCATCAATATCTTTAAAAACTTCGTTTAATGCTTCACGGGAATTGTGAAAATCCATCTGATACGTTTTTTTATCTTTCGGTATTTCCATGTCATCTTTTGGAGCACTGTCCAGAGCACTTCTGAAAGGCCCGTAGAATGAACTTGCATATTTTGCAGCATAACTTACAATTCCTACATCTGTAAATCCGCTCTCTTCTAAAGCTTCTCTGATTGTAAGGACCCTGCCATCCATCATGTCACTTGGCGCCACAAGATCTGCTCCTGCTTCAGCATGGGATACTGACATTCTGGCCAATGCATCATTGGTAGCATCATTTAAAATTTTACCATTTTCAATAATCCCGTCATGTCCGTAGATTGAATAAGGATCCAAGGCCACATCCGGCATAACAATCATTCCCGGAACAGCATCTTTGATTGCCTTAATGGTATTCTGCATCAACCCGTCTTTGTTCCACGCTTCCTTTCCGGTATTGTCTTTCATATGATCTGACACTTTCATGTACAAATTGACAGCTTTAACACCTAGAGAGAATAATTCCTTACATTCCTTCACTGTCAAATCTATGCTCCGCCTGAAAATTCCCGGCATCGATGCGATTGGCTCCTGCATGTTTTCGCCCTCCATAACGAAGATAGGCATTACAAAATCATTAGTTGTAAGAATACTTTCTCTTACCAAACTTCTGATAGATTCGTTAACTCTAAGTCTTCTATTTCTTGAATGTATCATTTTGGAATACTTTTTGAATAAGTTTCTACAAATTTACTACAAGTTCTATAAAAAACTATTGTAAGAGATTGTAGAATTTTTTATATTTGTTATATATATTCGAGAAAATATAAATTTGATGAAAAAACTTTTACTTTTAATTTTATTTTTAGGCACTTTTGTTGGATTTTCCAACAATTTACAAGCACAGCTTAGAGAGCCCAATTCCATCACTCAGAAGGCAGATGATGGGGTGTTGCTTGCCTATCCAAATCCTGCAAAGGATTTCCTTATCATTAAGGCAAAGGATTCTGCTTTAAGAATCAAGAGCGTAACTTTCTATTCAATTTTGGGTATGCAGGTCGCTAATTATACAGTCAATATGAATTCCGGAGAGATTAATATTGAAAAATTAAAACCCGGAAAATATCTGATTCGCTATATTTTAAGTGACAATACGCAAAAAGTTACTCAAATCGTGAAACAATAAATTAAAATCCTGATAATCATCAGGATTTTTTCTTTTGCATCAATTCTCTTTAATATTTCCGTAACTTTCAGGACTTTTTTATACTAATTGTAAAAGAACATTTTAATGTTAAAAGCTGAGCATATTAAAAAGACCTATAGTGCAGGGGAAAAGGTCGCCTTGGATGATTTCAGCATCCATGTTCCAAAAGGCAGTATTTATGGTCTGTTAGGCCCTAACGGAGCCGGAAAAACTTCTTTTATCCGTATCATCAACCAAATTACTCAGGCCGACTCAGGAGATATATTCATCAATGGAGAAAAGCTGAATCCCAACCATATTAAAGATATCGGTTATATGCCTGAAGAAAGAGGGCTATATAAGAATATGAGCGTGGGTGATCAAATCCTTTATTTCGGAGAATTGAAAGGAATGAGTAAAAATGATGCCCTCACCGAAGCAAAAAAATGGTTTGAAAAACTGAACATCGACCAATGGTGGAAGAAGAAGCTTTCTGAACTTTCTAAAGGAATGGCTCAGAAAATTCAGTTTGTGGTAACGGTGCTTCACCGACCTCATCTTTTAATTCTTGATGAACCTTTCTCCGGTTTTGATCCGGTGAATGCCAACTTAATCAAAGATCAGATTATCGAGCTTAAAAATAATGGCACAACCATCATTCTTTCAACCCACCGAATGGAAAGTGTGGAAGAAATGTGCGATTATGTCGCCCTGATCAACAACTCAAAGAAAATTATTGACGGGAGAGTTTTTGATGTAAGGGAAAAATTCAAGAAAAATATTTTTGGAATTACACTATCTGAAGTAAGTAATGATCAATTTGAAAATTTTAAGAATAAATATGAAATTTTTAATTTTTCAAATGACAATAACCTTATTTCATTTGATCTGAAAAATGAGACTGATCAGAACAATATTCTTCTGGATCTGGTACATGTAGGTAAAGTGAGATCATTCGACGAAAGAATTCCTAGTATGAATGAAGTGTTTATTAACGCAGTAAGTAATCATTCTTAAGTTTTATGAATAATATTTTTTTAATTACAAAAAGGGAATTTCTTACTCAGGTTAAGAAAAAATCTTTCATCATATTGACATTATTGGCGCCTGTTATGATTATTGCTTTTGGAGCAGTAATCGGATTGATGTTTAAAGCCAATGAGTCACACAGTGTTATTGAAGTCGTTGATAAAAGCGGTTTATTTACAAACCAACTGAAATCCAATGATAAAGTAGATTACGCCTATGTTTCTGCAGCAGACGAAAAATCAAAAATCAATAATTTAAAAGGAAATGAGTCTCTGGCAGGCATTCTGATCTTACCTGAACTAAAAAATCAAAATTTTGATGAGCTTGAAAAAGAGACAAGACTGGTAGTCAATACTAAAATAGGACTTG
The DNA here is from genome assembly GCF_003815875.1 of Chryseobacterium lactis. Classification (NCBI taxonomy): domain Bacteria; kingdom Pseudomonadati; phylum Bacteroidota; class Flavobacteriia; order Flavobacteriales; family Weeksellaceae; genus Chryseobacterium; species Chryseobacterium lactis. The sequence continues at coordinate 5,591,514 of NZ_CP033924.1, forward strand.
ACACAAAACAAAAAATTGTTTCTGATATCAATAATGTTATTAAGAAAGAAAAGATCAAGCAATTAGGTATTCAGGAAGCTCAGCTTATTGATCTGGACAAAGGTTTCAGCTTAAAAACCATCAATGTTACGGATAATAATAAAGAAGATTCTGATCTTGCTTTCGGAGTAAAAACAGGTCTTAGTATGGTTCTGATGTATGTTACTTTCATGTTTATTATTATTTATGGAGTTCGTGTGATGAGAAGTGTTCTGGAAGAAAAGAATAACCGTGTTGTCGAAATTATTATTTCTTCCGTAAAGCCTTTTGAGCTGATGATGGGAAAAATATTAGGAGTAACATTGGTCGCATTGACTCAGTTTCTGATTTGGATTACGATGTCTGTTATCGGAGCTTTAGTTTTAAATACAGGCTTTTCTCCCATTCAAAAAAATATTCCCGGAGGAAGTAATGAGATAGCGGATAAGCTGGATATTGCCAATCTTGCGACGCAAATTTCTCATAGTTTATTGGAAATGAACTTTCCGTTAATCATTTTTGTATTCATTGTCTTTTTCCTGTTGGGATATATTTTCTACAGTTCTATTTATGCCGCAATCGGCTCTGCAGTGGATAATGAAACCGAAACCCAGCAGTTTACTTTATTTGCGATTTTGCCTCTGACTTTGGGGATGTACGGAAGTTTCTCATTAATGAATAATCCCGACGGTCCTTTGGGCTTTTGGTTATCAATCATTCCGTTTACTTCACCGGTTGCAATGATTGCAAGAATCCCTTTTGGGGTTCCGGCATGGCAGATTGCCTTATCTATTGTACTCTTATTGGGAACAACCATTTTTATGATATTCCTGGCTGGAAAAATCTATCGTGTAGGGATTTTAATGTACGGCAATAAAGCTACCTTAAAAGAGGTTTGGAAGTGGATTAAAGGATAAAACCGAAGAAGCCTGAGAAGGTACAGAATATAAAAAGGCAAATCGGCAAATAAGCAGTTTGCCTTTTTATTTAATTTTTCTCAATCTATAGAAAACAAAAACCCCGGAAATTACTTTCCGGGGTTTTATTATATTCTGAATAATTATTTATTTGAATATGTAGCTTAGGGTAAGTGCAAGCACCTGTTCTGATTTTTTCTTATCAGTACCTCCTGTTTCTCTTTTCAGGTCAGGATAGGTATCAGATAGACCTAAATCATACTTAAGAGCAACTTCCAGTTGTCTCTTGTAGCTGTATCCTATTCCAAGACCTATTCCCCAGTTAAAGCTATTGGCTTTGCCACTTACTCCAGCAGGTTGCTTAGGATCGGTAACATCCGGATCATAATAAGGTCTTCCTATAGGTGCATTTTTAACATTTTGATTAACCAAAAAATTAAATCGTGGTCCCACTAATCCAAAGAATTCTGATTCAGCTTCTGAAAAATATCCTTTAAAATAAAGAGGTACACTCAGATAGTTATTGGCATATACTGCATCATAACCATCTTTACCTTTAGCATCTTTATCTTTACCAGTTTCTCCGGCACCATAGTATAAAACTTCCGGTTGTATAAAGAACTGATTTGATTTTCCTACGGGAATTAAAGCCAAAGCTCCACCTTGAAAAGTGTATCTCGGGCCTGAAGGATTATGAGCATTTGCTACTCTTGAATAGTTTAAACCTGCAGTAAGACCAAATCTTGTACTTTTCCATTGCACTTGCGCAAAAGACAAAGCAGAGAGGGTCAAAGCTGAGGCTAATAAAAGTTTCTTCATATGTTTTTGGGTTTTGTATTATCCTAGAATTTTAGCTACAGTAGCACCGATATCAGCAGGAGAATCAACAACGTTGATACCATTCTCTCTCATGATCTCCATTTTTGCCTGAGCTGTATCTTCTGCACCACCAACGATAGCACCAGCGTGTCCCATTGTTCTACCTTTTGGAGCTGTTTGTCCAGCGATAAATCCTACAACCGGCTTATTAGATCCGCTTGCTTTGTACCATCTAGCAGCTTCAGCCTCTAATCCACCACCGATTTCACCGATCATTACAACCGCTTCCGTTTCCGGGTCATTGATGAATAATTCTAAAGCTTCTCTTGTAGTTGTTCCGATGATTGGGTCACCACCGATACCAATTGCTGTAGAAATACCGTAACCTGCTCTTACTACCTGGTCAGCAGCTTCGTAAGTAAGGGTACCTGATTTTGAAACGATTCCAACTTTTCCTTTTTTGAAAACGAATCCAGGCATAATACCAATTTTAGCTTCTTCAGAAGTAATGATTCCAGGGCAGTTTGGTCCGATTAATCTGCAGTCTCTGTCAGCGATATAAGATTTTACTTTTACCATATCAGCTACAGGAATACCTTCAGTAATACATACAATTACTTTGATTCCTGCTTCAGCAGCTTCCATGATAGCGTCTGCTGCGAATGCCGGTGGTACGAAAATGATACTTACGTTTGCTCCTGCTTTTTCAACAGCGTCAGCTACCGTATTAAATACCGGCTTCCCTAAGTGCTCGCTACCTCCTTTTCCCGGAGTAACACCACCTACTACGTTTGTTCCGTATTCAATCATCTGACCTGCGTGGAAAGTCCCTTCGTTTCCAGTAAATCCTTGTACAATTACTTTAGAATCTTTGTTTACTAAAATTGACATTTTATTGTTGTTTTAATTTATTTATTATTTTATTAATGCTCACAAATTTACTTAAATTTCTTTGATTTTAGACAAAACCTTTGGAATAGTTTATTTGAGATTTCTCAGCTTTACTTCTTTCTTCAAATAAGTTTTGAAATCTTCTGCAAACATCCCGATATAGGTTCCTTTTTCAAGATCTCTGTTGACTCCGGTTTTTCCTAAAAGTACTGATCCGCCTTCAATTTTGTTTCCGGAAGCAATACCCACTTGTCCCCAAAGCGTCACCTCATCACCGATCACACAACATCCTGCGATTCCGACCTGAGAAGCGATAAGGCATTTTTTTCCGATAATAGTATCGTGCCCGATCTGAATCTGATTATCCAACACAGAACCCTCACCAATGATGGTAGAGTCTGTAACTCCCCTGTCAATGGTGCAACCGTTTCCTATTTCTACATTATTTTCAATGACTACTTTTCCTACTGAAATTAAACGATCAAAGTTTCCGTTCAATTTTCTGTAATAAAACGCATCACCACCCAAAACAGTATTAGACTGAATGATCACATTGTCGCCAATTTCTGTTCTGTCGCCGATGACAACATTTGGAAAAATAAGGGTATTTTTTCCGATCTTCACATTATTTCCAATGATCGCTGAAGGGTGAATTCTTGTTCCCTCCCCTATTTCGGCATCATGAAGTTCTTCTGTGAAGTTATATATTCTCGTAAAATGAGTATTAATTTTATTAAAATCTCTGAAAGGATCATCAGAGACAAGAAGCGCTTTTCCTTCGGGACATTCTACTTCTTTATCAATTAAAATAATGGTGGCAGCAGAGTTTAATGCTTTGTCATAGTATTTGGGATGGTTCACAAATACAATCTCTCCCGGTTTCACCATGTGAATTTCATTGGATCCAAGGACTTCAAAGTCTTCGGGACCAACAAATTTTGAGCCTATTAAATCTGCAATAGTTTTAAGCTTTTGCGGAGAATGGAATCTCATAACAATAGATTTTTCTTATAAAACAAAATTCGGACTGCTAGTGCAAACCGAATTTATGTAATTTTATTTATTATTTTACTCTTTCTAAGTAGCTACCGTCTTCGGTACTTACTTTAATTCTGTCTCCCGGTTCGATAAACAAAGGAACCATTACTCTTGCTCCTGTCTCAACGATTGCGTTTTTAAGAGCATTTGTTGCCGTGTTTCCTTTTACACCCGGATCAGCTTCGATAACATCAAGGTATACTGATTGTGGAAGTTCAGCAGAAAGTGGAGTTTCGTCAGCTTCTTTCAAAATGATCGTTACTTCTTCACCTGCTTTCATAAACTGAGCGTTCTCAATCATCTCTTTGTTGATATATAATTGAGAGAAGTCATCATTATTCATGAAGTGGAACCCGTTCTCATCATCATAAAGATACTGGAACTTTCTTGTGATTACTTTTACTTCATCAATTTTATGTCCTGCAGAAAAGGTATTATCAAGAACTTTCCCGTTCGTTACTGATTTCAGTTTTGTTCTTACGAAAGCTGGTCCTTTTCCTGGCTTTACGTGCAAAAATTCAATTACTTTGAAAATATCATTGCTAAATTCGATGCAAAGTCCTTTTCTGATATCGTTACTTGTTGCCATTAATTTATATTATTCTTTTTTATTTAGTTTAGTTGGCTGTCCGGTAAATAGGCAAATTACAAATTTACTTTTTAGCTTTGTTTGTTAATTGCTTTCTTTGCTCGTTCCGTACCCTTTTACGATACCTCTTGGCGAGTTTTGGATAAATTGTAAAATTTCATCTCTTTCAGCAGTGGGAAGCATTTCTTTTTCGATATATGCTAACGCTTGGGAAACGTTCATTTTCATTTGGAAAATAGCTCTGTAGATCTTTTGAATTTCAAAGATCTTCTCATTAGAAAAGCCTCTTCTTCTAAGACCTACTGAGTTGATACCAGCATAGGAAATAGGATCTCTTGCCACTTTTACATAAGGCGGAACATCTTTTCTAATCAAAGATCCTCCTGAAATCATCGTATGTTTTCCGATTTTACCAAACTGTTGAACAGCAGATAGTCCTCCCATTACGGTAAAGTCTCCGATTTCGACATGCCCCGCAATACCGCAACCATTGGCAATAATTACATTATCTCCTATGATACAGTCATGGGCAACGTGGGAAGTCGCCATAATAAGACAGTTACTTCCTACTTTGGTATAACCTAAAGCTTTTGTTCCTCTATTTATTGTTACACATTCTCTTAAAGTAGTATGATCTCCAATAATGGTTCGTGTATCTTCACCATCGAACTTTAAGTCCTGAGGAATTGCCGAAATTACAGTTCCGGGAAAAATCTTACAATCCTTCCCTATTCTTGCCCCATCCATGATGGTAACATTTGGACCAATCCATGATCCTTCTCCAATTTCTACGTCCCCTGCAATTGTAGTAAATGGTTCTACAATTACATTTTTGCTGATTTTCGCACGTTTATCTACGGCTGCTAATTGATGAATCATTTAATCAACTTTATTTTTTGCAACTTGAGCCATAAGCTCTGCTTCTACTGCCACTGCATCTCCTACATATCCGTATCCTTGCATGTGAACGATTCCTCTTCTGATAGGCTCGATCAATTCAATTTTGAATATAAGAGTATCTCCTGGAATTACTTTTCTCTTGAATTTTACTTTATCAATTTTGATAAAATAGGTAGAATAGTTTTCAGGATCCGGAACACTTGCCAGAACCAGAATACCACCTGTCTGGGCCAACGCTTCAACCTGAAGAACTCCAGGCATTACAGGCTCTTTAGGGAAATGCCCAACGAAGAAAGGTTCATTCATTGTCACATTTTTCAATCCTACAACATGCGAATCTGAAAGTTCAAGAATTTTATCAATCAATAAAAACGGAGGTCTATGAGGCATAAGCTTCATAATTCCGTTGATATCAAATACCGGTTCTTTCGTTAAATCGAAGTCCGGAACATTTTTTTTCTTTTGCAATTTCCACTGTCGGTTTAGTTTTTTTGCAAATTGGGTATTTACATAATGCCCTGGTTTGTTTGCAATAACTTTACCTTTAATTTTTACTCCGGCTAAAGCTAAGTCACCAATTACATCAAGTAACTTATGTCTTGCAGCTTCGTTCGGATAGTTTAAGTTTAGATTATCAAGAATTCCGTTTGGTCTGATAGAAACATTATCTTTTCCAAAGGCCTTTTTTAATTTTTCTGTTGTTTCAGGAGTAAGGTCTTTATCTACATATACAATTGCATTAGAGATATCTCCTCCTTTGATCAATCCGTGATCTAAAAGCATTTCTAATTCATGTAAGAAACTGAATGTTCTTGCTGATGAAATTTCGTCTTTAAATTCGGAAATATTTTTAAGAGTGGCATTTTGAGTTCCTAAAACTTTAGTCCCAAAATCTACCATTGTTGTTACTTCGTAGGTATCTGAAGGAATAATTGTTATTTCTGAACCGGTAGCCGGATCGCTGTAGGTAAGAACTTCTTTTACCACCAGGTATTCTCTGGCTACATTTTGATCTACTACTCCAACGCTTTCGATAGCTTCTACAAAGAACTTTGAAGATCCATCTAAAATTGGAGGTTCAGAAGCATCCATCTCCAGCACTGCGTTATCAATATCACAACCTACCAAGGCTGCTAAAAGATGTTCACAAGTTGTAATCTTTACGCCTAGTTTTTCTAACGTTGTTCCTCTTTCTGTTGCTACAACATAATTTACATCCGCCTCAACCTGAGGATGCCCCTCAAGATCTGTTCTTACAAATACAAAACCTGTATTTTCTTTTGCAGGTTTAATGGTAAGTTTTACTTCTCTACCAGTATGAAGACCAATTCCAGAAAGAGTAACCTCTTCCTGAAGTGTTTTTTGCATATCACTCATTAGTATTATCTTTTGAGGTATTCTCAAGATTATTTATTCTGCTTACAATTTCAGGAAAGTTTCTAAAATGAACATAGCTTCTCAGATAATCATTGTAGCTGATTGCCGGTGAGCCGTACAATGTTTCTTTATCGTTAACGCTAGAATTCACTCCGCTCTGGGCTTGAATTTTCACCTGATTTCCGATCTTGATATGTCCAACAATTCCTACCTGACCTCCTATCTGGTTCCAATCCCCAATAATCGTAGAACCTGCAATTCCGGCTTGTGCTGCAATTACATTATTCTGTCCTATTTTTACGTTGTGGGCAATCTGGATCAGATTATCTATTTTTGTTCCTTTTCCGATGATGGTAGATCCTATGGTAGCTCTGTCGATACTACAGTTGGAACCAATTTCAACATCATCTTCAATAATTACATTTCCTAGCTGTGGAATTTTTTTAAACCCGTCAGCTGTCGGCTGAAAACCAAAACCATCACCTCCTACTACCGTATTGGAATGAATAACGCAGTTATCTCCAATAATACAATAGTCGTAAATACGTGCTCCACTGTCTATTTTACAGTTTTTACCGATTTTTACTCCTTTTCCGATGTAAACATGAGGATAAATTTGTGAACCATCTCCGATTTTGGCTTTTTCCGAAACATAAGTAAATGCTCCGATGTAGGCTTTTTCACCTATCACAGCCGTATCGTGAATAGAGGAACCATCCTCAATGCCTTCTTTTCTTCCCTTCATTTCCTGATATAAATTCATCAGAACCTGAAAAGAAAGATAAGCATCTTTTACAACGATTAAGGTAGAAGTATAATTATTTTTAGCTAAAAGCTTTTCCGAAACGATAATTACGGAGCATTTTGAGGTATCTAAATAATGAGAAAATCGATCTTGTGCTATAAAAGAAAGATGCCCAGTTTCTCCATTTTCGATTGGTGAAACCCCAGTAATAAGTGCATTCTCGTCACCTATTATTTTTCCGTCAATAAAACTTGCAATTTGCGAAGCTGTAAATTCCATATTCTGCAAAGATAAGAAATTCTATAATTTGCAAACATCTTTTAGTTTGAGATCGTGAATTTTAATATTCTTTAAGAATTGAACTGAGAAATATCTCTCGGAAACATAAGGATATAGCGTGTTGTTTTATTAACCATCAACCCTGATAAAAGCTGGTCTTCCGACTCATGAAGCTTCATTTTCTTGCCATTTTTCTGCAATAAATAGATCGGTTGCTTTTCTGTATCATAAGGCAAAAGTTTTCTTTTGATTTCATGAACCAGCTCTTCTCCGTTATTGATTCCAAAAAATTGATTGGTATTTTTTATTTTTTCTTCAACTATTTCCGGTGTAAAAGCGTGCGATGAAATGATTGTTTTAGGCAGGTTTCTCTGGATCACACATTTACACCAATAGGATAAAACAAAATCTTCAGAATTTTGCCATTCTTTCATGGCCTGAATTATATCATTATCATCAAGTTGCGTAAATCTTTGTATATCTTCGTCTGTAGCTGCACTTTTACCGCGGTATAAAAAATATCTGAGATTATCCGTCGCCGGTAATTCTTCTCCCTGAGAGATCAGATATTTTGCTCTTTTAAGAATTTTAACCAAAAGAAATTCGGCCAGGGCAGATGTTTTATGGTAATAAACTTGCCAATACATAAACATTCTTGCCGTCAGAAAATTTTCAATGGAATAAATTCCTTTTGCATCAATAACCAATTCTCCTTCTTCACAAACATTCATCATGGAAATAATCCTTTGAGTATTGATATTTCCTTCTGATACCCCCGTAAAAAAGCTGTCCCGTTTCAGATAATCCAAACGATCAACATCTAATTGAGAGGAAATAAGCTGATTAAAAAACTTTCTGTGATATTTTCCCTGAAACATTTCAATGGCCATGGAAAGTTGTCCATCAAATTCTTCATTCAATTTATTCATCAACAAAAGCGAAAGATTTTCATGATGCCAGTCATCCATCAGCATACTTTCCAATGCATGTGAAAACGGACCATGACCAATATCATGCATCAAAATTGCCAACATCGCTCCTTTTTCCTCCTCTTCTGATATTTTAACTCCTTTCTGCTTCAATGTTTCCAGTGCTGTAAACATCAGATGCATTGCTCCCAGCGCATGATGAAATCTTGTATGAGTGGCACCCGGGAAAATCAGATTCAGAAGACCGGTCTGCCCGATTCTTCTCAATCTTTGAAAGTAAGGATGTTCTATAATATCAAATAAAATTTCGTGTGGAATCTTGATAAACCCGTGAACAGGATCGTTGATGATTTTTAGCTTATTCTGCATTGAACGGTCAATATTAGTAAACAAAGTTAGGGATTTTAAATTTGAAGGATGATTAAATTAGTATTAAAACGTGGAAAGCTGAAAGCTATCGTGTCCTACCCCGATTATTCATTAAAAAACCTTTGTTGTTCTTGCATTAATCATTTATCTTTGAGAAAAACTCAACTCTTTTGATGAGAAAGTATTCTCTTTTCATTTTACTATTTTTTAGCTTACATCTTTCCGGGCAGGTTTTATCTGAAACTCAGAAACTGGAATCTCTATGCAGAGTTTGGGGGTTTTTAAAATACTATCATCCTGCTGTAGCGAAAGGAAACCAGGATTGGAATCAGCAGCTTTTTCAAAAAATAGAAGAGCTTAAGGCTATTACTGATAAAAAAGAATTAAATGTTTTATATTCCAACTGGATTGAAAGCCTGGGAAAGGTTGAGAACTGCAAAGAATGTTCAAAAAAGGATGACAAAGTCTATTTCCTTAAAAATTTTGATCTGAACTGGATTGACAATACTGATCTCTACACCAGAAACGTTGCCCAAAAGCTGCACTATATTGAAAACAACCGAAATGTCGGAAACAATCATTACTTTGGGAAAGGGGGAAGGAAAATATACTTTAGAAATGAGAATTCATACGGTTCGAAATTCACATCCACCGCAATCAGTTTACTGGAATTATTCAGATATTGGAATTATGTAGAATATTTTTTCCCTTACAAATATGAAACCGATCAGAACTGGAATGATGTTTTGCAAGAAATGATTCCTAAGTTTTTAGTTGTTAATAATGATGAAAGCTATCATTTAACATTAGCAGAGCTTGTTACTAAAACTGATGATTCACACGCTTATCTTTATTCAAAGCAAATCAGTCTTAACCAGTATGGGGACAGAAAAGTTCCTGTGGAATATCTTTATGCCGAAGGAAAATTAGTAGTGACAAAAATTTATTCCAACCGGTTTAATGAAAAAATTCCATTGAATATAGGAGATGTGATTTATGATGTAAATGGCCAAACCATTTCACAGATGGTCAACAATTTCAGCAAATATGTTCCTGCTTCCAATTCCTGGGGAAAAATAGAAAAGGTAAAAAATTTCTTTTTATCCGGTAAGCAGGATTCAATTCCTCTCAAACTTGAAAGAAACGGACAAAATCTGGTTATTAATGCTAAGACCTATTTTGCTAAAGATATTCTCAACGATAAAAAGAAGCTGCCGGAAAAGTGGAAATTCATAGACCATGAAGTGGGCTATGTCAATATGGGAATTATAAAGAAGGAAGATTTGGATGAAATGTACAGAAATCTAAAATCTACGAAATCCATTATTTTTGATCTTAGAAATTATCCTAATCAAACCATCGGGCCATTAAGCCATCTTTTTCTTCCGGAAACAACCATATACTATATGTTCACTTTTCCGGACACAGATTATCCCGGCAAATTTTACAGCAGAAAAAATATTGTTGGCAAAAAGAATCCCGAATACTATAAAGGCAATGTCATCGTTCTAGTAAACGAAAGCACGCAAAGTCAGGCAGAGACTACTGCGATGATGTTTAAACAACACCCGAAAGCTAAGGTAATCGGAAGTAATACATCAGGAGCCAATGGAGATGTCATTACTTTTAAAATTGCAGACCTTGATACCCGTTTTACCGGTCTCGGTGCCTACTACCCCGACGGAAAAGAAACCCAGCGGATCGGAATTATTCCGGATATTATAATTAAGCCAACTATAGAAGGGATTAAAGAAGGAAAAGATGAAGTATTGGAAAGAGCCCTGCTGTATATAAAAACCAATAATTAAGACTCACAAAAAAAGAAATGTTGCACCGGATTTTCATTTAACTAATATTTAACTTTTAATCTTTCGATTTTGTGAGATTTTAAAAGGATTTGGTCAACATTTTGATACAATAACCATGTAAAAAATAAATTATGTCAGAAAAGATATTATGGATCGATGATGAAATAGATTTACTTAAACCTCATATCGTATTTTTAGAAAAAAAGGGCTACCAGGTAACCCCTGTAAATAATGTGAATGAGGCTTTGGAACTTATGGATTCAGAGAAATTTGCATTAACATTAATTGATGAAAATATGCCTGGAATTTCCGGGCTTGAAGCTATTCCGATGATTAAGGAAAAAGATAATTCCTTAAAAATAGTAATGGTAACGAAAAGTGAAGAAGAACATATCATGGAAGAGGCCATTGGTTCTCAGATAGCCGATTATATTCTGAAACCTGTAAACCCCAATCAAATATTGCTTTCTTTAAAGAAAAACCTTCAGGAAGACAATCTTGTTGAGCAAAAAACAATTTTACAGTATCAGCAGGAATTCAGAAACCTTTCCATGGAACTTTCTTATCTGAGAACGTATCAGGAATGGGCAGAATATTACAAAAAAATCCTGAGCTGGGAAATCAAATTTGACAAAGTAGCAGATAATGAATTTGCAGATCTTTTACAGTCTCAAAAGGAAGAAGCTAATATTCAGTTTGCGAAGTTTATTGAAAAAAATTATGCAGACTGGCTTATTGACTCTGATAAACCTCTGATGAGCCATACCCTTTTTAAGGAAAAGGTAAAACCTGAGATGGAAAAGGATAAAGTTCTTTTGCTGATGGTTGACAATCTTCGTTACGATCAATGGAAAGTGATTGAACCTTTATTTACAAAATACTACAATAAAGTATCGGAAGATTATTACTACAGTATCCTTCCTACGGCGACACAATATGCAAGAAATTCATTCTTTGCAGGTTTAATGCCTTCTGAGATTGAGAAACGTTTTCCGGATAAATGGTTTAATGATAATGAAGAAGGGAATAAGAATGAATTCGAGCGTGATTTCCTGGAAGACCAGATGAAAAGAATTGGTCTTGGTTCTAAATCGATGAAATACCTTAAAGTATTGAACGCCGATTTTGAAAGAAAGATTTATGATGATTTCAATCAACATAAGAACAATGATTTATTAGTCATTGTTTATAACTTCATTGATATTTTATCTCACGCTAAGACCGACAATCACATTGTAGATCAGCTTATCCGTGACGACAAGACATTCAGATCACTGACATTCAATTGGTTTGAAAACTCTTCACTTATAAAAATTATTAAAACGGCAGCTGAAAACGGCTATAAGCTTGTCATCACAACCGATCACGGAACGGTATATGTAAAAAAACCAAGCAAAGTAGTCGGAGACAGAGAGACTTCAACTAACATCCGATACAAAACCGGTAAAAGTTTAACGTATGATGACAGTGATGTATGGGCCATTACCAACCCGGAAAAGCTGTTCCTTCCAAAAGGAAATTTAAGCTCGAAATATATTTTTGCCAAAAACAATATTTTCCTGGCTTATCCAAAGAATTATAATCACTTTGTAAATTACTATAAAGAAACCTACCAGCACGGAGGTATTTCACTGGAAGAATGTATTATTCCGATCAGTGTTTTAGAACCCAAGTAGTTCTTTTCATAGTTTATTTAATTTTGGGTTTAAAAGCGGAAAAAATCATTCGATTTTTTCCGCTTCTTTTTTTAAGTTTATATCTTCGTAAAAAATAAATAATGTTTATTATTTCGCTTACGTACAAAGTTGCTCTTGAAAATGTGGAACAGCACCTACCGGAACACAATGTATTTCTTCAAAAATATTATGACTCGGGAAAGTTTATTGCTTCGGGAAGAAAAGAACCGAGAAGCGGAGGTATTATCATAGCCAACGCTCAATCTAAAAATGAAATAGAACAGATCATCAGTGAAGATCCTTTTTATACTCATCAGATCGCAGATTATGAAATCACGGAGTTTATACCTTCCAAATACAATGATAATTTTAAATTCTTTATAAATAACTCATGAGATTAATTACCTATAATGTCAACGGAATAAGAGCGGCATTTACAAAAGATTTTTTAGGGTGGTTGAAAATTGCTGATCCGGATATTATCTGTATTCAGGAAAGCAAAGCCGGAAATGACCAGATAGATATTGAAAGTCTTGAAAAGCTGGGATATCATAGTTATTGGCATTCGGCGGTAAGAAAAGGCTACAGTGGGGTCGGTATTGCTTCAAAAGTAAAACCTAATCATGTAGAGTATGGCTGCGGTATAGAAAGCTACGATAATGAAGGAAGAATCATCCGTGCTGATTTTGACGGCTATTCTGTAATTTCAGTGTATGTTCCGTCAGCATCCAATATCGAAAGGTTGGATTTCAAGATGCAATTTTGCCACGATTTTTTAGAATATATTAAAAATCTAAAGAAAGAAATTCCCAATCTTATTATATCGGGTGATTTTAATATCTGTCACGAAGCCATCGATATTCACAACCCTGTCGGTTTAAAGAACGTATCAGGATTTCTTCCTATGGAAAGGGAATGGATGACTCAATTCATTAATGAGTGTGAACTGATCGACAGTTTCAGATTCTTCAATAATGAACCGGACAATTATACATGGTGGAGCTACAGACAAAATTCAAGAGCCAGAAACAAAGGATGGAGACTGGATTATAACTTCACTTCTTACAGCTTAAAGGATAAGCTCAGCAGAGCCGTTATTTTAAAAGAAGCGGTACATTCCGATCATTGTCCGGCTTTGTTAGAATTAAATGTATAATTAAGACCTATAGAAACACAAAAGCCAGCTGAATCAGCTGGCTTTATTAATTTAAATCATAAAATTAATCGACAATTTCATATTCGACCGGAATAGTACCATGGTTGATATCTCCGATCTCATCGAACGCAGCTTTAGACATGTCTAAAGATCTTGATGAATGGAAAGGCCCTCTGTCATTAATTCTTACTATTACCTCTTTACCATTCTTAAGGTTAGTAACCTTAACATTTGTTCCAAATGGAAGCGTTCTGTTTGCTGCAGTAAACTTTGAATTATCAAAAATTTCTCCGCTAGCAGTTTTTCTACCGTTAAATTTATCGTGGTAGTACGATGCATAACTTGTTTTTTTCGCATCTAAGGCATTACTAGTAAAAGAGTAAACACCCAGGGTTGAAATCATCATTATGATTACGAGAATGAATCTTTTCATCATCTTGAACTTTTTATTGGTTTTGACGGAGCAAATGTATCAGGAATCTTCTTAACTCCCTACTCCAATTGTTAAAAACAGTTAACAAAACCTTAAAAATATGTTAATCAACTCTGTAACCCCCTATGGATAGGGATTTTAGACAACACTGTTAAAAAGTGTTAAAAAAAGACCTTAAAAGTTAATAGAATTAACTAATTCATGCATAATTTAAAAAATTAACTTTTGTAAACAATTGATAAACAATAAGTTAAATAAAGTTAATTTTTTTTCAGTTTATGCTCTAGTTTTAAGCAGCAAAAACTGATCCATTTAGGTAGAAATCCTCATTAATCTTTACTACCAGTTCAAACAAGATAATTTGAATAAGTAGCCAATAAACTAATTAAGCCAGTTATATCCTACTCATAATTTCTAATATACTAGAACAATAATGCTCCTTTATCCATTAATATAATTTCAAAGTACGAACCAAGATCAAAAATTAACAGCAATATATAATAAACAAAAAACCAATGAGGGAACTCATTGGTTTTATATGTAATTAAATAAAATTCTTTATTGTTTTAAATATTCTAATACATACTCATAAGTATCTGCAGGATATACTACAGACATGCTTGGGGAACCAGTAATGGCATTTCCATTAGTAGTAGCTACAGTATAAGAATATAAACTTCTGTCATATACAACGTTTGTTCCTGCTTTGTAGATTGTAATACCATACATAGCCGTCATCCCTGCCGGTGCAGGAATATTTACAGCTGTAGAATTACCTAATGTAGTAAATGTACCTTTAATAGCATACACTTGCTTACTATTTACAGATGTGTTAGTAATTGTTTCTGTAGGCAAAATGTTTACTTTTCCAGCATTAGCACTACCACCTAGTGGTGTCCATCTACCGTTAGTAATATTTCCTGGGTTTCCTGGGTTAGAAAAGTAATAGAATCCCGGAGCTACAGCAGTGCTTACTCCTTGCCCAGCTGCAGTATTACCTGTTGCTGTATTGTAAACAACCATACCGTCAAAATCAGAAACAATAACTGTATTGTCCATGGCTCCTGTATCAAAACTAAAAGTTGTAAGGTTTGTTCTAGGGAATCCTAAACCTCTACCATAACTTGTATTGGCTAGTCCTTCAAAGTTACTAGCATCCATAAAAAAGTTTGTATTTGCTAAGGCGGAAGTAACATTACCATTACTTAAAACCTGTGCATTAGCATTTGCTCCTAAGAACAATAATACCATTCCTGCTATATTTAAGAAAATATTTTTCATTTTAATTTATGTTTTTATATATTAATTTCTACCTGAAACTAGATACCAATTTGTACCATTGCTGTAAATCTGAACAGCGGCGATACCTGTGAAAGAGGCCATCCCTTTAGGAGTTCCTACTCCATCAGCTCCTGCGAACTGTAGTGTACCTCCGGTTTGGTTTCTTAAATAGATTGTTCTCCCGTTATAAGAAGCAGGAGCTGGTAAAGTTAACTGAGTTCCAGAAGTAAATTCCCAAAAATCAAAATTCGAATTTGTCCAATCATAGTTGGTAGCAGCCGCTTGGCCTAAGTTCAATCTAAATGCTGCAGGAGCTGCACCACCACCTAGAGTTTTCCAAGTAGAAGATACAGTATCATAGTAGTAAAATCCTACTGCTGTTACATTTGTTGTTTTAGCCGTTACAGTACCATCAATAGTGGTAACGAAAGCAAGTGCTCCGTTTTGTGCAGCCACATATACCGCATCTTTTGCTGCCAGTTGAGCTCTTGTTAAACGAGGGATTAATAGAGCGTCAGGTCTAGTTGCATCTGTAGGGAATCCTGCAACCTCTAATGTTGCGTTGGGTGTGGTCGTGTTAATCCCCACACGCCCTTGCTGAGCCTGGGAAAATGCCGAAAGGCAAACCAGCATAGTTGCTGTTAATAAAAATTTTTTCATAAGTTTTTAAAGATTTTAATTACATTATTTTTCATCAATATTTCCAAAAAGGAAGATGCATCTCAACATGTGATTATCATCATAAAGCTAATATAAACAAAAAAAACATATTCCATTGAGTTTTAGCCTCATTTCAACAAATAACTTATTGAAAGCATATGATTTAAAAATATTGCTTGTGCCGCAAATTTAAGACATAATTTTTTAATTTGTATACTTTACAAAAGAAAATTAAAATTTCTTAATGAGACAAAATATCAATTAACTGAAAATCAACACTATAAAAATCCATATAGAAAAGTATCTATGTTAAATTTTCGTAATATCTTATCTATTATGCACTTAGAGCACCTATTATTTCTATTTGATTACTAGTTAATTAGCTTTTTCGTTTTTATACCAGTTCTCCGTATAAGTCGAATTCTTCAGCTGAAGTAATTCTTACCTCTGCAAATTCACCTATAGAGATATAAGTATCTTCTGCTGATACCAGAACTGTGTTATCAACATCGGGAGAATCATATTCTGTTCTTCCAATGAAATAATTTCCTTCTTTACGATCAAAAACGCATTTGAAGGTTTTTCCAATTTTTTCCTGGTTCTTTTCCCACGAGATCTGAGACTGCAATTCCATAATCTCCTCCACTCTGGCTTCTTTTACTTCTTGTGGAATATTGTCTTCCAGGACGTGTGCCGTGGTATTCTCTTCATGAGAATAGGTAAAACATCCCAATCTGTCGAATTTCTGTTCTTTAACCCAATCTTTAAGCTCCTGGAATCTTTCTTCTGTTTCCCCAGGATATCCTACGATCAATGTCGTTCTGATCGCCATATCCGGAACTTTTTCTCTGAATTTATCTAAAAGTGCATTGGTCTTTTCGTGAGTAGTTCCTCTTTTCATTGATTTCAACAAATCAGAATTGATGTGCTGAAGAGGAATATCTATATAATTACAAACTTTCGGTTCTTCACGGATAATATCCAAAACATCTTCAGGGAAACCACTTGGGAAAGCGTAATGCAGACGAATCCACTCTACTCCTTCTACTTTTACCAATTCTTTTAACAGGTCTCCTAAAGCACGTTTTTTATAAAGATCCAAACCATAATAAGTAAGATCCTGAGCAATAAGAATTAATTCTTTTGTTCCTTTTTTCGCTAATTTCTGAGCTTCAGAAACCAGTTTTTCAATAGGGGTAGAAATGTGTCCACCTCGCATCAAAGGAATTGCACAGAAAGAACATGGTCTGTCACAACCTTCAGAAATCTTTAGGTATGCATAATGCTTAGGGGTTGTTGTCAACCTTTCTCCTACTAATTCATGCTTGTAATCGGCACCAAGGTGTTTCAACAGAATCGGAAGGTCTCTGGTTCCGAAATATTGATCTACATCCGGAATTTCTTTGATCAAATCCGGTTTGTATCTTTCAGAAAGGCATCCTGTAACGAATACTTTTTCAACTTCACCTCTGTTTTTAGCATCTACATAATCAAGAATTGTATTGATAGATTCTTCTTTAGCATTATCAATAAATCCGCAGGTATTAATTACAACGATGTCACCACGGTCTTCGTGAACCACTTCTTTGCCATTGGCTTTCAGCTGGCTCATTAATACTTCAGAATCGTATACATTCTTGGAACATCCAAGAGTGACTACATTGATTTTCTTCTTCCCTACAGATTTTGTACGCATCTTTTTGATTTTGAGTCTGCAAAGATACAAAATATTGAAGAGTTAAGGGTTAAAAAAATAAAAACCACTTTAGAAAAGTGGTTTTCAGGGATATACTTTAAAAGTTTTTTTCTTTAAATCCGGGAGCATTCTTATCTTTTTCTGAAAGGATTGCATCCTGATCATCAATTTTCCAGTCGATATCAAGATCCAGGTCATCAAATTTCACACTGCCCTCTGAATCTTTGTTATAAAAGTTATCACATTTATACGAAAATACAGCATTGGTACTTAATACGGAAAAACCGTGTCCAAAACCTCTTGGAATATAAAGCTGTAGTTTATTTTCAGCCGTCAGTTCAATTCCGAACCACTGCCCGAATGTGGGAGAATCTTCGCGAAGATCTACCGCAACATCCCAAACACTTCCTTCAAGGCACGACACCAATTTCGCCTGAGCATGTTCTCCTTTCTGAAGGTGCAGTCCTCTCAGTACTCCGTAAGAAGATTTAGAAATGTTATCTTGTACAAAATGCCCGTTCATTCCTGTTAATTCTTCGAATTTCTTCTCGTTGAATTTTTCAAAGAAATAGCCTCTGTCATCTTCAAAGATGGTGGGTTCTATAATGTAACAATCTTTTAGGGGAGTTTCTTTTATTTTCATGATGGTGAAAAGAGTCTATTTTAATATGGTTATTAATGTTTTAAACAAAATCTTTGTATCATTTTTTAAAGATATATTTTCAAAATAATCAAGATTCATTTTTACTTTGTTTGGAAATAATATTTCATCATTATAAGCTAAGGGATCTTTCATATTTCTCAGAATACTTTCTTCATTTCTATATTTGATGCTTGCTTCACAGGTCAATCCGGGTTTCAGTTCCAGAACCTTTCTGTCTCCACCTGTAAGTTTATCATAATATCCTACAATATCCGGTCTCGGGCCAACGAAACTCATGTCCCCCTTTAAAATATTAAATAATTGAGGAAGCTCATCTAATTTAAATTTCCTAAGAGCTGTTCCTATTTTAGAACAAGTACGCTTCTGTTCGTGGATTGTTTTAAATTTTAAAATGGTAAAAGGTTTCCCATGCTGCCCTATTCTTGTTTGGAAAAAAATTCCGTTGGAAGATGTATCCAGAGAGGCAATCGCAAATAAAATAATCAATACTGGCATAAGGAAAATGGTTAATATCACCGCAAAGATAAAGTCCAGAACTACTTTCCAATATGTATACTGATTCATCAAATTAAAATATTAAATCCCAAAGAAGGAACGAATAATTTTTTCTATCCTATTTCTGTCTTCGTCTGACAGGTTAGAACCTGAAGGTAGGCACAATCCATTGTCAAAAAGTTTTTCAGAAATATTACCACCGTAGTAAGGAGCGTTTTCAAAAACCGGTTGCAGGTGCATTGGCTTCCAAAGTGGTCTGGATTCAATGTTATCTTTCAATAATGCAAGTCTTAAATCTTCTCTGTTTTTACCACTAACCTCCGGGTCAATAATTACCGCGGATAACCAATGGTTTGAATAGAAATCACTTTCCGGTTCGGAAAATACCGTAACTCCGTTAATATTTTTAAAAATATCAACATAGAAGTCATGCATTGCTCTACGGGCAGAAACCCTATCATTAAGTACTTCCATCTGCCCTCTTCCTATTCCTGCAACAATATTACTCATTCTATAATTGAAACCAATCTGAGAATGTTGATAATGAGGAGCATTATCTCTTGCTTGTGTGGAAAGAAAAACAACTTTATCTTTATCTTCCTGGGTATGGCAGACCAAAGCTCCACCTCCTGATGTGGTAATAATTTTGTTTCCATTAAAACTTAAAACACCAAAACGGCCAAACGTTCCACACGCCTGTCCTTTGTATGTTGAACCGAGGGCTTCTGCTGCGTCTTCAATTATTGGTATTTGATATTCTACAGCAAGAGCTGTGATCTCATCCATTTTAGCAGGCATACCATACAAATGAACAACAATAATTGCTTTAGGCTTTTTCCCTTTTTGTATTCTATCTTCTATTGCTTCTTTCAGAGCATCCGGACACATATTCCATGTATCTGGTTCGCTGTCTACAAAAACAGGAATTGCCCCACAATAAGCAATAGGATTAGCCGAAGCTGAAAACGTCATTGACTGACAGATAACCTCATCTCCATGATGTACGTCACATTCAATAAGAGCAAGATGTAATGCTGCAGTCCCTGCAGACAGCGCTGCTACTTTTACATTTTTGCCTAAAAATGCCTCCAGATCATCTTCAAATCCGTTTACATTAGGCCCCAATGGAGCCACCCAATTTTCATCGAATGCTTCATTGATATATTTTAATTCGTTGCCTCCCATATGTGGAGAGGATAACCATATTTTATTACTCATCTGTAAGAATTTAAATATGAATTTATTTAATTACTTTATTATTAATAAGAAACACTGATAATCAACTAAATGATATAAAAGATTATAGTTTCTCTTTTAATGAAGCTATTTTTAAACAACTATTGTCAATCCAAATTGAAAAATTCAATTTTAACTCCAATTTTTTTATTGCTATCATTAAAATACGCTAATTCATCATTAGAATTTGTCGATAGTGCTCTAAGTTTATCTAAGAAATCTTTTACTATAACACGCTCTTCTAAATCAAATTCTCTTATTTTTTCTAAATCCTTCTTTTTATAACTTGTTCCTTCTTCTTTTTGAACTGACCTAGGAGGATTTAGACTCACTATATCTTCCAATGCTTCGGTAAAAACTTCCTTTTCTAAATCGAGGGCTTTTTGATAAAGAGTATTAGCAGTATCATTAGGTGCTACTTCCAGCTTTTTTTGATGGATAATATCTCCTTTGTCTAAGGCTTCAGTCATAAAATGTAATGTAGCTCCATAGTCGGTCTTATCCATAATAGCCCAAGATGGGGTATTCCATCCTTTATTATAAGGTAAATATGCTGGATGAAGATTTAAAAAGCCTATTTTCGGAATGTTTAATAATTGAGAGCTTATAATATATGGATAATGAATTCCAATAATATAATCCAAATCTAAATTTTCCAGCAAACGCAGCTTTTCCAGGTCATTTAGATCTTTTTTACCTTTTAGTATAAGACTATCTGATAATTTACTAATCTGAATCAGTTCGTCTGAATGTGAGGAAGTTTCTCCATCTGTAACCATCAGAGCAGAGGGATTGAATCCTTTATTTATAAGAATGTTTAAAATATCACAGCTTATTTTTCTATCTCCGGCAAAAGCATATCTCATTATAAAATATTTTTAAAATTTTTGGGAAAAGAGATCGCTCCCTCTAGCCTGTGAAAAACAAAAACATCAGCAAGATTGGTAGATTCCTCTGTTTCAAATTGGTTAAACCAGTCTTCTAAATGAAAAATATACTCAATAACAAGAGGCGTATCTTTCTCTTCACAAGTATATATATACTCATTTAATAATTCATATATATTCTTATTTGCATTATATATTCTCAGAGCCTGAAAGTATTTTTTGTTGTGAAGATATAAAGCATAAGCTTTTTCACTTCTGTCTAAAGCTCTTAAAAGTTTATTATTAATTGTCATTTCTGCTATGTAATATTATTGATATCCAATTCTACAAACAAATAATTTATGTTAAAAAACCACGGTAATATCACTATTTGTCTCAAAGTTCAGCTATTTTATTAGCATTTAAGAAGAAAAATATTGATTCTAATCTTAAGATCTATTTACTAGATAACTAACTGTCTTTCAACCGAAAAAGCTTCTGCTCTTTCTACGCCCACAGTAGCTCCTCTATACATAGCTAATGCTTCAAAAGCCTCTATAGAACGAGAATGAGGGAATTTTTTTATTTGTGAGCCAAAAAAATTCATAGCTTCCGTCTTTTTTGAAAAAACATCTGTAACATTTACAAAATGGTTTGGTACAAATGCTTTTTCCTGCATAGGAGTCCATTCTGTTTCTGAAAGGGTTTCATAACAATAAATATTTGAAATCTTATTCTCTCCTTGCGGTCTTGCGGCAACTAATGAAGCACGATAGATTGCTTTATGATCTTGATGGATATCACCGGGATGAGGAATATATAAATGAGTTGGTTTAATTCTTTGAAATATTTCAGAGAGTTCTAAAGAAATCTTAAATTCTGGAAAAGAATTAAGTGCAGGCGCAGGAAACTCTAAAAAAATTGTTTCTTTTACTCCTAAAAACTGATGTGCTGCAATAGCTTCTGAACGAACATTTTTTATTTGGCTCGCAGTGAAAAGCTCTGGCGCACCTATAGAAGCATTGGTTGCAATAACAACTGTAACTTCATCTCCCGATTTAATATGCCTGGCAATGGTGGCTCCGCATCCAATTATTTCATCATCAGCATGTGGCGCTACTACAACTACTCTATTCATCTTTTAATTTTTTTAAATCTTTTTTTATTTTATAAATTTCGTCTTCGATATTGTACCCTAACTTATCCCCAACATTAATGGAAATTTCCTGATCAACAAATTCATAATCTTCAATCCATACGAGACCTTGTCCAGTTTGTATAAGAAGTTTACCTTCATCGTTTTTGAGCAAAACCCTTCCAATGACTCCCTTGAATTGAATTTCTTTTTCTATCCTTGATGACCAAATAGTCAGTTTTTCATCTTTGCAATAAGTGTAAGCTCCAGGATGCGGTCTTGATGCGGCTTTAATCAGTCTATTAATACTACCAGCATTATCATTCCAGTTAATGAGTCCATCTTCTTCTTTTCGTACTCCATAGTAAGAAGCAAGATATTCAGCTTGTGGAATTGGGTTCCAAAATCCTTTTTTCAGTTCCGGTAACCATTGATCCAATGCAACATCTATATGTTTTAATATTTTTGTTTCTACACTTCCCGCATCATCATTTTCTTCAACCTTAAATATTGACTGGCTAAAAATTGGTCCATCATCTGCACCTTTTCCCATCAAAAAAAATGAAGCTGAACCATATGTTTGTTCTAATGTAATCCAGGCTAAGGGTGCTCTTCCTCTTCCAAGAGGAAGCATGGTAGGATGAAAACCTATACAGCCTAATTTAGAAATAGAAAACCATTGTTCATGTAATAACTGAGAGAAACCAACAGCAAAAATAATATCTGGTTTGGCTTCTAAAGCCCATTTAAGATTGGCATCATCATTAATTTTGGTAAATCCCTTATAGTCAATATTGAATGTTGATGATAACAGAGACAAATCAGCCCATCCGGAAACTTTGTCCTTATTTTTGGGTTCGTGCCCCAAAACCCCCACAACATGCAGATTATGGTCTACTAATTTCTGAATAATCTTTGCAGTCGTATTTACGGCTCCTATTACTAATACTTTACACATTTGGACGCTTTAAATATTTATCTTCTCCGTTAAGAAGTATTAAAAATGTTTTGAATATGATTTTCAAATCCAATAAGAAGCTTTGATTCTCAACATATTCTCTATCATATTTCCATCTTTCTTCCCAAGATAGATGAATGTTTCCATTTATTTGAGATAACCCAGTCAGACCTGGAACAACTTCAATACGTTTCTTTCCATCTTCATTAAATTCCTGTAATTGTTTTGGCAAACATGGACGAGGTCCTACTAATGTCATATCACCTTTTAAAACATTGATAATCTGAGGTAACTCGTCTATTTTAAAACGCCGTAAATATTCTCCAACTTTAGTTACTTCTGCATCCCCTTTTAATATTTCCCGGCCCACTATTCTTTCTTTATCATACATCGTTCTTACCTTATATATTTTAAAGACCTTACCTTTATAACCTAATCTTTCCTGAAAGAAAAAGAAATTTCCAGAGCTATCTATCTTCACTAAAATATATACTATTAGAAATATAGGAAGTAGAAATATGATAACAAAAAATGCGACTAAAATATCTAGGATTCTCTTAAAAAACACCTTATACATAAAAAATTATACTTTAACAGATACTATATATTGAAAATTAAAGATGGATCACTAATTTTCAAATTTTATACTCTTTATTTTCTTTCAGCTAATAACAAATTATATTCTTCCAGTAACTCATTCCAAACAAAAACCTGATCATATCTATCTTCAATCATTTGTCTGGCCTTCCCCTTCATCTTCAAATAGAGCTCCTGATCATTTACCATTCTTTCCATTGCTCTCTTAATCTCCTCTTCATTTTTGACTTGTATTATCAATCCATTCTCTTCATTCTTTATTATTTCATTACAACCATTGATATCGGTAACAATTGCGGGAAGCCCCATAGCACCTGCTTGCATTACAACATTTGGAAACCCTTCTCTATAACTGGGAAACACTAACGCATTAGAAATTGCAAAATAAGGTCTGACATCTTTTTGAAATCCAACACAAATAATATTACTATTATTTTCTATTTCTACGTAAGTCTCCTTCTTGAGGGGGTCCAAATCATCTTCAAAAGGTCCTACTAAAAGAAGTTTAACATTCTCTCTTTTATATTCACTGAATACTTTCACTAATTCATTAATTCCTTTATCCTTCACCAATCGCCCTATAAAGATAAATATAAAATCTTTAGAATCAATATTCAATTCTTTTCTTAAATTATCATTGGAATCAGCAGTGAAAGAGCCTATATGGTAATGCTGCAAATCAATACCATTTACATTTCCATTTGCAATTATCTTCAATGGCTTATTTGTAATTTTATATGTCTTCAGATCACTTTCTACTCCCTTACCTTCAGGATATACATGGGTAGCAGCCATACATAGTAATCTATCCATATATATTAAAAGCTTTTGCATCGCTCCGGTATGTGTAGGAAAAATAAGTCCTGTAAAAGTATGCATCCGAATCGGAACACCTGCCATTTTTCCGGCAAGCATTGATAAAAGGCCTGCTTTCGGTGTAATTGAGTGAATAATCTCCGGTTTTTCTTTTTTAAAAGTTTTATACAGGTTCACGAGCGAAATAAAATCTTTAAATAAAGAAATTTTTCGTTCCATTTCAACAGGTACGACCTTAATTTTCTCACGTTCTTTTACGATGTCTAAATGTTTTCCTTTTCCAGAAACAGCAATTATATCAAAGTATTTATTCAAAAAAGCCAACTGTCCTTTCAACAGTACATTTAATGATAGTGGGACGGTCGAAACTCTTATAATTTTCAACATTTGTTTTTTTATATTTTGTGTATCCATAACATCAGAAAGTTAACCTTCGGATTAACTTTCTATCCTCATTTTATTATTTATATTTCATATTCATATAGGACACTTCTACATTATCTTTATTTTTCCAAATATATCCGACACCGGGTTTGGTAAGAGTAGAGTTTTTAATCAAAATATTTCCATTATATTTTTTTGAATTATTTAGGTCACCAATAGAAAACGACATAGAATAATTGGATAAATTACTAACAAAGCCATCTATGGAAATATTAATATTTTTAGTAGGTTTTGCTTTATCTGAAAATGCATACAGATTAATACCTAACCCTGCGCTTGCATTATTATAAGTATATACATTTTTTATATTAATCCCATCCAATACTTCTTCATATAAAGAAGGTTCTATGTGTAATCCGATTTGAGGTAATGTACCCACTGTGTTTGAAATCAGCATATTCTCTACCGTTACATTTTTACCGGAAGTAATGGTAATACCGTTCCTTCTTACTTTATCAATCCATCCTCCGTTTATCATCACATCTTCGCTTAAGCCAGCCGTTTCAGATCCAATAAAAATACCATCTCCCCATGTGTTTTTTATGATAGGATTGTAGATTGTAACTTTCTTAGCATCCTGAATTGATATTCCAGCGTTCCATTCTCCTGTGTGCTTAAGTTTAGCTTCTCTGTTTCCAACTACATACGGATTATATAAAGTTACATTCTCAGCATTTTCAATTTTTACGATATCATAATGTCTTCCCTTCACTTCTCCAGTGTAAATAATCTTGGAGTTCTTTTGAAAAAAAACATTAGTATTAGATGATATTTTTAGACCAATACTGATATAAATAGGATAATCCGGAAGTAATATATTTCGATGGGTAGCAAAGAAAGATTGTATATCCTTTGTATAATCCTGATTAGAGTTTTTACTATATCCACTCTTGAGAATACTCTCTAACTTGTCCCATCCACTCAAGTTTATATTATTGGGTGAATAGGGTTTAGTATATTGATTAATAATATTTTCCGGTGGCAATAAATAGGAAAAATCAGATTTCTGACAAGAAAAGAAACTATTAAACAAA
Source organism: Chryseobacterium lactis (assembly GCF_003815875.1). Classification (NCBI taxonomy): domain Bacteria; kingdom Pseudomonadati; phylum Bacteroidota; class Flavobacteriia; order Flavobacteriales; family Weeksellaceae; genus Chryseobacterium; species Chryseobacterium lactis. Next base: position 5,617,340 of record NZ_CP033924.1, read on the forward strand.
ATAATTAATAAAAACTTATATTTCATATCACATGTATTTATAGTTATAAATTACTAAAAAATATAAATATTCCCACTAATCCGAGAACTATGACAGCAAAAGGTATTTTATCATTGTATTTCTTATTGAAATATGGCATCATTAAAAATGGAATTAAAATCCAAGACATTACGCCCCATCTGTCGGAATAAGGAATATGGAAAAATAGAAAAAATATGCAACTTAAAAGAATAAATAATTCAAAAATGACTAAATACATAGTATCCTTAATATTTTTCTTATCCATTCTATTTTTCAAATAAATAAAAAGAAGCAAAAAAAACGAATTAAAAATAACAAATTGCGGTTTAAATCCTACAAGATACAGGCCATCCGAAGCATTTGCATCAAGATAACTACTTCTTCTTTCATCAACAGTAGAAACCAGACTGCTATCTATGATTGTGTTGAAACCAAAATTAAAAAAAGATAAAATAATACTTACGACATATAAAATATAAAAGTACTTAATAGGGATTTTTTTATAACTGTAATTTATTGTAAATAAAAGTGCAATAGGAATAATACTTGTGAAATGAAACAGTATACATAAAATAAATGTACAGATAAGAGGAATTTTACTTTTGTTTTTATTTCTATTAAAAAATAAAACAATTCCTAAAATAAAAAATCCTAATGATACTCCTTGTCTTATAATATTTATTCCTAATGTCTTGTAGAAAAATAAACTGAAAAAAGTAAATAGAATAAATAAAATATTAACAGAATAGATTTTTGAAATATAGTAAGTGGTTAAAAAAATAGTCCCATTAAATGCAATGGCCATAAACATAAAAAAGGTTACAGGATCATTACCAAAAAACAATTTTAAAA